>JAIQFC010000064.1 GCA_020073465.1 Terriglobia bacterium
GTTTGTCGATCAGCCGCAGCAGATGGTTTTCAGGAACTTGATCTTCCAGACGGAAGTAGTAGAACAACGCTTCTGAGCGGTCCTGGCGCCCCATCATGATCAGCAGGCCTCCGAACATTGAAATCCAGCGCAACATGAGAAGGAACTTTTCCTTCTACCATGCTTTCGCTAATTCTCACCTGCCAATCTCAGTGACTTTTTCAACACCCACAGGCGTTTACACTCATTGACAGTCGGCGCCGGCACCATGACCCCTGACCACTAAACCACGACCCACGAAAGAGGCCCACATGAACCATCCCCGCTTCCTCCCTCTGGCCGCCAAAACCATGGTCTGCCACACCCTCACCTACTTCCTCATGGGCGCTCTCGCCGCTCACTTCCTCCACTACGCCGAGCTCCTGGCTCGCCCCGATTCCGGCATGCGCCACATCACCGATCCCTGGGTCATGGCCGGTCCGCTCTTCCAGCCTCTTCGCGGATTGGTCTTCGCCCTGGTCTTCTATCCACTGCGGGATTCTCTGTTCGGCAAGAAGAATGGCTGGCTCCTGATGGGATGGATCCTGATCGCACTCGGAATCCTCTCCACCTTTGGCCCCGCCTCCGGATCGATCGAAGGCATGATCTACACACCGGCCCCGATCCGCTTCCAGCTCCGAGGCTGGCTCGAAGTCATCCCCCAGGCCCTGCTGCTCTCCGCTCTCCTCTGTTATTGGGTCAATCACTCGGAGAAGAAGTGGCTGAACTGGCTCCTCGGCACCCTCTTCGTCATCATGATGGCCCTGCCCGTCCTCGGCCTCCTCGCCCGCAAGGGATAGGAGGGTCGACATGGTGGCTGCGAAAAGATCATGCCGCCACAAACTAGCCGCGAAGCGGCGAAAGAATGCAGCCCACGGCGCGAGCCGTGGGTAAGTCAGAAAGGTGGTCCAGCCCCGTAGGGGCGAAAGAGCGATTGAAGGCGCTCCAAATAGACCCGGTCCCGTAGGGACCGCCGATAATACCCCGCCAGTTCTACTGGCGGGTACGATGCACCATCAACGGCCTGCGTCCCGTAGAGCCTGCCCTGAGCGGAGCCGAAAGGGACGCCTGAATCTGCGCCCACGATTTAAGTTCGGGAAGGGCGCGGCTTCCAGCCGTGCCGCTCAGGCTCACAACTGGATGGGCTTTTAGCCCCTGAGGCGGTAGAGGGTTCACCCGCACTTACGTATGAGGAGGGCCCTGGCTTTGAGCCGCGGAGCGGCGAAAGAATGCAGCCCACGGCGCAAGCCGTGGGTAACTCAGATGCGTGAACAAGCCCCAGCGGGGCGAAAGAGCAGTCGCAACGTCCCCTTTCAACGCAGCCTCGAGATAGGCTCCAACTGGGAACCCGCGATTCGGATTTTTGGGAAGGGCACGGCTTCCAGCCGTGCCCCCCAGAGCCACGAGAGACACGGGCTTTAGCCCCTGAGGGACGTCGGAAATTTACTCTGACCCTTCACGTTGGACAAGCGTCCCGCAGGGACGCCTCATCTGCGCCCCGCAACGCGGAAACTGAAATCCGAACTAAGGGGACCGAAGGAGACCCGGTCCCGTAGGGACCACGGATAATAGCCCGGCGTTTCCAACGCCGGGAAAGCTGGAGGGAGGACGAACCGCGTCCCGTAGGGACGCCTGAACCCTCAGGTCAGTAAATTTCTCGTACCGAGAAAACCAGTGTGTCACAACTTGCGCATTACAGAATATATCTCGACAAATCCTGATCCTTCACAATATCCGTCAGCATCTTACGCACGTAGTCCGCATCCACGGTCACCTGCTGCCCCTTCTTGTCCGGCGCCTCGAAGCTGAGTTCGTCCAGCACCCGCTCCATGATCGTATGCAGCCGTCGCGCCCCGATATTTTCCGTGCTCTCGTTCACCCGAAACGCGAAATGCGCAATCTCCGACAGCGCCTCCGGCGTGAACTCCAGCTTGACACCTTCGGTTTCGAGCAGCGCCGTGTACTGCTTCACCAGCGACGACTTCGGCTCCGTAAGAATCCGCACGAAGTCTTCCATGGTCAACGACTGCAACTCCACCCGAATCGGAAACCGTCCCTGCAACTCAGGAATCAGGTCGCTCGGCTTCGACACATGGAATGCTCCCGCCGCCACAAAAAGGATATGGTCCGTGCGCACCATTCCGTAACGCGTGTTGACGGTCGTGCCTTCCACGATCGGCAGAATATCGCGCTGCACGCCTTCCCGCGAGACATCCGGCCCATGCCCGCCTTCGCGCCCCGCGATCTTGTCGATTTCGTCCAGGAAAACGATCCCCGAATTCTCCACGCGGTCAATGGCGATCCGCGTCACCTGATCCATGTCAATCAACCGCTGCTCTTCTTCCTGGATCAGATACTCGAACGCCTCGTTCACCTTCATCTTGCGCTTCTTGGTCCGCTGCCCGAAGATGTTCGGCAACATATCTTTGATGTTGACGTCCATCTCCTCCACACCCTGGTTCGTCAGAATCTCAAACGATGGAAAGTTGCGCTCGCGCACATCGATCTCCACCGTCCGCTCGTCGAGTTTGCCTTCGCGCAGTTGCTGCCGCAGCTTTTCCCGTGTCCGAGTCGATGATTCAGTCAACGCCGTGCTGCCGTCGATGACCAC
Source organism: Terriglobia bacterium (assembly GCA_020073465.1). GTDB lineage: Bacteria > Acidobacteriota > Terriglobia > Terriglobales > Acidobacteriaceae > Sulfotelmatobacter. Next base: position 2,630 of record JAIQFC010000064.1, read on the forward strand.
CCCACCCGCAGCTGCCGGAGTATCAGTTCTCGGCGCCGGAGATGGCGGCAGCAAAATATCCAGCAACCGCTCCTCCGCGTTCAGTTCCGCCTTGTCCGCAACGTCTTCCAGCTTCTCCTCCCGCACGTTGTCAATCGCAATCTCCACCAGATCGCGCACCATCGATTCTACGTCCCTCCCCACATACCCCACTTCCGTGAACTTCGAAGCCTCCACCTTCAGAAACGGCGAATTCGCCAGCTTCGCCAGCCGCCGCGCAATCTCCGTCTTCCCCACTCCCGTCGGCCCGATCATGATTATATTTTTGGGGATGATTTCTTCGGCGAGTTCGGGGGTGAGTTTCTGGCGGCGCATGCGGTTGCGCAGGGCGATGGCGACGGCGCGTTTGGCGTCTTTCTGGCCGATGACGTGTTTGTCGAGCTCGGCGACGATCTCACGCGGGGTGAGTTCGTCGAGGGCTAGCTGTTCTTCTTCGGCGGAGCTGGGCAAGTAAATGGCCATAAAATTTAGTGGCTAGTGATCAGTGGCCAGTGGTCAGTAGGACTTTGTTCTGGCCACCGACCACAGGCCACTGATCACTGTTCTCACAGTTCTTCAATCGTCACAATGTCATTGGTATAGATGCACATTTTGCCGGCGATCTTCATGGCTTCTTCGGCGATCTGGCGGGCCGAGAGCTGCGTGTGCTCGGAGAGCGCCTGGGCTGCGGCCTGGGCATAAGGGCCGCCGCTGCCGATGGCGGCGATGCCGGTGTCGGGTTCGATCACGTCGCCTTGTCCGCTGAGCAGGAACGTCTGTTCCTTGTCGCACACGATCAACAGCGCTTCCAGATGGCGCAGGAACTTGTCGGTGCGCCAGTCCTTGGCCAGTTCCACCGCCGCGCGTCCGAGATTGCCGTGATACTGCTCCAGCTTTGCCTCAAAGCGGCTGAACAGGGTGAACGCATCGGCGGTGGATCCGGCGAATCCGGACAGAATTTTGTCGTTGTACAGGCGGCGGATCTTCTTAGCCGTATGCTTGATGACGGATTCGCCGAGCGTGACCTGGCCGTCGCCGGCCAGAACCACGGTACTGCCGCGGCGTACCGACAAAACGGTCGTCGACCGGATTAGTCGCTTCGTTGGCATGAGCGCAATTCTTTATTATAGCAGCGGGTTGAGGAGTCGACCGATGATCCCGCGTGGAGTTCAGGCGTCCCGCCGGGACGCGTCTCTCCAAGCCTGAACTAACCCGGCGTTGGAAACGCCGGGCTATTGTCAGTGGTCCCTCCGGGACCGGACAAGGCAGGATTCGTTGCTGAGGGCTCTTCGCTCGTGCACGTCAATTCCCCTTCGGTAATCGCGCGGCGGATTACTGCTGTGACTTTACTGTGTTTCTTTGGGACCGTACTTTCATTGCATGCGCCGTTCTGCTGCGGTACTGAGTCAAGACGGTCCTACTCTTCGGGGGCTGAAGACCGTCCTGGAACAGCTTGGGATCAATCAGGTGATCTGCCAATCCGGACAGGAGGCCATGGAGTTAGTGATGGCCGGGCGTTGCTCCACGCTGATCGTGGACTTTGACCTGCCGAACGCCGGAGAAGTTGTGAAGATGGCGGCGCTGCTGCTGCCGCCGCAGAAGCCGGCCCTGCTGGCCGTGGCCAGCCGCGCGTGGCCGGGTACGGGGCAGGCGTTTCAGTCGGGAGCGGACTGCATTCTTTACAAGCCGCTCGACGCGGAGCAGGTGAAGGACGCGTTTGAGACCAGCCACAAGCTGCGGGCCAAGAATCGCCGCAAAGCTCCGCGCCACACCATGAAGACGGTGGTCTACTTCGAACTGGAGACCGGCACCCTGCCGGCGCTCGGCATCGACATCAGCGAACACGGATTCGCGGTACAAGCCACCGAACCGGTGCCCATGCTTTCCAACCTGGCTTTCCGCTGCGTCCTGCCGGGCACGGAGCACGAACTGCATGGACATGCGGACGTGATCTGGGCCAGCGATCAGGGACGCGCGGGGCTGTTTTTCTCCCGCCTGGCGCCTTCCGCGCGAAAGCTTCTGAAGCAGTGGCTGGGCAAGCGCGGCATCAACCGCAAGGACGCAGCCCGCGTTCTGGCAGTTGCTCCGGATGCGTCGCCCTGCCTGGTGTCGTCAGAATAAGCACGTGTGGAGCGGACACTCCCTTCGACTTCGCTCCACACCAGCGAAGGGTCCGGACCCGGAAAACCTGTCAAGAGGCAAAACCCACCCCATTCCCCCTAACTCGTTGCCAGCGTAGGCAAAATAATTCCCAGAAAATGTCCAGTTGCCCTATCTCATTATGCTATACTGGCAGTATAGATAATAGATTTAAGAAAAGAAGGCGCGGCCCATGGGCTGCGCCTTTTGTTTTGGGGGCGGAAACGGACAACCTGGGGGCGGGGGAGATGGCGAAGTGCAAGAGTTTCAGGACATTCAAGGAGCGTGGGGAGTGGGTGGAACTGCGCTTCATGACGCAGGCGATCGAGCATGGGTTCCGGGTGTCGAAGCCGTGGGGAGATTCGTCGGCTTATGACGTAGGGATCGAATCGGGCTCGCGGGTTCTGCGCGTGCAGGTGAAGTCGACGGACTGCCGGACCGAGTACGGATATCTTTGCCAGTTCAAACCGAACTGTCACAGTCATCCTTACACGTTGAAGCAGGTGGACTTCTTTGCGGCTTACGTGATCCCTGCGGATGTGTGGTACTTGATTCCGGCGGAAGTTCTATTGCGAGGGCAGCAGAAGAAGGCGGTGACGCTGTTGCCGGCGAGGCCACGACATCCGGACCGGTACACGTGTGAGCGCTACCGCGAAGCCTGGGGGCTTCTGCGGGCGGACGGGAAGTGCGTGGAGCGATAGGTTCGCAGAGGCAGATTCCACCGCGACGGGCCTTTCCATGTACGGCTCCAACTCTCGCACTTAATTTAGCTGCGCTCAGCGTAACCTGCAACCTCCGCAAGGGGAAGCCTCTTCTGGTTCGATAGCAGTTCGGAAAGATGGACACTGGCCCACCCAAGCCCGGTTTTGGCTTGAGTGGGGATGTTTCGATCTTCTCAATTCTGTCATCCCGACCGGAACAGATCATCGCAAAGCGATGATCTGTGGAGTGGAGGGACCTCGTGTTTAATGTTTGCATCGGACGGTGGAGATCGAGTCGGAATGGACGACACGAAAACACGAAAGGGCGGCAGGAAGACTCTGTCCAGCTCTAAACTGCCCCACTCAAGCCAAAACCAGGCTTGAGTGGGCCACCCGTCCAGCAGGTGGACTGCGGTTCAACTAGGAACTGCCCCCTTCCCGCAAGAGGAAGGGGAGAAATGGGATACCAATCTGTCGGGATTACCACCTTCACGCAAAGAAGGTGGTACGATTTCCGGCCATGCATATGTCACGGGAAACCAAATTTGGATACGGGTTTCTCTTTGCGGGAACGGGCATGCCTTATCTAATTGATAAGCTACTCGGCCCCGTCGTAGCAATAGTCGTATCCGCCGTTCTTACACTCGTCGGCCTGGGCCTTTTGGTTGCCGGGCATCGCCACAAAGATACGCAAGCGTCGAGAATCAAGAGAAAGGGATTTATGGCCACAGTGGGGGCATTCATCCTCGTTGGTGCGTTAGTGGGTGGGGCAATTGGCTCAATATGGTGGTTAACCCAAAAGTATTATGCCAAGCCAGAGGAAGTGAATCGGCACACTCAATCGGCTACTGATGAAGCACCCCAGGTTAGGTTAGATGCCTACCTACAACCCGGATACTCAAATCCATACCCTCCACAGACCATCCTTGGAGGGATTATCTGGGACGATAAATACGTGGATGTGAGACTCGATATTGGTCTAGGCGCGACTGCGATACAGAATCTCGACCTTGAAGTGGCCTTGGACACGAGCATCGCAGGGATTGGGCAGATCAGCCAGTTCCCAGGCGTAACATCGTTTCCTACCGGCGCTGAAATGCCCCCAGTCTCGCTGGAAGGTGCAGACGAGAAGGGTAAGGCCGTAACCATTCCTATAGTTCCGACCCAAGGACTCGCGCAGATTGCTGGAAGTTACAGAGTTCACTGCAATATGCTTTATAGCAACACAGTTCTGCATTTGGTGCTTGCGTCTGTTGCTCTGAATCAGGCTACTAAGGGCAAACTCCCGCAACAGTTATTTGCTCCTAGGACAGTGCCACGCTTAGTCAAAGTGAAGGGAACATTCGAGGTATCCTCTCAAAAGTTCCCCATTGATTTTGAAAAGCGTTTCGACATCTCCAATCAGGCAAAGCCTACTGTTGGGACAGCCGCCCCATTAACGCCGGAAACAGCCCACGCGACTCCTGAGATCAGATTACGATTTGTTTACCCTAAAGACCCATCCTTGATCGTCGTCAATCATTCTGGCGCGATTGCCCGCGACATCAAGTGGACGGTTGCGCTCTGGAACATGAATCTCCCCGATCGAAATGATCCTTTACCAATCCCAGTCTCGTCATTCGATTGGTTAAAACCACATACCGAAGGTGGCCCGCAGAATCTGTTTGGTACTCCGTCTCCTGAAGCCTGGTGATCGGCTCCTTGGGTCCGCGGCAGTCAACTGCCCCGAATGCGAAAGGGGAAGGACTTACATTGTTTACATAGTGTGGGGTGAGGGTGGTTGGTTTTCAGAAGTAAAAGATGAAACATCTGGCAGGATTCTTATCCCGAAGAACTTTCTGAAAGAAACAAGAGAGGCCTATTTCACGAATATCGAAGCCGAAGTGCCAGAAGCGGCACGCATGCCGATTCAGGAGAGATAACTCCATGGGCGGGTGGCTCAACCTTTGACTGATGTTTGGCGGGCTGGCCCATCCTTTCCGTGCTGGGTTCTGGTGCCACCACGACTGAGGCTGCCCCATCCTTGCGTTCTTTGTGTTCAGTCTCATGACATCCTTTACAAAACATCCCGGGACATCCTTTACACTCCGGCGCGAGCGAAGCGAGCGCGGGAGTGTAAGCCAGCATGCCGTGGAAGACCATGGATGTGCAAGAACAACGCGTGCGGTTTGTCGTGGCAGCGAGCCGGCAGGAGAAGCCGTTCACTGCCTTGTGCCAAGAGTTCGGCA
>JAIQFC010000033.1 GCA_020073465.1 Terriglobia bacterium
GAAAATCAGCAAGGCCTTGTGTGGAGAGTGGGTGCAACTGGAGCGGATCGGACAGCGGGTGCTGGTGTACTACTGCCGCACCCTGATCCGCGAACTCGATCTGGGGAACCAGCACTCGACCGCGGTCGAGCGCTGGTTCCCCCAGTCGGATGCCAAGTGAAAACTGTAAAGGATGTGTCGGGACAAACTGTAAAGTATGTCGTGGGACTAGACACGTACTTTGCGAAAGGTGGGAGGCACACAGCCGGGAACGCAATGATTCACCGCTTCTTTCCAAGAAGAAACTTTGCCCGCCGCCCGAATACCGCTGTTGGCGGGTGGCGCACTCTGATGGTGATGGTCCAAGTTTTCCTGCGGAGTGCTGTGAAGATGAGCGCGAGATCCTTCGCTCCGCCTGAAAACCGGCTCCGCTCAGGATGACGCCAGATCCGTAGACAGGGACAGCCCGCTCAAACCACATCACCTCTCCTTTAAGTAACTTGATTCCGCGTACAGTCGGCGGGCTGGCCTACTTTTTCGTCGTGCGCCCGAATGCCTCGCTGGAGTATTCTTTAGTCATGGCTGGAAAGTGGCTGAAGCTCGCGCAGAAGATGGCCCAGGCCGCCCGGGCGGGTGTCGCTGTCGAAAAAAAGCGCTTGAGCGATCTGCTCGCTGAGAAAAAGCGAACCCAGGTTCCGCAAACCACCCAGTCCTCCCGTTGACCCGCCCCACGCTGACCTTCATCGGCGGCGCCAACGGTTCCGGTAAGACCACCTTGACTCGCTGGAATTCTGACCTGTTCCAAGAGATTCCGGTACTCGATCCCGACACCCTAGGGAGCACACTGCAGTCCACCACATCTGCCGCATTCCCGATCGCCAGCGCTCGACGAGTTCTGCAGTCCGCGAAGACGCACATCAGCGAAGGCACGAGCTTTGCAGTCGAAACCACGCTCGCCGGGAGGAACTATCTCCGCATGATGCTGGATGCGCGGCGCAGCGGATTTGAGATCGTACTGGTTTATATAGGGACAGAAAACGTCGAGATCAATCTGGCTCGAATCAGAAATCGAGTTCTCGCGGGTGGCCACGATGTCCCGGAGCAGGACGTCCGGCGGGGGGCTGGCCCATCCTTCCTCAATCTCATCTGCGGGGTGCCCCGTCCTTGTCTCTCCGTACTTTGGAGAGACAGGGCGGGGATTTTGAAGCATCCCAAGCGGGGTACGCTCTCCTAAAAGCAACTTGATCTGGGCGAGGGTGTATTCGACAATAATGACGTGACCTTGACGGGGAGCCGCCGAATCGGCTCTCACGGCGGCCTCAGCTTTTGCCGAGGCCGTTTGCATTTTCGGCCGGCGGCTCGCTCTGCTCACCTTGCAAAAAGCACAAGCCTGGGGCACCCTCAATGAAAGATGGAAACCTTGGAGAGGAAGACATTCGTGAACCGCGTGAAAAAGTTCGCAATCGCTCTTGCCATCGCAGTCTTGGCTATCCTGCCGCTCAATGCCGCGGACCCCGCAGACTCCAAGGCAATCATGGGATTCTACGAGTCCTCCGGCTCCTACGAATCTCTTCTCTCTTTCCACAGTTACATGAATCAACTCCCCACCGACACCTTCTCGGTCAACGCCAAAGGCAAGATCTCCGGCAGCACTCCGAAAGCTGCGCTCGATTTCGCGAGATCGAAAGGCATGTTGACCTTCGCCACCGTGTCGAATTTTGGAACCAAGGATTTCGATCCCAAGATCGCGCACTCGATCCTCACTCACCCCGCGATTCGGAAGCAGACCATCTCCAACCTGTTTCAACTGGTGAAGGCCGCAGGCTATTCCGGCATCAACATCGACTTCGAGTCTGTGCCGAACCATGACCGCGCTCCGTTCAGCGCCTTCGTTCACGACGTAGCCCAAGCCATGCGCTCTGCCGGATACGTCACCGTGGTTTCCGTCCCTGCCGAGTTGAAAGACGATCCCAACGACTCCTGGACCGGAGCCTTTGACTTCAAAGTTCTGGGGAGAGACGCCGACATCCTGCAACTGATGACCTACGACGAGAACGGCCCCTGGGGAGCGCCCGGCGCCGTCGCTGGTCTGAACTGGGTCGAACCGTGTGTTCGATTCGCGGTCTCTGTCGTCAAGTCTGGCAAAGTGAGCCTGGGAATTCCCGCCTATGGCTACGATTGGGACACAACGCACGGAACCGGCGTTCAATTGAAGTGGAAAGACATTCCCGCCCTGATCGCGAGCACCGGAGCGACGCCACAATGGGATGCCGCCTCCTCCTCGCCCTTCTTCACCTACCGCGGACCCGAAGGATCGAGTCACGTAGTCTGGTACGAAGACACCCAGAGCATCCCGCTGAAATCAGCGCTCGCCGTCTCCTACAATCTGGCCGGAGTCTCCATGTTCGCCCTCGGATTCGAAGACAAAACCTTCTGGCTCGCTGTTCATTCAGGACTGAGGGACTCGCAGTAAGTGAAAGATCGGAGGCGCGCGGTCCGCAGTGAAAATTGAACGCCCTTCAGTTTGGCCGTTCACGCTTGATCCCGGAGTTGCCTCAGCCGTCGCTTCACCTCCGGCCACTCTGCCGCCACGATTGAGAACCGCACCGAGTCGCGAGCGATGAAATCAGCCGCCATCCGATGGGCACGCAGAATGCCTTCGCATTTCCCGCCAATGCGTTCGAGCGCCGCGCGGGAGCGCTGGTTCCGCGCGTCTGTATGAAAACACACGCGGAGCACCTGCCAGGTTTCGAAGGCGTGCGTCAGCATAAGCAGCTTGGCCTCGGTATTGGCCGCAGTCCGGATCGCCGAGCGCGTCAGCCAGGTGTAACCAATCTCACAGGCGTCGGGGAGGTCGCGTCCGTGTCGCGCGTGACCAGGCGGCCACGCCCAGCGCTCCAGATTCCAGAAGCGCGTCGACCCGAGGACGGCCCCCGTATCCACGCGGACAATCGCGAACGGCACCGCGGTCCCGGCATCCCGCCAGGCCAGAGCTGTGTCGACGTACCTGGCGGCCTCGACCTTGCCCTGGGGCACGGGACTCCACTGATAGAGGGAGGGATCAACCGCCTCCGCGGCCACCAAGCCGTCAACGTGGCGGTGGTCAAGCGGTTCGAGAAGAACGTGCTTGCCTGCCAGCACCAGACTTTCGCTTCCCATGGCCAGCAGTATGCAGGGAGTCGCTGCTGTTCGCAAAATCCCCGCCCTGTCTCTCCAAAGGGCGGAGAGACAAGGACGGGGCACCCTCGGGTAGAAGACCATGGGAAAGGCTGGGCGGCACCGGCCTCACTTCTTCAGCTCGACGACGATCACATCCATCCCTTTGTCCCCGGTGTTCTCCGGCAAGTGAGTGTTGGCCGCTTCGTACTGCGTGTCTCCTGCTTTGACGGTAAAGGTCTGCTTCTTGCCGTCCGCGAAGGTGAATTCTCCCTTGGCGTCGGTGAGGAACACCGCCACCGTGGCGGGATGGCTGTGCATGACCGACTTCTCGTGCGGGCCGTAGTGCACCTTCAGAATCCGTACCCGGTCGTTTTCGGTGATGACCGTGTAATGCTTGGGATCAGCCTTGACCGCATCCTGGGCTGAAAGAATTGGGGCGAGACAGAGACACACCGCCACCCCATAAAGCGCGAGTCGCACTTGCATGTTGCTCTCCTTGGGTTGTTGTGGGATTTGCTTCCGAAAGGCACCCAACCCTACTCCCGCAGGCTTACTGTGTCAATGACCCCTTCATGCACGGTTCTTAAGTTCATCATCAACCACCAGGGACACGAAGTCACACGAAGGCTTACCCCCTTGAAGGTTTCCTTCGTGCTCCTTCGTGTCCTTTGTGGTTGATGGAATTGCGACGAGTCAAGCGGGAACGGCCCGCTCGATGCGGAACTTCTTCACCGCAAGAATGCCGAGCAGGATGAAAAGGGCCATGACCACCAGCTGCGCCATCAGGAATGGCGGCTCTTTCTGCGTTGGAGCCAGCGCTTTCAGCGCCGGTATCTTCAGGAAGGCCTGCACTACCGCAACGAAGACATTCAGGTACAGAGCGAGCACGGCGCATACCACGTAGATCCAGCGCCAGGCGCGCTCCAGGCGGAGAGCGTAGCGTGCCAGAATCGCAACCGCCAGCACCACGAGCGATATGATGCCGACCACGTGGGAGGGCAACAGGTGCTCGACCGGAAACAGGAACCCTGTCAGGCTCGTCAAGACGGTGGTCGTCAGAAAGATCGCGGTCCAGCCGTCAAGCCGTTTCCCGGCCAGCAGACCGAACAGGACCACGAATCCCGAGCCGATCCCCGCCAGGCTGATCAGTACGTGCACGAAAGTAAACGTAGATGTCGTCATCCCCAGAATCATGACGCACCTCCTTTCAAGGCCAAGATTCTATACCTGCCCGCTGTGATCTATTTTTTGTTCAGCTGTTCCCTCGCTGACCCATGTTCTCCTGCTGGCGGCGGGGGGAGCTTGAGCCGTGTCTGCGGCGTGACTGAGCGAATGCTATTCTCTGCAATATTCGTATGTCGTACCTAAGGGCATCCCTCGTGGCACAGATTGTCTTGGCGTTGTATTTCGAGGCGATCATCTGGTTCCCGCTCGGTGCGTGGAACGATCAACCCGGCAAGCGCTTGATTAAAGTGGTTCGGTCGGGAGAGGCGCCGGTTGCCGCGTTTGGGCTTGGCCTCGTAATGCTTCTGCCGGTTCTGCTCTTTGCGCTGGCGTACTGGCGGCGCTGGTCCTGGCTTATGTGGCTGGGGCTGTTCGGATACGGAGTGTGGGCCGTCTTGCACATCTGGAGTTGGTGGATCCCCTACATTTTCGGAGCAGACCAAACTGCGCTCCGCAATCAGAAGTTCCTTGAAAGGACGACTAAGATCCTGCCCTCGTTTCCCAACCATCCCGCACCGGATGCCATGCATTTTGTGCTGGACCTGCTGCTGTTCTCAGTTGTCGGACTCACCGCCGTTGCGCTTTTCAAGCGAAGACGCAAACTCTTGGTTCAGGCTTAAGTCTCCCACCCGTTCTCTGCGACAAAGCGTGTCAACAGCCACAGTACAATTGTTCAGGGTAGGCGCTGGCTGGTCGAGTTAGGGCCTCTAGGACACTGGTGTCACGCCGCACAGCGGCTCACCGCCCAGCGGCATGACGTGCGCATTAATACTTTGAGGTCACCCGGAATGTGCAGGAACATCAAAACCCTTTTCAACTTCGACCCGCCGGTAACTCCGGAAGAAATTCGCGCTGCTTCGCTCCAGTTCGTGAGAAAAGTCAGCGGCTTCAACAAACCGTCCAAGGCAAACGAAGCTTCGTTCCTGGCGGCGGTCGATGAAATCGCCGCCGTCTCGACCCGCCTTCTCCACTCGCTCGAAACGACGGCACCGCCAAAGAATCGGGAAGAAGAGGCCGCAAAAGCGAAAGCCCGCGCGGCGCAGCGGTTCGGTTCCTGAGTTTGCGGGTACCTGGCTTCTCGGTTTCTGCGGGAAGAAGGTCCAGGCAGGACTGCGAGGACCGGCAAGTGGGCGGACAGAAAAGCTGCTACGGCTGATCCTCAGAGGCCGGCACCGCCGCGAGCTGCAAGCTCTTCCGCTCGCCCTCACTCACCCGCAGCGCCCTTCCCTGCCCCTCGTAGCTCTTGAGGAATTCAGGGTTGTAGTAAGCCTCTCCGTCCACGGTCTCCCACGCAAGGAGCGTGTAGGCTCCGGGCTGAACACCATGCAGGGTGAAGCGCCCGCTTTGATCGCTGATGGTTTTGCGGAAGCGGTCGGTGCGCGAACGCAGGCGCGCCTCTGGCACGGCAACCACCACGGCGTTGGCGACGGGCTCGCCCTTTCCATTCGCCACCACGCCGTCGACGACGGCTCCCTCCGCGCTCGCCACAAGATCGAGCACGGCGGCACCGCCATTCACGCCAAATCCCGTGTCAGTCACGTCGCGGCCCCCTGCCGCCACGGACTTGAGGAACCAGTCGGGACTCCCTCCGCCGTCGCCGGAGAACTGGACGTAGTAGTGTCCCGCTGGCACGTTCTTCCACTCGAAGCTGCCGTCGGCAGCCACGTGCGCCAACGTAGAAAAGCCCTCGCCAAAGGACACGGCACCGCTCACATCATCGTCGCCATCTGCCGAGATCAGCGAGAGGAATACCTGGCTTGGCTCGAACCGCCCAATCACGCTCCTGCTTTCCAAGCGAAGCCGCCCGTGAACCTGTCCGCCAACCTGCGGCGCCAGACGCAGACCTTCCACGTTGTCTCCGGTAATCTGCAGCACCTGGCGCGCTGTCATGGGCACCGCCGCATCGCTCACTGTCGCCACCACCGTGTAGGCTCCCGGAGAGACGTCGCGGATCTCAAAGCTGCCATCCTTGCGGATCTCCGCGCCGTTCAGAGTCAGATTGAAATCGCGCGACTGCAGCAGGACCGAGGCCGTAGCCCCCCGCGGCAGGTTCACGACCGTACCGCGGATGGCCACGCTCGGGCTCGGCGTCAGCGAGAAGGTCGCGGGAAATTCGTCGCCCGCGTGCAACGTGATGGCAGACGCCTGGCCGCGATCCTTCGTGCCGGGATAGTAGGTCGTCATGTAGGAAGTGACGGCAGGCTTGTCCGAGGCTCCACCGGAAACCTTCCCTGCATCAGACGGCGCACCGCTCGAGGCTTCAATCAGGCTCTTGAAGTTCGGTGGGGGAGTCACGGATACGTAGTAGTTGCCCGCAGGCAACCCCGCAATGCGGTACTCGCCCAGATCATTGGTGCGCTCCGCCCCCGCCTGCTCCCAGCGGCTGTGCCCCGAAACGTAGGTCTCACGCAGCACCGCCACCTGCGCATCGGGCAGAGGATCGCCATCTTCGTCGGTCACCCGGCCTGCGACAACCGCGGCAGCCTGTAGCCGGATGAGCAGGTCTTTGAGTTCCTGCCCCGCGCTCAGAGTCAGCACCCTGCCTTCGGTACGCGGACGGTGCTTGTCGACTTCCAGAAACCCTGTGCGCTCGGCAAATAGCCGGTAGCGTCCCGGCAGAATACCGTCCATGTGGAATGTCCCATCGGCGCCGGTGATCGCTGTGTAGTTTCCTCCGTCGCTCTGGTTCTCGGCGATGAGTTCGATCAGAGCCTTCTTCACCGGTTCGCCTGTGGGATCCTTCGTGACGATGCCCCCAACCGTCGCCCGTGACGGGCGCGCCGACGCGGTAGTCTGGGCGAAAACAGCCGGGTTCAGCAACAGGGCTAGCAACAGGCATGCGTGCGTGGGCTTCATCAAGTGCGAGGTGGAAGGGTCATTTGTGGCCGGGAGGATCGGCCGGGGACGCTCAACTCGTCCTATTCTACCCCGGCTTGGCGGAGTGCCCAAGAGGCAAGTGCGGCGGGCCAGGATATATATCTTGAAAAATAAAAGGGTAATTATCCCTTGACAGTAGGTACGAACTCTGATAAGGTTTGCGTAGTCACGGTAGGTACAGAAAATGAGCGAGAGAAACCTGAAAGAAATGCTCGCCGAGTCTCTGGACATGATCGTTGATCTAGGTGAAGCGATAAACGGTCAAGTTCTTCAGATGTCAGCGATGCTAACTGCTCTTGCAGAAACAGTGCCGGGTTTTGCCCAAGCTTTTGAGCAAGCGCACGCCGCTGAAATAGCCGAACAAGAAAACAGTGACAGCGTAGGAAATCCGAGCGTGCGAGAAGCGCTTGATCGGATTCGCAAGCTACGAGAGAAATAGGGATTCTCCATGAGCCATAACAACCGCAAACCGAACATGCTTCCGTATACGCTGAAAGACTTCCAGAAACAGTTCCCGGATGACGCGACTTGCCTTCAGTGGCTTCGTGATTATCTCTACCGGGATGGCATCTACTGCCAGAAGTGCGAAGCGGTGACCAAGCACCATCGTGTTGTGAGCCGCCCGTCCTACTCTTGCGACCATTGCGGCCATCACGTTCATCCGACCGCTGGCACGATTTTCCACAAGTCCCCCACTCCGCTCACAACGTGGTTCTATGCGATCTACCTCATGGCGCAGACCCGTTGCGGCATCTCGGCAAAGCAGATTCAGCGGGAGACGGGCGTTACCTACAAGACGGCATGGAGAATGTTCAAGCAGATTCGCTCCATGCTGGAGGATAAGAGCACGGAGCCGCTGGGCAGTAAGGGCAAGGGCGTAGAAGTTGACGAAACATACTACGGCGGTCGGCGACGTGGCGGAATGCGTGGACGCTCCACCAGCGACCAGCCCAACGGCAAGACTCCGGTCATCGGCTTGGCGGAGCGAACCGGCTCCGTCCGCGCCTTTGTTGCTCAGGATGTTAGTGCCAGCACGCTTGTTGGCTTGGTGCGTGAGCACGTTCTGCCGCGCCATCTGGTATTCACTGACGAGTTTCCGTCCTATGACGGCCTGGCGGTTCGCGGATACATTCATCGCCGCATCAAGCACAGCGAGAAGGTGTATGTCAGCGGGACGACGCATACGAACACCATCGAAGGATTCTGGAGCTTGGTAAAGAATGGGTTGCGGGGCGTGTATCACAACGTTGGCCGTCACTACCTACAGACCTATCTGAACGAATACAGCTTCCGGTACAATCGGCGCTTCGACGTGCAGCCCATGTTTCTCAGTTTCATACAGCAGATCGAGAAGCGCGATGTAGTTGTGCGCCGGACTCCGGTCATGGTTGAGCCGTTCTGACTGATGTTGGGTCGCTTTGAACGGACTCGCTATTGCTTGCGGTGATAAATGAATCCTGTGGGGTTTCGCCATTGCTTTCTGCGGTGCAAGAGTCCGAATCACTGCGCCATTCCGATCCCGCACTCCAGCCCATTAGAAATAGATGGCAATCTTCGCCGGACAACCAAGGAAAGTCAGAAAGCAGTTTTTGTATGTCCCTACTGCGGGCTTGTGTCCGCTTATTCCTTACAAGATGCTGTTGAGCACCTTGTTGTTGATACACCGAGCCTATTTCAATCGAACGAGTGCCACCTCGCCGCCATAGAAGTAGAATGCGATGGAAAAAACTGCGAAGCTCAAAAAGTGATCCATGTAATACAGGGTGACGAAAAGGGAACTTGGAGGCCGACAGTTTCTCCCAAAGGCTGGCGTTTCTCAGAGAGCGCCTGCTGTGAAGCGGGGCACAAATTGCGCTTCGAGGAATCCGGCAAATACCGCTGGCGAGTTCTAACCGAGCCTCCTCTCTAGAGGGAATGAGAGTTGTCATGCCAATTGAAAAGGACTTAGTAGAAGTAGGCCGCACAAGCTTCAATGAGCCGAGAATCTTTTGTGCGCATTGCCACCAGCCAGCCGATTACACTCAAACCACCGATCAGAACGGCGGATTGCGGTACGAACTCATGTGCCCTAATCCACCAAGTCCAGCAGCAGGGCATGGCCGTCCTATAACGCTTGGGTCTTGGTCTAATGAGCAGCAACGAGCCGGAGAAATACGTGCGTTCATCGAAGGTCAATTGCGAGCACAAAACCGTACCTAGTTTTTGTTCGGTTTGATCTTCCGACTGGCCTTCTTCAGCGCCGTCTCAAAGTCGTTTTTCGTGAAACTCGTTTTTTTATCTTTCGGCGCTGCTGAGTCCATTCCCGGAACCATGTTGCGGGTCGCTCGTTTCTCGCCTTCTCTTCGGATTGCCACGAGTTCCTCTTGGTTGATTGTCTCTAGAATTTTGGTTGCTGGCACAACCATAGCAATACCCATGTTAACGCCACGCTTGCGGTCGTGATCGAAGAATACTTCATTTATTTCGGACTCTTTTACATCCCAGTGCGCTTGCATCAGACCAAGCAGGATCACGCCAAGGCCAGCGCCAAACACATCCGCCTTGTGCCCGCTTTTGTGTGGAACCTTGAAATCAATTGTTGGCCTTACGAAAACAGGTGACCCGCTGATACCTGGAAGTGAACGCGCTTCCACGAGGTACACATCCGCGTATCCCAGTTCCGTCTCTATTTGTTCATCGGGCATCATCGCAATGTTGCCGTGGCGAACGATGGGGATATTGTTCCTAGTGGAGTCCGCTGGAGTGAAGAGCCCCGTAGAGAATACCTCATCGCCAATCCCTATATTCACAGCGGAGAGAAGTTCCGGTGTTCCCAATTGCACGATGCCGACTGAGATGAGATCAGCATCGTAAGAAGGCCACACTTGCGCTATAGCCACATCTGCCGTCTTGTCCGTTGGGTGATACCACCAACGATTCCCGATTACACGGTCAATCGTCGTCTTCCCACCGCCGATCTTGTTGACACTGAAATAAATCTTCCGGTTTTCAAGGCTGATCTTCCGCTTGGCTAATTTGTCGATGATGTGCTTGGCTGTAACGAGGTAGACAGCGCAGGCTCCCTTTGCCTGCATCTCGGGATGTTCACAAGGCACCGACACAAAGAACCCGGTACCGTGCGGATCGCCGCTCGGTACTCCACCACCGTCTCGGTGCTCTACCTCGCAGACGAAGCCAACGCACTTTAGAACGAAGTCGGGTACGCGCACAGACTGATCATAGCTCCTTTCGATCCTGTAGCGCCCTTGCCACTTGGCGACTCCATCCAGACCAGTGTGCAGATTGAGCGTACCTACTGTCAAGGGATAATTACCAATAAAAGATATCTTTCGGTAAAATCCTTGCTTTGAGGAAGTTGCGGGGAAGAGATATGACTGGTTCCCGGTAAAATCTTAGAAGCAAATGACTTGTCCCTAAAATATTCCATTCAAAGAACTTAGATGACTTTGCCTCGACTAAGTGCTTGGGAATCATTGGCCCGGCTGGCAAAATATTGCGCATGCTGTACTTATCTAATTGCTATTCATATTTCAAAGATCTAATGCGTATAGAGATAGGATGAGCCGGGGCAGGGACTGATGTCAAGGGAATTCTTCGGAATCTCTTTGCGGACGCCTGATTTTGTTTGCGGGTTGGATGAACATTCCCACGTCTCGCAAAGGACGCGAGACATGGGGCACCCGGCGAGCGCCTGACCGCGCACCGCCGGCTGTTTGGGTCGTAGGAGTGCGCGGAGGCGGCGACGTTGGACGGGTGGCCCACTCAAGCCTGGTTTTGGACTTGAGTGGGGCAGTTCTACCGCTGGACAAAGTCTTCCCGCCGCTCGTTCGCGTTTTCGCGCCGTCCATTCCGACTCGATCTCTACCCGTCCCTCACAGCCGGTAGCGTAGTGGCGAAAACTGCTCCACTCCCAGTCCTCCGGACGTTCGCACAACCCAGCCTTCACCGGATTTCGATGAATATAGCGCAGCTTTTCCGCAAACTGCGGGTAATTTCGAATGTTGAAATCGTAGTACCGCTTTTGCCAGAAATGCTCCGCGTCGCCAATCAAACGCCGCGACACTCCTTGCTTCAACGACTTCAGCGCATCGGCCAACGTATCCCGTTGTGGTTCGCTGAGCAGGAGGTGAACATGCTCCGGCATGACTACGTACCCGTAAACCTGAAGCCTGAAACTGCGACGCACCCGCTCCAAGGCTGACTCGAAGATTTGTCGGCTTGCGTCCGTGGTAAGCAAGCGACGGCGGTGGTAACAGCAGAATGTGACGAAATGACTCTGCCCGCTGTGGTGAAAACGCGTTAGTCCCCATGGCATGAGGACAATCTAGTTTTGTTCGCCGGACCAAGTCTGTGACGTGTGAACATCCCCACTCAAGCCAAAACCGGGCTTGAGTGGGCCACCCGTCCGCGCTTCTTCCACAAACAACTCGCGCTGACGCGGATCACGACGCTTTCTCTTGGGCAACAAGGTCCGCGCTGTGCGCTGCTTCAGTACCTGCATCACCGTCGACGGACACCCCACCTCCGGTTCGGTCAGCAGCAGATGCACATGCTCCGGCATGACGACATAGCCGACCACGACAAACCGGTAACGCTGGCGCGTCTGCTCCAGGATGGAAAGGAATCGATCCCGCGCTCGCGCAGGATGGAAGAATGGCAACCGCCGATAGCAGGAACAGGTGATAAAGTGCAGGTGATGTGCACCGTAGGTGCGATGCAAGCCCGCTGGCATGACAAGCCCATGGTATCGACAGCATCGTACCCGCCCTTGCAAAAAACGCAAGGACGGGGCACCCACAGTTTCGAAACGGGAAAGAAAAAACAACTCTGAAAGGCGGGGCCACCCGCCCCCAGTCTCAGTAAATTGGGGAACGTCCCGTCTCCCCGGTTTTCGCCCGAGGGGCGCCCGGGCCTTGCCATTTTCGTGAAGCTAATGCCGAATCCCTTTGTCAATTACCGGCGGCTGATGCTCCGCAATCTTGCGGAGCAGGCTCCTGGCATGGTGTCTCACAGGGTAGAGTTTCCCAATATCTCGACTATCGTCCGGCTTCTCGCCGGCAAGTTTGAAGGGGTCGTGTTCTGCTACTTCGTTCAGCACTATCACGAACTCCTCCCTGTCGTCCAAATACTCGATCGCATAGATCGCACTATCGCGAACTCCAAAGTCTGGCGAACCAAGGGCCAATCGCAAGGCATTCTTCATCCGCTGGTGCGAATCTGGATCGGTGACCGTGTGCATTTCCAGCATTTCTCGAATCACAAAGACTGCCCCAGATGCGAGACTTGGGTCTCTACTACTAGCTTGCTCCAGAACCAGGTTCAGAGCTTTCTTACCGAAGCGAGCGATGCCTCGGGTAGCCATCCCCCCGGTGTTGGCTGCACCCAGCAGGGAGGGTACGGCTCGCTCATCTTTCAAGTCGGCTACCGCGCCAATGAGGTTCGCATAGTATTCCGAGTATTCTTCGGTATCCTTTTCTTCTGCATCCTCGTCTGCATTATGGTGGTTGGCTAGTATTTTGGTTTGGATGTTTTCAGTGGCCAGCAGCTGAATAAGACCAACTCGCAGCTTGTCATTATCTCCGGGAGTCTGTTTAGACGCCAACAGTGCTGCCGCTTCTTCAAATGCTTTGCTACGATCAGCCCAAGTCTGGCTGTGCAGCTTTTGCAACGCTCGTGAAACGTTTTGGTGAACGGATGCTGACTGTTGCGCGGTTGCCGTCCCAAAAAACGCAAAACCAATACCAGCTATTAGCAAAGTCATTCGCATGTATTCCCTCCACAGACTACGTGAGACATTAAGGATGATCTCCCGAGACACAAGCATTATTGCGGTTTAGTGCTCATATTGCATCGGATCGTGTTTGCGCCAGTCTGCATGACCGCACCCCAGGCTCTTTGGGCACGGGAAATGTGGGGACAGACGGGACGTTCCCTTTCTTACGGCAAACATGGGAGCGATTCCAGGTCGCCGAGGGTGCCCCATCCCTCGCGTTCTTTGCGAAGGGTGGGAGATTCCGACTGGCGGCAGCTGAATCTTCCGGCACGACCAGAGAACCTGTTCCTCTGGTGATATTTCGTCACAACCCCACACCGGTTTTCGCCGTCCTGCACACATCATCGCCCCACCCGCACCGCCCGAAACGTCATCTCGGACGCCCCGCTGCCGGTCTCCCGCGCCCACTCGCCAAACAGAGTCGCATAATTCTTCATGATGTACTCTTCGCGGCGAACCCCCAGCCTCTTCGCCGTGGCATCAATCCATCGCGGCGCCCCTTCGATCTCGCAAAAATCTCCAATCGGCGTCTCATCCACCACGACGATCCCTTTCCCATCCGTCCACTCCGCCCGAAATTTCTCGTACCGGAACGACGGCCCGTACCCCAGCGCCCGCAGAATCGCATCCATCTTCCGCCCATCGCTCACGCAAGTTTCCAGTTCCACCCGGCTGCTGTGCCGTCCAATCCTCCCTCGACTCTTGTGCGTCAGCGTCCACTCCGATCCATACTGCCGCACTCGCAACAGCTCTTTGCGCTTCCGCAAAACTTCACCCGGCAAGTCGTACAGCGTATTCACCTCATGCGTCCGCCCCGTCACCAGGCGAAATCCCACCGCTCGCAGTTTGCCCGCGAGAGCACGCACGTTTCCCACTCGAAGTTTGATTTCAATTTCACGCTTCATGAAGGGAAGTGTATTACGGCTGCAGAGCGCCCGTCGCCGGAGAGGCGGCGATACCAAACCCCGATCTGCCCGTCTTCTTTTCCCAGTCCACGGGTTCCACCGGACCCACCCCAAACACCCAGCTCAATGTTCCAATGCAGGAGACTGCCGCCGCAATCACAAATGGCCAGTAGAACCGCCCCGTCCGGCCCAGTAAATATCCAGTGAGCGCGGGCGCAACCGCCCCCGCCAGGTTCCCGATAAAATTCTGCACGCCAGCCCAGCGTCCCGCGACCCGGGGGCCAGCCACGGTCTGCGTAACCGCCCAGCAGTTTCCCCCGCTCATGCCCAGGAAGATGCCTCCCGGTGCCAATACCCATACGAAAATGTTGTCCGGTACCACCGCGGTCAACGCCAGACAGACTCCCAAGCCGGTCTGCCCCACTCCAATCATGGTCTTCCGCACTCTCGTCGCAGACGCTCCTGCCAGGATCCACCGGTCCGAGACCTTCCCGAACGCGATGCCCGCAACTGACGTCAGCAAGAAGACCAATCCCCCAACCTTCGCCATCTGATCCATCGACAGATTCCGTCCCCGCACTAGGTAGAACGGCAACCAGGTCACCAGGAAATACAGCGTGTAATTGATGCAGAACTGCCCCACACACGTGCCCCACGCCGATCGCTGCCGCAGAATATCCGGAATCCTCACCTTTGTTCCGGACGCGGGTGCAGATGCGGCCGTGCCCCGCGGCATCCACGCCAGCCATGGCACCAGCCAGAGCAGGCTTCCCAGGCCCAGCACCAGGAAGAAAGGTCGCCACCCAAAGCGGCCAACCACGGTTCCTCCTACCAGCATGCCCACCGCCGGCCCTAATGCAAGGCCAGCCATGATCGCCGAGTTGGCAAACCCGCGCCTGCTTTCGGTGAAGTGACTGCTGAGAATCTTGGCGTACGACGGAAAAGCTACCGACTCGCCTACACCCAGAATGATCCGGATCGCGATCAGCGCAGCAAATCCATTCAGCATCGCGGTCGTTGCCGTCGCCGCTGACCACAGGAAGAAGCCCGCAGCGAACACCCACTTCACATCGAAGCGGTCCACCAGCCAGCCAGCGGGAATCTGCATGAACCCGTAGGTCCAGAAAAATGCCGAGAGCAAAGTGCCGAGCTGCGAAGCCGAGAGGCCGAGTTCGTCCTTTAGCAGCGGCGCCGCAATGGAAAGATTGCTGCGATCGATGTAGTTGATCAGAACCGACAGGCCCAGCAGAAACAGAACCCGGTTCATCCCCGCGCCCTGCTCCTGCGGGGACAGCTGTCCAGCCGATTCTTGCGCGGCAACGTCGCGGCTTGGGCCGGAGTTCATCGGGGCTAAAGGCCCAGCCATGGTACACCCCAACCCAAGCTTCTATGCCTAATCTTCTTTGGCTCGCCTAGTGCGAGTTACTGCTCGCCCTCCAGTACCCGTTCAACAATCCCCAGTCCGAGTGGTTCTGCTTCCACCCAACGGCCGCCCCGTCGTTCCAATAGAGTGGACCGTAGGCTACATCCCGAGGCTCTTTTTGAAGTCGGTTCGGCTTGAGCAGGCTGCTCCGGCTGTTGAGTGAGCGCACCCCTCCTCCCGAGTGGCACCAGAGACAGGTCTGCAATACTGGGCGCACCGTCTTCTTCAACTCCGGCCCCCGAGAGATCTCCTCGATCAGGTCGTCTCCCATCTGCGCGAAGGTCGAGAGTTCCATCTCATCGCGCCCGACTGCTCTCAGCCCTCCCTCTTTGTTGGCGAAGAGCAGCGGCCGGCGTAACCTGACCTCATAGAAATCCTGTCCGCTGTTCTTGGCAACCTCCGCCACGCTGCCGGCAGAGAATCGCTCCGCCGTCGTTGTGATTGCGTAATACACGCGTACCTGCACGCTTTCCGTGATCGGTGATGTCACAAGGTTGCCTTGATTGTCGAAAAGCGTCATCCGGCGCACCAGGGCAACCTGCGTCCCTGCTGGAAAAGAAGGCAGATCAGGATTGACCTGCGCCTGATCCGTGGCAAAAGTTGGGCCCTCGACCCAGGGTTGCGGAAAGTTCCACAGCACCTGGAAATAATCCCGCGTCGCCTTGCGCCCTCCCGGAAGCCGCACAAACACCAGAAAACCTGAGCGTCCCGAAGCCGCTTCAAGATGTTGAGGAGCCACGCCTCCGGAATCCGTCGCCTCCGGACTCACTTGGATACACACCCACGGCCCGCGCGGGTCCAGCAAGTCGGGGGGAAGGAATGCACGCTCCCGGTCCGATGGATCGTACTCCTTGGCAAACGTCCCCGACACCACCGCCTGCGCGTAATTATCCGGCAGTGTCTCAATCTCCTTCGGAGTGAGCGCCAAACGCCGGAGCACCTCCGCCAGCCGAACCTGCAATTCCCGCTTCTCCTTGTCGTAGCGCGGTCGTTTGTTTCCCGGGTATTGCTGGACAGACCAGTCAAACACGGCCCACAGGTCGTGCTGCAGGAGCGCACGCTTCACGGGATCGCGAATCAGATTTTCGGCATGCGTCTGCAGGAATTCGTCGAGAACCTGCAAAGCGTGCCGGTGGGACGGCTCCTCCAGCAGGTGTTCCGTCTCCAGCCAGAGGAGAGGATCGAGCAAATCCGCGCCGTACTGAGTTCCGTGGCGATCCTCGCGGATCAACAGGGCCGCATACAGCCGGTTCCAGATATGGGCGGGATCCCGATCGTAGACTGCAATCTCGAAGTTCTGGGAAGCGGGGAGAGGATCCCCAGTCTTCCAAAGCGTCACCGCGAAAACTGCGAAAAGCGCCACAGCCAATGGCAGTC
Organism: Terriglobia bacterium; assembly: GCA_020073465.1. Lineage (GTDB taxonomy): Bacteria > Acidobacteriota > Terriglobia > Terriglobales > Acidobacteriaceae > Sulfotelmatobacter. Next base: position 16,718 of record JAIQFC010000033.1, read on the forward strand.
GCATGTTGGCCTCACAAACTGCTACATCGACCCGAGCGGCCACCAGCCCTTGCCGATGCTATCATTGCCGACGGTCCACACAGATAGACGGGCCTTGGGAGGATTGGTATGAAGAATCTATTCCAACCGGATGCGGTGGACGAGGTTATCTCGCGCATTGATCGCCTTCAACCCACAACCCAGCGCCAGTGGGGAAAAATGGATGTCGCGCAAATGATGGCGCACTGTTCCGCGACTCTTGACACGGCGTCCGGGCGCCTCGTGCTGCCACGGCTGTTCATCGGCAGAGTACTCGGTCCCTTCGTGCGGCCAATCTTCACCAACGACAAGCCATTTTCCAGGAACAGTCCCACCGACAAGAAATTTGTGATCGCCGATCAGAGAGATTTCTCCCGGGAACAAGAGCAACTCAAACTTCGCATCCGGCAATTTCAGCAGGGCGGGGAAGCAGGATGCACCAAGCATCCACACTCGTTCTTTGGTCCGCTTAAGCCCCAGGAATGGGCCACCGGAATGTACAAGCACCTGGACCATCACCTGCGTCAATTCGGAGTGTGATGGAGATCCAGTGTGTGTGGGGGCAGGTAAGTCAGCATGACCACTGGCCACTAACTAAACGTCGGCAGCTTCACCAGGTCATTCTTGGGTACTGACTCCAGCGGTTCTCCCGCCTTGCGCCATGCCGCAATTCCGCCGACAATCACGAACGTATTGAATCCTTTTTCCCGCAGCAGGTGCGCCACCCGGGCGCTGGTCGCTTCGCGCGCTCAAGTACAGTACAGATAAATATCCTTGTTCTTGGGCAGATTCCTGACCTCTTCCTCCAGATTGTTTGGCTCGATCCGGACCGAGCCCAATATCCGCTCCGCGCCCCGGTCATAGTATCCGTGGCTGCGGACGTCGACGATCTGGATTCGTCCTCGATCCTCCGAAGCTAGCCGCGACGCCAATTCCTCCACCTGCACCCGCGGCACTACGCGGTACACTCGATGCTTGCTGAACTGCACCACCCGGTAGATCGCGTACGCCATTAGAGCCGCGATGATCACCACTTCCATGGCTCGCCCGGCTGCATGAAAGCTGCTGAGAACCACAGCGAGAAAATCCCGCGAAACATATCCCAGCAGCACATAAGTCACGCTATAAAGCGCTGCGCCCAGGAAATCCAGCTGCAGAAACTGCCAGAAGCGCATCTTCATGCTGCCCGCCAGCGGAGCCGCCATGGTGTTGACCCCGGGAATGAACTTGGCAATCACCACCGTCACCTTTCCCCGCTTGTAGAAAGATTCCGCCGACCGCAAAATGCAAGTCTCCGGATTGATCGATACCCGGCACAGAAACCCCAGCAGCGCCCATCCCGCATAACGCCCCAGCCAGAACTGTGCCACGTCGCCCAGCAACAACCCAATCATGGCGGCTGCCAGCACGGCCGGTCCCCACAACGTGTGCGACGCCATCGCCGCACCGGCGGCCACCAACGCGATCGCGGCAGGGAAGGGAAAGCCGATCGCTTCTGCGAACAGCAGTCCGAACGTCAAGGCATATCCGTGACGCGCCATCATCGACAGGAGGTCATTCATCGTATGAGCTTTTGGATGAGCTGAACCGCGAAAGGTCTCAGTATAAACAAAGCCGGGCGTTGACCCGAAGGGCCAGCGCCCGGCTTTGGGTACGGGGCTTGTCTCTCAGGAGGTCTTGACCCCGTCCAGATACGCAGTACGGCAGCGGCCTGCACTCGAAGTCTTTCCGGCCCTGTTAGGACCGGTGCGTCGAAAAACCAAGGCGCTTTTCTTCTAGGCTTCGACTGGACCGCTGCCCAGGTTGATGGTTTGTCCGCGGCGAGTTAGGTCCCTCAGCGACCGGCTGTTTCCCGAGTGCTGAGGGGAGATCGGGTGGACCGCTCCTCGTGCGATCCATCGCATGCCAGTGCGTCTCTTTAGCCTTCCGCCCTGGCGGACACTTCCACCAACTGCTCACATTTTCCATGCTACGCAGAAACCTGTCTGTGGCATCGGTCACAGCTCCGCGTGACCGGAATCATGGGGTCCGCCGCGGTCGTTTCTCTTGGGAGAAGTGATCGCTATTTCGCCGCCGGCCGCGGAGTTCAAACCGGATTGTCCTACTTGCTCATCGGATCGCCCGCCTTGGCCTCGCCCTTCAGCATCTTCACGCTCATCACGGCCCGGTTTCTGCTACCCTGAAATCTGGTCGCCGGGCGGTCGAGAGGGTTGCCGTCAAAACCTCAAAGTCTTTGTATGGAAAGGCAATAGCGCTTCAATCCAGCAAATGACCTGCAGGAGGCCTCACTTCTATGTCATCTCCAGACCACGCGCGCCGCATCATCAACCTTCCCGGCCGTCGTCCGGATCTGCCCTTCAGCGACGCCGTGCTGGTCGGCGACACGCTCTATCTTTCCGGCCGCATCGGCATCGACCCTGCAACCGGCGTAGCTCCCCCTGACGTGGACCGCGAACTCGACCTGCTTTTCTCCGGATTCTCTTCCGTGCTCACCGCTGCTGGGATGGCCTGGGACGACCTCGTCTGGGTCCAGGTATTCTCCCCGGACCTCACCCTCTGGGAGCGCTTCAACGCCAAATACGTAAAGCATTTCCGCGCGGACTTCCCCGCCCGCGCCTTCCTCGGCTCCGCCCCGCTTCTGCTCAATGGAAGATTTGAAATGATGGGGATCGCGGTGAAGAGAACCTGATCGCCGAGAGCCGCCACCGAGCCAGGGCAGACGAATCGCCCCGAGACTCTATTCACCCTATCTAATCTCTCACTATCTGAGTGATGCCATCCTTCAGCACCGTGACATGGAAGTTCACCAGAAGACCAACCTCCAGTCCCAGCAACCGGAGATGAGACAGCAGCTGCCAGTAGTCCACAGAATGCAGCGCTTCTTTGCACTTGAGCTCAACCATCAGGCGGCCATCCACCACCATGTCCGCCCGAAATCCGCACTCGAGTCGTAACGCCTCGTAAACCAATGGAACTGGCTTCTGCCGCTCCACGCGCAGCCCCATCGCCGCCAACTCGTGCGCCAGACAGGCCTCATAGGCCGATTCGAGCACTCCAGGGCCGAGCCGCTGGTGAATCTTGCTCAGCGCGCCAATCACCAGCCCGGTGAGTTCGTTGATGCTGGAAGGGGACACCCGCAGGTCTTTGGAGAGTGCGAAACTAGTCAAGACTCCCACGAGTCTGAGTCTAGGGAGGTCAGCTTACCGTGGCAATGACATCCGTCACCTGAGGTCTGTGGAAAACCGGAAGCGGGAAAGCAGTGCTCAGCGTCCGATCAGCGCTTCCGGACTCACTTTTCCCGCGCCACCACAAATTCCGGCGCCCAAAGCAGTGCTCTCTTGATCTCCGAATCGGGAAACGTGCAGATCGCCTTCCGCGCCGACTCTGCATAACGCGCCGCCCGCTCGTACGCCGCCTCCAGCGACCCGTACCGCTGCAGAATCTCCAGAATCTGTCCGTGGGTCACGCCGTTGAAAGCCCGCTCCCGAAGAATCTTCTCAATCGCCGCCCGTTCGTCTGCCTCGCACCGCTCCAGCGCATGGATCACCGCCATGGTGACTTTGCCCTCGCGCAGATCGCTGGCCACCGGCTTTCCCAGCACGTCTTCCGACGCCGTCAGATCCAGCACATCATCCACGATCTGAAATGCCATCCCCAGATCGTGCCCGTACCGTCCCAGCGCCGATTCCTGCTCCGCCGTGGCCCCGCCGAGAATCGCACCCAGCCGCATGCACACCGAAAACAGGCACGCCGTCTTGCGGTATATCAGGTCAAAATGTTCATCCAGGGTGATGAGATTGCCCAGTTTCTCCATCTGCAGCAGTTCGCCCTCAACCATCTGCTGCGTCAACTCGATCAGGGTGTCGAGAATCCGGAAATTCCGTTCCTGCACTGCCACCTTGAACGCCTGCATGTACAGCCAGTCCCCAGCCAGCACGCACTTCGAATTTCCCCACTGGGTGTTTGCCGCCGGACGTCCCCGCCGCGTCTTCGCCTCATCAATGATGTCGTCATGCACCAGGGTTGCCGTGTGAATGATCTCAACCACCGCCCCCAGTTTCACCGCCCCGCGTCCCTGGTAGTCGAACAACTTGGCCGAAAGCAACAACAGCGCCGGACGGATCCTCTTTCCTCCCCCCGCCCGGAGATACTCTCCAATCTCCGTAATTACCCGCACGCCCGAGACTGTGTCGCGCCCGAACTCCTCCTCCAGCGCCGCGAGATCCTCCCGCAGCAGGTCGAATATCTCTTTCCCGTTAATGGCAGCCGGCGCGCTCAATGTAGGTTCTTTCTAACCACAGAGGCACAGAGGAAGACAAAAGCAACTCATCCGGCAACTGATCGCCTGAAAGGTCTTCTCTGGTACTTTCTCCGTGACTCCGTGACTCCGTGGTGAAACGGTTCTAGTTCGTCCGGTAATTCACAAATTGCATATCAATCCCAAAATCATGCCCGCGCAGCAGCGCGATAATCTCCTGCAGAGTATCCCGATCCTTGCTGCTGACCCGCACCAGATCCCCCTGAATTGAGGCCTGTGCCTTCTTCTTCGAATCCTTGATCAGCTTGACGATGTCCCGCGCCTTCTCGATCGGGATCCCCTGCTGCATCGTGATGTTCCGCTTCGCCGTTCCACCCGCGGCTGGCTCCACGACTCCGTAGGTCAGCCCCTTCAGCGGAACTCCGCGTTTCACCAACTTCTGCTGCAACACGTCGTTGACAGCTTTGAGCTTGTACTCGTCCGCCGAGTGCAGAACGATTGCATCCTTCTCCAGTTCGATATTCGATTTCGAATCCTTCAGGTCAAACCGCGTATGCACTTCCTTCAGCGCCTGCTGGATCGCGTTCGAGACCTCCTGCAAATCGATCCTGCTCACCACATCGAAACTGTTGTCGGGCATAAATTTCTATTCTTTCTGAAACAATGGAATCTACTCTTGAGCGTACCAGAACTGTCGGGATCAGCGTGCCGGAACTTTGCTTTCAGTGATTTCAGCCAATTTGAAAAAATTGTAAAAGTTGCGCGACGTCCGCTCGCCCATTTCTTCCATCGCAAGCCCCCGCAACTCCCCCAATTTCCGTGCGACTTCTTTCACGAATGCAGGCTCATTACGTTTTCCCCGATGCGGTACCGGAGCCAGATATGGGCAATCCGTTTCAATCAACATCCGCTCCAACGGCACTTCCAAGGCCGCATCCCGAATCTGATGCGCTTTTGGAAAAGTCATGTTCCCAGCAAACGAAATCATGAACCCCATGTCGAGCGCTCGCTTGGCCTGTGACCAGTTTCCCGTGAAGCAATGCAGAATCCCCCCCAGCCCCTTCGTCGCCCACTGCTGCTCGATCAGTCCCAGGCAATCCTCCCACGCATCCTCACTGCCATCCGAAGGTCGGCAATGAATCACAATCGGATGCTTCGCCGCCCCCGCCAACTCCATCTGCCGGACAAACACCTGCCGCTGTGTCTCCCGCGGCGAATGATCATAGTAATAGTCCAGCCCAATCTCGCCCCACGCAATCACCTTCGGATGCCGCGCCAGTCGCTCCATCTCCGCAAACGCGCTTTCGTCCGCCAGCCTCGCCTCATGCGGATGAACCCCAATGGTCGCGAACATAAAGGGATACTTCTCCGCCAGCCGAATCCCCGCATCGAGCGTCGGCGGCCCGTCCCCGTTCCCAATGGCAACAACAGTCCGAACCCCAGCCTCCATCGCGCGAGCAATGACCGCTTCGCGATCCAAGTCAAACTGCTTCCCATCCAGATGTGCGTGAGAATCAACAAACATCGATATGAATGATGTAGGAACAGCCGCCTCGGCTGTCCGGCCGAACAAAGCTCGGCCAGGTGTTGTTGTTTCTGACCACTGGCCACTGACCACTGAGAACTGCTCCCTACTTCAGCCTTGCCCCCACCGGCACATCTTCCAGAAAGCTAGCCAGCACCGGCTTCCCGCCTTCCAGCGAAGCGGCCACAATCATCCCGTTCGACTCCATCCCCCGCAGCTTCCGCGGAGCCAGGTTCGCCACAATGACGACTTTGCGTCCCACCAGAGTCTCCGGCGCATAAGCTTCCGCGATCCCCGCCAGAATCTGCCGCACCTCAGTCCCAATATCCACTTCGAGCCGCAAGAGTTTATCCGCCTTAGGCACGCGCTCCGCCACCTTCACCAGACCCACCCGCAGCTCGATTTTGGCAAAGTCGTCAATCGAGATCTTCTCGCTCGCCGGCGGTCCTGGCACGGCGGACACTGCTGCCGGAGCCACCGTTGCCGCAACCGCAGGTGCCACGGCCTCCAGTTTCGCCTCCCCCACTGCCCCCTTCTGTCCCTCTTCCATCTTCTGCATCCTTTCAATCGCGCTCTTGTCCGCCCGCGGAAACACTGGCTGCACCTCGCCCAGCTTCGTCCCCAGATGCAGCTGTCCCCAAGCCAGTCCGTTCAAATCAACTTTCTTAATGTCCCCCAACCCCATCTGCGTCCAGATTCTCGCAGTCGCCTCCGGAATCACCGGATGCGCCAGCGCCGTCACGATCCGCAGCGCCTCCGCCGAAGTGTAGAGCACGGTTCCCAATCGCGATCGGCTGTCCTCATCCTGCTTCTCGCCCAGTGCCCACGGCTCGTTCTCGACGATATACTTGTCGACCGCCGCCACCAGTCCCCATGCTGTTTCCAGCGCCCGCGAAAACTGGTACTGATCAAACAAAGTTCCAAACTCGCTGATCGTCTTCCGCGCCAGTTCCACAATCGCGTCATCCCCCGCCGTTCGCGATGCCGCATGCGATGCATACGGCACCTCGCCCTTAAAGTAACGGTTGATCATGGTCAGCGTGCGGCTGGCCAGATTCCCGATCCCGTTCGCCAGGTCCGAGTTGTAGCGCTGCACCAGCGCATCAAACGAAAATGATCCATCCTGCCCGAAAACAACTTCGCGCAGCAGAAAGTACCGCAGCGCATCCGCGCCCAGCACGTCGAGAATCGTCTCCGCCCGCACGATGTTCCCGCGTGACTTCGACATCTTGCTCTCTTCAAACAGCAGCCACCCGTGTGCCACAATCGCCTTCGGCACCGGCAGCCCAGCCGCGATCAGAAACGCTGGCCAATAAACGCAGTGGAAGCGAACAATCTCTTTCCCAATCATCTGCACATCGGCCGGCCAGAATTTCTTGAACGCCTCCTGCGCCCCCGCGTGCGCCGACCCGTACCCGATGGCAGTGATGTAGTTCGCCAGCGCATCCAGCCACACATAGATCACGTGCTTGGGATCATCCGGCACCGGAATGCCCCACGAAAATGTCGACCGGCTGATCGACAAATCCCGCAGCCCCGACTTCACAAACGAAATCACTTCATTGCGCCGCGTCTCCGGTCGAATGAACTCCGGATTGGCATAGAGCTCGAGCAGCTTCTCCTGAAAGGCCGAGAGTTTGAAGAAATAGTTTTCTTCCTCCACGGTCTCCGTGGGCCGCCCGCAGATGGGACAGGGATCGCCTGGCTTGGCGCTGTCTACATAAAGTTCATCGGAGAAACAATACTGTCCCGCATAGCTGCCCTTGTAGATGTAGCCGTTGTCACGGATGCGCCGGAACAGTTCCTGCACCCGTTTCTTGTGGCGCTCTTCGGTTGTGCGAATGAAGTCGTCGTTCGAGATACCCATCCGCTGCCACAGCGCCCGAAACTCGCCCGATACCTCATCCGTGAACTGCTGCGGAGTTTTCCCTGCCGCCTGCGCCGCCCGCTCGATTTTCTGCCCGTGCTCGTCGGTCCCGGTAAGAAAAAATGTCTCCGCTCCCAACTGGCGCTGCCGCCGCGCAATCGTGTCGCAAGCGATCGTCGTATACGCATGCCCAATATGCGGCCGCGCATTCACGTAGTAAATCGGAGTCGTGATGTAGAACTTCCTGCTCATGTCCTGCTTTCTCAGTCCTTGCGAGACTCTTGTCATTCCGAACCGGCTTCAAGCCGGTGAGGAATCTGCTTTTCCTTTGGCGCCGCGCAAATAAGCCTCCACCGCCTCCCCCATGACTCGCTTCAGCGGCACGCGATGCTCCGCCGCAATGCGCCGGCAATCCTCATATTCCGGCGCGTAATTCGTGACTGTCCCATTCATACTGCCAATCTTGATCCGCACATCGCCCCACGCCGTGTGCACGCTCTCCCACCGCCGCGCCAGAGTCTGCCGTACTTCATCCCGCCGCCGCACGCCAAGCGTTGTCGTCTCCGCAAAAAGTAGCTGCGTCAATTTCCCCGCATCCTCCGGCTTGCACAACACCGTCAACACCATCCCCGGACGATTCTTCTTCATCTGCACCGGCATCCCAAACGCATCTAGCGCCCCTTCCTCCAGCAGCCGGTCCATCACGTACCCAAACACCTGCGGATTCAAATCATCCAGATTCGCTTCCAGCACCGTGATGACCTCCGCCGCCTTCCCAGCCAACGTCGCCTCGCCAACCGTCAATCGCAACACGTTCGGAAGCTCCGGAAACTCCCGCGACCCCGCGCCGTATCCCGACTTCTCGATCTTCATCTCCGGAAACGGCGCGAACCGCGAGGCCAGGGTCTTCACAATCGCCGCCCCCGTAGGCGTAACCAACTCCGACTGTACTCCCGACGAATACACCGGAGCATCCTTCAGCAACTCCACCGTCGCCGGGGCCGGTACAGGAAAGGTCCCATGCGCGCACTTCACCATCCCGCCGCCGACATTCAAAGGCGAGCAGACAATCTGATCGGCCCCCAGCGCTTCCGCCCCCACCGCCGCGCAAACAATGTCCACCATCGCATCCACCGCTCCCACTTCGTGAAAGTGAATGCTCTCGATCGGCACACTGTGGATCTTCGCCTCCGCTGCCCCCAGCGCCTCAAAAATCGCAATCGCCGTCTTCTTCGCTGTGCCTGAAATCGTAGCCGCAGAAATGATCTTCCGAATCTCCGTCAACCCCCGCCCATGAGCATGTTCATGTTTGTGTGGCGCGGACACTCCTGTCCGCGAAACCTCGCCACCATGAGAATGCGAATGCCCACGATGGTGATGCTCACGCTGATGCTCATGATGTTCTTGCGCGTGAGCATCCGAATGCTCGTGAGAATGCGCCCCCTGCCGCTCCCAATACTCTTCCCGCGGCAAATCCTTCTCCCCGTCCACCCACACATCCACTTTGGTCGCCGAAATCCCGCTCCGCATCACCCGTGAAATCTCCAGCCGAGCCCCCACCTTGAGCGACGCCACGGCTTCCTCCAGCACCGCAGCCGGAACTCCGGCATCCACCAGCGCCCCCAAAAACATGTCGCCGCTGATCCCGGAAAAACACTCAAGGTAGGCAATTCGCATACAAAGCCAGCTCACCACGGAGGCACGGAGTCACAGAGAAAACCAATCTCAAAATTCCTTGACTTGTCTTTCTCCGTGCCTCCGTGTCTCCGTGGTTGATGAATTTTCGCTGATTTTTCATCATAGGGAACGCTCTATCTTGCGTCAAACCAGCTTCCACTGCCCACTCTGTTAAAATCACTAATTCTTCAACAGCTTAGAGGGACTCCTTGTATCGTCATCTCGAACGCCGACTGGCCCACCATATTCTGGAAAGCCTCCGTCGCCGCCATCCCGGCATCGCCCTGCCCAATGTCGTCATTGAGCAGCCCCCAAAGGTCGAATTAGGCGACTTCGCGATTCCCACTTTCCCCTTCGCCAAGCCGCTTCGCTCGGCCCCGCTGAAGATTGCCGAAGCCATCCGTGCCGACGCTGGCTCCATCGAAGGCATCGCCGAAATGCAGGTTGCCCCTCCCGGCTACCTCAACGTCAAAATTGACCGTGCCTGGATGGCCGCCGCCCTCGCCGCCGACCAGAAGCCACCCACCGAAGTTCCGCCCGGAAAGATTCTCGTCGAGCACTCCAGCATCAACCCCAACAAAGCCGCCCACATCGGCCATCTCCGCAACGCCATCCTCGGCGACACTTTCGTCCGCCTCCTGCGCTACGCGGGAAGGGAAGTCGACATCCAGAACTACATCGACAACACCGGAGTCCAGGTCGCTGACGTGGTTGTCGGCTTCACCCACATCGAGAAGAAATCCCGCGCCGAGATTGAGGCGCTCACTCGCCAGCCCCGCTTCGACTATTACTGCTGGGATCTCTACGCCCGCGTCTCGCAGTGGTATGAGCAGGACAAGCAGAACCTGCAAGTTCGCCTGCAAACCCTCCACGCCATCGAAGACGCGTTCAGCGAAACTGCTGGCGTTGCCGAGTTGATCTCAACCGCCGTCCTCCGCCGCCACCTCGAGACGATGGACCGCCTCGACATCGAATACGATTTTCTCCCCCGCGAGAGCGAAATCCTCCACCTGCATTTCTGGGACGCTGCCTTCACCAAATTGAAAGAAGCCGGTGTACTCACCTTCGAGAATGAAGGCAAGAACAAAGGATGCTGGGTCATGCGCCGCGCCGGAACCGGCAAGGAATCATCTGAGTCTTCTGTGGTGCAGCAGACCCTTGAGTCCCGTCCGATTCAAGAGGTATTCAAAGAGTACGAAAAGATCTCCGAAGAAGACCAGAAAGTCATCGTCCGCTCCAACAACACCGTCGGCTACGTCGGCAAAGACATCGCCTACCACATGTGGAAGTTCGGACTCCTCGGACGCGACTTCGCCTACCGCAAGTTCTATCGCTATCCCAACCAACACGACTGCTGGATCTCTGCGACCGAAGGCGAGAAAGACCATCCCCACTTCGGCGACGTCGCCGAAATCTACAACGTCATCGACGCCCGCCAGTCCGAAGCCCAGAACACCGTCATCGAAGCCCTTCGCGGTCTCGGCCACGACGAAGCCGCCGATAACTACACCCATTTCTCCTACGAAATGGTTGCCCTCACCCCGCGCTGCGCCGCCGAACTCGGTTACACCCTCAGCGAAGAAGACAAAGCACGTTCTTACATAGAGGTCTCAGGTCGCAAAGGTTTCGGTGTCAAGGCCGATGACCTCCTCGACACCCTGATCGCCTCCGCCAAGAAAGAAGTCGACTCCCGCCACCCGCAACTCACAGACGATGAGCGTCTCACCATCGCCACCCAGATCGCGATCGGCGCCCTTCGTTACTTCATGCTGAAGTACACCAAGCAATCCGTCATCGCCTTCGACTTCAAAGACGCTCTCAGCTTCGAAGGCGAAACCGGACCCTACGCCCAATACGCCGTAGTCCGCGCTACCAGCATCTTCAAGAAGGCCGCCCTCGATCCCGACACTTTCTGCAGAGACGTTGCCAGCAACATCTCCCCCGCGGACCTGTCCAAGTACCTGGCGAGTGAGACCGCCAACGAAATCTGGGAACTCTGGCTCACCGCCTCGAAAACGCGTTACGTAGTCGACCAGTGCATTGCCACTACTGAACCCGCCTACCTCGCCAAGCACGCTTTCCAGCTGGCGCAACTTTTCAACACCTTCTACCACCGCTACCCCATCCTCACCGAGCCCGATGAAAAGCGGAAACAATTCCTGCTGGCCACGGCAGCCATAGTCCGCCGCGAACTGATCCGCACCCTGGCCGTCATGGGTATCACCGTCCCGCCAGTCATGTAGAATGCCGCAGGTGTGGGGCGGACACTCCTGTCCGCCGAGCCTTCGCCCGAGCAATGTCCACGATCATAAGCCCACCCTCGCAGCCCCGCCCCTGGCTCCGCATCATTCTCCGTAGCCTGCTCGCCCTCATTGTTGTCCTCGTCACTGCAGGGTTCATTTACGAGAACATTTCTGAGACCCGCGACCGCCGCTTCAATCCCATGCCCGGCCAACTCATCGACATCGGCGGCTACAAACTCCACATCGACTGCCAAGGCCAGGGAACTCCCACCGTCGTCCTCGACTCCGGTCTCGGTGAGTCCTTCATCACCTGGCGCAAGGTCCAGCCCAAGATTTCCGAGTTCACCCGAGTTTGTTCCTACGACCGTGCCGGCCTCGGCTACAGCGACTCCAGCCCGCATGCCCGCACGGGCAAAGACATCGCCGAGGAGTTGCACGCACTCCTGCAGCACGTCGGCCTCGCCGGCCCGATTATCCTCGTCGGTCATTCTGCGGGCGGCTACGACGTCCGCGTCTACACCAGCCTTTACCCAGACTAGGTTGCCGGTATGGTGCTGGTCGACGCCTCCCATCCCGACCAGGAAAACCGCTTTCCCGCCGCTCTCAAGAACATGGAAGGAACCTGGCTCCGTGAAGCCGAATTCCTCGAATTCACCATGCCCCTCGGCGTTCCCCGTCTCATCGGCCTGTGCGATCCCGATCCCGTCATCCGCGCCGCAGAATGCAACTTCCACACCGCACGCGAAGCTGTCGTCGAAGACAAGAGCTTTGACGAAAGTGCACGCCAAACCGCCGCCACCGGTTCACTCGGTGATATGCCGCTCGCTGTCCTTTCCCATGACCCCGGCAAGCCCTCTTCGGAACTCCCTCCCGACCTCGCCAAGCCCACCAACGATGCCTGGGAAAAGATGCAGGAAGAATTAGCCCATCTCTCCACCCGAGGCACGCAGCAAATTGCGAGCAACAGTGCCCACTATATCCAGGACGACCGCCCCGACGCCGTCATCGACGCCATCCACAGAGTTGTGGACGAAGCCCGCACCGCCCATCCCTGAAGGTCTTGGATATGGCGCGAAGCGCTACGAACAGCGAACTCTCTTCCCTCATCCTTGTCATCCTGAGCGCAGCGAAGGACCCATGTAACCCCAGACGTCACCACCGGCTTCAAGAGAAGCTCCACAATTAAACAGCCGCGAGTTCTTGGGTAGCGCAGCGCCTTCAGCGCTGCGAAGAGTGAAGGGCGTCATCCTGAGCGGAGCCGTTTCTCAGGCGGAGCGAAGGATCTGGCGTGCATCGCTACCGCGCTCGAAAGGCAACCTGCACTCGCACCGACACCTTCTCGCTGACTCCCACCAAGCCAACCTGTTACCCTTCTTTTTTCTCGGGACGGAGCCATTCTCCAGCGTCCTCTATTCAGGAGCTCACAATGCTGTCCGATCTCCGCCGTCTTTCGCTGTTCGCCATTGTTCTCGCCGCCGTCTCATTTCCACCCGCCGCCCACGGCCAGCAGGAACCGCCCCCGGCGACCACCGTCCCGACTCCCGAGCCGCCCCACCGCCCACGCATCGCCCTTGCCCTCAGCGGCGGCGGAGCCCGCGGCCTGGCTCACGTGGGCGTCCTGCAATGGATGGAAGAAAATCACATCCCGGTCGATTCTGTCGCCGGCACCAGCATGGGAGCCCTGGTGGGCGCCGTCTACGCCACCGGCATGAACACTACGGAAATGCACGACTTCGTCAAAACGATTCAGTGGGACGACGTTCTCCTCCGCGAGCCCACTTACGATCAACTCTCCTACCGCCGCAAGCAGGACCGCAGCTCCTATCAAGTCGGCGCCATGCTCGGCCTCAAGCACGGCCTCAACGGCCCCAACGGACTAAGCCCCGCTCACGGCGTAGGCCTGCTCATCGACCGCATCGCCTTCCCCTATTCCACAATTTCCACCTTCGACGACCTGCCCACTCCATTCCGCTGCGTCGCCACTGACATGCTCACCGGCGACGCCATCATCCTCCACGACGGATCCTTGGCCGAGTCTCTCCGTGCCACCATGGCGATCCCCGCCGTCTTCACTCCCGTCGAATTGAACGGCCGATTCCTGGCCGACGGTGGCCTGGTCAACAACATCCCCACCGATGTTGCCCGCTCCATGGGTGCCGACATCGTCATTGCCGTCGACATCGCTCCTCCTCTCGGCGCCCGCGACAAATTGCAGACCCTCGCTGGCGTCCTCGACCAAAGCCTGTCCTTGATGACCATCGACCACGACCGCCGCGCCTTGCAGCAAGCTGACATCGTCCTCGCTCCCGATCTCGGCACCCACACCGTTTTCGACTATGAAAGTGCTGAAGAGATCATTCGCATGGGATACGACGGTGCTGCCCGCAAAGCCGCCGTCCTGCGCCCTTTCGCGCTCTCTGACGCCGACTGGCAGCAATACGTAGCCGCCCGCGATGCCCGCAAACGCGCTCCGCAAAAATCCGCGAGCACGTTGGAAGTCGCTGGCGTGACCGGAGACGCTGCCCAACACATCGAGAGAAAACTCCGCAAGATCCTGAACCGTGATCTCGATCTCAAAGAGCTCGATGCCCGCCTCACTCACCTCGTCGGCGAAGGCCGTTTCGACAGCCTCGGTTACGAAGGCTTCACCCAGAACGGAGTCCCCGCCCTCCGCATCGTCGCCCATGAAAAAACCTACGGCCCTCCCTTCGTCGATCTCGCCGTCAATGTGAACGGTTCCGGAACCGCCGCCTTCGATTTCTCCGCCGGCCTGCGCGTGACCTTCATGGACTTCAAGAATCACGGCGGCGAATGGCGGAACGATCTCCTCCTCGGCTCCAGCAACCTCGCCGCCACCGAGTTCTATCAGCCCATCGGCGACTCTCACTTCTTCGCCGCTCCCTACGCTTTCGCCTCCAAGACCGCCCGCAACGCCTTCACCGGACAGACCCGCATCGCCATCTTCGGCGACGAGCGTGCCGGAGGCGGCTTCGATCTCGGCTACAACTCCGGCCGCCGCAGTGAACTCCGCTTCGGATACCAGATCTTCACCGCCAAACTTGCCCCGCTCGTGGGCAGTGCCGGACTTCCCCGCGTCACAGGTAGCACTGGCGAGCTCCGCTTGCGCTACGTCTGGGACAGCCAGGACAGCCCCGCCGTCCCCAGTTCCGGAACTCGTGTCATCGCCACCCTCTCCCGCGTGCTTCAGAGCCCCACGCTCGTTCATTCCCTCGATCAGCTCGACGTACAAACCTCCACGTTCATTCCTACCGGCCCCAAGACCTCCTTGTTCTTCAACGCTTCCGGCGGAACCACCTTCCACGGCACCGCCGGTCCCTTCCAGGTCTTCGCGCTGGGCGGACCATTCCGCCTGGGCGCCTACCTTCCGCAAGAATTTCTGGGTAATCACTACGGATACGCCGCTCTCGGGTTCCGCCGCGACCTCTACCACCTGCCGCAATTCGTCGGACGAAAAATCTACTGGGGAGGATGGTACGAGGCCGGCACCGCCTTCAACGATCCCGACTCGGTGGTCGTGCGCGGCAGTGTCAACCTGGGAGTAATCGCCGAAACCATCGTCGGCCCCATCGCCCTCGCCGGAGCCGTCAGCCCCACCGGCCAAAGCCGCGTCAATTTCTCCATCGGCCGTGTCTTCTAATTGCAGGTGTGGAGCGGACCTGCCCTGAGCGAAGCCGAAGGGGCCCTCGCCCGCGACTGCTACGGACCACCACGCCCCACGTAGAGACAGGCGCCTCGGCCGTCCGGTCGAACCGCTCTTTCCAATTCAAGGATGGTGGCGGGAAACGGCCGATTTTCTGACACTGCCTGTCATCCCGGCCGCTAAGCGAAGCGAAGGGGGAGAGCCTGCCCTGAGCAAGCGAAGCGCACCGAAGGGGACCTTACGACACCTTCCATCCCCGTGCCGTAAACAAGGACACCACTGCATTCCTCTATCACGAAGCTCCCGCCCCAAATGCCCCTTCCTTTTTCCTCTCTTCCGCTCCCCCACCAAACTGCCTCCACTCCCCGCCTCGAGCTCTCGTCCCGCTGTTCAACTTGAACCGCCGCACCATCTGCTGCAGATCCTCCGACAAACTCGACAAGTCTTCGCAAGCCTTCGCCGACTGCTGCGCTCCATCCGCCGACTCCCGCAGCAGGCTGGTGATCTGCTCCATACTGTGGTTCACCCCCTGCGCCGCTCCAGACTGTTCCGTCGTAGCCGACGCGATCTGCGCCACCATGTCCCCGACCGAATCCGACATCTGGATAATCTGCTTCAGCGCGTCCCCCGCCTTCCTCGTCGAACTCACTCCCAGCTCCACCTGCCGGTTGTCTTCTTGCATCGCCGCCACCGCAGCCTTCGTCTCCTTCTGGATGTTCTCAATCATCTGCGCAATTTCCTTGGTCGCGCTGGCTGTCCGCTCCGCGAGCTTGCGCACCTCGTCGGCAACCACGGCAAATCCCCGCCCTTGCTCTCCTGCCCGCGCCGCCTCAATCGCCGCGTTCAGTGCCAGCAGATTCGTCTGGTCCGCTATGTCATCGATGACGTTGGCAATGCGCCCAATCTGGTCCGACCGTCGCCCTAGTTCTTCCATTCTCTTTGCCGCCGTCCCCACCGACTCCGCAATCGCGTGCATCCCCGTCAGCGTCTCCTCCACGATCAATCCGCCTTTGCGCGCCACCTCCGCCGCCTGCCGCGACGCCTCCGCGGCCCGGCTGGAGTTCGATTCCACCTGCACCACCGTGACCGACATCTCCTGCATCGCCGTCGCCACCTGGTTGGTCTGATCCTTCTGGCTTTCCGCCGCTTGCGCCTGGAGTGCCGCTGACGAAGAAAGTTCGGCGCTCGCGCTCGCCACCTGCTCCGCCGTCGCCGCCACCTGCGAAATGATTCTCTGCAGCCGGTCCAGAAACAGGTTCATCCACTTCGCTACTTCCCCAAACTCATCCTGCGACGCAATCTCCAGCCGCTTGGTCAGATCCCCCTCGCCTTCCGCGATGTCTTCCAGTATCCTCGCCGTGCGCCGCAGCGGACGCGTCATCGCTTCCGAGATCCCCAGGGCGCTGACCAACCCCAGGGCGATCGCCACCAACCCCGCCATGATCGCTGACTTCACTCCTTGCTCGGTAAGAATGCGGCTTTCCTCCTCCACGCTGTATCCGACCGACGGATTGGCCCACAACGTCTCTAACGCCGTGCGCTGCGACCGCAGCAACAGCCAGCTCGTGCCCGTCACCATCACGATCACCAGCACCACGATCGAGTACACAATCCGCTGCCGCAAGCTCACCCGAGCCATCAGCATTCTTAGCCGCATCACCATTTCCTCTCAGCCGGCTGGAGAGCGTTCCTCGAGCCCTGCCATGATCAGCTATCGGCAATTCCACTTCCCAACTTCAACCGAAACAATCTCCAGCCACTCCCTCCCGCTCCTGTAAAATCGTTCCCGCCTCGGGCCGCATCCACCAACATGCCCCGTCCAATTCAGCTCACGGAAGAAGGAGTTCGCCGCCTCCTCGACCCCGCCCGCGTCCTCGCCGCCATCGAGTCCGCCTTTCGCGACCGCTATCCCTCTGTCACCATTCCCACCCGTACTCACATCCCTCTCACCAACGGAATCTTCCTCGCCATGGCCTGCTACGACCCTTCGTGCCACACCCTTGGTACAAAGCTCGTCACCGTGCGCCGCCATCCCGCTCCCGGCGAACCCAGCGTCCAAGCCACCTACCTTCTTCTCGACGCCGATACCGTCCAGCCTCGCCTCACCGTCGCCGCCAACTATCTGACCGACCTCCGCTCCGCCGCCACCTCCGCCATCGCAACCAAACATCTCGCCCGCCCCGACGCCTCCACCCTCGCCATCTTCGGCACCGGACGCCTCGCGCGCACTCACCTGCAACTGCTCCCGCATGTCCGCAATTTCCAGCGCATCCTCATCTGCGGCCACGACCCAGTTCGCACCGCCGCTTTCATCGACGACATCAGCCAGGATGAAATCAACCAGGACAGCGATGCTATCCCGATCCTGAGCCAAGCGAAGGGGAGGGCCCTTACGGGTGGCTCCCCAGATAGTGATGTCCTCCCGAACGAAGTGAGGGACCTTGCGTCAGTTCGCGCTACTCGTGCCGTAAATGGGCCCATCGTTGCAGCGTCCAGTGCGGGAGTTTTTCGCACCCTCGTCATCCACTCTGCCGACGCTCGTACCTGCGCCGCCGAATCCGACGTCCTCTGCACCTGCACTTCGAATCCCACCCCGCTCTTCGATGGACGCGACCTCCGTCCCGGCACGCACCTCAATCTTCTTGGCTCCTTCCAGTCCCATACCCGCGAAGTCGACACCACCACCATCCAGCGCTCCGCCCGCATCCTGGTCGAGACTTACGCCACGCTCTCCGAACCCGGAGACCTGCTCATCCCCATGCAGGAAGGCGCCATCACCCGCGACCACATCGTTGCCGACCTGCACGAACTTCTCAGTGGGAAGAAACCGGGAAGACAATGCACGGAAGAAATCACTGTCTTCAAAAGCGTAGGCTGCGCCCTCGAAGATCTCGTCACCGCCGAACTCCTGCTCAACTGTCATCCCGACCGCTGAGCGAAGCGAAGGGGGAGAGCCTGCCCTGAGCAAGCGAAGCGCGCCGAAGGGGACCCTACGACACCGTCCGCTCCCCTGCAGCAAACAAGCCACACCAGTGAGGATGGCAACTACACCCAGAACAACGGCCACTTGTTTTGTAGTCGGACACTGAGGCCAGGGGCCTCAATGATGGCGTTTTGTGTTTTGAGATTAGGCGGGGAAGGCGAGACGCACTCTGCAAAAAGAATCTTTCACGCCTGGCTGGACGCCGGCGCCGAGCCCACGCACACCTTCACCCTATGAGCCAGCCACACAACTTCGGGGGGCTCGTCCGCGCCGGGTCCTACTTCTTGTACCAAAAGTAGGCCAGCGCCAGCAGGGCGACAGTAATGATCCACAGCACAATGTCTTTTTTGGGATTCTTTTCTCCGGCCATGCCCCGAAGTACAGCACACTCACAAATTCCATTCAAGTACCACCATGAATCCCGCCGTTCCGTCCTGAAGGCGAAAGTAGCCATGCCCTGGACTCTGGCGGCTAATAAGTGAACGACTGGAGACTCCGTAACCCCCGCATCCGGACCATCCACAAACCCGGACCGGTTGCTCGGCTTCAGCGCAATATGCGTTGGAATCACATTAAAGGTGTTGGAGAAGTTAAGCCCGTCAATCGACTCCTTAAAGTTCCCCAGTTCGTCAAAGACCAGAATGCTGCTTCCGCTGAACGCTGTACTCGAAACCGGCTGCGCCACCAGGAACAGTTTGTGAATCGGATCGAATCGCACATCCGTGGCACTCTGAAGCTGGTGAACGCACCACCTTGATTCATATCCACAATTCCGATGACCGGCGGAACGAACGGATTCCCCAGCGTCGAGTGCTCCAGAATGATCTGATTGGCCCCGCTGTCGTATGCCATTGCCGGATTCGATCCTGACGTGAAATTCGGATCCGTAATCTTCACCACCGGTCCAAACGTGTTCGCCGCTACATTCGACGTGAACACCAGCGGCGTGAAGTTGAGGCTCACATCCTCCGCAAACGCGGCTGCGATGGCCGAGCCCTGGTTGCGGCTCACCGCGGTGATGATGTGCTTCTGATCGATGGGAGGCGTCCAGTTCCCGGTAAATTTATTGGCGCCCAGCGGATTCACCACTGTTAAACGTTCGTTGTACCTTGAACAGACCCAACACATGTTCGTGCTCCACCAGTCCCACGGAGTTGCCGGCCACCCCCATGGTCACGAAATCATCCTGCGTCTGCGTCTAAGCCACCACCTTAACAATGTTGCCTGTTCTCTGATCGAAGGCCTCCACCGCCGCCAGCACGTTCCCGCTCGACAAGTCCAGTGCCTCGCTCAGCACTCCTTCTGCCCCGTTCTGATCGATGTCAAATCCAAAAATCTGCCCCCCAAACTTGCTGTGCACGATCGTGCTCCCCGCCCCCGGCAACTGGACGACGTCATCTCCTGCCGACGTCTGCGCCGCCGCCGTGTTGACTCCCAGCAGGCACAAGGCAGCCACCGCCAAAATCCGCAAACTTCAAAGTTGTTTGACCGCCTATCTCAATAGTGCGCATCACAAGTTCTCCTTCAACCGCCGCAAGCCCACCCCGTTGGGCCGCGCTTTGGCCCCGTAAACTACCTGACCCGTATCTCTCTCATGTCACCGATTTGTAAAACCCGTTATGTCCGGCGCACGCCGCCTCCAGCACGGGCTCTGAGAGATTCCATTCCACAAGTGTGCAAAGAATTGCGGACGCGCCTACCCCTGCTCTGCAAACGCCACCCGGGCAGCGCCCGGGCCCACCGAACCGCCAGAAGTGCCCGAGAATGGGAGTCTTAGCTCTCGACGGACTCACTGCCAAAAGATGTCATTCCCCCCACTTTGGCCGCGCGATTGCCTCTACTCATCATGGATTTCAACCGGAAACTGGAAACCAGAAACCAGAAACCGGAAACTGGAACCTCACGCCATGAAAACGACACTCTTTATTCTCTGCCTCATCTGCGCCACCGCCGCCTTCGGTCAGACTGCTTCGGTGCTGCCCAACAACTCGCAGCCCATTCAGATCTACGGCAATCCACAACACGCCTCGCAACACGAACTGGCGCAGCCACAAGATATTCTCGAGCACTCGGACTACACCTACGCCAAGGGAGAGCGTCCGCTCTCCGAGTTCGGCATGACTCCATCCGAGCCCACGCCTCTCGGCGACATTGCCCGCGCCTATAGGAAAGAGCACGCCTCGGCGAGAAAAGCTGACATCGTTTTCGAAAAGTACGTCGCCGCGAAAAAGTAGTCCCGATGCATGTGTGGCGCGGGCGCCCTCGCCCGCGCGCTTTTGATCCCGCACTCTCTCATCCCCACACTTCCGCCTCGTGCTGCATGCGAATACTCGCGCGTCCCCCCGTCTCCTTATTACACGAAGCGCTTGTACCCCAGTGCTAGCTGGCGGTACTTTCGAGGCGCATGCGTCTGGCTTTGCGGTGAGGATAGAAACGGAGCCTGATGCCAACCCCGGTCCCGTAGGGACCTCCGACAATAGCCCGCCAGTTCACTGGCGGGTACGTGGCGCTAGAAGCCCGCGTGCCGTAGGCACGCCTGAACATCCTCTCGTCGCTTACACCAGTTCTCTCGCAATGTGCGAGAAGTGGGGGAGGAACCGAGTCGGACCCCCAACCCACCACCCACCCTCGTGTGGCGGGGCACTCCCATCCGCCCGCCCTGTCCCCATCCCAACCGCACCCCTTATCATCCCACTCCGCCCACCTCACTCTTTGTCATTCCGACCCCGAGCACCCGCGAGGGACGGAGGAATCTGGGTGCTGGTTGTCGGCCGCCGACGGGGCCCCGGCAAGTTTGTATTCCTGATCACTGACTTTCGCGTCGCGAACAGGTACGAATGGACGCCGGAGCCCGAATAGGCGGCGATGGGGTAGGTTGTCAGAATCACCCAATCACAGGGTTCGGGCCTTCATCTGCCGCCGGTTAGGAGGGTAAATGGCAACTCAAGGTGCGTCGCTGGATACCATCCAGGATTTCCTGGCTCAGAAACGTATTGCGATGGTAGGGATCTCGCGTGATCCGGCGACTGATAGCGTGAAGCTGTTTGAAGAACTCTGTCGCCGCGGGTATGACGTTGTTCCGGTGAATCCCAACACGGCGGAGGTGCAGGGACAACGATGCTTTGCTCGCGTGCAGGACATCCAGCCTCCTGTCGAGGCGGCACTGCTGATGACCAAGCCGGAAGTGACCGAAACGGTTGCGCATGACTGTGCCGAGGCGGGCATCCGTCGGGTTTGGATGTACCGGGGTGTGGGCAAGGGTGCGGTCAGCCCGAAAGCCATCGCATTCTGCGAGGAGCAGGGGATGCAGGTGGTTCCCGGACAATGTCCGTATATGTTTCTGCCGGACGCTGCGGGCGTGCATCGCTTCCACGGATTTGTCCGCAAGATCATCGGCCGATATCCCCGGCACGCGTCTTCCTAGGGGAAGGGGCTGCTTTCAAAACGGCCCATTACGCTTCCTAGCCATTGTTCATAACCCTTAGCCAGCAACCTATGGTTGCCCCGTCCGAGAAAGGAATTCAAGATGCTCAAACACTATTCTGTGACCTTGGCCATGTTGAGTAGCATTCTCGCTTTCTCCCTTTCCACCTTCGCTCAGGAGAAGGCAGAGGGGAAGAAGTCGATGCCGGTTGAGCAGATGGTCACCGCCATTCTGGCGGACCCAAACCTCGCGGGCAACAGCTTCTATTATGACAACGGCTTCAAGGCTGTAGGCTCGTTTGCCGTTCACGACCACTTCGGCAAGCGGGTCTGCATGGGATACATCGTGTCCGACGGCAAGCGTCTTGCCTACCGCTACATTCGCGCCATGCCCGGCCTGGGATCGAGTAACGATGCCTTTGACACCGACCTCTCCAATCTGGCGCGTGTCGAGTACAAGTTCTACACCGCCTCCCGGGGACTGATGGACTTCTACCCCGAGCGTCTCTCGGTAAAGTTCATCTTCAAGAAACCCATCACCGGCCTGCTCGCAAACTGGGAAAAGAAGGATTTCAAAGTCGATATCTGGGATGTCCAGTTCGGCAACCGCTTGATGGAGTTCGTCAAGGCAGCCGGGGTGGAGACTGCCGTCCGCGACTAACCGCTCGATCCCGAAGACGAACCTGGGGAAGCAGGGGGGAGTTATGCGCAAACTTGTTCGCCTGATGATTGTGCTGGGGCCGCTTCTGATGGCTCCAGGAATGCTTGCGGCGCAGACTTACGACGCGATGTACGTTCAGGGACGAGTCAAGGAGTTGCCCGAAAAAAAGCCGGGCAAGCTCGACCTCGCGGACGCGACTGCCCTGCAGTTTACTTGGGACAAGGGAAGTTGGAAGGTTCCATTCGCGCAGATCAGGACAGTCTACGTGTCTCTGTCGCGCCGCTCGGCAATGATCGAGGCCTTCGGGCTGCCAGGAGCAGCCATCGGAGAAGCCAAGCCACGAAAGCTTCTCCTCAGCCTCAACCTCACCGATGAGAGCGGAACCAACCGCAATTGTGTGTTCTTCATCCGCGGACCAGCGACCCCGGAGTTCTGGAAGACGCTGGAATCCAGGACTGGCCGCGGCATCGTCTTCGAATCGGAAGAGGCTCGCAAAGCGGCTCAGAGCGCAGAGTAGACCGGAGGGATACCGCATCCTCCGCGCACCTTGCGAAGCTCGGGATTCCGCGAACCTGTCGTACACGACTGCGCCGAGACCGGCCTACGTCGGGTCTGGATCTACCGGACGCCATGACGACTCTGTTTTGAAAGGGCGCGGCTTCGAGCCAGGAACGCGAAAAAGGATGGGGCACCCCCCGAATGTTAAAATAGAAGTGAGCATTCACCACAATTCGGCCAATCATGGCGGAGCCCAGGCTCCGCCATTTTCATGCTGCAAGAAATCCGGTGACTCAAAAGCAGGCAGTCCCGATGCCGAAAGACAAATCTCCAAAAAAGAAATCGAAGCCCAAGCGCCCCAACACCAAGCTCACCGGAGAGCGTTCCGAAGCCGCCTTCCTCCAGCGCGCCTCCGCCCTCGGATTCGGCGTCGCCAAGCCCTGGGGCGACAGCCTCCGCTACGACTTCATTCTCGACAACGGACAGCGCCTCTGGCGCGTCCAGGTCAAATGCACCGAAACCATCCGCGCCCGCGCCTACGAAACCCGCGCCACCTACAGCGTCGGCAAGGGACGCGCCGTCTATACCAGGAAAGACATCGACTTCGTTGCCGCCCACCTTGTCCCTCTCGACCTCTGGTACCTCGTCCCCGTCGACGTCTGCACTCCCGCCCCCATGCTCCGTTTCTATCCTCACCGCAAAGCCAAACGCATGCGCCTCGAAAAATACCGCGAACTCTGGAGCCAGCTAAAGCCCACCGGCTCCCCCGGCAACGGCCCCTTCACCATCTACGCCTGCATCGACGACACCTGGCCGGACGCTTCTTCGCAAATAGTCGAAACGTGGCCCGAAGAGTTCTGGATACCTCCGGTCCCGGAGGGACCTCCGCCAATAGGGGGAAAGGCACCGCTACCTTCATGATCCTGGGCGATCTGTGCACGCGCCGCTGCCCGTTCTGCGACGTCGCGCATGGCCGGCCCAAGCCACCGGATGCGCAGGAGCCGGCCAACCTCGCGCAGACCATCGCCGCCCTGGGTCTCAAGTACGTCGTCATCACCAGCGTGGACCGCGACGATCTGCGCGATGGCGGCGCCGAGCATTTTGCGGACTGTGTCCGCGCCGTGCGCGAGCACGCACCCGCCACCCGCATCGAGATCCTCACTCCGGATTTCCGCGGGCGCCTGGCCAAGGCGCTCGATGCGCTCGCCGCCGGGCTGCCGGACGTGATGAACCACAACCTGGAGACGGTGCCGCGGCTGTACAAACAGGCGCGGCCCGGCGCCGACTATGCATACTCGCTGAAGCTGCTGCAGGAGTTCAAGCGCCGCTTCGTGGGCATCCCGACCAAGTCCGGGCTGATGGTAGGACTCGGCGAGACCGACGAGGAGATCCTCGAAGTCATGCGCGACCTGCGTGCCCACGACGTCGACATGCTCACCGTCGGCCAGTATCTGCAGCCCTCGGCGGGCCACCTGCCGGTCTTGCGTTATGTCGAGCCGGCGCAGTTCAGGCAGTTCGAGAAGGCGGCGCTCGACATGGGCTTCTTGCACGCGGCCTGCGGACCGTTAGTGCGCTCCAGCTATCACGCAGATCAGCAAGCGCATGAGGCCGGAGTCGCATAGCGCTCACGCCATGCCTCCGAGAGCGCACTAGTACCGAACCGCCCCCGCCGGACCCAGCCCGCATTTCTCAAAGGGCCACCCCCAAACGATATGCCGTCGGCCCCCGTTCAAGGCAAACGGGAATCCAGGCGGGTAACAGTCTGTGACGCCGAGTTGCGCGGATTCTGACGGGTCTAGGCCGGGCAGTTGCGGCTCGAACGCCGCGCCCATATTGGACATATGGGCGCGGTGGGCATGCCGCAAATGCCTCGCCCGACACCCGTCATAATTCCGCACCCCTTTGAGAAATGCGGGCTAGTTCTCCTCGCCGCCATAGATAAGCCGGCCGCAGCGGCCACCGACTCACCCGGGGCTGGAGCTTGCATGCCGGTCCAGTCCCGCTATCGCGCGGATGCGCCGGGAGTGCAGCACCTCGTCCAGGCGTTTTCGGTTCTCCGGCAGCCTCGACCGATCGTGCTCATCGTGCCAGAGGTGGAACACCGGCGCCGCGAAGCGCGCGCTCTTGTGCAACACCCCTGCGTGCAGCAGCCGAATGACGAGGTCGGAGTCCTCCAGGCCCCAGCCGGAATAGGACTCGTCCAGCCCGTTGACGCGCACCAGATCCGCTCGCCACGCGGATAGATTGCAGGTCTTTACGCCCTCCCAGGTGCGGGCGGTGCGCTTGCGGAATGCGCCGTCGGGCAAGCGCACGAGCGGCATCAAGCGATTGGCCTCGCCGCGGGCACGGGCGCGTACCCAGTCTGCCCACACCCACTCATGGATCGGAAGGTGCTGCGCCAACACCTTGTGCGTGAAGCCCTCCGACAGAAGCACGCGGTTGCCAGACAGGAACCAACCAGGCTCGGCCAGCCGGCGATGCTG
>JAIQFC010000065.1 GCA_020073465.1 Terriglobia bacterium
AAGTGAAGTACACGCCACGGGGCGATTCAGAGCGCGCCGGGTCGCCGGACGGGTCACAGAATGCTTCCACGACCCTCCGGCTCGCTGTACGGGCTCGTAGAGACCCTTAGTGATCGTTTTATGGGGGGATGGCAATCGAACACTCGCTCATCTTCCGCTGTTGCTACGTCCACCCCTACTTAGCTTGTAGTTTCTCAACAGCCTGCACGACAACCCAATGACTTACGGCGAATCTCAACAACTTAGCTCGTCCCAGGGCCGGATGCGGCGGTCCCCTATAATATCCCGACCCTGATTCTCGATCTGGAGCCTACACATGATCTCGCGGCGGCGTTTTCTCGAAGTGGGTGGAGTTACAGCAGGAGCCTCTCTGGCCTTGAATCCTCTCCTGGCTTCGACCGGCACTGGGAGGACCGAAACTGAAGCAAGCGATGCCTCTTCCCTGCCCCCATCTCTGGCGCGATTGAAGTCGCGCAAGAGCGAAGCCACGCCGATCACGCGCGACGAACGCCACGAGCGCCAGGAGCGCGCCCGCAAGTTGATGAGCGAGCGAGCGCTCGACGCCATCCTGCTCATGGAAGGCACTTCTTTGAGATATTTCACCGGCATCCGCTGGTGGGGAGGCGAGCGCACGTTCGCCTGTGTGCTGCCAGCCAGGGGTGCGGCGTTCTACGTCTGTCCGGCATTTGAAGAGGGACGCGCAAGAGAACAGATCGCTAGCGGGCCCGACGGCGGGAGTCCCGACGTGCGCGTGTGGCAGGAAGACGAGAACCCGTACCAGCTCATCGCGCAAGGACTCAAAGACCACGCCATTACCGGCGGCAAGCTGGGGATCGAAGAGACGGTCCGCTTCGTCTTCGCCGACGAGATTGCAAAGGCTGCGCCGCAAGTCACGATCGCGAGTGCCACGCCCGTGACCGCCGGATGCCGCATGATCAAGAGCGCACACGAGATCGCTCTCATGCGACTGGCGGCGCAGGTAACGCTGGCGGCGTACGAGGCGGTTTATCTCGCCTTGCGGGAAGGCATGACACAGCCCCAGGTAGAGGATCTGATCGCGGCCGCTTACGGACAATTGGGTTTCCCGGGCGAGGCCAGCGTCATGGTCGGCGACTCTACCGCCTTCCCTCACGGATCGGCCACGCCGCAGATCATTCGCCAAGGTTCGATCATCATGATCGACGATGGCTGCACCGTGGAGGGATACCAATCCGACATCACGCGCACGTTTACGCTTGGAAAAGCTTCCGACAAGATGAAGAAAGTGTTCGACATCGTGCACCACGCGCAGTCGGCCGCGCTGGCCGCGGCGCGCCCGGGAGTGGAAGCGGGCTCAATCGACGCCGCCGCTCGCAAGGTGATCACCGACGCCGGATATGGCCCTGACTACAACTACTTCACCCATCGTGTGGGCCACGGCATGGGCATGGACGGCCACGAGTGGCCGTATCTGGTGCGCGGTAACCTGAGGAAACTGCAACCCAACATGACCTGCAGCGACGAGCCCGGCATCTACATTCGTGGCGAATTCGGCATCCGCCTCGAAGACGATATGCACATCACCGAAAACGGCGCGGAGCTGTTCACGCCGCAGAGTTTGTCGCTGGAAGAGCCGTTTGGGAAGGGATGAGATCACGATGTTCATTTCAAACTGGCTGTTGATTCTGCTGGCCTTGGCTGTTGTTGCCGTTGCGCTGCTGGCAGTCCGACAGCTTGGCGGCTGGATGTCGGGAAACAGATCATGTGCGCGCTGTGGAGCCGCTGCGCGGCATGGGTACTCGCAGAAAGCAGAGTCCGCCCAGAAGGACATTGAGCCGCTCTGCGTTTCATGTTTGCCCGCACAACTGGAGCAAGATTATTCCGCGTACCAGGGACGCGTTCTTGTTGTGCAACCCGTCAGCGACCTGCCATGCTACGTTTTTCGTGACCGGGAACACTTGAAGTGGGTTTCACCGGAGGCACAGGATCTGGACCACGAGATTCAGAATCTGCTGGGCCGAGTCGGGCAGTGCAAGGACTGCGGACACCCGGGTCACTGCTTGTGGATCGAGTCCCGGGGGCTGGACAGCAAGACGCTTGAAGTCGTTCTGAAACGCGGTTTGGCAAAAACCATTCTCGCGTGGGACAACCCCCCGCCGATCTCATTGTGCGGGGAGTGTTCCGCAAAGCGCATTTCCCAGAGCCTCCGTGGGGAAGGATTTTCTTACCTTGAGGTCTGCAGCCCGCACGGTGTGGAAGAAGGCATTGTCCTGCCAATGGGTTACTGAACCTGTTCCCTCACACCAAAGCTCACCCAAACCACAGGGAATCTCTCCAGAATTCCGGCCAGGGCTGGAGCAGGTGGTGGCACAAATAGATGTCCGGGTGGTCCCGGCTCTCTTCATTGATCACGCCGTAGGGATTCGTGTTGTGAGCCACAAGGTCACAATGCTCGAAATGCTCCTTCAGATAGTCATCGTCAAGCCCGAGGACAATCAGCCTCTGCGGCTCCGTTGATGGATAGCTTCGATACCACGCCGAGTTGGTTTTGCTGATCGCGGGCGGAAGCCCGTACTGCGGACCGTAAAGATTGATGGCGCCGGCCTCGCCATAGTTTCCGACTAGAATTCCCGTACCGACGCGCTCGGACGACGGGACGGACTTATATACGCGTGCCACCGTGGCAACCAGGTCCGTCCAACCGATCTCCTCCGTGAAGTTCTCATGAATCTTGGCTGTAGCATTCCAGAGACCGGAGTTAATAGGTGCAACCGGCGTGAAGAGCGCAAACGAAGCGACTGCGCCTGAAGCAACCAGCAGCCAGGTCACGCCCTGAATCGCAAGGCTCGGAGTTCGAGGGCGAACCGTAACCCAGCGCTCCCACACCACGCTGCCCGCCGCGAGAAGCATGGGATACAGCGGGCCAGGGTAAAAGGATCGTGCCTGCGCCAGGGCGAACATGGCGAAGGTCAAAACGAACATCCAGCCGAGCAGCCGGTACTTGCGGCCGCGTTCGGTGAAGTAGAACACGAGCCCCATGAATACCAGGGGAACCACCAGCGTGTTCACGCACACAAACAACTGTTCGGGAAAGAAGCCGCGGGTGCGGCCCCAGCGCACATCGCGCGCGTGAATGTGGCGGAGGAAGTCGAGCGAGATGAAGCTGTGCCGGATCTGCCAGATCAAGTTGGGCAGGAAGATGAGCAGGGAAACGGCGACTCCCGCCCACAGCCACGGGCTGAGCAGATGGCGGCGGATCCTTTTTTCGAATGCTCCGGTGAGGAGCAGTCCTCCGACCAGACCAGCCGTGAAGAAGGCCATCGTGTACTTGGTCATCATGCCGAGACCGATCACGGCGCCGATGGCGAACCACCAGCGCGGGTCGTTTTCGTTGAGAGCGTCCGAGTTGATATCCCCCGAGTTAAGCAGGCGCAGGAGGAGGTAGGTCAACAGAACGCACCAGAGGTAGTCGAACGAGACGTACTGGAGAACGCTGGTCTGAATTGTGACGATGGGAACGATGGCGACGGCAAGCGCGGTTAGAACCTGGGCCTTGCGGGAGCCGCCGAGTTCGCGCGCCAAGAGGCCGGACAGCACCACAACCACGGCGAGCGCAAGGATGGGAAAGAGCCGGGCTCCGACCGTGGATATGCCAAACAGTGACAGGCCCAGACGGCCCATGGCGGGTGTGAGCGGCGGGTAGGCGACGAATCCCCATTCGAGGTGGCGTGCGTCATCCAGCGTGGCGAGTTCGTCGCGATGAAATCCGTAGGGGCGGCTGGTCGCAACGTGCAGCGTGACGAAGACGACCGCCAGCAGGATGAGAACGCCGAGGTCGGTGCGAAACAACCGGGCAATCGTCTGCCTCATATCTTGCTGGGTACGTTTTACCGGCCCCCAGGGTTCTGACATTCTCTTACGACTAAGCCGGCTTCAATTCAGTGATACAACGGGCTGCGCCCGATCGGACAGCCGGGAGCCTGTCCTGAGCCTGCCGAAGGGGCGGCTGTCCCCATACGAACACAAGCACCTCAATGAGAAGCTACCAGCTCAGCTTGCTCAGATACCCGTAGCTGGTCTTGATGCTGTCGAACGCCGCTGCCGGGTGGTCGTGCTCCACGATGTAGACCTTGATGCCGGCTTTGTTCGCACTGGCGAAGATGCGCTTCCAGTCGATGATTCCGCTGCCCACTTCGGTCAAGTCCACGGTGTCACCGAAGTTCTGTGCGCCCCCGGTGGTAATGGGCGGAATCTTCTTCAAGTCCTTGACGTGAACCAGGGGAAAACGTCCGGGATAGAGGTTGAAATACTTCACCGGATCGGCGCCGGCGGCGGTGATCCAGCACAGGTCCATTTCCATTTTGACCAGCTTCGGGTCGCACTCCTTCAGCAGGATGTCGTAGGGCAGCTTTCCGTCGACGGGAAGGAATTCGAACCAGTGATTGTGGTAGCCGAACTGGAATCCCGCCTTCTTGCAGTCGTCTCCGACCCGGTTAAAGGTTTCGCCGACGCGCTTCCAGCTGTCCGGCTGCATGCGGATTTCTTCCTCGATCCAGGGATTGACGATGTACTGATGGCTAAGCGTCTTGCTGGCGTCGAGGATTTTGGGGAAGTTCTCCGGTGAGAGACTCGCGTAGTTCACATGAGTCGAGGGCGCGGCGAGCCCATGATGGTCCAGAGCGGCGCGCAGTTCCTTTGGCGTCTTTCCGAAGTAACGCACCTCGCCATTGTCGAATGAGAAACCGGCCAGTTCGACTTCCTTGTAGCCGGCCGCTGCGACCTTGGCCAGCGAGCCATCAAAATCCTGCGCGATGGCATCGCGGACGGTGTAGAGCTGAACCCCGATCTTGTGTCCACCGGCGGCCCAGCTGAATTTGTTGGCGAGAAAAGTGGCGGCGGTGACGGTGGTGGCGGTTTTCAGAAAAGTGCGGCGATTCATCATGACGGTTCCTCCAGGAGGCTGGCGCAACCCGGGAGCATTATACGCAGGACGGGCAATCCTGACGAACGGGGGAGGCGGTGGGTAGTGTCCCAAGTTCCTGAACCACAAAGGGCACGAAGTCGCACGAAGGTGTGAACCTCTAGGGCTTCCTTCGTGCGCCTTTGTGCCCTTCGTGGTTGACTAACTGACGCTACTTATTCGAGACGACTTGCAGGTTATTGGTCACGCCAAAGATGCCGGGGACGCCATTGGCCCGCATGTTGACCAGGGTCTTGTCGGCTTCGTTGTCGACGACGCCTTCCAGAGTAAGGCGACCGTTCTTCACGATGATGCGGATCGGCTTCTGTACCCCGAGTTCATATCTCTCGAGCGGGCCGTAGCCGTAGATGGCCCGAAACAGGCGCCGGCGCAGGCGATCATCCATGGGCGACGTGGGAAGAACCTCGATCTGGTTGTCGACGTGTTCTACTCCTTCGATGTGCTTCACCACGTTCTCCGCGTCGGACTTGAGCGTGGGCCGCACGACCTGGCCAAGCAGGGTGACGTTGTAGCCGTCGACCTTGTACGCGATATTGTCGAAGACTCCAAAGTAAGGAAGCATGAGCAGTTCGTGCCGCACCTCCTTGG
The DNA here is from genome assembly GCA_020073465.1 of Terriglobia bacterium. GTDB lineage: Bacteria > Acidobacteriota > Terriglobia > Terriglobales > Acidobacteriaceae > Sulfotelmatobacter. The sequence continues at coordinate 5,549 of JAIQFC010000065.1, forward strand.
TGATGCGCTCCTGGGAGCGGGCCGACGGCTGATCGCGTTGGGAGGGTTGATCCTGGGCGGCGCCGAACGCCGCGAGAGTGAGCAACGTGCCGATGAGGACAAGTGATTTCATGGGACCTCCTGGCATTGAATTCCCGGGAAAGCCTGAGCTCTAGGATGGTCTGCCGAGGAGAATAAACAGAACGCGAAATCCCAGTTCACGGCAGTGCAGCGTTATCGAAGTACACGATCTCAGCAGTCCGGTCCAGAGTACCCATGACCTTCACGTGCTTGCCTTCATACTGCTTCGCGCAGGTGTTGCCCGTCAAGTTGATGAGCAAGAGGTCGTTGGAAGTAGGGGAGGGTCCATTGAGGTGCACAAGAAATGGTGGCAACCCCGCCGGAAACGAGGTCGCTCGCGCGGGCGTGGTTCAGGAGGCAGTTGGGGCGCCCCTCAGGCCACGACGTTGACGCTGGAACCTTGTGGGCTCTGGGTTGGGGTGTCCGCGGGTCCCACCGCTGGCAGGGGCTCGGGCCCTTGCACCGCGGGAAGCGGCTGCCAGGCTCGGTGATGAAAATCCAGGACCAAGGCACGCATGGCCTGTTGCGCACCCTGCAGGTCGCCAGCCTGGAGGGCTTTTCCGATGGCCTCGAAATCCTGCTCGCGCTGGCTTCCGAGAAATGGGTTGGAATTGGGAAATCGGCCCTTCTGGCCAAGCTGGACGATGGCCTGGTATGCCTGTTGTGCGCCCGCCAGATCGCCGGACTCGAGCGATTGCCTCAACTGCTGCAGGTCCGTCACGCGGTGATGGAAGAATGTCTGCAGCTGCTGGATCAGCGAGCTGTGAGAAATGGCTGCCGTGGACATGAACGTCTCCTCATCTAGGTCTTGGGTGCAAGCGATGCGCAGGAGTCCTTGCAACACAAGGTCCTGATCGGCAACAGTGAGAAGAACTTTAGGAACCACGGTCTTGGGTCCCAGGAGGCTGAAAAACTCCTTTTGCAGACCAGAGGCCACCTCACCGGCCAATGCCGTTGCTAAGTGTCACTACACGCTGCGATTCGCGCTGGATTCAAGATCGAACACCATGGGTTGGCCAATTCTCAGTGAGTGTAGTTGCCTGTTCTCGACAGTTACTCTTGGCGAACGAAATGCGCGTAGAATTCGTGCCGTGGAACAGAGTGCATTACCAGCTGCCTCAGGTCTGGTGGCCTACATCGCTAAAGAGAAGCAAGGTGGAAATCCAGAACGCATTCATCGGCAAATCCGAGAAGCCCACGGCAGAAGAAGTTTCTGCGGCGCTGGGTCCGAGCGCGAAGCTATGGAAGCAGTTGGCGGATTGGCTGGCGGAGGAGCAGGGCGTCGCCGTCCAGGAATGGAAGTCAATTTCGCCCAAGTACGGATGGACTCTGCGGCTGAAACTGAAGAAGAGGATCATCGTTCATCTTTCTCCCTGCGGCGGATGCTTCCGGGTCCTATTTATTCTTGGGGACAGGGCGATTAGAGCCGCCCGGCAAAGTAACCTTCCGCAGAATGTAGCCAAGGTGATTGAGGACGCTCCGCGGTACCCCGAAGGTACCGGAGTGCGGCTTGTGGTTCGGGGCGCCAGAGACTTGGCGGCCATCCGCAAGCTTGCCCTGGTCAAGCTTGAGAACTGAGCAGGAACCTCGCGAGATCAACGGAGGCAAGGGGGACTTTTCGTCCGTGCCTCTAGCCACCTCGGGAGCCGCGCTCCGAGAGGAAAGACCAAGGTTCGGGGTGAGTTGTCGGCTAACCCGAAACTATGCCGATTGTTGACGTAATATCGCCATATCACTCATTGACCAGGTTTCCCCCGTTCAGGGGGTCAATGAGTGTAATCGTCTGTGGGTGTTGAAAAAGTCACTGAGATTGGCAGGTGAGAATTAGCGAAAGCATGGTAGAAGGAAAAGTTCCTTCTCATGTTGCGCTGGATTTCAATGTTCGGAGGCCTGCTGATCATGATGGGGCGCCAGGACCGCTCAGAAGCGTTGTTCTACTACTTCCGTCTGGAAGATCAAGTTCCTGAAAACCATCTGCTGCGGCTGATCGACAAACACATCCGTTT
>JAIQFC010000013.1 GCA_020073465.1 Terriglobia bacterium
GCCCGGCGGCCGGCTGCGCGGGGGGAGCGACATTCAATTTGATCTGCGTATCAGCGGCGCGAATGGATCCAACCCAGAGCATGTTGATCTCGCCTCTGGCGGCCCCCGCCAGGTTCAGCCTTATGAGATTCAGTCTCCGCTGGGCGCGGGCGGCATGGGAGAGGTATATCTCGCTCGCGATTCTCGCCTGGCCCGAACGGTTGCCATCAAGGTCCTGCCCGAACACCTGTCTGAGAAAGCCGAGGCCAAGGAGCGTTTCGACCGCGAGGCTCGTGCTATTTCCGGTTTGAGCCATCCCAACATCTGCCATCTCTACGATGTCGGCCAGCAAGGCGGGATCAGCTACCTCGTCATGGAATACCTGGAGGGCGAAACGCTGGCCGACCGTCTGCGGAAGGGTCCTTTGGCCCCGGAACAGGTCTTGAAATGTGGAATCGAAATCTGCGAAGGCCTCGAAAAAGCCCACAGGAGCGGAGTAATCCATCGTGACCTGAAGCCCGGCAACGTCATGCTGACGAAGAGTGGCGCCAAGCTGATGGACTTCGGTTTGGCGAAACCGGTAATCCCCGCCAACCCACCCAGTTCCGGGTTAACCCAGACCCTCGCCACGCTGCAGCATCCCCTGACGACGGAAGGCATGGTGGTCGGCACATTTCAGTACATGTCGCCCGAGCAGGTGGAGGGCAGGGAAGCCGACGCACGCAGCGACATTTTTGCACTCGGCGCGGTGTTGTACGAAATGACGACCGGCAAGCGCGCGTTCGAAGGCAAGACGACGGCTTCGACAATTGCGGCGATTCTGGCGGCCGAGCCACCGCCGATATCAACCGTGCAGCCATTGTCCCCGCTTCCGCTTGAAGCCACGGTGAAGAGTTGTCTGGCGAAAGATCCGGACGAACGCCTGCAAACCGCGCACGACGTCAAACTCCAGCTCAAGTGGATCCAGGAGAGCGGATCGTCCTCCCGGCTGTCCGCCGCCTCTCCCTCTGTGCGCAGGACCTGGGACCGAGTGGGCTGGCTGGTCGCTGGATTGCTGTTGCTGCTCTTGCTCGGCGGCTCAGCCTGGTGGCTTCGCGGCCGCGAGGCACCATCGGCGATGTACTTTAATAGCCCCGTCACCCTCCCCGCCAACGACATCGCACTGTCACCCGACGGGCGGACGCTGGCGATCGTCGCGTATTGGGATCAAACCAGCAAATATGTGCTCTGGACCCACCCGGTAGGAGGCCGGAATGCCACCCCTGTGCCGGGAACCGAGGATGCATCGCACCCGTTCTGGTCACCGGACAGCCGCTCCATTGCGTTTTTTGCTCAGGGGAAGCTTAAGAAAGTTGATCTTTCTTCTGGGGGATCCGCGCAAGTATTGTGCGATGCTCCCCACGGTCGAGGCGGAACCTGGAGCCGAGAGGGAGTGATTATCTTCGCGCCCAATTTTTACACGGGGTTGTACCGGCTGTCGGTAGCGGGCGGGACGCCAGTGGAAATGACCAAGCCAGATGCGACTCGCTTCGAATCAAGCCATCGTTGGCCTGTTTTTCTCCCAGACGGGCGCCACTTTCTTTACTTGGCGGCGAATTTCTCGGGACACTTCGAGAATAACGAGATTTTTCTGGGCTTGCTGGACTCGAGTGAGAAGCGGCCGATTGTTGCCGCCAGCTCCAACGTCGCCTACGCCGATCCCGGTTACCTGTTGTATATGCGGGACAATGCTCTGGTGGCACAGAAGTTTGACTCTCGCAGCTACGTGCTGAGTGGAGAAGCACGCACGATCAGTGATGAGGTGCAGTACTTTCCCCAGACCGACCTTGCGCTTTTTGGTGTGTCGGGCAAAGCGACTTTGGTTGCGCAATCGGGAAAAGGTGCGGACAAGTACCAGTTGACATGGTTCGACCGAAGTGGACGGACGGCGGGTGCCGTCGGAACTCCCGGGGCATTCGCCAATCCAAGCATCTCCCCAGAAGGACGGCGCCTGGCGTTTGAACAGACAGACAGGGACGGCCGCCATGTTGACCTCTGGATCCATGAGCTGGCGAACAAGGCGACGACACGGCTGACATTCGGCCCCGGGCTAAACGAGATTCCCATCTGGAGTCCGGACGGCAAGCGAATCGTGTATGGCACGCAGACAAAGCTCATCTTCAACCTGCGCCAGAAGAATGCAGATGGGTCGGGGTCGGAGCAGGAGATGGCCGACTTGGGTGGTCAGGAGCAAGGTCCTTGGGACTGGTCGCGCGACGGTAAGTATGTCCTCGTGCGGAAAGACACCGAACTGTGGTACCTGTCTGCGCCGGATTTCCAGGCCAAGCCGTTCCTGCAGCCGAAGTGGAGCGTGCGCAATGCGCAGTTCTCGCCGGATGGGAAATGGGTGGCGTATTCCTCGAATGAGACTGGAAGCTGGGAAGTGTACGTTTCGCCCTTTCCCGGTGCGAGCAGCAAGTGGCAGGTGTCCCGAGGTGGAGGAGAACCGCGATGGCGGCGGGACGGCAAGGAGCTCTTCTATTTATCTGCTGAAGGGAAAATGATGGCCGTGCCGGTGAGATTGGCAACCAGCTTCGAGGCTGGCCCGCCCGTGGTGCTGTTTCAGACGCACATGCGACAGCCAATTTCTGCGCAGGACCTGTTTTCCTACGATGTCACTGCCGATGGCCAGAGGTTTCTGGTCAACACCAAGGTGGAGGAGCCCAATGCCGCGCCTCTGTCGGTCATCCTGAACTGGTCCGCGGAGATGGAAAAGTAGCAAGGAGAAGGCTTCACGACCGGGACAACTGGGCGGAGGACGGCGCGGCCGCTCGTTCCATCTCCTCAATCACAGCGTCGGCAAACTCGGAGGTCCCCGCCTTCCCGCCAATATCGCGCGTCAGTTTCTCGTGATGGCGATACACGCGCTCCAGCGCATTCCGAATCATCGTAGAGGCTTCATGCTCTCCAAGATGGCGCACCATCAGCAGCGCCGACCGCAATAGCGCTGTCGGATTAGCCAGGTTCTTTCCCGCAATGTCCGGAGCCGACCCGTGCACCGCTTCAAAGATCGCGCATTCGTCCCCGAGGTTCGCGCTGGGCACAAACCCCAACCCGCCCACAAACGCCGCGCACAAGTCGGAAATAATGTCGCCGTACAGATTCTCCATCACCAGCATGTCGTACTGGTAGGGATTCATCACCAGCTGCATGCAGGTGTTGTCGACGATGTGCTCGCCGTAGGTGATCTCCGGGAAGTCTTTGGCCACGCCACGGCAACACCGCAGGAAGAGCCCGTCCGACAGCTTCATAATGTTTGCCTTGTGGATGGCGTGAATCTTCTTACGCTGGTTCTTGCGGGCGTATTCGAAGGCGAACTTGGCAATACGCGTCGAAGCCTTTTCGGTGATGATCTTCAGGCTCTCGATTACTCCTGGGACGACTTCGTGTTCCAGGCCGGAGTAGAGACTCTCGGTATTCTCCCGGACGATGATCAAGTCGACGTCTGGGTAGCGGGTGGGAATGTGCGGCAGATTGCGGATCGGCCGAAAGTTCGCGTAAAGATCGAACTTCTTGCGCAGCGCCACGTTGATGCTGGCAAAGCCGCCGCCCACGGGCGTAGTCACGGGTCCCTTCAGCGCCACCCGCGTGCGCTCGATCGACTCAATCACTTCCTTGGGGATGTATTCGCCTGATTTTTCGTACGCCTCGGCCCCGACGGCGAACGTTTCCCACTCAAACTTCACCCCGGTCGCGTCCAGGATGCGCACGGTGGCCTTCGTCACTTCCGGCCCGATGCCGTCCCCCGGAATCAGCGTTACCGTATGCCCCATAGAACCCTATATACCTCAGCGATCTCTGCGATTTTTTGCGTTTCGCTTCGCCGGCCGCCCCAACCCAGGGAAGCAGCCCGGAAGCTATCCTTTTACCGTGGTCTTTCCTTTGGCTTCCAGCGTTTCCTTCGCCTTCACCAGGTCCTTCAATTCATCCATGAACTCTTTCACGTCCTTGAAGTCCAGATAGACTGACGCGAAACGCACGTACGCGACCTTGTCGTAGCGTCGCAGGCGGTTCATGATCAACTCGCCGACTTCGCTGGTTTTGCGCTCCCGCTCCGGCGATTCGATCACGAACGACTCCGCCTCGTTCACAATCTGTTCCAGCTTGCTGATCGGTACGGGACGCTTCTCGCATGCCCGCAGCAAGCCATTCAGCACCTTTTGCCGGTCGAACTTCTCCCGGCGCCCGTCCTTTTTCACGACCATGTAAGGGATTTCGTCGATGCGCTCGTAGGTGGTGAAGCGCTTTCCACACTTCAGGCATTCGCGCCGCCGGCGGATCGACTCCGCCTCTTTGCTCTCGCGCGAGTCGACCACCTTGTCATTGGCAAATCCGCAAAAAGGACATTTCATGGCGCAGTCTTAACTGTGTCCTCGATCCAATCCTCCGCTCACGCGCCCGCCCTTTGTCATTCCGACAGGCGAGCGCAACGCAGCGAGGAGGAATCTGCTGTCCTGGACGATAACCTGAAATTGTAGCAGTGAACGACCGCCGGAAGTTCCCGTGAGCCATCAGACCAGTGCCAAAGCAAGCACCCGCGTGCGAGAAAATGCGTCCCCAAACGCAAAACGGCGCTCACACCCCCTGCGGTGTAAGCGCCCGTTTTTCCCCATTCCCTCCCGGTGACGGAGGGCGTGAAGGTCTCGATCTCGCCGCCCGGGACCCCTTCCGGGGGGCCTGAGGCTGTCTCGGATCTGCCCCTGATACTGCCCGACTCATCCCCCTCACTTGTCAAGAGCATGTCTGAAATTTGTAAAAACTCCGCGCCTGCTAAACCACTGGTAACCCTGGTTTCTCCCCCCAAGCTGGTAGCATGAAAGGCTCTCCCCCAAACTACCGGTCGTGCGCCCAATTGTTCACCTTGCGTTGCTGCTGTCGGCGCTGCCCTTGCTGGGGCAGAGCAACAGCGGAGAACTCCGCCTCAAGGTCACCGATCCCGCTGGACTATCCCTCAAGGCGACGGTTGAACTTTCCAGCGACAGCACACAGTTCCGCCGCGTCTACCAGACCGACGATGCCGGCATACTCGCCGCCCGCAATCTCCCCTTCGGCCTCTATCGCCTGCATGTTGAGCACGAGGGGTTTTCCAGTTACGAGGGGCTGCTCGAAATCCGCTCTGCCCTTCCCACCGACTACCTGATCAGGCTCAGCGTTGCGGCCATGAGCACAGCCATCAATGTCACCGCCGAACGCACTCTTCTGGATCCGGACCGCACCTCCACCATCAACCGCATTGACTCCCGCGCCATCGCCGACCGCACCTCCGCGCTCCCCGGGCGCTCCCTCCCCGACCTGGTGAACTCCCAGCCTGGATGGGTGTACGAAGGCAGCGCCGTCCTGCACCCTCGCGGTTCCGAATACCAGACCCAGTTCGTGGTTGACGGAGTCCCCCTGACCGACAACCGCGCGCCCAGCAACGGTCCCGAAATCGAAGCCGACGACGTCGAATCCCTTACGGTCTACACTGCCGGGATCCCCGCCGAATATGGAAGAAAGATGGGAGGCGTCGTCGAAGTCGACACCACGAAAGACGACCGCGCAGGCCTTCACGGAAAAGCCGCGCTCTCCGGCGGCAGCTTCGGCACCGCGAGTGCCTATCTGCTCGGCCAGTACGGATGGGGAAAGAACGTGCTGGGACTGAGCGCCGACGGCGCCCTTACCGATCGTTACTTGAATCCACCTGTCACCGGAAACTACACCAACACTGCCACCACCTCTGACTTTGCGGCCCGCTACGACCGCGACTTCTCGAATCATGACCGGCTCGGCATTTCCCTCCGCCGCGAACTTTCCAAATTCCTCGTGCCCAACGAGCAGATCCAGGAAGCCGCTGGACAACGCCAGCATCGCGACGTTTTCGAGACTCTCGGAATCCTTTCCTACCAGCACATTTTCTCCGAGAGCTTGCTCGCCGACCTCCGCTTCATGGTGCGCAGCGACACCGACGCGCTCAGTTCCAGTCCGCAATCCACTCCCATCGTCGCCTTTCAGGATCGCGGATTCCGAGAGCAGTACCTGAAGGGAACTGCTTCCTATCATCGTGGCCGCCACGAATTCAAAGCCGGATTCGAAGCCGATTTCACCCACCTGCGCGAAGGTTTTGACGATGTCATCACCTGCCAGCCCGAGTTTGATCCCTTTTGCCCCTTCGACCCCGGCACTCCGGCTGCGTTCACCTTCTCCGGCAGCGGCCTCGATCTCGAACAGTCCGCTTTCATTCAGGATCTGATCCGCCTGGGCAAATGGACCGTCAGCGCTGGCCTGCGCTGGGATCACTATCAGCTTCGCGTCAACCAGAACGCCGTCAGCCCGCGCCTGGGAGTCGCCCGCTTCTTTCCCGCCGTGAACATGGTGCTTCATGCCTCTTACGATCGGGTTTTTCAGACACCGGCGTTCGAAAACATTCTGCTGGCCAGTTCACCAGCCGTAACCTCGCTGGACCCGCTCGTCCTGCGTCTCCCGGTGGAACCGTCCCACGGGAACTACTACGAAGTGGGAGTCACCAAGGCCTTCGCCGACAAACTCAAGATCGATGTGAACGTCTTCGGCCGCGACGTCAACAACTTCGCCGACGACGATCAACTCCTCAACACCTCCGTCAGCTTCCCCATCGCCTTCCGCAAGGCCCGAATCTACGGAGCCGAATCCAAACTCGAACTCCCGCAATGGCGCCGCTTCTCCGGATTCCTCAGCTACTCCTACATTGTCGGCAGCGTCTATTTGCCGGTCACCGGAGGATTCTTTCTTGGCAGCGATGCCACGACCGCGCTAAGCCAAACCAATGGCCGCTTCTGGGATTCGCAAGACCAGCGCAACACGCTACACGGCCGCCTCCGTTACCAACTGACCAGCCGTGCATGGATTGCTCTGAGCGGCGAATACGGCTCCGGACTACCGATCGCGGTGGAAAACACACCTCAGGAAATCCAGAAAGACACTGCTCAATATGGGCAGGCGATCGTCGACCGCGTGAATTTCGCCCGCGGCCGGGTGAAGCCCTCTTTATCCCTGGATGCTTCTGCCGGCGCCGATCTCTGGCAGCACGATCAGAAATCGATACGCCTGCAGGGCGCTGTTCAGAACTTCAACAATCGCTTGAACCTGATCGACTTCGCCGGCCTGTTCTCCGGCAATGCGGTCGCTCCGCCGCGAAGCTACTCCCTCCGCCTGCAAACCACGTTTTAGGCGGATAATCCTCCCGTGACTTTTCCCCAGAGAAAGGGGATGATTTACACCCCGGTGCATCCGACCATCTCTTGGAGGACAGAGCAATGCCGGCCGAAAACGTCTTCACATGGCAGAACGCGGTAGTAGCAATCCTCGGCCCCGTGGCCGGGTATGCGGGGACTCTGGCAAAGAGCTGGATCGAACAAAGTAACGTTCGAGCCAGGCAGACCAGTTTGTGCGAGGAGGCGGACCGGCTTATCAAATTTCATGCGACGCTGGCGGAAGCTGCAGTACCGTCACCCAAAGTGCAGAGCGCCCAAGTGGCGGTCGTAAGCCAGTTGGATCGAGTTCTCGAAAAGCTCTCGCAATCGCTGACTGAGCCTTTAGGTTCAGCGGGACACGTGCGCTCCACCGCGATCGTCAGATTGGAGAATTGGCTGCTGCTCTACCGGCCGCTCGGATTCTGGTCCGCAGTGCTGCATTCGCTGTTCTTCATGATGATCCCTGTGTGGTTCCTCTTCTTCTATTTTGGATTTGTGAACGATCTCAGAACGCACGCCCCCGACACGGGCATCAGTGTGCTGGTGTTGGTTATTTTTTTGATTCCGGTCGTGCTGTGCAATTACGTGGCGCGCAAAGTGGATGCGTGGTCGCGACGGCGTCGCGAAGCGGCGCAGCAGGCGCTGCCCAGGTAGTGGCTATCCGGAGCTACACCACGAAATACTTCGCTCCCGGATGATGCACCACAATCGCCGACGTACTCTGCTCCGGTTCCAGCAAGAATCCCGAAGTCAACCGCACGCCCACATTTTCCTCAGGCTTCAGCAAAGCAAACAATTTCGTCTGATCCTCCAGGCTGGGACATGCCGGATACCCAAACGAGTACCGCGACCCGCGATACTTCTGGTGGAACAGATCGCGAATCTCCGGCGCATCCTCACCCGCGATCCCCAATTCTTCCCGCATCTTCTTGTGATGCAACTCGGCCAGTGCTTCCGCGGTCTCCACGCTCAGCCCATGCAGGTAGAGATATTTTGTGTACTCGCCGCCTTCAAACAGCCGCTGAGTCTCAGCTGTTGCCCCAGGGCCAATCGTCACCAGCGAAAGCCCGATTACGTCCATTTTCCCCGACGCCTTGGGTGAGAAGAAATCTGAAATGCAGAGCCTGCGCCCTTCCTTCTGTCGTGGAAACGTGAACCTCAGTAGCTCCCTTGCCTGTGTGGGGACAGCCGCCCTCGGCTGTCCGGCCGAGCGCAACTCGGCTTCCGTAGCGCCGGCGTCCCGCCGGCTATCGCGGGGGCGTCCCGCCTCCGCGTCCGGAGGCGCATACACCACCACATCATTCCCCTCACTCTGCGCCGGAAAATATCCATACACCACGGCGGGAGCAAATAACCCCGTCCCCGCAACCTCATCCTCCAACTTCTTCTTGATCGGCCGGAACTTCTCCTCCACCAGCCGCACATAATCTGATTGCGAAGCCGTCTTCAACTGCCACTGGTTCTTGAACAGGGCTGTCTCATTGATGTACTGGAAAACCTCGCGCAGATCGTAATCCTTGCGAACCCGCACTCCCCAGAACGGAGGCGCAGGAATATTCGGAGCATCCCCCACCACCGGGCTCCGCTCGGCAAAGACCGGCCCAGTCTCCTCGTCCACCGCCGCGGCTTTGGCATACTCCTTCACCGTCCGTCCTTCGCGAAGCCGGGTCTCGCGCTCACCGTCCGAAGTCGCCAGATCCTCCATGATGTGCAGCCCGGCAAACGCGTCGTCCGCATAAAAGACGGCATTCGCATACTCCCGCCGCAAATCGTCTTCAACGTACTTGCGGGTGAGCGCCGCCCCGCCGCAGATTACTGGGAACTCCAGCTTCTGCCGCTCCAGGTCCTGGATCACATACTTCATCTCCAGCGTCGACTTCACCAAAAGCCCGCTCAGCCCAATCGCGTCTGCCTGATGCTCCTGTGCTGCCCGGATTATCGTGTCCCCCGGCTGCTTGATCCCCAGGTTGACCACCTTGAACCCGTTGTTCGACAGGATGATGTCGACCAGATTCTTTCCGATGTCATGCACGTCGCCCTTCACCGTCGCCAGCACGATGGTGCCTTTCTGCGAGCCGGCCTTCTTCTCCATCTTGGGCTCGAGGTAGGCCACCGCCTGCTTCATTACCCCGGCGGAATCGAGCACCGAAGGCAGTTGCATCTTGCGCGCGCCGAAAAGGTCGCCCACGGTCTTCATGCCGTCGAGCAGCACGGTGTTGATCAATTCGAGCGGCGAATACTGGCCGAGCGCGTCCTCTAGCAACACTTCGAGTGATTTCTTGTGCGCGCCCTCGCCTACGGACTTCTCGCCATTGATGATGGCGAACTTCAGTTTGTCTTCGACGGAAAGCGAGTCCACACGCGCGGTGGTCGAAGCCGCCGGCTTGCCCTTCATCCCGGTAAAGTGGGCCATGTAGTTCTGCAGAGGGTCACCCGCCGACTCATCGCGATAAATCAGCTTCCGCGCCAGTTCCACTTCTTCCTGCGGAATCTTGTACAGCGGATAAATCTTGGTGTAGTTGACGATGGCCATGTCGAGCCCGTGGTCCACCGCCTCATGCATGAAGACAGAGTTCAGCACCCTTCTCGGATACGCGTCGAGCCCGAACGAAATATTGCTGACGCCCAGAATCGTCTTGACCGATGGCAGTTCTTTCTTGATTCGCTCCACCGCTTTGAGGGTCTCGATCCCTGCCGTGCGGTATTCCTCCTGCCCGGTAGAAATCGGCAACGTCAGCGCGTCGAAAATAAGATCAGTTGCATCGAGGCCATATTTCTTCGTCGCCAGATCGAAGATGCGATGCGCAATCGCGGTCTTCTTTTCCGCCGTCAGCGCCATCCCGTCCTCGTCGATGGTCAAGGCAATCACGGCTGCCCCGTAGCGCTTCGCCATCGGCAGCACTTTGGACGTGCGCTTCTCGCCATCCTCCAGATTGATCGAGTTGATGATCGCCCGCCCCGGAATCCGCTTCAGCGCCTCCTCCACCACGTCGGCTTCGGTTGAATCGACAAGAATCGGGGCCGGCACCCGCGTGGCAATCTTTTCCAGAATCGAGGAAATGTATCCCTTCTCGTCCTCGCCAACGATCGCGCAGCACAGGTCCAGCATGTGTGAGCCGTCGTTCACCAGTTTCTTGGCCAAAGCCAGAATGTCGTCGTACTTTTTCCCGCGCACCAGGTTCCGGAAATGCTCCACGCGGGTGGTCGTGTTCATCTCCTCGGCCACGATCAGCGGCTTGGGCTCGAGGTCGAGAGGAATCGAGGTATACGCGCTCGAAGCCGAGCCCACACGTTTCACCTCGCGCTTTGCCGGCTCGATCCCGGAAACTGCGTCCACCACAGCCTTCAAATGCTCGGGAACAGTCCCGCAGCATCCCCCGACAATCCGCACGCCGTAGTCCTGCACGAAATGCTTGTGATAGCTGGCCAGTTCCTGGGGCTTCAACTTGTAGACTGCCCGTCCCCCCTCGTTCTGCGGCAGCCCCGCGTTAGGCAGAACCGAAACGTACTTTGTGGAATTTGCCCCCAGAAAGCGCACTGCATCGTTCATCTCCACCGGCCCGGTCGCGCAGTTCAGGCCAATCACATCCACATCAAACGGCTCCAAAGCGGTCAGTGCCGCCCCGATTTCTGTGCCCAGCAGCATCGTTCCTGTGGCTTCAAGTGTTACTTGAACTGTGACCGGGAGCTTCTTGCCCGCCTTTCGCATCGCATCGAACACACCGGCCAGAGCGGCCTTGGCCTGCAGCAAGTCCTGCGAGGTCTCAACTAGCAGCACATCGACGCCACCCTCGATCAAGGCCGCCGCCTGCTCCTCATAACCGGCCGCCATGTTGTCGAACGTGATGTGCCCCAGGGAGGGAAGCTTCGTCGTTGGCCCGATCGATCCCGCCACGAACCGCGGCTTGTCCTTCGTGGAAAACTGCTGCGCCACTTCCTTCGCCAGCCGCGCGGCGGCAAGATTCAGCTCTGCAACGCGATCCTGCAGGTCATACTCAGCCAGCACCACCCGTGCCCCACCAAACGTGTCGGTCTCGACCACGTCGCACCCAACCGCGAAGAACGCCGAATGAATGTCCTTGATGATGTCCGGACGGCTGAGCACCAGCAGTTCGTTGCACCCTTCCTTACCCCAGAAATCATCCACACTGGGATTGCGGAACTGGATGTTCGTCCCCATAGCGCCGTCATAGATCACGACGCGTTCCCGAACGGTTTGTAGAAAATCAGCCATGATTGAAGCTCTTGGCTCTTAGCCCCTTGTACTGATCTGCGTTCTCTGCGAAATCTGCGGCGAGATACTGCGGCCACATGCACAAACGCCGGCCCCGAGGACCGGCGTGTCGTTCGCGTTCGAATTCATCTGGAAGCCTAGCTCCCCGGCACCATCTCCGTCGGCGCCCCGCCGTCCACATCGGCCCTGTTGAATATGACGTTGGCTCCCATATGTGCTGGCCGGGGGGCCAGCATTTGCTCCTTGCGGTAAACCAGATTGGAGGCATTGAACGAAGCCAACTCAAACCCATGCCCGTGCGTGATCGCGTCGGTCGGGCATGCCTCCACGCAGTACCCGCAGAAGATGCACCGGTTGTAATCGATGTTGTAGACCTTGGCGTAGCGTTCAGCCCCGCTGACGCGATTTTCGGCCGTATTGTCGGCCGCCTCGATGTAAATGCAGTTCGATGGACACGCGGCCGCGCACAGGAAGCAGGCTACGCACTTCTCCAGGCCGTTTTCGTCGCGTTGCAGGACGTGAGCGCCGCGAAAGCGGGCTTCGAGTCGGGCGCCACGCAACGGCCCCTTGCCATCGGGATAGTTCTCCACGGTGGTGGGCTGGAACATCTCCAGGAAGGTGACGCTCATGCCCTTGGCGATCGCGGCGATGTTTTTCAGCACCGGCATGCTCAACCAGTATACCGAAGATTTGCGGAGAGACGCTGGCACGTGTTGTTGGGCATCACTCTCCCTCCTGGTCGGAATACCGGACTCTGCCCGTCTAATGTGCCAGAATGCTATTCAGGAACCGATCATGTCTGGCGAAGATCGAGGCAAGCGAGAGGAACGTCGGGATGAGCGGTACCGGATCGGCCTCTGCGCCGACTGTCAGCATGTGCGGCGGATGGAATCTGCGCGGGGTTCGACGTTCTACCTGTGCCAGCGCTCGGCCACGGACCCAAGGTTTCCCAAATACCCACGCCTGCCCGTCCTAGCATGCTCCGGGCACGAACCGGCGTCGCCCCCCTTCCAACCGGACCTGCCGTGAGCACAATCACGGCAGACATTCCCAACCTGCGCCAACATGGTTCTTCACAGAGACACACTGCGTCCCTCTGAGGTGGCCCATGTGGATGAAAGCGCTGGCAGTGCTCGCCGTGCTGCTGTTCGTAGTTTGACTGGTGGCCGTGCTCCAGGCCTGGAGCAAGAACACAATTCCGGAAAGGATGGTCGGTCTCGGTTTCCTGATCGCCTTCGGGGTTGCGGCCGCGTGGGGAGTGAAGACGTTGTCGGCACTCGTGCGCTGATTTTCGCGGTCCGGGAAAGCTCCTCACTCGGCAAGCTGCTGACTCTGTGAGTGAGTCTTTTGCTCAGTACCTAGACGAGCAGGCTGCGGAAAAACTCGATCTACGACGCTGTTTTGAAAGGGCGCGGCTTCGAGCCGCGCCGTAGGCCAAACCGTGGCTTTAGCCGCTGAGTGCCTGGAACCTTGTCACAGCCTTGCCATGCGCGCGATTGCCGCCTTTCCGGCTCCGGCAGTATGATGAACGCATGAGTTTTTCTGAGACGATCTTCCTGTTTTTTCTGGCCCTCATCATCTTCGGGCCCAAGAAACTGCCGGAGATCGCCCGCCAGGTCGGCAAGTATCTGAACGAGTTCAAGCGCGCTTCCAACGAATTCAAGGCGCAGATCGAGCAGGAGATCACGCATCTGGAGACGGAAACCAGGCAGACGATTCTTCCGCCCAGCTACGCTCCGGACGGCGCGATGAGCCGCGGAGGAAATAACGTGGCGAGCGAGGCTGCTCCAGCCCCGTCCGAGTCGGCTTCGACACTGCCTGCGCTCGCGCCAGAAACAACTCCCGCCGGCGAAACGAATCCAGTGGACTCCCAACCTGCCGCGACTGAGGCGATTTCCGCCGATCCTGAGACTTCTCCTACATCCCAGGAGTCTCATGCCTAAATGGCCGTTCGAGGCTCTCGCTGAGGGCCAGGAATCCGATTCTCTGCCCGCCATGGGCTTCCTCGATCACCTCGAGGAACTGCGCCGCCGCATCATTTACTCGATTATCGCGGTGGCTGTGGGCTTCTTCGCCTGCTGGTGGAAGGTCGAGCGCATCTACGACATCATGCAGCGCCCCATCATGGACGCGCTCCGGAGCAACGGGATGGCAGAGAAGCTGGTCTATCTGAATCCCACCGAACCCTTCAACCTTTACTTGAAGATTGCAGCGCTGGCCGGCCTGTTCCTGACGTCTCCGTTCGTGCTGTACCAGGTCTGGATGTTCATCTCGCCCGGCCTGTATCGCCATGAGAAGCGCTACGTCGTCCCGTTTATGATCTCGACGATTGCCCTGTTCAGCGCAGGCGGCGTCTTTGGATACGAGATCGTGTATCCCCAGGCGCTCAACTTCCTGATCAAGTTCGGCAAACAGTTCCAGCCCATGATCACCATCAAGGAATACACCGATCTCTTCCTGGCCATCATCCTGGGCATGGGCCTGATCTTTGAAATGCCGATTTTGATATTCTTCCTGGCTTTGATGGGGATTGTGAGCGCGGGTTGGATGTGGAGAAACTTCCGTTATTCCATCCTGGTCATCTTCATCATTGCAGCCATCGTTACGCCGACCACCGACATCCTGAACATGTGCATCTTCGCCGCACCCATGATCGCGCTATACCTGCTGAGCATTGGCGTAGCCTGGGCAGTCCATCCCAAGACGCGCCGTGCGCGGAAGGAAAAGAAGGCGTAGAGATACGGGCATCGTACAGTGGCGATGGGTCCGCGCAGACTGATCGCAAAACCGTAGGGCGAAGACGTGAGCCTATGCCGCCGGGGTCGAGCCGCGAAGCGGCGGCATGCAATAGCCCGGCACGGCAGTGCCGGGTAGAATCGAGAAGAGCGGAACGAGTCCCGCAGAGCCTGCCCTGAGCGCAGTCGAAGGGGAAGGCACGGATTCTCTTCGGGGTTCCATGTCAACGTTCAAACCTTGTTCACTATGCGGGCTTCAGCCCTTGAGGATCAATCATTTGCCAGGCAAGATATTCTGCTCCGCGATAATGCTGTTCCCACTGGCTTTTGCCGCCTGCGACCATGACAGGAACTCAGCCCAGGCCAGCGACCAGAATCAAGCCGCCAAGATTGCCGAGGCCGCGCCAATCTCATTCCCACCTGACGCCGGCCCTCTGCCAACTTTCGACGGTAACCGCGCCATGCAGTACGTGAAGGAGATCGTAGCGTTCGGCCCGCGCCCCATCGGCAGCGCCAATCACAAGAAAGTCGAGGAATACATCGCCTCGCATCTCAAAGGCGATGCCGTCGAAGACGACATGTTTACCGCCGACACCCCCGAAGGCAAATTCCCGGTGCACAACATCATCGCGAAATTCCCGGGTGCGAAAGATGGAATCGTCGTCATCGCCAGCCATTACGACACGAATTATCCGCTGCGCAACACCTCATTCGTCGGTGCTAACGATGGGGGATCGTCAAGCGCGCTTCTGCTTGAGATTGCCAATCAATTGCGCGGCAAGCCGCGCGACGGCTACAGCGTGTGGCTGGTCTGGGACGACGCGGAAGAGAGCGTGAAGCCCGATACCGAGCTCCCTTTTCTCGACGACAGTCTGTACGGCATCCGCCACCTGGCGGAGAAATGGCAAGCCGACGGAACGCTGAAGAAGGTTAAGGCATTTCTGCTTGCAGACATGATTGGCGATGCCGATCTCAACATTGACCGCGACCTGAACTCAACCCCGTGGCTGGAAGACACAGTGTTCGAGGCCGCGACTCGCATGGGCTACCAATCGCATTTTTTCGGACGCAAGAACCAGGTGACCGACGACCACCTTCCCTTCATGCAAAAGGGGGTGCCTTCCGCCGACCTCATCGACTTCGACTACGGCTACAACAATGTTTTTTGGCACACTCCGCAGGACACTGCCGACAAGCTCAGCCCCAAGAGCCTGGAAATCACCGGAGTCGTGATCCTTGAGACCATCCGCATCCTCGACAAGATGGAACCGCTCCCGCCCAAGTAGAGTTGCTTGTCATCCTGAGCAAGCGTTCTTTGCGCAGCGAAGGATCTGGGCGAGCCGCGCGAAGCGTCGCGCTCTTTGCGACGCAATAAATCGCGCGTTTGGCTCGCTTCCTTATCGAACTGCCCGCTACTCAAGAAGGAGGAAGGAAACGTCCTCCGCGATTCGCTTTTGATCTTTTCCACAAATTCATTTCTAATTCAGACCCGTATGCGAATCGTGAAACTGCTGTGCCTGATTCTCCTGTGCAGCCTAACCTGTATTGCAGCTAATCCCCCAGCCGATGATGTTGCAAACCAGATCATCCAGACCGCACTGCAACCCTCTCCCCTGGAGAGCAACTTGCGCCAGTTGACCGACGAGATAGGCGGCCGGGTGCCCGGCACTCAGGCTATGCAGCGCGCGGTCACGTGGGGAACGCACGCTTTCACCGTCGCCGGCGCAGACAGCGTCCACACCGAAGCGTTCACCATCCCATATTCCTGGTCTGAAGGCGCCACCGCGATGACGGCGACCACGTTCTACGAGGTGGGTGACACCAAGGTGGGAGGATATCTTCCCACCGTCTTCCGCGTCCGCGCCGTTTCCGTTGCCTGGGCCCCGGCGCTCGCCCCCGTGCAGCACGTCCCGATTGTCGATGTCGGCGAAGGCTCAGAAGCCGATTTCCAGAAAGCCGGCGACATTTCCGGGAAGATCATCCTCGTGCACACCGTAGTCCTCAAGACCTGGGCCGATCTGTTTGCCGAATACACGAACGCCCCGCCAGTCATCGACCGTGCTGTGAAGGGAAAAGCCAAGGCGATCGCCTTCATGGCCACGCGCGAGCACGACATCCTTTACCGCCACACGAATTCTTCCGCCGGAGAAATTGATCGCATTCCCATGGTCCTGGTCGCACGCGAGGATGGAGAGCGTATCGCGCGCCTGCTGGCCGCGGGCCGTCCCGTCTGGACCGACCTCTCGATTCCCAACCAGCTCGGCGGACCGATCAAAGCCTCGAACGTCATCGCGGAGATCAAGGGCAGCGACAAGCCTGACGAGTTTGTAATCGTTGGCGCTCATCTTGACTCGTGGGAACTGGGCACTGGCGCCCTCGACAACGGATGCAACGCCGCCCTCGTGATCGACACGCTGCGGGCGATCAAGGCCTCAGGACTCAAGCCCCGCCGCACCATGCGCTTTATTCTTTTTTCCGGAGAGGAACAGGGACTGGTCGGCTCCCGCGCTTATGCCACCGACCATCGGCGCGAGCTCGACAAGGCTGCTGGAGTCGTCATCTACGATTCCGGCACCGGCAAGACGACCAGCTTCTCCATCGGTGGACGGAAAGACGTGATTGAGACGGCCAAGCAACTGGTTGCTCCCCTGCGGCAGTTTGGCGTGACTGACTTGAACCTCGCCATGGAGTGGGGCACCGATCACTTTGACTTCATGCTCGAAGGCGTCCCCACCTTCGTCGCTGATCAGGAGGAGGCAAACTATCTGGAGAATTACCACGCTGTCTCCGACACATACGACAAGGTGGAGTTTGCGCAGTTGAAGCAGCACGTCGCGGAAGCGGCTGCGCTCAGCTTTAGCCTCGCGAGTCTTCCCGAGAAAATTGCCCCCCGCCTGACCCATGACCAGATCGAACAGACCATGCGTGACACCAACAGTGTGGACCTGCTGAAGGCCTTCGGGCTGTGGGACGATTGGGTCAGCGGAAAGCGTGGAAGGCAGAAGTAAGAAGATTTTCAATTTCCGATTTCCGATTCCCGATTGAGCCGCGGGCCGTTCAATCGACAATCGGCAATCGACAGTCGGCAATTCACCTTGCTCTATTTCTGGATTCTTTTCAACCTCTTCGCGATTGGCATGTTGGCGCTAGACCTGCGGGTCTTCCACCGTCCCGGCCACGTTGTGCGCTTCCGCGAAGCTCTGGGCTGGAGCGCGATGTGGATCGCTCTGGCTGTCGTCTTTGCCGCCATGGTTTACTTCTGGCAGGGACACCAGACCGCGCTCGAATTCGTTACTGGCTACGTTGTCGAACTCTCGCTGAGCGTCGACAACCTCTTCGTCTTCCTTGTGATCTTCCGTTACTTCTCCGTCCCCGACGAGCAGCAGCATCGCGTACTGTTCTGGGGCATTCTGGGAGCCCTGGTCATGCGCGGCATCTTCATTGGCGCAGGCGTTGGCCTCATCCACCGCTTCCACTGGGTTCTCTATGTGTTCGGCGTTCTGCTGATCTACAGCGGCATTCGCGTCTGCGTCATGGGCGAGCACCAGATCGACCCGTCGAAGAATCCCCTGGTAAACGTCTTGCGCCGGATGATCCCGGTGACCGACCAGTATCATGAGGGCAGGTTCTTCATCCGCTTCCCACAGAAAGCACCCAGCCTTTACGCCACTCCGCTGCTGGTGGTGCTGCTGGTAATCGAAACCACCGACGTACTCTTCGCCGTGGATTCCATCCCCGCGGTCCTTGCCATCACTCTGAACGCTTTCATCGTCTATACCTCCAACGTCTTCGCCATCCTGGGCCTGCGTTCGATGTATTTCGCCGTGGCGGGCCTGATGAAGATCTTCCGCTTCCTGCACTACGGCTTGGCCGTCGTGCTGATGCTGATCGGACTGAAGATGCTGATTGCGGATTACTTCCGGATTCCGACTCTGGCAACGCTCGGAATGGTGGCTGGCGTGTTACTCATCTCGGTCTTGGCCTCGGTAGCATACCCAGCCAAGAACCCCGATTAGAGTTGGAGCGCGAAGCCATTCTCAAGGTGCGGGGGCTGATCCTCACGCACCCCTGGGCCGTCTCGCAGGTGATCAGAACTTCAGAGTGATGAGCATTGCGAGGATATCCAACGTCCAGTGGGCCAGGATCAACGGCGGCAACCGGCGCACCTTCAGGTAAAGCAGCGTCAGAACGACGACTCCCGGCAGGAACGCGAGGAAACGCCAAGCGATATATTGCCAGTCCAGGACCAGAGGCAGGAAAGCGTGCTGCAGTGCCCACCAGAAGCCCACGATGACCACCGCGATCCAGCGCCCCCGTGAAAGTGCTTCAATCCGCGGAAAGGCGTAGCCCAGGTAAGTCATTTCTTCCGTAGGTGACCATACCAGCCACCACAGGCTGAGACTGTAGACCGTCGCCCAAAGCGGTAGCGCTCGTGCCGTCAGCAGCCCCGGATAAAGGGGCGGCTGACCGCTTCCATATACCAGCCGGGTGACCACGGGAGCGGCCGCCATAAAGAAAGGAAAAACGACAACGAGGCACCCGATTCCGACGAAGACGTCACGCCCCCATCGCAACCGGGGTCGTCCGATCAAGTCGCGGAGTCGGATACCCTCTTTGCGGCTGTACAAGACCATCAGGCCCAGACAGCCAATATCCACCAGCGTTCCGTAGACCGACCACCAGGGAGCTGCCGCGTTCCAGGACCATCTCCCCTTTTGGATCCAGAACAGGCATGCGACAAATGCCTGCGCGACGATCATCAGGCCAGTGCGTCCGGTCACCAGTATCAATGGGCCGGTCCAAGTCAGTTGTCCTGAAGTGGCACGCCTCGTTAGGGCTGATCGTGAATTGGGGCCATCCTCGGTGCTGGTCGGGATCGCCAAACCGCTACTTGCCACTGCAACGTGGGACACCATCTGTCCCCCCTTTTTGGCCCTAGGGCGCCTCCGGAGTGCAAGTCAAGAAAAACGAAAGGCCGGGTAACGATTCAGTTTGATTGTCATCCTGAGCAAGCATACTTTGCGCCGCGAAAGCCTGCCCTGAGCGAAGTCGAAGGGGATCTGGGCGAGCCGCGCGAAGGGGCGCGTACTTAGCGACCCATTAGTCGCGCGTTTGGCTCGCTTCCGTACCAAACTGCACCACTACCGAAAGCTCTCCGAACTCTCCTAGACGAAGGCTACTTTCTCGCCCCGGACCACCGAGTGCTTCAGAAACTTCTTGTCGTCGTGGTCGGGATAGTCCGTCCGATAGTGCGCCCCGCGGCTTTCCTCGCGCGCCAGCGCCGAACGCGCAACCAGCAGCCCGGCTACCTGCAAATTGGCCGCCTCATAAGCCCTTCGTGTGCGCGGATTCGCCAGCCTGGACGCCAGCTCCTGCAGCTTGTAAATCGCTTCCTGCATGCTTCGCCGCATGCGAACGATTCCAACATCGTTCCACATCACGTCTTGTATCTGCCCAATCACTTCCTCCAACCCGGCATCGACCGGGCCATTGGAATAGGCCGCTTTGGGCTGTCCGCCCGCTTTGGGCCGCCCCGGCTTTATCTCTTCGCGCATGACCTTTCCGGCTCGTGCTCCGTACACCAAGCCTTCCAGCAGGGAATTGCTGGCCAACCGGTTGGCTCCGTGTACTCCGGTCGCCGCCGCTTCGCCCGCGGCGTACAGGCCCGCGAGGCTCGCTCTGCCGTCCAGATCGGTACGCACGCCACCCATCGAGTAGTGCGCCGCCGGCCGAATCGGGATCAGATCCTCGGTGATGTCAATGTTGTGCTGCATGCAGGTGGCATGAATCCGCGGAAAGCGCTTCTGCACCTTGGACGCGTTCATGTGTGTGAGGTCAAGATAGACAAACGGATCCTTGGCGTGGCTCACTTCCATCTCATGCACGATGGCACGCGCCACAACGTCGCGCGGAGCCAGTTCCCCCATCGGGTGATACTTCCCCATAAAGCGGTCCATCTCGATGTTGCGCAGGTACGCGCCCTCACCACGCAAGGCCTCCGACAGCAGGAAGCGCGGAGCTTTCTTCAAGTAGAGCGCCGTGGGATGGAACTGAATGAACTCCATGTCGCTGACTTCCGCGCCCGCGCGGAACGCCATAGCCACACCGTCTCCGGTGGCGACTTCCGGATTGGTTGTGTTGCGATACAGCTGCCCCATCCCGCCCGTGGCCAGAAGCACTGCCGAGCACGCGACTTCCTCTGCGATTCCCTTTTCGTTGATCAGGGAGATGCCGGTGACCCGGCCGCCATCGGTGAGCAGCCCGGTGGAGAACTCAAACTCCACTACGGAAATGTTTTTCAGCGTCTGCGCCTTGGCGAACAGCGCCCGGAGAATCTCTCTTCCAGTCGAGTCTCCCTGGGCGTGCAGGATGCGGTTCCGGCTATGCGCCCCTTCGCGCCCAAATACCAGCTTGGTGCCGTTGCGATCGAAGTGCGTGCCCCAGGCAATCAGCTCCTCGATGCGATGCGGACCTTCTTCCACCAGGACTTTCACGGCGTCGAGATTACACAGCCCGTCGCCGGCGCTGAGCGTGTCCTGCAAGTGCAGGCTGACTTCGTCTTCGTCGCTGAGCGCGGCGGCGATTCCGCCCTGGGCGTACTGTGTATTGGAGTTGGTGACTTCTTTTTTTGCCAGTACGAGCACACGCCCGGCTTCCGCCAGTTCAATCGCGGCCCGCAGGCCCGCGACACCGGCGCCAATCACCACGAAGTCAGTCTCGGCTGGTAGACCCTTCATCGTCGGGGAAATGGTACCACTTTGCGAGGGTGGGCAAGTCATGTGGGGTTTTGCCGTGCGCTATGATGGAAAACGCATGCCGCAAGTGACCATTCACGTGCCCCCACGCTCCTACCAGGCTCGGATTGAAAATGGTCTGCTCAGCCGCGCCGGATCGGTCCTGGGAGAGCTGCTTCCCCAAGCCAGCCGGATCTTTGTCGTTACCGTCCCCCCCGTTCGAAAGCGCTGGGGGACAAAGCTCGTTCGCTCGCTCACCGCGGGCGGCTTCAAGCCTCAGGTGCTGACCATGCCCGATGGCGAGCCCGCAAAACGGCTCGCGACGGTGGAAGCTCTGGCCGAAAAACTGGCCCGGCTCGGCGCCGACCGCAAAGCGGTCATCGTCGCGTTCGGAGGCGGCGTGGTCGGAGATGTCAGCGGATTGCTGGCCTCGCTCTACATGCGCGGGGTCGAAATCGTGCAGGTCCCAACCACCGTCCTCGCCCAGGTCGATGCCTCCATCGGCGGCAAGACCGGAGTGAATCTGGTGGCAGGGAAGAATCTCGTGGGCACGTTCTACCACCCGCGGGTTGTGCTGATCGATCCTGGTGTGCTTAAGACCTTGCCGGACCGCGAGTTCCGTGCCGGACTCTATGAGGCGCTCAAGTGTGGCGTGATCGGTGACGTTGAGCTCTTCCTTCGCTTCGAACAGAGTCGTGCCAGGATTCTGAAACGTGACCCGGCGGAGCTGGAGTGGCTGATCGCGCAATCCGTAAAGTTGAAAGCCGAAGTCGTCTCCGCGGATGAGCACGAGGGTGGTCTGCGCCGCGTTCTCAATCTGGGTCACACCATCGGTCATGCGCTCGAGGCCGAAACCGGATACAGCCGCCTGCTTCATGGGGAAGCCGTGGCCTGGGGCATGATCGCCGCGACGAATATTGCGTTGAGCGTCCGCCGCACTGACAGCGTGACCGCGGGCCGGATCGCCGACGCTGTACTCAGCCTGGGCCGCCTGCCCGAGGTGAACGTCAACCCACGCAAGATTCTGGCTCGGCTTCAATCCGACAAGAAAACACAAAACGGCGTAGTGCACTTTGTGCTGCCCCGCGAAATCGGCAAGGTCGAAATCGCCAGCGACGTGCCCGAGAGCGCCGTCCTCGATGCGGTGGAGGAACTTCGCCGCCTGTCGCGCGGTGGGTGGGGAAAGTAGAAGCGATTGTTGATTGCTGATTTCTTGATTGTTGATTGAACAAGCAGAGCCAGCCCGGGATTTGTGAGCAACTCTGCTTTTGGGTGGCGCAGCGCTTCCAGCGCTGCGATAAGCGGGTAAACAGGCGGGTTTGGCAGGCTGCGTAAGAAACCGATCTACGATTCTGTTTTGAAAGGGAGCGGCTTTGAGCCGCACCGTAAGTGCCCCAAGAAGCAATCGGGGCTTTAGCCCCTGAGGTTCCGTTGCGATCCGCCGACGCGTGGCCGGCATTCTCGAATGAGCGAAGCCAATAAATCGATGGTCGTCGGCGCCTCTCCCGAAGGCGCCAGTGACGCGCCTTCTGCCGCCCGCGCTGTGCGCGAGATGTTTACGTCGATCGCGCCGCGCTACGACCTGCTCAACCACGTCCTGTCATTCAACGTCGACCGCTTGTGGTGGAGACGTGCCGCGAGTACTTTCCGTCATATCCTCGCGAACAACAGCGCCCGTGTCCTCGATCTCTGTTGTGGTACCGGTGACATGACATTCGCTCTACGCCGCGAAGCAGGAAAGTCCGCGCAGATCCTCGGCGCGGACTTCTCCCACGCCATGCTGCAGCGTGCGCTCGAGAAATCGGAGAACGGCCGCCCATCCGCGCCCGGCTGGATCGAAGCCGATGCCCTGAACCTTCCCTTTCCAGAGGCGTACTTCGATCTCGTGACCTCCGCCTTCGGTTTCCGCAACCTGGCGGACTACGATGCCGGCCTGCGCGAGATTGCTCGCGTCCTCAAGCCCGGACGCGAATGCGGCATACTCGACTTCGGCGAGCCGAAGGGACTGATGGGTTCTCTGTATCGGTTTTACTTCAAGCAAGTGCTGCCCCGCGTCGGCACGATGATCTCCGGTGTCCGCGGCCCCTATGCCTATCTTCCGGCGTCGGTCGAGCGATTTCCCGACCCGGAAGAAATGCTGGCGCGCATGCGCCGCGCCGGCTTCACCGAAGCCGCTTGGACTCCCTACACGTTTGGAATTGCGGGCCTCTACCGCGGACGGAAGTAGGCAACAGCCGCGTAGGGACAGCCGCCTCGGCTGTCCGCCGGGCACAGCCCGGTAGTTCCCCACTCTGCTGGAGTTACGGAGGAATCACGGACGGAAAAATGAAGAATTATGGATTAGAGCCCGTCTCACAAATAGGTTTTGGGAAGGGCACGGCTTCCAGCCGTGCCGTCCAAGGCCCCAAGAGCCGGGGCTTTAGCCCCTGGGGCCATCAGCGGTAAGCTCCTCTTAGCACTTGTTGAGCGAGACATTCGCGGAACCTCAGCGAGACAATCGGAACTACCTACCCCGCACTCCGCAGCAGCTTGCTCAGCGCCCGAATGTCATCTGGACTCGCATCCCCAATGACAAAGTAGCGCAGACCGTTCCTCGTCCAACTCTCGACATTGAACGAAAGTTGGTTCACCGGACCAGTCGCCAAACTCGGCATCTCGGCCCCACGCTCTGGAAAAATGAAAACGGAAATCTTGTGCTGCCGCACCTGAAAGATCAAATGCGCCCCGGCAGACTGCTGCACGTAGGCAACCCGCCCGCCTACCAGACTGAATTCCGAGCCCTGCAATTCCGGCAGATTGAACGTGAAGGGAATCCTTCCCTGGAACCACGGCTTCACCGTGTGCCGGTCGGAAGAAACCACGTCCACCGGCGCCACACTCGCCAGGGTCGCAACATGCAGGTCCGCCAACTCACTGTAGAGGCGCTGCCGCTGCGCATTCTCGCGTCCCAGAGATGTGTACAAAGCTCCGGCAGCCACGATCAAAGCGAGAGCCGCCACCGCGGCCCATCTCCACCAGCGGAGTCCTACAAGCGGCGCCGGCGCCGAGTCTTTCGCAATCTTGTCTCGCAACTGCGCGCTCGGCGCATAACGTCTGCCTGCGATTTGCACAGACCGCTTGAACTGTACCCGCTCCAGCGCGTCGCTCGCACATGCGCTGCAACTCCGCAGATGCAAGCCCAAAGCGCTGGCTTCCGCCGCGGGCAGTTCGCCATCTAGGTACAGGTCGAGCTTGCTGCCCCATTCCTCACATGCCATGTCGCCCTCCAGCCAGCTTCTGCTGCAACACGCTCCGAAGCGCTTTCCGTGCGCGCGACAGGCGCGACATCACCGTGCCAATCGGAATCACCAGCGTCTCCGAGATCTCCTGGTACGACATTTCCTCGACCTCGAACAGCAGCAAAATCTCACGATGATGTGCCGGGACTTCTCCCAGCGCCTGCTGCACCATCTCCCGATTCGCCTGCTCGAGCAGGAGACTCTCCGGCGTTGTGGTTTCTTTCGGAAGCGCGTCTTCCTGCTCCTCCGCATCCAGTATGACTGTTGCCTTGAGTCCCGTACGCGAACTCAAGAACGAATTGCGCAGGATGCGGTACATCCAGGCGCGAAAATTGGTCCCGAGTTGAAAGGAAGGGAATCCGCGCAACGCCTTCGCGTAGGTTTCCTGCACCAGATCTTCCGCCTCGGCGGTGTCTTGCGTCAGCCAGTGAGCGAAGTTGTAGAGCTGATCAAACAGAGGCATAGCCAGATCTTCAAACGTCGCGGCAGGCAAGCGCTGGTCTGGCACCTCCATAGCATAAACCGCCGAACCGGCAGTTTTATTCCCTCCACGGCCACAAATATTTTTCACCAACCTGGCGGAATAAACTCCCGGCCCTCTCTGTTTTCACCACAGCACCGCAATCACGAAGGAGAAATCATGAAGCCCAGCGATCGCAGGTCATTCCTCAAAATCACCGGAGCATCGCTCGGCATCGGCGTGCTCTACTCCGCTTACCCCGCAGCTCTCGCCCAAGGTCGGGTCGGGGACATGTTCTCTATTCTGGGCCGTCAGAATGGCGAGAAGGTCACGCCCTTCTCCTTCGTGCAGCTCAGCGATGCCCACGTTGGTTTCAATGGCCCTCCCGACCCGCTCGGCACCAAGGCATTTGAGCATGCCGTCGACATGATCAACGCCCTCCCCCGGCGCCCAGACCTCGTGCTCTTCACGGGAGATCTGACCCATGACACCGAAGACAAGGATGTCCACACGCAGCGCATGAGGCAATTCCTGGAAATCTCCAAGCGCATGAACGTGCCAGCGATCAAGTACGTGCCCGGCGAGCATGACGCCGGCCTCGACGGCGGCGCTCTCTATCGCGAGTTCTTCGGCGAGAGCCACTACTCCTTCGACCATCGCGGCGTGCACTTCATTGCGCTCGACAACGTTTCCTGCGCCAAGCCCGAGATCGGCTCCGAACAACTTGCATGGCTGAAGAAGGACCTCGCCCGCTTCCCGAAAACAGCGCCGATTGTTGTCTTCACCCACCGTCCACTGTTTGACCTGCGTCCGGACTGGGAGTGGTTCACCAGCGATGGCGATGACGTAATGAACGTGCTGTCGGCCTATGACAATGTGACCGTCCTCTACGGTCACATCCATCGCGACGACGAACACGAGACCGGCCACATCCATCACTACGCAGCCCGCTCGCTGATCTTCGCTTTCCCCGATCCGACGGCGGTGACCGCCCCGAAAAAGCCGATCCCGTTCGACAAAGACCACCCGTTCAAGAACCTCGGCATTCGCACAGTGAACGTCAATGGAAAGTCGGCGCCCGGAGCCCATTCGGTCGCGATCGAGGACGTGGAGCTAACCGCCCGCGAATTCCGTGGCATCAACGGAGTGCACCAATTGCTGAGAAATCCGGACGTCTAGATCGCCACAGGCCATGTAGCGACAGCCGCCCTTCGACATCGCTCAGGGCAGGTTCTCGGCTGTCCGGCCGAGGCGAAGCCCAGCGGAACCAGGCAAGGAAAATGAAGAAGACGACCTCAAGAAGGCAGGACTTATGATCACTACCAACGCAAGAAAAGCAGCATTCGCATCGCTACTCTCCTTAGCCCTCATTGCGCTAATGGTCTCCTCCGGAGCCAACCGCGCTCACGCCGACGACATCCCTGTCGTCGAAATCACCGCCAAGCGCTTCGCCTTCACGCCCGACAAGATTACCCTGAAAAAAGGGCAGACCGTAAAGCTCCGTCTGCACAGCGAAGACGTCACCCACGGCTTCTTCCTGCGCCCGCTCAAGCTCGACGAAGAAATTCCCGCGGGCCAGACCATTGAAGTTACCGTGACTCCGCAGACTGCTGGCACTTTCATGACCATCTGCGACCACTTCTGCGGCGCCAATCATGGCAACATGACGATGACCATCGTGGTGGAGTAGTCGGGGTACACGCGATTTGCCAACGAAGGGAGGGGCTGGAGAAATCGGAGATTGAAAATCGGCAATGCCTCAGCCCGCCGCAACCTCTTGCGCCGTGGTCGCCGCCGCCGGTTTGAAACTTTCGGCAAAGGCATCGCTAACCGTGTAGCGGATCACGTCCTCATATTCCGGCCCTAGAAACTTCCTGAGCCGGTCGGTATTCATGATGTACTCGCCCGTCATGTAGGGAATGGCCTCGGGAGGAATTGCCGAGATCTTCCACTTCCAGCCGAACTTCAGAATCTGCCGCATGGTCCATTTGCCAGGGACGCGAATCAGCTTCGCCTGCGCCATCTGGATGCACCGGCCAAAGGTCAGCGGCTCCCCGCGTCCGCCAACATTCAGCACCGTCAACCGCTGCGTCTCCGGCTCCCGGCGCAGGATGTGCACGATCAGCCGCGCCATATCGTCGACGTGAATGAACTGAATCTTGTTGTCCAGGTACTGGTGCCCGCGCGGCAGGATCACCGGAAGCCGCTTGCCCGCCTCGCGCATCTTCTTGGCCCGCTCGCTCTTGCCGTTGGGTGTGCCGTGGAAACATCCCATCAGGTAATTCTGCACGCTGGCGCCGGCAAAAATGTGTGGCCTCAAAATGTACACGCTGCACCCGCGCAACGCGGGCGAGCGCTGCTGCACGACTTCGTCGGACTGTTTCTTGTGAATGGCGTAGGGCAGGGTATGGGCGTCCAGTGGCGAGTCTTCGGTGGCGGGCGCAGGCAGGTTGGGGCCGTACGCCGAGACGCTGCTGGGGAAGATGAACTGTTTGACTCCGTCCTCGGCCATGCGGTTGGCCTCGGTAATCGCTTCCATCACCCGCGCCGTTCCCGCCACATTGATCTGCCACATGCGCTCGACGTCGAGCACACCCGTGCGTACGGGATCGATCACAAAGGCAAGATGGATGACCGCGAAGGGGTGGGTGTCGCGCAGCAGCTCGTACAGCGCCCGTGTGGAGGACTCTTCGCCCAGGTCCATCCGCTCAAATTGCAGCGGCAATTCGGTGCGGGGCGGAGCCACGTCCACCCCGATGACCGTAAAATTTCCCAGCAACGGCAACAGTCTGGAACCCAGGTTGCCCGCTACTCCGGTGACTACAACAACAGGTTTCGCCATTAGTTCGGTTTCGGTGCTGGAGCCTGGGCCTGCGGCTGAGCCGGAGGAGCGGTGGGTGACGGCACGGGCCTCGGACGCACCATGCCAGCGCCGCGCGGAGGCGGTGGCGGCCCTTGCACCCCTGCGGGTCCAAAATATGCCTCGTTCGTCTCCGCTTTGAACGAATTCTGGTACTTGTCCATCGCGTCCCGCATCCGTTGGTTCTGCAGTGCCGAGTGAATCTCGTCCTTCACCTGCTCCAGCGCCAATTCTTCCTTCTTGTTGATCTTGTAGATGTAGTGTCCGCCTGAGTCGTTGATGACCTGCGACAACTCGCCTTCCTTCAGGTCGAAGACTGCGGAGTGTCCAGGAGGCAGGCCCGTGCGCCGTATCTTGGGCAGGTTCACCGTGGGCGAATCAATCTTCATTCCCGCTGCGTCGAAAGCTTCCTTCTGGAGTTTTATGAAGTCCTCTCCGGCGGCTGCGCGGGTGTGCAGGCTGTCGGCCAGCTTGGTCATCTCCTGCTCGCCTTCCGCCTGTTTGGCCTTCTCCTGCTCTTCTTTGGCCTTTTGCTGCTCTTCGGTCAGCTTCTCGTCCTTGTCACTTTCTTTGTTCTCCTCAGCCTCAGCCTGTTTGAAGCGAGGGACAAACAGGCGGTCGAGGTTGTATTGCTCATACGCTTCTGGGTTCTTCTTGTAGTAGTCCGAAATATCCGCTTCCGGAACCTTCGCAGCTTCGTCCTGGATACTGCGCTGCAGTTCATTCGTGAGAATCTGCATCTTCGCAAACTTGACCGTCTCCAGGAACCGCGGACTCTTGTCCAATCCCTTCTTTTGCGCCGCCGCTGACATCGCGATCAACCGCGGCAGCACACCTGCCAGTTGCCGCCTCAGCTGCGGAGTCAGGTTCGGTGCCACGCCGCTGGCCAGCTTCTCAAATTCAGCCTTGGTGATGACCGTCTTGCAGTCTGCCGCGGGGGTTTTGGCAGCCGTTCCAGCGGCCTTCGCAGCCCCGGCTTTGGACGCAGGCGTTTTCGGTTCTGCCGGGCAAACTCCATGCACCGTGATTACCGCAGCATCTGCCGGGACCGCTGCCGCTGTGTCTGGCACTCCTGCCGGAGGTTGCGGTTTCCCAGGAGCGGTTTGTCCCGACGGCGCAGCCTGTCCCCACGCCAGAGCCCCCAGCAGTACACACATCACCCAACTCTTGCGCATCGATGAAGTCCTCCAGGATTGGTCCATCAGAAAGTTAGACGTTCTAAACATCAAATCCTAGCACAAGCGGATGTTGTTGCAATGTGACCCTGCGCACTCTCGTAGTGGCGCAGTCTGGATTCGACGAGTACCTGTTCTGCAGGTCGTCATCCTGAGCGCAGCCGTTTTTCAGGCGGAGCGCAGGACCTTGCGCGCCTCGCCACCACGTTCAGAGCCAGACTCTACAACCACCCGCCGCTGTTCTCTACGATCGCCCGACTGGGATGTTCGATCTTGTGGGTCCTCCGGCATAGAATGCGTGAATTGGTTGGCGCATTACGCCCACACCAGCGATAATTCCTGCATGGCGGGAACACCGGCCCTCTACTCTACCGAATCCATGCGCGCCGAAAAGCGTGCCGTGGCCGGAAATTCCGTGTTCGCAGCTCTCGCCATCACTGCCGGAAAGATTATCGTCGGCTTCACCACCGGCAGCCTCGGTATCCTTTCCGAAGCGGCACATTCCGGCCTCGACCTGATCGCCGCGGCCATCACCTACTTCTCCGTCAGCGTTTCCGACAAGCCTGCCGACGCCGACCACCAGTACGGCCACGGCAAGATCGAGAACTTCTCCGCCTTCGTCGAAACCGGCCTGCTCCTCTTGACCTGCGCCTGGATCATTTACCAGGCCATCGAGCGGATGTTCTTCCACAAGGTCGATGTCGAACCTTCCGTGGCGGCCTTTGCCGTGATGCTTATCTCGATGGGAGTCGACTGGTGGCGCTCCCGCGCCCTCGGCCGCATCGCCCAAAAGTTCGACAGCCAGGCGCTCGAAGCCGATGCCCTGCATTTCTCCACCGATATCTGGTCTGCTGGGGTGGTCGTGCTTGGCCTGGTGCTCGTTGTGCTGGGTCGCAACCTTCATGTCGACTGGTTGCAGGACGCCGATCCCATTGCCGCCCTGTTCGTGGCCGGCGTGGTCGTTTCCGTCAGCTGGCGCCTGGCCCGACGCACCATCGACGCCTTGCTCGACGCGGCTCCCGCCGGGGTTCGCTCCCAGATCACAGACGCCATCTTGCACGTGGACGGCGTCCTCGAAGTCGATCGCGTGCGCATCCGCCGCGCCGGTAACCGCTACTTCGCCGACCTCGCAGTGGGTCTGGCCCGCACCGTGACGTTCCAGCGTTCCGAGCAGCTGGTGTCAGCCGTCACCGCTGCCGTCCACCGCATCCTTCCCGATGCTGACGTGACCGTGCAGCCTTTGCCGCGAGCCCAGCACTCCGAAAATGTTTTCGACCGGATTCGCGCCGTGGCCGCGCACCATAACCTGAACGTGCATGACATCAGCGTGCAAGACCTAGCCGGCCGCTTGCACGTTGAGCAGCACGTCGAACTCGACGAGCGCATGACACTCAAAAACGCCCACGACAAGGTCACGGAACTCGAAGCCGACATGCGCCGTGATGTCCCCGACATCGCTGAAATCCTCACTCACATCGAGAGCGAGCCTGCCACCATTGAGACCCCGGAAGAGCTAGTGAGCGACACCGAACTCGAGCACCGCCTGAAAGCCGTCGCCGCTCAATTCCCTGAAATCCTCGACATGCACGATATCGTGATCAAGCGCGTTCGCGGGCGCCTCTATGTCTCCTGCCACTGCACGCTCTCTGACAATCTCCCGCTCTCACGCGTGCACGACATCCAAACCGATCTCGAGATCCGATTCAAGCAGGACGCGCCCGAATTATTCCGCGTCCTGATCCATCCCGAGCCCGACACCGATAACCGGAGGTGACGACCACTATGATTTCAGCCCGTGCAGTCTGGTCCGACAGTGAGCGTTATGTCGGCGATGCTTCTTCCCATCACGCCTTGGTAATGGACACCGCCCCCGAGAAGACCGCCAATACACCAATGGAACTGGTTCTGATAGGACTGTGCGGATGCACCGCTTCCGATGTAGTCGGCATCCTCCGCAAGAAGCGCGAGCCCTTCACCCGCCTCGAAGTGAACGCTGAGGCCGAGCGCGCCGCCGGACATCCCGCCGTTTACACGGAAATCAGGCTGATCTACCGCGTTGGGGGCAGAGTGTCGCGAAAAGCCGTCGAGGATGCGGTTCGGCTGTCGAAAGAAAAGTATTGTTCGGTTTCCGCCATGCTGGAGAAGACCGCAACCATCACCTCCGAGATCGAGTTGGTGGACGGCTAGCAGTATTGTCTTTGTGTTGTCAGCTCCAATCTGCAACCTCAGTCGGTCGCCGCTGAAAAGACTTCGGTCGTTTTTGATTTTGGGTGGCGCAGTGCTTTCAGCGCTGCGAATCACGGCCTTCTGGCATTCCCAGCGCTCTCCGGCGAGAATGGTAATCGAAACTCTAGATCTGGAAGCGTCCTTGCCGGTGCGCACGACAAAGAAGACGACGAAAACGACGGGCCTGCGTTACTGGATGATGCGCGTGCTCGAAGAATGCGACCGCGTTGCCACCGACTTCAGCGCCGATCCAGTGCACGATCTCCGTGTCGCCCTGCGCCGCTGCCGTTCTATGGCCGACGGCCTGCTCGCCACTGATCCCGACCCCGACTGGAAGGCCATGAAGAAGGCCGGCCGCACTCTGTTTCGCAGTCTGGGAGACTTGCGCGACGTCCAAATCATGATGGAATGGATCGAAGCGCTGCATCCCGCGGATGTGAGCGTGAAGCAGGCAGGTGTGGAAGAGGAAAGTGTCGCGCGGGCGCCCCTTCGGCAAGCTCAGGGCAAGCTCTCGCCCGCGCTGCCGCCAGCAGATCAGGATTTTGGGAACATCGAGATCGCCGCCGCCATTGAAGACGACAATCACAACGCCCGTGACGCGGCAGCCCAAGTGCTTCTTAGAATCCTGGCCCACCGCGAGACCCAGCACAAACACGAGGCACGATCCGCTCTTGCCGACTTCGATCGTAAGCAGTGGCGCCACTGGAGCAAGTCCCTCCCCCAGCGCGCCGCCCGCTTCCGCCTGGGCAGCCCCCTCTTCAAGCACCTTGCCCTGGAACGCTGGACCGAAGCGCGCGCCCTGCACAACCGCGCCATGCGCAACCGCTCCCAGGTTTCGTTTCACACCTTGCGCATCGGCATCAAGCGCTTTCGCTACATCGTCGAGAATTTTCTTCCCGGAGAGCACAAAGCCTGGAGCAATGACCTGAAGCACATCCAGGACTTGCTGGGCGAGGTGCACGACCTCGATGTGCTGTGGGCGACCGCGACCTCAAGCCGCGTCTTTCCGGATGACGAATCGCGCAAACAGTGGCACTGCAGAATCCTCGAAGAGCGCACCAAGCGGCTGGCAAGCTACCACGAAAGAATGGTCGGCCCCGACTCCCTCTGGCAGGTCTGGCGTGCCGGTTTGCCGCAGGGCCAGCAGATTCAGGCGCTTGCCACACGCCGCATGAAGTTGTGGGCGAAGGCGCTCGACCCCGATTTTGCCCACTCCGAACGCGTCGCCAAACTTGCCCTCGAGCTCTACGACGGCCTCGTGGCCGTAGGATTGCTGGCTTCATCCAATGGTGTTGCGAGGGTTAAGGAAAAGAGCGACAGGGATGCTCGTGCCAGCCTGCACGTCGCAGCCTTGCTGCACGATGTTGGCAAGTCGAAGGGAAACAAAGGCCATCACAAATCGTCGCTTGAGTTGATCAAAACCCACGGCGCGCCGCTAGGATGGAATCCGCAAGACATTCAGCGCGCTGCCATCATTGCCCGCTTTCATCACGGAGCCCTGCCCACAAGAAGTCACAAAGCCTTGCGCGATCTTCTTCCGCCCGAGCAGAAGATCACAATTCAGCTGGCCGCTATTCTCCGCCTGGCCAATGCCTTGGACGCCGCGCATGACGGCCACATCCGCCGCATTCAGATCGAAAACGTTCATGGCCAAGCGCAGGCAAATCGCAGAAAGCGTACCAATGGATTCCTGCGCAAGCCCGTGAGTGTCCTTGCGAGGCATGAAGCCGTAGTCATCGCCGCCGAAGGCTACACCCCGAACAGTCTCACAGCTCAGACGATCGCCGCCGAACGCCATCTGCTGGAAACGGTTTTGCGAAGGCCTGTGGTCGTGAAGCCAGTGAAGAGTCCTTCTCTGGTCGGAGGTAGCGTACGAAGGTAATGTGGACCAGCCAGTCCACACGACCTAGGATTAAGCTAGTCATGCGATTCATCGCTACCCGCGCAATCTTCGTCCTGATCACATCCGCGTTTTTTTCATCAGCAGTGAGCGCATCCGCCCAGAACATTGTGATTGGCGTTCTGGAGGACACCCCAGGCCACTACGCTGGAGAACCCAACTATCGTGACGTGCGTGCGGTTTTCAGGAAGAGCGGGACGGCCTGGCAGGTTTTTCCGAACGACTGTCCCGATCAGGATTGTCTGGAGAAGATTGCATCTGCCTATCCAGGGAATGTGACATGGACAATCGCTTTTGATGGCAAGAATCTTGGGCAAGTTACTACCGGTGCACCAAAAGAATACAAATGGTATTCGAGCGTGGGGCAGCAGGACATCATCAGCACCGGTTCGGTACCCACGGTCGGAGAAAAATCGGCGCAGTTCGCGGGTTGGGCGGACGTTCCTGTGTATCGACCTCTGGTGGCGAACTCGCAGCCGTATTTTACGGACCCCGATATCTGGAAACCATTCAGCCCGAAACAAGAGCTCGTGAGGATGCTGCAGCAGCAATTTCGAAAGTGGTTTCCAAAATTGTGCCGTCTGGGTGGACCCAATAGTAGCGAGATGATACCGTTCGCGTATCGCAACGAAGACGTAAAGCTGGTCAAGGCTTACGGCTCGAAGACCGGATGGGTTGTGGCCCGGTTGCATCTAGAAGCCGTGGACTGCAAGGACGTGGAAGCCGGATTTGACATCGATGACCCGTGGTTCGTGATTGATTTAGGAAAGTCTGTGAGGTACGTTGGCGCTGGTATGTGGCTGGTCGACGCGGGCGACTACGACAACGACGGCAAGGCGGAGATACTCTTTTCCATCGACCGCTACAACCGCGGTGGGTATGAATTGTTCTACGACGATTTCAAGAAACACGTTACGTTTGAATTCAGTTACCACTGAAGTTTCCACAAGCTAGTAGCTTCTCAGCTACTTCCACGCATCCGCGTCTCCAGTTACAAATATTCTTTGCTTCTAACTTCGCGAGCCGAGAGCCGAACGCCTGAAGCCGAATCTATGACTCATTCCCAACTGGTCGAGAAAGCTGTCCGCTGGCTGCGGCACTACCGCTGCGGCGTCGTGCTCTCGGAGCAGGCCTGCGTCAGCGGTGAGATGCCGGATGCCATTGGCTGGAAGCGCGCCTGTCATTCCGTGCTGGTCGAGTGCAAGATCACGCGCGCGGATTTCCTCGCAGACCGCACTAAGCCCTTTCGTCTCAAGCCGGAGCAGGGAGTCGGCAGCGAACGGTTCTATCTGACACCCGCGAGTTTGGTGCACGCTGAAGAACTCCCCCTGGGCTGGGGACTGCTTGAAATTCGCGAGCGCCGAATCGAGATGGTTCATGCTTCGGCCAAGAACCTGCGCAGCGCCACCGGTTTCCGTTACGAGATGAACCTACTGCTGGCCAGCCTGGCGCGGGTGCAGGTGCGCATCGAACCGCAGACCATCACCGACTTCCTGAAGTGGAAGAACCGTATGGCAGAGTACAACCGTGGCTCCTTGCCCGAAGGACTGACCGCGGCGGAGGACGAAGCCAACGTCTTCCTCGAACCCGAGTTGCCGTGCTGACGGTGCGCTGGTCTGACCGGTAGGACCAACGTTTATAGCTTGTAGATAATCTGAGCATTAGAGGCGATTTAAGCGACCTCCTGCCAGAACGCGACCCTGGGAGGAGGAGATAGTGTGTCTGAGCCCCGATTGTCCCTGCACGGGGCTTAGAACGCAAATGCGGGGCATTCTGGGTGGGGCTGCAGTCCCGATTCGTCTCTGTCCAGGCTTCCCTCAGCGCCCTATTTAATATCTTATAGATAATAAACGGGTTAGGAGTTTCTAGTCAGATAAGACTCCTCCCCGTCGTCCCATTCTGTCATCCTGAGGTTCGCGTTCTTTGCGGGCCGAAGGACCTATGCAACGCGCCGGGGATTGCATAGGTCCTTCCCCTTCGCGTGGCTCAGGGTCAGGATGACAGTGCATAGGGTTTTTCCATTGCGGGTGCTTCAAAAAGAAAACCGGGCTGGTTGGCCCGGTCTCTCATGGCGTCGAGTTGGATGCGGTTACATCACAGCACGGCGCGACTGGCGCTGAGGCTGCTTTCTGGTTGGGTTAGGACCAGTGTCCGGTCGCCCGGTGGTGCTTCCTCAGGCCAGTCCACAGATCGTCGGTTCAGGTCGAAGATCCGAGAAGCGAGGAAACAGACAGCGGTGAGAATTGCAAACCACATGCCAGGTGAACACTTCAACCCAAGAGATTACAGGTAGCCACCTAAACTATTGAAGATAAATAAGTTCATTGCGTGCCGGTGCGGCAGCTGCAAGTTTCGGAGGCGTCCCCCCGTGGCCTCTGGGGGTAAAGTTTTGCACAAGTTGCACAGGAGGCGGTGCAACGGAGTCGAGTGAGGACGGGAGGCTGGGAGCGCCAACCTATAGTTCCCGGCGCCCTTCCATCGCCTTCAGCATCGTGATTTCGTCGGTGTATTCGATGTCGCTACCCACTGGGATGCCCATGGCAATGCGCGTCACCTTCACGCCCACGCGCTTGAGTTGCTGCGAGAGATAGGTGGCCGTGGCTTCGCCTTCGACGGTGGGATTGGTGGCGAGGATGACCTCGTCGATGTTGCCAGACTCGACGCGGGAGATGAGATTGCCGATACGAAGTTGCTCGGGCCCGACACCATGCAGGGGAGAGATTGCGCCGTGCAGGACGTGGAACACGCCGTTGAAGTGCTTGGTCCTTTCGATGGCGGCGATGTTGGTGGGTTCTTCGACCACGCAGACCAGGCGCTGGTTGCGGGTGGGGCTCGTGCAGTAGACACAAGGGTCGACGTCGGTGATGTTGTTGCACACCGAGCACAACCGGAGGTTGGCCTTCACATCGCGTACGGCGGTGGCGAGCGCTTCGGCGTCTTCGTCGCTGGAGCGCAGGATGTGGAAGGCCAGACGCTGCGCGCTTTTCGCGCCGACGCCGGGGAGTTTCTTCAGTTCGTCTATCAACCGCGACATCGGCTCGGCAAATTTGGACATTGGGTCAATTCAGTTCAGGTGGATTGTCATCCTGAGCGAAGCGAAGGACCTATGCATTCTCCCGCTGCCGGCAAAATGCATGGGTTCTTCGCTTCGCTCAGAATGACAAGCGTAAAAGTGGACTTCTAGAGTCCGCCGATACCGAGGCCACCAAGCATTCCACCTACAGTCGACTGCATCTGTGCATCAACTTTGCGCGCGGCTTCGTTGATGGCTGCGAGCACCAGATCTTGCAGCATCTCGACGTCGCCACCTTTTACGGCTTCGGGGTCGATGCGCAGGCTGAGCAGTTGCTTGCGGCCATCCATCTTGGCCGTGACGGTGCCGCCGCCGGATGATGCTTCGACGACCGTCTCCTGCATTTTCTTCTGCAGGCTTTCGTACTGCGACCTGGCTTTGGACATCAGATCTTGCAGGTTGAATCCACCCATGAGTACCTTTCCGTTGCTGCGTGGGTCTTAGGTGTTAGGTCTTGGGCTATCGATACCAATGGAATTGTCATTCTGAGCGAAGCGAAGAACCCATGCATCTTTGCCGGCAGCCAGGGAGGTACATAGGTCCTTCGCTTCGCTCAGGATGACAAGAGCGTTGGTGCGTCACCGTTTCTCCCTATAGTCAATCACGGTGCGAATCTCAGCGCCGAATTTTCCCCGCATACGGCGGACAACGGCATCCTGTTCGGCGCGGCTGCGTCCGCTAACCGCGGGGCCGTTGGGCCGTGCGGCTGCGCCGTTACGCTTGTGTTCTTGTGGCGCGACGGATGCCCCGGGAACGATCTTCAACTTGACCGCTCGACCCAAGACTCCGCTGGCCGAGGCGATGGCGAGGCGCCGGGCCTCTGCACTCAGGGACATGTCAACTACCGCTTGCGACTCGGCGACTTTGACGACCAACTCATTTCCCTGAACACTCCACTCGCCAGCTTCGAGCATGGAGACGAGGATGCGCTGGTTGCCATCGGCCAGGGCCTGCAGCACGGCCGTCTGCATCTTGTCGATTGGTGTGGGCTGTGCATTGGGTGACGAAGGCGCTTGTGGTGGCGCGACGGATGGCTCGGCTTGCTGCGGCGGCTCCGGTTCTGGGGCACGATCGCGAAAGTCCGCGGGGGCGGCGGCACCCATGATTACCGGCGCCGCCGGGTTTACTCCGGCGACGATCCGCGGCCCGGCGCCGGGAGAAGCGTCTGACGCGCTTTCCTGCCTTGGAGTGCCTTTACGGGCCGAATCGGCGGCGAAGGGTGAAACGTAATTTGCCCGGGCGCTGGGATTCGCTTCCGCGCGACGGGGCTCAGCGGAGCTTGCACCGCCGACAATCGCTGGTCTTGCGGGAGTGCGTGGCGCGTTCGCGGCGGGGGCGGCCGCGACATCACTGAGCAGCTGTTCGATCGGCAGCAGGCGCTGGGCGTGTGCCATCTTCAGCAGACCCAACTCCAGATGGAAGCGCTGCTCGTGCTTGTATCCCAACTCGCCGTGAGTGCGGAGCATGATCTGCAAGTGGCGCGTGAGATCTTCTTCACCGAACAGCTCAGCAACGCGGGCTACGCGCTCGCGTTCTTCGCTGGAAATCTGCAGCAGGGAAGAGTCCTTGCCGGCAACCTTCGCGACTGTGGCGTTGCGCAGGAATCGGACCATCTGCCGGGCGAAGTGGGTGGGGCTGTGGCCCTCGCTGATCAAGTGATCGACGTGGCGGAGGACCTCATCGCTCTTGCCCTGGGCGACGGCCTGCATCACCTCTTCGAGAACGTGCGCGGGAGCGGCGCCAACCAGGTTGCGCACTGAGTCGGCGGTGAGCTTTCCGCTGGAGGATGCGATGGCCTGATCGAGAATGGACAATGCGTCGCGCATGGAGCCATCGCCGGCCTCGGCCAGCAAGGCCAGAGCGTCGTCATCGGCCTCGAGCTTTTCGCGCGTGAGCAGGTCGCGCAGCTGGCCGACGATGTCGTCGAACTTCACGGCGCGGAAGCTGAAGTGCTGGCAGCGCGACCGGATCGTCTGGGGAATGTCCTCGGGCTGGGTGGTCGCCAGCATGAAAACGATATGGTCGGGAGGCTCCTCCAGCGTTTTGAGCAGCGCGTTGAAGGCGGCGTCAGTGATCTGGTGAGCTTCGTCGAGGATGTAGATCTTGAAGCGGTCGCGAGCGGGGCGGTAGCGGGCAGCCTCGCGCAGTTCGCGGATTTCGTCGATGCCACGGTTGGTGGCAGCGTCGATTTCAATGACGTCGACGGAATTTCCGGCGCGAATTTCGGTGCAGGATTCACAGGTGCCACATGGTTCGGGGACGGGCTTGTCTTTCGAGCGGCAATTCAGGGCCATCGCCAGAATGCGCGCCACGGTGGTCTTGCCGATACCGCGATGACCGCTGAAGATGTAGCCGTGGGCGCTGCGTCCCTGCTCGATGGCGTTTTGGAGAGTGCGGGTGACGTGCTCTTGTCCGATGACCCCGGAGAACTTTTGCGGACGGTATTTGCGTGCCAGGACGGTGTAGCTCATGAGCGAGAAGACTCGATTATACGTGATGAGCGGGAGGGCTTGCGGGTTTGGTCTAACAAAAGGTGATCACGGAGTACGCGGTGAAATGCCCGCAGAGACCGCAGAGGAGTGCGCGCCAGATTGCTTGTGCTGACAGCTGACCGCTGGCGGCTGGAGCTGTTTTCGGGGCTTGCGAAGCTGCGTCGCACGCGATACGCTGGTGCGTCATCTGTGGTGGTGGCCAGCAGCAATCCAGGCGGGAGGCTGCGCGCAAAGGAGTGTTCTCATGCAATTGAAAATCACAACTAAGACCGTGGACGGGATTCTGGTCCTGCAGTGCGGGGGACGGATTGTGTTTGGCGAAGAATCGTCGCTGCTGCGGGATATGGTCAAGAAGGCGATCCCGGACAGCAAGCGCATCGTGCTGAACCTGGGCGAGGTGAACTACATCGATTCAGGCGGGTTGGGCACGCTGGTGGCGCTGCACACAACCGCCAGCAACGCGGGTGGGACGATCAAGCTGGCGAGTCTGACCAAGCGCGTGGGAGATCTGCTGCAGGTAACCAAACTGCTGACGGTGTTTGACGTGCACGAGTCGGAGTACGAGGCACTCGAAGCGTTTCGCACGGCGGCGTAGAAACGCCATGGGTGCGCAGAGCGCCCATCGAGATTATTCCCATGCTGAACCCTTGTGTGGCTCGGCCTGATATTTGAAGAAATCTCTCACGCGTGGACTGTTCAGCCAGTAGATCAGGAACAGGGAGAGGACAGCCTCAGCCATAATTCCTGATTGCGCCACGATCCTCCAGTGTGGGAGGGCGACGAGATTGAACAAGCCGAGGAGTGAGGTCAGCAAAATGAGAATCCTGGCCCAATTTCTCCCCTTCCAGTAAAACCACAGCACAAAATAGCCGGCCGCCATCATCACAATGTTGAAAGCCAGCTGTAGCCTGGCGGTACGAGAATCCCATTGGACATACGCGAACCCGGTAAGGTTCAGGACCGCCATCGCAATCGTGGTCTCTTTCAGTCCGCGCGGTCTCATTGGAGCAGAAGTCTAGCATGAGGCGAGAGCGCGGCTCGGTCCGCACAAAATCGGCGAGTCAGGACAGGGCCACCGACATGCGCATGCAGATCGAGCGAGCGATTCGCATGATCCCGCGCGGCAAAGTTTCAACCTACGGAGCCGTTGCTCGTGGTGCGGGCTTTCCCGGTGCAGCGCGGCAAGTGGCGGCGGTCCTGCGACGAGGTTTTGGCCTGCCCTGGCAGCGCGTCCTCGGTTCCGGCGGAGAGATCAAACTGACGGGAGACTCGGCGATCGA
The DNA here is from genome assembly GCA_020073465.1 of Terriglobia bacterium. Lineage (GTDB taxonomy): Bacteria > Acidobacteriota > Terriglobia > Terriglobales > Acidobacteriaceae > Sulfotelmatobacter. The sequence continues at coordinate 39,674 of JAIQFC010000013.1, forward strand.
GCAGCGCTTGCGGCTGGAGGCCGAAGGCGTGCGGTTTCGGGGGCGAAAGGTGGATATGAAGCTATGTGAGTTCAAGTTTGGACGGTCGGCCAGACAGAACTAGAAGACACCCAGTTCTTCTCAGAAGTTGTCTTCTACCAGGACTGCCATGCTTGTGAGATAAGTGTTCCGGGAGGAGAAGCGAACGCCTCTCAGGGATAAGCCAGCATCAGTCGGAAGCCGTGCCCATCCCAAAGCCGTTGGCGAGACCAGTGCCGACCACCGCGATCTGTGCTCTCCTTTCCACGATCGGCCATGCTCCATCGGGCGCCAAGACGGAGTTTGTCCGGGGTACTATTTCACTACGACTAGGCACTTCACGTCGTCTTTCAGGGAAATCCGGCTAACATATCCAACTGAGCCTGGAGTAGTGGTGACATACTCGAGGAGGGCCGATTCAGTGTCGAAGGACTTGGGCATGGCGCCCTGTCCGGTAAATACTGTCTTGCGCCATTGCGCGCGGAACTCGCTGGGGGTCTCGTCCAAATAGTTTCTCAAAAAGACTTCATGCGCCGGCCCACCCTTGAGCGTGACGGGCACGGCATGGGAGCCGTCAGCGAATCTGATTTTCGCACCCGTGAAAATGGCGCGCACATCGGCAACTCGGATATTCGAAATCGCGACGTCATTGTTGGCCACCAAGACGACGTCCTGAGCGCGGGCCGCGGACCAGCAACCGATGAAACCCAGCAACAGGACGAACCAACCGACTTTGCTCATGGCCCTCATCTCCTCACACGCCTCGGGTGCTAAAAACTGAACCCGATCTTGGCCGCCAACACATTGGTGTTGGGCTTCACGCCATCGGGGTTCGTACTGCTGTAGAAGCCGAGACCGGTTCCACGCAGGAAATGCGCCTCGATCTTGCCGTAAAAATAGGAGTTAAAGTCATAGCGTCCCGACACCACCCAGTCTTTCGAGTAGTTTGCCGGCTGTGTTGTGTCCATCGCCTTATTGACGTAGTGGCTGTAGTAACTGCCCACCTGAACCTTCTTAGAGATTCGATAACTCCCCATGGCGAACCAGGAGCGCAAATCTAAGGGCAGGGGGAACACTGCTGGGCCCATCGTCACGATGGCGCTGGTCGTCGACTGGTCGTATTCCCCTGCGAAGTAGAATCTGCCTTTGGTGTATTGGGCGTAGTGCACGCTCAGGAGGAAGGGAACAATGTGCAGGCTCCCCTCCACCGCTGTTCCGTCGATCGCTTGGACATCTGCGCTGGAACCAACGATCAATCCCTGCAAAGGGGTTTTCCAGCGTAGGTCGCCGCCGTAGGTCGTTCCTCCCGGAGCATTGGTCAGCGTAAGCCCGGCGTCGGCAACCTGTTTCCAGTAGCCGCCATTCACGGGTACCGAGGACTGCCCTGCGTAGCCGTGATACTCGAGGTTTCCGGCGCGCTTACCGAGGGGCACCTCGCCGTAGACTTCACCCCCGAGGTGTGCCAGGTAAAAACCCTGGTTATCGATGGGGTAAGAGGATTGCGGCAGGAGCGTCCAGAGGAAGACTGCGTCCACATCCTGGGAATCGTTGAACAAGCCCATGACCGTCTTGATCTTGCCGGCTCGAAACCCAAGATGATCGTTGACCTTGTAGTCTCCCGACGCCCAATCCACCTGAATATCGGGGCCGCCGAGTTGCCCCAGTTGATACATATGCAACTGCAACCCTACCCGCAAGTTATCGGTAACTGAGTCCGTGACGCTTACGGCACCGTCGGTCCACTGCAGGCTTCCGGCGCTGGATCGCATGGTCAAGTAATTGTTATGGGAGCTGAAGACGAAGCCCTGGGTGACAAACCCGTGGATCTGAATCTCCGATAAGTCCTGCGCGTACAGGCTGCCTGTGCAGATGCAGACCAGAACGAACAGGCGCAACCCTATGGTCATAGAGCGCCCTCCTGACAATATTCATGTCGGCGGTTATGCTCTGTCGCTTTAATCGACTGGGTGATGAGCAAAAGGCAGGGAGCTGGATGAGAGTCCAGATTCGGGAAACGGAGGAACTGGGACGGAAACGCGCGGTCGATGTGAACCGCGCGTTTGCACCACTCATGAGTCCCGAACGAGTGCCGTGTCAACCGTCGCAATCTTGCGGTATCTCTCGGCGGTCCACGACGAACGGCTGGCGAACTAACGACCAGTGACTAATGACCAGCGACTAACGACCAATTTTAAACTGCTCGTCGATTTCCACCTGATAGCCGGTCACCACCTTATTGGTCTCATTCGCCATGCCCACTACGGACATCAACTCCTTGAACATTTCATCGGTCATGCCTTTCTTGCGTGCCGATGCGGTGTGCGAGGCAATGCAGTAGTGGCACTGGTTGGTGACGCTGACGGCTACGTAGATCATCTCTTTGGTCAGCGGATCGAGCGCGCCGGGAGCCATAATCTGCTTGATGTCTTCCCAGGTGCGCTTCAGGGCGACGGGATCGTGGGCGATTGCCTTCCAGAAATTGTTGATCCAGTCGGTCTTGCGGGTGGTCATGATGTCGTCGTAGATGACGCGGACTTCAGGGCTGGCGTCTTGGTATTCGATTAGGCCTAGGGTAGACATTTGTTCTCCATATTTTCTGAATTCGATCACCATGGAGGCACAGAGGCACTGAGAGAACCCACCTTATTTCTCGGTGACTCCATGCCTCCGTGGTGGACCGGTTAGGTACGAAGCGCCACTACTTCGGCAGCTCTCCTGCTAACAGTTTCTCCAACTGCGCTGCCGGGCAGCGGACGCCTACGTAGAACTGGCCGAACAACGCGTAGACGGCGCTGACGTGGTCGAAGCGCATTTCGTAGATCAGCTTCTTGAAGACCAGCGGATCGTCGGCGAAAAGGTCGACGCCCCACTCCCAATCATCGAAACCGATCGATCCGGTGATGATCTGTTTGACTTCGCCGGCGTAGCGGCGACCGACCAATCCGTGTTCGTTCATCTGGCGGGCGCGCTCTTCGATGGGGAGCGTATACCAGTTCTTGTCTTCGCCGCGGCGCCGGTCCATGGGATAGAAGCAGAGATAACGGTTGGGCGGAATCTCGGGGTACAGACGCGGGCGCATGGCGTCGCGGTGGCGTCCGAGCTTGCATTCGATTTCGGCTTTCCACTGGTCGGAGTGCGGCTCGATGCCCTGGTCGGTCAGCTCTTTGTAAATCTTGAGGGTAGAGTCGTAGAGTCCCAGCTCGATGATGGAGAGGTAGGAGGTGGTGGGCTCGAGATAGTCGCTGAGGCGCAGGTTGGCGAGTGTCAGCTCTGCTTGGTTCAGGTCGGCGAAGGACTCGCGGAAATGCACCAGCATCAGGTCGCCTTTGTGTCCGATCAGCGAGTACAGGGCCGATTGGCCAGCGGAGTTCTGCTCCATCGCGGACAGTACCGTAGACGCTTCTTGGGCGATGGCCGTACGCTCGGCTTCCGGCAGGGCGCGCCATGCGGCGCGGCGGAAGCGCATCATCTGATGCAGAACGCTGTAGCCTTCGGTGGTGAGCGGGACGGCAAGGGTGTCAGCTGCGACTTTCGCGTGGGTGTGAGGCGTCGTAGTCATGTTTTTCATTCCATTGTACTGGGAGATACCACGTCTGTCGTGGAGGCGGGGCTGGCTGCATCTTTGCCGGGGCGAGCGAGACGTCGCTAGCGACGCCTCTGCGATATAACTAGGTACATGCGAAAAGCCTTGCTGGCAGTGAGTGTCCTTCTTTTGTTCTCGCTCCCTCTCCTGGGGCAGGGCAAGCGCATGTGGGTGCTGCGGGCGAATGGCGAGATGGTGGAGTACGATCCCGCTACGTTTGCGCCCAAGCAGACGATCAAGCTTCCAACCGAGGCCGCGCAGTCACCACAGAATGTCTTGGTCAACCACCTGGGCCAAGTCCTGTTTGCCCCGACAGTGCCGCTGCCGCTGGCCGAGGACGATGCCGACGCGACCCACAAGGCCTGGTTCTGGAACGGGCGGACGGCGACCACGATTGATCAAGGCGTAACTCGCACGAGCGTGAAAGAAGGATCGAACTTCGCCATCACCGAGGCGGCGCCCTTGCCGTATCTCTCAGCGGATGGAAACTACTTGTTCTGGTTCGCGAACCAGGCGCGGCGCTTGCAGCGGGAAGAGATGGATCTTTCCACCACGACGACGTGGCTGAGCTGGCGGACGGACCTGACGGGCGCGATGCGCGAGGATTTGACCTCTTCCAAGCTGCCGGATTGCCGTTGCACCACGGGAAGTTGCGAGGACACCTGCCCGTACGGGGCGGTCTGGGTTCCGGAGGGCGGCGTGGGGAAGTTCTTTCTGCTGACGCAGTATGTGCAGGGGCAGACGCAGCCGACCTACAAAGCGAGTTCTCGTTACCAGGAAGAGGCTGGAAAGTGGAATGCGAGTTCTGTGAGCCCGCCGCTGCGGCGGGTGCTCGATGCTGCGTCAGATGGGAATGTGATTCTCGAGGCGGTTCCGGACACCGGATGCTGTGGGTGGGTGAATCAGAGCAATGATCAAACACTGCTTCGAAGCTTTGGGAAGACCACTACGGTGTTCGATGAGCAGGAGTCTTTCAAGAATCCAGACTACGATGTGAGCTTCTACACATCGAATGCGGGACTGTCGCCGGAAGTCGGCTATGTGGCAATGACGATTGTCTCGACTGCCCAGCCCAGCAAGGCGATTCAGTTGGCGGAGCAGGGACAGGCCAATCCAGAAGAGTCACAGCACATTCGGAAGGCTTTGGCGGAACTGCCGGCGGTGGAGGTAAAGAGCGTGGAAGATTCCCCGCGGCGTGTCGCGTATCTGCCGCATGCGACGCTGGTGGGGTGGATCAGCGAGGAAGAGATTCTCGTTATCGAGGATCATGTGCTCGTGGCGTACAGCGTGGGGTCGGGGGCGCGGCGGAAGTCGAATGTTCGGGTGGAGGATGTGGGAAGAGTATTTCTGCGGTAAGAAACTAACGTAAGTTCCGGTTGGGAGACGAACCGGGAGTTTAGCACGCAAGCTACGCACCGCAAGGCAGAGGCTTCGCTGCTGATCTACGCGTTCGGACGATTGCTCCGCCAATAACGATCGCGAACGGATCAGCGCACGACCATAGCATCCACGCAAAATCCATAGGCCCATGCGTGGCTACCCATACCAAAGCAGCGCCAATTAACGCGCAACGGAGCAGAGCCAGCGTCATCGTGGCAACCATCTCTCTTCCCTTGGCCGCCCAAGCGACGACACACCCAACGAACATCGACACGGTGAGGTGTGCGATCGACATTCCGTTGAGCACCCAGATGTAAACTCTGAAATGAGTCGACCAGAAGGCGAGGTATCTGTCGGTAACTGCCGACAACAACTTGTCGGGCAACCCGGAGACGAATCCCAGCAGCAGGAATCCTCCGACTACGGCGGCCGTGGTTGACCACGGAGCGATGCGGAATCCAGCGCCGAAGAGATGCGCGATGGTCTTCACAGTCTGTCGCCAATACCATCTTCGAGCGATGGCGACGCCTGATTTCGACGCGATGTGGAGGAATTCCTCAAGCAGGTCCCCCATGATCGATTCTTCTTCGGAAAGAGTAAACAGATTGACGAGCCAGCTGGCAATGCGTGGTGGCTGAACGAAATCTGCTTGCAACGTCATGAGTAGCTCCGAACGAGATCGAGGCCTTCGGTCATGCTGTCGAGCGCGCGGTGTGTGCGGTTCACAGCTGAAACTCCCTTCGCTGTGACACGAAAGAAGCGTTTCGAACGTCCGCCACGTTCCGGTGTAGGGTCGCCGCGGTGAGACTTGACGTACCCTTTTGTCTCCAGACGATCAAGGGTGGCATAGACGGCGCCGATTGATACCTCACGGTTCGTGCGGAATTCGATCTCCTGCCGCACGGTCACTCCATAGGCCCGATCTTCCAGCCGCAGAAGCGCCAAGACAATGATGTGCTCGAATTCGCCGAGATAATCGCGCCCAGACATTATCTATACAATATAGAGTAAATCTTTGCCGGTCAAGCGATCAGGCAATCGTGCGCACTCGCTTCCGCTGACCGGTGCGATAGATTATCCAGCCGAAAAGATTCGCTCCCAGCACAACTCCGGCGATCTTCAGGGAATACCGCCAGGAACTGTCAACGTCGATGACAGGAAAAATCGACAGCGCGACGAACAACAACGTCACCAGCAAGCCCGATGCCGCGGCGATGCGCACCCACAAGCGCGGGTGTAGGCCTCGGTCTTTGGGCGAGAAGATGGGGATGGCAAAGAGCGCGAGGTAAGCGATGCCGTAGAAGGTGAAACTCCAGGTGAGCAGGAGTTCGTAGGACTCCTGCTGGCCGACGCCGACTAGCGCAGCGAGTGCAACGACCAGAGTGGCGGCCCCCAGGAACAAGACTGAGTTAATAGGCGTTTTATAGCGGGGATGAAGACGGGAAAACCATTCGGGCAGAAGGTGATCCCATCCTGCGACCATGGGCAGCCGTGTGCTCACGGTGAAAAAAGCGCAGAAGGTGGCCAAATAGTAGATGAAGAGAAACAGCACCGTTGGCGGCATGACGAAGCCAGCGAGTCCGAAAGCCTGCACGCCGCGGCTCAGGGCTTGCGCGACCGGGGCGACAACGTCCTCGGCCGACGGCGGGACGAAGGCCAGGATGGCACTGGTAGCGAGGATGTAGATCAGCGCAATGATGGGACCGGTGAGCAGAACGGAACGGGGCAGGTGGCGCTCCGGATCGCGGCATTCTCCGGCGAAGACGGCAACGTACTCGAAGCCGGTGAGCGCGCCGAAGGTCATCTTGCTGAAGACGCTCAGCGTGAACAGAGTGAGGGGTGGAGCGACCAGACGTAACGGATGGTACTCCGCGAGCGTGCCGCGCCAGAGATTCAGAAACGGCAGCACGATCAGCGCGGCGATGGTGATGAGAAAGACTACCGCTCCGGCGTTGTTGATCCACTTGCCAACTCTCAGGCCAAGACCCGCGATGCCCATGGTGGTGGCAATCACGGCGAAGGAGGCAGCGACGATCAGCCACTTGCTGGAGGCGATCCAGGCGGCGCCGGGGATTACGTAGGACGCGAAGGACACCGTGAGAAGTCCGCCCAGTCCTACGTACAAGATCACGTACAGCCAGAGATTCCAGGCCACCAGAAATCCGATCTGATCATTGAAGGCGATGCGCGCCCATTCGTAGAGTCCGCCCTCAACCGGGAGCAGTCGACTCATGTGAATGACGACCAGGGCCAAAGGCACGAAGAACGACACGATGGCGAGAGCCCAGAAGACTACATGCGAGGAGCCCGCCTTGACCGCGGTTCCCATGTAGTCGGCGACGATAATGATCAGAATTTGGGCGAGGACCAGATCGAAAAGGCCGAGTTCTTTGCGGAGGGCGGAGCTGTGGGATTGGACTTCGGCCTCGGCTGTTTTCAGGGACGGGTTGTTTGCGGGCTTCAAGCTGAGTCTCTGGAGATAGAAGTCAAAATCCCCGCCCTGTCCCGCCAAAAAGCGGCGGTACAAGGACGGGGCACCCTCTATCTTTTCTCTGCCGGCTTCAGCAGCAAGTCCTGGTAGTCGAAGCTGAAGTCTGCCAGCGGCGAGACCGCAGCCATGCGTGCGCTGTCGATGGAGCCGTCCGGGTTCAGCGAGAAGGTCACGAAAGCGTCTTCGATGGTGCGGGAGCGCCAGTGGGCTTTGAACGTGTCGTGCTGCCAGTGCTGCAAGTCGCCGATCATGGTTGGGGTGTGGTCGAAGGTGATGACCAAGCCGCCGTTTTCCATGCGGAGGGTGATCGGACCGTACCAGGCGTCGTTGTAGACGCCGGCGTATTTTTCGAGGGGCAGGGAAGGCTTGGAGTTGGCATCGCGGGCGCCTTCGGCCTTCTTCATGGTTTCGGCCGCGTCTTTTGCTTCCTTGTCGTCGACTGCCTTGTGGGCGGCGATCCAGTCGGTGGGCGGGAGGTTGAGGTAGTGATCGAGCACGTGGTAGAGGATAGAGTCGAAGGCTCCGCCCTCTTCCGCGTTAGTGAGTACGACGACGCCTAGGCTTTCGTCAGGCACCAGCATCACGCGCGAGACGAATCCGGCCACGCCTCCGGTATGGCCGACGAGTTTGTGCCCATGGTAGTCACGCAGTCCCCAGCCCAAGGCATAGTCGGCGAAATCTGTCTTGAGTCCCGCCAACGGCGGCGGAGGATCTCCGGTGGGCAGAATCGTCTGCGGAGACCACATCTCCTTTGACCGCTGCTCACTGAACAGACGCCCATCCTGGTCCACGAACTTGCCACGGTTCAACTGCAACTGCACCCATCTGGCCATGTCGGCGGCGCAGGAGTTGATCGCTCCTGCGGGGCCGGCGTTGTCGAGCACTTCAAAACCAATCGCCTGCAGCTTGCCGTCGACCCGCGAGTGCGGGAAGGCGTAGTCATCGCCGGGCTTGAAGGCAGCGGTGCTTACATTCGAGTTGTTCATGTGCAGCGGCGCGAAGATGTGTTGTTGGATGTAGTCGTCCCAGGAGACCCCGGTGACGGCGGGGATGATCTGTCCGGCGGTCATGTAGAGGAGATTGTCGTAGGCGTAGTGGCTGCGGAAGCTCGAGGCAGGCTTCATGAAGCGCAGCTTGTAGATGATTTCCTCGCGCGTGTAGGTGGAGTGCGGCCAGAAGAGCAGATCGCCTTCCCCGAGGCCCATGCCGCTGCGGTGCGTGAGCAGATCGCGGATGGTCATCTCGTGCGAGACGTAAGGGTCGTACATGACGAAGCCGGGCAGGCGCTGGTAGACGGGATCGTCCCAGGAGAGCTTGCCGGCATCCACCAGCGTGGCCAGGGCAGCAGTAGTAAAGGCTTTCGTATTTGATCCGATGCCGAACATGGTGCGATCGTCGACCGGGGTGGGATCGCCGAGTTTGCGCGCGCCGTAGCCTTTGGCGACCAGGATCTTCCCGTCTTTCACGATGGCAACGGAGAGACCGGGGACGTCGAATGTCCTCATGGCATTCGCGACGTAGCCATCGAGGTCGGCCGGGGGAGCCTTCGGCCCGGCAGGATTCGGTGACTGTGCCCAAAGGCAGGTGGAGAGAGTGACGGCGCACAGAACTACGGCATACCGGCGCAGGAAGATGGGCAGCATCGATTTCTCCTGAGGTATGAGTGACAGAGGATAACGCGGAGATTAGAACACAGAATCACGGAATCGCCGAGAGGAGCGTAAGGCGGGGGACGCTGCCGGGCAAATGTTGCCTTCGCTCCCACCGGTCAACGGGCGTCCTGCGTTTCAGTTCATGCGCTTAGTCACAACCGCAGTGATGTAATCGAGCAGGTGGCAGGTTTCCAGCTCGGAATCGACCAGCGCTTCGATATCGGCAACTGTGAAACCGGTTTGCGCCGACGCCCTCTGGATCAGCTCCAGTACATGAACGACTGGCGTCGGGTTCCAATCGAAGATCATTGTGCGCTCCTTCTCGTCTCCTGAATCTGGGTGAATAAAGAAAGGGGCAGCGGACGCGTTGCGGGACCTCCCCCCGGGAAGAACCCGGAATCGTCGCCGAACTGCCCCTCTTCCTGCTCCGGAATACGAAGCAAGCTTGAGTGCAGTCTGAGGCACTACTAGCAACGAATCGAGCGGAGGAAGATGGGCCGGAAGTTCGGACCCGAGTGGACACCTAAGACCGGTTGCTGGTGCAAGTAACGGAGACTTTCGGGCGTAAAGGGAAGTTGAAAGGCAACGGCGACGCCTAGAGTCGTAGGAGCCGAAGTCGCCTGGGTGTGAACGACAACCGGAGCTGTCCCGCGGTGAAAAGCAGCGTCGGGGAGATCCACATCCGGGAGCACGACGATCAGCAGCATGAGCAGGATCATGCCGCCGAGCAGGCACACGCTCGCCGGACCGATCTTCCACCCCGCCATTCGGTACCGGGTCATCTGGTAGTTTGTGCCAGAGTTTGCGCCGGAAGTCAATCCCCGCGCGGGTTTCGTAGTGTGCAAATTCTTTGTCACAGGCCGCGGCCTCTGGTGTCGGGTCGCAGATTGCAGCCGGCCACATGGAAGATCAGAGCAGGATGCAGTCGTCTTTCCCGAAATGCAAACCTTGGCGACTGGGAAGTCGCTGCGTTTTCACGACCGGAGTCAGCGATTGTCCTTGTCGCGATGATCTTTGTCGCGGCCATTCCGGCCGTGATCGTGGTCGCGGTCACCGTGGTTGTGCCGCCACGTCCAGTATTCCTTCTGTTCTTCGGGGCGAAGCCTGCGGAAATCGCGATCGGCATCGCGGTGGGTTTCATTTGACCATTGGCGGTAGTACACGATTTCGTCGTTGTCCCAGCGGTGATAGTCCGTGTAGTAGGGATCGTAAACGCGGTAAAAGTGGTGCTCGGCACATCCGGTTCCCGCGGCTGAGCACGACAGGGCAGCTGCAATAAGAACTGCGCTAAGGTATTTGGAATGAATGGCCATGCTCTTCTCCTCAGAGACTGTTAGGGTTTGTTGCGGTGCGAAACTGCCGCGTTGTATGCGAGTCTTCCCGTTGTGGCCCAGGGCGGGGAATAGTTGGCTCCAGATCCGTTTTATAGGTCGAGAAAGGTCCTTCCGAAGCAGGTTTCGGTTCCTTTCGAATACTTTTCAACTGACTCGAATTGTAATAGACTAACCTGTCTTGACTGGAGAAAATCGTCCCTTGCAAAACCCTCTACAGGCGCTGCTGGATCTGCCGCAACCCGAGAAAGCGGAGCGCGGTCTGGAGCACACGCCGCGCGAGATCTGGCAGCAGCCCGAGACCTGGAAGACCACCTACCGCCGCTGTCTGGATCTACAGGGAGAATTAAAGGACAAGCTGAAGCACGCGGGAATCGGGTCGGGGAACACCCGTGCACCGATTGTGTACCTGGTGGGGGCAGGCACGTCCGACTACACCGGGCGGGCGCTGGCCCCGTTGCTCCGGAAGCAGTGGGATTGTGAAGTTTGGCCGGTTCCCAGCACGACCATGCTCACCGAATTTGAGGAGTTCCACCGCGAAGGGCGAGAGTACTTCTGGATCTCGATTTCTCGCTCGGGTGACAGTCCGGAAGGGGTGGCGCTGCTGGAGCGGGCTTTGGAGCGGTGTCCGCGAATGCAGCATCTGGTGATCACCTGCAATGAGAAGGGAGCCATGGCGCAGCTCTGCGGGCGCAATCGAGATCGCACCCTGGCGTTGGTTTTGGATGAATCGGTGAACGACCGGAGCCTGGCGATGACGAGTTCGTTCACCAACATGCTGCTGGCGGGACAATGCGTGGCGAACGTGGACCGGCTCACGGAGCACGGCGAGTTCGTGGGGAGGTTGTCGGAACTGGGCAGCCGGTTTCTTCCGCTGGCCGCGGATACGGCTGCGGCGGTCACGCGTCTGGGATGCTCCCGGGCGTGGTTTGTCGGGTCGGGGACACTGCGGGCGGTGGCCAACGAGTCTGCGCTGAAAGTCGTGGAGTTGAGTGCAGGACGGGTGGCGGCCATGTCCGAGTCGGCGCTGGGGCTGCGCCACGGGCCGATGTCCAGCGTGGATGGGAACACTATTTTTGTGGCCTATCTGTCGAGCGATGCCCGGCGCCGTGGATACGAGCTGGATTTGTTGCGGGAAATTGATCGCAAGCGGTTGGGCCGAGTGCGAGCCGTGGTGACGGCGAATGAGACAGAAGATGTGTCTGCCTTGGCGGACTATTGTCTCCCACTCAATTGTGGGCCGGGTTTTGCTGATGAATATCGTCCGGCGCTCGATGTGATACTGGGACAGTTGCTGGGACTGTTTGCATCGATGAGTTGCGGATTGAAGCCTGACCAGCCGAGCCCGAATGGCGCCATCACCCGGGTGGTTTCGCCGATCAAGCTCTACAGCTAAGGGCAGTCCCTAGCAGATTGTTGAAAAACTGAGTTTAGATACCTCAGCGGCTAAAAGCCCGGGCTGGTTTTGCTGCACTTGCGGCGCGGCTAGAAGCCGCGCCCTTTCAAAACATCCCTTTATCCGCGGCGTTGAAAACGCTGCGCCACCCAAATCAGAGTCTCTCAGCGCTATGACAATGCGGCCGACTCTGCCCCCGGTTCATAGGGACAGAAGGGGTCGGTTCCCAGGGCATCGCCAGTGTAGGCGAAGGCCCGGGCGCGGGACCCACCGCAGATGTGGCTGTACTCGCAGGCTCCGCACTTGCCGTGGAACTGATCGGGGGAGTGGAGCGCGCGGAATACATCGGAGTTGCGGTAGATCTCGACCAGCGAATTCTTGCGCACGTTGCCGCAACGCAGCGGCAGGAAGCCGGACGGATAAATGTCTCCCAGGTTGGAGACGAAGACGATGCCGTGTCCGTCGCGAATCTGGAACCCCTTGTAGACCGAGGTGTTCTTCATTTCCGGCGTGGGCATGTTGGCGGCGCGCATCTTTTTGATGGCGAGGCGGCGGTAGGAGGGTGCCTCGGTCGTCTTCACCGCGAAGGGCGCGTGGGGCACAAGGTCAAGAACCCAATCCATGATGCGCTCGCCTTCTGCGGGCGAAACTTCATTCAGCGCTTTGCCGCGGCCGACCGAGATCAGGAAGAAGAGACTCCAGCGCATGACGGGGAAAGTCGTTCTCAGCAACTCGTAGATCGCTGGAAGATCAGCGGCAGTTTCCTCGGCGACCAGCGTGTTGACCTGGATGGGGATGCCGAGGCGTCCACAGTGACGGGCAGCTTCCATGGTGCGCTCGAATGTCCCTGGGACTGCGCGTATAGCGTCGTGCTTCTCGGCGCAGGAACCGTCGAGGCTGAGGCCGAGGCTCTGGATTCCGTGCTCTTGCAGCTTCGTGATCGCATCGTTGGTCAGTTCGGGAGTCGCGCTGGGCGTGATGGAAACTTCCAGTCCGATTCCGCAGGCATGATCGATGAGCGGATAAATATCCTTACGGCTGAGGGGATCGCCGCCGGTGAGGATCAGGTGCGGCAGGGGTGCTCCGAAGTCAACCAGCTGATTCAGAAACTGACGGCTCTCGGCCGTGGTCAGCTCCAACGGATGCGGGCTCGGCATGGCCTCGGCGCGGCAGTGCTTGCAGGCGAGGCCGCAAGCCTGGGTCATCTCCCAGTAGACCAGCATGGGATTTCTGGAAAAATCGTGAACCACCCGGCTCATGTTTGGAGAGTGCGCGGCGACCATGAACGTTCCCCCTTCGGCAGATTCCTAAGAGAACTCCCACAAGCAAGTTCAGGTTAATTTTGGGGGCCAAAAATCGCTGTGATTTGAATCACATCCCGCAGTGATGGACCTCGCAAAATGGGCACATTCGCGGGTTTGAAAGGGGGCACTGCCACCAAAAGAGCTGCCAGGGGAGCCGATTTGAATACCTTGGAGGCGAGCAATTACCATCTATCTATGCCCGTCGAAACGGAACTCCAGGCCTCTACCTCGATTCGCGCCCCCCGTGGAAACCAGATCACCTGCAAAGGCTGGCAGCAGGAAGCTGCCATGCGCATGCTCATGAACAATCTGGACGAGGAGGTCGCGGAGCGTCCTAAGGACCTTGTCGTTTATGGAGGGACAGGGCGCGCGGCGCGGAGTTGGGAGGCGTACCACGCGATCGTCAACGCGCTCAAGGGGCTCGACAACGACGAGACGCTGCTGGTGCAATCGGGAAAGCCGGTGGGCGTGTTCAAGACGCACGATCATGCGCCACGGGTCCTGATTGCGAATTCCAATCTGGTGGGGCACTGGTCGAACTGGGAGAAGTTCAACGAACTGGAGCGCGCCGGACTGATGATGTACGGACAGATGACCGCGGGCTCGTGGATTTACATCGGCTCGCAGGGCATTGTGCAGGGAACGTTCGAGACGTTTTCGGCGGCGGGGGAGAAACACTTCGGCGGTGATCTAGCCGGCAAGCTGATCGTTTCGGGCGGCATGGGTGGGATGGGTGGCGCCCAGCCACTGGCGGCGACCATGACCGGCGCGGCGTTTCTGGGGATCGACGTTGATCCGGAGCGCATCAAGAAGCGGCTCAAGACTGGCTACTGCGACTTCATGGTCACCACGCTCGACGAGGCGTTGCGCATTCTGAAGAACGCGGTCCGGAAGAAAGAGAACGTTTCGGTCGGGCTGGTGGGAAACTGCGCGGACATTGTTCCGGAGCTAGCCGAACGGGGTGTGGTGCCGGACATTTTGACTGACCAGACTTCGGCGCACGATCCGCTGAACGGATATGTGCCGAATGGGATGACGTTCGAACAAGCGCTGGAGCTGCGCAAGCGCGATCCGCAGGCGTATCAGGAAAAGTCGCTCGACGCCATCGCGCGGCATGTCGAAGGCATGCTGCGGCTGCAGAAGATGGGCTCGGTCACGTTTGACTACGGAAATAACATCCGCACGTTTGCGTTTCAGCGTGGGGTGAAGAACGCTTACGATTTTCCGGGATTCGTGTCGGCCTATATTCGTCCGTTATTTTGCGAGGGGCGCGGGCCATTCCGGTGGGTGGCGTTGTCGGGAGAAGCCTCCGACATTCATGTGACCGATGATCTGGTTCTGGAGTTGTTTCCGGAGAACCGCATCTTGCGCCGATGGATTGATCTGGCGCGCAAGCGCATCAAGTTTCAGGGTCTACCCGCGCGGATCTGCTGGCTCGGGTACGGCGAGCGGGCGCAGTTCGGGCTGGCGATGAATGATCTGGTGAAGAAGGGGAAGATCAAGGCCCCGATTGTGATTGGGCGGGATCATCTCGATTGCGGGTCGGTGGCTTCTCCATTTCGCGAGACTGAGAGCATGAAAGACGGTTCGGACGCCGTGGCGGACTGGCCCCTGCTGAACGCTTTGCTCAACACCGCGGCGGGTGCGTCGTGGGTGTCGATTCACAACGGCGGCGGCGTCGGCATCGGATATTCACTGCACGCGGGGCAGGTCACAGTGGCCGACGGCTCCGAGATGATGGCCAAGAGGATTGAGCGCGTGCTGACAACGGATCCGGGGATGGGCGTCATTCGCCATGTGGATGCGGGATACGACGAGGCGAAGGCGTTCGCAGGGAAGGCGGGCGTGAAGGTGCCGATGGGGTAACGGTGGTACTCAAGCCACACGGTTCCTCATCCTGGCATACTCGCCCGGAAGCATGATCGTAATCCCCTCTATCTTTTTGCCGAAGTATGGGCCGAAGTGCCGAACATCTCCTGTCAACAGATGAGTCGCATGAGCTGCGATTGCAGCCAGTAGGATCGGCACATCTTTTTCGGGCAGAGAAATTCCCCGTGGAAGTGGTCCTTGGTCGGCCTCATACAGATGGACCAGTCCCGACAGCTTGGTGAGCCGCATCTGCTGATCTTGATCGGCAAGGTTGATGCTTGCTTCCTCCAGAGCGTATCTGGAAGCCGATGCCGTCGAGCTGCAGGCCGTGCACTCACGGCGGGCGCTTGGTCCGGCAGGAATGCGAGGGCCTGCTAGACTAGTCGCTGCTTGAGCCTAACCAGAAAATCTCACCCTAGGTCTGAGACGGCGTTGCTGCTGGTCTCAATCGGCCAACTCCTAACCCTGCAGGGCTCGCCCGCGGGCTCCAGACCTCGCCGAGGCCGGGAACTCAAGGAACCAGGGATCATCGCAGACGGCGCCGTGCTGTGCGTCGGCGGCAAAATTGTTTGCGTCGGTACAACGAAGGATGCGCTGCGCGATCCCTGGCTCAGAAAGAACCGGCGGAAGGTCACCGAAATTGACTGCACCGGGAAAGTGGTTCTCCCTGGGTTTGTGGATTCGCACACACATCCTGTCTTTGTCAGCCCGCGCCTGGTGGACTTCGAGAAGCGGATTGAGGGCGCTTCCTATGAGGAGATTGCCCGGGCTGGTGGCGGAATCCGGTCGAGCCTCGAGGGAGTACGGAAGGCAGGGAAGAGCATTCTGACGGGAAAGGTTCTGGCGGCGTTGAACGACATGGCCGCGCACGGTACGACCACGGTCGAGGCGAAGTCGGGTTACGGGCTGACGCTGGAGTCGGAACTGAAGTCGCTGGAGGCGATTCGTGACGCAGCATCCCGCTGGCCCGGCACGGTGGTGGCCACGCTGCTGGGCGCGCATGTCGTCCCGAAAGAATTCCAGGGTCGCTCACCAAAATATGTTGAACTCGTCTGTAAGAAGATGATCCCACGGGCGGCGAAGCGCAAGCTCGCCCAGTTCGTGGATGTGTTCTGCGACAAAGGGGCGTTTACCGCAGACGAAACCGAGCAAATCTTCGAAGCAGCCGCGGCGAACGGGCTCGACGTCCGGGCGCACATGGGGCAGCTTTCCGAGACTGCGCTGTGGCCGTTCCTGCGATTCAACCCGGCTTCGTTAGACCACATGGACCACGTCAGCGAGGATGACATTCCGCAACTGGCCAAGCGCGATACGGTGGCTACGCTCGTGCCGGGGGCGAATTACTTTCTGGGGCTGAAGGAGTATCCGCCAGCGCGCAAGTTCATCGATGCAGGCGTGCCGGTTGCGCTGGCGACGGACTACAACCCCGGTACGTCACCCACGATGAGCATGCCGATGGCGATGTCTTTGGCGTGCACACACATGAAGATGGCGCCGGCGGAGGCGATTGCCGCAGCCACCATCAATGGAGCGTGGGCGTTGCGGGTTGCGGACCGGAAGGGAAGCATCGAGTGCGGGAAAGATGCTGATCTGGCGGTATTTGCGGTCGATGACTACCGCGAAATTCCATACTGGTTTGGGGCGAACCATTGCGAGGTGTCGGTGCTGAACGGAACAACGCTGAAGTTGTTGTGAACTTTCGCGATGGGCGTTTCGTATTCACGGACAGCGACGTCGTACGTCTTAATGCTGGGGTACTCCTCAGAAGCAGAGAGGTCATCGTTAGGAAGCATCCAAGTCAATCTCCCGAGGACAATCTATGAAGCGAATCCTGGTTCTTGCAGCCTTCGTTATGGCGACATTTTCGCTGGCAGCGGCGCAACGCCTGCCTCAAGTCGCCAGCCCAGAGAATTACAAGCTTACCTTTACACCCGATCTCGAAAAGGCCACCTTCGAAGGCGACGAGACCATCTCCCTCAAGGTGCTCAAGCCGACCTCAGAGATTACTCTCAACGCGGTCGACATCGACTTCCATGATGTAACCATCACGAGTGGCGGCTCCTCGCAGAAGGCGAAGGTCACGCCGGAGAAGGAAAAAGAGATGGTCGTGCTGTCAGTGGGGAAGCCACTGGCTCCGGGCTCGGCGACGGTTCACATCACTTACACCGGCATTCTCAACAGCGAAATGCGCGGCCTGTATCTGGGCAAGGATGACCAGGGGCGCAAGTACGCTGCGACTCAGTTCGAGGCTACCGACGCGCGGCGTGCCTATCCGTCATTCGACGAACCGGACTACAAGGCAACGTTTGACATTACCGCGGTGGCCGACAAGGGTCAGGTTTCCATCTCGAACTACAAAGTGGTTTCCGACACGCCGGGTCCGGGAGACAAGCACACGGTGAAGTTCGCGACGACGGCGAAGATGTCGTCGTATCTCGCGGCGCTCGTTGTGGGGAACTTCGAGTATATCGAGGGCTCCGCCGACGGCATTCCGATTCGAATCTACAGTACTCCGGGGAAGAAGGAGATGGGCCGGTTTGTGCTGGGAGCGGCGGAACAGGTTGTCAGCTATTTCGACAAATATTTTGGCATCAAGTATCCCTACGGGAAGCTGGATTTGATCGGGTTGCCGGATTTCTCGGCGGGCGCGATGGAAAACACCGGGTTAATTACGTTCCGCGAGGTCATCCTGCTGATTGACGAGCAGCACGGTTCGATCGGCTTGAAGAAAACGATCGCTTCGGTGACTTCGCACGAGATCGCGCACATGTGGTTTGGCGATCTGGTTACGATGAAATGGTGGGATGATGTGTGGCTCAACGAAGGGTTCGCCACCTGGGCGGCAAGCAAGCCGCTGCTGGGGTGGAAGCCGGAATGGAATTTCGATCTCGACGATGTGAGCGGGAACACCGGAACGCTCAACACCGACTCTCTGGCCAACACGCGGCCGATCCATCAGGCGGCGGAAACGCCGGGGCAAATTCAGGAATTGTTCGACGGCATTGCCTACGGCAAGGCGGCGGCAGTGCTGAACATGCTGGAAGCGTATCTGGGTCCGGAGACATTCCGCGCGGGCGTGAGGGAGTATGTGAAGCAGCACTCTTACGGCAATGCCACCGCGGATGATTTCTGGACGACTCTGGCGAAAGTCTCCAAGAAGCCGGTCGACCAGATCATGCCGACCTGGGTCAAGCAGGCAGGCGTGCCCATCGTCAACGCGAAGGCGCAGTGTTCAGGAAACTCCACCAGCGTCACGTTGGCGCAGCAGCGCTATTACTACGATCGAGCCAAGTTCGAAGCGGGCAATGATCAACTTTGGCAGATTCCGGTCTGCCTGAAGGGATCGGGCGCGAGCGGCGCGAAGTGTGAACTGCTGACCAAGAAAGAAGAAACCTTCACGCTGCCGGGTTGCTCGACCTGGGCACTGGCAAATGCGGGTGCGTCAGGATATTACCGCGCAGGCTACCAACCGGAGGCGGTGCGCGCCCTGGCAAAGGACGCAGAGAGCAAACTTTCTCCCGCGGAACGAATTCTCTTGCAGGCTGACATCTGGGCGTCAGTGCGGGTGGGACGCGAGCCCGTGGGAGACTACCTTGCATTCGCCCAGGGACTGCAGTCGGACCGAAACCGGGCGGTGATGCAAGACGTGCTGGGACGGTTGAACTACATCGGGCAGTACCTGGTGAATGAGAATGACCGCGACAGTTACCGGACGTGGCTGCAGCAGTACCTGACGCCGATCGCCAAAGAAGTAGGCTGGGAGCCGAAGCCAGCCGAAAGCGACGAGCAGAAGACACTACGCGCAGGTCTGCTGAATTCTTTGGGCTACGATGCGCGTGATCCGGAAACTCTGGCTCAAGCCAGGAAGATCGCCGACAAAGTGCTTGAAGACCCTGCGTCGGTGGAACGAGGGCTGGGCGCAAACGCATTGACGCTCGCCGCTCTGACGGGCGATGAAGCGTTCTATGACAAAGTGATGACCGGCTTGAAGAATCCCAAGTCGCCAGAGGAGTACTACATGTACTTCTTCACCTTGCCGCAGTTCAGCGATCCGAAGCTGCTGCAACGCACGCTGGACTTTGCGATCTCTCCCGATGTGCGTTCACAGGACGCCTTGCAGTTGGTCACCGGCGTTCTGCAGAACCCGGATGGCGAGAAACTGGCATGGGACTTCATCCAGTCGCACTGGGATGCGGTGCAGAAGTCAGGCGGACCCTTTGCCAGCGCACAAGTGGTGGGAGCCACCAGCAGCTTCTGCGACGCACACATGCGCGACCAGGTGGCGGACTTCTTCGCTACCCACAAAATCGAGGCTGCCGAACGCACCTTCCGGCAATCGATCGAGCGCATTAACAGCTGTGTCGATCTGAAGTCTCAGCAAGAGCCGCAGTTGGCGTCGTGGCTGGGGCAGCATGGGTCGGCGGCCGGCGGAAACTAGTTTCCGCGGGAAGAATGCGGATCAAGGCGAGGCTCGGGAGATTCCCGAGCCTCGCTGCTTGATGCGGCCTTTGTTCTTACCAGTGGACGACGTTGAGCGAATCCTGTGCGGTTGTTATAATCAACAACGTTCCGCACGCTCCCGGTATTGAAGCTGTTTCTAATGGTTGGCAATCCCGTCACAATCAGCGTGAAGTGAACAGTCCTCGCGGCCCGCAGTCAGCGGGTTTCGGAAGTGGCCAGGTAGCTCAGGTGGTAGAGCGCAGCCCTGAAAAGGCTGGCGTCGGCGGTTCAACTCCGTCCCTGGCCACCATGTTTCAGGAAATTAGAGAATCTTGTTCAACCACTTCCGCAATGCGAACAAGCCTTCCGTCGTGGGTGGACAGCGATCTGGGGATCGCAGGCTGCCCAGTTGATTCATATCATCGGGATCCGGCTTGTCAGCAATCAGGAATTCCTCGCCATCGATGGCCGCACCAGGTGAATGCACGCAGTTACCGCGGCAGCGACATCACGATGACGATCACGGAAGACACGGGCGACGTGTTGAGCCTCAAGGGTACTATAGGCTCCGGTGCCATCAATGGGTCCTACACTTCGAGTGGAACCTGCACGGCCGGCATCGCCGGATCGTTCAGCTTTGCCGAGGTGCCGTCGATTACGAGTTCGCAATGGTCGGGCAGCATCACGTCGACATCCACACGGACTTCACCGCCAGTCTCACGGAGGATAATGACGCCACCCTGAGGGGCACGGTTCAGTTTTCGGGGACAACATGCCCGAACGCAATCAGCGTAACCGGCAGCGTGACCGGGATCCAGGTCTATTTTCAGGATACGCAGGGTGGAGGTCTGGTGAATGCCGGGGGCACCATCAGCGGAAGCGGGGCCAAGGATATTGGCGGGTTCGCCGGAGGATCATGCAGCGGCGGAGGAGGCAGTCTAACGATGAGCCGACCTTAAGGAGAGACCACTCCCGGGCTTACCTTTTCCTGCGGGGTCGCAGTTCCGACTAGATGGTCGGAAATTGAGATCGCCAACGTCCGGTTGAACCCACGATTTCCACCCACCGCAGGCCGCAGCCGCCTCACGGACGGAGGCTGTTACCCATCATTAAAGCGAACAACAGCGGGAGATAGATCACGGTTGCCTGAAGCAAGTGGCGAGCCCGCATCTTGGACGGGGCGCTGGATACAGGCAGATTCAAAGACGCCAGCTTGATTCCGAAGTAGAGAAGACCCACCCCGAGCATGAGCGCCCCCACCAGATAGATCCTTCCGGCCATTCCGAGTGCCGTGGGCAACAGGCTGACGGGGATCAAGATGAGCGAATATCCGAGGATGCGATGGGTGGTTGAGCGGCCATCCTGTTCCACCACTGGCAGCATTCGGATTCCACCCTTTGCGTAATCCTCGCGGTAGAGCCATGCGATCGAGAAGAAATGCGGGAACTGCCACACGAACAGGATGGTGAACAATACCAGCGTGCCCCATTCCAGCCGGCCACGCGCTGCGGTCCAGCCCAGGACTCCTGGCATAGCTCCAGGAAAAGCCCCTACGAACGTGCAGATGGGAGACACGCGCTTCAGCGGCGTGTATGCCGCAAGGTAGACCACTGATGTCAGAAAAGTTAGGAGGCCAGTCAGCGGATTTGTGAAGATGGCAAGGTAAATGGAACCTCCGACAGACGCGGCAATTCCTATCAGAGCGGCGTGGAGCACACTCATGCGTCCGGCGGGCAGCGGACGACTGGCGGTACGGCGCATCTGAGCGTCGATATCCTGCTCCATCACTTCGTTGAGAGCAGCGGTACCGCTTGAAACCAATCCAATCCCCAGAAGTGCGTTGAATAGCCCCCAGCTTAGAGAGGAAACGCCGCTTCTCTGGGCTCCAAAAAAGTAGCCGCACCAGGCGGTCATGATGATCAGAGTGGTGACGCGGAGCTTGGTCAGCTCAGCATAGTCCCGGGCAAGGGAAGAGGCGTGCCTGCAATACAGAGAGAGGAATGTTCTCGAGCTCATGGATTGGCCGTCAAGGTTATTGTGCGTCGACTCCGGTTGCTGCTGCTGAAGAGCACGTCCCGATCCCCACCGACCGCACCATGCTCAAGGACTGCATAGGTACTCCGACGAATACGGAATGTCAAGAACAAACTCGACCACAGTCGCAGATGCCAGGGGACTCGTGTCCAACGAGTCCTCCAGTCCCCACTATTGACTGGCAAACGAAGCAGCCAAGCCGAATGTTTCAGGCGGATCAAAAAAGGACTCGGAGTGAGTGTGCTGTTGGGGAATGACGATGGTACGTTCCAGCCGCACGTAGACTACGCGGCGAGCAACCGCCCGACGTCGGTGGTCGTAGGCGATTTCAACCGGGACGGGAAGCTCGATCTGGCAGTGACAAATGGTTCTGCCAGCACGGTGAGTGTGTTATTGGGCAACGGCGATGGCACGTTTCAGCCGCACATAGACTATGCGACTGACCTCAATCCCCAATGGTTGGTGGTGGCCGACTTCAACGGCGATGGCAACCCGGATATTGCTACCGCCAACTATGGACCCGACTACTCGGGTGGAACGGTCTCAATCTTCTTGGGAAACGGTGACGATTCGTTCCGGAGCCAAGGGACCCACGCCGCTGGCATCAACCCCTACGGCATTATGGCGGGAGACTTCAACCGAGATGGGCAGGTCTGATCTAGCGGTGGTAAACAATAACGGGTCCTTCGGCGTCCAGATCCTAATTGGCAACGGGGATGGCTGACTGTTCGGCGGGCTGATCCTCCAAGCGGCCTGCGAAGGCGCAAGCAGTGGGGGTCCGCACGCTCAGACCACGTACAGCATCACGATCACGGGCACGTCGGGATCGACACAGCATTCCACGACTACCAGTCTCACGGTTCAATGAAAGGTGGCTCGTTCCGAGATTTGGGGAGCATGAGAAGTGGGCGTAAGCATGAGAAGTGGGCGTCTTCGTGTATGCTCCGTGCGTCTGTTTACATAGCTGATAGCTTCTACGTTGCCGCGAAGGATTGCCGCACTGGAATCGATGAGTGGTAGAGCCAGGGCTTAGCGGATCACGCCTAACGCCTTCCCAACCAAACTACGCGTACAGCGCAGTGCACACCGATACGACTGTGAACATACCGGCAATGAAGCCACGTAGATGGACCCAGTAGCCTCTCGTTTGCACTGAATTCGGGTACTTGAGCAGGAGGTAAGCTGTCACGCCGAAGAACGTGACCAATGACGCCCAGACTGGGCGGCCCAGAAAAATGTGGGCAGGAGTTTGCGGCGCTACTAGCAACCGGTAGGGCGTCGCAATCAGCACGATGAGAATCAGGGCGTAGGCGAGTGTAGCTAGGGTCTCGGCTCCCAGCGGACGATGACCAAATCGGCGCAAAAGAACCTCTCTGACCCCCGGGAAAACGACGTCATGCACTCCGAACAGGACAACATACGCAATGGCACCTCCGGCCAGAGCGAAGACCGCGCCATGGAGGTGATTGCTGGACACCACGGTCTTAGCGGTTGCGGATTGATACAGCAGAGGCACGGTTAACGCAGGCACCGTCAAGGACAGCGACATCACTACGGCGCGAAAGCCCTTGGGAGTCTTACCTGTGGCATAGTCCCAGCCCAAGACCCTTTCGAGGCCAGCCCAAAGCAGGCCGTGCGCGATGAGGGTCAAAATGGACAGGTGCAGAAGCATGTTCAATCGCTCCGCCGTCGTTAGGGGAGCCCAGGCTGGCGCGTACTGCCCGATACCCTTAAGCAACGGCATTCCAGTAAGCACCAGGCCGAAGATGCTGCTGATGCCGCTGACTTGATTGAACAGCGAATTGGAATTTGAGCCCATTGTCTTGAGAGCTGCCGTCAGCCTCCGCCTGATTGTAGCGCCTGCCGCTCTCCAAGAAGAACAGGATACAAGGCAGCCCTGATAGCTCCTAACTTCCCGCTAGGGCTTGCAATCGTTCCGCCGCAATTTCCGGCGTAATGTCGCGCTGTGGCGTGCCCAGCATTTCAAATCCCACCATGTATTTGCGAATAGTCGCCGAGCGCAGGAGCGGCGGATAGAAGTGCGCGTGGAAGTGCCATTCCGGATGCTCCACACCGTCGGTCGGAGACTGGTGAAATCCCATGGAATAAGGGAAGGGAACGTCGAAAACTTTGTCGTAAGTGGAAGTCACCCGCTTCAGGATTTCGCTTAGCGCAGTTACATCCCTCTCCCTGAACTCCAACATGCTTCCCAGGTGTCGGCGGCTGCAGACCAGCACTTCAAAGGGCCAGACCGCCCAGAAAGGAACGACGGCCACAAAGCCTTCGTTCTGGCAAACCAGGCGGACTTTTTCCCGCGATTCCAGCGCCACGTAATCGCACAGCAGGCAACTGCCGCTCGACTTCGAATAAGAGCGCTGGCACGCCAGTTCTTTGGCGGGGGCTTCAGGAATGGAGGACGTTGCCCAGATCTGGCAATGCGGATGCGGATTGCTCGCTCCCATCATCGCTCCGCGATTCTCGAAAATCTGCACGTGATTGATGACGTCGAGAGCGCCCAGTTCGCGGAACTGGCCCGTCCACGTGCGTACCACGACCTCGATCTCATTCGGCTGCATGGTAGAAAGAGTGAGGTTGTGGCGCGGAGAAAAGCAGATGACGCGGCAATGTCCGAGCTCGGTCTCAGCTACAATAAGTCTCCTGTTATCAATGTCTAACCTGCCTTTATGGATATCCGACTTTAAGGCTGCAAAATCATTCTCGAAGACGAAGGTAGCCGGGTAGGCGGGATTCCGCACTCCGCCAGCGCGCGTGTTGCCGGGACACAGGTAGCAGTCGGGATCGTAATCCGGTTCGGCCGTAGCTGGCAGCTTCGTTGTCTCTCCCTGCCAGGGACGCGCGGCACGATGAGGGGAGACCAGCACCCACTCGTTGGTCAGCGGATTGAGTCTTCTGTGCGGATCTTCGTTCAGCTTCAACTTGCAGCCTCGCGTGAGCCGGAGCCCTTACCTTCAACAGGCTCAAGCTGGCATGATAGCCGATTGCGGTCTCGTATATTGATTCAAGGTTCGCTCTTTCGAGTTCCTCCTATGATCTTAATCGTGATGGGAGTTGTCGGCGCCGGGAAGACGACGGTCGGGCGACTGCTGGCGCAGGAACTCGGCTGGCAGTTTGCCGATGCCGATGATTTCCATCTCCCTGCCAACATCGAAAGAATCCGGCGCGGAATTCCGCTCAGTGATGATGATCGCAGGCCGTGGCTTGGCCGTCTTCGAGAATTCCTACTGGATTGTTCCACTCGTCGATGCGACTTGGTCCTGGCGTGCTCGGCGCTGAAGCAGAGCTATCGTCAGGAGTTGCAGATCGGGCCGGAAGTGCGATTCGTGTACCTGAAGGGAAGAGCCGACCTGATTGCCGGGCGTTTGCGATCGCGACAGGGCCATTTTGCAGACGAGCAGATTCTCGCCAGCCAGTTCTCAGAGCTGGAAGAGCCGGAAGGGGCTATCACTGTCGAAATTGTCGACTCGCCCACCGAAATCGTTGGCGATATCCGAAGACAGCTCAGTTTGGCGTAGAATCCTCGCTCGTGTAAGTGCGCACCGGAAACCCATTGCAGAGCTCCTCCCAACTGACCCTCGAGTCCTCGGTCGTTTCGCGGCTGATGTGGCGGCTGATGCCGTTTCTATTCCTGCTCTATATCGTCGCCTATCTGGACCGCATCAACGTGAGCTTCGCCATTCTGCAGATGCGGGAGCAGCTTCACCTGACCGACCGTGTTTACGGGCGAGCCGCGGGGATGTTTTTCGCGGGCTACTTCTTTTTCCAGGTGCCCAGCAATCTGGTTCTGGAGAAAGTCGGTGTACGGCGCTGGATCGCCGGACTGATGGTGGTTTGGGGCCTGATCTCATGCTCGATGATTTTCATTCGCGGGCCGGTCAGCTTCTATACGTTGCGCTTCCTGCTGGGCGCGGCGGAAGCCGGGTTTTTCCCGGGCATGATTCTGTACCTCAGGCGCTGGTTCCCGGCCAACGCGCGGGCCCGGGCCGTAGCCTGGTTCATGACGGCCAATCCCCTGGCCGGTGTCGTAGGCAGTCCGATTTCAGGTGCGTTGCTGGGAATGCACGGCGGCGGGCTCTCTGGATGGCAGTGGCTATTCCTTATGGAAGGGCTGCCGGCGATTCTGCTTGGAACGGCGGTGTACTGGGTGTTGGCGGATACTCCGGCAAACGCGAAGTGGCTCTCTGAGAAGCAGCGTAGCTGGCTTGTTGACGAACTGGAGAGTGAGCGTCGGGCAAATGCAGGAGGGGAGAAAGGATCGATTTGGTCGGTGCTGGCCAGCCCAAGAGTGTGGTTGCTGTCGCTGGTATATTTCGGCATCCCCGCCTGCATGTATGGGGTGACGCTGTGGCTGCCGACGGCGATCCGCAGTTTGTCGGGACTCAGCAACTTCCACATCGGCGTGGTGGCGGCATTTCCATACCTGGTCACGGCCATCGCCATGGTGCTGGTGGGCACGCATTCCGATCGCTCCGGCGAACGGCGGTGGCATACGGCGCTGTCCGGATTGATCGGCGCGCTGGCGTTGGCGGTGGCAGCCTATGGGCGAGTCTCCATCGTGGTGATCGCCGGGATGAGCTTGGGGATGTTGGGCGCGGAGGCTATGGTGGGACCTTTCTGGGCCATGGCCACCGCGCGCATGAGCGGCGTGGCCGCGGCGACGAGTATTGCCGTGATTAACTCCATCGGGAACCTCGGAGGGTATTTCGGTCCTTATATCATTGGTTTCGCGCGATCCGGCGATGGAGGGTTTCGCGGGGGACTGTTGGCGATTGGAGCGGTTCTAGCCGTGAGTGGGTGCCTGGCGCTGGTGGGCGGAGCGCGGCCGGAACGATCACTTCTTCCGGCTCGAATCTCCACTCGGCCAGAATGACTGCGCCACTACTCCCACAATCATGACGAGGAACCCAACCGCCAAAGATCTGGAGTAGAACTCCAGAGCCTTCCGGTCGGCCGGAATCCGCTTCCTGAGCCCTTTGGCAGCGCGACCCTGCAAAGCCAAAGGAACTAAAAGGGTTACTGGGCTATACCTCAAACGCAACGCATTGTTTACAATAAGAGCTTCGTCCGTCCTGCTACTGCGGATCCCATTCAGACGGACGAACAGCATTTTGGAAACGTCAAACCACAATTCCAGCACGTCCCCCTGCGTGTACTGGCGGGTGGAAGGCAGCCTTCTCGACCTGACCGTGGTCCGGCCGGTGGCGTTCTTCACCTGGAACGCCCAGACGTTTTCGGAACGCTTCCGAAGGCGTGGACTGATTTTCCTGATGGCCCTTCTGCGGCCATTCCTGTACTCGACCAACCGCAAGTTTGCCACCCGGGTGGTGCACACCGCATTGCGCGGAGTGACCCGCGACCGCCTCGACTTGCTGGGCGAAGAATATTTCCAATACAAGCTTTTGCCGCGTCTCAAGGCCCGCGGCGTACAGAAGGTGCAGGAACTTCTGCAAGCAGGCGCGGACGTGGTGCTGGTGAGCCAGGGACTGGATCACATTATGCGTCCTCTGGCGCAGCATCTGGGTGTGAAGCGTGTGGTGGCAAACCGGCTGGAGTTTCGTGACGGAGTGGCAACGGGGAGGCTGCTGGAGCCGGTAATCCGGCCGCGCGGAGCATTCGCGCTGATCCGCGAACAGAATCCAGATGGCCGGCGGGCTCCGAAGACCCTGGCACGGCACCTCGATATTTCAGTCGAGACTCTGCGCGCGGCAGTGATACCCGCGAAGCGGCAGGGGTCGGCTCCGGCGCGTCCGATTGTGCATTTTGACGGGCATCGGCAGGCGCGCGACTTCTCCGTACGGCGGGCGTTCGCCGGCAAGCACGTGATGCTAATCGGAGTGACCGGCTTTATCGGTAAGGTGTGGCTGGCAAAGACGCTGCTCGATTTGCCGGAGGTAGGGCGAATCTATCTGCTGATCCGGCGGCAGAAGTCGAATCCGGCGGATCGCCGCTTCGAGAAGATGGTCGAAGAGTCCCCGGTTTTCGATCCCTTGTTTGAGCGCTACGGGTCGGAGTTTCCCGACTTCCTGCGCGAGAAGGTGGAAGTGGTCGAGGGCGATGTAACCCAGCCCGGTTTGGGCCTGGTCCCAGAGATGGAGCGGCACCTGCAGAAGAATCTGGATCTCATCATCAACAGCTCAGGCCTTACCGATTTCAATCCCGACCTGCGCGACGCGCTGGCGACCAATACCGACGCTCCTCTCAACCTGCTGGAGTTTGTGCGTACCTCGGATCATGCGGGGCTACTGCATCTTTCCACGTGTTACGTAGCCGGCGAGCATGACGGGCGGGTGGGCGAAAAGCTCATCCCGAACTACAATCCGCGCCGCTTGCCGGATTTCGACGCAGAGCAGGAGTGGCACGCTCTGCACGAATTGGTGAAGCAAGGCGAGCAAAAGGCCGACTCCCAGGAGATCAACGCAGAGCTGAGGCAACAAGCGCTGGGCAAAGAGCATGCAGCCAAGGACCTGCAGGGAGCCGCTCTTGAGAACCAGATTCGCAAGAACAAGATCCGCTGGATCAAGACCTACCTGACCGAAGCCGGGACGAAGCGAGCGCGGGAACTCGGATGGCCGAACACCTACACGCTGACCAAAAGCCTTGCGGAGTCGCTCATCGCGAAGCGTGGAGGGGGACTGCCGATCGCGGTAGTGCGTCCCGCGATCGTCGAGACTTCTGTCGCCGAACCGTTCTCCGGATGGAACGAAGGCATCAACACCTCAGCCTCGCTCTCTTATCTGTTGGGAACGTACTTCCGTCAGCTGCCTTCCAACGAAAGCAAGCGCCTCGACATCATTCCGGTCGACGCGGTGTGTAGCGGGATGACGCTGATTGCCGCTGCGGTGATGGAGCGCAGGCATGACCCTCTATACCAGTTGGCGACTTCTGTGACGAACCCTTGCGACATGGGGCGGTCCATCGAGTTGACGTCGCTGGCGCACCGCAAACATTACCGCGCGCAGGAAGGGCTGGAATCGTGGCTACGGCTGAGGTTCGATGCCATTCCGGTTTCTAAGACACGCTACAACCGCATGTCGGCGCCGGCGCAGAAGGCGATCGTGAAGTCGATTCAGCGCATCATGGCGCCTCTGCCGCTGAAGAAGACTCCGCTGGTGAAGGCCGAGCGCAACCTCGAGCGGGTGGAGAAGCTGATCCAACTGTTCGAGCCTTTCATCCTTTTGAACGAGCACGATTTTGCGGCTGACAACGTGGAGAAGCTCTCCTATGCTCTCGTTCCCGGGGAACGGGAGGAGTTCGGGTATGACACACGGTCTCTCGACTGGTGGGAGTACTGGATCAACATCCACATTCCAGCTCTGCGAAAATGGACCTATCCGCTCATCGAAGGCCGGCCGCTGGAAGCACGGCCGCCTCGGAATTTTCAACTCGCACCGGCAAACGGTGAAGCCGTTCGGACCGGCACCAACGGAGCCACGTGGCGATATTCCTGACCGGTTCGACCGGATACATCGGCGCGCACGTTGCCGCCAATCTGCTGGAAGGTCACGGCGCTGCGTTGAATCTGCTGGTGCGGGCGCGCGACGCGCGAGACGCGGAGTTGCGACTGTGGCAGGCCCTGCAACTGCACCTGGAGTTTCCGCGCTTTTACGAGTTCCTCCAGACCCGCGTGCGCGTCTTCCGCGGAGATCTGACCTCGCCCGGCTTCGGCATGGGTCGTGATGAATACGACCGGCTGGTGCACACGACGGATTCCATCATCCACTGTGCTGCGTCCTTGAACCGCAAGTCGGAGAAGAGCTGCCTGAATGTGAACCTGCGCGGTACGCTCGAAGTGCTTACGCTGGCCCGGCACGTTGAGCACTATCATGGACTGCGTCGGTTCAGCCAGGTGAGTACGGTTGCGGTAGCAGGGAAGCGGAGTAACGAAGTGGTGACCGAAGATCGCTCGATCGAGTGGGACCGTTCCGATTACGATCCTTACGCGCGCACCAAGAAGTTTTGCGAGCACATGATGCGGGTGCTGCTGCCGGACACTCCCAAGACCGTTTTTCGCCCCAGCATCGTGCTGGGTGACAGCCGCTATCCCGAGACGACGCAGTTCGACATGGTCAAATCGTTTGTCTTCCTGGCGGGCTTGCCAGTGTTGCCGTTCCGTCCCACCGACAAGATTGATATCGTGAACGTTGATTTCGTGGCTGACGCAATTTCGACCTTGCACCAGAAGGACCAGCCTGGGTACGACACCTATCATCTTTCTTCGGGGACGGACTCGCAGACCTTCCGTCAGCTGACCACTGCGCTTGCCGCCGCGCAGAACAAGCGTGCGCCCATGTTCATGCCGTTTGCCGAGAAGCCATTTAGCGGTTCTGTGAATTTTCTGGCTAATCGAAAAGGACCGCTTGGCCATGGGTCGTCGCTGATGAAAGTGTTCATGCCCTACTTGACATGGAACACCGTCTTCGACAACAGCAGGGTCACATCCGAGTTGGGGCGCAAGCCGGTTCCGTTTTCGCAATACAGCTTTCCACTGTTGAAGTTCAGCCGCGACAACCAGTTTCAGTATCGCTATCAACCCTGGCCGCCGGCGGCGGGAGGTAGTGCCGCATGATGGACTTCATTCTTGAAGCATGGGTCAGCACTTCGATCGAGCGGGCCAAGGCGAGTTGGATGCTCGGCGGTGGAAAACGCTGGGAGCCAGGCGAGAAGCTGAAGCTTCTGTTCGCCGGCTACAACGGCACGCGCAATATGGGGTCGGATGTCCGCGTGGAGGAGATGATGCGGCAGATCCGGCACATTCTGGGCGCCGAGCGCGTGGACTTCAGCGTGATGACTTTCAACTTTGACCGGTCCCGCGGCTACTTCGAAGGGGCATCCCAGGTTCACCTGCCCGATATCTTTCCTCCGTTTCTGGCGAACGAGGTTCCGAAGCACCACGGCGTCGTGGCCTGCGAAGGCTCGATGTTCAAGAGCAAGTTTGCCAACGCCCTGGCCACCATGATGATTGGCTCGCTGGGAATCGCCGCGGCACAGAACAAGCTCTCGGTCGGGTACGGGTCTGAGGCGGGACACATGGATCCTCTGGTGCGGAAGATGTGCGCGAGGTATTGCCGGAACTCATTCGTCATCACCCGCAACGAAGAATCCCGCAGCGTGCTGCGCGAGCTAGGCGTTCCCACGGAATTGGGCACGGATACGGCATGGACCTTTGAGCCACGCGCAGCCGAGTACGGGCAGAGTGTCTTGCGGCAGGTGGGCTGGGACGGCCGCACGCCGGTGCTGGTGGTATGTCCGATTAATCCGTTTGAGTGGCCGGTGAAAGCCTCGGTCGCTAAACTTGCTCTCCACAGCCTCACGGGGGCCTACAAAGAAAGCCACTACCGCGGTCCGTACTTCCACAACTCAGGTCCCGCGGCAGCACAGGCCTACGAGCGATATTTGACGGCGATTGCGAACGCGGTCGATGCCTTCCGCAAGAAACGGAGTGTCTTTGTGATCATGGTCGCCACCGAGCGGCTCGATGCCCGCCCTGCCAATCGCATCTCGGAAAGACTCGGCGGAGTTCCGGTGCTGACCTCCGACAACTACAACATGTATGAGATCGTGAGCATTCTGCGGGCGTGCCACATAATGGCCTCGTCGCGCTATCACGGCATTGTGACCTCGATGCCGGGGCTCGTGCCCTCGGCGGGGATCACCATGGACGAACGCATTCGCAACCTGATGCGCGAGCGCGGGCATGAGGACTTGCTGATGAATGTGGATGACCCGGATCTCGAGCAGAGACTGCTGGCCGCGCTTGAAAAGCTGGCAACCGAGGGTGAACGCATTGCCGACGGCATCGCCCGCACCGTGGTAAAGAACCTGAAGGTTATGGGGCGAATGGGCGTCTACTTTGAAGAAGAGCTGCAGCGCCGCTACCCCGAGTTTCCCACGCGCAAAGGGGAGTGGAGTTGGGAAGATTACCTGCCGCCGATGAATTCTTCGCTGCGGCAGCTGGTTTCTGCTTACAACTGATCCGGCCCGAGCACAACGATAGCTATGCCTTTCGTCGGTGAAATATTTTCGCAGTTGAAAGCCGCCGCGGATGTCACCATCCTGCAGGAAATTCGCGATGGCCAGATCGCCGGTGTCACCGGCGGAGAACTGCTCGAAATGATCCGCAAGGCACGGACGTTTCTCGCCGCACAAGGCTTATCCAAGGGCGACCGTTGCGGCTTGCTGGCCGCCAACAGCATCCGCTGGATCGCGATGGATCTCGCAATTATGGCCGAAGGGTTGATTGTCGTTCCCCTGTATTTTCGGCAGGCGCCATCGGAACTCGTCGCGATGATGAGAGATTCCACGCCGGCGCTCGTTTGCTGCGGAGACGCGGGTTTGCGGGATGCGATTCAGCAGAACTGGGCCGAGGCGCCACCACAGTTTCTGTTTGACGAGATCTTCAAAGGCGTCGAAGGGGTTACGCTTGATCGCCTTCAGGTGGGCATCGACTCTCCCGTCACGATCATCTATACGTCGGGGACTTCCGGTGAGGCGAAAGGCGTGGTGCTGACGGCCGCTAACGTCGGTTTCATGCTGGGATGTACCTCGGAACGTCTTGATCTCCTGATGAGCGGGCGATCCGGACACGACCGCATCTTCCACTACCTGCCGTTCAGCTTCGCGGCATCGTGGATCGCGATGATGACGTTTCTGAAGCGGGAGAGTCTGGTCACGCTCAACACGGATCTGACGAAGATTGCCAGCGAGATGCCCGCCGTCGCTCCCGACTACTTCCTGAACGTCCCGCAACTGCTGGAGCGCATGCGGCGCGCCGTCGACGAGCAGCTTTCGCAACGGGGTGGCGTGGCCCACACCCTCTATTCACGTGCTAAGTCTGCTTGGATGCGGCGACGGGAAGGGAAGCCGGCGACCGGCGATGGATTCTGGCTCTGGCTGGCCGGTGCGTTGATGTTCCCCGCAATTCGCAAAAGGATGGTCGGGCCAAACCTGAAGGCGTTGATCTGCGGGTCTGCGCCGCTCACGCCCGAGACACAACTCTATTTCAGGATGCTCGGTATTCAGGTATTGCAGGTCTACGGGTTGACGGAAACGACGGCAATCTGCACCATGGACGATCCACGTCACGTCGAGTGTGGCCGCGTGGGACCTGCGATTCCGGGCAGCGAAATGCGACTGGCGGAGAACGATGAGATTGTCGTGCGCGGGCCGCACATATTTCCCGGCTACTGGAACCGTCCGCAGCAGACGGCCGAAGCGTTGCGGGCTGGATGGTTTCACACCGGCGATCAAGGCGAAATCGACAGCGCGGGGAATTGGCGAATTGTTGGGCGCATCAAGAATCTGATTGTGCTGGGCTCCGGCCACAAGATTTCACCGGAGGCGATTGAAGACGAGATTGCGCAGAACCTGGCGGGGGCACAGGTCGTGGTTGTGGGCAATGGCCGCGGATATCTTTCCGCGATTGTGACCGGCAATGTCGCGCCGGAGCAGGTGCAATCGGCTTTAGACGCCGCGAATGCACAATTGCCGCACTACAAGCAGGTCAGAGCGTTTCACCTGCGGCCAGACCCATTTTCGATCGAGAACGGGATGCTGACGGTCAACGGCAAATTGAAGCGCGACCTGATTGCTGCGCGGATGAAGAATGAGATTGAGGAGATGTATCAGGTGAAGCAGGCGGTCTAGGAAGACCAACTGCAGCAGAGCGTATGGAACAATTTCAAGGGCAAACGCTGTCGTGGGACCTCAAGGACGGAGTCGTCGAGCTGGCCCTCCACCGTGAACCTGCAAACGAGATCGGCTCGCTTACCACCGAGGAGCTGGAGCGGCTCGTGACTGCGCTGGGTGTGCTTAACCGTAAAGCTCACGCGCTGATCATTTACAGCACGCTGAAATCGGGATTCTCCGCGGGAGCTGATCTGCGGGAACTTTATCGCCGAATTCAGCAGGTAGGGCGGGCAGAGGTGGCAAAAGAGGTCCGCAGCTATTTAGGGCGTATTCACCACGTGATGAACACGATTGACTCCTCGCCTTTGACTACCATTGCGGCTGTGCATGGCGTGGTATTTGGTGGCGGGTTCGAGCTGGCTCTGACTTGTGACCTGATCATTGCGGACAAGATGGCACGTTTTTGCTTTCCCGAGCTTCGCCTGGGACTAATTCCGGGGTACGGTGGAATCCCGCGTCTGAAGCGCGATCTGGGGAACAGTGTGGTGCGGGATCTGTTGCTCACCGGTCGCAGCTTCAACGCGACCAAGGCGCAGCAGATCGGACTGGTAAGCCAGCTTGTGGCGGAGGGCGAGGCGTTGCGCGCGGCGAGGGCGACGGCAGCGCAGCTGGCCAAGTTCGATCGCGGCACCGCGATTGCCGCCAAGAAATTCATCAAGCCGATTCCGTACCAGGAATTACAGCGCGAGATTGATATTTTCTGTGAGCTGTTTGCCCAGCCCGCCGTCGAAGCCGGGCTGAAGAAGTTTGTGGAGAGCACGGACGCGCAGCCCTACTTGCCATAGGGTATACCGATCGTCACGCGATACAATCGGAGTGGACTCATATGCCAATCGCCAACCAAACGCTCGATGAAATCCTCGACCTCGCGGCGGCCCATTTCAAGGTGCCGCGAGAGAAACTCTCCCCCGACGAAGACTTCTTCAAAGCCTTGGGGATCGACAGCCTGCAGACGCTCGATCTTCTGACCAAGCTGGAGAACCATTTTCGCGTCGAGTTGCCGGACTACGAGTTGCAGGGAGTGTCAGATTTCCGCACGCTGGCTGGCAAAATTCAGGCGCGGCTGTAATTGAAGAAGTCACCAGGGACACAGACATCATCCGGTGCAGGGTTCGACTACATCTTCAGCTTGGTAAGGTAATGGATTGATTAACATCGTTTTCTCCGTGTCTCCGCGTCTCTGTGGTGAAATAAATCTTTAATGCTTGATCTCCGACAATACACCTGTCTTGGCGCAGCCCTGCGCGACGCACTCGACCGTTTTGCCGGTGAGGTCTGCCTGATTGAGGCCGATCGCGACCGCGAGAAAGTCCGGCTTACCTACTCCGACTTCAAAGAGCTTGCCCTGCCGTTGACTCGCGCGCTCGAGGACGCAGATTTCGATCCCGGAGATCGCGCCGCCATCATCATGACGAATCAGTCAAAATGGCTGATCTCGGCGTATTCCATCTTCTACTGTGGCGGAGTGCTGGTGCCGCTCGACTACAAGCTCACAGCGGCGGAGCACCTGCAGTTGCTGGCGCACTCGAAAGCCAAGGTGCTGATAGTGGAACACCACCTCTGGCGGGCCATCACCCAGTCCCCGGACTTCCAGAACATCAAGACAAAAATCGTGCTGGTGACGGAAGCGCCGCTGGGTGCCGACCTTTCCGGCGGATTCCGCTGGGAAGACTTCAAGCGCAAGGGCGCACCCGACTTCGTCATGCGGGAAAAGGACGACGTCGCCTGCATCGTGTATTCCTCCGGAACGGGCGGGCGGCCCAAGGGCTGCGTGCTCACCCATGAGAATTATCTGGAGCAATGCCAGGCGCTGACGGCGTGGTACCCGTTCTGGCCGGGTGTGCGCTATCTCAGCATCCTGCCCACCAACCACGCCATCGATTTCATGGTCGGATTCATCGGTCCCTTTGTCTGCGGCGCCTGTGTAGTACACCTGCGCACGCTGCGCCCGGATTTCGTGCGAGACGCCTTTGTCCGCTACCGGATCACCTATGTGTCGCTGGTCCCGATGATCCTGAAGAACCTGGAGCGCGGGCTGCGCGCCAAGTTCGACGAACTGCCGTCCTGGAAGCGATTCTTCCTGAACCGCATGATCGCAATCAATAAGTTGCTGACGCGGCGCAGGCCGAAAGTGAGGTTGAGCCGCGCCCTGCTGGGCGGCGTTCATCGCGGCTTCGGGGGAGAGTTGCTCGCGCTGATTACTGGCGGAGCGTTCATGGAGCCCTCGACCATGCAGTTCTTCTACGATCTTGGGATTCCGGTGGTAAATGGATATGGACTCACCGAGGCCGGGACTGCGCTCACTTTGAACGATCTCAAACCTTTTCGCGCCGATACGGTTGGCAAGCCCCTGCCGGGCGTTGAACTGCGTATTCTCAATCCTGATGGAGAAGGCATCGGGGAGGTGGCAGCGCGCAGCAAAACCGTCATGTCACACTACCTCGACGACTCCGAGCTCACGCTGGAGACGATCGTCGACGGATGGCTCCTCACCGGCGACCTTGGACGTTTTGACGGCAGCGGGCATCTGCAGCTCTTCGGGCGCAAAAAGAACATGATCGTCACCGAGGGCGGTAAGAATATCTATCCCGAGGATATTGAAACCGTTTTCGATGGACTGCCGGTGAAGGAGTCTTGCGTCTTTGCGGCGAACTACGTTTGGCCGCGAAAGGAGCTGGCGAGCGAACTGCTGTTGCTGGTGGTTCGACTGGAGCAGAACCAGCAATTTGACAGCAAACTGCTGGAAGAGATTGCCTCACGCAATTGCAAGCTGCCGGATTTCAAGCGTGTGGGTGGGTACCTGATATGGGGCAAGGACTTTCCGCGGACCGCGTCCATGAAGATCAAACGGCAGGTGCTCGCGGAGGATGTCGGCAAGACGGTGGAGCGGAGTGCGCTCGTAACGCTGTGATTGCGGCGGGCGGTGGCCGTGCCGAGTAATATCCCTCGCGCCCATCTGCACCGACGCAGGATTTGGAAACGTGGAGAAAAGTTACCTCGCTATTGTGAATCCGGTGGCCGGCGGCGGCAAAAGCCGTAAGCTGCTGGGCCCTGCACTGGCACGGCTGCGAGATGGAGGCGTTGAGGTGAACGTGGCCCAGACCCAGGCTCCGGGTGACGCTACGCGTATTGCACGTGAGGCCTACGGGCGCGGCCAGCGACAATTCATCGCCGTGGGCGGCGACGGGACATCCTACGAAGTCATCAACGGCCTCTTTCCTGAGGCGCTCGTACATGAACGGCCCACTTTGGCATTCTTGCCTCTGGGGACAGGCAATTCCTTTCTCCGGGATTTCAGTGAGCGGGGAGTCGAGCATGCGATGGAATCGCTGCTCGCCTCGCGAAGCCAGCCGTGCGACGTGCTTCGGTTGAAGCACCGCGCTGGTGTAATTCACTACATCAATCTTCTGAGCATGGGATTTACGGCTGACGTAGCCACACTGCGCGCGCGGGGCTTCAGCGGTTGGGGAGAATTGGGTTACGTGATTTCGATTCTCCTCACGCTGGCCCGGTTCAACCGGCGCCCGTTCCCCATGCGACTTGAGGGCGATCGAGACTTTGACCGGCGACGCTGCCTGTTCCTCACTTTTAACAACAGTAAGTTTACCGGCGGCACAATGATGATCGCGCCGCACGCAGAAGTGGATAGTGGCTTGGTCGAGTATGTCCGATGGGGTCCAATCGGGCGGCTGGGGCTGATCCGCAACCTGCCGACACTCTACGACGGTACCCATGTCAACCATCCCCTTGCGGAACACAGAGCGGTTCCGCGAGTGGAATTCGATCTCGAAGAGCCAGTCGATGTGATGGTTGACGGAGAAGTGCTGACCCTGCATTGCGAGGAGTTGGATGTATTGCCCGGGGCTCTCAACGTCGTGGTGTGAGTGCATGATATAAGAAGTGGATCATGTCTGAAGAACGAAGAAGGCGCCAGCAGGAGCGCGAGAACAAGGAACAACCCAAGCCAATCCCGCGGAAGTATTTCATCGGGTGCGGAGTCGTCATTCTTCTGGCGACGGCGTACTACGCCGGGTGGCATCACCGGAACCATCGTTATGATCCTTTTGCGCAGTGTCTGGCCTCGAAACACGCCAGGATGTATGGGCTCTACTGGTGTCCGCACTGCATTGACCAGAAAGAAATGTTCGGGAAGGCGTTTCAGTATGTGCCGTATCAGGAGTGCGCCATCAGGGGCTCGCGGGAGCTTGTGCCGGAATGCAAGGAGGCGGGAACCAAG
This sequence comes from Terriglobia bacterium, assembly GCA_020073465.1. Classification (GTDB taxonomy): domain Bacteria; phylum Acidobacteriota; class Terriglobia; order Terriglobales; family Acidobacteriaceae; genus Sulfotelmatobacter. The sequence continues at coordinate 77,112 of JAIQFC010000013.1, forward strand.
AATTTTCCCGCCTGGAAGTTCGAAGGTGAGCCACTCCACGAAGGGGTGCTGCCGCTCGAAGACTTGAGTCAACGTACCGGGTGCAGTCTGCCGTGATGAGCTCATCGATCACTCCGCCTGACCCAGTCGAGGCGCCTCGAACTGCAAGAGGTCGCGGCTTGTATTGGACGATCGCAGCCCTGTCGCTGGCCGGAATCATAGTCTCCGCCATTTCGCTCCAGCGCCACTATGCCAAGTCCACGACATCCTTCTGCGAGTTCAGTCAGAAATTCAACTGCGACATCGTGAACCGAAGCGAGTATTCGAGCATCATGGATATTCCTGTAGCCGGTATCGGCGTCTTGGGATATGGGTTGCTGCTGGCGTTGTCCACGTTCTACCGCAACCGTGCGGAGACGCCGACTCGCCTGGTGTTGGCGGCCGCCGCAGGGCTGGCCTTTGCGCTGTACCTGACTTACGTCGAGGCCTATGTTCTTGAGGCGTGGTGCATTCTCTGCCTGAGTTCCCTGGCGCTGATCGCAATCACTACGCTGCTGGCCGCGCTGCTGAGATTCAAGGTCGCAAGGGACGTGTCGTAGAGACGTAGCTTGCCAGGTCTCGCCCTGAGCACCGAACCAGAATGGAAGATACCCAGACGACGGAGACTCGGCCTGCGGAGACTGCCCCTGTGATCCGCGCCAGTTCGGCGACCGGCGATTTGCGTCTACATGAGTTCGCCAGCCGTATTTTTCACAACACCCGCTTCCTGCGTGTATGGCTGCCGCCGGGATACGACGATGCCGAGAACAGCGCCCAACGCTACCCAGTGTTGTACCTCAACGACGGCCAGAATCTGTTTGAAAGCGCGACATCCTTCACCGGCGTGGAGTGGCAAGTTGATGAAACCGCAGATCGGTTGATCCGCGGGGGCGTCGTTCCCCCGATGATCATCGTGGGCATCGACAACACGGCCAAAGATCGGGTTCGTGAGTATATGCCGCACCGGTCGCTGCACCCGATGATGCTGCGCGTGCAAGGTACGCGGTATCCGAGTTTCCTGGCCAAAGAGGTCATGCCGTTTATTGGCAACACCTACCGCGTCGCGAGGGGACCGGAGAACACTGGGCTTGGCGGTTCGTCGCTTGGCGCTTTAATCGCGCTCTACACGGCCGAAGTGCGGCCCGGCCTCGTCGGACGCCTGCTGCTGGAAAGTCCCTCGCTGTGGGCATCCAATCGGCACTTGATCCGGCACAGCCGGAACGTAAAGCGCTGGCCGGAGCGCATCTTCCTTGCGATCGGAACCGCAGAGACGGGAAGGGAAGACAAGGATCAGAGTGCAGTCGATGATGTGCGCGAGCTGGCCGGAATCCTGCACCGGGCAGGCCTGGACGAGGATCGCCTGCGGCTGGTGATTGATCCGGACGCATCCCACCACGAGTCCGCCTGGGCGCGCCGCTTTCCGGAAGCCCTCGGTTTCCTGTTCGGCCAGCCAGCGCCCTTGATCAGCTGACTGTGACACGCTGGGCGCCAACATCGGCGATCTCTCCTCGGGTAAACAGCAGCAAAGGAAGAAGGAGTGGCACGAAGGACGCAACCAACGCGGGAAGCAGCGGAATCCGACTTGCGGGATTCAGAGGCGGCCGCCAGAGCAGCAGCACCAGGGAAGCGATCCACGGCCAACTGAAAGCTGCGATGAACGTCCGCCGGGAAAGCCTCGGAAGCGTCGCCCATTCGCGCAAAACCAACAGTGCGGGCAGAATCAGCAGGGCTTGGTTGAAGGGCGTGAACAGCGGAAACGTAAGCACGGTCGCCATCAGAAACGCCGCCACCACAAAGCTGAACAGCCGCGAATCTCCGGCAACTTTCCGGCTCCGCCAACCAAAGATCAAGAGACAAACGACAATGACCGCTGACAGGACAATTCCTGCCGTGTCGCCGAGCAGCAAGCGAAGCAGGGAAGTCGTGGGGAAGTACTTTCGGTATGCCGTCATGCCAGCAAAGAAATAGCCAAGCCATCCTGGAAGAAGAAGTTCGGCTGCCCCGATTAGACTGGTCATCGTGACCCCGAAGCCTGCCAGCACTCGCCATCTGGCGCGCCACTCGCCCACCACCCAAAGGACGAACCAGAGCAGCGGCAACAGCGCCATCTGTGGCTTGATCGTGGAGAATGCCAGCAAGACGCCAGCGGTTGCCAGATAACCCTTGTGCACGCACCACGCCCCCGAGGTGAGCAAGCACGCGGCCACCAGAGCCAATTGCTGATGGCGCATTCCCTGTATGACCTGCGGGCTGCTGAGGGTAAACAGAACCAGTGCCGCGGTTGTGGTCCACGGCAGGTGCCATTCGAGAAGACCCAAGCTGAGCAGAACAGTCAAGCCGGCGAACAAGCCCAGAACATACGGAGCCCAGAACTGGACTGTGGCGAAGTCGGCGTGAATCGTGGGCGCCATGAGGAACACGACATAAAGTGGATAAGCAAAGCGTTGCTCATCGACGTGTTGTGCAGCCTCTTCCGGCGTGACAGGATGGCCGTAGAACCCGATCTGGATTTCATGGCTTACTTCAGGCCCATAGGGATTGCGTCCGTTGAGCAGAAGCTCCCGCGCCCCCACCCAGCGCGGATACAAATCCCACATTTGCGCCTTGAGCCCGCTCTTTTGCAGATCCTTGGCATCCGCCCACGGAATCAGAATTTGATGCACGTACAGCCATGCAGTTGCGCTGACGCAGAGGCTCAGCAGGAACCAGAGCGGGATTCGTTTTTGCGCGAGTGAAGTCACGGGATGTGGAGAAAATACCCCGAAGAAGTGTAACAAGCCTAAGTTGGGGCGACGCCTGTCCCCGGCTCAATCGGGTGGACGACTCGCGTCCCAGTAGGATTTCAGCTCCGGCCTCTGGTCGTCGCCGTTCAGTCGCCACGCCCGGCGATCTTTGAAATAATTCAGCAATTCCTGGTTCGCCGCCTCGCCCATGTCGCGGCCCCACACTACCTTGGAATTGTCGATATCCGCAGCATTCCACACCCACTCCCAATCGACGTCATGGTGCGGCCCGTAGCCCACAACCACCAGATGTCTGCCCGGCATCTGCGCCAGCTTGCGTATGATCCTTACACGTTCGAGATTTCCACGCGGCCAGGCCGGTTCGATTGGCGCGTGCACAAGAACGGCTGTAACGCGCAACAGGATCAGAGAGCACGCGACCAGGGGGAGGATGGAAACGATTGCTGTACCCAGAGGACGGTCCCGGCAGCGCCAAAGGCACAGGTGGCGCATGCCCTGAGTGATCACCAGGTACAAGACCGCGGTCGCCGGAGCGAAATAGTGAGGTAGAGTCCACGTCTGCACCGAGAATCCCAATACCAGGCAAGCGAGGCACAGCGCAGGCAGCCGCAGTTTACGGTCTCGAGTTGCCCATGGCAGGACAAGCAGAGGAAGTGTCAGAGCCGGTCCTACGTAGAACTGCCACCATTGCTGGATCTTCACGCCACAGCTTTTCAGGAAACCACTAGGAGTGCGACTTTCTTCGAAGCGGCTCAGCTCCCAGCGATAGAAGGACCGGAAGACTTCGTGATGATACGTGGGTTCCGGTTTTGGTGTCTGCCAGAGGAAGTAAGGCGCGGTCGCATAGGTTGCCCGGTTAACCTGATAGGTCATGCGTACGGGATTTCCAGTTGCGCGATAGTAGTAATAAGAGGTCGCCAAGCCGCCCAATGCCAGCAGCAGCGCAAGCGGCAGTACGATCTGAGAAAGCGAAACGCGCAACTGAGGGCGCTTCCTGCCTGTCAGCCAGATCACCAGCACAACGGCAAACGGCACGCTGTACACCAGACCTTCATACGGACGGCTGTTCGCAAGAAGGATCAGACCTGACGCCATCAGAATGGCATACAGAGCCCGCGGCCTGTGACGCATTCGCGGCAATGCACCCAATACGAGCGCGCCACCCAAGGCTGCGACTGAGGCGGACCAATAGCTGTTCATCCAGTAGCTCAGGATTCCCAAGCGCAATGCCGCCAGCGAACTGCCGAAGAGAGCCCATCCCGGGGGAAGCCACCCCTGCAGCGCCCAGCACAGCGACGCACACATCAAGCCTGTGATCAACCACTGCCCGATCCATGAATGCCCCAGCAGTTGACCGGCGGCCAGCACTAATCCTTGTGCCGGCGGGTACATCGACATGTAGGTGGGCTGCTGGATGATGTGGAAGCTTTCGAAGTGGATCCACATCGGGTGTGTGGGATTGGTCAGCCGTCCGTGGGCGAAGGTGTCAGCGGCAAGCAGGAAGCTGAACTCGTCATTCCAGTGCGGCGCGGGAATACCGAGGACAGGTATCAAGACCGCCCGCAGCACAAGCACGGACAGACCGACGGACGTTACCGCCAGGCTACGGCGACGCGCGAGTTGACGGAACCAGTTGGTGAGGAATGCGAACGGCCGACTGCCGCTCGAGTGCACTCGCGTGAGGGAAACAATCAGTGCACCCGCCAGCAGAGCCGCCTCGCACAGAGTGAGTATCCAGGGCGCGAGGCGGACGTAGATTGCGTGCATTGAATTGCTGGGAAGCGTTGTGTAGTCTGCTTCCCGAAACAGCTCCGAAGCAACCGGACCCACTCACGCGGCCGGCACAACATGAGTGCTATTCAGGCCGGCTCTTTATCGGCCACTTCCTCGAATAGCCCGTCCACGATCTGGATCATCTCGTTGTCGACCGTGCGATTACGGGCAATCGCTTCCTTTAGAGGGATGGAAACGATCTTGTTGGAGCGCAAGGCAGCCATCGAGCCGAATTCTTCCCGGTGGACCATGTCGATAGCGCCCAGTCCGTAGCGCGTCGCCAGTACCCGGTCGAAGGCGCTTGGAGAACCGCCGCGCTGAATATGCCCCAGCACCACCGCGCGCGTTTCAAATCCAGTGCGCTTTTCGATCTCGCGGGCAAGAATGTTGGCGATCCCGCCCAGCTTGATGTGACCAAACTCGTCCTTCCCCATGTCCTGCAACACCGGAGACCCGCTGCTGTTTTCGGATGAGAACTTCGCGCCCTCGGCTACGACAACAATGGAAAAATAGCGCCCGCGCTCATGCCGCTGCCGGATGGATTCGGCCACCTTGTCGACATCGAATGGCCGCTCGGGAATGAGGATCACGTCGGCGCCCCCGGCAATCCCGCTGTACATCGCGATCCAGCCCGCATCGCGTCCCATCACTTCAACCACCATCACACGATTGTGGGCCTCGGCTGTGGTATGGACGCGGTCAATCGCCTCACAGACGACGTTGCAGGCCGTGTCAAAGCCAAAGGTGTAGTCGGTGCCTCCCAGGTCGTTGTCGATGGTCTTGGGAACCCCAATGACCTTAATGCCTCTCTCGTGCAGTTTCTGCGCGACGGATAACGTATCGTCACCCCCAATGGCGATCAACGCGTCGATCTTGTGCTTGGCCAAGGTGGAGATGCAGCGGTCAACCCCATCCGGACGCTTCGAAGGATTCGTGCGCGAGGTGCGCAGAATGGTTCCGCCGCGAGGCAAAATCCCGCTCACTGCTTCGAGATCAAGCGGCATGCTCTTGTCTTCCACCAACCCACGCCAGCCTTCGAGAAAACCGACGAATTCGTCATGATAGTGGAACACTCCTTTGCGCACCACGGCGCGGATCACGGCGTTCAAGCCCGGACAATCGCCTCCCCCGGTTAACATGCCAATCTTCATGCGCTGCTCCTGTAAAATTCAATCCTTGTTGCAGGGATGAATCGGGTACAACAATCCTTGGAATGCACCCCGGGCCCTGGGGCAAAAGGTCAAGGAGCCCAAAGGTAGGGTTGGCAGTCGTTCGGAACGAATAGATTATCACCAAATCAGGAGCCGCCGAAACCGTGGTGTCGATCTAAGCAACCGAACCGTAAATTCAAAATTCTTATAGGAACGATTCGAAAACTCAGCGAAGAATTCGTTGGCTACACCCGCCCCGGGAGTTTACCCGAGGCTCCGCCCATCTGGAATTGGAGGCTTGCTCGGCTCGGCAGGGGGCTGTCGTCAGTATCGCTGAGTGCGGTCCACAAGCTGCAATCGGAGACACACATCCGTTGGCGGAAAGCAGTTCACCTTGCTGACGATGCGATTTTGCCTCATGCCAAAGCGAGGAAAACGCACCGGGCAGACCTCGGCGGCTAAGGCTTTTGGTTTCAGGTTGTTGACGTGAGTATCCAAACCGATGCGAGAGGTTCGGCTGTCGGGTGCGTGGAATGCCGCACTCGACACCACGTGGCCGCCCAGTAATCTAGTTCCCTGGGTGCGGATAACCCCGATCAAGCCTCCATGCGTCTAACTGATGGGACGAAGTTTGGGGCTTTGGTGTGTAAGGACGGGGCGTATAATCAGCTTAAGGGAGTTTCTCTATGAGATCTAGATGGCTGGCAATCGCGGTGGCGATGGCGGCGTTCAGTGCAGTGCCTTGGACGCAGGCACAGGTTTCGGATCAGGATAAGGATCAGCCCAAGTCGGGCGATGTGCAAAACGCTCCTGCCCAAAAGCCCGCGGCGCTGCCGACTGCGGACGACAGCCAGGTCAAGCACGATGGCGGCAAGACCGACGTCGATGCGGTCGGGAACCGCAATGTGGGGTGCGGCCGGGGTCTTGGCAACTGGTACACCGTCGAGGGCCAGGTAGCTCGCGGACGGGTGTATGCCCAGCAGATTGAATCGCAAGTCAAGCTGGTTAACGATCCAGTGGTCACGGAGTACGTGAACCGCATCGGGCAGAACCTCGTGCGCAACTCGGACGCGCAGGTGCCCTTCACCATCAAGGTAATCGATTCCGACGTAGTCAACGCCATGGCATTGCCGGGCGGATTCTTCTACGTCAACTCGGGGTTGGTCCTGGCGGCGGACGAAGAAGCTGAGGTGGCGGGCGTCATGGCGCATGAGATTGCCCATGTCGCGGCCTGCCACTACGGCCGCGAAGCGACTCGCCTCAACCTGCTGCAGCTGGCTTCGATCCCGGCCATCTTCATGGGCGGCGCGATCGGCTACGGGGTGTATGAGGGCATGGGCCTCGGCATTCCCCTGACTTTCTTGCATTTCTCGCGTGGCTTCGAGGCGGAGGCGGATTACCTCGGCGTCGAATACATGTACCGTGCCGGGTATGACCCGTCGGCATTTGTCTCCTTCTTCGAGAAGATTCAGGCGATGGAGAAGAAGAAGCCGGGAACGCTGTCGAAGGCGTTTGATACGCATCCCCAGACTCCGGATCGCATCGAGAAGACACAGGCCGAGATTCGAAAGATTCTTCCTGCCAAGCAGCAGTATGTCGTGACAACCTCGGAGTTCGATGAGGTGAAGGCGCGGCTGGCGGCGATCGAGAACAAGCACAAGTTGCTGGACGAGAAGGATGCGAACAAGCCCAGCTTGCGGCGGACTTCAACCGGCAGCGACAAGGACAAGACCGGCGACAACAAGGACGATGATCGTCCGACCCTGAAGCGGCGGGATGACTCGAACTAGCTAAGAATCGTCGTGGTTGCGGCCGGGCTTTGCTCCGGCCGGACAGCCGAGGCGGCTGTCTCTACGTGACTCTCACCGGCGGCTACGGCCGCCGGTTCTTTTTTGCGCGGCAATTCTATTTCAGATTGAAAACGGCGTTCACGTGCGCGGTCACGGTCACAGTTTGTGGAGTGAACTCTTCCGTGGGCGGAGGAGCGGCGGCGGCGCTGGCCATCGCCATGGGGCGCGCCATGCGGGCCATCATGGGGCGAGGGTTCTCGAATGTATCGACCGAAGCGTAGGAAAGATCTCCAATAGCTCGGCCGCTGGCCCGAGCGAGGGCGTCGGCAGAGTTGCGGGCGCGACGGAACGCATCTTCAACCGCTTTGTTCTTGGCGTCGTCGATGGTTTCGAGCGTGTAGTTCAGGGATTGGCTCTCGCTCACGTTGGCTTCGGCCAGTTGTTGGGTGATGGGGCCGATCTTGGAGAAGTCCTTCAACTTCAGGGTTACGTCGGTGGTGACGCGGTAGCCGATCACTCTTTGCTGCTTTGAAGGCCGGTAGTCGTAGACGGGCTGGACGGAGAGGAATCCGAGGTTGGCAGCTTTGGGATCGATGCCATTAGTGCGAAGGACTTGGCGGACTTGTTCGACTTCCTTCGCGGCATGCTGGTAGGCGGCTTGAGAGGTATCTTCCTGGACGGAGACATTGAACTGGATCACAGCCGTGTCGGGAGCGGATTCGAATTTGCCGTCGGCGCCGACATAGACCGTGTTGGGCTGAGCAGTAACGGCAGGATGCTCCTGGGCGGTGAGGGGTGTGGTTGCCAGGAGCAAGGTCACTAGAGAGAATAACGAAAATTTCATGACGGCCTCCACGACAAGCTAATTATCCGCTACAGGAAGTTGTTTCCCAAACGGAACGTTCCTCTGGAGAACGATTGGTGGGGGAGATCTTGCCGGGGACCGCTGGGATGGGAGAGGTCGAGCACGGCGGGAAGGGAAGAAATCCCCACCCTTCCGCAGACGGCACGAAAGGGTGGGGCAACCGCAATTCTTCAGCGTAGTTGGAGGTTGCGGTCGAGGCGAATCTCGAGAGCGGTGCCTTTGTCCAGAAGCAAGTCATGGCCGGATTCGTAGGCGCTGAAGGCACCGTTGGCTGCGCCGGAACCCGCGCCCGAAGCGGCTCCGCGCTTGCCGCCATTGTGGGCGCCCTGCGCGGCACCTTCTCCCGCTCCTACCACAACTGCTTCGGCGATCTGCTCCTTGCTCATGCCCTTGCGGCCGATTTCACCTTCTTCACCGGTTTGCTGCAGGCCGTGCTCGCCGGGTACACCGGTGACCGTTGCGATAAGAGGCACCCAGCCGCGTTGCGTTTCAATCTCGTCGAAACTCAGCAAGAGGCGAGTGTGGAGGCCAGGCTGCACTGCACTGATGTGACCTTTGATCTTTCTGCCTGCTTCGAGGGTCCGGCCGTCTGCGGTCGAGAGCGGCTCGGCAAGGCGAGCATGGAAGTGATCGCCGGCCTGGGCTCTTCTGGTGTCAAGGCGGTCCGTGAGCTGGATGAGTACGATGGTGCCCTGGGGTACGGCGTTCGGCGGAGATGAAGGCTGGTCCTGGGCAAACAGAGCGTACGTGGTGAATGCCAAGACAGCGGGCAGGGAAGCGCGAATGATCCGTGTGAACATAGGTATCCCCCGGGTGTCGATATGGTGGTTGGATGGGTTCGGGAGAGAATTCGATGCCTCAACGAATCGCGATTCTGGCGTGGTGGCGCCGACATACGGGGCGCTGCGGGTCGGAGCACAAAGCCACCCGTACCCAACGAGCTACTTCGTAGATTGAGGGCTGGGACCGGCGACCGCGAGGGCGTCTGCCGGGAGTTGGTTGGAGCGGGGGGTGTCGGGAGTCGCGGAGTTTGGGGTGGTCCTGGCGGCGGGCACCATTCCAACCGCACGGTTCTTGCCCGACCGCTTGGCTTGGCGGAGGCCCTGGTCAGCGAGACTCAGAACTTCGTCGTAGTCGATGGCTTCCGGATCCTTGGGCAGCCAGGGGAATGCGGCCCAGCCGATGGAACAGGTGCGGTAGATGGTTTCATCCGGCTGGTACAGGACGAAGGGCGTGTCGGCGACGGCAGCGAGCACACGGGCAGCGAGAATCGTGGCGTCGCGGCGGTCGGTGTAGCGCGAGACGATTAAGAATTCTTCGCCGCCCCAGCGAACCAGGACATCAGAGAGCCGGACGCACAAGCTGATCCTCCGCGACATTTCGACGAGGACGCGGTCGCCGGCGTCGTGGCCGAAGCGGTCGTTGATCTCCTTGAAGTTGTCGGCATCAATCAAATAGAAGACCAGGTCGCGCGTGCGTGGGTCGTGGCTGTCGGCGTAGGAGCGCAGTGTCTGGCTGATGTCGGCTGCGATGCTGGCCGAGAAGTAGCGTCGATTACGGATGCCGGTCAGCGGATCGGTGAGCGAGGCCTCTTCAAGTACCGTGTTGGCGCGCTTCAATTCCTGGTTGAAGCGATGATGCTTGAGGAAGATCAGCAGTGCCATGACGAACATGGTGGCTAGCGTCGCAATGATGCGGAAGCGCTCCACCACTGGTGATGCGTCGCGGCCGAGCAGGGCTGACAGGGCCATTACGGGCAGCGAAAGCACTGCCACCATGGCGAGAGTCGCCATCCATGAGCCGTATGCTTCGTCGCCGCGGGTTTCGTCGGTGGGCGAGAGTCCGCGTCCCGACAACGCAACAGCGGTGAAGGCTGCGAACGATGCGGTGTAGGGAACGTCGTACCAGCTACCGGTAAAGTAGCGATCCTTTTCAATGGCCTGGTTGAGGACGTAGAAAGCGACTCCATTGAACACTGCGACCGCAAAGAAGCGCGCGTAGAAGGCGCGCCAGGCTCCGGAACTGGTGCGCCAGAAGACGGCGAGCACGGAAGTAAGCACTATAGAAGATGCGGTGGAGAGCAGATCCCAGTTTCGGTCGTAAGCGGCCGTGTTGGGGGAGATGTACTGCCAGCAGATGATAAAGAAGACGTAGAGATAGAGCCACCAGAGCAACAGCAGAAGGAAATCGAGGATGCCCAGCCGGGCGGTCGATTCGGAGGGCCGAAGGTGAGGCCTCAGCAGTAGCCCGGCAAGCATGGGAACCCCGGCGAGCAGCAGGAGCACGTCCGCAGCAGACATGGGGGGCATCTTCTTTTGCAGCCCGAGATCCCAGACGATCCACACCACTTGGTCGCCGAGCCAGAGGCCCCATCCGGCGGCTTGGAGCATCCAGAAGACACGAAAGCGGCCCTTGCTGGCGACGCCATTCAAGGCAAAAGCCAGGAGCGCGGAAAACATGAGCAGGGCGCAGACGGTGTCGCTGACTGCGACAAGAGCGAGGCCGCGCGGCAGAACAGCACACGCCAGCGTCAGCACCGCGGTGAGAAGGACAGCGGTACCCACCCAGAGTCTTGAATGGTTACGAAGGTCCAATTTCTGCTCTACGACTATTGTAGGGGCTTAAGCAATGTGCGCCGTAGTTACGCTAGTTACCAGGGCCCGGTCGAACTTAATTCTTACCTATAGAAGCGGCGGTGTGGGGCCTGGCCCGGGGGAAGCCGAGTATCCTTTACCTTTGGGTGCAGGGGGAATCGGCGCAGGATATTCCTGGGCGCCGATGGCGCGGCGCAACTCTTCGAAGATATCGTCAGGCATCTTTTGAAAGACAGCGACAACCTCGGGATCGAACTGACGTCCAGACCAATCTTGAATCTCTTTGCGAGCCACTGCTAGAGAACGGGCGGGGCGGTACGGGCGGTCCGAAGTGATGGCGTCCAACGTATCAGCGATGGAGAAAATCCGCGCTCCCAGAGGGATCTGTTGTCCCTTGAGGCCTCGCGGGTAACCGGTCCCATCGTACTTTTCCTGATGGGAATAGACGATTTCGGCGGCTTCCTTGAGGACTGGAATCTTCTCGACCAATTTATAGCCAAGGTAGCAGTGTTCACGCATGACCTTAATTTCGTCGGGCGTGAGCTTGTCGGGTTTGTTCAGGATGCTGTCGGGAATAGCCATCTTGCCGATGTCGTGGAGAAAGGCTCCGCGGGCGATGGTATCGATCTGCTCTTTGGGGACCCCCATCTGGCGGGCAATGGCCATGGTGAACGCAGTTACACGCCGGGAGTGGCCTTCGGTTTCGCGATCCTTGTAGTCCAGGGCTTCCCCCAACACTTCTAGGGTAATGTCGTAGGAACGTTCCAGCTCCTTAAGAGTGGCTTGCAGTTGATCGGTGCGGGCTTCGATTAGGGATTCCAGATTCGTCTGGTAGGTGCGATTTTCCAGCTTGAGGCGGCGGTTCTCCAGAGCGCGGCTGACGGTGGCCAGCAATTGTTCACGCTCAAAAGGCTTCAGCAGGTAGTCATATGCGCCGTTGCGGATGGCGGCGAGGGCTACGGAGATATCGTGCACGGCGGTAACCATCACAACCGGCATGTCGGGATACTTCTCTTTGGTGCGCTCGAGCAGGCCAATGCCGTCCAGGTCGGCCATCATGAGGTCTGAAAGCAACAACTCGAAGGCTTCGCCAGAGGTCAAAACGGACAGCGCTTCCATGCCGGAACCCGCTTGTTTACAGGTATATCCGGCCGAGGTGAGCATGGACGCGACAATCTCGCGAATTGCCTCTTCGTCGTCGACTACGAGGATGCGATCTTGCATGGGGATCCCCAAAAGACTATCGGCGATTGTAACCCAACGGCGAGATGCCGAAAGTAATCATTCAGGTCCGGAAACTGCATCGAGAAAAGCCTGCGGCGTGGTATTCAGAGACGAGGAATCCCTACGTTCCCAACGCGATGAGCACTTCCCTCTGGTCAATCTGGAATGCGGCGCAGCTTGGACTGGCTAAGCCGACGGCGGCAGAATTGTCTCTGCTGATCCTGCTGGGCGCTTTTGTGTTAGCGCTGCGCACCTTCCGAGAGCGTTATCTCAAAATATGGATTCTGGGCTGGACTGCGCTGGTGGCATCCCGGCTGGCGGAGCATGTGTTCGCCTCGCAAATCCCGGCGCAGTATCTGCCGGTGGCGGTGCAGGCGGCATTCGTCGTGGCCATAGGGCTGCTGGCCGGGGCCGTCCTGGTGTATTCGCGCAGCCGCGATTTGTTCATTCCGCTGGCGGTGATCACGCCGGTACTGGCGGGCTTCGCCGCGGCGCGCGTATTGATGTGGTCGGATTCGCTCCCGCTGCGCGTGGCCTTGGAGGTTGGCTACCGGATTGTCCTGGTGACGGCGGCAATTGCATTGGTGCGTGCGCGACGCGGCCGTTGGGAACTGGGAACGTGGGCGCTGGCACTGGGTTTGCCGTTCCTGCACCTGGCTTGGGGACCTTTCACGAATCAGGTTCCGGCCGCAGTCTGGGTGGCGGCAGAAATCCTGCTTGGCCTGAGCATGCTGCTGGTGGTATTCGACCAGGCAAAGGCGCGGACGCGGCGGCTGAGAGTGACGCACGCCTTGACGGCGGGAATCGCAAGCGCACAGCAGTACGGCAACATGGTTCAGACGGCACTGCAGGAATTGCAGCGCGTGACCAAGACGAAGGCCGCGTGGTTCCGCCTGGTAGAAGGCGGACACATGGTTGCGACGCACGCGGTTGGCGTGTCCGGGGACTTCCTGCGGGATGCAGGCTTCGCACAAGTTACAGAAGACGTGTCGCGAATGCTGGAGAAGGCACAGGCCCGGGTGGTGAAGACTGATCAGGCGGATCCGGAGAGTCCGGCGTGCCTGGAGGCGGAGAAGATTCGCCAGGTCGTGATGCTGCCGGTGGTGGGTAAGAAGTCGCCGATCGGCCTCCTGCTCTTGGGGAGTTCGCGGACGATTGGCTGGACTCCCGAGGAACTGGAGTTTCTGCAGACCTGTGCGCAACAGCTGGCCATCGCAGTGGAGAACTTCCGGCTGCTGGAACAGGTGCTGCGCTCCCAGCGGCAGTGGATGAATACGTTTGATTCGATCCACGATATCATCCTGGCGCACGACGAAGACTACCGGATTATCAAAGCCAACCAGGTGCTGCTGGAGCACGTGGGGCAGGCAACAGCGGACGTGCTGGGGAACACGTGCGAGTCAGTGCTGCCGCACGGGTTTGGGGAGTGGACGGGGTGTCCGTACTGCGCCATGGGCGGAGACGACGAGTTCACGGAGGGCGCCGACCCCTGCTTTGGCGGGTTCTCGGTGGTTTCCACGTCATCGTATAGCGAGCAAGGAAGCCCGCAAAAAGGAATCATCCACGTTGTACGGGACATTACGGATCGGCGCTCCGCGGAAGAAAAGTACCGCTTGCTGTTTGAACAGGTGCAGGAAGGTGTGTACGTCGCGACCCCAGCGGGTCAGATTCTCGACTGTAACGACGCATTCGTGCACATGTTGGGGTATGCCACACGAGAAGAGTTGCTGGTGCTTAATCTGAACACGGACATTTGCGTCGATCCCAACCAGCGGGAGAGCTTCCGGAAAGAGATCGAGACGCACAACTATGTGCGCAACTTCGAAGTGACGCTGCGGCGAAAGGATGGAACGATTCTGCTGGCGGCGGAGAGCAGCTTTGCGACGCGAGATTCGGTGGGGAGCATCGAGCGCTATCAGGGTTTTGTACTCGATATGACGGAGAAGCGGCGCGCGGAAGAAGAAATGCGGCGCCGGAATCGCGAATTGAACGCGCTGAACGCGATGGCAGTGGTGGCGACACAGTCGTTCGACCTGGACGAAATTCTGAACCTGACGCTGCGGCAGGTGGTTTCGCTTTTCGGGGGGGAGAGCGGATCGGTCTATTTGTCCGACACCGATGCTCCGACGTACCGGCGCCGGGCAGCTTGGGGACCGCGGAGCCGGGACAAGAACCGGCCGGCAGAAATCTCTTTCCCCGACGGTTTTGGCGATCTGGTGATGCGCTCGCGTACGGAGGTGATCACAGCAGAATATCTTCCCCACCTGCCGGCGCAAGTCGCAGACTTCATCCGCTCGGATGCGGACCGGGCGTGGATCTGGGTGCTGTTCTGGGGCAAGGACGCACCGACCGGCATCATGGGGCTGTGCAGCCAACTGGGATACGAATACTCCAGCAATGAAGAGAACCTCATGGTGGCCATCAGCCGGCAGTTGGCTACGACCATTGAGAAGGTCCGGCTGTACGAAGAAACCTGCCGGGCCTACGAAGACCTGCGCAAGACGCAGGAGCAGCTGCTGCAGAGCGAGAAGATGTCGGCGGTCGGCCAGCTTATTGCCGGCGTGGCGCATGAACTCAACAACCCGCTAACCGCCATTCTGGGATATGCACAACTGCTCGAGAGCGAGGGCCTGAGCGAGCGGGCGACAGATTACGTTGGCAAGCTCTTCAAGCAGGCGCAGCGGACGCATCGCGTGGTACAGAACCTGCTGTCGTTCGCGCGGCAAAGGAAGCCGGAGCGTGATGAAGTCGATATTCGGAAGGTGCTTGATGAGACCTTGGCCCTGCGCGACTACGATCTGAAAATCAACAACATCAGCGTCGAGCGGGAGGCGCCAAGTGAGCCTTTGGCGGTGGTTGCTGACCCGCACCAGATCGAACAGGTGTTCCTGAACATCATCAACAATGCGGTGGACGCGATTCTGGAAACGGGGCGGGCTGGCAAGCTGAAAATTCGCGTCTATTCCGAGAACGGGCACGTCTGCACGCAGTTCGCGGATGACGGGCCCGGTTTGAAAGATCCCAAGCGTATTTTCGATCCGTTCTACACCACCAAGAGTGTGGGCAAAGGCACTGGATTGGGGCTCAGCATTTGCTACGGCATTGTGAAGGAGCACGGCGGCGACATCACCGCGCGCAATGGAGCAGAGGGCGGAGCGATCATTGAAGTGCGACTACCGGTTGCGGCCCAAGTGGACGCATCGCCGGAAGTGGTAGCTACCACTCCACGGCGCCGTGAAGGAGCCATCGATGGCCGGGTGCTGTTGATGGAGGAAGAAGAGGGCGTGCTTGAGTTTGAACGCGACGTCCTGGCCGGGGCCGGAGCGAGCGTGGTGACCGCACGCAAGAGCCAGGATGTGAAAGCGCGTATGCTTTCCGAACCGTTTGACGCGGTAATCATGAACGGGAAGATCCCCGGGGATTGGAACGTCAAAGAGGCCTATTCCTGGCTGAAACAGAATTGCCCGGGAATGGAAAAACATCTTCTGTTTACGTTCTCGCACAGCGTCGAGCAGGGAGAGACCCGGACCTTCCTGCAAGAGAACAACGTTCCTTGCTTGGTAAAACCCTTCGAGGTTGCGGACCTGATCTCGCAGGCGCGGCGGTTGCTGCAAAAAGCCGCGACGGCTGCAGCTTCAGCGAGCTAAGATAACCTGGATCCTTCCTGCTCCAACTGCTCGCGAGCTACAGCCGAACCGGCAGGATCATGGCATTCCGCATCCGATTCTCCGAGAATGAGTTCGCTTCCGACCGTGTCCGGTTTATAGTCAGCGGATGGCCGATCGCGGTTACCCTGCCCTGCAAAAGATGGTAAGACCGGTGCCGCACGGAGTAACGGCGGTTGGCATCTTCTTGTGTTTCGGGGCCGCCATGGCTGCTCTGGCTGGGGTGACACTAGCCCGGCCAGGCACGCTCCTCGATCGCGCGTGGGCTCTCAATCTGCCGGCTTACCGGCAGCTCGCGCCGCTCGGCAGGGGAATCGGCGCTCTCTTTCTTACCCTCAGCGCGGGCCCTGGCAATGGCCGCGACGGGGTGGTTCAGACGGCGTCTTTGGGGATGGAGACTGGCCGTCGTGATCATCGCAACCCAAGTGCTCGGAGATCTGGTGAATCTCGTCCGGGGTGATTTCCTTCGCGGCGGGGTAGGATTCTTCATCGCGGGCGCGCTCCTGCTGTATCTATTGAGTGCCAGAGTGAGAGCTGTTTTCCACAGCGGAACAGCCTCGAACGTTATGTGACGGGGTCAAAGAGCATGTCATAGAGTCCTAGACCCGATCGCGCACATCGATCCTGACGCTCTCCTCGAAAACCGGTGCTGGCAGAACACAACACGTTCAAGAGCAGTCGCCCGTTCGAGCAGCTACTACACGTTCGGCGGGCAAACAATTCACATGCTTTGATATCGAGTTGTCGGTGCGATCGGAGTTTTGAACACCACCCTGAGTAAGGGGGGAGCAATAAGTGTGGTGGCAATTGACATGAAGACGACGGTGTCGTAGATGCTCTGACCAATGACGCCCAGCGAAAGGCCAATCTGTGCCACGACCATGCCAACTTCTCCGCGCGGGATCATCCCGACGCCAATGCGTGCCGAGTCTGGCCATCCGAGACGATAGGACGCGAGTGCGCAACCCACGAACTTGGAGAGCACTGCGGCCGTGACGATCAGAAGAGCAAGCGCGACAGTCGGCCAGCTGGCAAATGTAGCCAGATTCAAGTGAAGACCGATGCCCACGAGGAAAAAAGGCACTAGCAGCTCCGTTACCCCCTGTGCCAGATCATGCACTCGGTCTTCGACGCTTCCAGATAGCGCCAAACCTGCAAGGAAGGCCCCTATTGTCGCGGCGACCCCTGCATAGACGGCCAACACGGACAGCGCAAAAAGTAAAACCAGGGCGGCAGCGAACTGCGCTTCTCCTGCATGCAGCTTTTGATTGATGTTTGGGATCACCCTCCCCATGGTTCTTGTACCCCACTTCAACACAAGCCAAGTGAATCCGACCGCCAAGGTAGCCGTCAGAGCAAGTTCCACGAGGTTGACTTTCCCCTTCGCGAGACTGCTAACCACGGCCAGTATGAGCAACCCCAGGACGTCATCGATGACCGCTGCGCCCAGAATGATCTTGCTTGCCCTTTCCTGCAGCAAGCCTTTCGCGGCTAGAACTTGCGCGGTGATTCCTACACTAGTCGCCACCAGGGCGGCACCAACAAAGATGGATTCGATCCGGGGTTTACCCCAAATTGAGAGGAGACCCCAACCAGCAAGGAATGGAACGGCCACTCCAAGAGTGGCCACCAAGGTTGCGGTTCGACCGCTCTTGATCAAGTCAGTTGATTTCACCTCCAGCCCCACATTGAACAAAAGGAACATGACGCCAAGCTGACCGAGAGCTGCGAGAAAGTCGTTCGGCGCCATCCAGCCGAGTACCCTTGGCCCAATCAGTACGCCGGCGAGAATCTGCCCCACTATTCCTGGCTGTTTGAGACGTTCGAAGATCTCATCCAGGAGCTTCGCCGAGCCGAAAACCATAAGCATCTCAAGAGGCAGGGTCACCTGCTCGTGGCCGCCGCTCATAAAGAAAACCAGGAATGAATGCATCACTATTTTGAACCTCACCCCAATCCCCGCCTTACCGTAACACAGAGGGATATTGCGCAGCTTCAGCACCATGAAGTCTGCACGTGTGAATTCTGAAAAGTCGCGACTAGGTTCTGAGTCGGGGCTTCCGATTCCGGTTCAGGAAGAAATTCTAGAGTTTGGTACGAAGTGTCTTTACCAGCCGGCGGAGTGCGCCCTCGTTACGGCGGTACCAACGCCATTGGCCACGTTTGACGGCCTCGACGAGGCCGGCTTTTGTAAGAATGGCCATGTGATGGGAGATGGTGGGCTGGGAGAGATGCATGCGCTCCTGGATGTCGCCGGCACAGAGGCAGGGATTTTTTCCAGGCAGGCCTTGCGAGTTTCTTTCCGGGGACCGCGGCGCGCGGGGCGCCTGGCGGTCGCCCGGCGAGGGTGCCGATGCTGCGGCTTGCTTGAGCGCTCGCAGGATGCGGCGGCGTGTGGGATCGGAAATGGCGTCGAGGGTGCGGTCGAGGGCGTCGGTGGCCATGCGTGTAGTTACGAATAGCTGGGAAATTGATGGATGTCAATCTAAAGAATGATTGAATCTGATTGTCGCCCTGAAACGCGGCTCAGTCGTTTGCGGGGAATGTCGGAAATTGCGAATTCAATCAATAGTCAACAATCACGAAATCGACAATTGCACTCGCGTTGACCTACTTCTTCAATATTGGGTTGTAACCGTCGCTGATCAGGCGGGCACGCATGGCCTCGGCTTCTTTGATGTCGGTGAAGGGGCCGACTTGGACGTGGAACAGCTTGTCGGCGGTTGAGGTTGCAGCTACGAAAGCCGGGTACTGCTTCTTCTTGAGCGCGTCCACCAGGGCCTCCGCGTCCTCCTGCTTGCTTACCGCGGCCACCTGGACGAAATAACCAGCAGAGGGCAGAGTGGTCATCGGGTCGGGCGTAGCGGCTGCCGGTGCCGCAGTTTGAGCGGGCGCGGAATTTGCCGGGGCTGAGTTGCTGGCAGGTTTGGGCTCAGACGCGGGAGTAAGTTCGGGATTCGCATCCTTCTGCTCGACAGCCTTGTAGAAGGTCATGGGAGGCTGTGAGGTACTGTTGGCAGAAGATTTCGTCTTTGTCGGTGCGGGTTGCGGCGACAGAGCGGCGCTGGCGGTGGAAATTCCCGGCTCCGACTTGCGCCCAAGCGAGTAGCCGACGGCAAAGAAGGTGGCGCAGATGGCCACCAGGCCAAAGAACAGGACCAGCAACTTGCCTGTGCCCAGCGTGATTTCGGTGTCTTGTGCGGATGCCATAAATCACTCCACGAAAACTTCGGGCCGTTTGCGCGAACCTCAGGAATCCCCGCCCTCTCGCAGAAAACGCGAGAAGGACGGGGCACCCTCGTCGTTCCTATGCGGTCTTCGCCGGTGTTCCTCCTTCAGGCTTCAGAAGCTT
Organism: Terriglobia bacterium; assembly: GCA_020073465.1. Taxonomy (GTDB): domain Bacteria; phylum Acidobacteriota; class Terriglobia; order Terriglobales; family Acidobacteriaceae; genus Sulfotelmatobacter. The sequence continues at coordinate 96,288 of JAIQFC010000013.1, forward strand.
TTGGATTCCTGAGAAGAAATCCACCGGGACAGGGAAGACTACGGTCGTGTTCTTTTCCACACCGATCTCGGTCAGGGTCTGCAAATAGCGGAGCTGGACGCTCACAGGTTCGGTGGCCAGCAGGTGTGCGGCATCGACCAGACGCTGCGCGGCTGAGAACTCGCCTTCGGCGTGAATGATCTTGGAACGCTTCTCGCGCTCGGCTTCGGCCTGCTTGGCCATGGCGCGCAGCATCGACTCCGGCATGTCCACCTGCTTGACTTCGACATTGACGACCTTCACGCCCCAAGGGGCAGTGTGGGTGTCGAGAATGCTCTGCAGGCGGAGATTGATCTTTTCCCGATGGGCCAGAAGTTCGTCGAGTTCCTGCTCGCCGAGGACCGAGCGCAATGTGGTTTGGGCGAATTGCGAGGTCTGGTACACGTAGTTGGAAACTTCGACAACCGCCTTGCTGGGATCAATGACCCGCAGGAAGATTACGGCGTTGACCTTCAGCGTGACGTTGTCGCGCGTGATGATGTCCTGCGGAGGAACTTCGAGGGCCTCCTGGCGCAGGGACACGCGCACCATGCGGTCGATAGGCGCGAATACAAGGATGATGCCGGGGCCTTTGGCGCTGGACAGCAAGCGCCCGAGGCGGAAGATGACACCGCGTTCGTACTCGGCAAGGATCTTGATGGAACTAAGCAGGTAGATGACAACGATAACAATGGCAATTGTAGTGAAGCCGAACCCAAGCACTTCCATGGATACCTCCACGCAGGGAGCAGCAAGCGCTCCTCAAGCGGATTGTATAGCAGTGGGGCAGTGGCGGCGTGCAATTCGAAAGTGGAGTGGTTGCTTGGCTTGATACGCGGGGGGATCGAAATTCGCACAGGTCTGCAGCGGTGGGTGGTCTTCGCCCGGGCGGACAGCCGAGAGCCGGCCCTGAGCCTGCCGACTGGGCGGCTGTCCTGCACTCAGATCACGGCAGCCGTGGGCTTGGGTGAGTGCGTAACGGACAGAGGATCTACCTGCAGGACGAGTCCGTCAACACTCCGCACGATTACAAGTTGACCTACGGGTAGAGTAGAGGACGAGACTGCGTCCCAGAGTTCGCCATGGACGAAGACTTTGCCCTGGGGGGAGAGCGTAGTTTGCGCTATGCCAGTTTCGCCCACCAGGCCTTGGACTCCGGTGACGACTTTGTTCCGTCGTGCCTTGAGGGCGATGCTCATCAGGAATGCCGTAATCAAACCCAGCGGAATGCTGACCGACAACGCGGTGACGAGGTGGACGCGCATTTCGGGGATGGGAGCGTCGACAAGCAGCAATCCTCCGATGGTGATCAAGGCGATGCCGCCAATGGTCAACACGCCGTGGGTGGCGAACTTCGCTTCCGCAGCGAAGAGGGCAAAGGCGCCAAGAATCAGGACCAGCGCTGCAAAGCGGGTGGGGAGAAGGTTCAAGGCGAAGATCGCCAACAGGATGAAGACGACTCCGACAGTCCCGGGAATCACCGCGCCGGGATGATTGAACTCAATGTAGAGCGACAGCGCGCCGATCGCCAGAAGCAGGAAGGCGATATTGGGGTTCATCAGGTAGGCCAGGATGTGTTCTTTCAATGTCATGTCGAAGAAAACGACAGGCTGGCCGGTCAGTTTGAGAGTTGCCGTTTCACCGTTGAAGCGTTTGAAGCCCTTGCCCTCGGCCTGGCGAAAAAGATCTTCTTCGCTGGAGGCGACGTAGTCGATGAGGTGCTGCGAGAGTGCTTCCTGTTCGGTGAAGGACTTGGAGGCACGGACGGCACTTTCGGCTACGTCCACGTTGCGTCCACGCTTGGAGGCAACCGAGCGCATGAGCGCGGCCGCGTCGTTCTCCATCTTCTCCTTCATCACATCATCCAGTTTGCCGCCGCCCAGCACAACCGGGTGGGCCGCGCCGGCGTTCGTACCCGGCGCCATCGCGGCAATATCGACCGATTCAAGAATGAAAAATCCCGCTGAACCTGCGCGGCTGCCACTGGGCGTAACGTAAAGAATCACCGGAACCTTCGAGGCAGTGATCTTTTCGATAATGTTGCGGGTGGAGTCGATCAGGCCGCCCGGAGTATTCAGTTCGATCAGCAGCGCCTGGTCGTTGCGGCGTTGGGCTTCGTCAATGGCGCGGGAAATGTATTCCGCCGTGATGGGCTGGATCGTGTCATTGACGACGATCTTAAGAACCTCAGCAGAGGCGGAAAAGCAGAGGAGCGAAGCCGTTGCCAGCCAGAAAACGAGACGCAGTATCAAGGTATTTCTCATAAGGACAGAGGGGCACGTGGCACGCTCCTCCACCAATATTCTTACTCTTATTTACGCGTTGTGGCGGGATTTTCTGAAGGGACGGACACAGCCCGTTCCTGGTCGGGAAGACCTTCGGTCCAGCCGGGCAGGTAGGTGCTTCCGGTAATCAATCTGGCACCCCGTTGGTAGGTGAGGTAGGACCAAGCCCACTGGATGAGGACCAGGAGGCGGTTGCGGAAACCGACGAGGTACATGATGTGGATGAACAGCCAAGCCAGCCACGCCAGGAATCCGGAGATGTGGATCTTGCCAAACTCGGCCACGGCAGCGGCACGGCCAATAGTAGCCAGGCTGCCTTTATCCCAGTAGTGGAACTTGGGACGAGAATCAAGATCCCCACCCTCTCGCGAAGGGCGCGAGAAGGGTGGGGCACCCACCGATTCCAGTTCCTGGCGAATCAGCTTTGCGACAAAGCGTCCTTGCTGCATCGCGACGGGAGCGACGCCGGGGAGCATCTTGCCATGCTCATCTTTCAGCGCGGCGAGATCGCCGATCACGAAAACTTCGGGATGACCGGGAACGCTAAGGTCCGGTCGTACAAATACCCGGCCGGCGCGATCGGTTGGCGCGCTGAGTTCCTTGCCCAACGGGGAAGCGGCGACACCTGCGGCCCAGAGGACGATCGCTGCATCCATGTGGGTGTCGCCGATGTGGACGGTTCCGGGTTCGATCCGAGTTACGACCGTTGACGTAAGGACCTCTACACCCAGATGTTGTAGCTGCTCTCGGGCGCTGTGCGAGAGATCTTCCGAATATGCAGGCAGGACGCGCGGGCCACCTTCCAGCAGAAGAACGTGGGCGCTCTTGGGATCGATGGAGCGGAACTCGTGGGCGAGCGCGTGGCGGCTGATCTCGGCGAGCGTCCCGGCGAGTTCAACCCCGGTGGGTCCGGCGCCGACTACGATGAAGTTCAATGGCTTGCTGGTTTCGCCCGCTGCCGCCTGGCGCTCGGCCAACTCGAAGGCGAGCAGCACGCGGCGGCGAATCTCGAGTGCGTCTTCGATGGTCTTGAGGCCCGGGGCAAGCGGCTCCCAGTCGTCGTGGCCGAAGTAGGCGTGGCGTGCGCCGGCGGCGACGATCAAGTAGTCGTAGGGAACGCACTGATCTGGAGTTTCGACGACGCGGCAGTCGAGGTCAAAGCCGGTGACCTCATCCATCAGAACTTCGGCATTCTTGTAACGGCGGAGGATCGAACGAATGGGCGCCGCGATTTCTCCCGGCGATAGTCCCGCGGTGGCGACCTGGTAGAGCAGGGGCTGGAAGGTGTGGTGATTCTTGCGATCGATAACGGTGATCTGGACCGGCGCGCTTGCCAGAGCGCGAGCGGCATTGAGGCCGCCGAACCCGGCTCCTACGATTACCACCCGAGTTGTTTCCTTGCTGTTCATCACTCCACCTAGATAAGATTCAGCCCGATGGCTGACGGTTCCAGAAGTTCTTCGGCGGAAACCCTGCATCCTGCGTGGGTTCGGTGGCTCATGCCCTCCGTGGGCGACGTGGTATTCATCGCGTTGCTCGGGCTGTTGGCTTTTACGCCTTTGGCGGTGCGGTTGCTGGGGGACGCAGGAATTGGGTGGCACATCCGTGCCGGACAGCAGATTCTCGCGACCCATGCGATTCCCCGAGTGGATTCGTTTTCCGCGACGATGCAGGGCAAGCAGTGGTTTGCGTGGGAGTGGCTTTACGACGCGCTGGTTGGTGGCTTGGAGCGGGTGTCAGGCCTGAACGGAGTGGTCTTCTTCACGGCGCTGGTTCTGGCAGGTGTTTTTGCCTGGACGTTTCGCCTGATGGTGCAGCGCGGAACGAATGTGCTCATTGCGGTCGCGCTTGTGTTGCTGGCGGCATCAGCATCGATGATTCATCTCCTGGCGCGGCCCCATGTAGCGAGTTGGCTGTTCACCGTGGCGTGGTTCTGGATCCTGGATTCGACAGAAAGGGAATGCTCTGGCCAGGGAGTGCGACGGAATCGGAAAATTCTCTGGCTCCTGCCCCTCCTTATGTTCGTCTGGGTGAATGTTCACGGGGGATGGCTGATTGGATTTGTCTTGCTGGGGATTTACTGGATCAGTGCAGTAGTCACGCGGCTCACGACCAAAGGCGACAAACTGGAAGGGGTCCTGCTCCAGTTTCGCTCGGCTCAACGTGCGAGGGACTTGGCCTTCACGGGAATGATTGCGGCGGTAGCGACGTTGGCGAATCCCTATGGGTGGAGATTGCATAGCCATGTTTATCACTATCTTTCCAATCGTTTCCTGATGGATCACATCGATGAATTTCAATCGCCAAACTTCCATGGCGTGGCGCAGAGGTGCTTTGCGATTTTGATTTTGATTGCGTTTGTGGCGTTGGCAGCCAGGGCGCGCCGGCTGCAATTGAGTGAGGGGTTGGTCGCATTGTTTGCGGTGTATTCGGGGCTGGTTGCTTCGCGGAATATTCCGGTCTCGTCGTTGCTACTGGTGATCGTCGCGGGGCCAGTGCTCTCGCAGGCGTTCGAAAAGACTGGTGGGCGCCGACTCTTGGGCTGGGCCCGAGTAGCCGAGCTTCGCTCGGCCGGACAGCCGGGGGCGGCTGGCCCCACATTCCTCGCACGGATGGGAACCGTTGAATTAAGCCTGCGCGGGCACCTTTGGGCGGTTGTCACGGTTGTCGTGTCGTGCTGGATCGTGTTTCATAGCGGCTTCGCCGGACCAAGCAAGCTGATGGATGCGCACTTCGATTCCACACGATTTCCAGTGCAGGCCGTTGATTTCCTCGAGCTTAGCGGTTCTCAAGACCCGGTGCTGAGTCCCGATTACTGGGGTGGGTATCTGATCTACAGGCTCTATCCCAGAGTACTGGTTGTGGCGGATGACCGGCATGATCTGTACGGGGAGGAATTCTTCAGGCAATACTTGAAGATGGTGCATCTGGAGCCGGGATGGGAATCTCTCCTGAGGGAGCAGCATGTTCATCGTGTCCTGATGCCGAGAGGATCGGCGGTGGCCAATATTTTGGCGGAGAGCCCAGAATGGATGTTGGTCTACGGAGACGACGTGGGTGTTTTGTTTCAGGAGAAATAGATCAACCCGAGGCTGAGCCTGAGAAGGCGCACACCACGATTTTGCCTGCGTTTCGATTGTTGCACAACCATTCACGTTGACATCCCACGAAATCCCAAGCTATGTTCAGCAGCGCCTTTTCAGCTGCGTTAGTATCCGTCCCTGAATGCCCTGCCATTTGTTTGGAGCAGAACTGCGCTTACAAATCTCTTTCCGACTGCAAGGACGAAATGCGAATGAATCGAATTATCTGTGGATGCCACCGCATTGGAGCGCTGTTTGCTCTCGTGACCGCTCTTGTGGCATTGGGATGTGGAGCGCCGGCGAGCCCGGCGCAGACGATGCAGGACCTTCCCGCGGCGAACTTGACACAAGTCAGTTCGGACCCGTTTACGGTTGGCCCTGGGCAGCATGCGACGGAAGTGGAACCGCACGTGTTAGCCAACGGCTCGACCCTGGTGGCTGCTTTTCAGACTGGGCGCATTGCCCCGGGCGGCTCGACCGACATCGGCTGGGCTACGTCGACGAACGGCGGCACCAGTTGGACTCACGGATTCCTGCCGGGCCTGACCAAAGGGGAAGGGTCGGGTCCGTACGACGCAGCCTCGGATCCCGCGGTTGCGTTTGACGCCAAGCATGGCGTGTGGATGATTGCTTCGCTGCCCATCTCGAACACGTCGCGGACGCCGGCAGTGGTAGTGAGCCGGTCGACCGACGGAGGATTTACCTGGGAGAATCCGGTGAGCGTGGATACGAACGCGATCAGCTCGGACAAGAATTGGATCGTGTGCGATAACACGTCGAGCAGTCCCTTCTTTGGCAATTGCTATGTCGAATGGGACGACCCTTCGGCTGGCGATGAGATTCTGATGAGCACATCGGTCGACGGCGGACAGACCTGGGGGCCGGCGACCGCGACCGCGAACCATGCCAGCGGAATCGGCGGACAGCCGCTGGTCCAGCCGAACGGAACCGTGGTGGTGCCGATTGAAACGTCGGGAATTTCCGCCTTCTCCTCGACGAATGGAGGCGTGAACTGGTCGGCGCCGGTGACGGTTGCCGGCATCCAGAGTCATCTGGATGCGGGGGGAATCCGCAGTGGCCCGCTGCCTTCGGCCGCGCTCGACGGGGCAGGAACAGTGTGGGTAGTGTGGGAAGATTGCCGCTTCCGGAGCAGCTGCTCGACCAACGATCTGGTCTATAGCACTTCCGCCGACGGCACCCATTGGTCGAAAGTAACGCGTGTGCCGGCCGATCCAACCACCAGCACGGTGGATCACTTCATTCCCGGGATTGGCATCGATCCCGCGACTTCGGGCGCCACCGCGCACATTGGAATTCATTACTATCTGTATCCCAAAAGTAACTGCACTAAATCGACCTGCCAGCTCTTGGTGGCATACATCTCCTCTCACAACGGAGGTACGACCTGGCATACGCCTGTGAAGCTGGCGGGGCCGATGAGTCTGAGCTGGTTGCCGAACTCGCAGAACGGGCTGATGGTCGGGGACTACATCGCTACGGCCTTCACCAATGGGATCCCGCATGGCGTGTTTGCCGTGGCCGCGCCGAAGTCGGGAACAACGTTCAATGAGTCAATGTTTACGGCGCAGGGTTTGACCGCGGCAGTGGCGGAGGGAGCACAGTTGTCCTCAGCCGCGGATAGGCCGGTGCATGGGCTCTCGGAGAAGATTGAAAGGGAGCGTCCGGAGAAGGGCGTGATCCCGCCACCGCGGAAGGCTAGAAAGAGCGCGAAGTAGAGGCTCGGAAGTTCTCGAAGAGGCCGCTGATTTGGATCGGCGGCTTTTTTCTCGGCGCTCAGAACTTGTCGTCGGTGTTGGTATTGAAGCCCAGGATCGCGTTGACCTGCACGGGTTGGTCACCGTGCATGGCGGGACGGAACTTCCATTTCGAGATGGCTGCCAGAACCTTCACGGTCACGTCGGGGGCGCCAGACTCAAGCAGGCTCAGGATTTTGAGATTGCCGGACGTATCAAGGACGCAGCGGACCGTTATCTGGGTACGCTGCAGTCCGGGTGGCAGGTCAGCGCGCAGAGGTTCAGGACCGACGAGGTCTCCACTGTAGGCATGGCCCGCCGAATTTGGATCGGCGAACTGCATGGATGCCGGGCCGAACGGCGTGTCGAAGTAGACCGTGTAGTTGTCGCCGGGCAACTCGCCGTAGCGATTAAAGGCGCCTCCGGATCGTGCCGTGGCCACAATCGTAATGGCCGGACCGGGTTGCTGCTTGACGGACGAGCGCTGCGGAACGGTGGGACTGCTGCCGCCGTCGGATCCGAAGCTGGGCAGGTTGATGATCGCGGTGCTGCCACCGCTGATGGAAACACCCGGTACCGCCGGAGTGCCGCTCGTCCCGCTGCCAGCACCGCCCGGTCCGGGCGTGGGAGAGATGCCACCACGGGCATTGGGATCGGAGCCGCGGCCGGTTCCGGTTTTCCCCGCGCCGGTGCCTCCTCCTGTCATCCCGCTGCCGGGTCCGCTACCGCGCCCGATGCTGGAACCCCCGCCAGATCCGCCGAGGCCGGGCTTGTCTCCTCCTGTCGGCGACATAGCCAGGGAACCGGTACCCGCATTGCCCGGCATGCCGACTTTGGATCCGGGCTGGTTTGAGATAACTACACCCGAACCGCCGCCGTTGCCTCCTCCGCTGGGTGGAGCGAGCACCGAGCCAGTGTCGAGAGGGCCGCCAAGACCTGTGCCTCTCGCACTGCGGCCTGAGCCGGACACGGACGTCCCTCCTCCGATCGAAGGTGGAGGCGGGACGACGTTGCGGGCGAGCAGGGTTCCACCCGGCCCACCAGCAGTAGCAGTCCCCGCGCCGCGGCCTGAACCTGTGACCGAGGGCGGCGGTGGGACAACATTAGCGGTCACCGAACCTGTCGGGGATCCCCCCGCAGAGCGTCCGGTACCGCCTGTGCCCGACACAGACGGCGGGGGCGGGACGACGCTTGTGCCGATTGCAGTCCCTGTTCCTCCCGGAGTGCCCCGAGGATTGCCCGACGCGCCGTTCCCGCTGATGCTTGGGGGCGGTGGAACAACATCGGTGGTCCCGAAGAGCTTCCCAATCAGGCTGCTCATCAGGCCGCCGCTGCCGGACGGCGTGGGCGGAGGAGGAACCACGGCCTTGGACGGATCCCCGAGGCTGCCCGAGGCCAGCCTATGCAAATCGCGCGACATGTCGGCGGACGGCGGTGGGGCGATGACAGAAGGAGCGGGCATCGTCAGCTTTGCAGTTCGTGATGTCTCGCGTTCGGGAGCAGAGACGGGCGGTGGAACCACCGCAACGTCGGTCATCTGGACCGGCGATCGCGAAATCTCCGGGCTCGCGGCGCTGGGCGCGGGCGGAATGATCGTCCCGCTTAACGCCGGAGCGCTGCGAGCGTGTTCGCGAGCTATATTCGGAGCGGGCGCAACCACACTCGAATCGAGCTTCGGCGCGACCAGCGTGTGCTCTCGAGAGACACTTGGTGCAGGCGCGATGACGGCGGCGCTAAGCGAGGGAGCGCTGAGCGGATTGTCGCGCGAGATGCTGGGAGCCGGAGGAATGACGGACGGTGTGGGCAGACTCCCGCGGGTGTAGTCGCGAGTTAGATTCGGTGCAGGTGCAATCACATCCGCTGGCAACGTGAGAGATGGCCGGGCCGAGCGCACGCCCTCCAGCGGCGGCGGCCCCGGATTCGCTTTGATTGCCAGCAGATTTGCCACCGCGTCCCGGGAAGCGGGAATCTTGAGGTTGGGAGCGTCGACGACCTTCTCCACCAGCGACCCTCCGCGTGCAATCCGGATGGTCTGCGTGCGGTGATGCGCTTCGTTGCCCCCGGCGCTGCCGGCGATCCCGGCTTGCGCTCCGCCTAAGTCTTCGGTGCGAGGCAGTTCGTCGCCGGAGTAGTAGATCACGTCGTGACTGGAGAGCTTCGGAGCCACGTAGGGGCGGAGTTGCCTGATCTTTATCGGGAGGACGATCACGACAAAGAGGAGAAAGGCCTCGGTCAGCCAAGTGGCCAGCATCCCACGGTAGGGACGAAGGCCGTAGGGAGCTTCGCCGGCCAGACGCGCCATCGAGCGAGACAGGGCGGGGCGGATGGAGGTAACGAACTCCTCCCAGGGCGAAGACCATTCGACCAGGAGTTTGGGTACTTCGTGCAACTGGGTGGCCCGGAGCTGTGCGGTTTCTTCGAGTTGGAGCGTTTCAGTCACGCGGTCGGATTCCGGCCCTCTTTCCCCACATTGAATTCAATTTTATCGCCTACCGCAGTCCTTGTTTCAGCGATTGTCTGACATGGCAATTCCAGTACTGAAATGGCTTGCAGGCGCACGGGAGCGAAACGCCAGGGCCGCAAGTTCGGCTCGAGATGGACGACCGTCTGGTTGCGATCCAGGTAGACCACGTCGATGGCAAACCGCATGGCCAGAGTATGAACGCCCCGGCAAGGGACAATCCAGAGTCCGCAACCGTTACGGAAGTCACTGGTGGAGGCCCCAAGCAGGCCACGCAGGCGAGTCCAGTGCGTGTCGGCAAGCGCCAGGGCGGTGGCCAGATAGACCTGCCGCGTCCGGTTGAAAGCTTGCGCTTGAGGAGAAAAAACTGCCATGAATACGAATGCTCCCAGTTTCCTGTTCTGTCCTCTATTTCCCCGAGATCGGGCCCAGTTGCCGGATTAGCTCGATCACGGCCGGGCCAATCGTGACAAAAATGATCGAAGGCAGAACAAAGAGTACGAGGGGAGGGACCATCTTGATGGTCGTTTTGGCGGCCTGCTCTTCGGCCCGTTGCCGGCGTTCCGTGCGGAGGGAATCGGAATGTACGCGGAGGGCCTGGGCGACACTGGTTCCGAAGCGGTCGGTCTGTATCAGCGTACCAACTAGAGAACGGATGTCGTCAACGCCGGTGCGGTCAACCAGGTTACGGAGGGCTTCCGCACGGGGCTTTCCGGCACGCATCTCCAGGTTGACAAGGTGAAATTCGTCGCTCAGGTCGGGATGGGCGTGATGGAGATCCTCGCCGACGCGCAGCAAGGCTTGGTCGAGGGCGAGTCCAGCTTCCACGCAGATCACAGTGAGATCTAAAGCGTCCGGCAAAGCCAGGCGGATGCGCTGCTGGCGATCCCTGATCATGCGCTTCAGGAGGAACCTGGGAACGAAGAATCCGAGGCCGGGGACGCCGGCCAGCAGCATCATGTTGTCGAAACCGGAAAACAGGACTACTCCCGCAAAACCAACGAGAGCGAGCAGAAGCCGCGCGCCGAAATAGTAGTTGACGTGGGCGGCATCGCGGAGACCTGCCTGGATGAGCCATCCCCGGGTGCGGGAAACGTCGGCGGGAGAAAGCGGGATGGCTTTGCTCAGAGGATCGAGGGCCTGTTCGAGGCGTTCTCTGAGAGCCGGTTTCTCCTGGACTTGCTGCTGCTGGCCTCCGAGGGCGCGCAGGCGAGCGCCGAGTACCGAGCTGGGCGTCACCGCGGCTGCGCCGAGGGAAAACACCACCACGACAACGGTGAGAAACACGATGATCGTGAGAATCAACGGCAACATCGCTATACCTGAATCTTGATGATCTTGCGAATTACGAAATAGCCAAGAGTCTGTAACGTGATGCCGGCCACCAGCAGCGTGTGGCCGATCGGGTCGGAGAACAATGGACGAATGAAGGCGGGATTCAATAACAACATCACAACGACGATGACGGGGGGCATGCCCATCAGCAAGGCCATCGTGAGCCGGCCCTGCGCGGTATATACGCGTACCTGGCGTTGAATCTTGAAGCGTTCGCGAATCACGTAGGACAAGTTGTCGAGAATCTCGGCAAGATTGCCGCCGGTTTCGCGCTGCAGCATGACCGCCGTCACGAAGAATTTCACGTCCACCAGCGGCATCCGGTCGGTGAGATTGAGCAAAGCATCGCGGACCGGCATGCCGAATTTCTGTTCTTCGTAGAGCTTGCGGAACTCGCCGCAAACCGGCTCGGCAACTTCGTTCGAAATCATTTCCAGCGCAGTGGTGAAGGCATGGCCGGCGCGCACGGCACGCGCCAGGGTGTCGATGGCTTCGGGAAAGAGCTCCTCGAACTTTTCAAATCGCTTGTTCCGGCGGTAAGAAACGTAGGAGTACGGCAAGAGCAGGCCGATCAACATCGCAAACCAGATGACGGCAGGATTGCTCTGGCTGAAAATGAGGGCAAGGAAGCCTGCAACAATGCTGGTCGCCACGCACAAGCCAAGAAAGTTGCCGGCACGCAGCGTCATCCCCGCCTGCGCCAGGCTCTTCTGGATTGCCGAGACGCGTTCGGAGCGGCGCAGTAGGGTATCCAGGGCAGGAATACGGCTGAGTTGCTCGTCGCGCAGCAGCGCGAGCTCCTCCTCCGGAGCACGTTCGGGAGCCTTCTGGACGGTTGCCAGACGTTCCTTGATGAGGCGCGCACGGGCGCTGCGCTGATCCAGTAGCGAACCCACGGCGAATACTGCGAGGGCGACCACTGCAAAGACGAGCAATGCGATGAGGGTTGCTGGCATGTTTACAGTACTTCCAAAGCCTATTAAACCTCTGCCTTCGATTCGAACAGCGCGGGACGGAGCCGCGCACCCGCCGTCGCCAGACGATCGGCGAACTGCGGGCGAACCCCCGTCGCGCGGAATGTTCCGCGCACTTTCCCGCTGTCATCGATACCGGAACGGTCAAATTCGAAAATGTCGTGCATGGTAGGAGTATCTCCTTCCATGCCGGTGATCTCAGAGATCGTGATGACCTTGCGTGTGCCGTCGGAAAGGCGCGCAATCTGCACCACGGCGTGCAGGGCGGCGGCGATCTGCTGCCGCACGGCGCGTTCCGGGATGTTCAGGTTCGCCATCGAGACCATGTTCTCCACACGAGCCAGGGCGTCGCGCGGCGAGTTGGCGTGCACGGTGGTGAGCGATCCCTCGTGGCCGGTGTTCATGGCCTGCAACATGTCGAAGGCTTCTTCGCCGCGGACCTCGCCGACCACGATGCGGTCGGGGCGCATACGCAGACTGTTGATGACCAGTTCCCGCTGCCGGACGGCGCCCTTGCCTTCGATATTGGGCGGACGCGTTTCGAGGCGAACGATGTGCTCCTGCTTCAGCTGCAATTCGGCGGCGTCTTCGATGGTGACAATGCGGTCGGAGTTGGGAATGTAGCCGGAGAGCACGTTGAGCAACGTGGTCTTTCCAGCACCAGTTCCCCCGGAGATCAGGATGTTCAGCCGCCCCTTCACCATAGCGGAAAGCAGTTCCAGCATCGACTCGGTGAGCGTGTGGTTCTCGATCATCTGGCGAGCGGTGACTGGCTCTCGCCCGAAGCGGCGGATAGAGAGACAGGGGCCGTCTATAGCCAGAGGAGGAATGATGGCATTGACACGCGATCCGTCGGCGAGGCGGGCGTCGACCATGGGCGAGGATTCGTCCACACGCCGGCCCACGCGCGAGACGATCCGCTCGATGATCTGCATCAGGTGCGAATTGTCCTTGAAGGAGAGCCCGGTCAGTTCGAGCTTTCCGGCTCGCTCGATGTAGACGCGGTCGAAGCGGTTTACCAGAATGTCGGAGATGCTGTGATCTTTGAGCAGCGGTTCGAGCGGGCCCAACCCGAAAATCTCATCGAGAATTTCGCGCGAGAGTCTTTCGCGCTCCGCGAAGCTGAGAGGGACGACCTCGCTGTTGACGGCGTTGCGAATGACGACCAGGACTTCGTCGCGGGCGGAGTCGCCGGAGGTCTTGCCCAGTTTTTCCAGGTCGAGACGGTCGAGAATCTTGCGATGCAGGTCAGCCTTTACCTGCTGATACTCGGCGCGCTCGAAGGATTGGAGATTTGCCATAAACTCTTATACCGACTTAAACAACGACCACGTGGCCCGCTTCGTGTCGACGTCATTGCGGGTCAGTTCCGCGGCCAACCCCGCAAAGCAGCGGGCAATCTCGGTGTGGCTTTGCTCCATCAGCGGCGTTCCGCGGTCGATCGCCGTCGATACCGCAAAGTACTGGTTCGGGACGCGCCACAGAAGCTTGGCTCCGGCGGCGGTCTCAGCATCCTCTTCACTGAAGCCGGGCACTTTGCGGAAACGGTTCAGAACGAGGCGTAAGCGCTCTCGGCTGCCGGTTTCTCCCAGGTATTGCTGAACGCGGGCGGCGCTCCACAGCGAGGCCACGTCGGCGCAAGCGACCAGCAAGACGCACTCCGAGAGGTTCGCGATGAGCCGGCTGCAAGCGTCGAATCGCGTCGAAACATCCACGACGACGTAACGATAATGAGTCACCAGCATGTCGAACAGGCGAACGAATTCTGCCGTCGAGGGATCGATCGCCGCGGGAACGTTGGCGCCGGCCAGCAATTGCAGTCCGCCGTTGTGGCGCGTCATGAAGCTTTCGAGCAGGGAACCGTCCATGCGGTGAAGGTTGCGCGTGGCATCGCTGACGCTGAAAACAGGTTTGACGTTCAGATGCAGCGCCGCATGGCCCAGAGGCGCAAGGTCGACGAGCGCGGTTTGCCCGTGTGACGACTGCAGTGCCAGCGCAAGGTTCACGGCGACGGTCGTGGCCCCACTTCCGCCCTTGGCATTGATGACCGAGAACACTTTTCCGCGCGGGCCTTCCTGGCGAACGCGCCGCTGCGCCGTCGTGAGACGCACAAAGGCTTCGAGCAGATCGGTCGTGGTGGTCGGGCGCTCGATGAACTCGCGCGCGCCGGCACGCATGGCATTCACGATGACCTGCGGCTGGCTGAGACTGCCGATGGCGAACAGGGCAGATTCTGGCATCTCCTGATGCAGCAGTTCGATAGCGCGCAGAGCCAGCGAGGGATTGTCGGCGGGGATGTCGACCAGGGTCACATCGGGGTTGGCGGCACGGACGCGGCGCGTCACCGGATCAGCCGCCGCTACCGGAAAAGTGGCACAGGTATGTACCGTACGGGCCACACTGGTGCCATCGACCAGCACCTGCAGAACCGTGCGCTGCTCGTTGTCGGTGGCGACGATGACGACTGAAAGCTCCGGCATATCTCCTGCTTCTAAGCTTCTAAAAAACCTGTCAACACATTCGGACTCGCGTCCGGTTGCTCAGCAAATGCTATTTCCCAAGCGGCTTGTCAGGCTTGTCGAACTTATCGTTCTGCATGAACGGCTTCGGATTGCTCGGCAACGCAGGTGGTTCGGTGTTAGGCGAGATCCGGCGCACGGTGCACAAGACCATCAACTCGGAATGGCTCTTCTGCGCGCTCTTGCTGCGAAAGAAATTGCCCAGGATGGGGATGTCGCCCAGTCCCGGAATCTTGTTGTAAATGTCGGTGACACGGTTATCCATCAAGCCGGCGATGACGAAACTCTGACCGTCCTGCAATTCAAATTCGGTCTCCGCTTTGCGCGTGCTCAGCGCGGGGACGGTGAAACCGGAAATGGTGAGCGCATTGGCGAAATCCAGCGTGCTAACCTCGGGAGCCACGACCAGGTGAATGTTGCCATTCGGCATGATAACGGGGGTGAACTCCAGCTTGACACCGAACTCCTTGAACGAGATCGTCACTGCTGTAAAGCCCGCACCCGGTTGCACGATGGGAAACGGGAACTGACCGCCGGCGAGAAAGCTGGCCTTCTTGCCGTTGACCGCGATCAGATTTGGCTCAGCGAGGATTTGCAGCAGGTTCTTGGTTTGGAGTGCCTCGATCACGGCGCCAAAGTGAATATCGGGTCGAAACAGAAAGAGGTTCAGGACGTTGTTGATGGTTTCGTTGACCTGCATTGGGCCGCTCTGACCCGTGGTCTGCTGGATCTGCTGCTGGTTGAAACCCCCGTATTGGCCAGTTGTGCCTGTCCCCACAAAATTCCCGGCGCCTGAGGAAACGAAGTTGGTGCCCAACTGCGTGAGCGCGGAGCGGTCGACTTCGGCGAACTTTACCTGCAGCAAAACCTCCTGAGCGCCAACGGGTCCAAAGGTGAGCACGTTGACCACTCTTGGCGAATAGGCTGTCGCGAGTTCACCAGCGCGCTTGGCGACATCCTCGGTGGACACGTGCCCTGAGAGAACAATGGCAGCGCGAGAAGGAGTGACGGTGATCCGCTCCTCGGGAAAGACGCGGTGTTCTTCTTCCGCACAGGCGCTGACGTCGACGTCCACGCGAAGGTCGAAGCTGCGCGAGCGCTCAAGTTCGTCCCAGATCAGAAGCGAAACCTCGCCAGGAGCGCGCCCATGGACCAGAATCTGTGTCGGGGTGATGACGGTAGCGTAGGCGATGGCGGGTTCGGTGACGGAGATGCGCTTCAGACGCTCGGTTGTGTTGATCAGCAGAGACTTGCCCACCATCACACGTAATGGGGCCGCGCCTTGCGGTTGCTGAGACTGTGCGGGCAGAGTCGTGGTCTGGGTGCTCGTCGGTGTGGAAGGGCTTTGTGACGGGTCCGCGGTGCCGGTCTGCTGCAGAACCTCAGACCACGCAGGCAACGCGAGGGCGACAGCAAACACCAGGGTGAGCGGCGTACGAACGTTCATCTTCAGATTCCTCTCCCATGAGGAAACTCGGAGTGTTTGTTCATCAAGCTTGGGGGATCGACCCCTGTTCTCGATCACTTCACCTCGGAACCATCTTCTGCGAATTTGTGCAATTCGGGCTTTTTGTCGCCCTGGTAGACCTCGACGCTGAGGACCGTGGGGTTGGGCGGAGTCGCCTCAACTTTCTTCTTGACCGTGTGGATGTGAGGAACCGGTGCCGGATTCGCCGTCGGGGTTCCTCCCTTGTAAAGGCCCTTCGCATTGGAAGCCGCGACTTCATCTTGTCGCGTGTCGAGCGGATTGCGCAAGGAAAGTTGAATGTGTCCCTCGGAACTGGCGAGCGTCAGGCGCTGGGCATCATCGGGCGAAACCAGGAGCGTGATGACGGGTGTGTTTTGGGCTTCCCCGGTCGAGGTGCGCTCGAGAGTGTGTCCAGACGCGATGACTGCGACATTCTGGAGTACCGTTGTCGTCTGCTGCTCGCTTCCGCCATTTGGGGTTCCTGTCAGCAGCACATCGACGCGCGTGCCCGGAGTTACAAACCCAGCTACCGACACTACTTCATTGACGCGCACTGAAACGGCCCTCATCCCCGGAGGGATCAATGAAGGCAGACCGGCGCCGGCGTTCTCCTGGGCTAACTTCGTCGGCAACACGAATTCGCCCTTGGCAATGGGGACAACAACTCCGCGGCCGAGAACCTGGGAACGTTTGCTGTAGGCTCCCGTGGGCAGGCTGGTAGGCGGAAACTTGACCAGACGCACGTCGTGCTCCTCGACCTTGGAGCCGACCTGAATGTCATTGGCGGCAACCACGACGTCAACGCCAGACTCGGTGGAGGGGCCGCGGGACTGCAAATTCCTGTAGACCAGAACACTGACGAAAGCGCCCAGAGCCAGGGCGAGAACTCCGATCATCAGTAAACGGTTGCGATTCATGATGCTCCCTCAAAAAGTACAGAATATCCTTCCGCGTCTGCTACTCACCTGCAATGATCCGTGCCAATGACCGAGCCTACTGGATGGAACTGGCCACGGCCGAGAAAACATTACTTGCATTGGTGCCGATGAGCCGGATTGTGCCCACCACAATCACTAGGATCACTGCCAGCATAACTGCATACTCGGCAATGTCTTGGCCCTCATCGGACCACAGCTTGCGAATGTGCTGCATAGCCCTTTGACCTCCCTCGAACCCCAATCTGAAGACGAGTTGTAGCCTGTGGCATCTCCCCGCTTGCTGCCTGGATAGCACCCGTGCATGTGGGCACCACTCTGGTGGTACGTACGGCTCTAAGCTGTGGGGGAGATTGGCCCACTCGACACCCCATAATACCCCGCAAGATGCCCGCTGGGGTGTATTTTATTGCATACCTCCACGGGTATTCTCGCAGTTGCTATGGCGGAAATTATCCCCTGATTTCCTGCTATATAAGGGAATTTGGGTCGTTTTTCCGGCTTTGATGGGGTCGTCTTGGGCAATCTAACGCTGGAGTCTTACGAAGATGGCCGCCTTGGGATCTTCGTAACTGAGTGCCCAGCCCGGAGAGCGTCTAAGCCCCGTGGCCAGAGCGGAATCTGGAGGAACAATCACGCTGGCGATCCCCCAATGCGCCAGGGTTCGTTGCCAGTCCTGCTTCAGTTGGTAGGTGTCGGCGAATTGCTGGTGCAGCGCTTCCCCATAGACGTCGGCGCGGCCGTCGATGAAGACCGGGGTTTGCGGATACAGCCGCCAGATCAGATATCCGCCCCAGTCGTAGTGGTTGAAGATCGGCCCCGGGGCAGGGTGGGTCTCCAGAAAAGTGACGGCGGCGCTGGGGAAGTGCTCGGCTTCGGATAGAGGCTGCCGACGAATGACCCGCGCGATGTGGATGCCCACAAATGCGGCCGTGAAGAGCAGGAGTCCAGCATTGAGGAATCGAACCGCGGGGAAAGTTAGGCGAGCTGGAGCTTGAGGCCTGGGCGCTGCCTTTTTCGCCAGCGACTTCGAAATGATCGGCACGGCAATCAGCACGAAGAATGGAATCATGCGGACCGCTGACAGCGCGGCCGCCGTCGCGGCCAGGAGAAGCACCATCTCTCTGGCCCGCACGCGAGTGTTTGACCACGCCAGGACCGCAACCGTGACCAACAGCAGAACCAGGAAAGGAAGGTAGTCGAGGCGGTGGAAATTGGGAGATGCCCACTCGACGATGTAGTTCTGCATGGCCTTGGAGCGCAACGTCTCAAACGGATAGGAGTACATTCGGGCGCCATACGGGTTGAGCGGAACCACCAGCAGGTTGAGTACGAGAGTCGCCATCAACGCGCGAAGCCGGAGGTTGGGAGTTGCCGCGGCGTGCTGACCCAACCGGTGTTCCAAAAACTCTCCAATCAGGGAAAGGGCCACCAACACTATGGCGAGGGCAAAACCGGCGTGGAGGTTCACCCACAAAAGCATGATGGGGATGGTCCACCAGAGGAGCTTCCTGTTGTGTTTGGAGCGCTCAAGGATCCACAGCCACAGACTGGTGAGGAGTAGCGAGAGAATCTGTGGACGCACTCCCCAAACCGGTATGGTCGCCCACGCTCCCGCGAGTGTCAGAATGCCGGCGAGGTATCGCCTCCCAGAGCAGCGCAGGAATAGGACAAGAAATGACGCCGCGACGATTGCCGCAAACACAACGATGAGCCCGCCCCATCCGGCGGAACGATAGATGCCGTAGAGACCCAGATCGGTGAGCCATTCGTGAGCGACCCAGGGTGCGCCGGCACGAGTGTAGGAGAACGGATCTGCATGCGGGATCGTGCGGTGTGCTGCGATATACTCACCGGTCCTCAGGTGCCACCAGACGTCCGGATCGACCACGTTGCGGGCGGCCATCGCGAACCATCCGATAGTAAGGATGGCTGCAAATACGTGACGGCGCTGAAGCAAATTCTTCACCGAAGCTAGCATGATACTGTTCGGGGCCTACCGGCAGTGTAGAATCGCGTCGTTTTTCGTACCGCAGCCAGATCGCCACAGTACGGTTCGCTATGAGAATTGCCCATCTCAGACTCGCGGGGTTGCTCTACCTGTCGAGTGTCCTGGTGATCCATGCGGCGGTTTTGTGGAATGTTAGAACCCTGATCGGGAAGGGATACCCGGACTTCACCATCTACTACACTGCCGGAACCATCGTCCGCCAAGGGATGGGCCACAGCCTGTATGACGATGCGGTACAGTTCAAAGTGCAGCGGGGATTTGCGCCGGATGTCGCGACCCGCTTGGGCGCGCTTCCTTTTAACCACCCGCCGTTCGAGGCCCTCTTTTTTGTCCCTCTCACCTGCTTTTCTTATCGCACAGCGTACTGGCTGTGGGCGCTTGCGAACCTGGCGATGCTGGCTGGCTTGCCTAGCTTGCTCCGGCCCTATGTTCCTTTGCTAGGGAGGTTCCCCGCGCCACTATGGACTTTGGTCAGTCTCGGCTTATTCCCCATCTTTTTTGCGCTCCTCCAGGGACAGGATGCCATTCTCCTCCTGTTTCTCTACGGACTCGTATTCGTATCGCTGAAGAAGGAACGCCCCGTTTCCGCCGGTGTATGGCTCGCCTGTGGACTGTTCAAATTTCATCTTGTGCTGCCGTTTCTGTTCCTGCTGCTGGTTCGAGGGAAAAAGCGGTCTCTATATGGCTTCTTGGCGGTTGCCGCAATTCTGGGCGTTGTCTCCGTCGCGGCGGTCGGAGTTCAGCAAATGCTTTCCTACCCGCGCTATGTCCTGGGCCTTGAGGAAACGATGGCAAGGGGAGCAATTATGCCATCCGACATGCCGAACCTGCGGGGCATTCTTTACGTCATGGCATCGGGCCTGCGGTACTTCGACATCTTTGTCGTGGCCATTTCGGTGGTGTTGTTTGCTCTGGCTGCGTGGATCTCGCATTCGTCGGACGAAAATGCAGATGACTTGAGCTTCTCCCTGGCGGTACTCGCAACCGTTTTGGTGAGCTATCACGGGTTGGGATACGATCTCTGCGTGCTCACACTTCCGGCCCTGCTGCTTGTGGGATGGCTTTTAAGGGAAGGCAAGTCTGGCAAGTGGACGCGCGCAGCGCTCATCGCCGGACTGACAATCTTACTTTTCTCCCCTCTGCAACTGGTTCTCTTAATGCGCTACAACCGGCTGGCGTGGCTGGGCTGGGCCGTGCTGCTTTGTTTCGGCGGAGTAGCCGGAGAACTGAGATCGCGAGCTCAACCAAAGCACGCTGCCCAATCTGCCGCGGTCTAGTTGCGTCAACATATGGATTGAGCCGGAGGATCCTGCCCGGGAATGAAGAAGCCTAACGAGCCGGCGCCAGCGAATGCGCCCACCGTGAGTCTGGATACCTGGCAAGTGAAGAGTCGTCGGATCGCGGCGGCGGCTGGAGTCATTGTTTTCGCGGTTGTCTGCGCCCTGACTCTGAACCGCAGTTTCTTCGAGCAAATCGCGAACAACATCTTTTTCTCACTCACGGTAGCTGGCTGTGCCATTCTTTTTGTTTCCGTGCGTCCTCTGCGCGAGTTCCCGCAGGTAGCAGCCGTCGGATCGATTCTGGTTGGTATGCAGTTGTTTGTTCTGAAGGTCCCTCTCAGAGCCTTGCCTGCTCTCGCGTTGTTGGGGATGAGCAGCTTGCTGTTGTTGGTGATCAGAAGAATCTGGAGTGGCGATGAGGAGCGTCCGTTGCTGCACTACGCCATCTTCCCGCCCTTGCTATTCATACTGCTCGGATACTTCGGTTCTGGCCCGCTGGAGATTACAGGCCGGCTCCATCCCAAAACGCTCGACCTGTTCTTGTACAGCTTTGATCAGAGTCTCGGCGTGCAATTGAGTTTCAAGGTGGGTCAAGTCGTGTTGCCATCGCCGTTGCTCACCCGGGCCGCGCTGGCCATGTACTACGTGCTCCCGATCGCGATCTTGTTTACTTATGCCAGGCAGTTGGTTCGCGACCGCAATCTCGCGATGACCGCCTTCCTGTCGTTTCTCATTGCCGGACCCGTGGGAGTCGTGTTCTATAACCTGGTTCCGGCCTGCGGTCCGGCGTATCTGTTTGGCGCGAAGTTTCCCTTCGAGCCTCTTTCCATGCAACAACTGAACCAGCTACCGCTCCAGGCGCTGACGATTGCGGGTCCCCGCAATGCCTTCCCCTCCTTGCATCTTGGCTGGGCACTGCTCGTCTGGTGGTATTCGGAGGGCTTGTCCCGCTGGGCGAAGAGTGCCGCTGTAGGTTTTCTGGTGGGGACTGTGTTCGCAACCCTTGGCCTGGGAGAGCACTACTTCATCGACCTGGTGATGGCGTTTCCGTTTGCACTGATGATCCAGGCCGCATGCGCATTGAAGGTCTCAGGGCTGGACGCGCGCAGGCTCATTCCGCTGTTGACAGGCTTGGCGCTGATGCTGGTGTGGGTCGTCCTGCTCCGGTGGGGCCTGCCGGTGGTCTGGATAAACCCGGTCATGCCCTGGCTATTCGTCGCTGGCACGATCGGTTTGAGTATTTTCTTGCAGGCTCGATTGCGACGAGTGCTTTGACATCCGGCGTCAACTGTCAAGCTGCTCCGTGTTCTCCGAACTCTTCCCGCGGCACAGCACGACGACCAGCATGGGAAGGTAGAGAAAAAGCACTGTCCAGCGTCCCACCTCACCGAAGCTGTGGGGCATGCGATACCAGCGCCAGATGCCTGCACCCCAACTAAAGAAGACCGTCCAGATGATCTCGCGGCGTGACTTGGGAATCAGCCACAGAGTGAAGCTATCGAAAAACCAACGCTGCGGCATCAGTGCGGACAGAAACAGCAGCCACGCATCGCGGCTCCTGTAGCGAAGCAGGGCCAGCACGAGTAACGGGCCGGGCAACACTACCAAGGGGATAAAGTGTTGATAGTTCCGGGCCTGCTGCAGCCACAGCAACGGCCACTCCGGCATCACCGCAAGGCTCAGCACTGCGAGCAGTGAACAGGCAATCAGGCCGCGGCGACTCATGTGGGTGAGCAGCACCGGCAGGCCGACTTGCGGCTTCGCCAGCGTTGCCGGCAGCAGCAGCGGCACTAACGCCCCGGCGGCGATCAGAGGAGACCACTGCACGGTCAGGATTCCAGCCCAGTACGGATAAGCCAGGAAGATCAGAAGCCTGACGTAGCCTGTCCGCGTAAGTCCGAAGGCGAGCAGGGAAGAGCTGATGCCCCAGAAAGCCCCGGCTGCGACCTCCGGTTGGAGGCGCACAAACGGCAGGGCGAAGAAGGCAGCGGTGAGCGGATACTGCTCAAACGGCGTGTCGTAAGGATTCTGCCGGGCGAGCACCTGGTGCGCGAGATGCAAAGCCCAGCGGAAGTCGGCCGCGTCCTGATGAAAGTGTTTCATCAGGAACCAGCAACAGATGCCGCTGGCCGCGCCAATTGCTGCGGAAACTGCAATGCGTACTCGCATACCGGGATGTGCCCCATAAGTTGTAACATGAGCGGTTTGAGCGGGACTTTACCGGGGAGAACGCGACTTTGCAGACACGTCCGCGGCCGCTGTATGGGTTTCTCTTTGCCTTGCTGGCGGCAACGAGTACCTGGTTTTACTTCATTGAGATACTGAAGCCGATGCAGGTTGCCGATGCTGCGGCGCACAATCGTCCTCGGGGAAATCTTTCTGACCTTTATCCGCGCTGGCTGGGAGCCCGGGAACTACTGCTGCGCGGCCGCAATCCCTACAGTTCTGAGATCACGATTGAGATCCAGAAGGGATACTACGGGCGGGCGCTCGATACTGCGCGGCCGGAGGATCCAAAGGACCAGCAGGGCTTTGCCTACCCGGTCTACGTGGTCTTCATTTTGGCGCCGGTGATCGGTTTTTCGTTTCATACGGTGCAAACTCTCTTTCATTGGCTGCTGATTGGTATTACGGCGGCGAGCGTGTTGCTGTGGTTGCGAACGCTGCCGTGGAAGTTGCCACGGCTAGTCATCGCGAGTTGCGTGGTTCTGACGCTGGGCAGCGTGCCAGCTGTGCAGGGAATCAAGCTGCAGCAGTTGAGCCTTCTGGTTGCCGCTCTCCTGGCTGCCAGCGCTGCGAGCGCGGCCAGTGGATTTCCATTCTTAGGTGGGTCGATTCTGGCGTTAGCAACGATCAAACCGCAGCTGGCATGGCCGCTGGTAGCCTGGTTGCTGCTCTGGGCGGCGAGTGAATGGAAGACTCGTCGGCGACTGGTGTTCGGTTTTGCGACGATGATGGCGCTTCTTCTGATTGCCTCCGAAGTAATCTTGCCGGGTTGGTGGCGAATGTTCCTCCAAGCCGTGCGCCAGTACCACCAATACACGCAGAATGAATCGATTCTGGAGTTGATGCTGGGCCCACTTGGCGGCATGATCCTGGCGGCGATAGCGAGCCTGGGAACGGGAGGGTTGGTCTGGAAGTTGCGCCATGAACAGGCAGGTTCAGAAGGGCTTGGCGGCGCCATAGCGCTGGTTCTGACCCTGACGGTGCTCGTCGTGCCTATGTACGCGCCCTACAATCAAGTCCTGCTCTTGCCTGCGATCCTGTTATTGGCAAGGGATTCGCACGCTCTGACATCGTCATCGCGGTCCGCACGAGTCCTATATGTTTCCACGTGCGTGGTCCTGATCTGGCCATGGCTCGCAAGTATGGGACTGGCCGCCGCCTGGCTGGTTTCCAGCGCGGCCGCGCTCCGCGGCTGGAAACTGCCGTTTTACGCCACTTTCGTGCTGCCTTTACTGGTCTTCGCGCTCGCACTGCTGGACGCCCAACGCCGGTCCCGCGGCTTGCGAGTACGAGACGCGGCAGAGTAGTCTCTTGAACAGAGTCCACGGTGCATTCGTGCCTGTCAGGGCACCTGCAGCCGCGTGCGATTCACGATTTCATGGCCCTTACCGCACTAGGTCATTCTCAAAGTTCCAGCACCGGGGTTTTTCCCAAACTGATCCTCGTGCAGGGGAACGAGCAGAAGGACATTGTCCTCAACCGCACTCCTTTCAGCGTAGGACGAAAGGTCGACAAGGATCTGGTGATTGCCGATCCTCGCGTCTCCCGCGATCATGCCCAGATTGTTCAGGAAGAGAGCGTGTTTTATCTGGTTGACCAGGGGAGTAAGCACGGTACCTTCGTCAACGGCGAGCGCATTCAGCGGCAAAAACTGGAACCGAACGATCGCCTGGAGTTTGGGGCACGCGACTCTGCATACGTAATCTTCAATCCGGCGCACGCCACCTCCAACACGGCGCGCGAATTCTTGAGCCAGATCTCCGGGATCCAGATCAAGCAGGAGGCTACGGATCTGGAGAAGCTCACACTCTTTCTCGAAGCTGCGCGCAAGCTGAATACGGCCGGGGTGCTCGACGAAATTCTGATGACCATGCTCGACGTCACCTTGCAGTTGACTCGTGCCGAGCGCGGCTATGTTTTTCTCAAGGATGAAGAAGGGAAGTTGCGGCTGGCTGCGGGTCGGAATTCAAAGAAAGAGCCCCTGCTCGATGACACCACGATTTCGCATTCAATTCTTGAGGAGTCGCTACGAGCGAATTCCGAGTTTCTGATCACCGATACCAGCCAGTCACTCGACCTTGCGGGGCGGCAGAGCATTGTGGCCTACGATCTGCGGACGGTGGTCTGTATCCCGCTGCGCAAGTTCCAGGTACAGGCCAGTCGCGGAGGTCAGACGCCAGTACCCGCGCCCAATGCGGCCGAGGTGATGGGTGTGCTGTACGTGGACTCGCGTTTTCGTTCCCAGGACATCGCGGGCGTCGGCCATGAAATCCTGCACGTGATCGCGACCGAAGCGGCGTCGCTGATTGAAAATGCGCGTCTGGTGCAGGCGGAAGAGGAAGCTCGCCGCTATCAGCAAGAGCTTTCGATCGCTGCCGGTATCCAGCAGCGGTTGATGCAGGTGAGGATTCCCGAAGTGCCTTTTGCTCGTCTTCATCCGAGGAACGTTCCCTGTAAGGAAATCGGAGGGGATTTTTACGACGCGGTAAATACCAAAGAAGGCCTTGCCGTCGTGCTCACCGACGTGAGCGGGAAGGGTGTATCTGCGGCTTTGCTCGCGTCGACATTGCAGGGAATGATTTATTCGCACCTGACCACAGGAATGCCGCTGCTGGAAGTCGTCAACGCCGTCAATCGTTTCCTCACCGACAAGCTGGTGGGGGAGAAATACGCGACCATGCTGCTGGTCCGGCTGCGGCGCGATGGCGATCTCGAGTATGTGAATTGCGGGCACGTTCCGCCGTTGCTAGTGTGCGGCGGAGAAGTAATCCGCCCGCCACATGGCAATGTTCCGGTGGGGCTGCTCAGCGATGCCACCTTCGAGAGTGCACGCTGCCAGCTCAATTCCGGCGACCGCTTCATTCTGGTCACGGACGGCGTGACCGAAGCAGAGAATGCGGCCGGCGATTTCTTTGAGGATTCGAGGCTGGAGGCTGTTGCAGCAAAAACTCCGACGCTGGAAGGGATTTTTGCAGCGGTCTCGGAGTTCTGCGGCGGGAATCCCCTCGGCGATGACTGCACTGTGGTTGAGCTGATGTACTCGAATCCCGAGGCGTAGCTTTTCTCACAAGCAGCTTCGGATCGGCCGTCTCAAGTGGAATACCTGCCTACTCCACGGTCACGCTGTAGTCGGTACCCTCCCAGCGATTCTCATCGGGCCAGAAAAAGGTGAAGACAGCTCGTCCTCCGGCTGGCAGTGTAGCGGTCGGCAAATCAAGCGTGTGGATGCCCAGGCCCGTATCTTTCGTGTTCGTATCCTGAGCGCTCTTCCAGCCGTCGATGCTCCAGTGCACGAGTGCAGGCGCTAACAGCACGATCCGGAGGGTCTTGCTGCGCGGGATTGTGCGGCACTTGTTATTGACCCTCCACCCGAAGACCTGGCGCGTGGGTTTCTCAATTAAATAACGTTGCACCGTTTGCGGAGGCTGATCGAAGATTCTGCCATCGCGCAGCGAGCGGCGGAGCTTCACATACTCTGAGTGGGCCCAGACCAGCGGGCAGGCCGAGCCTGAGGGTTTTCCGCGGAACAGTTCGAGCGGCGGAATGTCAGCGCTGTCCCAGACTTGCTCGGGGAGTAGGCGGCTCTGTCCCGCCGGGGACTGCTCCATCACCGTGAGCAGAGTTTCCGCCTCATCGCGCTTGCCAGCAGCCAGTGCGTAGTGAGCGCGTTCGCCCGCGAGCAGGGGCCAGGGACGGCCGATGCCGGTTCCGTTGAATGCCGAACCATCGCGGTGCTCGCCGTATCCGTCCCCGTTGTAGCGGTACCAGCAGGGCCCTTGCGGCAACTCCACGCGCAAAAGAGCGTCGATGGCCTTTACGGTGTTGGTGATTCGCGGATCGTTGTGGGCGCGCAGTCCAAATCGTACCAACGCCAGAGAATCGGGGCTGATGATGTGGAAGGCGCGCTCCAGGTTTTCTCCCGGCGGGCGATTCTTGATGGGAACGAAACCCTGGGTTGGGGAAGGAGAGCAATCCGTATCCGGAGGCGCGATGCGGACGTAGTAGCCATCCACGCCCAGTTGGTGCGCCAGGTCCCCGCCAGTGGCATAGACCCAGCGCTCGATGTTGTCGTTCCAGGCATCAGCGACGTCGAGCAGAGTCTGGACGGCGTCGTGATGACCTGTCAGTTCTGCAATGTCGGCGGTCGCCAGCAGCGCGGAAATCTCCGCGGCCAGAGTGAATGGAGAGTATCCCGCATCTTCTTCCCATCGATCCTGCTGCGTGACCGGACCATTGCGAAGGATGAAGCTGGCGGCGCGTTGCACCATGGGCCACCAGCGCTGCAGGTTGCCCAGGGTTTCCGGGGCTTCACGGCGCAACAGGTCGAGCAACAAGATAGGAAAGGCGGTCTCGTCCATCTGGATGCCATTCCAGTAAGGACGTCCGTCCAGCCACAGATTCTGCGCCCAGTTGCCGGCGGCTTCCTGCGTTGCTTCCAGGTAGCGAAGCACTCGGACGGCATCGGTTACCGCGCCGGCGGCGAGCAGAGCTCCGGCGGTCTCGACAAGGTCACGCGGCCAGACCAGATGGTAGCCGCCAAGATCCTCATCGCCTTTGTTGAATCCCCAGGGAATGGAGAGGCTGGCGATGATCCCACCGAGAAAATCCTTGGACTCGTGAGTACGGAGGACGGCAGTGGACGAGCGATAGAGGTCGCGCGGACGCTGCGGTTCGTCGAGTGGGAGCAGCGAGGTTTGCCACTTTCTCCACTGGTTTACGTAGTGTTGACGAAGTTCGTCGTAGTCTTCAAGCAGGGTGGATCTGGCCTGCTGTCCCGCCTCGGTCCAGATCGCGCCGAAGCCGAGGGCCAGCACGAACTCTCCCTTGCAAGCGGCCAGATCGATTTCTGCGGTGAATGCGATATTGCCGTTCTCCGCGCGATTGTATTCCCATTGCATTTGGAAGTGCTCGGACAAGTCCTGCCACCCGTCGGAGGCGCCCACGAATCCCACCGACACCTTTTTCCACGGAGCCGAGGACGCCAGCGCGAGTGTGACGCCATCGTGTTGGGCGAAGCACATCCGGACGCCCTTGTAGTCGCCGGTCCAGCCGGTGTTGCCGTATCCGAAATTGGCCAGGTGCGGCGAGAGCAGGGCGTAGAGGCGATAGTCAGACAGTTGCCCTTGCAGTGGCTCGAAACGAATCTTCTGCAGCACCACATTGCGATACGGATCCGTCAGGACTTCCTTATGAATCCGGTAACGACCGCTGTTGCATGTATTGGTTAGCTCATAAACGGGTATCCCGGGCTCGAAAGGCCGGTTTTCGAAGGTGCAGTGCCGCTTCTCTTCGGAGAAGAAGTCGCGGCCATTGGTGACGATAAACCCCATGTCGCGGGTGCAGGCCTGGTCCACACGCGGAAAATAGACTTCGTTGAGAATGCCGTGACTCAATGTGAACCAGACTTTGCTGTGCTGGTTCAGGGCTGTGCCGGCACCAGATTTTGCGCTCGAGGTCCAGCGAGGAGGAATTCCGGGCCAGCCCGGCGCATAGCGTGTAGGGGAATCCGTCATAGAGGGTCTTGTCCCGTGTGATGGGGCGGCCGCCAGCGGCCCATGAATTGAGAATTTACAAAACTTTGACCGCCCTGGTTCACAGTCGGCATCAAAATAACAAAGGATCAAGCAACTTTACAGATTACAGAGACGCTCGGATCAACGATAATGGCCGGGCCGACCGAACCCTATGTCACGCGGATTCAAATTGTTCGATGTACGAGCCTGGAGCATGGTATCAGCCCTATGCGCGTGCTTCCTCATGCTGTCCCCGAGTGGGGTGGCTGAGCCCGCTTCGAGTCTGTCCGTGACTTCGCGCCTCGATCACGGGTTCTCTGGCCTCTATAATCTGGACTTTGTAGGGGCTCAGCAGGACTTCGCCGGCTGGGAATCGCAGCATCCGGATGATCCCGTAGGTCCGGTCAGTGAGGCTGCCGGATACTTGTTTTCGGAGTTCAACCGGCTTGGAGTGCTCGAGGCGCAGTTCTATGAAAATGACAACGCGTTCGCCGGACGAACCAAGTTCACCGCTGATCCCGCGGTCAAGGACCGCTTCCAAGGTGCTCTAGCCCGCGCGGAGACTCTGGCTCATGCCCGGCTAGCGAAGAACCCCAAGGACTCTGATGCGCTGTTTGCCTTGACGCTGTCTTCGGGATTGCAGGCTGACTACACGGCCCTCATCGAGAAGCGCAATCTGGCCTCACTGCACTACACCAAGCAGGCATCCACTTGGGCCGACCAGTTGCTCGCTGTCTGCCACGACTGCTACGACGCCCATCTGGCAACGGGATTCACCAAGTACATTGTCGGCAGCATGGCGGCGCCGGTGCGTTGGATGCTGCGCCTTGGCGGCATTCCTGCCGATAAGCGAGGCGGCATTGCCGATCTGCAGCTAACGGCGGAGCGGGGCCACTACCTGGCGCCCTTTGCCCGCATTCTTCTGGCGATCGCCTATGTGCGCGAGAAAGACAAGCCTCGCGCTCTGCAGATGCTTACCTCGCTGCGTGCGGATTTCCCCGGCAATGGCCTGTTCCCCCGCGAGATCGCCCGCCTGCAGGCTTCCCACTAGATTCTGTTCCGCGTCGCGCTTCATCGATCTTCAGCGGCCGGTTGTCATCAGAAATTCACCCATTTGTAACCTTCCTGTAACACCGCGCCGATAGAACGAGGACATCTAATCTCAGGAGGGATTCTCTGGTGACACGCAGAATGCCGCTGCTGTTGTTGTGTGTTCTTCTGCCCCTGACCGTATTCGGGCAGACCACGTTGAACGGAGCAGGCGCCACCTTCCCATATCCCATCTATTCGAAGTGGTTCAGTGAATACCACAAGCTGCATCCCGATATTCAGATCAACTACCAGTCCATTGGAAGCGGAGGCGGAATCCGGCAGGTCACCGAGGGCACGGTGGAGTTCGGGGCCAGCGACATGCCCATGACGGATGATCAGCTCAAAGAAGCCCAGACCAAGCTGAAGACCGTGGTCCTGAACATCCCCACAGTTCTGGGCGCGGTGGTGCCGGCGTACAACATCCCCGGAGTGACGGGAGAAGTGAAATTCACGCCCGCGGCGTTGGCCGGACTTTTCCTGGGAACCATCACGAACTGGAACGATAAAGCGATCGCCGCCGCCAATCCCGGAGTGAACTTTCCCAACCAGGAAATCATCGTTGTGCACCGCTCCGACGGCAGCGGCACTACTTTCATCTGGACCGATTACCTTTCCAAGGTCAGCTCCGAGTGGAAGAGCCAGGTCGGTAGTGGTAC
The DNA here is from genome assembly GCA_020073465.1 of Terriglobia bacterium. Classification (GTDB taxonomy): domain Bacteria; phylum Acidobacteriota; class Terriglobia; order Terriglobales; family Acidobacteriaceae; genus Sulfotelmatobacter. Next base: position 125,898 of record JAIQFC010000013.1, read on the forward strand.
CTCCGTCAAGTGGCCGAAAGGACTGGGGGGCAAGGGTAACGAGGGAGTAGCGGGGTCAATTCGTCAACTGCCCGGGTCGATCGGCTACGTTGAGTTGATCTATGCCGTACAGAACAACATCCCGTATGGCAGCGTGAAGAACGCCGCAGGTGTTTTCCTCAGAGCATCGCTGGAGGGCGTGACCGCAGCCGCTGCGTCAGCCCCAAAGATGCCGGCGGACTTCCGCGTCTCAATCACGAATGCGCCCGGCAAGGATACGTATCCCATATCGAGCTTTACCTGGTTGCTGATTCCGGTGCACTCCAAAGACGCTGCCAAGGGAAAGATCCTGTCCGATTTTCTGAACTGGATGGTCGATTCCGGCCAGAAACTCACATCAGCCCTGACGTATGCGCCCTTGCCAGACAACGTTGCGCAGAAGGTGAAGGAAACCATCAAACAGGTCCAATAGTTCCTGTCTCGCATCTGACGCCTCGGCAGCAATTACTGCCGGGGCGTTTCGTCCTTGAATCGCGTGTGCGGAGCGAGAAGTATCTGACTGGTGTCGCTGAACCGCCGGTGTTCTCCGGATGTTCTATACTGTGCAGTCGCCTCGCCTTCTGTCGTAAACGATTGTTGCATCGTTATACGTGCCTCGGCGTTCCGCGGAGGAATTGCCCGAGACCTGAAGGGCGGGAGAGAGCGTGGAGGGCCGCGTGGAGAGCGTCATCTGTTCTTGAAACGCCCCTCGACGGCTCGGAAATGAAGTGGATCGTCACCCAAACGTGCTCCTGTCAAAGAGAGACCGCGGCAATAACGGAATAAGCAAGTACCATCATGGCTCGCATTTCGCTGGATAGTCCCCAGTACTATTTCAATCGCGACACCTCGTGGCTCGCCTTCAACCGGCGTGTGCTTGAAGAAGCCGCCGATGAAGGGAATCCGCTGCTGGAGCGGCTGAAGTTTCTTGCCATCTCCGCCAGCAACCTCGACGAATTCTTCGAAGTTCGAGTTGCCGCCATGATGCAGCAACTCGAAGACGGATATAACGAGGCTGGCCCCGATGGCCTGACGCTCGCCGAGAAGCGCGAAGTCCTGGCAAAACTCACCCACGAGTTCGTCGACGAACAATACGATTGCTGGAACGCGCGGCTGCGTCCCGCTTTGACGCAAAACGGAATCCGCGTGCTGGGCCTCCACGAACTGGAGCCCGAGGCACAGCGCTTCGTCGATGAATACTGCGAAAAGGAGCTCGATCCGCTGCTCACGCCGGTCACCGTGGATCCGGCGCACCCATTTCCCCGAGTCATCAATAAGGCCCTTTGCCTGGCATTCTTGCTGCGCCGGCGTCGTCGTTCGGCGCTGACCTACACGGGTGTGGTCGCGGTGCCTCGTGCTTTGCCGCGGCTGGTGCGTTTGCCGTCGGATGGCACTGCCGACTTTATTTTTCTCGCCGATCTGGTCGCACACCATGCCGTGCGCATGTATCACGGCTACGACATTGTTTCCAGTGCTCCCTTTCGCGTGACACGCAACAGCAATCTCTACTTGCAGGAGGAAGAAGCGCGCAGTCTGCTGGAGTCGGTGCGTGCTGAACTGCATAACCGGCGCAAGGGCGATGCGGTTCGGATGGAGATCGAGGCCGACGCCGATCCCGAGATCATCGACCGGCTGCGTACGGTGTTCGAACTCGATCCCTGGCAGGTGTTTCCCGTCAACGGCCCGGTGAATCTGTCGCGCTTGTTTAACGTTTATGAGCAGGTCCAGCGTCCGGATCTGAAGTACCGCACGTTTGCCCCGCGGGAGCTCCGGCTGACGGCCAAGTCCAGGGATCTGTTCGAGGAACTCCGGCGGCACGACATTCTGCTCCACCATCCCTACGATTCGTTCGATGCCGTGATTTCGTTTATCGAGTCGGCGGCGGAAGACGACCGCGTGCTCTCGATCAAGCAGACCTTGTATCGCACCAGTGAGCATTCGCTGATTGTGCCGTCACTGATTGATGCCGCATCGCGCAAGGAAGTAACGGCCGTGGTGGAACTGAAGGCGCGCTTCGATGAGGCCTCCAACATCCGTTGGGCGCGTGACCTGGAGGACGCAGGAGTGCAGGTGTTCCACGGGCTGGTGGGTCTCAAAACTCACTGCAAACTGTCTCTGCTGGTAAGGCGCGACCCCGACGGCGTAACCCGCAGCTACGCTCACATTGGAACTGGCAACTACAACGCAACTACGGCCCGCATCTACACGGACCTCAGCTTGTTCACGGCGAATCCGGAAGTCACACGCGCCGTCCATGACGTCTTCAGTTTCCTCACCGCATACGCGGAGAACCCGAGCTATGAACCGCTTCTGGTGGCGCCACTCGATCTGGCCGAGAAGTGCATCGCGCTGATCGATCGGGAGGCCGACCATGCACGCCAGGGGCGTCCGGCGCGCATCATCGCCAAGATGAACGCGTTGCTCGACAAGAGCGTGGTGCAGGCCCTGTACCGCGCGTCCCAGGTGGGCGTGGAGATCGATCTGCTCGTTCGTGGCATTTGCGCCCTCCGTCCCGGCGTGCGCGGCGTGAGCGATCACATTCGCGTGCGCAGTATTGTTGGACGCTTTCTGGAGCACAGCCGGATTTACTACTTCGCCAACGGTGGTGATGAGGAAACTTACATCGGCAGTGCGGACTGGATGGCACGCAATCTCTATGAGCGTGTCGAGGTGCTCGTGCCTTTGCGGGACGAGTTGCTGCGCGAACGAACGCATCACGAGATTCTGGATGCGTACCTCGCTGACAATCGTAAGGCGCGTATCCTGTTGCCAGATGGAACCTATATTCGTGCGTGGCAGGCGCCGCGTGGCAAACGTAACCGCAAGGCTCCGGTAGGGGCGGCGGCTTTCAGCGCGCAGGAATTTCTGATTCAGTTAGCCGAAGGAAAGCAGCCTGCAGTGCTTCCTGCGAATCTTCTATCCGGGAAGCGCAAGACTCTGGTGGGAAAGGAACGATAAGCCGAAATGATCCTTTACTTCCTGCGTCACGCCAGTGCGGGGGAGCCTTTGCCGAATCCCAAGAAGGACGAGAAGCGTGCCCTCGACAAGGATGGCATCGAGCAGTGCGGCTATGTTGGACGGGCGCTGGCTGCGCTTGAAGTGCAAGTCGATGCCATTGTCTCGAGCCCCCTGAAACGTGCTACGCAGACCGCTTCTCTGGTCGGCAATGAACTCGGGTACGAAGGGAAGCTGCAGATCGACCCCGGACTGCGCCCGGCTGCGAACTTTGTGGAATTTCGGAAGTTGCTGGAGAAGTATGCACGGCAGGAAGCGATCATGGTCGTCGGACACAATCCCAACCTCAGCCAGTTTCTGGGCACCATCATCAGCGACTCGGGTTGCGAGGCTTCGATTGAGCTGAAAAAAGGGGCTGTGGCCAAGGTGGAAACGCGCCGCAGTTCCGGCACACTGCACTGGTGTCTGACGCCGAAGCTGGTGCGCGCTCTCTACGATACCGCCGTGGAAAGCTCGCGCCCAAAAACCTCGCGGAAGTAGCCGCAGTCCTTTTCAATCGCCCAGAGCTCCAGATCCACTCCCATGCGCCGGCGGGGAACCAGCGTTAGCCGCACGTCTGCGGCGTGCAATCCCACTCGCACTTTCTGCACGGCACGGCTGCGCCCCAGGTTCAGTGCCCGGGCCAGGCGCAAGATCAGGATCGCCTTCTGCACGCTGGCCCGCTCCGTAGGATCGAGCGCCTTCATCGGGCCATCTTCCACGGCGGGGCGCGTCTTTCCAAGGTAGCGCGCAATCGCGGCGATAGTGCGCCGCTGCTGCGGTGTGTAGCCCAGGATTTCCGAGTTCGCAATGATGTAGTGGGTATGCCGGTGGCGTCCGGTGCGGCTCACGTAGTCACCGACTTCGTAGAGCATGGCCGCGGCCGAGATCCACTCGCGATACTCAGGCGGCAGCCGGTGCACGCGCCGCAGGGCGGTGAACAGGAACATCGCCGCGTCGCGGACATCCAGCGCATGCTTGCGGTCGACGTGGTAGTGCGTGACCGCCGCACTGATCGACTCCCATCGTTCCGATTCAATCTGCCGTCCCGATCGTGTGCTGTGATCATATTCGGCGGCCATCTGCGCCAAGATGCCGTCGCGCAGGCCAAGAGGTGAAAAACGGAAGCCCTTCAGCCGGCAGCGATCCACGAGTTCGTGGTACACCATGGCGCCGGCCACAATGATTTCCGCACGTCTGGGTCCGATTCCTTCGATTTTGCGGCGCTCGGCCACCGGCAGCCGCGCCAGCCGCTGGGCGATGCGGCTCATCTCCGCGCGTGAGACGACCGGCCTTCGGCCGGAACTGTTTTTCCGCAGATGCGTGGCCGTGGCGGCAAGCGCCGCAGCCGTCCCTGAGGTGGCGATTACGTTCCTGACGCGTGCGGTCACGATGCGCGAGGCAATGCGGCCGACTTCGCGTCCGATGAACCCGTTCAGCCTTTTCAGTTCGCCTTTGCGCGGCGGATCATGCCTCAAAAACTCGTCCGTGAGACGCACAGCCCCAAGCGGCAAGCTGACGGTATCGCGGATGTGGCCGCCCCGCGAAACCGTGAGCTCACAGCTGCCGCCCCCGAGATCGATCATGAGGGAATCCGAGGTACCCGTGGGAAGACTGGAAACAAGTCCAAGGTGAATCAGCCGTGCCTCTTCCACACCGGAGATGATCTCAACCCGCCACCCGGTTGCCGAGCGTACCCATTCCAGGAAAGCCTGTGAGTTGCGAGCATCGCGCAGAGCACTCGTAGCGACGACGCGCACCGCGTCTGTGACTACCTGCTGCGTCGCGCGATGGAAGCGCCGCAGAACCTTCACGGTTTCTGCCATCGACTCAGGAGTGAGAAATCCGGAGCGGAACACTCCCTCACCGAGCCGCGTTACCTCGCGGTCTTCATGGATGGACCGAAGCCGGTGTCCGTGCAGGCGCGCAATTTTCAGACGGACAGAGTTGGAACCGATGTCGACCGCGGCAAAGGTGGGCATGGGGAAGCCTCACAGTTTACATGCAGAATGGCAGATCGTCATCGACGTCAGGGATCAGGCCGCAGAGGGCGTGCGTACAGACGCAAGCGAAGTGTTCACGCCCCGCTTCCTGGAACCGGTCTGCTGTGGCGCAACTGCCAGAGCGGATGAAGCCTGAGTGGAAACAGATGTCGAGAGCGTCGCCATCGCCCTTCGCGACTTTGCCCCCGTTATGTTGCGTAGCACGGCAAGCAGGGAAGAATGCGGCAGGTCGCCCAGGCGATGGGTGGCACTCTGCGTCAGCATCAACCAATCGTGCCAGTCGCCAAGAGCGTCCTGCACTCGCCGGAGCTGGGCAATGAACTCCTCGGCCTGCGGGGACTGGGCCGCGAACTCGGCGGTGTAACGAGCCCGCTTGGTAAGGATGCGGTGCTGATGCAGCAATTCCTCAGATGGGGCACCCTCTGGCCGTGGCGCCTGTTCCAGCAGATGTTTTGCAACCGCTAGCGGGTCTCGCCCTGAATCGAGATTCAATTCCTTGCTGGCTCGCCGCAGCCGCTTGTGAATCTCGCGGACCGTCTCCTTGGTCAGCACTTTCCTTAGCTTCCTGTCCTGCTCGCCGTGGAATTCAATCAGGCTATGCATGAGTTGGGTCTTGCGACGTGGCTCCTGCGGAGTCTTGAGGCTCCGCAATGCAGCCAGTTGCACATCCAGATCGCGCACCCTGCCCGCCCGCTTCCGGACTCTGAGCAGCAGCTTCAGCAGTTTTTTCTGATTGCGGTCCCGGTCGGGGAGGAGATCCTCCAGCAGAGTCTGCAACCGGCGAGTCCCGGTGCGGAAGCTGTGAACCCTCTCCGGCCGGCGCTCCGTGGAGAGCTTCAGCAAGTCCCGTTCAAGCTTCGCGAATACAGCGCGGATACGCTCGGGCGCAATCGGCATAGCAGAATGGAATATCGGGAGACGAACGATACAGGCTTACCCCAGCAAAAGTCCACCGCACCCACGCTGTAGCGCCGCTTCGAGCGCGCTAAGCGTGATCTCGGCTAACCGGAAAATACCGGCACATTTTAACACCTTTGTAACAACTCTCTGCTAGGTTGAAGGGGAATGGCCAATCCTGCATTCCATCGGCCTGCTATGCCCGGTCCGCAACCTGTTGTAGATACGAAGGTTATAACCGCACCGGTCTCCCGGGCAGCACCCCTGTTGGCGGCGTCCGGCGGAGAAGTATCAGACCGTATTTTCCGGCTGGCCATGTTGACCTGCGGCCTGGCGGTACTGGCCGTGCTTGCGCTGATTGTCTACGAACTGGTGCTGCGTTCGGCACTGTCGTGGCATGCATTCGGCCTCAAGTTCTTCACCGGCCGGGACTGGGACCCGGTCAGCGAACAGTTTGGGGCGTTGCCATTCGTGTACGGCACGCTGGTTTCCTCCCTGCTGGCCCTGATCATAGCGGTTCCTCTGGCCGTGGGCGTGGCCGTCTTCACCACGGAGATGTGTCCGCGCGTCTTGCGCGGCCCGCTTTCATTTTTTGTGGAGCTGCTGGCCGCCATTCCCAGCGTGATTTACGGGTTATGGGCGATCTTCGTCCTGGTACCGATCCTGACCAGTTATGTTCAGCCATTCTTGAGTAAGACACTGGGCTGGACGAAGCTGTTTGAGGGCCCGTCGTTCGGATATTCGATGCTGGCTGCCGGCATCATCCTGGCGATCATGATCGTGCCCATCGTCTCCTCCATTACACGCGAGGTGCTGATGGTAGTGCCCCAGCATCAACGGGAGGCTGCGCTCGCCTTGGGCGCCACCCGCTGGGAGATGATCCGGATTGGTGTGCTGCGCAATGCCCGCGCGGGAATCATGGGCGCCGTCATTCTCGGACTCGGCCGGGCGTTGGGCGAGACCATGGCGGTCACCATGGTGATCGGCAACCGCCCGGAGATTTCCAGGTCGTTGCTTGCCCCGGGATACACGATGGCCAGCGTGCTGGCCAACGAGTTCAGCGAAGCCACAGGGAATGTCTATCTCTCCGCCCTGATCGAGATCGGCCTGGCCTTGTTCCTGGTGACAATCGTGGTAAATGCGTTGGCTCGGCTGCTGGTTTGGACTGTCACCCGGGGACAACCTGCGAGGGGTCATGCTTGAGACCGCGACGGTGGCCCCCGTACAGCATGCCGTACCGCCCATCAGCTGGCGACGGCGGATGACCGATCATGTTATGACGGGCGTCGCCGTGTTGACTGTCATCCTAGTGCTCGTGCCCCTAGTCGCGATCTTTGGCTACCTCGTCTATCGCGGCGTGGGATCGATCAACTGGGCATTCCTTACCCAGACTCCCAAGCCCGTGGGAGAAGCGGGTGGCGGGATGGCGAATGCGATCATCGGATCGGCCTTCATTCTGGGCATCGCCAGCGTGATTGGCGTTCCGTTCGGCGTAGGCGCGGGAATCTACCTTGCGGAGTATGGGCGACATCGTTTTGGCGACGTAATTCGCTTCACGGCCGACGTGCTCAATGGCGTGCCTTCGATTGTGATCGGCATCGTGGCGTATTCCATCGTCGTCCTGTACCAGAGACACTTCTCGGCCTTGGCCGGCGGAGTGGCGCTGGCGATCATGATGATCCCCACCATCACCCGCACGACAGAGGAGATGCTCTTGCTTGTTCCGCAGGCTCTGCGCGAGGCGTCCTTTGGGCTGGGCATCCCGCGCTGGCGCACGACGCTCTCCATCACACTGCGAACCGCGACTTCTGGAGTGATCACAGGAATCATGCTGGCCTTCGCGCGGGTTGCGGGCGAAACAGCGCCGTTGCTGTTCACCGCTTTCGGCAACCAATACTGGAATCTGCACACCGATCAGCCGACAGCTGCACTGCCCCTCCAAATCTTCACCTACGCCATCTCGCCGTATGACGAATGGCACCGCCAAGCGTGGGCGGGAGCGCTGGTGCTCATCATTCTGATTGTGACTGCGGTGGGAGCGGTGCGTTTTGCCGTGCGCCGCGGCACTTTTGGGACGGCATAAGGCATGGGTGTCGGAATCCAAGTCGATAGCCTGAACGCCTGGTATGGCAAGACCCAGGCGCTATATGACATCAACTTGCAGGTGGCCGCCAGCCACGCTACGGCCCTCATCGGTCCTTCTGGATGCGGCAAATCCACCTTCATCCGCTGCCTCAACCGCATGCACGAGACGATTCCTGAGACTCGGGTGACTGGCCGCGTTCGCATTGGCGAAGTTGACGCCTACAACGGCACTTCGCCCACCCAGCTTCGGCGGCGTGTGGGCATGGTCTTTCAGAAAGCAAATCCTTTCCCCACCATGTCAATCTATGACAACGTGGCTTCGGGGTTGAAGCTGAATGGTTTTCGGGACCGGCACAAGCTCGACGAAATCGTGCACCGCTCTCTGGAGTCATCCGCTTTATGGGACGAAGTGAAGGATCACATCCATAAGAAATCCGGAGCCAGCCTCTCCGGCGGACAGCAGCAGCGACTCTGCATCGCCCGCGCCCTGGCTGTCGAACCCGAAGTTCTACTGATGGACGAGCCTTGCTCGGCGCTCGATCCCATCTCCACGGGCAAAATCGAAGAGTTGATCTTTCAGTTGAAGGAGCGGTATACCATCGTAATCGTGACTCACAACATGCAGCAGGCCGCACGCGTCGCGGAATTTACCGGTTTCTTCCTGCTCGGCAAACTGATTGAGTTCGACAAGACCGAAAAGATTTTCACCAAACCGTCCGACAAGAAGACGGAAGACTACATCACAGGCAGGTTCGGATAATGCGCACGCGCTTTCAGCAGGGCCTCGACGATCTTCGGCAGAAGTTACTTCGCATGGGCGGACTGGCGGAACAGGCCGTGGATCGCGCACGCCAGGCCTATGTGGAGCGCGACCTCACCCGTTGCCAGATGGTGCTGGAGGGCGAAAGCCTGATCAATACCGCCGAGCGCGAGATCGACGAGGCTGCTTTCGACCTGCTCGCCATGCAGCAACCCATGGCCGTGGACCTGCGCTTCATTCTGGCGGTGACCAAGATCAATTCCGATCTTGAACGTGTTGGCGATCAGGCCGTGAATATCGCCGAGCGCGTGATGGACATGGTCGAGCTCCCGGCAGCCGACTTGCCGGTCGACATTGCGCGAATGGGCGCTGCTGTAAGCGCCATGGTTCGCAGAGCATTAGAGTCATTTATTGAAGGCAAAGTTGAACTAGCCCAGGCAGTCCTCGAAATGGACAGCGTGATTGACCGCATGCGCGATGATGCCTTTATCCAGCTGGTCAAGACCATGAACCAGCAGCCCGAGGTTGTACGCCAGGCTCTGGACGCACTGCTGGTCGCGCGTAATCTTGAGCGCGTAGCCGATCATGCCACCAACATTGCCGAAGATGTCATCTTCTGGGTGCAGGGCGCCGATGTGCGCCACAACGTTCAAGTCGAAGCTCACGAGACACCGGAGTCTTCGCAGCCCGCCTCCAAGTCTTCGCACGTGTAGACGCACTCGCTTCGTACCGGCGAAGGCTCTTTGCTTGCCTTTGACCACCAACTGGCGGTTAAAGTACTCTCGTCATCTCTTCAGTTTTTCTGAAGCAGTCTCCGCGGAGGCTTCGTGATTTTTTCTGGCAGGTTTTTCCTTCCCCTCGTATGTCTTTTGCTGGCAGGTACCGTGTTTGCACAGACCGAGCAGATTCCGGCTAAAGTCGACCGTCCGCCGGTCTCGCTGCCCACGAGCAAGCGGTTGAGCGTTCCGGCGCCAGGGCGTGTTGGCAGCACAAATAGCTTTCCAGCAAACATCGTTCTAAGTCCGGATGGCCGCTACGCCGCGCTGCTGAACGATGGCTATGGCACCCAGGAGACGCTGGCCCACCAGTCCATCGCGATTCTCGATCTGCAGACCAATCACATCGCTGATTTTCCGGAAGCGCGCCTAAGCGACGAAGCCAAGCAGAGCTATTTCCTTGGCTTGGCCTTCAGTTCCGATGGAAGCCATCTCTACGCTTCAGTTGGGTCGATCTCTGACCCTACCGGCGCAAAGCCCGGCGACACGGGGAATGGCATTGCGGTCTACAAGTTCTCCGAGGGGAAAGTCACGCCTGAGCGGTTCATCCCGATAGCGCCGCAGGCACTGGCGGCGGGGAGGAGGGTGGCTGCGGGTTTGTTCAAGACTGCCCGGCACACGGCAATTCCATTTCCGGCGGGGATGGCGCTGGTCTCAGCCGATGGAAAGGATCGTCTTCTGATCGCGGACAATCTGTCGGACAACGTCGTCTTGTTGGATCCTGCGACTGGCAAGGTATTGCAGAGCTTCGACCTCAGCACGAGGGATCTGGTGCCATCTTCGTTTCCCTACACGGTGGTCGCCACTCGTGATGGAAAGCGCGCCTGGTGCAGCTTGTGGAACGCGTCCCAGGTGGCAGAACTCGATCTCACCAGTGGGAAGGTGGTTCGCTGGATCAAGCTGAAGGAACCCGAGGATCCGATTGCGCCGGGCTCTCATCCCACGGCGATGTTGTTGAGTCCGGACGAGAGAACCCTCTACGTAGCCCTGTCAAACATGGATACGGTTGCCGTAGTTGCCACTGAAAGTGGCCTGCCATTCAACTTTCTCCAAGCCACGACTAGGGACCAGAAGTTCGCGGGAACCTACCCCATGGCTTTGGCCCAAACCGCCGATAGCAAGCGGCTGTTCGTCGCCGATGCGTCCCTCAATGCGGTCGAGGTCCTTGATGTGTCCGCCATCGCGCACGGTGCTGTGCCTGACTCCGTATCGTGGGGCCCCCTCGGTTTCATCCCCACCGACTGGTACCCCAGCGCGCTTGCTGTCCACGGCGACGACCTGCTCATCGCCACCGCCAAGGGCGAAGGCTCCCGCGCCAACAAAGACATGGGAAAGACGGCATACGAGACCAAACACCACGACCATCCCTACATTCCCACCCTGCTGAAAGGTTCGATTGCCAGGCTGAACATTCCATCGACACTGGGCAAGCTCGACGAACTCACTCGCATCGTGGAGCAAGACAATCTGCTGCACAGCGATCCTGGGACGATTCCGTTCACCGACGGCAGAAATCCCATCAAGCACGTGATCTACGTCATCAAAGAAAACCGCACCTACGATCAGATTCTCGGCGACCTGAAAGTGGGCGATGGCGATCCTTCTTTGAACTTGTACGGCGCCGATACTACGCCCAACGAGCACAAGCTCGCCCTGCAGTTCGGAGTACTCGACAACTTCTACGACAGCGGCGAAGTCTCAGGCGATGGCCATCTCTGGTCCACAGCGGCGATCACCAGCGACTACAACGAGAGGACCTGGCAGATCGCCTACCGTGGGCATGAGCGTACTTACGATTTTCAAGGCACGGTTGCCGATGAATATCCGCTGGACCACAAGCAGCCAGACATTGACGATCCCGCGACGGGCTTTCTCTGGGACAACGTGGCCAAGCACGGCCTGACCTATCGCGACTATGGCGAGTTTGTGAACGCTATATGGTGCAACAAGAACCGCCGCGCCTCCACGCCGAAGCAGGGAACTCCTTCCGCGCTCGAGGCTCCGTGTCCGCGAACCGAGATTCACCGCGGTGATCCCCTGCCCCCAAATGTGGGAGATCCGCACGGAGGGCCCAGTCCCTGGCCGTGGGCGATACCGGCGCTGAAGCAGATGAAGCCGACCAAGGCCGTGCTGCGCGACCACTTCGACCCGCTCTATCCTGACTTCAATACCGACTACCCCGACCAGCTGCGAGCCGACGAATTCCTGAACGAATTTGCCGCTTATGTCCGCGCTCGCGAGGCCAACGAAGGTCCGCAGTTCCAGTTGCCTGCGTTCGTCCTCCTGTACCTTCCCGACGACCACACGGGAGGCACACGGCCTGATCTTCCCCGACCGGCAGCCTCCGTTGCCGACAATGACTTGGCCCTCGGTCGTGTAGTGGACGCGGTTTCGCACAGCCCGTACTGGGAGGACACCGCCATTTTCGTCGTGGAGGATGATGCGCAAGATGGTGCTGACCATGTGGACGCCCATCGCTCGATCGCCTTCGTGATCAGCAAGTATTCTCCCGGGTCGGCAGGGCAGCCGCACGTCGAGCATCACTTCTACACGACGGTGAACATGGTTCACACGCTGGAGATGCTGCTCGGCCTTCCTCCCATGAATCAGAACGACGCCTACGCCCCGGTCATGGGACCGATGTTTTCGGGCGCCGGGGACCAGCCTGCCTTCAAGGCCGACTATCGGAATCTAAAGAATGGCCTCATCTACGAGACCAATAAGCGTGAGGCTCCGGGCTCGAAGGTTTCGTCGCTTATGGATTTTTCCCGGCCCGATGCTGCCGGAGCGAAGCGGCTGAATGAGGTCCTGTGGCACGATCGGAAAGGCACAACGCCGATGCCAGCTCCGCGGCACACGGTGTTTTCGGCCGAGGGTGATTGAGCCTTTCCAACTTCTGCTTGCGCGATAGCTGAACGTGCCAAGTGTAGAATCGGCTGCACTCATGAACCCTCTGGAGATTTCGCCACAGCAGTTTTCCCGCCTCGTGGAGCAGGTCACGAAACTGGCTGCGGACTACCTCGAGAACGTCGACTCACGGAGTATTGTTCCAGAAACTACCGGAGCGGACACTGAGCGGCTCTTTCGCACTCCCTTGCCTGAAAACGGCCTTGGCGAGGCGGCTTTGAGCGGTCTCGGGGATGTGGCTCGGCTGGGCCGCGTCCACAACGGCCGTTTCTTCGGCTACGTGCTGGGATCGGGTGATCCAGTATCCGCGACCGCAGACTTGCTGGCGAGTGTCTTGAATCAGAATGTGACGGCGTGGCGCTCCGGACCCGCCGCCGTGGCCATGGAACACACGGTGGTGGAATGGCTGGCACAGGCAATCGAATGCCCCGGATTCAGCGGCCACCTGACTGGAGGAGGATCATCTGCCAACCTGATGGGCCTGGCGATTGCCCGCGAGGCAAAGGCTCCGGCAAACGAAACTGGAATCGGGAAGGGAACTCCGGGAGTGGTTTACGCGTCGGAAGAAGTCCATATGTCGATTCCCAAGAGCGTCGCTCTGCTGGGGATCGGACGAGAGAATTTGAGGCTGGTTCCGACCGACAACTCCTTCCGCATGATCCCAAGGGAACTGTCCCACCTTCTTCGGGGAGACAAGGCGGGTGGCAGGACGCCAATCGCCGTGGTGGCCTCGGCAGGCACGGTGAACACGGGCGCGGTGGATCCCCTGCGCCAGATTGCGGAAATTGCGCACGAACACGGAGCATGGGTGCACATCGACGGCGCTTACGGAGCCCTGGCAGCATTGGCAGAGCGAAAGAAGTTCGACGGGATCGAGTTGGCCGATTCGCTGTCTCTCGATCCGCACAAGTGGCTCTACCAGCCCCTGGATTGTGGCTGCCTTCTGTATCGCTCGGCAGACGCCGCGCAGAAAGCATTCGCCCACACGGGGGACTATGCGCGTTCCCTGAATGCCGACCCGATCGAAGGCTTTGCGTTCTTCGAGGAGTCGCTGGAATTGTCGCGCCGGTTCCGTGCGTTGAAGTTGTGGTTGTCTTTGCGCTACCACGGCATCTCGGCATTTCGAGAGTCCATCCGCAAGGACTTGCGGCAAGCCCAGCGGCTGGCAAAGGCGGTCGAACGGACCCCGCAGCTGGAATTACTTGCACCAGTGGAACTGAGTGCGGTGTGTTTTCGCCACCGTGGGAATGGCGAGCTTTCAGAAGAGAAACTGAACCAGCTTAACCTCGCCCTTTTGCAGCGGGTCGTCGCGCGGGGACGAGTGTACCTTTCGAACGCATCTCTGCGAGGGAAGTTCTGCCTGCGAGCCTGTATCGTGAACCACCGCACGAAAGACGCCGACGTAGATAGCGTTGTCTCGGAGGTCTTGGCGGCGGCGACCGGAGTTTGAGCAGCATCTCGGCGGAGTGCCCGTCTCGCATGACCAGCGAAACCACAACCAGCGCCGTCGATGAACCCCAGAGCGCAGGGTCGGCACTGAAGCAAGGATTGTGGTTCCTGCGTCAACAATGGTCGGTCGTGGTGCCCATTTCTCTCGCCCTTTCGTTGCCCGTGTTCTGGCACCAGAGGATCGAGGCGGGCGATCTTGCCAGTCACACCTACAACGCGTGGCTTGCCCAGTTAATCGAGCGCGGGCAGGCGCCGGGCCTGCACATCGTGCGGCAGTGGAACAACATCCTGATCGATGTGGCGCTGGCTCGCCTCGGCATCTGGCTTGGATTCGCCGCCGCAGAGAAGGTGGTGGTTTCCGCCTGCGTGGTGATGTTCTTCTGGGGCGCCTTTACCCTGATTGCGGCTACAAGTCAGCGCGCTCCGTGGTTCCTGATTCCACTCATCGCGATGCTGACCTACGGCTGGACTTTCCAGATGGGCTTCATGAACTACTACCTGTCGCTGGGGCTTGGGTTCTTTGCGATAGCACTGTTCTGGAGAGGCCGCACCCTTGATCGCGCAGCCGGAATCATTCTGCTGGGGCTTACGCTGCTCGCGCATCCGATGGGGTTCATCTGTGTCGCCGGAATCGCGACTTACGTCATCCTCGCGGAGAGGACAATCGGCTGGCATCGCTGGGCGCTGTTGACAGCTACGTTGACCGCAATCGTTGCCGTCCACTTTTACATCGTGCATCACTTCCGCACGCAGTACTGGGAGACCTCAATCTTCTACCTGATGAATGGCGCTGACCAGCTTGTACTTTATGGCGATCGTTACGCGAAGGTGGCCATGGTCGCGCTCGCCTTTGGCAGCGTGGCGCTTCTTTACGATCGTCGGCGCGAGAAGGACACAGTCTCACGATGGCGTTTCCGCACCCCGCTGGAGTTGTGGGCCATTTTGCTTTTCACGGCGGCTATGATTCCGGAACTCATTCAATTGCCGCAGTACGCCGGACCAGTTGGCCTTCCTGTGTCACGTCTGACTTCGATCACGGCGGCCATGGGGTTGTGCATTCTCGGCCACATGCATCCGAGGAAATGGCACTTCGCTGGTTTCGCCGCGATCGCGGCGGTCTACTTCGCCCTCATGTATCAAGACACCGGCACGCTGAACCAAATGGAAGCGCAAGCCGAAGAACTGGTCATCAAACTGCCTTACGGCCGGCGGGTTACGGAGACGATCTGGCCAAGGCCTGACTGGAGGATTCTCTTCGTCAACCACATGGTCGACCGGGCCTGTATCGGCCGATGCTTCACGTACTCGAACTATGAGCCGGCCTCGGGGCAGTTCCGCATTCGCGCATATCCCGGCAGCCCGATCGTTGCCGACTCGCCGAAAGCAGCAGAAGCGATGGAAGAGGGCAAGTATGTTGTCCGGACGGAAGACTTGCCCATGACGCAGATCTACCAGTGCGACGCGAAGGACTTCACACGGCTCTGTATGCGGGACCTCGTGGCAGGAGAAGAGAACGGGCGAATCGGGTACCAGCCATCCCATTCGCCCTAGCACGCGCCGCGATTCCCCTATTTCAGATTGGCGGTTTCCTTCAGTGGCAAATTCTGTGAGGACCCGCCGACCATGAACGTGTAGTCCCCAGGGACCAACTGCCAGGCGTTCTTATCGACGTTGAAGATCGAAAGATATTTGGGACCAACCTCAACCGACACTTCCTTACTCTCACCTGCATTCAGCTTGACCTTATTCCAGCCCACAAGCCGCTTCGGTGGCTCGCCTGTGCCGGAGGGTAAGGCCGCATACACTTCAGCGATTTCCGCTCCCGCGCGACTGCCGGTATTAGTCACCGTGAAGCTGAGGCGCACGGTCTTACCCGGCGTCACCTTTAGGTTGGAATAGGAGTATGTGGTGTAAGAAAGGCCGTAGCCGAATGGGAACAGAACTTGCTTGTGTTCGGCGTCATACCACTTGTATCCGACCTTCAAGCCCTCGTCGTAGGTGATCTGAAAAGGCGGAAGCCCCTTCAGAATTTGCTCCCATGCGCCCGGCTTCGACCAGTCTGGAACCGATTCCGGCGGAGGCTGGACCACCGTGCGATGCGGCAGGTCCGCGTCGCTCTTGGGGAAGGTCACCGGCAACTTTGCGCCGGGGTTGACGTCGCCAAACAGCACGTTGGCAGCGGCCTCGGCGCCACGCGTTCCCCCGTACCAGGCTTCCAGAATGCCGCTGACTCGATCGGCCCACGGCATAGTTACGGGACCGCCGGTCTCAAGCACAACCGCGGTATGCGGATTCGCCGCCGCGACTGCCGCGATCAGATCGTCCTGATGTTCGGGAAGCGAAAGGCTTTCGAGATCCATCCCTTCACTCTCCCACCTGTACGCGAAGACAATCGCTACGTCAGAGGCTTTTGCCAAGGCGGCTGCCGCGGAAGGATCGGCGCCAGAGCTGTACTGGACACTCGCTCCCGGCGCCTTGGCCCGGACTGCCTTCAAAGGCGACGTAGGAAACCAGACTGGCTCGCCCCATCGAGTTTGACCTTTTCCCGGCGGCATGATCGCATTGCCACCCGGAGGATCAACCTGCGCCGAGCCGCCGCCTGAGATCATTCCGACATCGGCGTGCGGACCAATGACCGCAATCGTGTGTAACGCCGAGGCCTTGAGCGGAAGCTGCGCATGCTCATTTCGGAGCAGCACGATGCTCTGCTCTTCAAGCTTCTGAGTGATCTCAAGGCCGCCTGCCGCGTCGACCACGCTCCTTATCGGCGGATCATCGATCACTCCCGTGGCAAACATCGAGCGCAGGATGCGGTGTACGTGGTCATTAATCTCCGCCATGGGTACCTGGCCCGCCTGCACCGCGTTCTTCAGCGTGTCGCCATAGAAGAACCAGCCGGGCTCCTCATGATCGAGTCCCGCCGCCGACGCCTTGGCCGCGCTGTGTGTCCCTCCCCAGTCAGACACTACAAAGCCCTTGAAATTCCAGTCCTTCTTCAAGACTTCAGTCAGCAGATATTTGTTCTCGCAGGCGTAGTCGCCATTTACGCGGTTGTAGGAGCACATCACGGCAGCTGCATCCGACACCTGCAAACCGATTTCGAATGCCAGCAGGTCGCTCTCACGCATCGAACGCTTGTCGATGTTGACGTTGACCGCGTTCCGGCCGCTCTCCTGATCGTTCAGCGCGTAGTGCTTGATATCTCCGATGACATGCTGCGCCTGCAGGCCCTTCATCACCGATCCCACCATCGTGCCCGCGAGAATTGGGTCTTCGCCCATGTATTCGAAAGTGCGTCCATTGCGCGGTTCACGGGTCAGATTCACGCCGCCGCCCAGCGACATGTTGTATCCCTGCGCGCGCAGTTCGCGGCCGATCAATGCGCCGTACTGGTAAGCGGCCTCCGTATCCCAGCTTGCCGCAGCGCCGACATCCGAGGGCAGGGCAGTGGAGTAGCGCCCGTTCTCCCCGCTGCTCCTCACGCCGTAGGCCGCATCTGACATCTGAATGCCGGGGATCCCCAATCGTGGAATGGCAACGACGAAGCCCGCCCCGCCGTTTGAATCCACAGCGAGCGGGCTGACCGGACCGAGTCCGCGCATACCGGTGCCATGCAGGAGCGAGATTTTCTCGTCCAGCGTCATCTCCTTGACAACCATCGAGGCTCGCTCGTCCGGCGAAAGGGTTGGGTTCGACCAGGCATGAGTAGCCGGCTTTTCCTTCGAGCCGAATTGAGCCGAAGCCGGCAACGCTACAGTCAGAATTGCGAGAACCAGGCCGAACGGACGACGCAGGCTATGCAGGGGCATATTGTTCCTCATGGGATGGAAACGTTTTACCAAATCGTTAATGTTAACCCTTTGGTGCATTTTCGTCACTCGGCAAAGCAAACTCTGGATACTGCCAGTAGCGTCACCGTTCCCGGTCGAATCGCAGGCGGGCTCCGTTTCTGTCGCGCACGTCGCCGCCAGACCACGCTTTCAGGAAACGCGGACACAGAGGGTTACCAGGACAGAGTGGGTCCTGGACTTGGCCCCCGCCCTTCCCCGCTTTACACTAAAGAAGTGAAGATTGCGCTGGGTCAAATCAATCCCACCGTCGGAGATTTCGCCGGAAACGCAGCCAAGGTCATCGATTTCTCGCGGCGCGCGCAGACCGGCGGCGCCGGGCTCATTTTATTTCCGGAACTGTCGGTCTGCGGTTATCCGCCGCGCGATCTGGTGGAGCGGCCTTCCTTCGTCGCCCGCAACCGCGAAACCGCCGAGCGCATCGCCACCGAGACCAAGGGCATCGCCGTCATCTGCGGCCTGGTCACTCCGGCAGAGTCTGACACCGGCAAGTCCGTCATGAACTCAGCCGCCCTGCTGATGGACGGCCGCCTCGTTTTTCTCCAGTCCAAGATGTTGCTGCCCACCTACGACGTCTTCGACGAGATGCGCAATTTTGCCCCCGCCAAGAGCCAGGAGCTCTTCAACTTTTGTGGCAACCGCATGGCGCTGACCATCTGCGAGGACGCCTGGAACGACAAGCGCTTCTGGCCCAAGCCTCTCTACTCGGTTGATCCCGTGGATGCGTTGATACGCGCCGGCGGCAACTTCGTGCTGAACATCTCCGCCTCTCCCTTCTGGATTGGCAAGCGCGAACTTCGGCGCAACATGCTGGCCAACATCGCCCGCCAGCACAAAGTGCCGGTCGTGATGGTGAATCAGGTTGGCGGAAATGACAGCCTGATCTTCGACGGCTCCAGCCTGGTGCTGAACGCAGAAGGCAAAGTCATCGCCCAGGGCCGCACCTGCGAAGAAGATCTCGTCTATTTCGATTCCAAGACTCTGACCGGCGACATGCACGAGCAGATCGCAGGCGATGAAGCCAGTATCTACTCCGCCCTGGTCCTGGGCACTCGCGACTACATGCACAAGTGCGGATTCCAGAAGGCCATCATCGGTCTGAGCGGAGGGATCGATTCGGCGTTGACCGCCGTCATCGCGGCGGACGCTGTCGGACCGGAGAATGTCATCGGCGTCGGAATGCCCGGGCCGTATTCGTCCCAAGGCTCGATCGATGACGCCCGCGCTTTGGCGAAGAATCTCGGCATCCGTTTTGAACTGATCTCGATCAACCAGGTCTATGAAGCGTATCGCCAAACACTGCAGAGTGTGTTCAGCGGCCGCAAGGAAGATGTGACCGAAGAAAACATTCAGTCCCGAGCCCGTGGTGCGCTGCTCATGGCGCTTTCCAACAAGTTCGGAGCCATCGTGCTCTCCACGGGCAACAAGAGCGAATTGGGAGTCGGCTACTGTACACTTTATGGAGACATGGTGGGGGGCCTGGCGGTCATCTCCGACGTTCCAAAAACGTTGGTCTATCGATTGAGTGAGTACGTGAATGCCCGCCGCGCCGTGATTCCGCAGGCCACAATCGAAAAGCCGCCGTCCGCTGAGTTACGCCCCGATCAGAAAGACAGTGATTCCTTGCCGCCCTACGAGGTGCTTGACGCGGTTCTCGAAGACTATGTGGAGGATTTGCACTCTGCCGAGCGCATCGCCGCCGACCACGGCTTCAATCTTGAACTCGTGCGGCGCGTGATCCGCATGGTGGACCGCGCGGAATACAAACGCCAGCAGGCGGCCCCAGGAATCAAGATTTCGCCCAAGGCATTCGGATACGGACGACGCTTTCCGATCGCCGCCAAATGTGAAGCTTGAAGGACGCTGCCAGCCTGACCTGTTCGACCAGGGATTCTGATTCACGAAAGACTTCTGATTTACGAAAGGAAAACATGCGCAGTTCCCTTAACTCGACCGTCGTTATCCTGCTGGCCACATCGCTGGCGGGAGCCCAGACTGCAACTGCGGCAAAGGCTGTCGCGAAGCCGGCAGCGCCTGCCACCAAGTCTGCGGCGAAGTCGGCTACAGCGGATCCAGCGGCGAATCTTCCCTCCGAAGCCACCGTCGAGTCCTTCCTGCAGCAGACGTTCGGATACCAAAAGGATGTGACCTGGAAGATTTCCAGCATCAAGCCTGCGCCCGTAGCCGGGCTCGCGGAAGTCAACGTCGTCCTGGCCAGCCCGCAAGGCCAGCAGGGCAGCAAATTCTACGTTACGCCGGACGGCGTGCACGCTTTCATCGGGGACATTATCCCGTTCGGCGCGAAACCGTTCGAGCCTGCGCGGAAAGCTCTGGAGAAGGGAATTACCGGGCCTGCGCGCGGTCCCAAGGATGCGGCCGTTACTATCGTGGAATTCGGAGACCTGCAGTGTCCTGCCTGCAAAGCCGCGCAGCCAGGCATCGAGGGCCTGGTTGCGGCCGAGCCGAACGCACGCTTCCTGTTCCAGAACTTCCCGCTGGAGATGCACAACTGGGCAGCGAAGGGTGCGGCCTACTCCGACTGCGTCGGCCGGGCTTCCAATGAAGCGTTCTGGAAGTTTGTCTCGAAGACATACGAAACCCAAGCCGACATCACCGCTGAAAACGTCGACGAGAAACTCACGGCCATCGCCGACGGTGCAGGCTTGAAAGGATCCGACATTGCCGCCTGTGCCGCCAAGCCGGAAACCAAAGCCCGCGTCGATGTTTCCATCGCCCTCGGTAAATCCGTGGATGTAACTGGAACGCCGTCGCTCTTTATCAACGGACGAAAGATCGGCAATGTCAGCGGGGTTCCGCCGGAAATGCTGAAGGGGCTGGTGGAATTTGCGGCGAAAGAGGGGAAGTAGCGGCCTTCAACTGTGGTTTCTCAACGCGGAATGCATGGGAATCAGCCGAAGCCCGATAGCTAAAGCCCGAAGCCCGCTCTCCTACTTCTCGCTTATCCATATCTCCGGTGTCGCCCTCAATGTATTCGTGACCACGTGGGGCGTGATGACGATCATGAGTTCGTCGTCATTCTCCTGGACCGTATTGTTGGTCATGGCTTGATTCAGGCCGGGCAGGAATCCAAGCCCTGGAATGCCGCTGAGCGAGCGCTGTTCGGTCTGCGAGACCTCTCCCGCGACCACGGCAGGTTCGCCGTCCCGCAGGTTGATGCTTCCCTTGTATTCACGGTTTGAAATGACGGGAACGCCGTTGTTGCTCTGTCCCGTCAGGGAACGCACCTGAAGCTCCAGTTGCAGGCTTACGTCGCCGTTTCCATGCACCGTCGGCTTCGCTTTGATGCTGAGCCCCAGGTCTTCATAGCTCACCGAAGGAAATGGCGGGATGTACGTCTGATTTCCCAACACCTGGGCAATCTGCGGCGAGTTGTAGATTGGCGCGTACGAGGCATTGAGGATCGGATAGCGCTGTCCGAGGTGAAAAGTCGCATCCGTACCCTGGCTGGCGCGCAGCGTCACCTCATCGAGGTTCCGCACCCACGATTCGTTGACGGAGAGTGCCGCTGACAGATGGTCGAGGCTTAGGCCCATGAAGGTGAGGCCACCGCCAAAAGTTGCAAGGGGCTGGCTGAAGATCGAGTTCTGCTGTCCTCCCAGTTGCGCCAGAAGGCCCGACAGTGCCGAACTGCCGGCCTGGTTGATGCCGCCGGATGCGATCAACTGGTTGATCAGGTCCTGAATATTCTGTCCGCCCAGTGCGGCCAAAGCCGCCGCCGGAATATTGAACATGTTGAATGTATACGGGATGTGAACCCCGATGTTACGCGCGAGTTGATGGTCGATCTGATAGACGCGTATCCCAAGCATTACTTGTGGCCGCTCGCCGTTCAGCTGTGTCAGCAGCTTGGTGCAAGCCTCGATGATGGGCTGCGGCGCCCGCACTTCGACCGTGCCTGCCGTCTGTCCCGGACTGACATAGCGCAGGTCAAACATGTTGCGCATGGTGGTGACCATGTCCGTCACTTCTTGTGGTGTCGAGTGTGCCGGTAGGATAAACGTCCGCAGTGACATCCGGTCGAACTGCTTATGATTTTCCGGCGTGTCGGCGGCCAGCAGGAACTGGTGAGCATCCAGCGCTGTCCACATCGTCTTGCTGACCTGGCAGGCGAGTCTCAGGGCAGTGAAGAAATCGATGTCGTCCACATAGAACCGCACTTGCCGCGCCACGACTGACTCATCAAACTGCGCGGCCACACCGTATGCGGAAGCCAGTTGCGCAAAGAGGCCTTGCACGTCCCCGCGATAGTGAAAGCTCGCCCGCTGGTTGTTCGGCTGCAGGTGGATTTCGCCTGCGTCCGAGAACCATGCCGGGACGCTCGTAAGGGCGACAGGGGCGGCATCGCGCGCAGCATCTTGAAGGCGCTGCCGCGCGAATTCGTTCTCCGGGTCGAGGTCGAGAGCGGCGCGAAACTGCCCAGCCGCCTGCGCGTAGTTGCTGGCCGCTAAAAGCGCGTTCCCACGTGCGATGTGATCAAAGACAAGTCGCGACTTGACCACCTCACGCGCTGTCACGAGCTGCGGATCCGGGGTCAGGCGCGCCGCTTTGTCAAACTGCGTGAAAGCTTCTTCGAGATGCTTGCGATCCTGCAGCTTGAGCCCGCGTACATAGGCCTCGCGGGCTTCTTTGAGATCCTTCTTGGAGGCGATGCAATTGATGCCGCCCGGTACGCCGTTGCCACATGACACCGGAACGGCGTTGGGGTCGGAACCATCCCCGGCCGCCGCCGCGGCCATCACCGCAGAAACCGCTGTCAGCATCGAGATGAGTAATGCACGCCGCATCTGGTTGATTCTACCTTGCCGACAACGCTTTTCCGAGACGCTCATGCGCCGTCGTACCTTCGGCTGCAATGGGATTTGGCATCCGGGGATATTTCAGAACGGCGGGACGGTGTTTTCTTGCAACGCCACAAACAGATTCTGTAGAGAGGTAGCTTGCTACCTCTCTCTTGCCACGACCAGACATTGCAAGCAACGTCTCTACGAAAGCATGAGACGCTCAATCTGCCGTGCCTTGCCAGTTTTCTCATCGCAATCGATCACGACGGCGCACAGGCGGACATCTCCGCTGGCAGGCTCAAAGCGCACGGGCATGCCATTGAGAAACTTGTTCACCACCAGCTCTTTCTTGACCCCAATCACGCCGTCGTACGGTCCGGTCATGCCCACGTCGGTGATGTAGGCGGTGCCCTGAGGGAGCACCCGCTCGTCCGCCGTCGGCACATGCGTATGGGTGCCGATCACGGCAGTCACGCGGCCGTCGAGATACCAGCCCAGGGAAATCTTCTCGGAGGTCGCCTCGGCATGCATATCGACCAGAATGACCTTGGCGTCTACCTTCTGCAGAATTTGGTCGGCGGTACGAAAAGGATCGTCATTCGAGGCCATGAACACGCGCCCCTGCAGATTGATCACTGCGTAAGGAACCTGCCCCTTGCGGCCCTGATACAAACCCCATCCCGGCATGTCCGCCGGATAGTTTGCAGGCCGCAAGACGCGCCGCGCCGGTCCGTGGCCGTTGCCCTCCACCATCCGGAAGTAGTCCAGAATTTCGCGCTTATCCCACACGTGGTTGCCGGTGGTGATGACGTCGATATTCAGTTCAAACAACTCTTCGGCCAGCGGGGGCGTAATGCCAAAACCGGCCGCCGCGTTCTCCCCATTGGCAACGATCAGCTCGATGCTCCGATCGCGCACGATGCCGGGCAGGCGATCCTTGACGATGGTTCGTCCGGGGCGTCCAAAAATGTCGCCAATGAAGAGTATCCGCAAGAATTAAGTCCTTCTGAATGCCAGTATGTCGGCGTTTGCAGCACGATCGTACCGACGGGCCGAACTTCGATGGTAACACGCGCGAAACGGGTGAAATTCTTAGAGGCAGCATCCTGAGCGAAGCCGTTTTTCAGGCGGAGCGAAGGATCTGGCGTGCATCGTGCCCCCAGTTCGGAGGCAGCGTGCACCGGTGCCGAACCCATGAGTGTAGCTCCAGCTGCTAGAATCATCTGCTGCTTGGCTTTGAGCGTCTAATCAAAGGATCCGCCATCGATGAAACACCTTCTCCGTTCTCCTGCTGCATTCAAGTTCGCTTGCTGTGTGCTCACCGCAGTGCTTCTCCTGCCCCTGACGTGTTTCGGCCAGCAGTCGACTGGTTCCGCGTCGTCCGATCCGAGACTGCAAAAGGCTTACCGCTTCCCGCAAGGTGGCTGGACCTACGTTCACCTCGAAGGTTCTCCCTCCGACATTGGTTTCCAGCATGGATATTTGCTCGCCCCGGAGATCGCCGACGCATTCGCTGCCATCAAGCTTTACAACACGCATCAATCGCAGCGCGACTGGGATTTCTTTCGCAAGGCTGCCCGCGAGATGCTCTGGCCGCACATTGACACGGAATATCAGCAGGAACTGCAGGGAATCGCCGACGGCGTGAAGGCGCACGGTGTCGACCTCGACGTCTATGACATCGTTGCTCTCAACGCCTTCGAAGAGGTGCCCGATTACTACATTCCCTGGCTGACCAGGCAGACGAAGTCAGAAAAGTCACCCAAGCTCACCGCGCCCGGCAACTGCAGCGCGTTTATTGCGACCGGCAGCTACACGAAGGACCACCAGATCGTGATCGCCCACAACAACTGGACGAGCTATCTAGCCGGCGAGCGTTGGGTCGTGATTTTCGACATCGTACCGCAACATGGAAACCGCATTCTGATGGACGGCTTCCCGGGCGTAATCACCAGCGATGATGACTTCGGCGTCAACTCCGCTGGAATCATGATCACCGAAACCACCATCACGCTGTTTGAGGGATGGGACCCCAATGGCAAGCCCGAGTTCATGCGCTCCCGTAAGGCGCTGCAGTATGCAAAAAGCATCGACGACTACGTGCGCATCATCAAAGACGGCAACAATGGAGGCTACGCGAACGACTGGCTCATTGGCGACCGCAAGACTGGCGAGGTTGCGTACCTGGAACTGGGGTTGAAAAACACCCCGCTATGGCGCACCAAAGACGGTTACTTCGTGAGTTCGAATTTCGCGCGTGATCCGAAGGTGCTCCAGGAAGAGACCACGTTTGATCCCAAGGATGCATCCTCCTCGCCGAACGCCCGGCACGTTCGTGCTGACGAGTTGGTGCAACAAGCCAAAGGGAAGATCGATGTGGAAACAGCCGAGCAGTTCCTGTCGGACCATTTCGACAGCTTTGAGAAGAAGGAGCAGGCCGATGAGCGCTCACTTTGTGGCCATGTCGATGTTTCACAGCGGGGCGTAAAGGAATGGGCCTGGGACGCCCACAACCCGGGAGGCGCTGTGCAGGGAAAAGCTGCAGACAGCAAGATGGCGGCTAATATGAGTTTCGTAGCCCGAGCCGGCCACCCTTGTGGAGCGGATTTTCTGGCTGCGGATTTCCTCGGGCACCATCCGGAGTATTCCTGGCAGAAGCCCCTGCTGCGAGACATGAAGGCTGGCCCGTGGACGACTTTCCGGGCAGGACAGAAGAGCAGTCAATAGGCCGACTAGTGTAGCGACAGCCGCCTCGGCTGTCCCGCCGGGGGCGAAGCCCGGCGGCACCACGATAGGCAGTGTACTACCCCAAGATGGGAGACAAAAGCAATGAATGAAACGCCGCAGCAATATACCCAGCGAGTCTTAGGCTACATGGTGGGGAAGCAGCCTCTGGGAGTGCAGGCCGCCACCGCGAAGAAACTCGCGCGCCTGATCAAAGGCGTGCCCACGGCCAGGTTGCGCAAACGGCCGGCTCCCGGCAAGTGGTCCGTCGCCGAAATCCTGGCACACCTTGCCGACGCGGAGATCGTGGGCGGCTTTCGCATGCGGCTGATTCTGGGCGCGCCGGGCACGCCGATCGCCGCCTTCGATCAGGATTCCTGGGTGACCAGCGGACACTATGAGAAACGCGATCCCCGCAAGTCGCTCGAGCAGTTCCGCGTGGTTCGTGAGGCCAATCTTGCGCTGCTCAAATCGCTGAAGCCAGAGCAGTGGAAGCACTATGGCATGCACTCTGAGCGCGGGCAGGAGTCGATTGAGCATGTCGTGCGCATGTTCGCAGGGCACGATATCAACCACCTGCAGCAGATCGAACAAATCCTGGCAAAGAAGTAGATCCGGGACACAGCGGCGGCGAGAAGACCGTGCGCCCGCTGGCATTTCAGAACGGGATTGCGCTCCGCCTGGAGAGCGCCACGAAGTGAGTTCTGGCAGGATGCACGGCGGACTGGGTATTGCGGGATAGAGTTGAGGTCCCCACCCTTTCGCACAGAACGCGAAAGGATGGGGCAGCCTCAGTCGTGGTGGTCCCTACTTTCAGGCTCCAAAGGGTGGGCCAGCCCGCCCGCCGAAGAAAGCCGTTGTGGATGCGCTGCGTCTTTATTCCCCCGAAACACGGATGCGCGCCGCCAACCGTCTACCGACACGTCAGATTGCCAATGGCAGGGGTGCCGAAACTGAAATGGCGCACGTCGCTGGACAAGTGTTCAGAGCGCCCGCCGTCTTATAGGGTCGGTCAGAACACCGCTCAACATTATCGAACGATGTTCGGTATTTCGGAGGACAAACCCGATAAGTTCTACCCTTGAGAATCAACAGTGTTCGAAGGTCTTGCTGTCCGGACTTGGCCGGTTCCCACTCTTTCCCGATTCACGACGGAAGATCGTACACTTCAAGCACAAAGAGCCGCTTCAGTCCATGAAGAGTGTGAGTCGTCCATTGAACGGCTCGAACGTAGCGCTACAATCGGCGGCGCTCAGCGTTTCTGTGGCCGGGGCGGTACCGAAGATGTGCCATTGTAAGTCTGGCGGCAGATGTTGGGGGTTTTCCTCTAACTCCATCACGAATGTCACCGTCTCAGGCCGCAAGCGACAACCTGTGATCTCGCGAATCTTCTCCAGCGGCACACTAGCCAGAAATTCCTTCTTGTTCTTTGGTCCAAACTTCGGATGTTTTGAAAGCAAGGCCTGTAACGCTTCATCATCGGTGGGGTAAGGCTTACCGGCAAACTCCTCGCGCAGTTCCTGCAGTTTCTCATCGACATAGGTGCCGGATGCCGCGAACTTGAAGATCGGACGGGCCTGGTATTCGGCTCCAAGGTCAAAGTAGACATCGAGAAAATGCTCAAATTCAGGTGTCGGGTCATCTCCGCAGCGAGGTGCGATTGGCGGTTGCGGCGGACTTGGCCGCTGTGGGCTCAACGCGATCACCCCGCCGAGCATCGGCGCGGAAACGCCGCCGGTAGGTCGGCAAGGATAGAACTTGAGTTTGCGAATAGTTACCCCCTTTTTACCCTCGAAGGTGGTATCGAGCTTGAACATGGCAAGCTGATCCGCCAAGTCCGGATAAACGGTCTTCAAGAACCGTTCGAGCACCTCGATGCGGTCGTATTGGAGGGCCGATTTTGCCTTTGTCGACGCTGTTACCGGTTCAGGGTTCATCGAAATCCAGGCACAACCGAGCAGTACGAGTGCACAAACGCTCTTTCTCAAGGCCCACCTCCCTATTTCGTACTGCTGATTGTTACGTCTGGGTTGCCTAAAACCTTGAAGTTGCTATTTGTCGTTCCGTTTCTATTAACTGCGTCAAAAATACTTTTCCCCTTTACGAGTTGCTTGAGGATCTGCACCCACTCATTCGCGCCGGTTCCCAAAAGTACGTCACTGCTCGTGGGCACCACCATCGCCCGTTGTCGTGTCTCCTGAATGCCATCAATAGTGGGATCGTGGACATCCCACATTTGAATGAATGGCGGTATCTCTTTCGGTTTCCCAAAAGCTCGGATTGAGCGCGCAGGCTGCGAAGAACATTATCCGAGGCGGGCTGGCCCACCCTTTGCGGCGTCACGACTGAGGCTGCCCCATCCTTGCGCTTTTCGTGTCTAGTCCCACGACATACTTTACAGTTTGTCCCGACACATCCTTTACAGTTTTCACTTGGCATCCGACTGGGGGAACCAGCGCTCGACCGCGGTCGAGTGCTGGTTCCCCAGATCGAGTTCGCGGATCAGGGTGCGGCAGTAGTACACCAGCACCCGCTGTCCGATCCGCTCCAGTTGCACCCACTCTCCACACAAGGCCTTGCT
>JAIQFC010000034.1 GCA_020073465.1 Terriglobia bacterium
CAAGGGGTTTCCAGAACTTCACGCCGGCTTTTTGCAGGACTTCTTGATATCGGTTGTCGACCCAAACTGAAGGCTGCCCAAACATCGTCTTAGATTGGGTAAAGGGGATGTTGTATTTGCGCAGGATGTCGGGTTGCTCGTTCACGAGGAGATACCCTTCAGGAATTTTACCTCGGACGACAGGAACTTCATTGAGGAAAATGGCGTATTCGTCGGTTTCTAGGTTGGGAGAGTCTGTGCGGATATGAACTCCAGGGAAGCGGACGCCGAGGTCTTGGTAGAGGGCGTGACGCATCTTGGGGACCATCTCTTCGATGAAAGTCGTGCCTCCGCGGTCTTTTTTCATGAGTACGGAGAGGTTTTTGCCAATTTCTAAAATGATCGGAAGCGTGAGGGCATATTCATCGGTGGGGCCACGCACCATAGCATGTCCTTCCACTTCAGCTTCGGCAACTCCCATCATGCCGGCTGCAGCTTTGGAGACGGCTTGCTTGGATTTATACCACCTTCTAGTTCCAAGAGCTCCGACTAAAACGGCAAGGACAACGAAGATGACTTTGGGGAATCCTGGAACAAAGGCGAAGAGGAGCAGGACGACTGCGGCGATCATGATCGCTTTGGGTTGGCCTAGCAGCTGTTGGGAAATCTCTGTTCCTAAGTGGGCGTCTTTCTTTTCGCTAGAGACTCGGGTGGTTACGATACCGGCTGTCATCGAAATCAACAGAGAAGGGATCTGAGAGACGAGGCCTGAACCGATCGATAAAACGGTATACGTTTGAGCTGCTTGCAGGGCAGACATGCCGTGCATCGAAACGCCGATGATAAGACCGGCCACGATGTTGATGACGGCGATCACAATCCCTGCGATCACGTCTCCTTTGACGAACTTCATCGCACCGTCCATGGCTCCGTAGAGTTGGCTCTCTTTGGCAAGCGCCAGGCGCAGTTCGCGCGCTTGACCCGCATCGATGATGCCGCTTCGCATGTCAGCGTCGATGCTCATCTGCTTTCCGGGCATCGCATCCAAGGTGAAGCACTCCGACACCAGACTGCAGAGCTCAACGTCGTCGTCGATGACCAGAATCTGTTCCATCTTCGCCGTCTTCATTGTGCATCAGCCATCCAACAAACCGCTGTAAAGAATTGTCAAACTGGAGCTTGGTGTCAACGGTATTCACGGGTCTCTGACATGGGCGTCATCCCGAAGCCCGGCGCAGTTCAGCCGGGGGAGGGATCTTGCGCGTGTCGCTACTCCCTCTCCACCTGCACGTGATCAATGCTTCGCGCCAGATCCCTCGCCCCGCTGGTGAGAACGCGGGGCTTCGGGATGACGCCGACACGATAGCCTGGACGTTCGTCAAGACGCGTTTCGCTGGAATTCCACATGACAAAACTTTACTTCGCTTGACCGACTTTTTACCACTTTTTGCCGTGAAACGTGTTCCTATCAGTGTACGCAAAATCCCCGGTTCGACCGGGATCGGTTCATGGGAAAAACCCGTTAGGAGTTGAACGTATGAGATCGATTCGTTTTCGCTTTCTGGTGGCAGCCCTCGCCGTGTTGCTTGGCACCATGGTCGCCAGGTCACAGGCAGCAGATACCCCGCCTACGCCAATGCACGGCCACGGCCATGAATTCGGCATGGGCGATCACATGATGGGATTCTTTGCCGACTACCTCAATCTGACCGATGCCCAGCAGACACAGATGAAGGCCGTCCTGCAGAAAGAGCATGGCACGCTCAAACCCCTGATGCAGCAGATGCACCAGACGCGCCAGCAGCTCCGTCAGTATGAGGAAGGAACCTTCGACGAGGCCAAGGTTCGTGCGCTCGCCGCGCAGCAGGCGCAGGCCATAGTCGAACTGACCGTGCAGCACGCCCGAGTTCACAACGAACTGTTCCAACTGCTCACGCCCGACCAGCAGACCAGGATGAAGGAATTTGAGGCTCGCCGGGAAGCACGCATGCAGAAGCGCATGCAGAGGCACATGAGCAACGAAGCTCCGGCTCCTCCGCCTGAGCAGTAACGGTACTTTACCCGTCGCAACCGGCGCGAGCGCGGTCTGCCTATCCTGACCGCCTCGCGCCGGCAATAGCCTGTGTGATCCAAGGATGGCTTGGCCGATGAACTACACCTACCTGTTTGACGCGGCATGGCTGTTTCTAGCGGGATGGATCATAGCGCTTCTTGCCGTCGCCCTGATCGCCTTCGGCAGGGACGTGCTTCCCTTGCGGACGCGGGAACATCCACCTTCCGACCCACGCCGATAGTCCTGCGCAATCCACTCAGCACCTCCGCCAACTCGTGCCTTGGCGGGACAGCCGGGGCGGCTGTCGCTACATAGGTACTTCCTGCACCCTCGCCTGCTAGAATCTCATCTACTGAACCTGCATGTTACCCAAGAGCTTGCGCCCGCTGCTGCCCTATCTCAAGCGCTACCGCTGGGGATACGTGGCGGGCACGCTGTGCATCCTATTCAACAATGGCGCCTGGGTGTTGTTCCCCCAGGTGGTTCAACGCGCCATCGACAGCCTCAAGTTCGGCGTCACCACGGAAAAACTGCGCATCGTTGCGGTGGAGTTGCTGGCCGTCTTCGCCGTTCGGGCAATCTTTTTGTTCCTGACCCGGTGGATCCTTATCGGCATTTCCCGCGACATCGAATTTGATCTGCGTAACGACTTGTTCGCCCGGCTGGAAACACTCTCGTATTCCTACTACCAGCGCATGCGTACCGGAGACGTGATGGCGCGCGCCACTAACGACCTGAACGCCGTGCGCATGCTTCTGGGTCCCGCGATCATGTATTCGGCGAACACGATCGTCTTCACCATCGGCGCGCTGGCCTTCATGCTCGCGTTGAGCCCCAAGCTTACGCTCTACACCTTTCTACCTTTACCCATCGCGAGCGTCCTGATTCAATACTTCGGACACCGCATCCACGAGCGCTTTGAGCGGATTCAGGCCA
The DNA here is from genome assembly GCA_020073465.1 of Terriglobia bacterium. Classification (GTDB taxonomy): domain Bacteria; phylum Acidobacteriota; class Terriglobia; order Terriglobales; family Acidobacteriaceae; genus Sulfotelmatobacter. Next base: position 2,969 of record JAIQFC010000034.1, read on the forward strand.
TGTTTTCCGATATTTCAGCGCGCGCCCAGGAAAACTTCTCCGGAGTGCGCGTCATACGCGCCTACGCGCAGGAAGACGCCGAGATCGCCAGCTTCGAAACCGCGAACCAGGAATACATCGCTCGCAGCCTGAAGCTGGTGCGTTTGATGGGCATGCTATGGCCCACGCTCGAACTCATGCTCGGCTTTGCCTCGGCGCTGGTGTTGTGGCTGGGTGGACGCGAGGTTTTGCTTGGTCATCTGACTCCCGGCGGCTTCGCGGCCTTCCTCACTTACATGATGCAGTTGACCTGGCCGATCATCGCTCTGGGCTGGGTGGTGAACATTTTCCAGCGCGGCACGGCGTCTTTGGCCAGGCTTAACGAAATCCTGGTCGAGCAACCCCAGATCAAGGACGCGCCTCAGGCTCGCCACCTTCCCATCCGCGGCGAGATCGAGTTCCGCAACTTGAATTTTGCCTACGACGGCAAAGACGTGCTGCACAACCTGAACCTGCGCATTCCGGAAGGCAGTAGCCTGGCCATTGTCGGACCCACCGGCTCAGGCAAGACCACACTGGTCGACCTGATTCCGCGCATCTACGATGCCGAGCCCGGCATGGTACTCATTGACGGCCGCCCGATTCGCGAATACTCGCTGGCAGCGCTGCGCAAGAACATCGGATTCGTGCCCCAGGAAACTTTTCTGTTCAGCGATCGCATTCGCGAGAACATCGCGCTCGGAGTCGAATCGGCCTCCGACAGCCAGATTCACGATGCGGCGGAAGCGGCCAACATTGCCACCGACATCGAGAGCTTCCCCGAGGGATATGAGACGCTGGTGGGCGAGCGCGGGATCACGCTTTCCGGCGGCCAGAAGCAGCGCACCGCCATTGCCCGCGCGTTGATTCGCAATCCCAGGATCCTGATTCTGGACGACGCCCTTTCCAGCGTCGACACCCACACGGAGGACAAGATTCTCAACCACCTGCGCGACGTAATGCAGGGTCGCACCACCATTTTTATCTCGCATCGTGTCTCAACCGTGCGCAACGCCGACCGCATCGCCGTGCTGCATGGCGGACGCATCGTTGAACTGGGCACGCACGACGAACTGCTTGCCTTGAACGGCTACTACACCGACCTGTATAACAAACAACTGCTGGAAGAAGAACTGGCCGAAGTCTAATCGAGGACTAGCGCCACACCTTCGACTCGGCAGGCCTACGAGCCGGTTGGTCCAATTCTGATGCAGCGCGTCGACACTCCCGAGATTCTTGACTCTGACGCCTGCCCTCCCGCCGAGGTCGAGGCCTCGCTACGGGATTTGGGCCGCATTAACCGCTGGTTCGGAGGCGTGGCGACAAGCCGGGCTTTGATTGAGCAGGTGGTTCGAGTCACAGGACGGAAAAATCTCTCCCTGCTGGAAGTCGCCGCTGGATTTGGCGAGGTTCCCCACCTCGTCGCACGGAAGATGGCAACGCAGGGCGTCACCCTGGATATAACCCTCCTGGATCGCGCTAAGACGCACTTGATCAATGGCACCCGCTCAGTCGTAGGCGATGCTCTGGCTATTCCCTTCGCAGACGGCGCGTTTGACCTGATCAGCTGCAACCTGTTTGTGCACCACCTTGATCCCGAAAGCGTGTGCCGCTTCACGAAAGAGGCACTGCGAGTGAGCCGATGTGCGGTGCTGATCAACGACTTGATCCGGCATCCTCTGCATCTGGCGCTGGTGTATGCCGGGTTTCCGCTGATGCGCAGCCACGTGTCCCGGGTCGATGGGGTGGCATCGGTGAGGAGAGCTTACGTTTCCGAGGAAATTCGTGAAATTCTGGCTCCGGCGCTCGCGTCAGATCAGCGCATAGAAATCTCGCGCCACTATCTTTTTCGGATGGGAGTGACTGTGTGGAAAGCATGAGTGCCAGAACCGCAGATAAGTCCGTGCATTGGAGTCCCGACATGCCAGCGCCCTGCGTCCGAGCCTGAACATATCTGTCGTTCGCACGCGCCGCGAGGACAAGAGTGGAACACCGCCCAAAATAGAACCTCCACCCTCACTACAACACCGACGACATCTAGAAAATCTGCCCCCTCGGATTTACTGTTTGCTGTGAGGCATAAATCTTCCGCAGTTCTTTTGCTTCTGCTAGTCTTGGCAGCTTCCTTTACACTCTTCCACAAGGCGCGCGCATTTGTCCCGTACCCTAGCAACTACGTGACGCGGCTCCGTTGGCTCAACGGATGGCCAAGCCGGGGCTACTACGGTTTCAATTGCTCGGGCTTCCTGAGCAATGCCCACAACGAACATTACCTCAGCGAGCGCGAACTCTACGCGGGCGGTTACGGCAAGCTGTTGTTAATCGACGAAGCAGCGGACCTGCATCACATCGACGAAACCCGACTCCAACCCGGCGACATCGCCGCCTTCCAGGGTCCCACAACGCCTCCCTACCTGGGGCGAGGGATTCACGCAGCTGCATTCCTGGCTCCCGGGGTATGGATTGACGCGGACCCTCGCCGCGGTTTTGTCACGACTTGGCGGATGCAGGACAAATCGCCGACTGACCCCTGGTTCCAGAACAAAGTTCGCATCCTTCGATGGCAACAGGACACTCGTCCTCGCTGGCAGTTAGCGCCCACCGCCGACTGGTGGTTTATGAGCGACTTTGTGAACGATTACAGATTGGAGGATCACTTTGCTGGGAAGTCTCAAAGTGCGCCAAAGGCGCGTGCGGACACGTTTCGGCCCTTTTAGTCTCTCGACTGGGCTACCGAACAACCAGGACTTCGCGGACGTTATCCCGAGCGAGGAAGAACTTGATCGACGCAAAATCGCGGAAAAGGGTTTCGATGTGACGATTATTGAAAACGCGCTGTAACCGAAAGCCGTCGGTGATCGCGGTGTGTACGGCGCCGGTCGGGCCGCGGCGAGCCTCCCGCTTCAGCACGATGCGCTGCATTTCCAGCGTGTCGTTGCCGACGATGTGAAAGCGGTAACAGGGCGAATCCGGGCCTGCGTCGCGAGTGTGGAAGAAAGCCAGCAGCATGCCCCCCGGTTTCAGGACCGACCACAACCGTCCCACGACTGGCCGAACCAGGCTTTCATCCAGATAGTCGGGCAAGTTCCAGCACAGGACTACATCGAAGTGCGCCGCGGGATAGACGAGGTTGTCGGCCAGGAATTGGCGGCTGTCGAGGACAACATTCCCCTGCTCATCCTTGGTCACCAGGCCCGGCTCAGTCGAGGCCGTCAGCAGGTCTTCGCTGTAGATTCTGTGACCGCGTTCCGTGAAGTGGCGGATGTTGGCCCCTGACGTGGAGCCGAGATCGAGGACGCAGAGGCTCTTCTCCGTATCCCAGGTGCGGGCAAGTTCGCCCAGGCCGCTGGAGCGCCGAGTGAGCTTCTGTGATGTCTGCGCCGGCGACGTGGTTTGCGGTCCGCCCGACGAGCCTCGAAAGAGTTTCATGAAGTTCTGCGTTACCGACGCCATCCCTACTTCTTTGCTTCCGCTTTTCCGTGAATGTCGACCTTGCCCTTCAGGTAGGCGCCCTCTTCGATGGAGATGCGCTGCGTTGTGATGTCTCCGGTCACGACTGCCGACTTCCGCAGCTCGACCCGGTCACTGGCTTGCACATTGCCTTCGAGCTTGCCTTGAACGACCACGCCCTTGGCTTCAACACTGGCCTTCACCTGCCCGTTCGGGCCCACGGTAAGGCTATTGGTTTTCAGCGCGATGCTGCCCTCGACCTGACCGTCCACATAAAGGTCTTCGCTGCCTGATAGTTCGCCTTTGATCACAACGGATTTGCCGATCTGCGCTAATTCTCCCGTAAGCGGTGCACTCATGGACGCTCTCCTTGCGAAGTGGCATCGAAACCAAGCAATCTCGACAAACAGGTTGTGACGGGTAAGAGACGGCTGGGTCGCCCCTTCGACTATACCCAACCGCCGGAGTTCGCGGCAAGGACCACGGGCCAGATAGAGTCTGCTCAAACCTAACGGCCGAAGCAAGGAGCGGGATTCTAATGACCCGGCAAGGAGTAACGCGACATGAGTTGTTCGATCTCGTGAATCCTGTCAGCGGCATCGGCAGAGCGAGGGCCACTACCGCGCAGAGACTCATACTGAGGCTGACAGAGGCGAAATCACGACTGTGCCTGGCGGCAGTGTTCGGCCTTGAGTGACGCGTTTGTCGTCCCTGCCGAGGCCAACTCCACGTGGGCCTTGCCCAGCCAGAAGCGATCGGTCATCACTGCGTACCCCACCAGGGTCACGGGATGATTGGCATCCGCCATCTTGTCCAGAAGGCAAGCGATTGCTGCGACTCGGGAATGGCCTTGCGACGGTCCCCCGCATCCATCAGGAGTTCCCCGATGTGCGCCCTTACCCGTCCGATGTCCTGCGGCAATTGCGCGTTGGCAGGGTCGGCAGAAGCGAGCTTCTCGAACGAAGCCAGAGCCTCGCGTACCTGGGCGAGAGCGCCCTTGGAATCGGAAGTGGTTCTCTCGAAATCTGGTCTCTATTGATTGGATTCCATCGGACTTAGCGTCGAAAGCCCCGGCTTGCGAGACGTTTTCTCTGCGTACATAGCCCGATCCGCTGTATCCAGCATTTCGTCAAGAGTGCTGCCGTCAGTCCATTCAGAGATGCCAATTGAGAGATTGAGCTCGAAGCGGTCCAGATGTCCTGATTTGTTCCAGTCCAGCAGGTATTTCCTGATACGACGGACCACCTGACGAGCGCCCAGGTCACCAGTATCGGCCAGAATTATCAAGAACTCGTCGCCACCATAGCGGACCACAGCGTCCGACCCCCTGACAGAGCTCCTCAACAACGTGGCGACCTCGGCCAGAACAAAGTCGCCGGTCAGGTGTCCGAATCGGGTGTTCACCTCTTTGAATCGGTCCACGTCGATCAGCATGAAGGTCAGCGGGTTTTGCAGGCGCCGCGCATGACTGATGAAGCGGCCCGCCATATCGTCGAGAGACCGGCGGTTATAGACCTCTGTGAGCGGGTCAGTAAAGGACTGCAGGCGGACCAGTTCATTTTGGATGGTGCTGGAGATCAGTTTTTGTCTTGTCCGCCGCAGGTCCAGGCGGCGCGTAACCAGATAAGTATTGAGGAGAATGAGGAGAACGAACAGGCTCACCACCAGTTGACGTGACACCGCGATCTGGAGATGGACTTCGTCTTGCTTCATAAACGCAGCCGGAGCGATTAAGGCGAGAAACCCAACAGCAATCAAGACTCCTGCGACGCAAACAATGATCCATAGTTCCCAGTCCCGTTTCTCCAGGGCGGCGAGCTGCTGGGTAACCGCCGAGAACGTATCCTGTGACCTGCTGTCGTTGGTCATCGAAATCCCAGCCTTAGTCAAAACGTGTCCTCCTGCATCATTACTCAGCGAGTGCAGCCACCCTCCAAAGAGAATATCGCATAGCTTCCTGGCAAACCACCGCGAACCAGGTTTGCCCTTTCCGTTGAAGCATGAACCGAACCCAACTTCGCGTCACATCTGCTCGGAGATGCCTCATCCCGAGGTCGATGCGGAGTTTGCTCGAACGCCCGGAATGATTCCAGTTTGGCTGGCTGCCAGTAGCTTCCCGATGGTCTGATGATCGGCAGGTTTTGAGAAAAGATAGCCTTGTGCCCGTTCGCAGCCGATATGCACCAGCATATCCAGTTGGGCCTGCGTTTCGACCCCTTCGGCGACCACCTTCAGGCCCAGGTTGTGGGCGAGCATGACTATGATGCGGACGATTTCGTGAGTCTCCGGATCGCTGTCCATGCGCGACACAAACGCGCGATCGATCTTCAAGGTATCGACACGGAAACCCTGCAGGCGGCTGAGCGAGGAATAGCCCGTGCCAAAGTCGTCGATGTCCAGACCAACGCCCAGCGCCTTTAGCTGCGAAAGCATGGCAGCAGATCTTTCGGCGTCGGCCATGGCGATAGTTTCCGTAATCTCCAGATCTACGCAGTGGGGATCCATACCGCCTTGCTCAAGAAGCTGGCTGATCTGGGAAGGCAGATCGGCCTGCGCGAACTGTTTGGGGCTGATGTTGACGCTGAGAGAAAGAGGCGGGTCCGAGGGAAAGAGTTGCTGCCATGCGCGAAGCTGCTGGCAGGCCTCGGGCAGCATTTGCTGGTTAATGGAGAGGATGATCCCGGTTTCGTTGGCGACCGGGATGAAATCGTTCGGCATCACCATTCCTTCGGGGCGTTGCCAGCGCGATAACGCTTCGAATCCAACAATCTTCCCGTCGCTCAAGGAAACGATCGGCTGGTAGTAGACGCGGAACTCTCTGCGTTCGACTCCCTTACGCAAGTCGGTCTCGAGCTGCAGACGCTTGAGAGCGCCGGCGTGCATCGCGTTGTCGAATACCTCACAGCGAGCTTTTCCGGTGTTCTTGGCGCGGTACATGGCGATCTCGGCGTCGCGGAGCACACCTTGCGCCTCGGTACTCGTATTGCTGCTGAAGGCTATACCGATGCTTGCTGTGACTACGATCTCGTGACCATCCACATCAAAGGGAGTGGCTAGCTTTTCTCGAATCCGCTCGGCGACGCGAATGGCGTCGCTCGGGTCGCGCAGTTCTTCTGCGAGCACCACGAATTCGTCTCCTCCCGGTCTGGCCAGGGTATTGTCGCCAAAGCTAGCCTGATCATCCTCGCTTTGTTGCGGGCGAGAAACCGTATCGGCACGGCGCAGGCAGGCGGTGAGGCGCCGGGCGATCTGGATCAGCAGGGCATCACCGGCGGGGTGTCCTAGACTGTCATTGACCACCTTGAATCCATCGATGTCGATGAAAAGAAGCGCGAACCTGAAATCGACATGGCGACGAGAAATGACCAGAGCCCGCCCGAGACGGTCGAGGAGAAGCGTACGATTCGCCAGGTTGGTCAAGCCATCATGAAAGGCGTTGTGCGCCAAAGCTTCCTCGGCGCGCTTACGCTCGGTGATGTCGCGGTTCACGACAACCAGACCTTCGGTTTTGCCATCTGCACTGCAAATGACGCTCGCCGTGGATTCCAAAACGCGCCATGAGCCGTCCTTGTGCAGGATCCGATACTCGAGCCGCTCTCCGCAGCCGGTGATGCGAGCTTTCTCCGCCGCCCCCTGCACTCGGGCCCGATCGTCTGGATGAATCTGTTCCAGTGGCGACGTCGTGTTCAGTTCGTCCTGGCTGTAGCCGAGAACTTTCTGATAGGCGGGGCTGTTGTAGATCCGACGCCCCTCCCGGTCGATTACCGCGATCATGTCCGCAGCATTTTCGCTGATGAGTTGGAAGAGGCGATCGCGCTCCGCCAGTTGGCGGCGCACGCGTTGCAGCTGAAAGTGCTGATAAATGGTGTAAATGTCGAACAGAAGGACCAACGCAGTCAGTCCCCGAACCCACTCCCGCAGGTTCAAAGCATAGACTCTGTCGGTGTACAGATGAGACCCGGGAAAGGTCAGCGAAAGAATGGCAAACGTCAGAACCAGAGTGACGGCTACAGCGAAGCCCCAAAGCCACCACTCCCGTCCTTCGACTTGGCGAATTGGAGGCAGAGCGGGTTGAGTGTGATTCGCGAGTTCAGTTTGAGACTTCACGTTTTCGCCACCTATTTGATCCAGTGAGATGAACCTCTAGCCGCTTGCCTGCTGGGTCGTCGCCCGAGGATCAAGTCGCTCGCCGCGGGATTAAGCAGGCCGCGGGAGCGGGACTGGCCACTACGGACACAACTGCACATGCTGGCTCGCCGGGCGCCGGCCCGACATAAAGACAGCTCCCCCCTGACTTCCTCGTGCACTCGAATGGCCACACTTGCTCGCGTAAGTGGCGTGTTTCGTTGGCCCTGCTGGGCAAACCTTTGGGTGACGTGTGTCCTAAATCAGGAAGTGTCTCGTATGGGAACACCCAAGGTGGTAGTTTCAAGCGGCGCGGCGAGTCCTAGCGGGACCGGACTCCAAGACGAAGGCGGCTGACTTGCGTGACGAGGTTTCCGTACTGGTTACGCGCTTATGTTCTGCTCCTCAAGCTTCATCCTTGATAGCAGTTTATAGATGGTGTTGCGACCGACTCCCAGGATCCTGGCAGCTCGCAACTTATTGCCACCGACGCGCTCGAGCACCCGCACGATGTGGCGCCTCTGGGCCTCCTGCAGCGAAAAGAGTGCCTCGTCCGTAAGTGGGTAGTCTTTCTGCAACTCCCGCAATCTTTCGGGGAGGTCATTGATGTCGATAAACCTTCCATCCGCCATCATGCAGGCATTGCCAATCACATTCTCGAGCTCGCGGATGTTGCCCGGCCACGCATATGTCGCCATGCGGCTCTGAGCTCGCCGGGTCAGTCCCGCAATCTGTCTCTTGTACTCTGCCGCAAATCTCTCGACGAAATACCTTTGGAGGAGCGGAAGGTCTTCCCGCCGGTCCTCCAATCGAGGAAGGGCAATCTCGACCATGGCCAGTCGATAGTAAAGATCCTCACGAAAGGTGCCTTCGCGGACCATGGTTCGCAGGTCGCGATTCGTGGCTGCAATGACCCTCAGATCCACAGGGCGCCGGACGGTTGATCCAACTCTTCTGACTTGGTGGTCTTGCAAGACACGAAGCAACTTGGCCTGTGTTCCGGGCGAAAGGTCGCCGATTTCATCGAGGAAAAGGGTTCCGCCATCTGCGCTTTCAAAAAGGCCAGGCCGATCCTGGTTTGCTCCGGTGAAAGCTCCCTTCACATAACCGAATAGCTCACTCTCGACCAGGCTCTCCACCAGAGCCGAACAGTTACAGGCCACAAAGCGGTCTTTCGTCGCCGGACTTAGCCGATGAAGTGCGCGCGCCACCAGTTCCTTGCCAGTTCCTGTCGCACCGGTCACCAGCGCGGTCTTGAAGTGCGGCGCCACCCGGCGAATCTTCGCGAACACTTCCAACATGAGCGGACTTCGGCTCACGATACCCTCGAACTGACAGGCTTCCAGCAGTTCCTGATCCAGGCTTAGTGTCTTACGACGGGTCTCCGCTTCCGCTATGAGGCCGGCAACTCGATCGCGAAGTCTCTTGATGTCGAGGGGCTTTGTCAGATAGTCACATGCTCCCTTCTGAATTGCTTCCACGGCGGACTCGGCAGAATAGTGGGCTGAGGTGAGGATCACGTTCGCTCCCGGGTCTGCGTGAATCATGCGCTCCAACAGTTCCATGCCACGCATGGACCCCATCGCCAGGTCGAGCAACACGATTCTTGGTCGAACTCGCAAGAACGTTACATAGCCAGCTTCCACGTCGCCGTCGGTCAGGATCTCCAATCCATCCTGTTCAAGCGCGGCTGAGATCAGCATCAGAGTTTGGGGATCGTCGTCAATCGCCAGCAGCTGTTGTGGGGCATCTGACATGTTCATTTGCCAACCAACGGGAATTGCTCTCTTCTTATGGATTTAGAGGATCTTACGCAATTAAGAAGGCAAGGGCGGAAATGTCTCTGCTGCTTATAACCCACACCGCCAACCTCGCCTTTTCACGGGACCAATTCCAGCTCAAAAAAGGAACCGAGTCGGGTCGGGGAAAGCGCTAATAAAACGCTTTATCTCAAGAAATGACATCCTAGTCAATAGCAAGCTGAGAGTTTTTACGAAAGCCGAACAGACCTGTCAAGAAAGCCGAACACGAGGGAATAAAGTAGGAAGAAGTGTTTGCTCTTTCCTCCAGGCATGACGTTTCTCGGATTCTTCCCCCAGCGACTGTCCGTTCTGGAGACACTATCGCGACGTCAGACTGTCGGCTCATTTTCTTGTGACAACCGGCGCAGTGCATAACACGCACGACCAAAACAGGTTAGCTCTTAGCACTCACTTTGGTGATGAACGTGCCGTCGTGGACGGGCATTATGACAACCCAAGTTCGCCTCGATGGCCTTCTGTTCAGCAATGACACGCAAGTTCTCTGCGTCATGAACCAGATTCTCAGCAATTTCGCCATCGAGACGGAGGTTTGCAGCGAACTGGGCTCCGCTCTGGACGCGGTAACTCACCGACGGCTTGATGCCGTGATTGTGGACTGGGAGGAGTCGTACGATCCCACCCGCATCGTACGCGCCGCCCGCAAGTCGTCTCCGAACAGCAACTCGACCATCGTGGCGCTGGTCAATGCCGGTTCAGAAACGCACGCTCTGCTGGTTGGGGCGAATTTTATGATCCACAAGCCCGCCGACATCGACCATGCCGGACGTTGCATGCGGGCCGCCTACGGCACCATGCTCCAGAACCGGAGACGCGCAGCTCGCGTGCCAGTCGACATTCCCGTAACCGCCAGGGTTGCCGAACTCGGGGCTATCGAGGCCAGAATCAGTGATCTCAGCGTAGGTGGGTTGGCTCTACACTGTGGGCAGCCACTGCAGATCAATCGGGAGGTGTTGGCACACTTCACTCTTCCAGGCTGCACCGACTTGATTCACGTAACCGGCAGAGTTGTGAACGCCAATGGCACAGGGCGGGCGGGATTGCGCTTCTCGTTTGTTCCCGAGGAGGATCTGGCCCTTCTCGAGAATTGGCTGGCAGTCGAGCTGGCGAAATTGGAGAAAGCAGAGATGCCTACCGACTATGCACAGAACTACAGCGACTGATCGAAGCAGTGACCTACTCACGAGACCGGCTGCTGTCAAAATCCTGCTGGCTGAAGATTCCGCGATCTATCGGCACTTGATCGAGACCCACCTTAAGGATTGGGGCTTCGATTTTGTGTGCGCCAGGGACGGCAAAGCGGCGTGGAAGCTGCTGGGACAGCAGGATGCGCCCAAGCTAGCCCTGCTCGACTGGGTACTCCCCGAGATGGACGGAGTGGAACTCTGCCGGCGGCTTCGTGGCCGACCGGAGGATGCACCATACACCTATACGATCCTGCTCACGGCCAAGAGCAAGAAGCAAGAAATGCTCGAAGCCATGGACGCTGGGGCCGATGACTTTCTTGCAAAACCATTCGACCCACCCGAACTCAAAGCGCGATTGATGGTCGGCAAAAGGATCGTCGAACTGCAACGGAAGCTCGTTTCCGCAAACGACGCGCTGCATTTTGCCGCCTCCCATGACTTCCTGACCGGCGCCTGGAACCGTGCTGAAATTCATGGCTTTCTGCAACGCGAGTTGGCTCGTGCCCGGCGTGACGCCACCCCCGTGGGGATCGTTCTGGCCGACGTGGACTACTTCAAGAAAGTGAACGACCAGCTCGGGCATGAGGCGGGAGACTGTGTTCTAAAAGAGATCGCCAAACGGCTCACCGGCAGTCTCCGCGAATACGATGGCGTCGGGCGGTACGGTGGGGAAGAGTTTCTGCTGGTCATTCCGGGCTGCGATCTGGCCACCACGGTACGACGAGCCAATCAGATCAGGGAATTAATCTCCGGCAAACCTATTCCCACCCCCGCTGGGGCGACGACCGTTACTGTGAGCATGGGGGCTACGGTGGCGGATTCGTCCACGAATTCGGATCAACTGGTTCATCGTGCCGATATGGCCCTCTATCAGGCTAAGCACAACGGAAGAAATCGAGTGGAACATGCCGCTGCTGCCCCGGTTGCGTTAGCCGCAGGACACTCCTGATCGTTTCACGGCAGCGACGGGGCCGCGGGGGACGCGAGTTTGTTCCCTTCGAAACCAAGAAACTGGGAAGCCGCTATTCTTCCTGTGCTGTTCATTGCCGCAAGATGAGTTACGACCCCGTTTCCCCCTTCAATGAGGGCCGCGTGGAGGAGAATTTCTCCTCAGGCAGTTGTTCTTTTGGATCTGGAAACAGCAGTTCTAGAAGTTCGCGCGCACTTCGGTCCCCGTGCCAGGCATGGCCCACCAAAAACAGCGATCCCTGTTCGGCGCCGAGCTTTCGGACCCGTGGAGGTGCATAAGTCCTCTTCAAAGCGTGACTCGTCGGGGGCGCCACAACTGCATTTTCGCGTCAGACCAATTTGACCGAACTCTGAGCTACATCTTGCGCGATGTCGATTCTGTTACAAAATCCGAACTTCGACCGGGCTGAACACGTCCTATTCCCCTCTCCTATGTCGCCAACCACCCCGCCAAAACATACATGCCTCTACCACATATGATGTTTTAGTCGGGAAACTGCGAGCTAGAGCGCCGATATTTCGCCACTACGCAACTGGGGGCCTGCGAAAATCGGGATATCGGTGGTGTTTCTTCCGTGTAGTGAGTTTTCGCAACACTAGGCACCAATTGTGCGCACTAAAGGCCGGGGTGTTCGACTTTGGAACACTATTCCCGAATAGAGACAGCATCCACGCAACACAGGCCCAGCCACCTTCATCGGATCCCGTCAGTAAGTCGCATCCTCACCTGATTTTGCGAGATGTTCTTGCGAATCCCATGATTCGGAAGAGGGTTTGCACTCTCTCTAGTTGCGGTGAGTTTCGTTGTTGTAACCCATCCTCCCAGACACCGCGCGATGTTCTCGTGGTTTTGCGGCCGGCAGTTAGACGAACGTCTGTCCGGGCCGCCTGGGCGAGTGCGGGGGAGTGAAGATGCAACTGAGCAGTGTCACGAGGGTTCTCTTGTTGCTCGCAATGGCGCCCCTGGCGTGCCATGCACAGCAGTCGGCAGCCCAACGGAAACAAGCCGAGGCAAACTACGGCCATTTGCCGTTGACCTTCGAAGCCAACCAGGGCCAAACCGATCCCCAGGTGAAGTTTCTCTCGCGGGGCAAAGGATACACCGCATACCTTACCGCCGGTGGCATGGTCCTTTCTTTGCGGCCGGCCGGAAGCTTGGTAAATCCGCAGACGAATCGCGTTTATGCAACCAACAAACCCCAATCCCAGGCTGCGACCCTTCAGTTCACATTGGTAGGGGGAAATCGTAACGCACTGGTTGTCGGCGAGGATCCGCAACCCGGAAGAGTGAACTACTTTATCGGAAACAACCCCGCGAAGTGGCACACCAACGTGCCCATGTACAAGAGCGTGCGCAGCAGGAATATCTATCCCGGTATCGACCTGGTGTACTACGGCAATAATCGCCAGCTTGAATACGATTTTGAAGTCTCGCCTGGCGCCGATCCCAACAAGATCCAGTTTGAAATCAAAGGCGCTCGCCGGATCAGAGTCGACCGCGATGGTGACCTCGTTTTGGAAACAGGTAGCGGGACTCTTCGTTTCAAGAGCCCGGTCGTGTATCAGGAGTTGAATGGCCAGCGCATTCCGGTAGGTGGTCAATATCTCCTGCGCGATGCGAGCCACATCGTCTTTCAGGTTCCCCAGTACGAGCGAAGCCGGCCACTGGTGATCGACCCGGTACTGGTCTACTCCACCTACCTTGGCGGAAGTGGCACCGACCAACCTCGAGGAATCGTGGTTGATAGTGCGGGCAGTGTCTACGTGGCTGGCTACACGGATTCAGCGGATTTCCCACTCAGCACCCTGGGCTCACTTCCGGCCCCTGCCACGCACGTGTTTGTGGCCAAGCTGGATGCAACTGGATCCAATCTCGTGTACGCCGACTACCTTGGCGGCAACAGTGCCGACTACGGTTATGCGCTAGCACTGGATAGCGCAAATGATGTGTGCGTCACCGGCAGCACCGCATCCAGTGATTTTCCCGTAGTCAATCCCTATCAGGCGTCGTACCCCGGTGCGTTTAACGCGTTCCTGAGCAAGATTTCCCCCAGCGGTTCATCGCTTCTGTATTCAACCTATCTCGGAGGAAATGGTTCCGACATTCCATCCAGCATCGTGGTTGACGGCACGGGAAATATCATCCTCGGTGGAAATACGTCGTCTACGAATTTTCCCGTAGCCAATGCTTATCAGGCCACAGTGTCTCCCAACCAGGGTGGCATGTACGGAAATTACGGTTTCCTGACCAAATTCAGTCCGGACGGATCATCTCTGGTGTATTCCACATATTTCGGTGGCAGTTCGAACGTGCCGTTCAACTGTGGAGGGAGCCCCTGCTGGCCTCAACCGGTCAGCACCATCAATGGAATGGTGGTAGATACTGCCGGCAATACCTACGCTGCAGGCACCACGAACACCTACGACTTCCCGGTGACATCTGGAGCATATCTCGGCTCTGACTCGACCCCACTGAATGGCAACGTGGGATTCGTGAGCAAGTTCAGCAACTCCGGAAGCCTGCAGTATTCAACCTATTTCTACGAATCCAGCGGTCTGCTGACCAATATCAACGCGATCACCGTAGATGGTTCCGGTTCCGCATATATAACGGGGGTCGCGATCAGCGACGGGACATTCCCACTCACCTCTACCAGCATATGTGACCCCGCTGTCTATGGGTGGGGGTGTGGCTACGGTTTTGTCACCAAGTTCGACCCGACGGGGTCCACTCTGTCGTATTCCACATTTCTTGGCCCGAACAACTATGCGAATCCCTCGTCGGTGTTAACCGACGCGAACAATGATGCGTATGTTCTGGCATCCACCTCCAGCGGTTCATTCGGTACCGTGAACCCGGTTGAACCTTACACGAACGGATCTGACGTCCTGCTGGTGGAAATTGATCCAACCGGCACATCCCAGCTCTGGGCTACCTACCTCGGCGGAAATCTGGACGACAATGCCGCGGGAATTTCTTTTGACTCCAGCGGCAATCTGTACGTTACCGGTTCGACCAGTTCGACCGATTTCCCGACGACCGCGGTAGCCTTCCAGAACATACTCGGAGGAAATACAGACGCATTCGTGGTCAAAATTGCTCCGAACACGGCACCGTCAGTAACCATCACTCCGGCCGTCCTGCAGTACGCCATGCAGCAAGTCGGCTCCACCAGCCAGCCTCAACAGAGCCTTCTCCGCAACATTGGCGATTCGGCATTGTCCATCTCGTCAATTTCGGGTTCGGGAGACTTTGCTGAAACCGATGACTGTGGAACGAGCCTGGCCGCAGCTGGTTCTTGTACCGTCTCGGTGACCTTTACCCCCGCCGCGGCGGGGCATCGTACCGGATCAATCTCTATTAAGGATGATGCGGCAGGATCGCCCCACCTTATTAACCTGAGCGGCGACGCCTACACGGGTGCCGCCGCCGCCCTCAACCCTTCGAGTCTGGTCTTCCCCAACACGCAACTCGGAAGTTCCAGCGCAGCACAGAGCATTTCCTTCTCGAGCACCGGGAGCGCGGCATTGCACATCAGCGGCATTCAGGTGAACGGAGATTACAGCCAGACCAACGACTGTCCCGCTACTCTCGCCGTGGGAGCCTCCTGTACGACCAATCTCACTTTCACTCCGACGGCTTCTGGATCCCGCAGCGGAACCCTGACGATCAATGATGATGCCGACGCCAATCCCCAAACTGCGCAGCTCACGGGAACGGGATCAGATTTCAGCCTGACCGCTTCCCCCGGCAGCAGCATCGTGAAGAGTGGATCGACAGCAACCTACGTGCTGACTCTGGCTTCAGTGGGCGGGTCGTTCACGAACGCGGTCAACTTAAGCTGTGGTGGGCTGCCTGCTAAGGCGACGTGCAGTTTGTCACCGAATTCAGTAACTCCAGCCGGAAATCAGGGAACTTCGACGTTGACCGTCGCTACAAAGTCAGCGAATGCGCAGCTATCTCCTTTTCAGCCTCGCGGCGCATTGGCGTATGCGATGTGGATTCAATTACCAGGCATTGGGCTATTCGGAATGATTCTTGCGCGGCCCAGGAAGTGGTCTGGCAGGCTTCGTGCCCTGATGCTGCTGGCTTTGTTTTCATCCTTGGTGCTGTTGGCTGCGTGCGCGGGCGGAACTGGGGTTGCCCCACCGGGCGGATCGGGAACTCCTCCCGGGACTTACACGATTACCATTACCGGAGCGTCAGGTACTTTGCAGCACTCTCTGCCTCTGACCCTCACGGTGCAATGAGCTTTGCGATGACGAGGCGGCCCAGAACGAGCCTAGTTGCAGGCAATCATGTTTTGCGTCGTGCCTTGCAGGCTCAGGATCGAATTCGCGACCAGAGGCAGACTCCACAGCTTGCTGTGACGCTTGCGCAGGTAGTAGGCAGCAAGTACGGAACCAACGCTCTTCACGGAAGCAACCGCATACGCGCGTCCAGCCGTGGGGTGGGTTCCGTACAAGTAGGCGGACTGGACTTCAACGTTGCATACGCCCTTTTTACCGGCAAGCCAGTTCTGCCGGGCGAACAGCGTGGTGTAGGAGTCGGCGAACGTGCTGCCCGTAGAGATCACCGCCAGGCTGATGAATTTCTTGTCGATGGTCTTGCTTTCGACAGTCTTGATCTGCACGCTGTTAGGAGCGGAGACCCGTGCTGCGACTTCAATCGCGGAATCGTTCGGTCTGGCTACGCTGCTGGGAGCGGACGGGAGCTCTTTTGCTGACGAAATGGCCACGAGCACGAATATGAGTAGTAAGGATGAGAGCGTCGACTTCATAGGATTGGCCTCTTTTAGGCATTCCATCGGGGAATACAGGATCGTGGTGCGCGATGGCTTTCGGTCTGTCGATGTGGTGTAGCACATCATGGTTCGAGAGTACGTGTGGGATGGAAAGTGCACAATCGCAAGACCGTAACGGAACTTCGTAACGGGGGGTAACCACCTGTTCGTGCCATAGCCACGAAGGACGGAATAGCGACTGCACGCACCTCCCAGTCGTGGCTGGCTCAGAATCGTGGCAATCTTGGATTCGGTCGAGGAAGAATCAATGCGTGAACGAGTGACGAACACGTGCCTGGCAGGCATTTCCGCGGAAGGAAGTTATTTGTGAAGACAATCCTGCTCGTCGAAGATAGCAGGTTCCTGCGACTGATGAACGAAAGAACCCTGGTCAGAGCTGGATATTCAGTCGTTACAGCCTGTGACGGGGAAGAAGCGCTGCGCGTGGCTTTCGAGCGAGTTCCAGACTTGATCCTGCTGGACATGTTGCTCCCCAAGTTGGGAGGACCTCAGGTGCTCCGGTCATTGCGGGCCAACTCGTCGACTGCCCGCGTCCCCATTGTTGTGCTCAGCAGCCTTCCGCAGAGCAATGAGTCCCAATTGAAGAAAGAGGGCGCTACAGCCTACTTCGACAAATCGACCCTGGGGCTGCATCAGGACTCGGAGTCTTTGACTCGCATTGTCAGCAGAATACTGGGTGCGGAGGCTCAGGACGGGGGCGCGGCCATACAGATCCCTGGCGAAGTCGCCCCATCCACGAAAGGCCGTGTATGACACCGGAAATGGCGTTCGAATGCTTGCTTGTTTCTCACGATCCAACGGTTTTCTCCACCCTGGATCGAATACTCAGGAACTTCTCGATCTGCACCAACGTCTGCCCCACGACGTCGAGGGCTGCCGGTTTACTGGAAGAGGGCAGCACCGATCTCATCGTGATTGACTGGGAGGGCGAGTCTTCCCTAAAGTTGCTCCACGAAGTCTGGAAGTCCCGGGTGAAGCAAAAACCAACGATCGTTGCCGTGTCCGCCGACGATCGGGCCATACCCGGTGTCCATGTGGTCCTGCGAAAGCCCATAACGCCGGAGTCCGGCACGAGGTCCGTGCGAGCTGCCTATTCCCGAATGCTTCAGGACTACAGGCGGCATGCCAGGTACGCCGTCATGACCCCGGTTCAAGCTACTGGCGAGAACAACCGAACCATCCCCGCAACGGTCACGAACATCGGAGATGGGGGATTGGGGCTCACCACCAAGGAAAAACTGACAATAGGAGAGGTTCTCTCGTTGCACCTGCAGTTGCCGGCGGCGAAGAAGGAGATCTATATCCAGGCCCGCGTGCTGTGGACTCGCGATTACGGCGCTGCTGGTTGCGAGTTTCTTCGAATTCCACCCGTCGACCTCCAGATCATGCACGACTGGCTCAAGGACAAGTGCCGGGTCAAGAAGCCACTGATCGAGTTGGAACCGCCCAATTGATTCGGGTCGATCCGCATGCAAGATCAAGGGAAGAATGCCGGAAAATGTTGCACCAGACCTGCGGCGCCGCAGTGCCGCAGTTCTTCAAGTTCTTCCTGACGGATGTCCTACCGGCGGGTTGGTTGGTGCCGGGAGGGGGAATCGAACCCCCACAGTCCTTTCGGACCTGCGGATTCTAAGTCCAACCCATTCATTTTCCACGCAATCCGTTTTCTTTACTTTACAGATACTTGCGCCTATCTCTGCGTAGCGGCCGGTGAGGTTCTGTCCGGTCTTGTGAGGGGCCAATGGTCAGAGTTCGGGCAGAGAAACATGCTCTTTTGGATCAGCATCATTTCGCCGCGGCGCCAGCATGCCGATCGTGAGTGTAATGATTCCATAACAATGTTGGCTCCCAGGCCCGAGTAAACTTTGGTGGCGCCAACCAACCAAAAGGCTCGGGAGAAAGGAGCCGAAGATGCTGATTATAGGTTGTGACTATCACCCGGGCTTCCAACAGTTTGCGGTTGTTGATACCGAAACTGGCGAGTTGAACGAGCGGCGACTGGAGCACCGCGAGGAAGCGGAAAGCTTTTATCGCGAGCTCAGAGGACTTGCGGCGAGCGTGCGGGCGGGCATGGAAGCCAGCGGGCAGGCTCGCTGGTTTGAGCGACTGCTGGGGGAGTTGCAGTTTGAGTTGTGGATCGGAGATGCCGCCGAGATACGGGCGAAGCGAGTGCGCAAGCAGAAGACGGATCGCCAGGATGCCCGGCCACTGCTGCGATTGTTGCTCGAAGATCGTTTTCTGCGGATCTGGGTGCCGAGTGGGGAGAACCGCGATCTACGGCAACTGTTGTGGCATCGACACCGGCTGGTACAGATGCGCGTGCGCATCATGAATCAGTTGCATGTGGTGGCATTAAACGAAGGGGTGCGTCGCAAGAAAGCCCTGTGGCGGCCCGCCGGGCGAGCCGAACTGGAGCCGTTGGTACTGACTTGTGCGCTGAACGACTGCGTATCGGTCACTCCAGCCCTTCGCAACTCCTCAATGAACGCAATCGGATCGACCGCATCGACGAGGAAATGGACGCCCGGTTTGACGCCGCGGCCGTCGGAGATCAGGCGCGCAACGGTCGCCGCAACAACGGCATTTATCCAGTACTCGCGATCCCTCTCGAAGGTCAACCGATGGCGATGTGCGACCTCACGCGATCCACAGCGACCCTGAATCTCGACGACGTTGAATCCGCCAACAGGCAATGACTGCCCGTGAAGAGCCGGACGCAATATTCGGACAGCGAGGTCTACCGGCATCGGCAGCAGCGCGATCAAAGATCCAGCTATGGCGGTACGACGGCTCGGCAGGTACGAGTACGCACGCACATCGCAGTCCTTAAACCGGCTCATCAATTCTGCCATTTCAGGAAGGCACGACATCGAGAAAAGGCAACGGCCCATCGGACTTCCGATGTCCTTCTCAACTAGAACCTCAGACAGCCTTGCGCGAACCCATTCGCCATCGTGCATGTACCTCGGTCGGCGCCGACCGAACTTGCGCAGATACCAGGCAGCGTCGCGCAGCGCGTTATTCGACCACTCACCAGAATCGCCAAAATGGATTGTCACGGACTGAACGGCATCCATCCCGGTTTTCGCCAAAGCAAGGGAGTACGCGGGCAGCAGTTCCGACATGCCTGGAAGCCATCCGGCAGACACCACACACGACAATCCGCGATCGGCGACCTCCTGATGGTGCGGCATCATGCCTTCCCGCACGAACGTCAAGCCGGCAACGTCGACGTAGTGGCTCCGCGTTCGCAGCGTAGCCTGGGCAACCAGATCCTGTAGCTCGCAAACCGGCCCGCCGCAGTTCACCACAATGGAAGAGCGCCCGCAGAAGTCCTCCAGCGACCGCGCATCGCGGATGTCGACTCGTACCGCTGACACTGCGACACCCAAGTTCGCCGCAACGGCTTCCGCATTGGCGAGGTTGCGTCCACCGATAAGAATCGGCTTGTCAGTAGAACGCCGCAGCTCCTTGGCCACCGCTTTCGCGGTGCTGCCGGAGCCGCCTATGACGCCAAAAGTGGCGGAGCGATTCATCGATGTGCGTGGGCGTGTTCGAGCCAGTTTAGCCTCGCGACAGCGGCTCCGTCAGCGATGACTGTCGTAAAATCGCCATAGCACTCACAACCGGGTTCTGAGTGCAAAGGCCTGATTGCAGCAACGATCAATCCTCTTCTGTCTGACAGGTCCACTCTCGGAGATTGACGGCTGTACAGGTGCGGGAAGACTATCGTGGCTGCGGAGTGCGGTAACCCATCTAATTCCCACTCTTGAAGCCCGGTTTGGGTGGTCGGCTATCTACAGGTGCTCGCACACGCCGACGCGATTACCATTTGCAGGATGGCGTCATACTCCGTGTTCGTGACTTGGGCTCCTGGGTCTTGATTGACGTCGACCTTATGGGCAATCACCATGTAGGTACCAGGAAGCACAGTGATGTATTGGCCGCCAGCCCCCATCGCACTGTAAGCTCCCTGGAACGGGCTGTCATACACGTTCCCCGGCCACACCGGCGCATCCCATACCCACCAGAACGCGCCGTAACCCCAGCGGTCCGGCCGTCCTAATGCCCGCAAGCCGGGTGGATTCATCTCATGGAAGGGAGTGATCAGCCTGGTGATGTACTTGCACCAGTCTCTAGGCTCCAGTTGTTTGCCATTCCAATTGCACTCGCGCAGCATGAGCAGGCCGAGCCGCGCCATGTCTCGCGTGGAGAGATACATGGGATATTCCGGGTGCACCGACGCTGGCATTGCGGAAACCTTTTTCTGCCGGGACCGGTCAAAGTCTTGCATCCCGACGGGTTTGGCCAGCTCCGACTCAAGGGCATCGTAGATGTCCTTTCCCGTAAGCTTCTCGAAGGCCGTGCCTGCAGCGTTGAAGTCCCAGCTGTTGTAGAAAAAGTAGGAACCCGGACGTTGAGATCCCCGCCGCGGGGCGTTGGCGTCGGGATTCGCGTTGCTCGAGGGAATATAGATTCCAGAGCGGGCTGTCAGAAGTTGTTCCAGCGTGGCGTTCTTCTCGATGGGAAGAAACTTCTGCACATCGTCCAGGCCGAGTTCCTTCACTGTTTTGCTGAGATCAATCGTCCCATCGAAGACGTACCTCCCATACAGCATTGCCAGTATGCTCTTCCGCACGGACGCCACAATGCTCACACGCTGCAGATCGCCGTATTCGAAGATGATCTTGCCATGTACCGAAACAAGCATCGCAGTCGTGTGCTGGGTTTTGAGCCAGGTGCGCAGTGCCTCCAGCCTGGCGCTGGAGTAGCCTTCCGACTCCGGCTTGACCCTTTCCCAATCAGCTCCGGGATAGACCGGTGCTGAGGATTGCGCGATTGCGTGGGCTGAGGCAAAGCCGCAGAAGACAACCAGCCATAGGAAGGGCCAGAGGCGGCCGAAGGTGGCCGAGACGCGTTGCGCAAAGGATCGTGAAACCTTGCATTCGAGTCCATGGCAACGCTTCATTGGAAGACCCCGTCCCAACGGAGGAAGCTCGCAGTGGTAATAGTACCTCGTGGTTTCCTTCTCCCAAGGGGTTATCAGGAGCGTGACGGCGCATTGCCTGCGCAAGAATGCCCTTCATCCCGTAAACCCGAATCGTTGACGAAGCGGCGGCTTATCAAACAGTACTGGACGGCAGGTACCTGCTTGCGGACCGACTACCGGGGGCGGGAAAAATCTTTTAGAACTTCTGGCATCCGCTAAAAGGGAGGGCCTGTCGAATCCACTTGGGCAACATGCCCGTCAGAAGCCTTGAGTATCACTTTGATCCGGAAACCGTCTTCGAGATGAAGAACGCACACTCGCGCAAGCGGCAATCTCCCAGCGCGGATGGTGCCCTCAAGCGTCCTTTTCCTACGCAATGTGTCGTTTGGATTATCACGGTCTCCAGCATCAATGATCTCTTCGCACTCATGAAGGCTGTAACTTACACTTGTTGAATGCCCGTCCGGATCTTCCAGTCGACCCGCACCCTGCAACGTCGTGACTTGCCCTGTCCCGTGGCCCGTCATGTGGAAGGCCTCGATTCGCCACAAATCTACTTTGAGCGCCCAGAGCCCGTCTGTGACTCCGCTCATTGCTAATGAGAATAGACTCCAGTGCGCAAATGATTAGCCGAAGGCCTTAGCTCGTACCGGGCGTCTTCACGCTGACGCCTGCTTGGACTGCAGAGGTGGAGCGCTGACTTTCGAAGACGACCCGGTCTAATTTGTCTTTACACCACATGGCATGCACTGTCAGTGATCATAGGCACCAGAATTTAGCGGAAACCGGGTGAGGCGCGATGAGCATCGTCTGTAGCCGGTGTGGCGACGGCAGCCCGTGTAGAGCCGAGCAGGCTCGAAAGGGTTCCACGCGGGATGCCTCTCAGCAGCGGGTTTACCAACCAGCCGAAGATGGCGGGCACTGCGCGGCTCAGCCCGATCGATTCGAGCTGCACGTATACGCCCCCATCTTGTTCTTCGAACCGCCAGTAGCTGTAGAGGCGCCAGAGATAGCCGTGCGCGTCATCTACAGGCAGCTCATGCTCGTCTGTCTGGCCGGCGTTTTCCACCTCCGCGAGCCGGGTGGAATAGGAACGGCTCACTGCACGGTTCGTTCCAAACCGCTCGTAGTTGATGTCAAAGTTGGCATTGATGACGACAGTGACCAGCGATTTCTTGTAGAGCTGGAGGAACACTTTGAAGTTGTCCCCACTATGCTGTACAAGCTTGGAATCGCGTACCTCGGGTTTGTAGATGTTCCGGTGATTGTCGTAGTCTTGGACGACCGCAAGGGTTTGCGACAGCGATGCGTTCGGGATGAACAGCACGCCGACCCAGTCGTGAATCAGTCCGTGTGGGACTTCGATAGGATGCCCCTCTTCCTTCGTGTTCATCTGCTTAACCAGAACTCTTCCCTCGTGAAGCTGTGAATAGGCTTCCACCCGACGCGTCTCCGGCAACTCATCAATGAAGAGGAAAGACCCGTTGTGGAGTTCTGACTTGATCCGCTTTTCGGACGCGCCAACATAGTGCTCAAAGGCAGCAGCGGTTTCCTTTTTCAGTTCCGCAGCTTCGACCCGCTGTGCAGCAAGGCAGATAAGTATCCCTGAGAGAAGCACAGCCCTAGCCGTCTTCGAGCTTGATCTATTCATTCAGGGGGCAAGCCCGACATCTTTCGGGGCGGAGTATCTGTTCTTCGGACAGATCGAGCCGGCGTACTACGAATTTCCCTGATTGCAGCATGTCTGGCCGGCCTGCGTCGGCCAGGTAGTCTCCCGCCAGTTCCAGGGCGCGGTATTTTGTGGGCGCCAGCAGGTAGATGCTATCAGTGCCGTGCAGAGTGACTTCATAGACATTCATAAGCTCCCTCCGTTCTTGGGCGTCCCTCTCATTTGCTGCGACGTGCAGCCGGCCACGGTCGGTCTCCCTCAATGCCCGCTGGCTGATTTTCTCCAGTCCTTCTTGAGCTGCTCAACAATGTCGTCCGCCAATCTGTTTGTGTCAAAGGGCGACGATTTTGCGGTCCTCCAGATGGCTTTCTGAGAGCGAGGATCCACAAGAGTAACTTCTGCAGTCGTCCGCCGTACGACTAGCCTAGCGGGCACGATTGTGTTCTCCGTTCGACAAGTGAGAATGGCGTCGGCCTCCTCCGCCTTTGAAGTGGTCTCTACCGCGTCCCATTTTTCTAGACGAGCCTTGACGAGGAGCACGAAATCATCTGATGACGGAGCAACATAGATCTTGCTCACTTGGTGTAGCAGAGGGGGGGCGGCTGAAACTGTGGCCTGTGCGGCCAGGAATACTATGGAGAGTAACAGCCAAGCGAAGGTTAGCAGGCTTCCCCAGTTGACACGCGGAGGTGCGCAGTTCAATTGTCGGGAGTTCATAACGCTCCACCTTCCTTTCTCATGCGCTGCGGCATCCGCGTGTGCGGATCCTCCCGAACTCCCAGGTTCCCATTAGTGCTCGCCTGTTACTTTTCTTGGAATGCCGGTTCGATCAGTTTGCCCGTCAACCCGCCGACAATTGCTCCAATCGCAATGCTCGCCAGGAACGTGTAACCAGCCTCCAACAGCAGCAGGTCTCGGGAGATTCCAGCCCAAACTGCGCTTGGCAGAGTGGCGACCGTGAGTAAGACCCAAAGAAAAGTCGATGCGAGAATCCCCGAGCGTAGGCCTTTCCGCCCGCTGCAAGCCAGCAGCCAGGCTACGCCATAGGAAAACAGAAGTGGAACCGCCACACTGATCAGATGGGGAGCCCACCACTCGACGATCTGCCGCAGTCTGGCATCACTCAGCCCGAGTGCTTCCATCCATCGCTCGCGAAACAGGAACTCCGAATGCCAAAACGCTCCCAAGACCCAAGCCACAAAGGACGCTATTAGCACTGGGAGGTGGTAGATCTTTTTGGTTGTCGACAGGTCGACTTCGCCTTGTGTGTAAGGTCCTGCGCGTAGCGCCTCGGGAATGCATTCCTGGCCGCAATTGGCACGCGTGGGCCAGCGGGTGCACGCGCTGAGGCGCAAGGCGGGCTTTGGTGCGCTCAACCCAGTTACGGCCGCATGCAAGGCATCGAAGCTTACGGCGACCTGCCGGCGGGTTTCCGGGCACGTCACGGCCCGACTTCCGCGATAGTGGTTGTAAATTTCGCGTCCCCATAGCGTCGGCATCAGCAGAACTAGGGAGGCGACGGCGAGAAAGAGCAGAAGCCATAATACGAGTAACATGACGCACCTCCCGATTTCATTGGTCGTCAGGAGACGGGCGGGGGAGTGTTCTGTGCGACCAGTACTCTTGTTCTCATGCTAGGGCCGTTTGGCGCCCGAGTCTGTGAGCTGCATCACAATGCCGTTCGACCTTTGAACCGGAAGGAACTGGGTTCCAGCTAAGGGAGGCCGACTGCAAGCGGAGTTTCGGCCTTGAAAGCCGCCGCCTAACCCCAGCGAGTTCATTTGCGCACAAGCCTCGGCTGAGCCGGGGCTTGCCTTCGTTAGTTTTTGCTTGTTCGGAACGCTCGCAGCTCTGTCACGGCCACAAGACCGGCGAAAACCACGGTACCTAGGTCATATCCGGAGAGTGTTCTCACCTTGTCCCGCACTTCACGGACGGACCTTGAAGCAATCAGTTCTATGAGGCGGTTCAGACCTGATTGCCGTTCTTCATGCTATCCGGTTGTTCACATTGAACTGTGACCGAGCGAGGTCTAGCATTAAGTTGTGGCGCAGGAGGGCCAGGTCGATGCCCCACTACGAGTTCTTCTGCCACACGTGCAATAGACCCTTCTCAAAGACGCTGACTCCCACCGAATACAAGGGCAAGATCGTCTGCCCACGCTGTGGCAGCGAGGAAGTGGAGCAGAGATGGTTCTACGCGGTCACGGCGACGCTGAGTGCGTAACAACTCGAGATTTTCACATCGACTGAGGCAATGTGCTCACGGCGCCACAGCCAGAAGGAGCGTGTCAGCAAACTAGGACTCGCCGGAGTCACAGCCTCTCCCAACGATTTGCAGCATGGAGGTCGGTATGCCCACAAAGAAGCTGAGAGAGTTTCTCGACGACCAGGGTATTAAGTACGTGACCATCTCTCACCCGGTCGCATACACCGCCCAAGAAATCGCATCGGTTACGCACATATCAAGAAAGGAGATGGCAAAGACGGTGATTGTAAAGATCGACAACGCGTTAGCCATGGCTGTTCTTCCTGCTTCCTACGAGGTCGATCTTTCCTTGTTGCGAGCAGCAGCGGGAGCAAGAACCATTAGTCTCGCCAAGGAAGCAGAATTCAAAGACCGGTTCCCGGAGTGCGATATAGGTGCCATGCCGCCCTTTGGGAATCTCTACGAGATGGCTGTCTATGTTGACGAGAGTCTCGCGAAGGACAAAGACATTGCATTCAATGCAGGCTCGCACAACGAGTTGCTCCAAGTCTCGTACGCGGATTTCGAACGGCTCGTCAAGCCGACAGTCCTGAAGTTTGCATGCCTGCCAGATGTAGAGTCGCTTGGAGCGTGGCACCTTTGAGGCTTGAAAGTCTTGTGTCTTGCGCACTTGCCATAGCGGGCAGCACGAGTTCTGCGATGTCCTGCGCTGCAGCCCGCGATGTGTGCGCACGCCAATTCCGTTTGCTGGAGGCTGCCCATGATTCCAATCCCTGTCATCGTTGCAACTATCGTCGTGTTGTATGTCCTCAGCTCGATTAAGATCCTGCGTGAGTACGAGCGTGGCGTGATCTTCCGGCTGGGGCGCTTACTACCCTATGCCAAGGGACCGGGAATCATCCTGGTGTTTGCGCCGGTGGACCGCATGGTGAGGATTTCTCTGCGCCAGGAAGCGCTCGAGGTGAAACCGCAGGACATCATCACCCGCGACAACGTCACCTTGAAGGTGAACGCGGTCATCTTCTTGCGCGTAATAGATCCGCGGCAGGCGGTAGTCGAGGTCTCCGATTACCTCAACCAGACCTCGCAATTTGCCCAGACCACTCTTCGCTCAGTGCTGGGCGAGGCTGAGCTGGACGAATTGCTGGCCCACCGGGAAAAGATCAACATGCGCCTGCAGAGCATTCTCGATACGCACACGGCTCCGTGGGGGGTGAAAGTGGTGAATGTGGAGGTTAAGCAGGTGGACTTGCCGGAGTCTATGCTGCGCGCCATGGCTAAGCAAGCAGAAGCGGAGCGCGAAAAGCGGTCGAAGATCATCCACGCTGAGGGCGAGTTTTCGGCGGCACAGCGATTGGTGGATGCCGCCCACTTGCTGGCCGAGGAGCCGATCAGCATCCAGCTCCGCTATCTCCAGACATTGACCGAGATCGGGGTGGAAAAGAACACTACCTTGGTTTTCCCCGTGCCAGTCGACATATTTTCACGCATCACCAAGACTTCGGAGAAGTCTGAGGCCAGAGCCCCGGTTCCCGCCAAGCTGTAGCAAGCGGGCTGGCTGAAAGGTTCAGTGGCAAAACCGAATCCTGGTCTGCTCCCAGGTGACGTTGAGTAAGCAACTCCTGCTCTAGCCGCTGACACTCGGCGCCGGAGACTGCCGCCCGATGTCTCTCGCCGTGAGTGTAGGACACAAACAGACTCCAGCAAGTTGTCTTATGGACTCCAACGCGCGAGCCTGCCGCATACACGCCTTGCACGGATTGTGTGACACCTATCACTGACACTCCACTGCTCAGAGCAGAGGATAACATCAGCCGGTTTAGTAACCCGGGTCTTGGGGCCTCCGAACCTCGTTGAGGTTCTGGCGCCCGGCGCTGGGTTAGGGCCGATAGAGTGACATGTGGCCTGAAATCGGAAGCGATCAACCTGGATGTGCGGTACGTCAGGGTCTGAATCGCTCCTGCTGCGGAGCAGAGTGGCGCCATGGTCATCCTAGAATCTTGAGAAGCCAAGGGCGCCCAGATCGGACAAGCTTATGAGCGACCCGCCTTCCTATGAGGAACTCAGCGCGAACTTCAGCTGGTCTATCGCCGAGCAGGAGTTAGGCCATCAGCCGGGCGACCCCATCAATATCGGTTGGATGTGCAGCGACCGCATCTGCCGCATGGGCCTCGCCAACAAGCTAGCTTTACATTGGGAAGATTACCAGGGCAACGAGAAGCAGTTCACCTTTGATGACCTGCGCGTTCTGTCCAACACCATCGCTCACTTTCTCAGCGAACTCGGCATCCGGCCCGGCGAACGGGTGTGCCTGTTCATGGACCGGGTGCCGGAACTGTACATCGGGTTTCTTGGCGTCCTGAAGATGGGTGGGGTGGTACAGCCGCTGTTTTCCGCCTTCGGCGACGAATCGCTTTTCGTGCGGCTGCAGGACGCCAACACGTCGGCGATCGTTACCCAGAAGAAACACGTCCACAAGGTTCGCAAGATTCGCGAGCACCTTCCGAACTTGCGGTACATCATCTTGGTAGACGCGGGTGAATCTCCACTGCAGCAATCCGAAGTGTCTTTCCCGATGGACCAGGCGCGCCGCATCGAAGACTTTGCCGTCTACCCGACGACCGCCGAGTCACCGTCGGTTCTGCACTACACGTCCGGCACGACCGGACAGCCTAAGGGAGCGCAGCACGTTCACTATTCTGTCATCTCGCAGTACCTCACCGCCAAATGGGTCCTGGACCTGCGGCCCGATGACGTTTACTGGTGTAACGCCGACCCCGGTTGGGTGACGGGCACGTCATACGGCATCATCGGTCCCTGGTCAAACGGCATTACGCAAGTAGTGTTCGATTCCGGCTTCAACGCGGAGCGCTGGTATGAGTTCATAGAAAAACACCGCGTGACGGTTTGGTATTCGGCGCCCACGGCCATCCGTCTCCTCATGAAGGAGGGGACGGAGATCGTGCAGCGGCATGATCTGTCGAGCCTGCGGCATCTGGCCAGCGTGGGCGAACCCCTCAACGCCGAGGCGGTTGTGTGGTCACAAAAAGTATTTGGGACGCCGTTCCACGACACCTTCTGGCAGACGGAAACTGGCTGCATCGTGATCACCAATCTCCCCGGGATGCCGGTCAAACCGGGTTCTATGGGAAAAGCGTTCCCTGGAATCACCGCGACCGTGCTGCACCCGAAGACATATGAGGCGGTGAATCAGACGGGGATCGCCGGGTTGATCGCGCTGCGCCCGGGCTGGCCATCGCAAATCCGCGGCTACTGGAACAACGAGGCTGGGTTCAAAGCGAAATTCAAGAATGGCTGGTATTTGTGCGGCGACCGGGCCTCGATCGATGCCGATGGCTACTTCTGGTTCATGGGACGCGACGACGACGTCATCAACACCGGCGGACACCTGGTCGGTCCGTTCGAGATCGAATCGGCCCTGCTGGAGCACCATGCCGTCGCCGAGTCCGCCGCCGTTGCCAAGCCCGACCCGGTCAACATGGAGGTGGTCAAAGCCTTCGTGACCCTCAAGCGAGGTTACGACCCATCGGGCGACCTGGAACTGGAAATCATGAATCACATCCGCAAGCGGCTATCGCCGCTGGCGATGCCGCAGGAGATTGAGTTCGTGGACTGCCTGCCCAAGACCCGAAGCGGCAAGATCGTGCGCCGCATCCTGCGCTGCAAGGAGTTCCACGAGCCGGTGGGGGACCTTTCCACCATCATGGACGACTGAAGACCGCGAGCAGAAAGGGAGAGCAATCATGGACGAGATCGTCAAAGTGGTTCGCGATTACGTGACCCGGGAATACCTGGAGGAAGGGGACGAACGGGAGATCACCGAGACCACGCCGCTGATCTCGGGCGGGATTGTGGATTCCTTCTCCATGGTGTCGCTCCTGCGGTTCCTGGAAAAGAAGTACTCGATCCACATTCCTGACGCGGCCGCTACTCCGGACGCCTTCGATACCGTGCAGAGCATCGCGGCGCTGGTGCGACGGTTCCAGAAGGCGGAAGTTTAGAACGGGTTCGGCGCTGCCCGGCTTTCGTCGGTGACGGGCACAGTACTGATTCGAATCTCATCAAGCGAGGAACGTCATGGCCTTTACCGATACAGTTCGCAACGGCTATCAGACCGAGATCGAGGGAATCAAAGCCGCCGGTCTGTTCAAAGGTGAGCGTTATATCCATTCTCCTCAAGGTTCAGAAATTGAGGTGGAGTTTCCGGTTGGCTCTGAAATCAAGAAGTGCATCAACATGTGCGCCAACAACTACCTTGGCCTTTCCAGCCATCCTGACGTGATTGCGGCGGCGCACGCGGGGTTGGACAGCCGCGGTTACGGCATGTCGTCGGTGCGCTTCATTTGTGGCACTCAGGATATCCATCGCGAACTGGAGAACCGGCTGACCGGATTTCTCGGGACCGAGGATACCCTCCTGTTTCCTTCCTGCATGGACGCGAACGGCGGGTTCTTCGAGGCCTGCCTGAACGAGCAGGACGTGATGATCGCCGACCGGCTGGTGCACGCCTCCATCGTGGACGGGATGCGCCTGTGCAAGGCGATGCAGGATACGTTCAAGCATTCCGACATGGGTCACCTGGAGGAGAAGCTGCAAGAGCACCAGGACAAGCGTTATCGGATGATCATCACCGACGGCGTGTTCTCGATGGACGGTGACACGGCCAAGCTCGACCAGATTGTAAGCCTGGCCGAGAAGTACAAGGCCATGGTGTTCCTGGACGACTCGCACGCCACCGGATTTATCGGCCGCACCGGGCGCGGAACGCACGAACATTGCGGCGTCTTGGGAAAAATTGACGTGATCACTACTACGCTGGGGAAGGCATTGGGCGGTGCCTCCGGTGGGTGCGTCAGCGGGCGTCGTGAGCTGGTGGAGATGTGCCGCCAGCGGGCGCGCCCGTTCCTTTTCTCAAATTCAGTGGCGCCGGTGATTGTGGCGGGTGCGCTGAAGGTCATGGACCTGATCACCATCAGTACTGACCGCCGCGACAAACTGGAATGGAACACCAAGTACTGGCGTGGTCTGCTGAAGGAAGCGGGGTTTGACGTAAAAGAAGGGGACAGTCCGATCGTGCCGGTCATGTTGTACGACGCCAAGCTTGCACAGGATTTTGCCCACGGCCTTTTTGACGAGGGCGTCTATGCGGTTGGTTTCTTCTTTCCGGTGGTGCCCAAGGGGCAGGCCCGAATCCGTACGCAACTTTCCGCCGCTCACGAAAAGCATCACTTGGATACCGCGATCAAGGCCTTCAAGAAAGTTGGGGAACAACACGGAATCTTGGGGCTTGGGAAGAAGGAACTCGTCGCAAAGTACGCGTCGTAAACCGGGAGGCAGTGCAGACAGACAAGAGCCGCGGTGACGTGGCGGAATCCACCTCGCGCAGCTTCGTTCGAGCTAATGTGCAACAACGAAAGCTTCCGTCGCGTCAGCCGGATCATGAAATGGAGACCCAGATGCTTTGCGAAGAACTTGAGCGGCTTGAATCCAAACTCGATGAGATTATTAACGCGCTTGAAAATCCGAGGTTGACCGAGCAACAAAGAAAGGCGTTAGAGGACGCCTATGCTCGAATGAGCCACACCATAAGTGATCATCAGAAGCTTGGGCACGATGGCGGCCCCTGTTTTGAAGAATAGCGGAGCCAAGTCGTCGCGACTTTCTAGACGTATCCAATCATGGCGTCGGGCATGCAGGAGGACCGCACTTGCATCGTTGATGGGAATTGCGGCGGCCGGGGGCGCCGTCGGCCCGGTTTCGGACGGATGACGGCGTAGCGGGAACCAATTACCACTACTTAATGGACACTCCTGCCGCATTTTTACCGCTTGTAACCGATCTTGCGCAACAGATCGTGCCGCCAGGCTACGTCAGATTGGCTTTCCACACCTTTGGGAGAGCTACCATCAATCACGCCGAGCACGCCACGGCCTTGCTCCGTTTGCGCAATGATGATCTCCACTGCATTGGCGGTGGCACAGAATATGGAACATACTTCCGGCACGTTCCGGATCGTGTTTAGCACATTGATGGGGTATGCATTCTGAAGTAACAAGACAAACGTATGACCACAAGCCAACGACTGGGCGTTGCGTACGGCTGTGTCCCTGAGTGTCTGGTCGTTTCCTTCTGAGCGCGTCAAGCAAGCTCCGGAGCTTTCGTTGAACGCCAGACCAAACTTGGCCTGGGGCACCGTCGTCGCGACGGCTTCGTAGAGATCTTCCGCTGTCTTAATGAAGTGGGACTGGCCCACGATGATATTCGTGTCGGGTGGAACTTCCATGCGAACCGTTTGCATCTCAAGCATGGCTCTTCTCCGCTGCTGCAGGAAGGACAACTCCTATGCACTACGTTTGCGTTCAGCACGTCCCCGTTCGACATAGCGTCCGGTCTTTACATCCACACGCACAGTTTCTCCGGGGGCGATGAACAGCGGTACGCGAACGGCGAGACCATTCTCGAGAACCGCTTCTTTCCACGCGCTGTCCCGTTGCGAGTGTGACGGCGACGCCGTCCTCGCCACACGTGCTTCCGCCACTTCCGGAAAGACCGCGCTGATGGCCTCGCCTTCGAAGAACTCAACTGGCAATTCCATTCCTGGCTGCAGAAAGCCTCTGGCCGCTCCTAGGATGGTACCCGGCACTTCGATTTGCTCGAATGTGTCCGGACGCATGAAAGTCCAAGTGTCGCCATCAGCGTAGAGAAACTCCATCATGCGACGCTCAAGTTGGAGTTCCTCCAGCCGTTCTTGCGGGCGGAAGTGCGGCTCCCACATGCGGCCACTTCTAACGTTGATCAGCTTGGTCTTGACCACTCCGCCCATCTTGGCGGCCCCGACCTTGGATTCCACTTCGACGACCTTGTGAACTTGTCCCTCGATGCGGATGACCATTCCTGCGCGCAATTCTGATGCGATAACCATGACGTAGCCTTCTCAAACTGAAAATCTTACTTTCGTCGAGGCCTACCAATTGCACAGTTGTGGTTCTTGAAACATTGTCGAGCGCAAACTCGTTCTCTGCTGTGACTGAAATCACCGCACGTCCAAACGCGAGTCGTGGCCCACACTTGACATTGCGATGGCTATGCCCTCCAGTTCGCGACTGCAGCTACGATCAGTCCAACGCTTTACTGGAGAGAACCGGCGTTTGCACTCACGGGAGCCGGCTAGCTGCAGGACTCCCAGGATAGGCAGGCTGCTGTCGTGTCCGGGAAAGCTCTCTCGAGTGGCTCGCGATGTTGCGTCAACAATCTGCTGCAGAGGAGTTCCTGTGAAAACTGAACTGGCGATTCGCCTCTGGAGTGTCCATTTAAAAGTCAAGCAGACTGCCAAACAATGAAGAACGTGTTTTCACTTACAGGACGGGCTCGAAAACCTCCACGTCGAGTGTCGGGCGAAGCACCAGAATTTTGCCCAGTGCGTCGAGGGCTACGCACATGAAATTCAGTCGAGCGGACGACCGCGGCGTCCACTGGCCGAACGGCCGCTGCTCGAATCCAGCTAGCACCTTGCCCTGCGGGTCCATCGCAACCAGCCCCCCGGAATCCAAGTCAACATAGTACAGATTGCCGGCAGCATCGAATGCGAACGCGATCGGCGTTCGGTTGACTCCGAATGGCCACAGACCGCGAAAGTTCCCTTGTAGATCGAACAGCTCAAAGCGAGAATTACCGGCATCCAGAACAACCAGCGTGTCGCGATGGAGGACAATATCGAGCGGGCGACGCAACTGCCCCGGCCCGGTACCCCAGCTTCCGAACACCTGCAGCGGCTTGCCCTCAAGATCGAACGACAGGATTTCGTCCCTGATCCAGTCTGCTACGTAAAGCCTCCGATTCTGCTTGTCCACCCAGATACCTGTCGGCAGTTTTAATACGTCGAGGCCAATCGTCCGCATGAAACGCCCGCTGGGCTCAAAGACAGAGACGACAAACCGCCCCCACTCGGTCACGTAGATGTTGTCTTCAGCATCCACCGCGATATACACAGGCGTATCCAGACGATGGCGGCGATCACCTTTCATCTGCCAACGCTTTCCCTGCCGGGTATCGAAGACATGCACAACCGATAGGACGGGATCCGTCACCAGTATCCGCCCTTGGGAATCCGCGGCCATCCGATAGGGCACCCTTTGGGCAAGACCGCCGGACAAGCGATCCAGCAGCGATTGATGGAAATCCCCCGGAGCGTACGTTCTAAGCGATGCAAGACGTGAAGACTTAGCTTGATTGTGCGGTGCGTCGTTGCCCCCCCAGCTGTGGCTGCTTGGGGTCACGACAGCGAAGAGAAGCAGCAGCACGGCAACGCCCGCCGCGGCATGTGGTCTACGCATAGCGGGTACCTCCCGCTCACCTCCCGCATAGCTAGCCCGGCCCCTCGCTGTCGAGTGGCAGCTGGGCGAGTGCCCTCACCCTTTAGCGGGGCCGGGCCGCCCATTTGCAGTATTCAGTTTTAATTCCTCCTACTACAGGGATTACAAATCTGCCGGGGCGCTGTTGTCTGTGATTTTCATCACCAAGGTGAGTTCGTCGAGATGCTGGGCCTGAGCACCGAGGGGGTTGTTGGTGCAATTGATTGCATGACAATGTCGGCTCCCACGCCCGAGTAGAGTTGGTGGTGCTGAAGCCAACCAACGGGCTCGGGAGAAAGGAGCCGAACGATGATCATTATAGGAGTAGATTTCCACCCCGAGTTTCAGCAAATTGCTTCGGTGGATACCGACAGCGGAGAGTTCCAGGAGAAACGGCTAACGCATCGTGAGGACGCGGAAACGTTCTACCGTGCACTGGCGGACAAGAAGCTGCGTGTGGGCATGGAAGCCAGCGGGCAGCCCGCTGGTTCGAACGACTCGTGGCCGAGTTGCAGTTTGGGTTGTGGATTGGAGACGCAGCTGAGATCCGCACCAAGCGAGTACGGAAGCAGAAGACGGATCGCCAAGACGCGCAGCTGATCCTGCGTCTGCTGCTGGAAGATCGTTTCCCGCGGATCTGGGTGCCGAGTTGGGAGAATCGGGATCTGCGGCAACTGCTGTGGCATCGGCACCGCATGGTGCAGGCGCGCACCCGCATTATGAACCAGCTGCAAGCCGTGGCCCTCAATGAAGGCCTGCGCTGCAAGAAGAGGTTATGGCGAGAGCGCGGACGGCAGCAGCTGGAATCCTTTCGCCTGGCTCGGTGGGCCAGCCGGCGACGACGCGATCTGCTGGAACTGATGGACCGACTGAACCCGACCATCGCCGAGTTGACCCAGGCGATCGAGCAAGAAGTCGAGAAGTGGCCGGAGGCGCGGCGACTGATGACGCATCCCGGAGTCGGTGCCTTGACCGCACTGGCCTTCGTGCTGATCATCGGGAACGCCGATCGGTTTCGCTCCGGCAAGCAGATTGCCAGCTATGTGGGACTGGTGCCGTTGGAGGAGTCCAGCGGGAACCGGCGGCGGCTGGGGCATATCACCAAGCAGGGGAGTTCGATGTTGCGTTTTTTGCTGGTGGAAGCGGCACAGGTGACGGTGCGCAGCCTGCCGGAGTGGCGCAGCAAGTATCTCCACCTGATGCTGCGGCGAGGACGCAAAACCGCAAAGGTAGCGATGGCCCGCAGGCTAGCGGTTCGACTGTACTGGATGTGGCGTCAGGGATGGGACTACGGAGCAATTTACGCAGTTCGGTTCGCACGCGGGACAGCCCGGAAATCGCGATGGTGTGCAGTCGAACGCCGAGTAATTGATTGGGCGTCCCGCTCCTCTTCACCGAGGAGTTCGAAGTCGTAATCATGATCGCAGTCGCAGATCGAAGAGATGCATGGGTCGGACCGAGTGTCTGACCTGCGTGGATTACAAGCGAGCCTTGGTTGGACATGATTCATCGAGAGCGAAATGGCGCTCTCCTACGAGTGCATGCTGCAGTGTGCTCCAAAACTGCTTGACACCGCCGACATTGTCAGAGAGGTCAGAGACGCGATTTAACGCCACCTACGAGTGCCATAGGTCCAAGCTGCCGCCATCCCACGCAAATTCATTCCAAGAATCTACTTCCGCTGTGTGCTCTCTCAGGCCGCGCGGCATCCAGAACAGGATGACTTACCTGGTGAACTTCGGAGAATCTGGCAAGAACTTCATCGAAACAGGCAAAAGGCCCAAGGTTCAGGAAAGTATGCTTAGGCTTACGGCGCCCTTGAGGCAAACGGAATTCCGCAGCGTAGGAGAAACAATGCAGAAGCGCAAACTTGGAAATAGCAACTTGGAAGTTTCGGCTCTCGGCTTAGGCTGCATGGGAATGAGCTTTTCTTACGGCCCGGCTGGAGACAAGCAGGAGATGATCTCTCTTCTCCGCGCAGCCGTGGAACGCGGCATAACGTTCTTCGATACGGCTGAGGTCTATGGTCCATTCACGAACGAGGAACTCGTTGGCGAGGCTCTTTCTTCCGTACGCGACCAGGTAGTGATAGCCACAAAGTTCGGGTTCAAGCTTGATCCCAACGGGGGGCCGAAGTGGATTGGCCTGGATAGTCGGCCAGGGCACATCAAGCAGGTCGCCGAGGGCTCGCTCAAGCGACTCAAGATCGATGCCATCGATCTCTTCTATCAACACCGTGTCGACCCGGACGTGCCCATCGAAGACGTTGCGGGAGCGGTGAAGGATCTCATTCAGGAAGGTAAGGTGAAGCACTTCGGCCTTTCTGAAGCAGCAGCAAAGACGATTCGTCGCGCGCACGCAATCCAACCGGTGACTGCAGTCCAGAGCGAATACTCGCTGTGGACCCGAGGCCCCGAAGCGGAAGTGCTGCCGACGCTCGAAGAACTCGGAATCGGCTTTGTTCCATACAGCCCGCTGGGCAAGGGATTCCTCACCGGGAAGATGGACGAAAACACCAAGTTCGAAAGTACCGACTTCCGCAGCAATCTGCCTCGCTTTACGCCAGAGGCTCTGAAGGCGAACCAGGCGCTGGTGGATCTGCTGGGCAACATCGCACAGAGGAAGAAGGCGACCCCGGCTCAGATCGCGCTCGCCTGGCTGCTTGCCCAGAAACCATGGATTGTTCCGATCCCAGGCACGACCAAGCTGCATCGTCTGGAAGAGAACATTGGAGCGGTCTCGCTCGAGCTCACGCCAGACGACTTGCGCGAGATCGAAAGCGCCGCCTCAAAGATCAAGGTAGAAGGAGCGCGATACCCCGAAGCCATAGAGCGGATGACCGGTCTCTGAGCGGCAAAATGATTGCAAAGGAGGTATTCTCGAAGGCTTGAAGATCAACGGCAAAACTGCGTCTCCGAGGCGGGCAGACAACGTCGCGGGACCAAACGAACCAGACACGGCTAAGTTGGCCCGTTTGATTGCCGCCTATGCGCCTCACGACGGCAGTTTTGAGCTACGCATCCCTGGATTGCACGCCAGTCGCTTTTCACGAATAAACACGGAATGTTTTCATGCCATCCGGTTGCCCTCGTTGTGCATCGTCGCACAAGGAGCGAAGACCGTCATCGTGGGGCAGGAGGTCTACGAGTACGACCCGTCGCGTATGCTCGTGTTCTCCGTTGCCCTGCCAGTTGCTGCCCAGATTGCGCAAGCAAGCCGTTCCGAGCCTTACCTCGCTCTAAGGCTGGACCTCGACCCGCACAAGATTGCCGAGTTGGTGTTGAAAGTGTATCCGCACGGTCTGCCTCCAGTTCAAGAGAGGAGGGCCGTTTACGTCACTTCGGTCGACGTGAGCATTGTCAACGCCGCGACGAGGTTAATCGAGTGTCTAGCGCAGCCCGGGGATGCTGAACTACTCGCCCCACTTGTGATCGATGAGATTTTGATCCGGCTACTGCGCAGCCCAATCGGTGTTCGCGTCGCTCAAATGGGCTTTGCAGAATCTAGCGTCCACCGAGTTGCGAAGGCCATTTCCTGGCTACGCGCCAACTTCTGTCAACCCATGAAGGTCGAAGACTTGGCTGAGCTGGTGAACATGAGTGTTTCCTCTTTCCACGAGCACTTTAAGTCAGTCACTTCGATGAGCCCACTGCACTATCAAAAGGTGCTGCGCCTCCAGGAGGCGAGGCGTCTCATGTTGTCGACAATGATGGACGCGGGTACTGCGAGTCAGCGCGTGGGCTATCTAAGCGCTTCACAGTTCAGCAGAGAGTATAGCCGCTTCTTCGGGAGTGCGCCGACCAAGGACATCGCCAGATTGCGTCAAGAGACTGGACTTTGGGTCTGACCCCTCGGGAGTTATTGGCGATAACAGACGTGGGTGTTGAAAAAGTAGGTCAGCAGAAGATCTTTTGGGCTGCGAGCAAGCCGTTGGCGAGTTTTCTTCTCTCAGTTCGGCTAAGTAGTAGCTGGCAGAACCGCTGTTGTCGGCTGGCTGAGGAAGCGCACCAGGCGCTTGATGTTCTGGGCTA
>JAIQFC010000035.1 GCA_020073465.1 Terriglobia bacterium
TGTCGATCAGCCGCAGCAGATGGTTTTCAGGAACTTGATCTTCCAGACGGAAGTAGTAGAACAACGCTTCTGAGCGGTCCTGGCGCCCCATCATGATCAGCAGGCCTCCGAACATTGAAATCCAGCGCAACATGAGAAGGAACTTTTCCTTCTACCATGCTTTCGCTAATTCTCACCTGCCAATCTCAGTGACTTTTTCAACACCCACGCCTGTTTTCGCTAGGTACGACAGGGAGACGAGCGTAAGCTGGTTACGGTGAAAGATTTGCAGCGACATCCCGGAATCACGATGCATCGCATCGCTGTGGGGGGCGGGGTCATGGGTGCGGTATTTGCGCTCGGAACCTCACTGATTTTCCTCCTTGGAGTACCTGCTAGTCGTTGGTTTCTGTTGGCGAGCGTTTTTGTCGGAGTTGGTGTAGCGGGGTTGCTCTACGTCTGGCACAAGAGACATCCCGTGGAATATACAGACCTTTACGAACCACCTCGACCTAAACCGGAAGAGTGAGCACAGAATCGCGCTCGCACTCATGGACAGGTCAATGAGTGTAAACGCCCGTTTTTCGACAGTTATCAATCTGAACTGCAAACGTCCGCCGTTAGGCCAGTTTCGCCGATGCGTGTTGCGCGGTTGCGACGGTTGACAAAGCTCTATGTCTCCACTGGCGAGGACTTGGGAGAGTTGCTGGAAAGTTTTGGATCCTAAGATTGTTCTGAAATTTACCCAAACTTCGGGAGCGCTGCTACGTCTAAACCCCCGCCTTGCAGGCAGAGGAGGCCTCTCGAATGAAACCACTCCGAATCTTCTTGCTCTCAGCAATGCTCATCCTCGCGGTTAGCGCGCTTGGACAGGGCACAAAAACCGTCGCAGTTGCGACCGCGCCTCAGGCGCAAGCGTCGCAGGCTGCGCCAACCCTTGCTTCCGCCATCGACCACGAGATCAGCGCGGTCGAAAAGCAAGTTCTAGACGCGGCCGAGGCCATGCCCGAGGACAAGTTCAACTTCTCTCCAGAGAGCTTGAACCTTCCGGGCGGCAACTACAAGGGTGTGCGCACGTTTGCCGTGCAGGTCAAGCACATCGCGGCATCCAACTATTTCATCTGGTCGGGGCTCACCGGCGATAAGCTGCCCGCAAACCTGAAGGACGGGAACGGTCCGGAGGACGTCAAGACGAAAGCCGAGATTTTGATGTTCCTGAAGGATTCTTTTGCCTTGGGCCACAGGGCTGCTGCTACGTTGACCACCGAAAACATGTTGCAGACGCCCGACCACAGCAAATCGACGCGTCTGCACCTGGCCACATTTGGCGTCGCGCACGCCTTCAATCATTACGGACAGATGGTGGAGTATTTGCGGATGAACGGAATTGTGCCGCCCGCCAGCCGGGGGAAGTCAGACTGATGAGCAAATGGGCTCGGAAGAAAGATGTCCTAAGAGGCGCGGCCCTGACTTCGTTGCTGTAAAGCAGTCGGCCCGGAGTTGCTGACGTAACATCGCCTCTCTGACCTGGTTGTGAGTGCAGCCAGTGGGCTTCCCGTGGTGAATTCCCGCCATCTGCAGACGCGGGGCCGGAGGGTGCGTTCGGATTCACGTCCAAGTTGTGTCCCGATTATCTGGGACACTGCTTTTACCTTTTCACCAGTTCATCAATTGGCTCTGAATAGAAGCGGACCCGCGACGATTTGCGCCCTTTGCTCATCACGATCTGACAGATGCCGATCAGCATGTCGCCATCTACCCTGGCTGTTTCCCAATCCGACTGGCTTGGCTCGATGCTGCCGTCCGGGTGAGTGTGGATCGTTCCCAGCAATGTCATCTTCTCAAGCGGAGCTTCCTCGTCGCGCTGTTCTTCAATCTCTGCCGGCTCATACTCGATGGACTCGTTATCACCCTTATGCTTGATCGGGTGGAACGTATAGATGTACCCTTCTCCGCCCTTCACCTGTCCCCAGATCGTCTCCATGTACTCTTTCGGATACCGTCGCAGCGCCCTGCGGCGAAACAAGGACAGTACGTCCTGGGATACGTTGACCTTCATGGTTTCTCTAGTCGAAAGCCTCTTTCATGGATCAGATCATAGGGCAAAGCGGTGTAGCTGTCGATAAATCGCCACTGCACTCACGACTTCCTCATCCCCGCCGGCTCGCCCCCGGCATCCTTCGCCCCGCTCACCGACAGCTATCCTGCCTTCGAGACTCCTGCCGAAGTGAACCCGCATTACTTTCGCTGCCCAACCACCGTGCGCCAGCTCTTCTCATCCGAGGACTACAATGAAACCGTGAGAAACTACACCACGCAGCGGATCAAGGGAGGCATGCAGTTCACCTGCATCCACTGCCCGCACAGCGTCCGTACCGTCGACTTCGATGTCAAGGACGGCAACCTCCGCACGCAGGCCGCCACTGCCCTCAATCAGCACGCCGCCCACGCCCACAACCAGCCCATGATCATTTCCGCCCCCGACGTCCAGCAGCGCATCTGGCGCTCCTGAACTCGTCTCTGCTCCGTCTGAAGAGAATCTGCTTACATCGATGAGATTTTTCTGGGCTAATCCGCACCCTGTCGCAAAGGCCGCGACAAGGATGGAGCACCCCACTTTGAATTGAATTGGAATGCAAGGCCGGGCCAGCCCCCGCGGAGTTGCTATTGGCCTGCGGCGAGAAAATGTCCGATCTTCTCGTTCAGAAATTTCTCGTCCGCGGGACTGCCTCCCGCGCC
Organism: Terriglobia bacterium; assembly: GCA_020073465.1. Lineage (GTDB taxonomy): Bacteria > Acidobacteriota > Terriglobia > Terriglobales > Acidobacteriaceae > Sulfotelmatobacter. Next base: position 2,719 of record JAIQFC010000035.1, read on the forward strand.
AGCCGTGTGCCCCCACAGCGATGGGATCGGCACCAGCGAAACGCCCGGGATGAACGCTGCCTCATAGCGCGCGTCCCCGATGGGAAAGTAGAGATCAGTCTCCGAAGGCATATACAGGAAAGGAACTTTGATGGAGCGCAGCGCCCGCTCCGCATCTCCACCGAATCCCGCAGTTCCTCCCACATCGTGGCGCTCCCAAGTGCGCGCCTGAAGAATTAAATCGTTCGCATCCGCACCCGGAATGAAATTGGTGCGGAACTCATGCAGCATCTGGTCAAACGTGGTTCCGGGCTTCTCGGTTTCCCGCCACAGCTCCTTGCGCCACCACTCCTGGGAAAACAGCCATGCTGTCCATACGGTCGCGAAGGCTTCCATACCTTTGGTGGGCTGACTGGTGTAGTCACCGTCTTTGAAGGCCGCGTCGGCGGTAAGCGCCGCGATCTGCCCTTCCAGGCGCACAAATCCGTGCGGGTAGGTCTTGGCTGTGCCGGCAGTGGCCACGATGCGGTCGGCAAATGTGGGATAGCTTACCGCCCACTGAAAGGCCTGCTGAGCGCCCATGGAGAAGCCAATGATGGCGCGGACGTGCGTGATCTTAAGCTCCTCGGTGAGCAGGCGGTGCACCGCTTCCACGTTGTCGCGGATCGTGGTCACGGGAAAGCGCGGACCGTGGTAGGGTTCCGGTGTGTTGCTGGGCGAAGAAGAGTGCCCGTTCCCAAACATCTCGGTGGCCACGAGGAAGAGCGGCGACGTATCCAGCGCATGTCCGGGGCCAATGAGCCATTCGTAGCCGTGGTAGTCGGCCATGTAGTGCGAGGGCAGAAGCACGACGTTGTCTTTGGCGGCGTTCAGATGTCCATAAGTTCCGTACACGATCCGCGCCACCGGCAGCGTTACGCCACTCTCGGTGTGGAAGTTGGAGATCACGAATTCGTGGCGTTCGCCCGCTTTCTTCGGCGCATCCTGTGCCCAGAGTGTTGGGCAGATCACGAGCAGAAAAATGAGCTTCTTCATGTGCAGTAGCGTCTCCTCTTTTTGCGTGGAGTTCTGAAAGGCTCAAGTCCGATTGCTGGATCAAGTATAAGTGCCCGTGGTTCCGCACCCTTCGAAAGTCGCGAAGGGTGCGCCACCCGCCGACTTCCATGAGGGAGGCCTGCATGGCCTCGTCGCTTTCGAGCAGGGCTACGGGATGGAGGCGCGAGTGGGGCGGGGTGGGGACGCCGCGAAACATGCGCTGGTGGAAGTAGCAGAAATGCTCTCCGCGAAGGGCGGGGGATCCGCATGGGATTCCGTTGACCTTGACATGAGTGCAGACAGTAAGGCTGGGATGGCACGGCATCAGATATATACCTCGAAAAAATAAAGATACCTTGGAGCTAAAATCCTTGCTTCTATGGAGTTGCGAGGAAGTGATATCCCCGGTTCCGGGCAAAATCTTGAGCGGCAAGGGGTTGCGGGTAAAATCTTGCGGAATAAGGAGTTAGGGGCGGGGTTGGAGGCCGCCTGAAATTTGGCTCCTGAATATATCTTGTAGCTAATCACTCTATTACCATTATAACACCTGTGTTGGGGGATTGGGGTGCGGGTGGGTTCGTATAAGCTTGAGGCTAAAGGAGACAAAATATTTTGCGGGGCTTGACAGAGGCCAGTAGCAATACTTTCACCTAGCGGCATCGCCCCTCCTCCCGTCCCGACGGAAAAAGGGGTCACGACGGCGTGGCCGTGACCCCCTCACAGTCGGGGTCCTTTTTACACTGGAGGGGGAGGGAGGGCAAGGCACTTTCGTGGGGGATAGTGATGCGAGCCAAACGCGCGAAGGATGCGAAGAAAATTCCCTGCGGCGGTTGGGCGGGATCGGGAGTGCAGAGGTCCTTCGACTACGCACGCGGCTCGCTTTGCTCGCCGCCGTGCTCCGCTCAGGATGACAGGCGGGTGGTGAGGGCCGGAAGAGGCGGCCCTTCGACTTTGCTCAGAGCAGGCTGCGTCGGGCAAAGAGCGCCCTCCTCAGGATGACAACTTTGTTCCTGATTGCCGATTTCGCAGGTCGAACGTCAAAATCCCCACCCGGCACGAGGCGCAGAAATGGAGGACGGGCCGGGGGAGCCCGTTCCTCCACGTGTGGTGCAAGGGTAGAAGGCGAGTTTTACTGGCTGCCGCCGTCGTGGTCGACATCGCCGGCACGCTTCAACGTGACTGTGTCCGATGAGAGCTCGCCACTCTTTTGCGCCCGGGCCGGGGGGTGCGGTGGGCGAGGGGCCGGTTGCGCGACTTGTTCGGCGTGACTGGCGTGAGCGCTGCTTACAGGATTGGTCATATTGAGGAGATCGGCGGCCTCCGGAAAACCTTTAGCCCATCGCCCTCGAATCCGCGTACGTCGGTAACGGTTACCCCTGCGCTCCCATCCCTTTTCAACTCATGTGGGGACGGCCGCCCCTTCGGCTTCGCTCAGGGCAGGCTCGCGGCTGTCAGGCGGCCGCTTGTATTGGGCCGCTCCTTTCGGTATACAATGCTGCCAATTTCTGGGGCGTGTCGTACATCTCACTGTAAAAACCCTTGCCCACGGAGGCGCTATGGCGACTGCCACTTTGCCACGCAGTACCGACGGAAAGCTCCGCCGGTCTCTCGACGATGTCTTTTTCCCCGCAATGGCGATCCTGATCCTGGCCACGGTTTTTGTCGGCTTCGCCCGCACCTATTTTCTGGCCGGCGTGTTTCGTGCTCCGCTGCCCAACCTGCTCATCCACATTCACGGCGCGGTGTTTTCCACCTGGATTCTTTTGCTGATCGCGCAGACTACCCTGGTCTCCACCGGCCGCGTCGACATTCACCGCCGGCTCGGGCTCGCGGGTTTCGGCCTGGCCTGCCTGGTGGTGATCCTGGGCGTGCTGGCGGCCAGCAACTCGCTGGCTCGTGGATTCTCGCCACCGGGATCCCCCTTCGATCCTAAGACTTTCTATGCCATTCCCCTCGGCGACATGCTGATGTTTGCCACGCTGGTTTTCTTCGCCTATCGCGCCCGCTTCAATCCCGCCGCCCACAAACGCCTGATCCTGATCGCCACCATCGCGATGCTCGACGCCCCCACCGGGCGTCCACCGTTCACCGTGATCACTGCCCGGCCGTTTTTAGACAGCACCTTCGTCTACCTGTTCCTGTTGCTGCTGGTGGGCTACGATCTCTGGTCTACGCGCAAAGTGCATCGCGCGACCGCCTGGGCCAGCGCCTTTGTCGTCGTCCTGGGGCAGCTTCGTGTCCCCATCGGCAAGACCGTCCTCTGGCACAGCTTCGCCAGTTGGGCGCAGACTCTGGCCCGTGGGTCCCACTAGGCCAGCGAGGCCATGTTCCGCGCTAGCGGCCCGATACACCTGGGCCGCTGGATAGCCGGGGCGGCCGTCCCTACATGAGCCTGGAGGGTACTGACCACTGGATACTGACCATTGCCTCTTGACTTCGCTTTATATTCGCCTACAATGGCGGCATGGCGATCACACGCAGGCAGCGCGAAGTTTACGACTTCATTTCGCGGTTCGTGGCGGAGCATGGATATTCTCCGTCGTTTGAGGAGATCGGGAAGGGCCTCGACCTCAATTCGCTGGCCACGGTGCACAAGCACATCTCGAACCTCGAGAAGAAGGGACTGCTGACGCGGGACTACAACCGCAGCCGGTCGATCGACCTGCTGCCTCCAAAAGGGCGGCTGAAGCAGGCGATGAGCGTGAACACGGGGCTGGTGCTGCCGCTGCTGGGGCGGATCGCGGCGGGGCAGCCGATCGAGGCAGTGGAGAATCCGGAGACGATCTCGCTGGCCGATTTCGTGCGGTCGAAAGAAGTGTTTGTGCTCGAAGTGCGCGGGGAGTCGATGCAGGATGAGCACATCGTCGACGGAGACTACGTGCTGGTGGAGAAGTCGAAGACGGCGCACAACGGGGACATTGTGGTGGCGCTGGTGGATTCGACTGATGCGACTCTCAAGCGGTTTTATCGCGAGGGAGACAACATCCGGCTGCAGCCTTCGAACGTGAGCATGAAGCCGATCATCGTGCCCGCGGCGTCGGTGGAGGTGCAGGGGCGAGTGATTGGGGTGCTGAGGAAGTACTAGCAGTTCTCAGTTCTCAGTTCTCAGTTCTCAGTTCTCAGTGGGCCCGCGATCGTCAGAAGCTGGAAACGCCCGGGATTGTTCCCGGGCGTTCTTGCTGAAGGCTGATGGCTGAGAGCTGACAGCTCCTATCCGAGGTGCTTGTCGAGGGCCTGGGCGATGGCTTCTTTGGGCTTGTAGCCGACGAGTTGCTCGACGACCTGGCCGCCTTTGAAGACTAGCAAGGTCGGGATGCCGGTGACTTTGTAGCGCATGGGAGTGGCGCTGTTGGCATCGACGTCCATTTTGCCGATTTTGATTTTGCCCTGGTAGTCGTGGGCGAGTTCCTCGACGATGGGAGCGATGGCGCGGCAGGGGCCGCACCAGGTTGCCCAGAAGTCGACCAGGACGGGCTTGTCCGATTTCAAAACATCCGCGTCGAAGTTTGCGTCGGTGACTTCGACAATTCCCTTGCCTGCCATTTTCTTTCTCCTCGTTGTAAACGTCGCGTTGGCGGACGCTCCATCGAGCTGGCGTTGCCGGGCGATCGGTATGAGTGCTGCCCCAGAGGGGGAGCCGAACTTATTATCCTAGCACTGCATTCGATGCTTGGGCAGAGGGGAAAGTCGCAAGAAGGGGCAGAACGGGGGCCAGCGGCTATGGCAGGGATTTCAGGAAGGTAATCAGTTGCCAGCGCTGGGGATCCGGGAGGCGGCTCCAGGAGGGCATGCCGTTCTTCTGGCTGCCGTTGGTGAGGAGCCAGAAGAGTTCTCCGGGAGTGGCTTGCTTGAGACGGTCCGAGTGCAGGTTGGGACGGATGTGCTTGCCTTCGGTTTTGCCTTCGGCTTCTCCGCCATGGCAGGCGGCGCAGTGCTCGGCGAAGATCTTGGCGCCGGCGGCGGGAGCGTCGGGATCGGTGGCGTAAGGATTGGGGCGGGTGCGGTCCTTCGCCGGGACTTTGCGCAGCCACTCGCCGTCGCCGGCGGCGGCGCAGAGGGTCACGGCGAGTCCAAGCATGAGCAAAATGTGTGCCAGGCGGCGCATTGATCTTCTCCTCGATTCTTTGCTTCTTCCTTCTTTCACTTCTTCGAGACTCCTGCTCTGCGCGAGTTTTACTCCTCCGACCCCTACTCCTCGGTTCTCTCACTTCTTGAGTTTCGAAACGAACTGATCGATCTCGTACGAAATCATGAAACGGAAGAGGAACCCGTGGCTGTTGTCGTTGAGGCCGAAGTTTGGGGACAGGCGAACACTGGGGCCTCTCGGGAGATTCCAAGTGACGACCGGGCCGAGGTAATGCGAAGTGTCGTGGAGGCCGAAGCTGTGGCGGTCGCCGAGTCCGCCGTACATTTCCGCTCCGAGAGCAAAATTCTCACGGCAGAACGTGCACGGCGTGGCGCTGGCAGCGAGGGCGAGGGCGCGGCTGGCGCCGAGGGCGTAGCCGAACTCCCAGGGGTCGCCGGCGAGATTCTTCTCCGCAACGATGTTTTCAGAGACATTCCAACCTTGGAAATTGCTGGAGAGGATGAGCTTGAACTCGAGCTCGCGTTCCTTCTCGCTGCGATCGTTGCGGCCGAGGAAGTCGGAGCGGGTGTCGTGGCCTACGACTTCGAGCAGGGCTTTGTCAGCGGCGTTGATGTCTTCGAATTCGAAATAAAGGATGGGATTGATCCAGTGCTCGCGAAGCAGAGGGCGCACCCGATTCTCCCAGCGAAAGCCGGTAAACACGGTGCTCTCGGCGGCGGTGGTCTGGGCATCGAGGTAGAGCTCAGTGGTCCACCAGGTTTTGACGCCATATTCGAATTCGAGAGCAGTGGCGAGGAAGGGATTCCCGCCCTTGGGAGCGCCAGTGATGCTCTTGGCCTCGATTTCAAGGTTGCCGGGCTCTTCCAGTTCGTGGGAGTAGGTGACGAAATAGTTCTCCTGGGCACGGAGCGGAGCAGGCAGCAGAAAGATCGGGACCACCACTAACAAGGGCAAGGATCGGGCAATCGGAAGAAAAGAGGGCATAACTTAGTTGCAACCGAGTCGCATCTAGCATTAACATTGAGAATCATGCCGTAAATGGAATGCTGGTGTCCAGTTGCGGCGAAACAATTCGTCGCAGATTGATTGCGACTAGTTGCGACGAAGGAGCAGGAGTATGCCACTTCCTCAGACGGAAATGCCGGGGCGGCTGCAGTCCTATTGCGCGGAGCGCGGTATCCGCATGACACAGCAGCGGCGCGCAATCCTCAGCGTGATGGAAACCGCGAAGAAGCATCTGGACGCGGCGCAGCTTTTGCGCAAGGCGCAGAGGCTGGATGCGTCAGTCGATCGCAGCACGGTGTACCGCACGTTGCAAATGCTGAAGCGCCAAGGCCTGGTGGACGAACTGGATCTGATGCACATCCACGGCGAGGGACACTATTACGAACGCAAGCTGAACCGCGATCACATTCACATGGCGTGTTTGCGTTGCGGCAAGATCATGGAGTTTGTCAGCGACGTTTTTGACAAGCTCAAGCGGCAGGTGGAACGAGACTGCAATTTTCAGATCGTGGTGTCGCGGCTGGAGATTGGCGGATACTGCAACGCGTGCCGTGCCGCGAAGTAACCGCCACGGGCAGGAAGGGTTCGCGGTGAGAAACGAACGACCCCCGGAGGCTAAAGCCCGCATTTTGATTGACTGTCAACGGCACGGCTGGAAGCCGTGCCCTTCCCAAGGCACTTAGGAGGCCCCTTCTAAGGCAGTTGGCAGAAGTATCGTGAAAAGGCAACCTGGCTAAGAGGCACAACCTCCCCGGAGATGCTGGGCGGGATCCCCTTCGACTGCGCTCAGGGCAGGCTTTCGCTCCGCCTGAAGAACGGCTCCGCTCAGGATGACGCCGGACAGATTGGGGGCGAAATCTCAAACCGCACCGAATTCGCAGCCAGCAAAAGGAAAAGCGTCCTCGACTTTTCAGTCCAGGACGCCTCGGCAGCCCTCCCCCAGAACTGCCAAACCACGTCTTGGATACTACGGGGACCCCTATTTTGTGTAAACGTCACTTTGGTAATCCGGTTTGCGGGAAGTTATTCAAGGGGCTGACGAAAGTAATCGGACCACCAGGCAGCAGGTTTCGTTATTGCAGAACACTCGTGGGCTGTAGCCACTCATGAACACCAGGCGAAGCGCGCGAGATCCTTCGCTCCGCCTGAAGAACGGCTTCGCTCAGGATGACGCCCTTAGCTGCTTTGTTTTGGACTGGCTTAATGTTTCTGCCAGGACCGGCCGGCGTCGGGGGTAGTCCAGACTTCGGATGTGGCGGTGATGATGGTACCGTGCTGGGGATCGGAGAACCGGATGCTGGTGATGTCGGCAGTCAGGAGAGTCGAGCCCGCCAGCGGGAAAACACGGATCCAGTGATCGCCTGCGTCGACGGAGTGGTAGAGTGAACCGGCTGATCCTCCGGCCCAGACGTCGAAACCATTCGCAGCCACGGCTCGGAATACGGGGACCTGGCTCGACAGCGGGGCTGCCTTGGCATCCTTCTTCTTCTCTCGGTTCGCCTTGGCCTGGACAGCCACTTCCTCACTCATGTAGCCGTAAGAGGCTGCCGAACTTGCGCTCACGTATACATCCTGCCAGGTTCTTCCGCCATCGAACGACCGCTGTAAACCTCCGGTGGAGGTGATCGTCCAGTTGAGCGCGGGAACCGGAAGCGAAGCTCGCGCGGTCAATACAGTTTGAGGAGACTGGGCCACACCGGACGCAGGAGGAAGGTTGACGTCGGCTGAGGGAGTGGCGGGCTTGGCCTTGCTGAGTTCCTTGTCATTTTCGGCATACAGCTGTTCGGGATTCACTTGCTGCGGCTGTGCCTGGTAAATGTCCAGTTGCTGATTTTGACTCTGGACCTGCCTTTGGTCCTGCAACTGACCATGGAGTTGATCCTGTTGAGCAGGCGCTGCGGCCGCAGATTGTACCTCGACCACTTCTGACATCGATGGGACAGTCTGCCTCGGTGCGGCGATAGAGGGAGGGAATTGCGTGGCCTGCTTGGCGGGTGCGGATTTTGACCCCGCAGTGAACAAGTCGCTTGGGGGCATGTTCTTAGCCAGCTTGTTTCCCTGTCCGGTCGAGAAGTCGTAGCGGCCGCCGCCGACGGGACCTCCGATGACGCCAGCCGCGGCCCCTGCCGATTTCGATGGGGCGACGCCGTACGGTCGTTCAAAAGCTGCAAGGTCGCGAGGTGAAGACTTGGCCTCGGTTGAAGCGGCGGGCACGGGGCCGGCAGCGGATGCTTGCGATCGCTGGGGTGCCGGGTGCGATTCAGCAGGGAGAGTCCGCGTCTCGGCTCTCGGCGCTTCATTCTGAGCGACCTGATCTTGTGCTGGGCTGGTCTGTGCCGTCTGATGGCGATCCATCAACCTGGCAGTTGTCTGAGGGCGTTCGCGATAGTGCTGGATTCCGATAGACGCAATGACGAGGATGCCAGCGGCAACGGCCCCCCAGCGGAGAACCGGCCAGCGGAGCCAGCCATGGTGTGCGGCTGACGCGAGCTCCGGGACAGACTCGGTCGCGGGGAGAGCCAGGGCCACGATGTCGCGGCATTCGCCGCACCGAGCGAGGTGTTCCATCACGACCGCACGCTCGTGTGGCGGGAGCAAGCGCTCCGAGAACGCAGTGAGCACATCGGGATCGGGATGGCCGACCGGGGACACTGATGCTTTCAGGCGCTCGCTGACGGATTTTGGAAGACGTGACATTTCAGCTTCTAGCTACTCGCAAACCTGTCGATCCCTCAGGCTAAGAAGTGCGCGTGAGGACTTGTGCCGTCCCCTTCGGGACTCGATCCCCTTCCCCTTCTACCCGGCACTTGCGTGCCGGGCTATAAAATGCCGTCCCTTCGACCCCGCTCAGGGCAGGCCCTTCGGGACTTGAGTTTGCCAACCCATTCCACCTCTTCGCCCCGAATTCAGTTCACCCGCACACTCTAAAAGCCGCTCTGCCGGATCTTAGCGCGGCGCGGCTGAAAACCATGCCGTTTCAAGAGCCCGATCACGGACTTGATTCTACTTGCGGGCCTTCCCGGGCCTTTGGTTCTGGTCTCTTATCAGAGAACGCTACCGGGGGCGCTTCTTGCGCGAGTTTGCGGCGAATATCGAGCTGGAGATCGCGCACATCGACTTCCAAAGCTTCTTCGGCCTGGCGGCGGGCCATGCCGCGGCGTTTTAAGCCATTCAGGATTTGTTTGCGCAGGGCCTTGGCCAGCTTGTCGAGCTTGCGGCTGATGGTCGACTCGTGCACGCCGAGCATGCGGGCGATCTCGGCCAAGGTCCGCTGATCGAGATAATACGCGCTCAGGATCATGCGGTCTTCGCCGGACAAGAAAGCCAGAGCTTCGTCAGTGGCGAGTTTGAGGCGCGGATCGGCGGCTGGGATGGGCTCGGGATCGGGGGCGCGGAATTGGACGCCATCTTCGGATTCTTCGTCGAGGCTTACCAGGCGCCTAGTACGACGGTAGCGGTTGACATATTCCTGCGCGAGTACGGTGCGGAGCCAGCCCTCGAGGGATCCGCGGCCGGTGTAGGAGGCAAGCTTGGAGACGCGCTGGCCGTCGCGGGTGGTGGTGCCGTAGAGGTCGGCATACAGGGTGTCGGCCAGCTCCCGGGCGGCGGAGTCTTCGCGGGCAATGCGCAGCGCGGAGAGATAGAGCTTTTCGCGGTATCGGGTCAGGAAAATTTCCCAGGCCGAGTTGTTGCCTTCGGCGCAGGCACGGGCCAGGGCGAGTTCGTCAACGCGCAGGTTCAGGAAGAAGGTGCGGATTTCCAGCTCGGAACTGGCTGGGGTGGCGTATTTCTGTCCGACCTCGCAGAGGATGGCGGTGAAGGACTCACGGGTGAGGCCGACCTCTTCGCAGGCACTTTTTGTGTGCAGCTCCGCAAGAACGTCTTTGAGGACGGACTCTACGGCGGAAAGTGGTCTAGTGGCGCTCATTCGCGAACGAAGATTCAAATACCTCAGGGGCTGAAGCCCCATTGAAAAATCAGCGGCCCTTTTATCGCAGCGCTGATAGCGCTGCGCCACCATAAGGCAACTTCTTTCCGCAGCCGGTTAGGGCATTCTTTCGACAGCTTCCCAAAATCCGCCCGTGGTCGAAGGTGCCAGAAACACCAACAACATTAATAACCCCTCCGATGCTACCAAGTAATTAGACGCGGGGAGAGCGAATTTTGGGCGCAAGGGGTACGGGGATTTTCGTTCTTCCGGTGAGCCGAATTGGGCCGGCACGCCTCGGAGAGGGCGACGACGCTTCCTGGGAACCCGGGGTGCGCTGGCCCGCGGGAGGGGAGGACTTCCATGAGTTCAAAGAGCAAAAGTGCAAAGAAAGTGTCTGTGATGGGTATGAATCCGAAGGTCTTTCTGGCGGTGATGGTGTTGGCGGTTGGGGCCGGGTTGCTGGTGGTCGATCAGCGGGAAGCGCAGGCCGGGGAAGTGGCCGGAGCTACAGGATACAAGGTGCTGGAGCCGATCCGGCATGGAAACTTGACGGTGTTTCCGGTGGTGGCTGGGAAGAACTATCCGACCGGGGAGTTCTTGACCTTGGATGAGGGATTGCGGTCGGGAGAGGTCGTGGTCACGGAGATGGGCAATGTGCAAGGTCTGATTCGGCGGCATCCGAGGCCGGCGATCCGGTATGACAACGCACAAGTGAACCGGCTGGTGCTGGTGAACAATTCGAAACGTCCGCTGCTGCTGCTGGCGGGCGAGGTTGTCGCTGGGGGTAAGCAGGACCGGGTCATTGGGAAAGATCGGATTGTGCCGGGGGAAAGTGATCCGGTGGATCTGAGCGTGTTTTGCGTGGAGCCGGGACGATGGGTTGCTACCAGCCAGAATTTTGGAACTTCCGGAGCGATGTATGGGAGTGCGGCCGCTGGTACGGTTGGCGGGCCTGTGCATGGAAACGCGCCGATGACACTGATGGTGCAACCCTCGGTGCGTGCCAAGGCAATGGCCGACAAGGACCAGCAGAAGGTCTGGGACGAAGTGGGAAAGCAGCGAGCGGCCATGGCTGAGTCGATCGAAGTAACCGCGGCTGCACCGGGCGTTGCCACCGAGGTGGCCAGTACTTCGTCCTACGCCAGGGTCAATGAGAACAAAGAAGTGGTGAAACAGGTGGATGCGATCGCGAAGCCGATCGAGCAGAGCTATCACAGCCTGATCCGGCAGTTGCATGATCGCAATGCGGTGGGGGTGGTAGTGGCGGTGAACGGGCGCATCATCTGGTCGGATGTGTTTGCCAGTTCGGATCTGCTGGAGAAGTACTGGCCGAAGCTGGTGCGCTCGTATGCGTCGGAGGCGGTGGTGACACGAGCGAAGGATGTGGAAGTGGGGACGAAACAGGCGCAGGCCTTTCTGGAGGATATGGAAGGACGCAAAGAGACGATTGAAAGCGAGCCGGGGATTTACCGGCATACGGAAGTCAGCGGCGACGGGTTCAAGGCGTTCGCTTTGACTTCCTTGCTGCCGAAGACGGGGTTTGATGTGCACGTGGCGAAGATGGCGGAGTGAAAGAACAGTGGCCAGTGGTCAGTGGCCAGTGGTCAGTCGGATCATCACTGAACACTGGCTCATGCTTCTTGCAGGGTTAGGTCCTGGGCTTTAGGGCTTGAAGGGTACGGCAGGAGCACCGCTGGCGGGGCGTTTGGTCGACAACTCGGCAAGGGTTGGGAAGGAGATGGGGTCGATCAGAGTGTGCTCCGGCGGCTGGGAACCACTGCGCAGGGCTTTGGCAAAAATTTCCAGAGCCAATCCAGCGGTGGGACACGTGATGACCGTGGCTCGCAACATGCCGCGGCGGACCCACTCTTGTCCAGTTTTGGGCAGGCCGTCACAACCGGTGAAGGGAGTGCTCATCCACTGTTCACGGTCCTTTTCGGCAAGATCGACGAGGGCCTTTCTTGCGCCCATCGCCATGGCATCGTTTTGGCAGATGACAGCACGAACGTGAAGCTGGCGCGAGGTGCTCAAGGCGAGCCAGGACTTCACGGCCTGCTGAGCGCTGTGCTCGGTCCAATCGCCTTTCAATATCTTCAATTCGATCTTTGCCGGCTTGGTGGCCAGCATCCCCTTGGCGCGGAGTTTCGCAACGCTACTATTGGAGGGGCCCTCGATGCAGAGAACATTGCCTTCGTTTACTAAGGCTGCCAGCTGCTTGCCCTGAATGATCCCTACCTCTTCCTGGTCGGTGGTAACGGCAAAGATGGGAGCCTGGGCAGACGTGCGCAGCTCAGAGATGTAGTCGGGAGTGCGATTCAAGAGTCCCCAGCCGATTCCAGCTGCAACCGCTGCCTTGGCCACCTGAAGCATTTCCGTGCCGACCGGCTCAACGATGATGGCGTGGGGACGGGGGTTTGCGTCCTGAATGATCTTGACCAGTTGCTGGGTCTGATTGACGGCGTCGTTGTCGGCGTAGATGGTCTGGATTTTGACGCCGGTGTGGGAGGCTACTTCGGCGGCCGACGCGGCCTGTTCGGCCTGGTAATCATTGTCTCGAGTAATGAGAGCAACAACTACGTGCAGATTGTCCATGAAGGTTACACTCTTCGCCGCCCTCCTAGAATCACGCGGGGCCCGGTGTGTGGGCATTGTGCCACAGGGACAGGAAGGCTACCAAGTAGAGAGTCCCAACGCGCACACTCAGTAAACAGGACCCAGCGTGGAGCGCGAGGCTATCGGAGAACCATCACTCGGCGCGGGACGAAGCGTACCAGTTGCGCCAGGCGGTGGAGTCATGGGGCAGGCGTTGGCCCGTGATGTCGGCGAGAGCCTGGAAGGCCCATGCGTGAGTCTGGGCGTCGAGCGAGGGGTCGTCGGAGTAGCTGAGCAGTTGGGGCACGGCGGCAAGCCGCTGCTGGTGGGTCAACATGCCGGACTCGGCGAGGCTGCAGGCGGCTCGCTCGCGGACCAGGGGCGAGGGATCGTCGTGCAAGGTTTGCAGGAGCAACGGAATTGTGGGATTCGTGCCAACCAGCGCGAGGGCTTCGACCGTCCAGCGGCGCGAATCTTCGTCAGAATCCTTCAAATGGGTGGTCAGGACTTCTACGACGCGGTCGGGTTCGACTCCTCGGTTCGCCATCGCACCCAGCGACCATAGTGCCCAGATTTTTCGGGCATGATCGGGAGAATCGGCATCCTGGACGAGGACATCGATGTTTAATGGATTCTTGCTGAGGCCGTAGGCAACCAACTGCACCTCGAGGCCGGATTCGCGAACTCGCATATCATTGGAGTTCAATGCGGCGGTGGTGAGATTGGCCAGTTGCGGATTCCAGGACACCTTTCCGTGCCAGCGGTCCACGCGCGAGGAGATTTGATCAACGGCGCCATCGGAATTTCCCACCGCGAGTTCGAGCAGGGTCTCTGCCTGCTTTTGGGGCTTGAGACGATCGAGGTGGGCCAGGTCTTTCGGCGAGGCGGAGGTTGAGACTGTCGACTGCGGTTCGGGAACTGCACGAACGGAGAACAAGTCAGCGAGATGCTGCCAGGCAGCCCCGGCACTGTGAACATTCCCTACCAGGACTGCCGCCAAAACCCCGGCCGCGATGGCGATGAAGGGGCCAAAGCGCACTGGCCGGGTAGGCTGCACTGGACCGGCCGCAGGTGCTTCGGGCCCGCCGAGAGCAATGTCGGAACCGGGTCCGAGCGTGCCGTAGTCGGGTGTGGACTGCAGACGAGGATCTGCGGGTTGGGGCTGCTCCGGCGAGTTTTGAGCGGAATTCATACTAATTTCAGATGGAATGGCAATACTCATTGACCAGTCTAGGATTCGGTCCAGATGAGGTAAAGTTACTTCCGACTGAACCCTGGCGATTTAGATGCAGGATCGCGGCTACCCGCAGCTTGAAAGCAGCATCGAAAATCAGACGCCGCGATCCGGAAAACTGCAGTTCCCGAGGAGGACATCATGCAGACAAGGTTCACAGTTGGCGGATTTCGGGTTGTGGCAGTCCTGTTATTTGTGGCGGCGGTCGCGATAGCCGCGGCTGGTCCCGGATATCACGTGGTCAATACTTACAAACTGGGCGGCGAGGGTGGCTGGGATTATCTGACCACCGACGCAAGCGCGCGCAGGCTTTACATTTCCCGAGGGATGAAAGTGGTGGTGATCGATCTGGATTCAGGCAAGAGCGTAGGCGAGATTGCCGACACGCCGGGAGTGCATGGCATCGCTCTGGCGAGCGACCTGGGGCGCGGGTTTGTCAGCAACGGTCGAGAAGGAACGGTCAGCATATTTGATCCGAGCACACTGAAGACCAGCAGCAAGGTGAAGGTTGGGGAAAATCCCGACGCGATCCTGTATGATCCCGCGACCAGGCGAGTGTTTACGTTTAACGGGAAGAGCCAGGACTCGACTGCGATCGATGCGGCCAAGGGCAGGGTGCTGGGGACGATCAAACTGGGCGGCAAGCCGGAGTTTGCGGCGAGTGACGGGAAGGGAGAGGTCTTCGTCAACATTGAGGACACGAGCGAACTGGTGAAGATTGATCCGAACAAGCTGGAAGTGAAGGCAAGGTGGCCGCTGGCTCCGTGTACGGAGCCGAGCGGGCTGGCGATGGACCGCAAGAATCGCCGTTTGTTTGTGGGTTGCGACAACAAGATGATGGCGGTGGTCAACGCGGACAATGGCAAAGTCGTGGCCACGCTGCCGATCGGAGACGGAGTGGATGCGACTGCGTTCGATGATGAGACGGGGCTGGCGTTTGCGTCCTGCGGAGAAGGCGTGTTGACGGTGGTGCATGAGGACTCCGCAGACAAGTTCAGCGTGGTGGAGAACGTCAAGACGCAGCAGGGAGCACGCACGATGGCGCTGGATCCGAAGACGCACAACGTGTTCACGGTGACGGCGAAGTTCGGCGAGCCTCCGGCAGCGACGGCGGACAATCCGCATCCGCGGCGGACGATTCTGCCGGACACTTTCGTAGTGCTGGTGCTGGGCAAGTAATCTGGAGCAGATGAGGCGATCTCTCTATTTAAAGCGGACTGTGGTGTGGCTGGGGTTGGTGGTCGTCCTGGCACAGGTTTGCGGCGCTTACTCGGTGCTTACGCACGAGCAGGTCGTCGACTTCCTGTGGAAGGACGACATCCAGCCCTTGCTGCAGAAGCGGTTCCCTGCGGCCACGGATGACGATCTGAAAAAAGCCCATGCTTACGCCTACGGCGGATCGCTGGTGCAGGACATGGGCTACTACCCGTTCGGCAACAAGTATTTCAGCGACCTCACGCACTACGTGCGCAGTGGCGACTTCATCCTCAACCTGATCAGCGAGGCGCAAAACCTGAATGAGTTCGCGTTCGCCCTGGGGGCGCTGGCTCACTATTCATCGGACAACCAGGGGCATCCGACGATCAATCAGGTCGTGGCGATTCAATTTCCCAAACTGCAGAAGAAATTCGGGGACGCGGTGAAGTACGCCGACGATCCCAAGGCCCACATCCGGACGGAGTTTGGCTTTGATGTGACGCAGGTGGCGAAGAACCGCTACACCTCGGACCGGTATCACGACTTCATCGGCTTCGAGGTTTCCCAGGCCTTGCTGGAGCGGGCGTTTCTGAAGACATACGGCATTCCCATGAGCGAGGTGATTTCCGACGAGGATCTGTCGATTGGCACGTTCCGGCACGCGATCAGCAAGATTATTCCGGAGATGACGCGAGTGGCGCTGGTGGCGCGCAAGAAGGAAATCGTGGCGGAGACCCCGAATTTCAATTCGCGCAGATTTCGCTATTACTTGTCCCGGACGAAGTACCAGCGGGAATGGGGTAAGGGATATCGGAAGCCGGGATTCGGAACACGCGTGCTGGCATTCTTCCTGCAATTTGTGCCGAAGATAGGGCCGTTCAAGGCCCTGGATTTCAAGATTCCTACCCAGCAGACCGAAGACCTTTATATTGTGAGCGTGAACCGGACGCTGGATAACTACAAGAAGTTGCTCGTTGAAGTTCAGGAGAAAGATCTACGCCTGACCAATACGGACTTCGATACGGGGCAGGACACGCGTGCCGGCGAGTATGTGCTGACCGACAATGCATACGCACACCTTGTGGACCAGCTGGCGGGGCACAACTTCGAGCGGGTCTCCGCGGAACTGAGGCAGAACATTCTGGACTTCTACTCTGACACCAGCGCGCCACTTGCGACAAAGAGAAATCCTGCGGAATGGCAGAGAATTCAGGATGAGTTGCAGCGGCTGAAGGCTGTGAGCGTCCCCCAAAAGCCGGCCGTAGAGGTCAGCGGGGCGGAAGGATCAGGTGAGTTTGATCCGCTGCAGGACGCCGCACCCGGTCCTAACCCCTCCTCAAGCCCTGAAAGTATCGACATTCACCGCTAAGCGGGCAAACTTCGCACAGTGGCCGGCTGCGCTTGCATGGCTGCGAGTCAGCATCAGAATCTTCTCTGCGCCGGGATCGCCAATAGTAGGGAATCTCTTCAGAGACTCCCTGGCTCGGAGCCAGCGGCTTCTTCAGCTCGGAGGTGAGGTCGTCTTTGAAAATCCAGTGCACCAACTCGGCAATCTGGCGCAGGCGCTGCGCGCGCAGTTCGGGAACAATTCCACCTACCCGTGTAATTTCTTCTAGTTGCTTCTGGGATGCTTTCAGGATTTGTTCCGGGCGAGTGCCAACCTTCTTCTTCAAGGTAGCGAAGGCAGCGGCACGCTTGCCGTCGTCAGCGAGATAGGCAACGTTTTCAAGCAGGATGAGTTCCAACGGATCATTGATCTCCGGAGGCTCGGGGCGTCCGCTAGAACTTTTCCAGCTTCTGCGCGACTACGGTCAGTGGGCTGGCCTGCGGCATGCCTGATTAGGCTAAGTCTTCCCAAGAGCTGCGGCCTGCGTTAGGATTCTCACACTTCGGTCAACTTGGACGACCGTTCGGTTGGTGACTCGCGTGCAGAGGAAACCGCACACGGGCCTGTCACCCAGCTACATGCGCTTGTATGAGCGCGAAGCGTCGAATTATCTGAACGGCTGGGCATCTTTGGCAAGAAGTTTGAACGCTTTTTGGGAAGGCACCGGATATGGCAACTTCGGACGAGAAGTTCTACCACGCGCGCATTACGAAAAGAGCTGACTTTGCCCCTGACCTGTGGATGTTTCGCATCCGGTCGGATGGAGAGTTCAATTTTGTCCCCGGCCAGTACGCCACACTGGGGGTGGAAGAGGGTGGCAAGCGCATCGAGCGGCCGTATTCGATCGCTTCGGCGCCTTCGGAGGACGAGGTCGAGTTTTTCTTCGAACTGGTGCCGGAGGGGGCGCTGACGCCCCTGCTCTACAAGATGCAGGCTGGCGATCAGTTGCTGATGCGGAAGGTTCCCAAGGGACGCTTCTCGCTGGAGATGCAGAATGGAAGGAAGAATCATCTGCTGATTTCGACGGTGACGGGGGTAGCTCCGTTCGTGAGCTACGTGCGCACGCTATACAGAGAGTGGAAAGAAGGACGATTCGATGGGACGCACAAACTGTACCTGCTGAATGGGGCGAGCCGACCATGGGAGTTTGGGTATAAGGACGAACTGAGCCAGTTTGACAAGGAGTTGCCGTGGTTCAAGTACGTGCCCACGGTGAGCCGGCCGTGGGATCACGAGGACTGGCCGGGGGAGATCGGGCGCGCAGATGACATTCTGCGCAAGTATGCGGATCATTGGGAGCTGGATGCGAGTAATACGGTAGCTTACTTGTGCGGGCATCCGGAGATGATCGAGCACAGCAAGGCGATCCTGAAGCGGCGGGGATTCACGGATAAGGGTGCGATCAAGGAAGAGGTTTATTGGGTGCCGGCGAAGTAGGCGGCTCTGCAACCGCGCTGGAGCCCCCAAATGAGGTATCCTGATCGTATGGATCATCTGGAAGTTCTTCGGGAGAAGATTGCGCGTCTGCGTGCCGAGATCGTTCACATTCACGCGTTGAATCAGGAATATCGGCTTCGACAGGGGAATGGGACAGAGGCCCAGGTCGCTCACGGCCAGAGGCACGAACGGCTACAGGCCATCCAGCAGGAACTCGCCCAGGTCCGTGATCTAGGCCGCAGGGTTCTTTCGGTAGAGAAGATGAAAGAAAAGAGCCGTGGCCGGCTGCATCTCGTCGAGCAAGAACGGGCTTCTTAGCCCCTGTAGCATTTCCGCCTCGAACATCTCTTGACGGGATGGCGTCCAATGCGGGTCCCTCGGACACGGATCGGAAATTACGCCGCAAAACAAAACGTCCCAGACTCTTTCGAGTCATTGGGACGTTTCGCTGAACAGCCCTCCCCCGAAGTCTGCTCAAAAACAGCCTATCCGGTCGTTCGGTGGATGGGAATGGCTCGGATGGGCTATGCCGGGTTGGGAGTAATAATGGCCCCGGTCACGCCAACCCTCCCAGACACTGAACCAACAGGGACACATGCCGTCTCCCGAACTCTGGCGCACCCTAGGCAAGCCCGTCAGCGAGTACAATCGGACTTAGAGGGCGACCTCTGTGAGGGACCTGGCAGACCTCCTTGGCGGTTTTGGCACCCGCACCAATGATCTCTTGCGGGATACCTGGAAATTTACTCTTTCGCTTAACAACATCATCACGTACAGCCCAGTAGCCTGGAACCACAAAGGGCTTGACCCTGTCCCGTTCTCGAGGGCGATGTTGCAGCTCGAGGATGAGCTAAAGGCGCTATCGAGAAGCATCATGGACGCTCAGGACGATCGGAGCGTGCCCGCGCTGGAACGCTTGTACGAGAAGGTCGAACCCGCATTCAGAGTCGTGTTTGGCGACGGGAAAGGTGAATCCCAGCTGGCGGCGGATGCGATTAGCCTGTATCTCGAACAGCAGCAGGTCCTGATCTTCACCTACACAGGGAAGACGCCACTGGTCGTACGGTCGTCTTATCAAGATATCTTTCTGCGGCAACTGGCCAGCCACACGCTGGTGAAGCATCCATTTCTCTCGAAAGAGTCGCTGGATCGCGCAAGCCTGGAGCTAAAGGCGTATGCGGAAGACTTCCTGCGCTCGCTCCATCGGATATACAAGACTGATATCGAAGGGATCTTCAGGAAATATCACGCGTTGCTCGTCGACATGCACGACGGCCTCTCCAAGCATCCGATGCGGGTGCCGACGTATGGAGGGGTTCCGCCTCGGCGGATTGCCTGTACCGGTGCCGGCGTGGTGTCGGATTTCATCGGCGAGATGCGAGAGATGCCCGACCTCGAGGACTCACAGCGAGAACAAATCCTGACACTCCGCGACGCTGACGGAAGGCCCGAAACTGAGCTGTACCGGAGACTTGCAGTCTCACCGGACTGGGGAGCTGAACTCGGTCATGTGGTGGCGTACATGCACCAGTTGAACCAGGACCCGCTTGCCAAGTACGAGGTTTTTGAAGCCGGACCCCAGGGGGACCTGCAGCCGGTCGAGATTGAGGAAGCCAGGAGCGATCAAGTCATCGATCAGGAAAAAAATGTGGCTCGACTCCGGACACTGCTCACCGCTTTCGTCAAGGGGAGCCACATGCCCTTCACTCTTCTCGAAGGTGAGGGTGGCGTGGGCAAGACACTCTCGCTGCAGGCGCTGGTTCGTGAGATCGAGGGTTTGAAACTCGTCCTGATCTCTTCGGACTATCTCGGCCAGATCAGGGAATATGCACAACGCATGGCTGAGGGACCATGGAGGACCGTGCTCTACATTGATGATATGACTTTTGACCCGCGTCACTTTGAGAGTTTCAAGATTGGGACGCAGGGCATGAAGAGATTCTATGACAACGTCACGGTTATGGCGGCTGCCAACCCATCTTCCTTGGCGCAGCTCCCGCCGGAAGTGTTACGACGATGGCCGATCCGGATCAAGTATGGGCGACCGAACCTGGCAAATGGCGTGACATTGCGCAAGGTCCTCAAGGCAAACTGCGACCGTGTCGGAATGGAGTATCAGCCCAGTCTCGTGACCGCGTTCCGGAAGCTACATAGACGTGCGCTCAAGACCCTGCCGCCGTCCGCCGTCTATGATTTCTTGCGGGAAGTGAAACTGACGCGAGGATTGTAGTCTCGCACTACCTGCTACATCCTTAACGAGCTTGCGCCCGCAAGATCGCCATTTCACCAACACCTTCACTTCACACAAAACGCAACGACTGTGCGCCCGCGCGGACCTTTTGTCTTCTCCAGTTTGGCCAGCAGCTTGGGTTCCAGGTCATCCGGATCGACGATCATCTCGCAAGCGGCAATCTGTTTGTCGCTTGCACCGTGATAGCACAGTTCGCAGACTCCCAGCCCGCCATCCGACTGCACAGGAGGTCCAAACGTGCGGCAGGTCATGGGGCGAGCGTCGTAGAGATCACATAATCCGGTCTCGGGATCAAGCACGGGACAGGGCTCGTCGTTGGCAAATTCCGCGAAGCGCTCTGCAGCCGCCCGACCTTCGTCGAGCACGCCGGTTTTCGCGTTGCCGGGAAACTGTGCTGACAGCCGCCCGACCGAAGCCCGCGCCCTTTCACGAATGCGAAGTGCTCGTCGCGGGTCGGTCTTCTCGAGTTCAGCCAGCCCTTGCTGCAAACGGACGGCATCCAGTTGATTGATGGCAAACACGCCAACGCAGCACTGCGTGCATCCCGGACGGCATGCGAGCCACTCGCCGCTGCGCCGCGAGGCATCGGCGAGGGCGGCATCGACGTTCTGGATCAGCGCCCTGTCGCCAGCCGGCAATCGTCGCGAGGACATGGCGGAAGCATACCGCATCGATACGGATGACAATCCCCCAGGGGCTAAAACCCTTTGCTGAAAATGGCAGGTTATCGCAGCGCTGGAAGCGCTGCGCCACCCGATACCGGGAGTTCATCCACTACGCCTGAAGTCGTACGATAGTAGTGAGTCGCCTTGGGCTGGTGCTCAGTTGAGTTCTGATCGTACGATTGATTTCTAGCCTAAGATTGAGCTGCGGCGCTCAAGCAAGAGAACATCTCTCCAGATATTGCCGAGTTTGCCGATTCGGCGCCTAACGCCGACTTCACGGAAGCCGCAGGACTTGTGCAGGGCGATGCTGGCGGAGTTTTCGGGAAAGATGCCGGCCTGCAGGGTCCAGAGTCCGCTGCGCTCGGATTCTTCGACCAGCGACTGCAGGAGGGCTTTGCCGATGCCACGGCCGCGGACCGACGCCGCCATGTAGACGGACATTTCAGCGACACCGGCATAGACTCGGCGTAGTGAAACGGGGCTCAGGGCAGCCCATCCGAGCACGGCTTGGTCCACGTCCTGCGCGCGAGCAACCAGGCGGCAATCTTTGCGATGGCTGGCGTCCCATTTCTCCCAGTCGGGGAGTTCGGTCTCAAAGGTTGCGTTGCCGGTGGCGATGCCTTCGCGGTAGATTTCGCGAACGGCGGGCCAGTCGTCGGGGTGCATGGGTGTGATGATGCAGGCCATTGGATCAACGGTTTGCCTCTTGCCGCATTGTGTCCCTGATAATACCGGCTAGAGCGCAAATCTCCTCTAGACGATAGTCGGCGCACCCGACAGTGCGAACCTTTCAGCCGTCCCTACGGGACGGGTTCCAACTTCTTGGTACCCAGCGCTGAAGCGCTGGGCTATTTTCGGGACGCCCCTCCTGGGCTTTGCTTCGAATCCGCCTGCATCGCTGCCGACGCAAAGAGCAGGTTCCCTGCGGGGATGTGCCTAGGGCCGTCCCTCGGATCTGCTACGTCTCCGCGGGCGCGAAGAAGACCAGTACGGCCAATTCTTCGCGGATGTCGTAGAAACGGTGCTCGACTTCGGCGGCTACGTAGATCACGCTGCCGGGGTGGATTTCGCGGTCTTCATCGCCGGCTTTGAAATGGGCGTGGCCGCGGACTACGTAGTACACCTCGTCTTCGTGGTGCGGCCTTTGCGGGTCAGTGCCGGCGGTGGGCAGCACGTAGAGGCCGGCGCTCATCGCGGGCACGCGGAGAAACTCGCGGTACAGCTGGCGGTCCTGGGTTCGCAGATGGTCGACTTCGGCGAGGTTGGCGAAGACGGTTTTCACGCGAGAATCCCTCCGAAAATCAGCTCGGTAAATTGCGGAGCAAGGTTATTGGCCTTCAGCATTCCGAGCAGCGCAAAGGCGGCGGCGCGGGGACTGACCTTGCCTTTAGCTTGCCGGGCCTGTTGCACCTCAGCCATGAGGTTCTCGAGGAAGTGGACGTACTCTTTCTTGCGGGCGTTGATGCGCCGGCGGAGCGTGGGCGGCAGAGGATGATTCTCGTGGAGCATGACCGTGATTTCGCGGTCGCGGGGACTGAGGACCACTTCGATGTGCAGGCGGATTAGCGTCCGCAAGCGCTCCTCGGGATTCGCGATGCCGCGGACGGGGTTGAGGACGCGCTCCTGGGTGAGGTCCATGGCGTGGTTCATGATCTCGAACAGGATTTCGTCCTTGCTCTGAAAGTGGTGGTAGAGGCCCCCCTTGCTCAGTTTGAGCGCAGCGGCAACGTCATTCATGGAAGTTGCGTCATAGCCGCGTTGCTGGAAGAGGCGGGCGGCGGTACGCAGGATTTCCTGCCGGGAGTCGACCGGGGATTCGCGAGGCATCGCCGACATGGTAAACAGTTGCGCACGGGAATGCCAATGGCGGAAGGAAAAACACGCGCGCTGAATGGGATGAACGTTCCCACCTTTGCGCAAAGAACGCGCAAAGATGGGGCACCCGCACAGCTAGCTGCGGCTATAAACCTCAGGGATGAAATTCTGTTCGTGAATCGGTGGGCGCACGTACCGGGCATTGTCCAGCGGGGGGAGTTTGAGGGGCTTGGGAGTCAGATCCTCGTAGGGGATGAGGGATAGCAGGTGGCGAATGACGTTAAGGCGGGCGCATTTCTTGTCCTCGGCGTTGACCACGTACCACGGCGCCTGCTTGATATCGGTCACGGCGAACATCTCGTCTTTGGCGCGGGAGTATTCGGCCCACCGCCTTCTGGATTCAAGGTCCATGGGGCTGAGTTTCCAGCGCTTGGTGGCGTCCTTCATGCGATCCTGAAAGCGGCGTTCCTGCTCCTCGTCGCTCACCGAGAACCAGTACTTGATCAGAATGGTTCCGGCGCGGACCAGCATGCGTTCGAATTCCGGACAGCTGTGCATGAATTCGAGATACTCGGCTTCACTGCAGAATCCCATGACGCGCTCGACGCCGGCGCGGTTGTACCAGCTGCGATCAAACAGCACCATCTCGCCGGCAGCGGGCAAGTGGGCCACATAGCGCTGGAAGTACCACTGGGATTTCTCCCGCTCGGTAGGCGTGCCCAGCGCCACTACACGGCAGATGCGAGGATTCAAGGTCTGCGTAATACGCTTGATGGCACTACCTTTGCCTGCGGCGTCGCGGCCCTCGAAAAGAACCATGACCTTGAGTCCCTGGTGCTTGATCCATTCCTGCAGCTTGACGAGTTCGATTTGCAGTCGACCAAGTTCCCGATCGTAGTCGCAATCTTTCCCGAGACATAGGGGCTTAGGTGCCTTGCCATTCGTGGCTGGGGGACGAGCCTCCCTTGCCGATCGCAAGGCCTTGCCGGGTTGCGTCTTGTCGCGACTTGGCGTGCTCGTATCACCCATATTCGCGCCTCGGGGATCGGGATCGTCCTGCCAGGGAAATGAGCGCCCCTTCTATCTATCGGAGGATGGGAGGGAAGGCTTCAGTTCTCTGCCTAACACGCTCCCCCTGCGCCTCCAGTTGGGGGAATGTGGAGGCGGGTACGCCTCGAAGGTATGTGCTTGACAGGGGAGGGATGGGGAGACTAGCATTTGCGGATACCGACCGACCGGTCGGTTCTGATGTTCAGGGCTCCGATCGACTGCTACGATGGCTCGACCGGAATCTATCCCTAACAAGCAAGGGTTTCTTTCCTTCCCTTGTGCAATGAGAGGAGCAAGCAGTGGCCACTATTTTTTACGAACGGGACGCGAAGCCCGAGGCACTGAAGAGCAAGACGATCGCTATCCTGGGGTACGGCAGCCAGGGTCACGCGCAGGCGCAGAATCTGCGCGACAGCGGGTACAAAGTGATTGTTGGGCTGGACCCCAACCGGCAGAGCGCGCAGCAAGCGCGGGCCGATGGCATGGCCGTGGTGGCGCCGGATGAAGCCGCCAAGCGCGCCGACTGGATCCACGTGCTCACACCCGACGAGACGCAGGCGGCGGTGTACGAGCAGTTCATCAAGCCGTATCTGCATCCGGGAAAGATTCTGGGCTTCTCGCATGGATTCAGCATTCATTTCAAGACGATCGTGCCGCCGAATGATGTGGACGTGGTGATGATCGCGCCTAAGAGTCCGGGGCACTTGCTGCGGCGGGTGTACAGCGAAGGACGCGGAGTGCCGGCGCTGATCGCGATCCAACAGGATGCGAGCAAGCGGGCACATGAGTATGCCCTGGCCTACGCACATGGTATCGGATCGACTCGCGCGGGGGTTCTGCAGACTACGTTCAAAGAGGAAACCGAGAGCGATCTTTTTGGCGAGCAGGCGGTGCTTTGCGGCGGGCTGACTTCGCTGATCAAGAAGGGGTTCGAAACGCTGGTTGAGGCTGGCTACGCGCCGGAGATTGCCTACTTCGAATGCCTGCACGAGATGAAGCTGATCGTGGACCTGATCTACGAAGGCGGTCTGGGACGGATGCGGTACTCGATCTCGAATACGGCGGAATATGGCGACCTGACTCGCGGCGAAAAGGTTGTCGGGGATGAGACGCGGGCGGCAATGAAGAAGACGCTGGCTGACATCCAGAACGGCACGTTCGCGAAAGAGTGGATTGAAGAGAACAAGAGTGGCGGGAAGAATTTTGCGGCAATGCGGGAGAAAGAAAAGCAGCATCCGATTGAGATCGTGGGGGCGCAGCTGCGCGGGATGATGAGCTGGCTGCCCAAGGAAGCGGCCAAAAAGCCGGCTGATGGGCCGAAAGATCAACCGAAACGGGTCGTGAATGCTTAGGTCCGGTGGTGAGGCAGGGATCGTTCGACTGCGGTTGTTCTTCGCGCTGTCGCGCTCAGGACAATCTTCGCTCAGGATGACAACGAAAAGATAAATCAGGGTCAAGTGAATGCTTAAAGGGTCCGAAATCGTTCTGCAGTGCCTTCGGGCTGAGGGGGTCGACTTAGTGTTCGGCTATCCCGGCGGCGCGATCATGCCGCTGTATGACGCGCTGGATGGCAGCGGCGTGCGGCACATTTTGACCCGGCACGAGCAGGGTGCGGTGTTTGCCGCGGAAGGATACGCGCGGGTCACGGGCAAGGTTGGTGTTGCCATGGCCACCAGCGGTCCGGGGGCGACGAATCTGGTCACTGGCATTGCGGACGCGAAGATGGATTCGGTTCCGCTGGTCTGCATCACCGGGCAGGTACGGAGTGCGTTGATAGGCACGGATGCTTTCCAGGAGACGGATGTTTTCGGTGTCACGCTGTCGCTTACCAAGTGGAGCCGGCTGGTACGCACGATTGATGAAATCCCGGAAGTAATCGCAGAGGGATTTCACTGGGCGCGGAGCGGAAGGCCGGGACCGGTGGTGATCGATATCCCGACCGATCTGCTCAAGGCCAAGAAGGAATTCTCGGGGCCAGTGAAGTTCATTCCCCATGCGCGTCCGGCGGATGCGAAAGCGGATGGCGGGTTCACGGACACAATTGTGGCATTGCTGCAGCAGGCGTCGCGGCCGGTCGCTTTGGTCGGAGCGGGAGCGAAGCTATCCGGGGCGATTCCGGAGCTGCGGCAACTGCTCGATGATTTGAATGTGCCGACGTTCGCGACTGTGCACGGGTTGGGAGCGGTTCCGCCTCAGGCTCCTTATTACCTGGGCATGGTGGGGATGCACGGGACGCGGGCGGCGAACATGGCGCTGCATGAGACCGACCTGCTGCTGGTGTTCGGTGCGCGGCTGGATGATCGGGTGACCGGAGATCCGACGCGATTCGCGCCCCAAGCCAAGATCGTGCACTTTGAAATTGATCCGGCGCAACTGGATCGGGTACGTCCAAGCGAGCTCGCGGTGATTGGAGATCTGGCGGAGACGATTCCGGCGTTTCAGGCGGAGTTGCGAAAAATCCCCACCCATTCGACAAGCTCAGGGCAGGCGTCTCGCAAAAACGGCGAGACATGGGGCACCCCGTTGCCGGATTGGAGTGGATGGCGCGCGATCGCGTGCGGGCCGGAGCGAGCGGAGCTTGATCCCCGCGGGCTGGCACAACCAACGATTCGGTTTCTGGACGAACTGTTCAGCCGCCTGCCGCAGGACAGCGTCGTCCTCGCGGACGTGGGTCAGCACCAGATGTGGGCGGCCCAGCGCTACCGGTCTTCGTCGCCGCGTGGCTTCATCACTTCGGGCGGGCTGGGGGCGATGGGTTTCGCTTTACCCGCGGCGGTCGGCGTGCAGCTGGCCAAGCCTGAGACATGCGTGCTCTGTGTTTCCGGCGACGGCGGATTTCAGATGAACATCCAGGAACTGGCGACGGTTCATAGGCTGGGACTGCCGATCAAACTGGTGATCATCGACAACAAATATCTCGGAATGGTGCGGCAGTGGCAGCAACTGTTCTACCAGCGCAACTATGCGGAAACCGACCTGAGCGACAATCCGGATTTCGTGGAGATCGCGAAGGCGTACCGGATCAATGCGGGGCGGCTCAGCGAAGACGCTGTGCGGGAGTATCCAGTCGCGAGCGAGACGGGCGAGTTGATCGACCGGTTCCTGCGGTCGCCGGAACCGGAGTTGCTGGTGTTTGATTGCGCGCCCGAGGCCAATGTTTTCCCCATGGTTCCGGCGGGAGCGGCGTTGTCGGAGATGGTGTTTGAAGAGGAATAAGGATCACTGAGAGGAACGAACATGCAAACCTTTCACATTCGCTATCGCAATACGCAGGGGGCGTTGATGCGCATTCTGAACGCAGCTTCGCGGCGCGGGCTGGATTTGCCGGCGGTGCAGGCGGAGGCGGCGGAGCGCGATCATCGCGTCACGCTGGTGTTGGACGTGAATCCCAAGCAGGTGGGGCAGCTCTACCGCGAGTGGTATGCGATTGCCGATGTGATGGATGTGCGTGCGGGGGCTGGATTGCGCGAACACGAGGCCAGGCCGGCGTGGGCGGGACCACATCCTCCGGCATCGGAGAGCATTTCGGAGCAGTCGGCGCGGGCCGCGCGGGCATAGTTTCGTGTTAAGTGGGCAAGCATGACGAGACCTGGGCAATCGTCATGCAACTTGGGGAACCTGCAATGAGATGCGCCTCCTGGGCGCCGCTTCGGTAAATGCAGGCTCCCCGTTTTTTATTGTGTATTCTGGTCATCGTATTTTGCATGTCATCCCGAGCGAAGCGAGGGATCTAGATTCTTGCCTCCGCCACGGTATCGCCGCCGCCGGCAACACCCAGATCCCTCGCTTCGCTCGGGATGACACTCATAATGCGTACAGTAACCATGAAACTGGTCCTGATTGCGCGGGATCGTTTCAATCTTTCACCGCTGATGTAATCTTTCTGCCATGGATCTTAAACATCGTAGTCGCGGTATCACCGATGGGCGCGACCGGGCCGGCGCGCGCGCCATGTTCAAAGCGATTGGGTTTACGGACGCGGATCTCAGACGTCCGCTGATCGGCGTAGCCAATACCTGGATCGAAACCATGCCATGCAACTTTCATTTGCGGCGGTTGGCGGAAAAGGTGAAGGAAGGAATCCGGGCGGCGGGCGGCACTCCCATGGAGTTCAACACTATCGCCATTTCTGATGGTGAGACCATGGGCACCGAGGGCATGCGCGCGTCGCTGGTGAGCCGTGAGGTCATTGCCGATTCGATTGAGCTGGTTTGCCGCGGGCAGCTTTTTGACGCGGTGGTGTGCGTGGTGGGATGCGACAAGACGATTCCTGCAGCGGCCATGGCGTTGGCGCGGATGGATCTTCCCGGATTTGTACTATATGGGGGCACGATCGCAGCGGGCAGCTATCGCGGAAAAGACGTAACGATTCAGGATGTGTTTGAGGCCGTGGGAGCAAACGCCGCCGGGAAAATCACGGACAAAGAGTTGCACGAGTTGGAAGACGTGGCGTGTCCGGGCGCGGGGGCGTGCGGCGGGCAGTACACGGCGAACACGATGTCGACCGTCATGGAGATGATCGGGCTGTCACCGATGGGGTTCAACAGCGTTCCGGCAATGGATCCACAGAAAGATAAGGTCGCATTCGACTGCGGCAAGGTGGTGATGAACCTTCTGCAGAAAGGGATCAAGCCGCGGGACATTCTTACGCGGGAGGCATTTGAGAACGCGATTGCCGGCGTGGCCGCAACGGGAGGCTCGACGAATTCGGTGCTGCATCTGCTGGCGATCTCACGGGAAGCGGGCGTCGCGTTGGAGATTGACGACTTCCAAACGGTGAGCGAGCGAACGCCGTTGCTGGCGGATCTGAAGCCTTCGGGACGATTTGTTGCGGCGGACATGCACCGGGCGGGTGGAGTGCGGCTGCTGACGCAGCGACTGTTACGGGGGAAGCATCTGCATCCCAAGCCGCTTACGGTGACCGGTCACAGCCTTGGGACTGAGAGCGAGAGCGCGGTTGAGACTCCGGGACAAGAAGTGATCGTCCCGCTGGAGAAGCCACTCAAGGCGACTGGGGGTCTGGTCGTGCTGAAGGGGAATCTTGCGCCCGAGGGATGCGTGGCCAAGATCAGCGGGCATGAGCGGTTGGAGCATCGTGGTCCGGCACGCGTATTCGAGTCCGAGGAAGACGCGATGGCTGCGGTGACCGGCAAGAAGATTCAGGCGGGAGACGTGGTCGTGATCCGCAATGAGGGGCCGAAGGGCGGGCCCGGGATGCGCGAGATGCTCAGTGTGACCGGCGCCATCGTCGGCGAGGGGCTGGGTGGATCGGTTGCGCTTTTAACGGACGGACGGTTCAGTGGCGCCACGCATGGATTGATGGCGGGGCATGTGTCGCCGGAAGCGGCGCTGGGTGGTCCCATCTGCGGGGTGCGCGATGGAGACATGATCCGGTTTGATGTTCGAAAGCGGGTGCTAGAGGTGGAGATCAGCGACGAGGTTTTGCGGCAGCGTATGGCGGCGTGGAAGGCGCCACAGCCGCGGTATCCCACGGGAGTGTTTGCGAAGTATGCGGCGCTGGTGTCGTCGGCGTCGCAGGGAGCCATTACCACGCCGCGATCATAGGGGCTTTCAATCCTGAGCTCCTTGTTTAGGTACCTCAGCGGCTAAAAGCCGCCGAGTTCATGGGCACACGGCGGAGAAGCCATTCCAATGCTCATACACCTGTTTTGAGCGTAAACCCCTGCTTACGTCAGTTGTGCTGGGAACTCAGGGATCGTCAGTCGGGTCTAAACTAGTTCTAGTGATCGACAATCATTCACGAAGGATTGCTGCCCGCCGTCGATTTCAAGTCAGTGTGCGCTTGGTGGCGCGACTGGCACTCGTGTTTATCGCTTGTAGCTGGCTATTCTTATATCTCGACTCGGTCCATCAGCGTCGGAGAGCAGAGTCCCTAGTTGCCGACCTGAAATCCCTTGACTTTGCGACGGCTGGCTTTCCCAATGTTCGGGACATCGCAATTCGCAACGGAGGTAGGGCGATTCAGCAGGATTCGCTTCCACGATTACCCGATTTTGGTACCCCGATGATGCCAGACTTGCACGGAAACGTGAGCTTCCAGAGGTCCGGGCCTACCTGCACCCCGCAAGATTGCGTGTTTGAGCTGTGGATCATGACTCGGCTGGCACGACTTCCGTTTCCGATACAAGAGAGAACGGAAGAATTCTTGTACTCTACTCTTCCTTACATCGGAGTACGTTCGTGGGCTCTCTATGCGAGGTTTGAAGTTAAAAACGGAAAGCTGGACAGAAGCCTTACGGCGGTCTCGGAATTTAGAGTCGATAGATTTGGTTCCCGTCAGCGGCTGGTCCCCCTCGGATATGAAGTCGAGACTCTGCGCGACTCGGCGAGCTTCAATTACATGTGCCTTAATCAGGACTACTGCGTGTACCTCGACCATGGTCATCCAGTAAAGCTCCCTCAAAATGTGCTCCACACTTGTGTCCTACAGTCTGCCGGGACGCACACGAAACGGGCATTTGATGTTAACCTGCGTTGTCTCAACGGGCTTTTTCGCAGTTGTAGGTTCGACGAACTCGCACCATCGGCATGGGCTGACTATTCCGCGAAGGACGGCGGCACAGGCACTCGTGGTCCGTACAAATAACCGGGATTAGAGTGCTAAAGAGCCGTGCCTGAAAATCGTTGGCGTAACATCGCCATTACACTCATAGACCCGGATTCACCCATGGGCTACTGAGGGATTCGGTTTTCTAGCGCCAGCGATTCGAAGGCGATGAGCAGGCGCTGAGGATGGTAATGACACTCCTCAGCGGCTAAAGCCGACTTGTGCAAAGGCTATTGCGGCGCGGCTGGAAGCCGCGCCCTTTCAAAACTGTCGGTGTTCGGAAGTTGCTTGAGCGCCTGCTCAAGCTCTGGCGGCTTGAATCCGAAGGGGCCGGGCTTGCTCTTGTAGAGCACGCGGTTGTGTTGATCGATCAGGTAGATGCGCTCGGGCCATCCGGTATAGGCCTTCTCGGTTGAATTCTCGAATCCATCCAGCACGGCGGGAAATTTGATCCCCAGCTTGCGCACGCAGGTGCCGGCAACCTGGCTACGTTCCTCGAAATCCTTTGGGCTGGTCAGGACAATCTTGTCTTTAATGTTGCTCTCGGTCTGCCAGACGTCGCTGGGATGGGCTTCGAGAATGTAGACGATCAGGAATGTGACGCGCTGGCCGTACTCGTCATAGAGCTTGTTGAGGGCAGGAACCTCCCGCCGGAAGGGCGGTCAGGTGTAGCTGCCGAACAAGAGCACGACTGGCTTTTGCGCGGTGAGCGAGGAGAGTTGGACAGTGGCAGTCTTATCGAGTTTCACCAGAGAGAAATCGGGCGCAGAGTCTCCGGGATGCAATTGACCGGCGCGGGCGTGCGTCCACATGGTTTCGAAGGGCACAAGGACGTAAGCCACGCCTGGCAGGCGGGACATGACGCGACCGAAGGTCTCGGGCGATTGCCGCATCGACCACCAGATGAAGGCGGCGAAGGAAGCGTAGAGGACCGCCAGCACGATCGCGAAGCGGGAAAGCTGTTTCCGCATGGGTAGGGTTTATACATCAGAGGTGTGCAGAAATCCAGAAGGATGAAGCGCCGTCGTTGAACGTTTAAGTCACCGCCGCCACCGGCGCCTTCGATATAATCCGCCTTCAGCACGGAGGGACTTCTTGCCTACGCGTTGGCGAGTGATTTTTTTGATGGCTTTTGCCCTGAATTCCTTGCCCCTGCCCGCCCAGCGCGAGCCGGTGCTCAAGCAGGTCGATCTTCCGCATCGTTATTACTACCGGGAAATGTATCTGCCGCAGTTGACGAGTGGGCCGAGTTCGGCGGCTTGGCTTCCGGATTCGCAAGCGCTTGTGTACTCGATGGCAGGGGGGTTGTGGAGGCAGGGATTGGGGTCGGATACTGCGGAGCAGCTCACAGCGGGACCCGGTTATGACTATCAACCTGATTGCTCGCCCGATGGACGCTGGGTGGTGTACGCGAAGTATGACAAGGACGCAATCGAACTGTGGACCTTGAATCCTGAGACGAAGCAGACACACCAGATCACGTCGGGCGGGGCGGTCAACGTAGACGCCCGTTTCTCGCCAGATGGCAGGCGGCTGGCCTTTGTATCGACTTCCTACAAGGGACACTTTCATATCTTTGCCGGTGATTTTCGCGAAGGGGAGTTGACGAACGTGCAGCGACTGACAGGAGAGACTCGCAGCAGCTTGCCGCGGTTTTACTACAGCGAGTTCGATCACGAGATCAGCCCGACGTGGTCCCCGGACGGAGCGGCGCTGATCTTTGTTTCCAATCGCGGACACATCTACGGGACCGGCGGTTTCTGGCGGATGAAGGCTGAGGCCGGCGCCGAGGCGCACGAGATTCATTACGAAGAGACGGCGTGGAAGGCGCGACCGGATTTCTCTCCTGACGGCAAGCGTGTTGTGTATGCGTCTTATCTCGGGCAGCAGTGGCACCAGCTTTGGGTCATGCCGTCGGCGGGCGGGGATGCGTTTCCCCTGTCTTACGGAGAGTACGACAATACCAGCCCGCGATGGTCGCCGGATGGAAGCAAAATCTCGTTCATATCGAACCGCGACGGGAATACGTCGCTTTGGATCCAGGATGTCGTGGGTGGGGCGCAGCGCCCGGTAATAGCGAAGGAGAAACGTTACCTGAAGCCGACGGGACGTCTGACGATCACGGTCCTGAGTCCGGCAGGAATGCCTGCGGACGCGCGCATCTTTCTGACCGGCGGAGACGGCCGAGCATATGCACCGGATCAAGCATGGATGCACGCGGAAGATAACTTTGTTCGCTCGCAGGGAGCGTTCGAAGCGCATTACTTTCACACCAACGGCACGGCCGAACTTACGCTTCCAGTGGGGCGCGCGGATGTGGAAGTGATGAAGGGGTTCGAATACGAGATCGAGAGGCGAAGCGTGGAGATTGCCGCCGGAGGGCACTCGCAACTCCAGATCCGCCTGAAGGCGCTGGTCACGCCACCGGATGCGCAATCGCAATGGCTGAGCGCCGATCTGCACGTGCACATGAATTATGGTGGAACATATCGGAACAGCCCCGCTCGGTTAGTAGCGCAGGCGGCGGCGGAGAATCTTTTCCTGATCGAAAACCTGATTGTGAACAAGGAACAGCGGATTCCTGATATTGCCTACTTTCGAACCACGCCGGATCCGGCCTCGACCAACGAGCACTGGCTGTTGCACGGACAGGAATTTCACACGCCACGTTGGGGACATCTGGGCCTTCTCAATCTGACCCGTAACTATCTGCTTCCCGACTACGCGGACTATGGAGATACGGCGGCGGCAAGCCTTGCGCCCAGCAATGCAGCGGTGGCGGATCTGGCGCACGAACAGCAGGCGCTGGTGGGCTACGTCCATCCATTCGATGTTGTCGTCGACCCGGCAACCGATCCCACGCTCACGCACGGACAGCCGTTGGATGAGGCATTGGAGCTTCCAGTCGATGTGGCCCTGGGGAAGGTGGACTACATCGAGGTGATGGGGTTCAGCGACCATCGCATGACGGCGGACGTGTGGTATCGGTTGCTCAATTGCGGATTCCGGCTGCCTACCGGCGCGGGTTCGGACACGATGGCGAACTATGCTTCCCTGCGAGGGCCCGTGGGGCTGACACGCGTCTATGCGCAGGTTCCGAAAGGAAAGGCCACCGTGCCGGCCTGGCTGGATTCGCTGAAAAAGGGGCGCACATTCGCCACGAACGGGCCGCTGATTGGCTTCAGTCTTGGCGGAAAAGAACCTGGCGGGGAATTGAAGCTCGCGGCTGGTGATAACAAGGTGAGGTTCAAGGCCTGGATGCGTTCGATCGCTCCGGTGGATCATCTGCAGCTGGTGTGCAACGGGCGCGTGGTGCGGGAGTTGAAGCTGAGCGGCGACCGCGAGTCCTCAGATGCTGAAGACGCGCTCCCTATTTCGCAGAGCGGATGGTGCGTGCTGCGGGCTTCGAGCGACAACCCGAAGCATCCTGTGCTCGATGACTACGTATATGCAACGACCAGCCCGGTTTACGTGACCGTACAAGGCTCTGCTGCAAGATCGGCGGAGGATGCAGCGTTTTTCATCGCGTGGATTGATCGGCTGATCGACTCGGCAAAAACAAACCCCGCCTGGAACACAGAGGTTGAGAAGACGTTGGTGCTGAAGACTCTGCATGACGCGCGGCAGGTCTACGTGAGCCTGCAGAAGTAACGACTCCTTTCCTCGCCTGGGAACACCGCGATTCAGATCGCCGACCGCACTCAGGCGAAGACGGGCCTGCAGCCTCATCCCCACCAGCAGGTTGATGACTTTCTGGAAGAATCCACCAGAAAGATTCGAGATAATGGCCAATTCCGCTAGAAGGCCACTCGCGCAGCTCACTTCGGGATTCACGTCCACTCTTACGTTGTCTAAACTCCTGGGTCTCGTTACTGCCGCGCGTAGGTCACGCCGTAGATCGTGAATACATCCCTCGACACCATCGTTGCTGTCACGGTGTCCGCAGCGCCGAATCGCATGACGAGCTGATTGCCCTGGACTGAGAATTGACCCGAGTTCTCGGGATCGGTGCGTGCGGCGGCAGCGTAATCGAACCGTGAGGGATCGCTTTTCGGTACCTTCAGGATGTCGAAAGTGCGATAGGCGCGGCCATCAGGCGACAGAAGATAGAAGTGTGGCGATGGCGGGAAGGTTCCAGTGCCAACCGGCCCGAAAAGGTTTAC
This sequence comes from Terriglobia bacterium, assembly GCA_020073465.1. GTDB lineage: Bacteria > Acidobacteriota > Terriglobia > Terriglobales > Acidobacteriaceae > Sulfotelmatobacter. The sequence continues at coordinate 37,115 of JAIQFC010000035.1, forward strand.
CGTGAACTTCGGTTTGTATCCCATGTAGATGCCGGCCATCGTGCGTCCCGCGGCAGAGATCCTCGCCGGACTCGCCGGCATCGTGGCACCGGCCTCGATCGAGACAGATTCGAAGAGTGTCCCCACGGCGGGCGTGATGCGTTGCCAGCTGTATTCCGTTCCAGCCGATACGTCGATGATTGCGGCCGCGCCGTTGGCTACAATCACAGTTCGCATGTGCTCCTTCGGGAGACCCGCAATGTTCTCGACGAAGCGAGCGATGATTACGGCCTGCGCGCCTTCCAGAGTCACATTCTTGAAGACGGGCCGTGCCCCCACGTTCTCTTCCCGATACAGAGGGTCGATCCAGTCACGCAGTAATGTCCGCTGCAACTCCGCCTGGATATTCCCGGTGAATGGACGGAACTGATAGATCTGGATCGCAGCGTTCACCTCGGTGGAGGAATAATCGTCGCAGGCACAGCTCGAGAGTTTGAAGAAGTTCGGCGGCGGATTGTATTTCAGAGTGGGGAGCGACTGGTGAGCCATCTGTGGATTGGCCATTGACACTCCTTGGGTGTAACCATTCGGAACCAGACCGGCGGTTAGGCCGAGCAACATCAAAATCGCCAAGGACTGAGTTTTCATATCTCCTCCAGCAGACGACGAAGCAGGGATATTGACCACGCGACTTCCTGTCGCGCTGCATCGGGCGTTCCGTCACCCACGACTCAAAACGCAAAGCCCGAAGGAATGAGAAAGCGCCGGCATCTCTCGTTCCCTGCACATAGTGACAACTGAGCCGCAGTCGTTACACCATTCTCTGCCTAAGGTCTTGGAGGGCGTCACAGAGGATTGGGCTCGGCAGATGCTGCCGCGCCGAGTCTTGCCGTAAAACCAGAACACACACCGCCTGCCAATTCCTATGTTCGAGGACAACCAGGGCTGTTCAAAAGTGAACATCTTACAGAGGGTGTGCGGGGTATTCTGCAGACAACCGATGAAAATCAACGTCCATCTCGCCTTATTGAGCGTGCAGTTCCTGATCTGTATCGGCTCATGGCAGCAGGCAACCGCGCAACCTTCGAACCCATGCGATTGAGCCTGGTACCGCGCTGACTGCAGAAGAGGTGGTGGACAAGCTGGTCCAGAGAAACCTTGCACGCGCCCAGGCGTTGGCTGCTTACCAGGGGACCCGAACGTATCGGCGCGAATACCGCGGCTTCCCGGGCTCTAGAAGCGCGGAAATGACCGTGGCTGTAAGGTACCGCTCTCCGGGAACGAAGGAATTCAGCATCCGGTCGGAAACAGGCTCCCGCTTGCTGATTGAGAAGGTCTTCCACAAGTTGTTGCAGAGCGAAGCGGAAGCGCTGACTGAGGAGAATCAGGCTCACGTAGCCCTCAACCATGATAACTACGGGTTCGCGCTGGCCGCGTACGAGAGGATGCCGACGGGTCCTTGTAACATTCTCTCCGTCGAGCCCCTAACCAAGAACAAGTTCCTCTACCGCGGCCGAATCTGGGTGGATGCCGAGGATTTTGCCGTGGTGCGTATTGAGGCAGCGCCCGCGAAGAACCCATCCTTCTGGACGAAAGAGACCAGGATCGAACAGGCCTATGCCAAGGTAGGCGACTTCTGGCTTCCCATTTCCAATCGAAGCAGCAGCGCGATTCGACTGGGAGGCCATTCCGATTTCACCATTGAATACCAGGACTACCAGATCACGGCTGCCACTCCGCAGGGGATGGCAGGCACCGTCGAAGGATACCAATAACTGCTGTTCTTGGATTGGAAAGAGAAAGACCCGATGCGAAGCGGCTCAATCGTGCAGAACTACATTCAGCAGTGAACTGTGAACCTGCAGCCCGCCTTCAACCCCTCCGGCGTACTGGATGAACCCCATCTTTCTGAACCGGTTCATGAAAAAGCTCACTCGGGAACGAGTGGTGCCGATCATCTCGGCCAGGGTCTCCTGACTGATCTTCGGGACCACGGTCTCGGGCACTCCTTCCTTGCCAAAATGAGCGAGCATCAGAAGGACACGCGCCAGTCTCTTTTCGCTGGAATTAAAGAGCTGGTCGACCAGATCCTCTTCATAACGGATATTGCGGGCCAGCAAATAAGCCACGAACATATCGGAAAAAGCATGTTCCCGGTGAAGGGCGTCCATCATCGCCTTCTTCTCGATGCGCAGAAGCTGGCAATCCGTCATGGCAACCGCGGATCCCATGCGGACCGCTTGCCCTGCCAGCGAGCCTTCCCCAAAGAAGTTCCCCTCACCCAATATGCCGATCGTGGCTTCTTTCCCGACCGTCGAGACAACGGCGAGCCTGACTTTGCCTTTTTGGATATAGAAGACGGCGTCCGCCGCATCTCCCTGTGTGAAGATGCCTTGTTTCTTGGCAACCACCAGGCTCTTCCTGCCGTCGCTGATCGTCGCGAGGAACGTGTCGGGATCGAACTCGCGGTTCTTCCTGATTGGCGCAGCAGAACTCATCCCAATGATTATAGTACTGAGGAGGGGAGTCGGATTCGCACAAATCGTGGCGATCTCATGGTCCCAATGTTGCACTTGCCCCCAGCCAGTTTCCGGAAGTGAGCGATACTGCACAGTATTCTCGAAAGGAAATGAGCGACTCTATACATGCCTCCGGAGAGCAACTGGTTCGTCAAACCAGTCTGCCTCTTGAGGCAGGAGCTTGCCCAGACCAGGTGGTTCGCGGGCCATTGGCCGTCATTTTCACCAGCCGGAATCCGCAATCGCCTCGCTTCCCGTGGAGAGCACCTCGTCTAGGCTGGCCCCAACCCCAGGTAGGAGGGGTTACATGCCTCGCGAAGATCTGATGAACCCCGACCTGCTGAGCGAGATTGTGCTGCTGGGCAGCGGTGCGGTGCTATTCGTTTCACTGTTGCTGATTGTCGTAACAGCGCTCACGCGAGCTTAGTCGCGCAGCCTGTTTCTGTCGGAGAATGCATGCCACCAATGATTCAAGCCGGCGCCATTCTGATCGAGGAGTGGCCGCTCATGACCCAACTCAAGGGCGTGGAGAGTGAACCCTACTCAAGGAACTGGAAAGTGGTCAAAGCGCTCGACGGCTTTGCCCTGGATCGCAAGATCCACGCGGCGGGGTGGAACCTCTTTTTCATGGCGACGGAAGTCAAGGCGATGTTCTTTGGCGCTGTTGGACCAAAGAAGATCCAGAAGGCAGTGAAGCGCATCCTGGGAAAAGTGAGGAAGCAGGACTTCAATTGCCTCGAAGTCACTGGGATCGTTACCAGGCGTTTTCTGGGCGTGCCCTACGCCATCGTCACGGCACATTCGCGCCATATCCAGCAAAGCTGCGTCCTGGACGGCATTAAGGAACGGCAAACTTCCCAGCGCGAAGCGGAGTGGGCTGCGGGTTGATAGCGGGCAAAAACGAGACCGGGAAGGATGAAATCAATGTTGACCAAGGTCATAAAGTGGAGTGCGATCACAGCCTTGACTGGAGGCGCGTTCTTGCCTTCGGCGCCGGACTATCCGCTGGTGCTGCGGTTTGTGGTTATGGCTGCATCCGTTGTCGTTTTCACACAAGCCGCGACGATGCGCCGCTATGTGTGGATGTCTCTGTTTCTTGTAGTTGCCGGCTTGTTTAATCCTTTTTTCCCTATCCCATTCTCCAGTTACGTTTCCAGCATCGTGAGTACCTTCGCACTATTCTTGTTCTTCTTCTCGCTAGAGCTATTGAGGCCGGACCCCAGAGAATCCCTAGCTTCGGTCACTGATCGCGCACCGGAAAGCGAATCGCTATGAATCGGGAAAACCCTCAGAGTCTCGATCGAATCCTCGAATCTGCCGTGGTTTCAAGCTGGACAGACTTGATGCATGACATCCAAACTGGGTTGATTCATATTGAATACGGCTTCGCTCCCGCCGGGACTCTGGATTATCTGAAGATCTGGTCATCAATAGCTCGAGGCCACTGGCTTCTGGCTTGTGAGTACTGGATGTCAGCTTCCCCATTTCACGGTACCGGCGTCCGTTTCGACAACGGATATGAATCCGACGGTCTGGCTCACATCTTGGAATTTGTGATGCAGCACCAAGACTCATTCGTGCTTCCCGCGAACCTCGGCCGGCAGGGATTACTTCAAATCGCCACGCCCACGCAAGAGGAAAGTGCGGCAGGCGCCGCGTCGGTGGATGAAGCCTTCGGCCGTGCTGGCTCAATGGTCGCTGAGCCCGCGCTGGCCTGAGCCCTGTGGGTTTCACATCGCCGACCAGTTATTTTCTACTTCTCCGCAGCCGACAAGCGCCGTTCTCGATGCGGTTCTGTACGGGGCTGGCCAGTGCTGAGCTCACACCTCTCTCCCGCCTTCGCGCCACAAGTGGGGCAACGAACCGTCAGAGCTTGTTCCCGTTTGTCTGTCATGGCCACATAGTGGAGTGTTGCTCAGCAATAAGATGTTCAATTGTGACCACTGCATTCACCTCAGGACCCGGCATTCTCGCGGGTTGAAGACCCGGGTTTCGTCAGTACCGGCAACGAGAACGAGCATCGCTGACTTGAAATCACGCATCCAATCACCAGATGAAAGAGACTGAGAAGGCGCTTTTCGACCAGCAATACAGGGTCGTCGCTGTCAAGGATGATCGCCTGCTCGTTCGAGGACTCCTCAGCGGAGAGGTGCTAACGATCAACCCCGAGCCTGAGACTCCTCTTACACAAGAAGACTATCCACCTGGAAAGTTGATCGACCTGACCGACCCGTCAACCGAACCCTTGAATTAGAATTTCAAACCCTGCCGCCTTAAGTCTCTCGGAGGGATTCCGCTGGGCCCGGGCGTACTTGAATGTTCAGAAGCGAGCAATTTTGACCATCACGCCATCCTCCCCAAGGCGCACCATCTCTGCAGACAGGGTACAGGGTCACGGCTGGAAGCTGAGCGCGCAGCTTATCGGATGATCGCCGCCCTCCAACCCTCGATCCAGTTCCCGGGAGGGATATCATGTCCTACCAATCGGCCACCGACGTAAACAAATCTCTCGAACCGCCGCTGCCCTATCCGGGAGCAACACCTGACGCGGAGCGCGCCCAGAAGCCACCACTGCCTGAGCCTCCATACAAGCCTTACAGCAAAAAGCCAGGGCCGCCTGACCCTCCGTATAAGCCTTATGCCAAGAAATCAGGACCGCTTGAGGTTCCGTATGAGCCCTACAAGGGGATGTAGTCGCGGGCCGGCAGCTTGAATTAAATTCGGAAATGATCAAAATTGCACAGTTTATGGTGCATCAATTGCGTACTCTGCAATCGTTCGAGTGCTGCTCGCAGTGGAGTTTGTTATGTACACAAACGAAAGGCAAATTGCGCTATCCGTGCTTGAAGGTCTGCGAGAAGACCTGACTTATGCGCGCCTCAACAATGGGAGTCGTGTGCTCGACGTGGCCGACCTTCGCCAATACATCTATGAACAGATGAGCCGGATCAGGACAACCGCGCATGTCACCGAGGTGCTGTACGGCAACGGCAATGGCCACGGGCAAGACATCAGCAAGAGTAACGGCCACAACGGGAAAGTGCAGCTCTAGTTGCGGTGACCACACCCGGCGGTCGCTGCCAAGAGCGGCAGGAGTGTCAAGATACTTGGGAAGGGCATTCTGCCGCAGTTTGACAACGGTTGCGCAGAAGCCTAGCATCGTAATTGAGCGAGCTACCTCTTCTTACTCTTTCAGGTTCCCTGAACTAAGTCAGCCCATCTGAAGTTTTCCCTCTTAGCTTTCCTCTGAAGGAGGAACTACGTTATGACACTATTGACCCGTTGGGAACCTCTGCGTGACTTGGCCACCATGCAAAACCGCATAAACCGTTTTGTCCGTGAGTCGTATAGCCCCGAAGGCCCGGAGGAGACGCTGACAACCACCAGCTTCGCACCACCAGTGGACATCTACGAAGACGAACACAACATCACTCTGAAACTTGAAGTCCCTGGGATCGACGGAAAAGACATTGATGTGCACATCGAGGACAACACCCTCACGGTTCACGGCGAGCGCAAGATCGAGAAGGAAGAAAAAGAGGAAAACTTCCGTCGCATTGAACGGCAGTACGGAAGCTTCACACGGTCGTTCACGCTGCCCAGTTCGGTGGATACCGGGCAAGCGAGCGCCCACTATGACAAGGGCGTGCTGAAGATCAGTTTGGCTAAGAAGGCGGAAGCCAAGCCCAAGCAGATCAAGGTCAATGTTGGCGGCGAGAAGACCCTCGAGGCCAAGGTTCACACCAAGGCGGCGTAAGCTGCCCTGGTTGTCATTGGCGAACTGCGAGTGCGAAAAATGGGAGACGGCCGACGTCGGCTCCCATTTTATTCGCCATCCCAAGCGAGAGAGGAAAACCCATGAAAAACACCAAGTTCCTTGTGAGAGTAAACCGCGGCGGTACTCGCGCCCCTGAGTACGTGCAGCGGATTGATCGGACTCCCATCCAGCTGACAACCCACCTTAAGCTGGCCCTGGCTATGGGGAAATTCACGGCCGAAGACGCTGTCAGATCCATCCAAAATTCCCGGTGCAGTCCGGAATTGGTACCGGTACAAGTTAATGCCTGATGTCCCGGCTGCCAAGCCAAGGGTTAACCCCGGCCAGAAGTTGTGAACTTGTACCTCGCTGTTGTCCCCGTCCTTCGCAGTGCCATTCGGGCGTATCTGGTCAATTTTGACCAGTTCACAAGGCGCCTTTCATTGAATACTGACGAGAGGCAGATTGTACCGGCGGGTAAAAACGCCAAACTAGAACCGACGGTGACTCGACCAGCCCTGCTGGTTTCAAACCAGTGCCGGTGATTGCTGGGCCCGGTTGGACGATTGCCTCTTGTACCTGTTCGTACCAAATTAAGGACAAATGTCGTTGCCAAACACAGTGTTTCCCAAGCGGGTCTTGGAAGTCATAGGCCCGCGCCCCCTGGTACGAGACAGGGCCACAGCGGCTCGCCCAAGATCGCAATCGAAGCCCTCGCTACCGAGTCGAATCGCGGTGATCGGGAATTACCTTCCCCGACAGTGTGGCATTGCCACGTTCACCACGGACCTGTGTGCGGCGATATCCGCAGAATACGGAACAGCCCGATTGCTGGCGCTGCCCGTGAACGACACCGAACCAGGATATGACTATCCCGCACGGGTGAGATGGTCGCTCGCGCAGGACGACGTGACGTCGTATCAGGAAGCGGCTGAATTCCTGAACTTCAACAATATCGACATGGTGTGCCTGCAGCACGAATATGGAATCTTCGGAGGCCGGGCCGGAAGCCATGTTTTGCATCTGCTGCGCCGCTTGAAGATGCCGGTGGTGACCACGCTGCACACGGTTCTGCGGGAGCCAGATCCGGACCAGATGCTCGTCATGGAAGAGATTGCGGAGCTTTCGGATCGCCTCATTGTCATGAGCCAGCTCTCGTCGCAGTTCTTGCAGGAAATTTTCAAGGTCCCGGGCAGCAAGATCGACATGGTTCCTCACGGAGTGCCGGACCTGCCCTTCCTGGATCCCAATTTCTACAAGGACCGCTTCGGCGTGGAAGGCAAGGCGGTACTGGTCACGTTCGGCCTGCTCTCACCGAACAAGGGAATCGAAAACGTCATTCAAGCGCTGCCGCAGATTTTGTCCAAACACAACAACGTTGCCTACATCGTCGCAGGCGCAACCCACCCTCACATCCTCCGTCGCGAGGGTGAACAGTATCGAACGCAGTTGCAGGCTTTGGCGAAGGAAGTAAGAGTAGAATCCCGGGTAATCTTTCATAACCGCTTCGTCAGCCCCGAAGAAATGGTGCAGTTCATTGGTGCCGCGGATATTTACATTACTCCATATCGCCATGAGGCGCAGGTGGTTTCCGGGACGCTCGCCTATGCATTAGGTGCGGGGAAGGCGATCATCTCGACCCCATACTGGCACGCGATTGAGTTGTTGGACGGGCGCCGCGGCGCGCTAGTGCCCTTCCAGAATCCAGGCGCAATCGCACAAAAGACAATCGAACTCCTGGACACTCCGGCGATACGCCATGCCATGCGTAAACGCGCTTACTTGTTCGCGCGGGACATGGTGTGGAAGCGAGTAGCGCAAGGCTACATGGAGAGTTTCGCACGGGTCCGCAGCGACCGCATGGAAAGTCCAAGGGTTCAGTTCTCGGCCCGCGTCAGCGAAAAATCGCTGGATCAGTTGCCGGAGTTGAAGCTGAATCACTTGCACCGGCTGACTGATGACACTGGAATGCTGCAGCACTCGATCTTCACGATCCCGAACCGCGGAGAGGGATACACCACAGACGATAATGCTCGCGCACTCATCTTCACAGTGCTGCTGGAGCGACTGTCCAAGGGACCGCTTGGGCAAGCCGACTCGATTCCAGTTGTGACTACCCGAGACTCGGCCTTCCGCTATTTGGCGTTTCTGGAGCATGCGTTTAATCCGGCGAAAGGCAGATTCAAGAACTTTCTCGGCTACGATCGCCGGTGGAACGAAGCCGACGGCTCCGAGGATTGCCACGGGCGCACATTGTGGGCTCTTGGAACGGTCTTAGGCCGGTCCGAAGATCAGGGACTGAGGGGCGCCGCCGGGCGTTTGTTCGAGTTTTCCCTCCCGGCGGCTTTGGAATTCAGCAGTCCTCGTGCCTGGGCCTATACCCTGCTCGGAGTTCAGGAATACCTCAATTCGTATCCTGGCGACCGCGACGCGCAGAAAGTGAGATCCGCACTCAGCCGGCGATTGTTGGAAATGTATGAGTCGATCCGAAGCCCGGATTGGAAGTGGTTTGAGGATGTTCTAGCCTACGGCAACGCGAGACTACCCGAAGCCGTGCTGCTGGTGGGTTCAGCTTGTTCGGACGAGCGCATGGTTTCCGCCGGCCTCGAAGCACTGGACTGGCTGTTGACAACGCAGCGTTGCGAAACCAACGGCCACTTCGTGCCGATCGGGTCGCAAGGTTTTTATCGCCAGAATGGTGAAAAGGCCCGCTTCGATCAACAGCCAATTGAAGCCGCCGGCGCGGTTTCTGCGTGTCTGCAAGCGTACCGCATCACCGGGGACAGCCGCTGGCGCCGCGAAGCCAGGTCGGCCTTCAACTGGTTCCTCGGCGACAACGATCTGCAACTTCCTCTTTATGATTCCGTCACCGGCGGCTGCCGCGACGGGCTGCATCCCGACCGCGCCAATGAGAACCAGGGAGCGGAATCAACGCTATCGTTCCTGATGGCACTCCTGGAAATGCGCTCGCTGCAAGAGTCTGAACCAATGGAAATCCCGTCGTGACCATCCCCGCACAAACCCCTATGAGCCTTCTGAGTACTCGTTACGAGCCACTCCTGCTTCGCCACGCTTCCAACCCGATCCTGACCGGCAAGGATTGGCCATACCCCATTAATAGCGTGTTCAACGCGGGCGCAACGTTGCTGGCGGATGGGACCACCCTGCTGCTTTGCCGCGTGGAAGATCGGCGCGGTTTGTCGCATCTGTGCGCTGCGCGCTCTCGCAACGGCGTAGATGGGTGGCAAATTGACAGCGAACCGACGTTGATGCCCAGCCCGAAGGATTATCCGGAGGAAATCTGGGGCATTGAGGATCCTCGCATCACTTTCGTGCCCGAACTCCAGCAATACGTCGTCACGTACACGTCTTATTCGCGCGGTGGCCCCGGGGTGTCTTTGGCTTTGACCAAGGATTTCCGCAGCTTCGAGCGCTACGGCGTAATCATGCCGCCGGACGACAAGGATACTGCGCTTCTGCCCCGGAGAATCGATGGATACTGGGCGCTGATTCACCGGCCCATGACGACACTCGGGTCGCATATGTGGATTTCCTACTCTCCTGACCTGCGCCACTGGGGCAGGCACAGGCTTATGTTGGAAGCGCGTCGCGGCGCCTGGTGGGACGCAAACAAAATCGGATTGTCGCCGCCACCTATCGAGACTTCCCGGGGATGGCTCGTGCTCTATCACGGAGTACGGCACACGCCTTCGGGCTGTCTGTACCGGTTGGGTTTGGCTCTCTTCGACCTGGAGAAGCCGGAAAAGTGTTTACGACGGGGAGATTCGTGGATCTTTGGGCCAGAGGCGGAGTACGAACGCCACGGCGACGTGGACGATGTCGTGTTCCCGTGCGGCTACACCATGAACGCCGATGGGGATACGCTCAACATTTACTACGGAGCCGCGGACTGTGCGATTGCACTGGCTCGGGCGAGTGTGCGCTCTCTACTGGAGTGGCTGGATATCCACGGAAGTTGCGAACGCCGGCAGCGCGAGCAGGATTTATGAGACTCCTGCCGTGGATTTTCCAGTATGCCTTCGGGTGCCATCACAGCCGACTGAGCCGCGTGTTCACGATCAAGAAACGGACCTACCAGGTCTGTTTTGAGTGTGGACAAGAGTTTGAGTATTCGTGGGCGCTGATGCACTCCCTACGGTCAAACGTGGCTGACCATGCCGGTACGCCGCGGAAGAGCGCCCGGCACACCGAAGTTGCGGCAATTTGATCCGATCACGGCGCAGCCCGGCAATCTGAATCTCTGGATGTGAGCTATCTTGCTCAGACCCGGAAGCCCATCCCTGTCATTCTTCATTCTCCTGAGTGTGCAGACGGAGCGGCGAGGGCTGATTCGTAGCTCTCATTCTTAGGTTGCTGCGGGCGGGTTCAAGTCACGGCGAGGCGACCACATCCAGCCAATCGGCATTCTCCATCCGTGTGTATGCCGCGAAGCCTTGCGGCAAAACACGATCGATCCTAAAAGCTCTCGAACATTGAAATCAGGGCAACACCTCCTGGTGGATGAGAGGAGTCAGCCCGCGAAACAAGGAAGGTTAAATCATGCCTTTAGTGCAACTACTGGAAGTCCTGATCGTGGTGGGTGTCCTCCTGTGGCTGGTGAATCGCTTCATTCCAATGCAGGGCTCCATCAAATCAATCTTGAATGGTGTCGTGGTCCTTGCCGTGGTTCTGTGGATCATGAATGTTTTTGGACTCTTTCACTCCCTTTCCGGGATCCACGTCGGGAAAGGATGAGGAATGGCGAGGCTACACAGAACAACACCAGGTCACGGAACGCACAATCTAAATGCAGCAACACGGCAGACATCTGCCCAGCACCAACGGAGGTAGTACAGATGAAGGTAATCAGAATCACCAGCACAGCCATTCTGTCTTTGCTTCTCGGAATCGCTGCTCCTGCGTACACGCGGTGGCTATTGGCTCAGTCTGGTTGACCCTCGGCCGGAATATTGGGGGAATGACTGGTACGACAATGACGACGTCTATGTCACCTACGTCGACAACGGCTATTACCTGTTCAATCGCAGATATCCCAACGTCGGAATCGCGATCAGCATCTCGATGTAGCGGTGTGCCCGGTGCAGCCTCGGAAGAGGCTGCGCCCCTCATGAATACCCAACAAGGAGCAAAACATGCTTGGAGCTGTATTAATCGTGATCCTGGTTTTGGCACTTCTTGGTGCCCTCCCACGGTGGTCCACTCGCGGCTGTCGCACCGGACGAGACCGCAGCGTTGGCGCGAGGTTCAAATGCGCCCGAGAACCAGGTGCCAGCGGATTTTGAGTTCCCTAGCGGGTTCCGAACCGGTAGGAAGATTTTCGAACTCTACTATATTTCTCAAGGGTTTGCCGGACGTGCCGGTTGCTCCGACTTGCCCAAGATGCCCCATCCTGAACACGGAACTACTACAGATTGATTGCAGCCCAGTCGGGACGGTCGCCGCAAGGAGATAACCCACGCATGGAGGATTAGTCTTGAACCCTCTTTAGCGTGTGTGCTACGGTTTCGCTCCATAGCCGCTGGCCAATGCAGTGAGTGGGGATCTGTCGGGAAGTCCAGCCCGCTCGACTGCTGCTCGGTGCACGGAGGTGAGACGACCTCAAAGACCGTGGGGGCCCGAATGTCGCAACTGTTCACAACCGATCTGCTGCCTGCTTCAGACCGCATTGACGCGTGGCAATGGAATGCACAACAGATCTGCGGGGATTGCCGCATTCAACTCCCGAAGTCCTCGTTTCACGGTGCCATTGAAGTTCGGCATGTCGGCGGCCTGCCGCTGACGCGATTTTCTTCCAGTCCCCTCTCGTTCTGGAAGTGGCCCGCCGAATCAGCAAGCCCCGATAACCGATTCTGCATCGTGATCACACAGCTCGCCGGCATCCGGCGCTACGTGCAAAATGGAAGCAGTGTGTTGCTGAACCCCGGAGATACCACGCTGATCGATTCGGGACGTCCGTGGTCTTCCAGTTGTGGGGAAGAATGTGCGCGTCTCTACCTGCGCGTGCCACGGTGGATGATGGAGAACCGATTGCGACTACGCGAGATTCCGATCGCCCAACGAATCTGCGGGTCCAGAGGCATGGGGGCGATGCTCTCCCGAATGTCGCAAACGCTGTACGAAGAGGCGGAGTTGCTGAACGAGGGAAACGGCGCCGCTGCTCTGGACGCTTATTTCCAGATTCTGTCGGCTTGCATCGGTCGCGTGGAATCCTGCGAGCAAGGCGGCCCGGGACTCTGGCCGCGAATTCAGAGATTCATCGATGACCACCTCTCCGACCCTGCCCTGAGACCTGCGGAGATTGCAGCGGCCGCCGACATTTCAGTTCGTCATCTGCACCGCTTGTTCGCAAACTCCGGCAGCACGCTGGGAGATTGCATTCGCGCAAGACGCCTGGAGCAGTGCAGAAATGATCTGGCGAACCCTCGCCTGCGTGACAAGACGATCACCGACATCGCTTTTTGTTGGGGCTTCAGCGATTCCGCTCACTTCAGCCGGTCCTTTCGCAGGCAGTTTGGTGTGTGCCCTCGCACCTTCCGCGCGCAAACCGGCCTGAAAACGTGGAATTACGAAAAGGACGAGAGAGTACGCGATTTCTTGACCTCGGAGATCGCAGACCTGAGATATGCCAAGCCCAACTAGCCGGAGCGGGCGACGCGCCGAGGGCTCAGTGCCTTCCTAGAAATTCTGCCAGAGCCGCATCCTTCGGCTTAGGTCTTCCCTGTTTCCCGGCCTCGTCAATGCGCAGGAAGGCGTTCTGCATGTACCGCACGGCCAGCCATCGCAAGGGTTCGCGCTCCCAATTGGGCGACCGTCTTTGAGCGACGGCGAGCTGACTCAGAGCGGTACGCTTGCCTGAAATCAACTCAGCCAGGACCCGGCCCGTCAGGTTGGTGGTGGAAACGCCCTGCCCCGTATAGCCCCGCGCCGTGGCGATCTTCATCGCCGGATCGAACTCTGTCATCGGCATCCAGTCGCGGGGCATACCTACCGGACCTCCCCAGGCGTGGGTGAATTTGACGCCCTCCAGCATGGGGAACCACTCGAGCACCAGTTGCTGAATACGTGCATGGGTTGCTGCGTGGCGGTCCTGCCCGTCAGAGATCTTTGAGCCGAGGCGGTACGGCGCTCCTCGGCTGCCAAAAAGGATTCGTCCATCGGCAGTCCGGGTCAGGTAGTCGACGGTGTAGTTGCAGGACGCCAGGCTTTCCCGGTTCTGCCATCCGATCTGTGCCCACTGCGCCGCTGTCAGCGGCTCTGTCAACGTGATAAGTGAATAAACGGGCAAAACTGCGCGATGAAGTTTCGCCAGGCGCGTCAGGTATGACTCGCCAGCAAGAACAACGGCCTGCCTGGCGCGAACTTCCCCGGAAGGAGTCAGCAGCCGCGGCGAAGGTCCCCCTTCAAAATCAGTGACTTCGGTGCGCTCGTAAATCACGCCCCCGTGCTTTTCGATTGCGCGAGCCAGACCGCGAACCAGGCGAGCAGGATGGAGGCTGGCGTTCTCCGAGGCATATAGGGCTCCGCAGATGTTCGTGACGCGCACGCGCTCCTGAGCCTCGCCTGCGCTGCACAACCGATACTGCTGGCCGAGTCCCAGCCTCAAGTACGCATCGACGGCAGAGCGAAGCATGGGCAGATGGTGCTCTCCCCGGGCCAGGGTGAGAATCCCGCCCTTGTGGAAGTGCGCGTCAATGCTCTCTTCTTGACATACCCGGGCCACTTCATCGACCGAGTCATTCATGGCCAGCATCAAGGCTCGGGCGGCGTCGCGGCCATAGCGGCGCTCAAGCATTGCCGGCGTCACGGGAAACTTGGAGGAACACCATCCGCCATTGCGGCCGGAAGCGCCGAATCCGGCGATCTCTTTTTCAACGACAGCGACTCTGAGAGCTGGATTGGTCTTGAGTAAATAGTAGGCTGTCCAAAGCCCGGTATATCCTGCACCCAGGATGACCACATCGACATCGATGGAGTGCGCCAGAGCGGGTCGGGGCGTGAGATCGTCACCAGAGGTCTCGAGCCAGAAGCTGTACTTGGAGTAGTCAGTCATGTCCCGAGTATCCGCTTGTCGTGTCTCTGAAGTTGCTGTTCAGGCGCGAGTCCCTTAGCTTTCGACACTTGCCACTTCCAGGTCAGGTTCTTGTTGAAGGTCGCGCTTCCGCGAGGTTCGAACGGCAGCACCCAGCACTCCCCAGATCGCAAGGGCGATCCATTCGTGCGCGGTGAAGTGACCTGGAACTAGAGGGACCACCTTCACCAGGATCATGACTGACGTCACGATCAGGCCGAAGACAGCAGCGGCACGCCGCGGCCACGATGGCTTCATCCGATAGTAGGAGGCACAAGCGGCCATCCAGGCCACTGCTGCCGTCACCGCGCCGACTTCCAGGATGGGCACCAGCAGAGCCTCACCCATGAAGATGGCCAGCGCCGTCGCAACTCCGACTGCGATGATCGCCGTGGAGGGAGTCCGGTTGACGGGATGCACGCGGCTCATCCAGGGATTGAGCAAGTTGCGGCGCGACATCGCGTAGAGCAGACGCGAGGACGCCACCATGTTTGCATTAAAAGCCTGAACCAGAGCTACCAGCGCCGATCCCATGATGAGCACGACAATCCAGTGCGCGTGCAGCGCGCGTTCGAACGCCACTGCGGTCGGGAACTGCTGGTTGCTGTTCAGACTCTGCCAGGGAGCCACGTACGAAACCGCGCCGATCACCACCCAGAAGAACGTGAGCCCCGCGAAGATCGTGAGAAGGATGGCGACAGAGAAATTGCGTCCCTCGAAATTCGGATTGGCTTCCTCTGCGCACTTGCCTACCGACTCAAAGCCCGACACGAGCCAGGGCACGACCTGCCAGACCAGCAGGATGGAGAGCAGGGGCGCATGGCTGAACAGCGGATAGAAGTTCGAGGCAGACCCGTGTCTTGCTCCGGCTAAGGCAAAGATGATGACAAGCGTGAGAAATGTGAACGTGGTTGTCTTGCTCAGCCGGGCACTGGCCTGAATCCCCCGGTAGTTGAGCCACGTCAGCAGGACCGTGATGGTCAACCCCAGCAACATGTGCGGCAGGTACACCGGGTATCCGCCCAGACGGTAGAGTTCGTAGGTATTCAACGAAGGGAACAGGTAACCGCTGATGCGGCCCGCGGCCAACGCCTCAAACGGGCACGTCAGGAAGTAGCTGAGGAACATCATCCAACCGGTGGCAAAGCTCACCGAAGGAGGGAAAAACCTTGCCACGTAGGCGGCCTCGCCGGCGGCGTCGGGAATCTCTTTGACTAACTGGCCGTAGACATAGCCGATCGGCAGCAGAATCAGCGCTCCGGCAGTGAAGCCTAGAATTGCGCCGAGCGGGCCGCCGCGTTTCAGGATGTCGTCCATGACGACCAGCCACGCGGTACCTACCATCACGCCGAAGGCGAGCGTGAAGTAGTCCACCAGCCGCAATTTGCGTGCGAGGGTCGTCATACGGTCCGCAAGAGTCTACACACGGGCGTCCGGCTAAGGATGCCCTGTCTCCACATCTCACTGAAAGCCTAGAACTCGTACCTTAGAGCGAACTGCATCACACGAGGTTGCGTGAGCAGGCCGGTGTAGGAGCCAAAAGACTCAGGCAACTGTTGCAGCGAAGCAATGCAGGCACAGGCGGATCCTGTCTGCAGCCCTGACGCAACATTGAAGCGGTGAAGATTCGGGACGTTGAACACTTCCCAGCGGAATGCCAGGCTGTGCCCCTCCATGGGCATCTTCCAGCGCTTGTTCAAAGCCATATCCAGGCCGGCGTACCCATCTCCACGGACCACGTTTCGGGAACCGCTTTGGCCGGGGAAAGGATGCTGAAAATCGGCAAAGGCCGCCGCTGAGTTGGCAAAGACGCTGATGGTGCCGTTCGGTTGTCGGAAATGTCCGGTCTTCGGCCTCGCGACCATCTGCGCGATACCCTGTTCATCCCAGTTTGTGGGCCAGAAATTCCCGTTATCCACCGTGAAGGGGAAGCCGCTGGTCCAGCGGGCCAAGCCGGAAAGCTGCCAGCCTCCGATCACAGCATCGGCAACACCGGAGGCGTTGCCCGCGAAATGCTTGCCCTTACCGAACGGCAGTTCCACCAGCCAGTTGGCATTGATCTGGTGGGTGGTATCGAAATCCGAAACCCCACGGCGTCCGTTCGGATCAAAAGCGTTCGCCAGGCGAGTTCCAGGCGCGCCCACATTGCAACACGATGCCCACGACAGGCGCGTGGCCGAGGAAGTGATGTCAATCGACTTGGAATAGGTGTAGTTGAGGTCGAACTGCACCCCGCTGCCGAGCTGCTTTCTCAGAGTGGCCTGCAGCGCGTTGTAGCTTGATTTGCCGATCGAGCTCCAAGCGAACATGCTGGTTGCCTGGTTGTTCAAGTAGTTGCCCGCACCTCCCCCAAGACCGGAGCAGCCCGGCTGGGCGCAGAATGTATAGACGTTGCCCAAGTCGTCCCCGAGACCTCCGTAGAGGTCGAGATTCCCTATCCCAACGACCTCGTTGCCCGCATACGAGAGGAACGGATCGTAATAGAGGTCGTAAACGGCCTGAATGAGGCTGGCGTTGCCCGCAGCCGGGCTGATCCCGGCGAAGTTACCGTAACTCTCATATGCAGTGGCGCCAGATTGAAGTGGCGGCATCATATCGTGCCAATAAGCGGCCGTGGGACCGATAGCAGCGTCGTTAATGGAGGAGTTCACAAAGTTCACGTAGTCCTGAAAGGTTGCAAACGAGCTGTTTGGGTGCGCGAGGGCAACCTTGGCCAGGGCTGTGGCCGCCGCATAGTAATCCACGTGGCTTATAGGATCCACGATGTCGAGCGGTTGCCTCAGGTCGCGCTGGGTGAGCAGGTTACGTCCCAAACGCCCGACGTAAGAGAGCTGCAGAGAGAACCGTTTCGGAAGCTCGCGTCCCACCGAGAAATCGAAAGCGTGCGCGTAAGGCGTCTTCATGGATGAGTCGATTCCCCAGGTGATGGCCTGACTCGTAGGAGAAGGGTGCATGGCGGGCGGCGCCGGCTGGAAGAAAACCTGGTTTGCCGGATCGTTGCAGTTGTCAACCGGGCCGCAGGTGGGAATCTTGTTGATGTCGGTGATGCGAGGCACGTGGGCGGCATCATCGTAGCCAAAAGTACAGCAGGCGTTTTGAATCGTCGCGCCAAAGCCACCCGGAGGATTCGCGTCGAAGGTACTAAGCAATTGCATTCCCCCGCGGTCGTAAACTTTGCTGTAGCCTCCGCGAATGACCGTCTTGTCGCCCTCACCAAACAAGGTTCGCAGCCAACCTCCGTGGGCATTGGGCGAATAAGCCACGGAGATGTGCGGCGAAAAATCTGACTTCTCAAAGTTGTACCAACCAGGTCCATGGTTGGCCGGGCCTCCAGGAACGAACGACATGAGCGGCGTTGATTGATAACCCATTCCCTGCTTCATATTTTGGACGATCTGGTCAAATTGCTTCCCGAGGTTGACGTCCGGAGATGCCTGAAAACCGTTGACCTCCCATGGTGGCGGGAACAGCGACCAGCGTAAACCGTAGGTAACCGTCAGGTTCGGTTTCACTCGCCACGAGTCCTGCCCATAGAACTCATACCATTCCAGCCCATAATTCCTCTGCACAGGAATACCGGAAGACAGCGGGTTACCCTGCTTGTCGTAGTTGTAGTTGGCTACGACGTCGGAAACCATGCCCAGCAAGCCCAGCACCGGGTAGTCATACTGGAAGTTGGAGGCGGGCTCGGGAAGGCCGATGTTTGCGGGATCCAGGTAGCCGCCGCCGGTGTTGGCGAAACCCGTCGGAGACATCCAGTTAGTCGCACCTTTCCCCTGACTGAAAGAATGTTGCAGGCTAAGGCGAGGATCACGAACAATCCCGATATTGCCGCCGAACTGCAGTGTGTGTTTCCCTCTGGTCCAGGAGAAATCATCGAGGAAGTTGTGCACCGGCGTCTGGGCATTGTGGCTGTAGGAAATTCCCTGATCCAGGCCGTAGAAGGTGTTCCACTCCTGGTTCGCGTTTCCCAGAAAGCCCGTGCTCTGGCGCGTGAATCCCCAGTGGAAACTGTTGACCATCGAAGAGTTGAGAACCGCCGTGTACCCAACCACAAATCCCTTGCTGTGGTCAGTCATGGTCTGCATGGGAGACGCACCCGGCAAAAACGGTTCCTGTGGGTTGTAGATGTTCTGCAGGGCTCCGCGCCAGAATAGTGTGTGCTTGCCGTCGGCCGTCAGGTGGTAATCGATCTTGGCAATGAAAGCGTTGTTGTCCAGCTTGATCGGGGCGCCGAAACGATAGCCGGAATAATTCAGGCCGTCTCCCACCGAGGTGTCGTTGGTCTGAAATTGTCCGGTGCAGAATGTCGTATCGAAATAGCCGGTGTGACTTGCGTTCTCGATGGCAGGATTGATTCCGAGACCGAGAGGGTCCAGCAGGGGGTCCGAAAGCTGGGTCTGGGTCAAACTCTGGGTTTGCCCGTTGACGTCCACGTACTGAATGGTGCCCGCGCACAGGCTTGGCGTGGGAATCGTGCGCACAACGCTGTTCTGTTCCCGCTGCCGCGTGCCCTCATAGTTGACAAAATAGAAGAGCCGGTTCTTCTGGATTGGGCCGCCCACCGACGCGCCAAAGATATTTCGTATCAGCGTGAGCGGCTGTTTCAGGAAATAATCGCTGGCGCTGGTAATCGTGTTGCGATGATATTCGTACAGCGACCCGTGCAACGCGTTCGTGCCGCTCTTGGTGACTAGCGCAACCTGTGCTCCCGAGCCTTCCCCCTGGTCCGCGTTGTAGTTGCTGGTCGTGACACGGAACTCCTGGACGGAATCCAGGGTCACCGGCAGCACCGAGGTAAAAGCGTAGCCGGAGGACTGGTCGTTGACGTCAACGCCGTCGAGCGTAATGTTGCTCTGATCGCTGCGCGCGCCGTTTACTGCTCCGTTGCGCGTGTCCTGGTCTTTCACTTTGGGATCGGAAAGGTCCGGACGATTGCCCGTATAGACCACCCCGGCTTGCAGACTGAGCAGGTCGGGAACATTGCGGCCCTCTAGCGGAAGCTGCTTCACCTGGGTTTCGTTGAAAGGATTCCCGATCGAGGCATCGACGAGGTTCAACGCCGGAGCCTCACCGGTCACGTTGACGTTCTCAGTGACCGATCCAACCTTCAACCGGACATTCGCCGTGGCGGGCGTGTTGACTAGCAACTGGATGCCAGTCTGCTGGTAGTGCGCGAATCCAGTTGCAGTGACGACGAGGGTGTAAGTACCGGGAGGCATGGCAAGGAAGGTGTAGTCGCCCACCTCGCCTGTCGTCGCCGTACGTGTCATCTTCGAGGCGTCGTTGGTGATAACGACGGTAGCGCCCGGGAGAGCGCTCCCACTCGGATCCGTCACCGTCCCCCGTAGAGAGCTGGACGAGGCTTGCGAAAAGCCCAGGTTACTCAAAACCAGGCAGACTACAACCGCGGACATCCACCGCACGAAGCGCTCCATAGCCCCTCCTACCGGAAGTTACCCCCCACGACGCGACCTCGGTCGTTGGGCACGACACTCAGAAAAGACAGCGCGCACTTTGTGAGAGAGGCTACTCCAAGGCAGGGTCTTAGACTTGTCTGACAGTGACATTAACGTGTCCGGGAGTGACATGCTGCGTCGGATCTGCCGGAGGTCTCTGGGCGGATCCGAACCCGTCCCTCCCTCGGCAATACCCACTGTCGATACGCAAGAAACGGAGTCCACACACGGCAAGAAGGAGTAAAAGCGGTCAGTGCCTGCCCTATGGCGTAAGAATCACGACCGTGAGCGCGGAGGTCAATGCGTTGTCGGTCGCATCCCGTTTCCCACTTCCGTCGAAGTAACTTTGCGCCTTCTTCCAAGCCTCAAATGCGACAAGGTCAGCAAGCAGGCGAGAACCTTTCTTGGAATCCGAGTTGGACGCCCGGGTAGATCCTTCAAACAGAAAGGGAACCTGTGGTGCCGGGAGGGGGAGTCGAACCCCCAAGGTACTAAGTACCGGCGGATTTTGAGTCCGCTGCGTCTGCCAGTTCCGCCATCCCGGCCCGTTTAGAATCAGCTAGTTAACGTGTCTAGCCTGATCTGTGGTGGGCAATTGTATCTGTACTGTATCTATTCCCGGTTTTTCTTCCAGTCTGGCTGCTGCATCCCGCAAGTCTTCCTCGGCAACAATCGCATAGCGCCGGAACACTGATTCCGTCCGGTGACCGCTGATCTTCATGGCCGTGGTCTGTGGGACGCCGCGCCGGATCATTCGCTTGACCGCAGACCGGCGCAAATCGTGAACAAGCAAGTCCGGCAAATCCGCCGCTGATATCACCTTGGCCCACGTGCCGCGGAAGTCCACGATGGGCTTTCCATCCCCACGAGTAAACACATAATCGTCCGGTCCCTTGCCCATGACACATGCCTTGAGCAGTTCGTACACGCGAGACGTCATTATAGCAGTGCGACCCCTGCCGGATTTCGTTTCACCGGGGTTGAGGTCAATCGAACGATTCACCAAGTTCACCTGTCGCACGCGCAGATTCAGTGCCTCACTGACACGAAAGCCAAACTCAAACAGAGTTGTGAACAATGCGACTGCCCACAGACCGACCTTGCTGCACTCTGCGCCGATCTTCTCTGCCTGTTCTTCGGTCACGAATCCCGTCCTTATGTTGCATTCTTTCAAGTGTGGGAAGTGTGGCATGAATCGGACCTTCGGCGGTGTGCTTTCCATGCCAAGACTGAAACCTCGTTTCAGCAGTGCGAGTTCTCTGTTGATCGTGCTCGGTTCTGCTTTCTGTTTCAATCGCTTCTGCACATAGCTGTCGAGCATATCGCTGGTGACATTCGATGCTGGCAAGTGCTCAAACTCGGGTGTGAGGTGTAGCTTCCACCGTGTCTTGGCATCATCAATGCTTTTGAGTGCATCAATTTCGTATCGTTTAAGAGTACTTTCCATCAGATCAGACACGCGAACCTTGCCTTGCTGTGGGTTGAATGTGCCAGTTTCGATTTCCGCCTGTCGAGCCTTGAGCATGGCGCGTGCTTTGGCCATTGAATCGGAATGTGTGCTCTCGCTGAAGCCTCTTCCATAGCGGTAATAGCGAATCCAAAGCACATTGCCACGGTGAAAGATGCTGCCTGTGCCTCGCGGCCTTTTCATAAGACCTCCTTCTCTCGATTCGCCGTGATCCATTTGTCGAGATCATCAATTGCGAACAGCCAATACTTCTGCCGAATGACTTCAATCTCTCCGCTATACACCATTTGTCTCAGTTTCCATTCGGATATACCGAGATAGTCTGCGGCTTCTGCGGTTCGCAACATGCGCGAGTCAACCTTGCCCCGCTGCTTGGAGGCTTTCTTAGAATCGAGCCACTCGCGCATGGCCTCAACTGACTCTTCTTCGGCTCGTTCGATTTCCCCGCGAGTCATAATCGGTCCTGGGAGTTTTGTTGTCATTGGCTCACCACCAGTCCTCATCTCCGAGGTCTTTTTCACTTCCTCAAAGCCTGCCCGTTCACACAAGGCTTCCCAAACCGCGTAATAAATTAGGACGCAATGTAGCGCGAGAAGGGAAAGAGACGGAAGAATTGCTGGAGGAACGGCGCAGCCGCTACGCGGACGCGATTCGGACGCTGGTCGAGAGAATTCTCGCGGAACGCGAGGCCGCAACGGATAAGCGGCCGACGGAGTATCGGCTGAAGCCGATCGGCAGTGCCCTCGCTGCTCTCGACGCACGGAGGTCCGCCAAATTGATTCTCGACGTAATGGCACTTCCTGCCGCTTACGATGGCTACAGTCGGGTCGCTTCGCTGGAAAGTCTCATCTTCGCCGGAGTCCACATCACGCTCGCGGAGATGATGAACGTTCTCGGTCCCGCGATCGACGAAGTGCGCCGCGACCTCGGCAACAACGATCAGCACCGTTGGTTGCTGGCGCGGTGTTTGAGCCTCCTCGCATTTGCCGAGCCTCCTGCGGAAGGGATCGCGAAGATTCGGGAAATTCTTTCGCAAATCCGCTTCTTCTACCCGCACGACTCGAAAGGCATCGTCGCGGCCCTGGGCGCCAGCCGGTTTGCCGATGCGATGGAGTTGCTTCTGGAACTGGGGAAGCCGGACGGAAGCGGAGTCGCGGCGATCGGTGACGCGTGGATCAAGGCCGTGGCACAGCTGGGCGGCAAGCGGTCGAACGAAGTGCTCCTCTCATTCGTCGATCCCAATCAGAAGCTCTTTACGAAGGAGTTTGTCCCGGACTATCGGAACGGCGATGTGCTCGCACGATTGCTGGCGGATCGAGCCGAGCACGACGGCGAGTTCAAGACGGAGCTTTTTCGCCTGGCGAACGGCGAACTGCCTCCAAGCAAGCGCATGCTGCTCGCAAAAACATTTTCGCGCTTTCAGGGAGAAGACGACCTGGTAGCAGGCCTCTGTGTGCTGCGCGACGACGGTTCGGGTTTTCCCTACGAACTTCTCCGGTCGATCGAAAACGCATTCTTGGAGCGACGCCCGTACGGAGCGGAAGGACACGCCTACACTCTTGCGCCGCGGGGATCGAATGCGCTCCGAAAACGCCTTCTTGAGATGGCGCAAACGGATCCCGTCCGGAAGCGTTCAGCATTTGCCCTGCTCGGCCAGATCGAAGTGCGGCGGCTCGAGTACGGACGCCCCACGGATGAACCGCGACATCCCGCGATCGAGTCGGGCGCTTATTGGCCGATTTAACCACCATGACCCGATAGTCGGGCGACAACTCCGTCGCCGACCCAAGGTGCGAGGTGACGTGCTGGGCACGCCGATTTTTCCGTTCGGTGCCCATCAAAAACACTTCTCTGTAGGCCTGGTGGCGGCCAGTTTTCGGGTTCTGTAGATTCATGGGCTTGTAGATGCTGAGCGCAGACGGTTTTGGCTCAGCCGAGGTCAGTTTCTTGGTGTGTGCGCTGCGGGTATTTGCTAGAGCCCTTCAGTCGCCGACCCCCGCCTAGGCCGTGTGTAGGGAGAGACTGACATTCCGTCAGCCAGTTAACTTGGCAGACTCGCTCCAAAACAGCTCTTTTCTTAAGTAAGTGTGCCAAAGGTGTGCCTAAAATTCCGCAACCCACGACCGCAACATGGAGTTTGCCCATAACGCGTCGGCAGCCGCTTTCTGCAACACCATTTGCTGGAGGAAACGAGTGAAACGGCGTTGCTAAACGCCGGCGATTTGTTTCAGCCGCTCAAGCACCGTCGAGACCCGAGCTTGGCTTGCGGCGTCGGGTAGCAGATAACCGGGCAACGCATCCACAAACGAGCCAATCGCGAGTAATCTCTTGATCTCTGACGCGATGTAGGTGCGCACGTCCTCAGGCCCGGCTTGGATTTCTTCGACTAGCTCAGCACGTCCATCCACGACAGAGATCAGGTCTTCAAGATCGTGGCTCGACAAGTAATCGCCTTTACCGCGACCGCCGAACGCCTCCAACTTAGTGGCGAGGAAGAAGGCCCCGGTGACGACTCGAACGCGAAGCCCGGGTTCCAATTCATGAACCAGAGCGGTATCCATAGCAGGCTTGTACCAGCGATTGGAAAATCTGAGGATTTCTCGTCAATAGGCATTACGTCCAGAATCGTTTTTTTCTGCCGCCAGCGGCAAATCGGAGCTCCTTCGCCTGTGTCCTCAGTAAAGCCAAGTTTGCGCAGGCGTTCCGAAAGATCTGTATATTGCGGCATATGAGGTGATCTCGGCGATGGCATCCACGTCGTATGTCGGGCGCACATCGGCGGCCGCTTTGTCGGTGATGAGCAGGGCTGTCGTGCTTCCTCCGATAAAGACTAATTCACCAAGGAGTGGCTTGAGAAGGCTGGCTGCGTCAATGAGCAGCGCGAGATCATGCTTTGACATTTGCTGTGCGCAATCTATTTAGCAGTTCTCGCTCTGCGATCTTGCGCTCGCGCGCACGCCCATCCCTAATTGCGTCGACCAAGGCAAGGAATTCGTAAAGAACGGGATCACGGAGAGCAGCTATTGGAGCGGTCTTATAAAGAGGTTCAAGAGCAATGCCGCGAGTTTCACCGTCACGCCACGGCCAGACGGGGGGAAGCTCATCACCCAGGACAATATCATTCTTGAGCGGAGAAGCGGCATAGGACGTAGGGACTCCGCGCGTTACTTGGCCGTGTTCGGCTGGAAAAACATATTTCAAGCCATGCAGCAGAAATTCTTCGAGGGCTGCAAGATTGGGTTTATCTTGCATCTCTGCGCCGTGCAAGAGTCGGGCTCGGTACAGACGCTTGAGAGCAGCGTCCACCTGCGGTTCAGCCGTTGGGCCAAAAGCGGTGTCTGGGAGCGGGTGTTTCAGCATCTCGCCGCAGACGCCGACAACGAATACGCGATGATCGACAGCACCGTCGTGCGCGCCCACCAGCATAGCGCCGGCGCCCAAAAAAAGCTGGCGAGGACCAGGCGATCGGGCGCTCGCGCGGTGGACTGAGCACCAAGATCCACGCCCTGGTCGATGCACTGGGCAACCCGATCGGCTTCTTCCTGACCGGCGGCGAGGCGCACGACCTGGAGGGAGCAGACCACCTGCTGCCCACGATGGAGGCCGATACGCTGATCGCCGACAAAGCGTTCGACGCCGATGCGCGCGTACTTGAGCCGCTGGCTGCCGCGGGCAAGACCGCGGTGATCCCGCCGCGAACCAACCGGTCCTCGCCGCGCGACTACGACCGAGAGCTTTATGGCGCGCGTCATCTGATCGAAAACTTCTTTGCCAAGATCAAGCAGTTTCGTGCGATCGCCACCCGCTACGAGAAGACCGCGCGGAACTTCCTCGCCGCCGTTCAACTCGTCGCCAGCGTCGTTTGGCTTAATTGATGACAGGCCCTAGTCTCTTATCGCCAAAGTCTTGCTGCTTTCTGCGTAAAATCCCATCAAATCATAGCTGGAATGATAACCCCCTGAGTGAGCCACGTGGCCGCTGCGGAAGCGGCACGCCCGGCCTTCGTCAGGTAGTAGCGATACGTTCCGGTGACCCGCTTGATTACGCCGATGTCGAGCAGGCGGCGTAGCTGCCGCGACAGTCGGGTCGGCGAAAACACCCCCAGGTCCGGGAGCAGATCGCCGCGACGGATGCCTGCGATGTTGACCCGGGGGTTTTGCAGGGCACGCAGCAGGGCACTGTCCCGCGGCTCGAAGAAATTGATCCCCTTGACGGTTTTGCCGTCCACGTCTCGTGGTTTGGTCAGGCGGTTGAGTGCCCGCACCCCGGCCGAGAAGTCGTCGAGCGCGGAAAGATGGGCGAGATAGCGTCGATTGCAGCCGAGCATGATCTCGCGCAGGTCGATCAGGCTGTAGATGGACTTCTTGACCGGGGCGAGGCCGCGCGTTGCAGGACCCTGGCGGTGTTCCACCTTGCGGTGGTGCTTGAAGAAGGACACGTCGTTGGTTGTAGTCTCGATGCGCAGCACGATGCCGCACTTGTCATACATCTTGATCGAGCATTTGCCGAAGCGGTGCTTGATGCAGGTTCCCTCGATGCGGGTGGAGAACTGCGAGCCGATCTCCCGGGCCAACAGCGGTGTGATCTGACGGCCGAGGAATGTGGCGACCTGCTCCGCTTTGACGCTCAGCACCGACTGTCGGACCAGTTGCTCGTAGAGCGGGCCGAGGGTGGCAATGGAGCGGAACGCCAGATCGGTGGCGTATTCCACCTGCATCAGACTCCAGTGATAGGACTGGCCGAACACGTCGGACACCGGGCAGCACCGTGCGGCATATCGATCCAGCGTCCGGTGCAACTGGTCGGGCGAAAGAGTGTCGGCCAGGTCCTGGGCGCGCGACCAGTCATCGATCCGGATGAAGGCGTTGTCGGCCATCGTGTAGCCGATGCCCTCCGCGCTCAGTTTGTGCGCCAGCCAGCTGTGGCCGTTGCAGTAGAATTGCAGACGGAACGGGCTCCATGTGGGGACCCGGAGATAGATCAGCCCGAACGCGGCATCCATGAAGTAGAAGTAGTAGTGCAGGCACTTGCCGCTATCCGGCCGCACGAAGGTCCTGCCTGTCCTCTTGTCGTGCCAGGGTCGATAGCTGTCGCAGGCTTCCATGGCCGAGATGATGTGCACCAGCCCGGGGCGATTGCCGCGTTGCTCAAGAACCCGCGCGACAACCGCTTCCTTGCGAATGTGGCTCTTGGCTATGTGCTCGATGGCCACTCCCGCCTCGGCGGCCAGAGCTGCTGCGCAGTCTCGCACACGATCTCGCAGCTCCATCGCGAACTGCGGATAGTCGAAGATGAGAATACCCCTGGCATTGAGATACCGGGTCATCCCGTCCGCATAGCAAACACCCGGCAGCGTCCCGGTGACTACCATCCGATCGTAGCAGGACAGCACGCCGGCGATCCGATCGTCGTAACGATCCGTCAGAGATTGGCTCATGCCGTCCCCCCCGCCAGATGACACTCCTGGCGCGGCAGCTTACACCCGACCTATTGGTTCCGGCTCGGCCGGCTTAGGATTCAGCATAGCGTGCCCGTGCTGGGCAAACATGACACCGTGAAGTGCGCTCCATAGGGTTGACCCTACGAACCAAAGCCGCAGCAACCCGCGACGCCAGTTAACCCTCACGATCATGTGGTCACAGAGTCCTGACGCCATCGTCGAAGCCGCAGTGTAACCGTAGCAGATTAACGTCGCTTGGCGTCCGTTTGCGACTGCGGGCGCAGCCGGCCGGCGATCCGCGCCTATCTGTCCCCGTGGCGCGGGTCGCCACGCTGCTGCCACACGCACCTCAAACTCGCATCGCTCCCTTCATTGCCGGAACCAGTCGCTTCTCACACGATTTGTGGGAGCCGGTCTCTTCGTTCCGCCCAAGTGGCACCCACGGAACGCCGGACGGCGGAATCAGACCTTGTCGGAGCTGGGAAGACGAAGGAGCCGCTCTGCGATGCTGCAACCTTTTTGTTAACATTGCTGATTAGTTTCAACCGGATAACCCGCTGATTGTGCCT
>JAIQFC010000036.1 GCA_020073465.1 Terriglobia bacterium
ACTCGATCGCACTCAACCTGTCTTTCGAACGCTGTTATAGTCGCGGCCGGGGCCGTCGCGGGTCGCGCATTGTCCCGCGACGGATCATATCGAACTGAGAGACGGGCCCAGGAAAGCGAATTCAGAGGAAGATTGCTTCCTGCCTTGCGGGGCATGGTCCCTGCGAAGAGCGAAATCGAGAAAATGCTCTCGCGGTTTGCGAGAGCGGTTCGAGATACAGAGCGCAGGGGAGCGCGCCGTCGCCGAACGCTCGTTATCGCCCTTAAGTGATCGGAGCCTGCATGGTCGAGATCGTCTATTACGTCGCCATGAGTCTGGATGGCTTCATCGCCACCCTCGATGGCGGCATCGACTGGTTGCCGCGGCTCGACCCCGAGGGCGAGGATTTCGGCTATCGCGCCTTCTATGACTCAGTCGACGGGCTGATCATGGGGCGCCGCACCTATGACAAGGTTCGCCGCCATGCGGCTTGTCCCTATCCAAGAAAACCCTGCTGGGTCTTCACACACCGGCCGCTCGAGGGCGAGCCGCCCGAAGTCATCGAGACCTCGCAGCCCTTGACCGCACTCATCGCCGAGATGGAGCGCTACAAGCTCAAGCGCATCTTTCTGGTCGGCGGCGGACAGCTCGCCTCCCAGTTCCAGCGCCAGGGGCTCATCGCGGAATATAGTATCGGCCTGGTGCCGGCGATCCTCGGCTCGGGCGTGCCGCTCTTCGCCGGCCCTGGCGAGTTCGAGAAGCTGATGCTGCTCGACACGCGCAGTTTCGCCACCGGCGAGGTCTTGATGCGCTATCGCCGCAGCGCGCTCAATCCGCCGCGGGTCAAGGCGATCCCGCCCGCCATCATGCGCCACCTCCGGCAGCCGAACGAAGCGGTCGTTGCGGGTCGCGAGCCGGAAGAGGTCGAGGTCGGAACGTCTTCCGGGCTCTTCGAAGCCGGCCCGCGCGACGGCGAGGCGTAAGCGAATCAAAGAATCATCCTCTCCGCCCGCGGCAGCGGGGGAAGAGGGTAGGGAGAGGTGGGGTCGCCAACGGTCGGGCCCGATCATGACAAAAGCCCCCTCTCCCAGCTTCGGGTAGGGCTCGACATTCGTCTCGCCAACCCTCCGCGTCCCTCTGCCCCGCTTCGCGGGGGCGAGGTTGAAGGACGGGCGACGCGCTCGATCGCGCGCGAGCCGTCAGCACCATAGCCAGCCATAGCGCTCGACGGCGCGGCCAGACTCGACCATGGCGCAAGACAGATCCCGGCCGTCCGAGACGCAGCTGGCGACGGTGCGTCCATAGACATCGGTATCGACCGCCCGGCATTCGACCCGGCCCCGGGTCAGGAACGAGAGATAGTTCCGCGCCGCATAGGGGTCGCCTGGCGTGCATCGCCGGCCCGCGCGGCAATGCCCCGGCATCTCCGGCGCGTCGATGCTGGCGAGCCGAATGCGCGTGCCGGCGCAATCCAGCGTATCGCCGTCGATGATGCGGGGGCGATTGCAGCCGATCTCCGCGGCGCCTGCTAGGTTGCCCGCCGCTGCACTCTGGTCGCTGGCCAGCGGCGGTGGAATTTCTGACTGGAAGATGAACAGTTCCTCAGTTGGCATTCTTGCAAGAGCTTGCGAGGTAGTTCCGAAGTTCTTGGCCAATACTTCCCTAGGCGTGTGCGCCATCCATTCTGAAAGCAGCACTGTGGCATATTCGGAGAAATTGCCGTCATCGAATACCAATAAGAACTCGGCACCATCCGGGCCCAGCCCCTGAATGGAATGCGGGATCCCCGTGGGAAAGTACCATAGGTCCCCTTCGTTCACGTCCGCTACGAAACTCTTGCCGCCCGCATCGATTGCGGTGATTCGCGCGCTCCCATACAACATAAATGCCCATTCCGCAGCTGCATGCCAATGCAATTCGCGAATGCCCCCGGCTGTGAGCCGCATATCAACGCCAGCTATCGATTTGGAAACTGGCAACTCGCGCACTGTCACCTCGCGAGACCATCCTCCCTGGTGAAGGCGTTTGTGTGAGAGCGAGAACGGGTACTTAAATACCGGCACCGATCCCGCATCGGTGGCGGGCGGCACCACGGAACTAGGGTTCTGCACATCAAGAGCCACATTAGTCGGACCCGGATCGCTCTTGCTCTTGTCACTCACGCTGCGGGCACTCTCCTGACCGTGCTGAGCGCTCCCAACACCGGAGAGAGCACCGACTGCTGACGCCAGCGCGGTTGAACTCGCCAGAAATTTGCGACGCGATACCTTACCTTTGCCATTCGTCAGGTCAGATCTCATTTTTTCCTCGCTTTACAAAATGAGCTGCGTTGCCAGGATTTCACATCCGACAAGATTCCGCGCTCCTACTAGTTGCTTGGGACGCACAATGGCGAAGCAGGCTTGGCTACCTCTATGAAACCCATGAAAGTGAACCTCGAATGGCACCGAAGCCGATTTCGGGAGTGGGACATAGGTGCTAGCTCGGGGATACTCTCATCAGCACGTTTCTTCAGAAAGCCATTGCCCATCTCCACGAATCGACGCGACACTGTAGACGTTGCCTTTTCCTCCCCCTGCTCGGGCTTCAATCACGGGAGCACATAACGCTTGGTGATTTCCCGTACCTCTTTCGATTCGAGAGGAGGGTCATTGTAACAACCTTACATAAGTGTAGTAAAGTGCATAAAGTGTTTTTGCCCGCCGAATGGAATTTGAAGGTAGGGGGGGTTGACGACAATGGTTGCAGCAGAGGTAACTGCTTTACGCCGCGCGGCGTTCATGGTCATTGCAGCGGCGATGGCTCTCACTCTAGTCTCCGGCCTTGGTGCTCGTGAGGGCGCGGCAGATCCCGGCTCCGATCCGCGCCTTGTCGATGGCGCTGCAGACGTCGCTTTGTTGAATGGCAAAATCATCACCGTGGCATCGGACAACGCTATCGCACAGGCGGTAGCAATCAAAGGCAGCCATATTCTGGAGGTAGGTGACAACACGACTATCCAGCAGCTAATTGGTCCCAACACCCATGTAATTCAGCTCCAGGGTAAGGCTGTTCTTCCAGGCTTCATCGATGCTCACACTCATATTGAAGGCATTGCGGACTATCACCGAATGCTCGATTTGCACATTCCTCCATTAAGAGATGTCGGCGAGATGCTTGAGACGATAAAAGAACGCGCCGCCAGGACTCCGAAGGAGGAATGGATTGTCGGCGCAGGCGGCTGGGGCCAACCGATGCCAACCCGGCAACAGCTCGACTCCGCAGCCGGCGATCATCCTGTGCTAGTGCGGGAAAGCGCGCACGAGATCATCGTGAACACCAAGGCGCTTGAACTCGCGCACATTGACAAGAACACTCCTCAACCCCAGGGTTCGAAGATTTGGAAAGACCCAAATACGGGAGAGCCTACAGGCCGACTCAGCGAAATGTTCGGCCGCATGCTGACCCTGATGCCTAAACCTGGCTATGAGGTCCGTAAGCAAAGCGTCCAGGAGGTAATGCAAGGATTTGTCCGCAACGGTGTCACCACTATTTACGATTTTCCCAGCCCGGATGGCCTGCGCATGTACCAAGACTTATTGGCTGAAGGCAATCTGCCCGTCCGTCTTCGATGCCAGCTCATTCTCAACATTGCTCGCGATCGGGATCCCACTGCCGTCTTCGATGAGGACTTTCTGAAGTACGGGATACACACGGGCTTCGGAAACGATTGGCTCAAAATCGGCGGGATCAAGCTTTTTCTGGATGGCGAGAGCGAGACCGGTCTTCGCTACGATCCGCCGGGACAGAAAGAACAATGGGTCGGCGTACCAAAAATGACTCAGGTGACACTCAATCGAGTCGTAGCTGAAGCACAAAAGAACAATTTCCAGATTTGGATTCACGCGCTGGGTGACCGGGCACAGGACATGGCGCTTGACGCATACCAGTTAGCGCAGCATGACTATCCTCGCACTGATGCCCGCAATCGCATTGAACACGCGGGAAATCAAGAGGCCGGGCCAACAACTCGAGAACAGCTCGACCGCATGAAGAAGCTCGGCATCATTCCCGTTCCGACGGGTGCATGGATATATTTGGGCCGGGCGTTTAAGGGAACGCAAGCTGAAGTCCCCTTCATCTACCGCACGCTGCTGGATGAAGGATTCCGGCCGCCGGGGAATTCGGATTCTCTGGGTTCGATGCCCGAGTCGACGAATCCGTTCTTCTCGATGTGGGCGATGGTGACACGGAAGACGCGTTCCGGCGAGCTTCTTGCGCCCGAACAGGCGATCACTCCAGCCGAGGCCATTCGTATTTACACGATGTATGGAGCTTATTCAGGATTTGAGGAACAAATAAAGGGTTCGATCGAGAAGGGCAAACTGGCTGACCTGATTGTCGTCTCCGACGATCCCCTGACAGTGCTGCCCGACAGGCTCAAAGACATCAAGGTGGAAATGACAATCATCGACGGCAAGATCATACAGGCGACGCACTGAATAAGGAGGGTTTGCCATTCGTCAGGCCAGATTTTGTTTTTTCGCCCTACACAGGGAAGATCAGTTGCCAGGATTTCACATCTGACAAGATTCCGCGCTACTATTACTTGCTTGCGACGCACAAAAGCACCGAACTCAAGGCGTAATGCCAGGTCGAAGAGTGTGCGGTTTCTGACTGTGGGGCAGACCGCGCGGATTCTGGGAATCAGTTCCTCGACATTGCGCCTGTGGGAAAGCGTGGGTCTTGTAACGCCGGCACGAAGTGCAGGCAGTTATCGCCTTTATACTCCGGAACTGCTTGACGTTTTAAAACGCATCAAGTACCTGCGTGACGTAAAGAAGTTAAATGTCCCGGGGATCAAGGAGGCCCTGGGAACAGATCTACCTGTCAACCAATCAACGGATCCGGCCAAGTCCACTCCGCATCTGGGTGACAAACTCCGTCGGCTGCGAAAGAAAAAGGGGTTAACCGTAACGGAGGCGGCTAGCCAGGCCCACATTTCCGCCGGCTTTCTCAGTGCCATCGAACTCTCTCGTGCGAACCCCTCCGTGGCCACAATTTATCGATTGGCAGCGGCATATGGCACCACTGTATTGGAACTCTATGACTTGCCAGCGCAATCCAACCGTGTGATCCAGCCACGGAATCGCAAGAGCCTGGAAACGAAGTCCGGCGTCCGCATGGAATTGCTTTCGACAGGCACGAAGATGCTCGAATCCATGCTGATTCGGGTTCCACCAGGAACCGGAAGCGATGGAGCGTACATGCACCAAGGCGAAGACTTTCTTTTCATGCTCGAAGGCACGTTGGAAGTCTGGCTTGATGAGGTCGAATGTCACCTGCTCGAGCAGGGCGACAGTTTCTGGTTCGAGAGCAACCGCGGCCATCGCTGGTTTAACCCGACGAACAAGCAAGCGGCCGTTCTCTGGGTAAACACTCCGCCAACGTTCTAACTTACTAGCGCGGCTCGCCACCCTAAAAAGTGAATCTCAAAGAGAACTGCTGCACTCGCGGAACGGTAAGGGTTCTGCGGTACAAACCGAACGAGCCGTCATCAGAGCCATTGTCGAGCGATGTATTCGTATTGGAGTCGAAGCGAACGGAGTTGGTCACGTTGAAGACCTCCCAGGCAAACTTCAGACTCATGTCTTCGCGGATCTTCCAGCCTTTCGCCAGCCCCATATCAATTCCGAAATAACCTTGCCCACGAAAGTTGTTTCGGCTGCCAGCTTCTCCCGGATACGCAAAACGCATCGGCGTTAGAGTAGCCGGAACGTCGGGGGTGATTTGAACACCCGCCACCACGGCGCTGGGATCCGAGAACGCATATGGTGCTCCACCGATCATGTGCAAACCTGAGCTGATCGGGGCGGTTTGCACCATATTGCTGTTGAAAAGGAAGTTTTGAGTGAAGCCCCTTGTGTCAATCACACTAAACGGAAACGCACTGCTCCAACGATTCAGACCTGAGACTTGCCAGCCGCCAATCAGCGCATCCAGCACATTCCCTGCTCCTCCAGCAAAGGCTTTGCCGCGCCCGAAAGGCAGTTCGTAAACCCAGTTGAATGTGACCACGTGGCGCAAATCGAAGTCTGATGGCGCGCGGTTCAGACCAGGGTTCCACGGGTTCGCGATGTAGCTGAGGACGGTGCTTGTACCGAGCGGGATAGCCGAGGTGGTGGAAGTTGTACCTTGCGAGTTAACGCGTTCAGTGTCGGATCCCAAGTCGATAGACTTCGAGTAGGTATAGCTGAAGTCTACCTGCAGGCCATGGCTCATCGGATGGCGGAGAATGAACTGGCCTGCGTTGTAGCTACTGGTTCCGAGGGACGACCAAGCGAACAGTGACGAGAACTGCGGATTCCAAAACGGCACCGGCGGTAAGTTTGCACAGACAGGCGAAGCTCCTCCGTTCGCAAGTTGCGTCGCGAGCAAGCCCAGCCGATAGGGTGCGCCGACCTCCCGCCCTGGGCGGTTCGCCCATCGGAAGCCTGAAGGACAAGCGTCGGAGCCACCGGAGCCGGTATAGATATTTTGCGTTGCGCTGAATCCTCCCGCAGCCGCAGTCGGAAACAAGTTTTCGAAGTAAGGGATCGGGGAAATGATCGCGGCTGAATCCTCACCTTGCGACAAGGCAAACTGCGACATCAGGCGAGCAGCCTTGTAGTAATCCGTTCCTGAGCTGGGATCCACCAGATCGGTTGACGCAGCCAGATCGCGCTGCTGCAGCAGGTGTCGTCCAAACCGTCCCACATACGCCGCTTCGAACGTCCAGCCTTTGCCAATCTGCCTTTGAATCGAGAAATCAGTCGCAATGGAATACGGCGTTTTGATTCGCCCATCGATTCCATTCGAGTTGAAAGTGAATCCCGTGGTGTTGGGATCGGTCGGCGGAAGTGCTGGGTAGGTCACCGTGGATGGCGGGGCACCGCCCGGCAACGCAGGAATATCATTTCTTCCGGTATAGCGTGGCGCGTCGTCTGGAGTGAAGATATTGGATGGAGCTGCCTGTGTGCTGGTCAATCCGAATGAGCCGAACTGGCTGAAGCCGTCAACAATTCCTTCGCCAAAATGGTCGTAGTACATCCCGAAACCCGCACGAATGGAAGTCTTGGAATCGGGGGAGTAGGCGATCGCAACGCGCGGGGCGAAATTCAGTTTATTCATGGGCCAGTAGGGTTTTCCGCCGCGACCCTGGCCGGAGGGCGCGAACGAGAATTCGGGCTGGTTGCCCTGGCCTTGAGCTGCGGCAATGGCGCGATTGTTAAACCATTGGTGCAAATCGACCGTGGGGGCTACCTGCTGACCATTCACTTCATAGGGAGTCTGCAGGATCGTGTGCCGCAGACCCACAGTAACAGTTAGATTGGGTTTTACGCGCCAGGAATCCTGGACGTACCACTCAAACTCGTTCGCCTTGAAATTACGTGTGATTGAAGTCCCGGTTGGCAAGAGCGTGGCACTCGTCGCGCTTGCGACCCGATAGTTGTTGTGAACATTGATAGTGCTCAACAAACCTGCAATTGCCGTTATAGCGTTGTCGTAGCTCGTGGAGAAATCCCCGGATACTGCAGGGAACCCAAACGCACCGGGATCAAAGCTCTGGCCAGTTCCAGCGATAGCAGCCTGGCTTATGTTCGCATTCCCGGTACTCGCTGAGCTGAAAGAAACGCTATTGGAAGATGCGTTGTTGTGGATCAAGCGGTAGTTTGCGCCGAACTGCAGTGTGTGTTTGCCCTTCACCAAGGTAAAGTCGTCGACAAAATTGTGCACCGGAACACTGAGCAGCGTGGAGGTGTTTTCCGCCGTCAGCGGGCTGATTCCCACAAAGTCCGAGAAAGAGTTGTTTCCGGCGCCGACGTTATTCAACGACTGCCTTATGAAACCGTAGCGAAAGTTGTTGATCAGAGTGCTGCTGATCGTCCAGGTATGCCCGACTGCCACGCCTTTGGAAGTGCTCACGAGTGAGGCACTGGGGGGATTTCCAGGTAACTGAGGTGGCAACGAGCTTCTGTCTCCTTGTAAATTGCCGCGGGCAAACAGTCGCTGTCCGGGGGTCAACTGATAGTCAACCTTGGCAATGTAAGTGTTGAGCCTGGCAGGATCGGGAGCGGACCAGCTAAAGCCACCGGTGTTCAGCCCATCGCCTCCCGGAGAATTGGGGTCGGGGTAAGCGTTGAGTGCAGCCACCGCGTTCGGGTCTTCGCCACGGCCCCAAGGACAGGAAGTGGTGCAATTGGGGTCCATGCTCACGACGTCCGCCGGGCTCAAATTGACAATGTTGCCGGCTCCGTCTGTGTATTGGACATTGCCCGCTTTGAACGCTGGTGTCGGCACAGTCAGGTTCTGCTGCTGGTTCTCCTGCGTCTTCTGACCTTCGTAGTTTAGGAAGAAGAACGCCCTATCTTTCTTAATTGGCCCACCGAAGGTGCCCCCAAAAGTGTTACGAATCAATTGGCCAGGCTTGTTCGGAAGTCCCGCGGAGATCTCGGCCGCCTTATTGAACCAATCGTTTGCATGTCCAACGTTGTTGCGGTTGTATTCATACAGGCTGCCATGAAATTTATTGGTTCCGCTCTTGGTAACGAGAGTCACCTGAGCACCCGACGAGCGGCCGCTGTCGGCGTTGGAGTTTGTCGTCGTGACGCGAAATTCTTCCACGGAATCCAACGTTGACCTCAGCACGCCGGTGAAGGCGTAGCCCTGCCTTTGATCGTTGTCGTCGACCCCATCGAGCGTAACGTTGCTCTGATCAGAACGTGCCCCGGACACTGAGCCACTCCTGCTGTCCTGATCAGGATTGGTTGCTCGCGAGTTCAGATACACTACCCCAGGTTGCAGGCTGAGCAGATCTGTCACATTGCGCCCTTCCATGGGGAGTGCCTGAATGGTGGAATTGCTCACGGCATTGCCAATGGTAGCGTCAGTGGTGTTGATGGTTTGCGCGATGTCGCTAACTTCGATCGTCTCGTTTATGGCCTGGACTGACAGAGCAAAGTTGATTGTGGCAGGCTGGCTGACAAGAAGTTCAGCAGATTTTACCTGCTTTCCGAATCCAGCTTTGGTTGCGGTAATTGAGTACCTGCCCGGCGGTATCTGGGGAAACTCGTAGGCGCCGCTCTGGTCTGTGTTATGGGTGGCGTGGAAGCCAGTTGCCGTTTGCTCCAGAGTGACCTCCGCACCGGCCAGTAGCGCACCGGACGGATCGGTCACAGTGCCGCGCAGTGAAGTCATGCCCGTCTGCGACCACACAAGAATTGGAAAGCCGAACAACAACCAGAGTCCTAGCGATTTCCATCGAGTCATGAAACAGTCCCCTGTGCACGAGTGTTTGAAGATTGCCTAAGGCCCGAAAATAACGCCACGCCCCACAAGTGGAATGAAAAATGAAGAGAAGAAAATCGCTACGACAATGCCCTGCAAACCTTACCACAGTTGTGCAAGCCTAGAGAAACTCTCTTGGGCCTGTCAAGAACAAATTGGCAAATGTACACTGCTCCCGCCCATCTCACCGTCCTCGGCGAGAAGAACCGAGAAAGGTGTCCGGAAGCTGTCCAGCACTGAGGAATCCTTTCCGCTTACGAAAATCCGGCCCGGACGCAGGGCGCACTGTGTCCTGAGGCAGCGAGCGCAGTCAATTCGGTAAAAACCGGCAGAGAAACCAGGGGGCTGCGGGTCGTCATCGAAGCTCCTGTGCTCGATAGGTGTCTCTGCCGCCCATGACCGTAAGCAACACTTTTGTGGTTAGAATTTCCGACTGCGGAGTCGTGAGGATGTCCTTGGACAAAACAACCAGATCCGCCAGCTTCCCCGGAGTTAAGGTTCCCCTCACATCCTCATCGAAACTCGCGTAGGCTCCATCGCGTGTGTAGTGGCGCAGCGCGGCTTCCACTGAAATCCGTCCCGCCGGATACCAGCCCCCGGCAGGCGTGCCTTCCGGTGTCATTCTCGTCACCGCGCAATAGATCGCGGGCAACGGCTCAAACGCAAACACGCCCCAATCGCTGCCAAAGGCTTGCACCGCCCCGGCATCATCAAAAATCTTGAATGAGTCGGCGTGCGAGGCTCGTTCCGGACCCAGCAGCACCGCGAAATTCTGGAGGACCGTTGCGTCGGGATTGGCGAACATGGCTTGGGTCGAAGCGATCACGCCCAGTTGCTTGAAACGCGGCAGGTCAGAAAGCAACGGCACTTCCGCGTGCTCCACCCGGTGTCTCCGGCCCGTCGTTCCGTTCGTCTTCGCCGCATATTCGAAGGCATTCAAAGCCATGTTGATCGCCTTGTCGCCAATCGCATGCAAGAGAACCTGAAATCCCTCCTTGTCGTAAAGAGCCACCGTCTTGTTCAGATCATCCTGTTCCCAGAACGGAATTCCCGTTCCTCCTCCCGCATAGGGCTCGAACATGGCGGCGGTGCGCGCATCGACGGTTCCGTCCAGAAATCCTTTGATCGAGCCAAACTTCAAGAGAGGTCCACGAAACGTGTCCCGCAATTCCCGGTATCTCGCCAGGTCGGCCTCGGTGAGCGGAATCTCCAGTTTGTGGTTCTTCGGAGCGCCTCCGTCTCTTGGCAGAATGAGCGG
This sequence comes from Terriglobia bacterium, assembly GCA_020073465.1. Taxonomy (GTDB): domain Bacteria; phylum Acidobacteriota; class Terriglobia; order Terriglobales; family Acidobacteriaceae; genus Sulfotelmatobacter. The sequence goes on from JAIQFC010000036.1 coordinate 10,544, forward strand.
CGCGAAACGAAAACGAAGCTTCAACGCTCCGGCACGGGCAGCACGCTCGAAAATCGGAAAGGTGTCCAGGCTTGTAGCCGCGTCCTGCACCGATGTAAGACCTGCCGCTGCCGCTTCATCCATGTGCTGAAGCAGGGACTGATAGCGATCCTCGGCGTCCTCGGGAGGAATATGGCTGTAGATGAGGTCCTGCGCCGCTTCCTTGAATTCCCCGGTTGGCTGTCCCTGCGGACCCTTCATAATGTGGCCGTTCGGCGGGTCGGGTGTGGCTCTCGTCACTCCAGAAATTTCCACGGCCTTGGAATTTGCAAGTCCCATGTGCCCGTCGCGTTCGCTCACATACACGGGTCGGTCAGAGATCACCTCGTCGATGTATTTCTTGTCGACGGTTTGATTGGGAAAGGCTGAATAGCCCCATCCGTGCCCGGTTATCCACGGCAGTGAGGGATGAGCCTTGGCGAAACGCAAGAGACGCTGCTGAAAATCCTTTAGGCTCTCGACCCCGTGGAGGTCAACCTCGTTCACAGAGCGCCCCGGCACGTGGAGGTGGGAATCTTGAAAGCCAGGGACCATCAGGCGGCCACGCAAATCGATCACCAGCGTGTCGGGACCAGCTAGTGCTTTCACTTCATTGTTTGATCCTACCGAGAGGATCTTGTCGCCGCTGATGGCTAGGGCTTGCGCCAGAGGCCGGGCGTCATCCTCCGTCCATATTTTTCCATTTAAAAAGATGCGATCGGCATGCTGCACAGTAGTCTGCGCGGAAGCGCAAACGATCGTGAAAACCAAACTGACGAAGAAAGAGAAAAATCCGATTCGCATGTCCCTCCCAGAAATTGTTCCGCTGCCGTATCTGGAACCTGTCCGTCCGCGCAGGCAATGTTTCGCCAAGTCTTCCACCTTAATTGAAGGCGGCGCCGAGCGTGTCGATCAGCAGCCTGATCGCGGTCTGCTCGGTGCGCGTGGTTGTGTCTCGCATCGGGTTTACCTCCACGATATCCATCCCCAGCAACCGCCCTTTGGCACTCACTCCCTTCAGCAGTCCATCGATTTCGGAGAAGTTGAGACCATCCGGCTCTAGGGTCCCAGTACCGGGTGCAAGGGTTGGGTCCATGACGTCGACATCGAGCGTGATGTAAATATTTCCGGACCCCGGAATCTGAGACAACGTCCACTCCACTCCCTTCCGGTGGATCTGCTCCGCAGTGATGATCGTGGTGTGGTCCTTGCGAGCGTTGCCCATCGCCTCCTCGTCATTGGCTAAGCCGCGTTGCCCCACCTGAATGACCGTCTTGACATTCGCCAACTGGACCGCGCGGTTTACCCAGGTTGCGTGATCCAGGTTCCCCGGCGCTCCGCTCCAGGTATCGAGGTGCGCATCGAAGTGGATCACGGTGACGGGGACGTCGAAAGCCCGCAGTATGGGAAATGTGATGCTGTGGTCCCCGCCCAGGACGATGGGGAAGGCTCCTTTGGAACGGATCTTCCGTACCATTTCCGTGATCTTGTCGTCGGTCTGCGCTGGCACTGTCGGCATGATAGGCACATCGCCGACGTCGACCCAGTGTTTGCCTTTGAGAACCGTATGATCGCCGTCGATATAATAGAACCCCTCTGTCAGATCGTGGTTGTATTCTTGAGAACTCTCGCGCATACCGCGCGGACCATAACGCTCCCCCGGCCAGCCCCAGGTTCCTTCATCAAAGGGCACACCGAGAACAGCAAAGTCCGCATGTAGATCATCTAGGTTCGTCACGTAAGGCGTGCCCAGAAACGTGCGGACCCCCACGAATGTCGGTACCGCCTGGGAGAGCATTGCAGGAGCCCCGAGGAAGACAGCCAGCAGCAATGCCAGTCCAGACCTTGTCATTTGATTTCGTACCCGAGTCAAACACCACCCACTGCCTCGGACATTCCTCTCAAGACCGCGCATCCGACCTCCATTTGATCGACTGGACCTGCGCGAAGAAACTCTACGTGAATTGCGTAAGCTAGCTTTCGGCGGGAACGCTACATGCTCTGACCAAACACGGTCAACCAAAATGGGACAAACGGAGCAATAAAATGATGAACGGAGCAAGGCTGATTCAGACGGAGCCACAGGGCACGAACCCTCGACCGGTTCTGCCAAGCTTGCATCACGCAGCTGATGAGGGTGCGCAAAGCCCTTGCTAGCTAGCGTTGCAGGGCGATACACTCGCGAGCCATGGGTGGAAGAAGACATTTTGTGGATGAGGGCCACAAACTTCCCCGTGTGCCCGATCTTTGGAAGGCTGTGCTCGCACTAGCGTTTTGCACCGGATCGATTGATCTACTCCATATCTATTTTTCCTACCGCCTGGGTTTCGAGGAGTTAAATTGGGCGCAAAATGCCCGCGTTTTCATCGTGTGGTGGTCAACATATACGATCGTTTTGGTCACAGCCCTCTTCCTCGCTCGGCGTTTCCCGCTCGTTCCGGAATTTCGCACATGGAGATTTGCTCTGCATTTCCTGGCGGCTGCGGGACTCGCTTACATCCACACCGGCAGCAATGCGTTGCTCTACCCTCCAACCTTTTATCCTGGAATGGATAGGCTTCATCTTTCTATCCACCTGGCGCGCATGAATTTCCCGATCGACTTCGTTTCCTATTGGACCATCGTGGGAGTTACGTATGCCTTTCATTTTTACGCGTCAGCCCAAGAAAGACGATTGGCGGAAGCACACCTCAGGACAAAAACAGAGCAACTCCAAAGAAATCTCGTGGAAAGCCGGTTGAACGCCCTCCGTTCGCAACTGAACCCACATTTCTTGTTCAACACGTTGAACGTAGTTTCGACACTGGTGCTTAAAGGCGATGCGATTCTTGCTAATCGCATCATTTCTCGCCTGAGTACACTCCTCCGTCTTTGTCTCAACGACAAACGTCCGCAACTCGTCCCTCTCGCCAGCGAACTTGATCTTCTCAACAACTATCTTGAAATCCAGCAACTCATGCTAGGTGATCGGCTCGTGTTTCAGCAAAATATAGCGCCCGCTACCTACGACGCCTACGTTCCTTCCATGCTTCTTCAGCCGATTGTCGAGAATTCGGTCGTGCATGGAATCGCGAATCAAACCGACGGGGGACGAATCGCTATCGAAACGGCTCGCGATGACCAGTTTCTCCGAATAACGGTCGCCGACACAGGCCCTGGATTTAGCTACGGCCCGGCAGAACGTCCGGGCATAGGTCTCTCTAACACCTCCGCCCGGTTGAAACAACTTTACGGCAATTCTTACAAACTGACCCTGGGCCAAGCTCCCGAAGGTGGAGCCCTGATCACCATTCGAATCCCATTCCATACAGCCGACAATCGCGAAGAAGGGCTAAGAGGTTCTGAGATATGATTCGCGCATTGATTGTCGATGACGTGGAGTTGGCGAGAGAGAACATACGTATTCGGCTGCAAGAACATGAAGACATCACGGTGGTTGGAGAGGCCGCTTCCGGGCGCGATGCTCTTGCTGCGATCTCCAAGTTCACTCCGGACTTGATCTTTCTCGATATTCGAGTGCCGGGTCTCAACGGATTCAAAATTCTAGAGAACATCCGCCAGTCTCCACGTCCGGCAGTCATCTTTGTTACGGCACACGATGAATACGCGGTGAAGGCGTTTGTCGCAAAAGCGGAGCACTATCTTTTGAAGCCTATTGATGATGATCAGTTCGCAGATGCTTTGAAGCGTGCTCGTCAGTCGCTCTCGCTGCGTGCGCATATTCGGCAGAACGTTCCTCATGTCAGCGATCAGGAGGTACCCCACGCAACACTACCCGCTCAAGACTATCTAGACAGGATTGCTGTGAAGGACGGGGAAAACTATCGGATGCTAAAAGCCGGTTCTATCGACTGGGTTGAGGCCGACGGGAACTACGTTCGTGTACATTCCAAAGAACAATCGTACACAGTTCGCATGGTGCTAAAAGATATCGAGGAAAAACTCAGCCCGAGGCAGTTCGCCCGCATCAGCAAATCGACCCTCATCAACCTAGATTCGGTAGTCGAAATCAAGAAGCTCTGGCATGGGGACTTCGAAATCCTTCTCACAGACCGGGCTCACGTCCGTTTGAGTCGCCGCTTTCGTTCGCGCGTCCTCCCGGCACAAGGGTTGTCAGCAAGGACGTACCCAGTCGAAGAATTCCATAATTGTGTTTTGCCAACAGTAGCAAGGGAACAGAGTCGCAACAGGAGATAACAATTCCTTGCAAACCTTACTATAGTTGTGCAAGCCTAGAGAAACTCGTTTGAGATTGTTGAGCAAATATTGGCTAGCAGTATCTCCGGGAAACGCTGAATTCTCGGCAAGTATCAACAAACGCTTTATGGCCACAAGAAGGAGGGGCTATGCGGGTTCAAACGATGATTGCTCCGATCGTAATGGCGTTGGCTATCTCAATGGCTGTCAGTGGACAAGAGAACTCCGAGAAGACGGTCAAGCATGTCCCAGTGAAGCCGACTTCACCTGCTTCAGGGAAAGAGATGTTCGCGAACTACTGCGCTTCATGTCACGGCGCTGAAGGCAAAGGTAATGGCCCCGCCACCGCGGCGCTAAAAACACCCCCGGCGAATCTGACCGTTCTCAGCCAAAAGAATGGAGGCAATTATCCGGCAATGAGGGTTGCCTCCATCTTGCGAGGTGATGGCGATTTGTCTGCCCATGGCTCCAAGGAGATGCCGGTGTGGGGCCCTCTATTTCGATCGGTCAGCGCTGGACATGAAGGACAAGTTCAACAGCGTATCAACAACCTGACGAACTACGTCGAAACCCTACAAGTAAAGTGATCTGCCCGATGTGAATGTTTACAGTGAGAGAACCCTGCACCTCGTCGTCCGCAAGACGTGTAGGGTCTCTCGGCACCGGTCGAAAACTCAGAGCCAATATCAGTTTCCCATCAACTCGTTTACGGCCCGGTATGCCTGATCGATAGCTGTATCAGTGTAGGCTGTAGCCGCCGAGTCGGTATTTGCAATCGTTATTCTTCCGAACTGCTTGCGCCCAATCACATTCGGACGCCGGTCTTCGGGCCAATCGGGGTCAAACAACGGGTTGTACTCGTACCCGTACCCGTGCGGCCATCGATTCACCGTGATGGCTTCGATGTCGCGGGCAGGATCGAATCCTCCAGCGCTGAGCGTTCGCGCAAGCAGGTCGCGGATTTTTCGTTCAAAGGTCTCAAAGGTTGTCGTCAGCAGTTCATACCGACCGAACTTGTGCTGCTCGCGGGCAGGCAAGCCCGGTTTGTTGGGAGTACGACTCAAATGGAGCAGGATGGGCTCTTCGGGTTTCGTGGGGCCTCGATATTCCCCGATGTTCGTCGCGGCATTGAGACTAATGCCAGACCAGTAAGACCCGGGCGAAGAGATGTTCTGGATGCCTAACTTTTGGAAGGAGGTCCAGTTGCGGATGCCGACACTGGCGTAGACTAACGGAATTTTCACTAGGTAATGTAATGCATCTTTTTGTGCCTCAGGAAGATCAGGGCACAAGTAAGGGATCATCATGTTCCAGCAGGCCAGAACACATCCCTTAGAGCGTACCTTGAGCAGCTGCTTGCCTCTTGCATATGTGATTTCCACTTCTTTCGCAGAGTCAGGCGCTCGAGCATTTTGGACACGAACTACCGTGCTGTTCAGCCGAAGCCTTATTGGAGCGTCTTCCCGATCCAGGCGGCTGTAGTCGGCTTGCGCGGTGACAACGTCCTCCGCTGTGTGACCAGGTACGGCGCTCGGGATTAGCTCACGCACAAGCAACCGCGCAATGGATGCGTTGCCGTCCGGAAAATGAAATCGATAGGAGCCGCCGTTAGCGTATCCTGCTGCGGAATAGCTCATGTTCGGTGCAGCACCGGGTTCAAGACCCATACCCTGAAATCCAGGCAACCCAAGCGCCCAGCAGTCAAGGGCGGGTTCCGCATCAATGCCGACTCCCCACTCTCCCTCGGTCTGCCGTTGATAGAAGGGAATTACGCCTGGATCTACTTTCACCACGTTAAGCAAAAAGTCCCGATAACTCATCTTCGAAAGGCGCGCTTTCTTCTCCGCTGAAGAGAGCCCGGGCATGTGATCAACTTTGGCTTCCTGGACACGCACGATGCTGCGTTTGACTTCGGGCGCTAGAGGTGTTTTAGCCAGGAAACTCTCCCAACTGATCGTCTTTCTTGTTTCGCTCTTCGACTCTTCATCGTCCCAGCCGCGGCCGGGAGTGCCCACTACTAGTCGATCTTCACCGAAAGTCTCTTTATCAAAAAAGACAGCAGACTGAAGGCCCAGAGAACGATAGAGCTTACGGTCTGTGAACTTCGTATCAAACTTTGGCGGATCGATTCCAAGCTTCTTGAGCAGACCATCTGCCACCTGACTGTAGGGAGTGGGACTGTCGATGAGGAAAGTGCCGCCATTCAGGAGTTGAAGCCGTCCACCGAGGTGAAACTCGTTCCGCTTGGCATGGCCCCCGAAGTCGTCGTGGTTTTCGAGAATCAGGATGCGAGAGGAAGTCCCTGCCCTTTCGCGAAAAAAATGAGCGGCCGCTAGACCGCTGATTCCCCCTCCAACAACCACCAGATCGTAGGCTTCTCCAGTGTCGACGGATTTCCCCACGCTGTCCCAAAACGTACCGTCGCGGAGGCTGTGAGCAATCTCGAACGAACCGGGATGGCTGCCGCGCAGGCCGGTCTTTCTGGCTGGATCGTATTCCGGCTGGTTTTGCGGCTCCGGGGCCTCAGTTGCACTGAATGCCCGTCCATCGGGCAGCATCGCGGCTCCGATGGCCATTGCCGCCCCGTTCATAAAATCCCGGCGTGTGATTGGCCGGTCCATGCCTAAGTAGCGGTCATGGGAGTCGCTCATAATATCTTCCCCGAAGGCGGCGCCTCGAAATCACTTCTTCTTGGGTGCGGGTGAATAGTGCAGATGTACGACCTTCCACGTTCCATCGCGCTTGAACCACACATCGGACTCCTGGAAGTTCTCGTCGCTGACTTCGCCTTTTGGCGAGCGCGTCTTTACATGGAGCAAATAGCTTGCTGTTACGGTATCGCCACTAGGGCCGACTTGTATCTTCATGTCCGAAGGTTGAGCCGACTCGACTTTCCCTCCACTCCGGATGAATGCTGTCCACTGCTTCTTATATTGGGGTAGATCAGTTCGTCCTTCAGGAAGCCATTGCGTAAAGTCGTCAGCATAGTAGGCGAAATAGACTGGAAGGTCGTTGGCGGCGTATGACGCGTTCATCTTGTCTTCTAGATCACGGATTTCTTTCTCTATTTGGGATTGCTGGGCAACGCACGGCATCGTCAACGCGAGGCTCACTACGACGAGCAAAGCTGCAAAAATCTGGCGACGAATCATTGTTTATCCTCCCTGGAACCGAAATACGCAGTGCACTAGCTTGAGAACAACTCCTGCACCGCCCGGTAGCCCTGATCAATCGCCTGGTCGGTGTAGGCGGCCGCAGAGGCATCGGAGTTGGCAATTGTGATACGGCCAAAGCGTCGACGTGCAATGTCACACGGTCGCTTACCTTCAGGCCAATCTGGGTCCCAGAGCGGGTTGTACTCGTACGCATACCCGTGAGGCCAGCGATTGACAGTAATAGCCTCGATGTCGCGTGCGGGATCAAAACCGCCTCCGCGCAAGACGCGGACAAACTGGTCGCGAATGTTTCGTTCAAACGTTTCAAAAGACGTAGAGAGCAACTCGTAGTGCCCCGCACGTTGCTGCTCCCTCGCAGAAAGGCCAGGCTGGCACGGAGTGCGCAGCATGTGTACCAAGATCGGCTCGTCTGGAGATTGTGACGATTTGTAGTCACCAATATTTGCAGCTTGGTCCAGATTCATAGAGGTGTGATACATACCCGGACAGGCGACGCCCCTGACTCCAAGCTTGTGAAATGTTGTCCAGTTGCGAAGACCCACAACTGTGTAAACCAGCGGTACCTTCACGCCATAGTGCAGCGCGTCTTTCTGCTCCGCAGGCAGGTCCGGACAAAGATACGGAATGACCATATTCCAGCACGCCAGAACCGCAGCTTTGCCGCGTGCGCTGTACGCTTGTTGGTCGCGGCCATACACTACCTCTACCTGTTTAGCGGAGGCAGGATTTCCTACGTGCCGGGCCAGTACCGCGGTGCTGTTCAGGCGTATGCGGACGGGAGAGTCTCTGTGGTCAAGGCGACCGTAGTCCATTTTGGCGGTCACGATATCCTCGGCCGTACTCCCCGGAGCAGAACCGGGGACTAACGAGCGCACCAACATGCGCGCGATCGACGCGTTGCCGTCTGGAAAGTGAAAGTGGAACTCCTCTTGTGGTGTTACCTCTCCCAGCGCGGTAAAGCTCAGGCCTTTTGAAGGCACGCGATCAAGCCCCATGCCTTGAAACCCAGGAAAGTGAATGGCCCAGCAATCCAGCGCCGGAACTGCATCGATGCCGATCCCGTACAGCCCATGAGTACGACTCTGATAAAAAGGAATGACGTCCGGGTGAGCCTTCACCACATTCAGAAGGAAATCCTTGTAGCTCATTTTGGAGAGAAGAGATTTCTTCTGCTCCTGAGGCACTCCTTCCATGTAATCAACCTTCGCCTCTTGAATCCGGATAATGTCCTGCCGAGCTTGCGTCGACAGCGGAGTTCGCGCGAGAAAGTCCGCCCATTTGCTTGACGCACCCTGCCGACCGTAGAACCCTCCGGGTGCGTCGGTGACCAATCGCTCGGTTCCAAAAGTCTCCTTGTCGAAGAAATAGCCGAAACCAAGACCGCCGGACACGTGATTGTCCGAATACTTCTTTTGGAGTGCGGGAGGATCGATGCCAAGTTCGGCAAGCAGACCCCGCGCTTCTTTGCTATAAGGAAAGGGCGACTCGATAGAGACAGTTCCGCCATTCGTCAGCAGCATCCTCCCACCGAGGTGAAACTCGTTTCTTTTGGCGTGCCCGCCAAAATCATCGTGATTGTCCAGAATAAGAATGCGAGCTGAGGGTCCGGCTTGCTTGCGGTAGAAATAGGCCGCCGCCAAACCACTGATGCCACCACCAACTACCACCAGATCGTAGTTCTCACCGGTCTCGACGGGCTTGCCTGCTTTCTCCCAGAAGTTTCCGTCACGCAATGAGTGTGCGACTTCGAAAGCACCGGGATGACTTCCGCGCATTCCGTTGAGCGTCGGAGGATAGTAGCCTGCGCGATCTTGCGCGGAGGCTGTGGGCGTTTGGGCCGCGAGCAGTCCGCCAATCCGTGGATTGGCAAGCATCCCGCCCACGCCAACGGCCATGCCATTCAAGAAATCCCGGCGCGTGATGTTGCGGTGCATGCCGAGCTCGCGATCGCGAGATCGATCACTGTCTTCATTTACCCGAGAGGCCATATTTTTCTACACACCTTTCACCTGTTCCTGAACTGCCCGATAGGCCTGATCAATTGCCGCATTCGTGTAAGCACTGGCGGCGGCATCGGAATTCGCGATGGAGATTCGCCCAAATTGTTTGCGGCCAATGACGCAAGGGCGCTCTTCCGGCGCCCAATGCGGATCAAACAAAGAGTCGTATTCGTAGGCGTATCCGTGCGCCCACCGATTCACGGTGATGGCCGCAATGTCACGGGCGGAATCGAATCCAGCCGGTGCAAGCATGCGATTCAACTGTTCACGGATATTTTGTTCAAATTCAGAAAATGGAGTGGTGACGAGTTCGAACCTGCCCATCCGGTACTGATCGCGCCGCGGCAGTCCCGGCTTGCAAGGAGTTCGCAACATGAAGAGAACCATCGGTTCCTGCGGGTTGCTGGGAAACTGGTACTGGCCCAGGCTGACCGGAAAGTCGAGCATGGTAAAGCTGTGATAGCTTCCCGGCGACACGATTTGGCGTATTCCTATTTTGTGGAACGCAGTCCAATTGCGAATCGCCACGTGCGTATAGATAAACGGTTCCTTCACGCAATAGTGCAAGGCTTCTTTTTGCTTGTCGGGCAATTCAGGACAGAGATATGGAACCATACTGTTGTAACACGCAAGGATGCAGCATTTTCCCGTCACCTTTTTGAGTTTCCCCGCTTGCACATAGGAAACCTCTACCTGCTTCGCAGACTCCGATGGCCCGGAGTGCTGGGCGCGAACCACGGTTGAATTCAGCCGGATTCGGATGGGCGATGACGGCTGATCCAGCTTGCTGTAGTTGGCGCGCGCGGTAACAACATCCTCCATCGTGTGCCCCGGAACCGCTTCAGGGATGAGACTCCGCACCAGCAAGCGCGCGACAGACGCATTCCCATCGGGAAAATGAAAGATGTAAGGTTCTTCCTTCTCTTCGTCCCCGCCCAATTGCAGTCCCTCAAAACCCGCGTAGTGGCATGCTCCGTAGTCATCCGGGTTCCGATAGCAAGCGCCAGCCGAGACTGCATCAATACCCACAGCGAAGAGATCATGCGTGTAGGTTTGAAAAAACGGCAAGACAGCGGGATCAGCCTTACAGATCTCCGTCAAAAATCCCGCGTAACTGATTCTTGCCAGCCGCGCGTGCTTCTCTTCCTTCGACAGTCCCGCAAGATAGTCCTTCTTCTCGTCGTAGAGACGAGCGATCTCCTGCTGGAGCTTCTCGGGCAACGGACTCTTCCTCAGAAATGCGGGCCAGGGAGTCGAGCCCATTCCAGGGACGATGCGATCTTCGCCGAAGGTCTTCTTGTCAAAGAAGCAGGCCGTGCCGAGATGCGAGTACAACTTCTGATCGTAGGCCCTGTAAAAGGTCTTCGTTTGAACTCCCAAGTCTCTAAGGACGCCTTTGGCCACTTCACTGTAATCCGAAGGGCTCTCAATTGACTGCGTGCCACCGTTACTCAGCAGCAGCCGACTCCCTACACGAAACTCGTTGCGCCGGGCGTGCCCGCCAAAATCATCGTTGTTATCGAGGACAAGGATGCGTGAACTTGTGCCCGCATACTTCCTGTAAAAGTAAGCGGCAGCAAGCCCGCTGATGCCGCCTCCGACGACAACCAACTCATAGGTCTCGTGCGTTTCAGTTGGATTTCCGGCGCCTTCCCAAAAGGTTCCGTCGCGCAAGGCGTGTGCAACATCGAACGAGCCCGGTGCGCTGCCTCTCATGCTGGTCAGAGCGGGCGGATAACTTTTCGTGGAATTGGTACCATCTTGCGACGATTCGTGAAGACCAGAAGCTAGGCTGGGGACACTCGCGTAGCCCAAGGTTCCGATACCCACCGCAACACCATTCAGGAAGTCACGTCGCGTGATGCGGCGGTTCATTCCCAGCTGCCTATCATATTTTTCTTCGCTCATTGAGTTGAGTAACGAAGCATTCAGGCGTCCCCGTGCCTATCTTTCCTGATTGCACCTACTGTGCCGGTATTGGTTCCGGCTCGGCCGAACCGTCGGCCCTCGGGTCAGAAGCAGCAAAGTTCGTGCCTGTTCTAGAGTTATGAAGCACTGCCTGTCCCCGCCCCATCAACGCCGAATAATCCTTCCGCAATACCAGATCATGCCCCTCCCCGCGCAATTGGGACTGCACCTCTGGCGAGACTCGTGACTCGAGAAGAATGGTGCACTTGATCGGTTCTCCAGTGTCGCGGATCGTGAAGCGGGGAGCAGAGAGTGCGGCCTGGATGTTCCATCCATAGTCTGCAATGTTGGACACAAATTGGGCGTGCGCGAGCGGCTGGTTGGAACCTCCCATGATTCCAAATCCAATGTGTTCATCACCCTTTTCCATGAACGCGGGAATAATCGTGTGGAACGGGCGCTTATGCGGGCCCAGCGCATCTGGGTGCTCTGGATCCAGCAAAAATAACCCGCCTCGATCCTGAAGCAGAAAACCCATGCCTTTCACTGCGACACCAGAGCCGAAATAGTCGTACACGCTCTGGATCACGGATGCGATGTTGCCCTCTTTGTCGACCACTGCGAGGTAGGTGGTATCGCTCTTTGCCGGTGTGCCATTTACGGCAGCGCAGTTCGCTTTCCCTGCGTTAATCAGCGCCGCACGTCTTTCTGCATACTCTTTCGATAGCAGGCCCTGCACCGGAATACTCGCAAAACGGGGATCACCGTTGTAGCGGTAGAGATCCGTGTAGGCGAGTTTCATCGCTTCGATCTTCTTATGAAGCTCTGCCGTTCCCTGCGGACCCTTCTTGTCCGGCTGTGAGGTCGCCATTATGTTAAGCATTTCCAGCGCGGCCATGCCTTGTCCGTTGGGAGGAAGCTCGTAGACCCTCCACCCGCGGTAGTCAATCGAGATCGGATCGACCCACTCTGAAGAAAACTTCGATAAGTCTCCGGCCTGCATTGTGCCGCCGAGCGATTCCGAGGTCTTGAGAATAGCTTTCGCGATCTCGCCGTCGTAAAACTCTCGAGGCCCCTTTTCCGCCAACAGTCGCAGAGTCTTGCCTAGATCAGGATTGGAGAATTTCTCTCCGACAGCGGGAGGCCTTGCGTTGGGAAGAAATACGCGCTCTGCCTCTTCTGTCTGCTTCAACTTCGCCCTGCCGATACCCCAAAAATCGTGAATAATTTCAGGTACGGAATAGCCCTTCTCCGCGTAGTAGATCGCCGGCGTAAACAGAGTCTTCCACGGCAACGTTCCAAAACGCTGATGCGCTTTGGCCCAACCATCCACAGCCCCGGGTACTGTGACACTATGGATGCCAGCGTCGGGCATGACGGTAATCCCCTGTCGCTTCAGAAACTCAATCGTGAGGCCTTGAGGTGCCCAGCCACTCGCATTCAGACCGTACAGTTTCCCGCTCTTTGCGTCCCAATACAGGAGAAACAGATCCCCACCGATACCGTTCATCATGGGCTCGGTTACTCCCAGCACTGCATTCGCAGCAATAGCCGCGTCGATCGCGGAACCACCCTGCGAAAGAATCTGCGCGCCCGCTTGAGAAGCAAGAACGTGGCTGGTTGCAACAATCCCGTGGTCACTTATCACCATAGATCGACCGTACTCGCGGTCTTGGGACAGAGCTTGGCTGAGACCAACACACGTGAAGGCTAGTAGGACAATCAAACGGTGCATGAAGATCCCCACCACTGGAAGGCCAGCAATTTACTGCGTACAGCCGTGATGACATTACTATAAGTCCGCAAGGTTAGAAAAAGCAGAAAACGCTGTCAAGAAGATTGCAGTTGCCGGCCCTCGCATTTACGTTTCTTTACACGATGGGGTTCTCCATTCAGACTGACCAATTTGTCGACGCCGACAAATCGACCGACAAGAATTGCTGATTCAAGAAACACGTTCCCGCGACACGAATTTTCCTCTTGACACAGAATGCCGATCTTCTCTAACCTTCCACAATTCTCGTAAGGTTATGTAGGGGAAATCTACAAGAGATCAGTCACACTGAAAGCGCGTGAGGAGCCGAGGAGCCCCCTATGACGTGCGAAGTCCTGTGTGGTCACGCTGCCCTCTCTTTCAAGCGAACGTCCGCGGACGCTGCTCTGTTTCATCTTTGGACTTCTTCAGTACCGTTTCTGCAGGCAATCAAGAAATCAACTCCTTGTGGAGGCCTCCGTATGGCGCTTCGCACCAGCGACCATCTTTTCCACTCACCCTGTACACGGCGGGTGGCAACTACCCTGTCTCTCGCCGTATTCCTTACTGTTTTCGCCTCAGCGCAGAACACTAACGGACGCGTTATCGGTACGGTTACTGATACGCAAGGCGCCGCTATTGCCGGTGCGAAAATAACCGTCACCAATACCGGCACAAATGTCGTTTCGGACACTGTGACCAACAACGAGGGCTATTACCAGGTGCTGCAACTTCCGGTCGGATCGTATACCGTCACCATCGAGCACGCCGGATTTGCGAAGGTGGTGACCGCTGCTACCTCGCTGGACATTAATCAGTCTCTCCGAATTGATGTTCACCTGAAGCCTGGATCCGTCATTGAAACGGTGCAGGTCGCTGCTGAGGCTGCCCAGGTGGAAACCGTAAACGCCACTCTCGGAGCCACCGTTACGGGCGCACCAATCCAGGACCTGCCTCTGAACGGGCGCAACACCCTGGATCTGGCACTGACCCAACCCGGGGTCGTTCCCATTGCCGATGACATTGGAACGTATGGCACGAACAACGGAGGCTCCAACGGTTTCAACGGAATCAGCGTGGCGGGGGGACGCGGCGACTCGGTTACGTATCTCCTGGACGGCGGTTTGAACAATCGAACCACGAGCAATCAGGTCGTATTCAATCCCAATCCCGAAGCGGTCGAAGAATTTCGGCTCTTGGAGAACAACTACACCGCCGAATACGGGCGAAATGGCGGGGGCACGGTAAGCGTGGTGCTCAAATCGGGGTCGAATTCGTTGCATGGAACCCTGTTCGATTACTTCCGCAACGATGCGATGAACGCTAATGACTATTTCGACAACCTGCAGGGCAATCCCCGGCCGACGCTGAAGCGGAATCAATTCGGAGGCACGGTCGGCGGCCCGATAACGATTCCGGGACTCATCAACGGGAGCGAACGGTTCTTCTTCTTTGTCGGGTATCAGGGACAACGTCAGACCCGGACGATCAACCAGGGATTTGTCGCGACGTTTACTCCCGCGGAATTGAATGGAGACTTCTCGAATTTTCAGGGTGGCGGGTCAGATCCGGGAGTCGTCACTTTCCTCCAGAATAATCCGTATTACCAGGCTGACCCGGCGTTGGCGGCACAGGGGATCATCGATCCGACGAAGATCGATCCGGTCGCGCAAAAGTACATTGCCGCCGGCATGATTCCGACATCACCGACGGGCCAAGTCTTCCCGCAAGGGGCGGAAAAGGACGATGTCAATCAGTACGTGGGGAAGTTTGACTTCTATGCCACACGGAATGACCGCATCTCTTTGTCTCTCGGGTACAACAAGGAGCCGATCCTGAATCCATTTTTCGGTGCGAACGTTCCAGGCTTCAGCGCCAACAATACGACGTGGGACTATTTTTCTAACGTCGCCTATACCAAGACGATCTCGCCGTCGACGATCAACGAACTCCACATCACCGCGCAGCGTTGGTATCAGACGGCAATTCCGGCGAGCCATCCTCCTGCGCTCGCGCAGCTGGGAATCAACGTGCAGTCTGACGATCCTTTCGGGCCTGCCTCTCTCTCGTTCGCCAGCGGGATGAACGTAGGATTTGATCCCAACGTGCACTGGAAGGCCGACAACAATTACGCGATTTCCGACACGCTGACCTGGAACCGCGGGCATCATACCTGGAAGTTCGGCGGCCGATTCGGGTTGATGCAGGAAAACACGGTCTATGCCTACCAGACAAATGGCATTTTCTACTTCTCCGGTCCGGATGGGATCGGCTCTGGAAATGATCTGGCGGATTTCCTTTTTGGGGCTGCAGACGAATTTGATGAATTCTCCAAGGCGCCCAGCAATGAGCACCAAAAACAGTATGCGCTGTTCGGGCAGGACGAATGGAAGGTAGCGTCGCGATTAAACCTGACGTTCGGACTGCGTTATGAGTACACCAGTCCAGAGACCGACACCAAAGGCTACAGTTTCAGCATTCTCCCGGGCGTTCAATCGGTGAGATTTCCGAACGCGCCACTGGGATTCCTAGTTCCCGGCGATCCCGGCGCACCGCGGGGCTGGTACTTCCCGGATCGCACGAACCTGTCTCCGCGGATTGGTTTCGCATGGGATCCCTTCGGTGACGCAAAAACCAGCGTGCGTGGTGGCTTCGGGCTGTTCTTCGACACACTCAATGGCTGGATGTCGGATTGGGCTACGGACGAGGCACCCTGGGCTGGTGGTGCTGTACTCACCCCCGACCCCACCGACGCAGTCAACAACCCGCTTCCGACAGATGGGCCGAGCAAGATACTCTCGACCCCGTACGTTTCCGTAGGCCAAGCCGATCCCTTCCCTTCCAAGATACCGCCTCCGTCGAACATCAACTTCGCCGATGCCGGATTCACGCCGTTCCTTGGATCGGGAAACAACTTCGTCAATATCCACCTAAGAACACCCTACATCTATCAGTACAACCTGAGCCTGCAGCGGCAAGTGGGGAATGGCCTTATGGCTGAGGTCGGTTACGCCGGGAGTTCCTCGCACAAGCTGCTTACCTGGGTTGATCAGAATCCGATGATTCTGGGCACTTCGACGCGCATCTTGAATTATCAACTTCTGGCGTCTGACCCGAACGCCGATCCACTGACATTTGGCTACATGCCAACCTTTGATGGTCTAAACCGGGCGAATTACAACGGATTGTTGACCAGCCTCACAAAGCGAGAAAGCGATCTGCCGATCTTTGGCAAGGCTTTTTTTACCCTCGCTTACACCTGGTCGCATAATCTCGACAACGGCTCAGGATTCAACTCGCGCATCTCGTCTATTCCTTACTACAATCACAACCAGTTCTACGGGAACTCGGACTTTGACGTTCGGCAGCGATTCACTTTCAGTGGTGGCTGGGAGTTGCCCTTTGCGAAAATGTGGTCGGATGGGCCGAAGAGGTTGACTGGCGGCTGGAGTTTGTACCCCATCTTCTTTGTCCAGTCGGGCATCCCGCTCGACTTTACCGCCGGAACGCGGCAGCGTTCCAGCCAACCCGGGCCGTCCGGCGCCGGCGACGGACAGTTGGTTCGGGCGGACCAGATGATGAGTTCAGTGCAAACATTCAATCCACGGAGCGTGCAGACGTTCAACGGTGTCACGGGGAACTTCTGGTTTGATCCGAACTCCTTCCAGCAGGACCCGTGTATTGGTGACGGCCCCTGTCCAATCGGATTCTACGGAACCTATCGACGCAACTCTTTCCACGGCCCGCGGCGAGCGAATCTGGATTTGGCGCTGGAGAAATCCACCATGCTCGTGGGCGAAAAGTTAAAGCTCGTCTTCAAGGCTGAGGCGTTCAATATTTTCAATCACGCCGAGTTCCGTCCGCCGGCTGATCGATCCGTCTCGTCCGGAACTTTCGGCCAGATCAGCGGAACCTACGATCCAAGAATCCTCCAGGTTGCTTTGAAGCTGGTTTTCTAGGATGCACGCGATCTACCTCCCCACGAGGAGAGAAGAATGAACGACGAGCGGGACCGAGTACTGGGAATGGACCGGCGCATTTCGCGCCGCGACTTCCTGAATGGCTGTGCTCTGACAGTTGGGGCTTCCCTCATAGCAAGCCCCGAATGGTTCAATCTGCTGGCGCAGGCGGAAACCGCCCCCGAGAAGGATCCGAACTACTACCCTCCGGCGAAAACCGGCATGCGGGGAAGCCACGACGGATCCTGGGAAGTGGCGCACGCCATGCGCGACGGCCAGACCTGGCCGGATGCTGTCGACGACAAGGAATCGTACGATCTCGTGGTCGTGGGTGCAGGAATCAGTGGCCTTGCCTCCGCGTACTTCTTCCGCAAGTTCGCTGGAGCCAGCTCGAAGATTTTGATTCTCGACAATCACGACGACTTCGGCGGGCACGCGAAGCGCAATGAATTCCAGAGCGGTAAGCGGCTACTGATCGGCTACGGAGGAACTCAGTCGCTGGAAGCGCCTCATCACTACAGCAAGGAAGCATTCGGCCTGCTGCAGGAATTGGGGATCGACGTCGATCGCTTTCACAAGTATTTCGACCAGAACCTCTACAAGGGAATGGCGCTGAAGCGCGCGACTTTCTTCGACAAGGAAACGTTTGGAGTCGATCGGCTTCTGTCCGGTTTCGGCACGCATTACCTCGGCTTGACCTACCCGCCAGAGGTTCTGGCGCAGATTCCGATTTCGGAACCGGCTCGCAAAGATCTGGCCCGCCTGCAAGAGACAAAAGTCGATTATCTGTCCGGGCTATCTGCTGAAGAAAAGCGCCGGAAGCTTATTAAGACAAGCTATAAGGATTACCTGCTTCAGTTCGTGAAGGTCGATCCCGAAGTCGTAAAGATCTTCCAAACCGCACCTCATGGACTGTATGCGGTAGGCATCGATGCGGTATCGGCCTGGGACTGCCTCCAGATGGAGTATCCAGGATTCAGAGGAATCAATCTGCAAAGCCGTGAGGACAGTCCGGAACAGGCCGAGCCCTACATCTTCCACTTCCCCGACGGCAACGCCTCTGTGGCGCGTCTGTTAGTTCGTTCGTTGATACCAGGCGCGGTTCCCGGCTCCACGATGGAGGACGTAGTCACTTCGCGAGTGAACTACGCTGGTCTCGATAGCTCAGAGTCTGCCGTGCGAATCCGGTTAAACAGCACGGCGGTGCGGGCGAGACATGTTGGTGATCCGCACGAGGCGAAGCAGGTCGAGGTCACGTACGTTCGCAGCGGCAAGGCGCACACTGTGCGGGCGCCGCAATGTGTTCTCGCCTGCTACAACATGGTGATTCCTTACCTCTGTCCGGAAATGTCGGAGAAGCAGAAGGATGCCCTGCACTACAGCGTAAAACTTCCGCTCGTGTACACCAACGTGCAGGTTCGTAATTGGGAATCTTTCCAGAAATTGGGCGTGAACTCGATCTATGCGCCGGGAGGCTACTTCAACGGAGCGTCTCTGGATTTCCCGGTTTCGATCGGGGAGTATCGTTTCGCCAGCACACCGCAGGAACCCTGCCTGCTGCATCTTTTGCGTACCCCATGCAAACCCGGTTTGCCCGCCAAGGATCAATACCGGGCAGGACGCTATGAGCTGATGACCACGCCATTTGAGGTCTTCGAACGCAACATCCGCGATCAACTCGGACGCATGCTCGCCGGTGGCGGATTCGACTCCGCTCGCGACATCCAAGCGATTACCGTGAACCGATGGCCACACGGCTATGCGTACGAGTACAACCCTCTATTCGAACCGCTGGACCGCCCGGATTCCGAGCGGCCCTGCGTCGTTGGCCGGCAGCCCTTCGGACGCATTCACATCGCCAATTCTGATGCCGATGGCCACGCCTACACCAATATTGCGATTGATCAGGGTTACCGGGCAGTTCGCGAGATAACAGTGGGTGGAAAGCACGAAGCTTCAGGTGCTGGCGCCTGATCCATTTGCATTCCGGCCCATGACTGGCATCGCCCTAAGCTTCGCAAATGTGGGCAATCTAAACTTCTCCAAGTTCCGCCGTGGGTGCAAGCGGTCTGCTGGCGGACGTCCCGCTCGCTGCCGGTCAATGAGGAATGGCCGTGGATATCAACAATCTTTGGGAGTCGCAGGACGAGAACAATTGGATTGACGCACTCGATCGCTCTTGGGCAAACCCGACGGTTTCCAAGAGCCGCGACACAGAACAGTTCATGCACAAGGTGGAACTGGAGTATATCCAGAGACTTGATATGCAGGAATGGTATGACTTCCTTAACAAATATTTCCGCTGGAAGTTCACGGATAACCATCTCCACGAGAGGCTGATGGACCTTGACAAGAACAGTTTTGAGCATCTTTTCTCCGTAAAAGGCAGCCTCTTAGCCCTCGACAAACTTGATCTAGTGGACTCTCGAAAATGCCTCAACCTTGTCAGATCGCCACGGATAAGAGGTTTGGACTATCCCGGTGCATCGGGTCTCCTAGCTCTGATATTCGAGGAATGGTACGGAACCGTTGACCGGTGTGTTCTGGAGTCCTTGCGCAGAATTGAGTCATTGCCGGAAAAGCCGAGGATCGGAGAGATCCGTGCGTGGGTGAAGATACAGAAAGACTGGAGAGAGAGTGACGCTGTGCTCATCATTGACATAATGCGAAGAAAAGCGGCCCAACTAAACCGATGGTTCGGCACAAATAAGTGGACTCCCCGCAGGATCGCGATGATTCTTTGGACGTCCAACAGGACGGTTCGAGCAGAAGATCACGGGATGCAGATGGTAAGGAGGAGAGTCGATGAGCAAACACCACAATCGTAGGGAGTTCCTGGGCCTGACCGGAGCCGGTGTGGCTGGCCTGGCCGGCGGCAGTCTTCTGGGCACAACTGTATTCGCTGAAACGGAGAGCACTGACGCCGATCCGCGCCATGCCGATCTGGTGGTATTCAACGCCACGATCTACACCGTCGATTCCAGCAATCCGAAGGTGGAGGCTCTTGCCGTTAAGGGTGGACGATTTGTGTACGTGGGGAGTACTGCAGAAGCTAAGGCGTTCATAGGCAGGCGGACGCAGACCTTCGATGCTAAGCAGATGACCATCGTGCCCGGATTCATCGATTGCCACAACCATGCAGGCGGCAACACCCTGCTCTATGAGGTCATTGTTGGCAACCCTTATGAGGTCGAGTTTGTCACCATCGCCAGCATCATCGATAAACTCCGCGCGAAAGCCCAAAAGACGCCCGCGGGCTTTTGGATAGATGGATACTTCTTCGACGACACGAAGGTGAAAGACAACCGCCAGCTCAACGTGCACGATCTCGACCAGGTCTCAAAGGAACATCCGGTAGTGGTCCATCACCGCGGTGGCCACACGTCCTACTACAACAGCAAAGCGCTGGAGTTGGCTGGGGTAAACAAGGACACTCCCAACCGGATGGGCGGAACTTACGACCACGATGAAAATGGCGAACTTAACGGACGAGTCACCGATCGCGCGCGTGATGTATTCAACAACGTTGGCAAACGCGAGACCTTCACCGCAGAAAAGAAGGAGCAGCGCGATCGCGACGGGTTGGCATACATCTCTAAGCAGTTCGTACGTTACGGCTTGACCAGCGTTCACCACGAAGGCGGCGATCTATTTACGCTCCAGCAGGTGCGGGCCCGCGGCGAACTACTGCACCGTGTGAGCTTTGAGACCAGCGGGGATATCTTGGAGGCAATGATCAAGAACGGCATCAGCAGCGGCTTCGGAGACGAGTGGATTCGCTTTGGCGCCACCTCGGAACACACAGCCGATGGGTCATTCTCCGAGCGCACCATGGCGCTGAGCCAGCCCTATGACGGCAGCAATCCTCCTTACAAAGGCAATATCACCGAGACTCAGGAGGATCTCAACGCCTGGGCGGAACGAGTGCAGCGGGCGAGCATTCAGCCGAACTGCCACGCGAACGGGGATGTAGCCATTGACATGGTGCTTACCGCTTATGAGCGGGCGCAGCAGACGGCACCACGTCCCGACGTGCGCCCCAAGATCACTCACTGCACACTGATCAATGACGATCTCCTGCGGCGCATGAAGGCGCTCGGCGCGGTACCTGCCCCCTTCACCACCTATGCCTACTACAATTCCGACAAGTTTCATTTTTATGGGGAAGAACGCATGAAGCGAAGCATGGCGTACCGCTCCTTCTTCGACGCCGGAATTCGAGCCGCGGCCGGCTCAGATTTCAGCCCCGGGCCATTCGCCGCTCTCATGGGCATTCAGGGCATGGTGACGCGCACTGGCTGGAATGGAGAGACTTGGGGGGCCAACCAGCGAATCAGCGTAGACGAAGCCCTGCAGGTGAACACCATCAATGGTGCGTACAACTCTCATGAGGAAGCGATCAAAGGATCTATCACGCCTGGCAAGCTGGCGGACTTCGTCGTTCTGGCAGACGATCCTCACACTACGAACAAGGAGAAAATCAAAGATATCGAGATCGTGCGCACAGTCACAGGCGGGTCGACGGTCTACGGGAAGTAACCGGTTTGTTTCTCACCGTCGCCACAGTCCCTGTATCGCATGTGTCAACCCACAGAAAGTGGCCTCACCAAACTGACCGAATAATCGCCGCAATAGTCTCTTTGCCCTCCGATGCCAAGGCCGGAAGGTGGAGATTCTTGAGCAGATGGGAAGCCAACTCTGTCTACAACGCGATACCGCGGGCATTCGGACCGAAATTGCCGCAGCGAAAGCGTCGTGCAAATCCTCGCTAGAAAGCGAATGCTCATTCTGCGCGTCTTCGCCGTCTCATATGGAGTTTCTTGCCAACTCCGATGCGAGTGGCGGGAGCGACGGAACGACGGAACTCCAACCCGCGGCTTCTTGCGTGACAGGCATGCGTTCTAACCAAAGGAACGCCAAGGCGTGATGATTGTTTGTGACCTGAGAGAGACATCATCAGGCCTTCCCTCTGAGCGCAGCAGCGTGTGCGAATGCAGGAGAGAATTACCGATGGCTAAATGTCAGTGGGAACAGCGAACGCCTGATTGATTCTGTGCTGGGAGTCGGTGACAGGGCAGCGTTCTAACCAACTGAACTACGTCCCCTCTTGCTTTTCATACGGTTAGGGCGAAACCCGCATGTTTACTGTCTACTCTTGCTGTCAACCGTTTCGCCTGCTTCAATCCGTTCCACCGAATATAACTAGTTTCCGGTGCGAAATGGACAGTAAATGGACAGTATGAAACACCGCCAAAAACCGTCCGCAGGCTATCGCGACGCCGAGCATCTGTCCATGCTCTGTGCTGAATTGTAGCAGAGGCAATTCGAGTTGGTACAGGTTCCGACCAAGCCGCGCTCTCGCAGCGGAAACAGCTCTTTATCGAGGCGGGTTCGTTCTGCAGCACTGCCATCATTTCCGGAAGAGGTCCACAATCGTCTGTTTCATGACCTGGCCGTAAACGTTTGAGATCGATTGCGTCAGCGGAATGTTTTTCGGGCAGATGCGGACGCAGTTCTGTGCGTAGCTGCATTCGTGGATTCCACCGTCCCCGGTCATGGACTCCAGCCGCTCGCGTTGCAAAGATGCTCCCGTGGGATGTTGGTTGAAGAGTCGTACTTGGTTGATGATGGCGGCGCCCACAAAACCCGTAGCCACAGTGAATTGTGGACAGACTTCCATGCACAGACAGCAGGACATGCATCGGGACATCGGATATGCCTGCTCCTGCTCTTCCTGAGAGATTCTCGGGCCGGGACCCAGATCGTATGTGCCATCGATCGGTACCCAGGCCCTGACACGCTTCAGATTCTCGAACAGGACGCTTCGATCGACTGCGAGGTCGCGAATCACACGGAAGCGTGACAACGGCTCCAGGCGAATCGGTTGCTTGAGCTTGTGCACGAGCGACGAGCACGCCATGGCAGCCCTGCCGTTGATGAGCATGGCGCAAGACCCGCACACCTCTTCGAGACAGTTGGAGTCATAGGCGATGGGGGTTGTCGGTTTTCCCGTGCGATTCACGGGATTCATGGCGATGTCCATCAGGCCGCTGATCACATTCATACCCGGCCGCCACTTGAGATCGAACTCTTCCCAGAAAGGTTCTGACTGTGGAGTGTTTTGCCTCCGAATGACAAAGCGTACCGTTCTGTCGTTCATACAGATCTCATTTCACTTTGGCAGTAGGGATCACTGGCACGTCAGAACGATCGAGGCTTCGCCGCGCTGTATCAATAAGCGCTGAGTCGAGAATATCGGAGGCGTGGATCGCCAAGGCGCTGGCTTGTTGTCGTAGATCTGTGCGGTACCAAAAATCGGGTTGCCTCACCATGTCCTCGCATTGCCGTCTCAGTTCCAGCCAGCGGGCTGGCAAATTATGAGCCTGAGCGAACGCTTCCAGGGTCATTCCATTCTCTCGGTTCGGCAAAAAGTTCGCGGTCACCAGAATCTGGTTCGTACGGCAAGAGAAGATGACTTTCCATCACGCTATTGAGAGCCGAACAATAACGACCCAAGCTACCTGAAGAGAACAGATCATTCTTGGAGGAAGTGATCAACTGTACCTCAGCTCCAGCCGCTCGATTGAGCGTGGCAAGCCGCGTCAAGCCGGAAAAATCAACATGCCGAGATCGATACGCAGGAACAACGCTCTGGATCTCGTCCAGGACTGCGTTCGGGTCAAACGGGGCGAGCCGTGGTTCCAAGTCCTGCCTTTCCGTCCACACGGCCTGGCGATCCACCTCGCCGGATTGAGCGCCTCGTGACTGTCCCGCATCCGCGCGAATGCCTTCTCCACGCCTGACCAACTTTTCAATTGGATAAGCCATGTACTGAGCAACGCGAGCTATGATCTCCAGGTCGCTCTTGGGGCCGGCCACATCTCCGGCCTTCTTCAATCTCTGGAGATCGCCACATGTATTCGTGAAAGTTCCCGATTTCTCGTAAGCTGAAGTGGCGGGAAGAACAACATCCGCCAGCTGAGCAGTCTCCGTCAGGAACAAATCCTGCACAACCAGGAATGTCGCACGCAGCGCAAATGGGTCGACATGGTAACGGCCTACGGGATTTGAACCAACGACGTATAGGGCCTTGAGCAATCCATTCTTGGAGCCTTCCAGGATCTGGAGCAGATTCAGACCTGGCTCCTGGGGAAACTGTGCGTCCCATTTCTCACGAAACTCGCCACCCTCCGAAAGCGGTGTATACCCCGGAAGCAAATCCGGGTATAGCCCCATGTCGGAAGCGCCACGGGAGTTCGCGTAGTCACCCAGGCAAACCCACTTGCAGGTGGGTATCGCTGCAGCCATGACTCGGACGAGTCGAGCGATGTCGCCTCCTTGCAATTCAGCACCGCACACCACGATAAGGTTCTTTTCTGTCGATATTTTTTCTCGCAGCGCAGTCAGGTCGTTCCGGTCCGCTGGATTCGCGCTGCATTTGTCACGCGCGCTATCGTCCCCACCGAGGAACGCCACCGCCCTCTCTTCGCTGCCTTCGTCTACACGGGCGAAACAGGTGGCTTGTCGGGTGAGCTTGATGACTCTTGAATTGATCAGGTAAAGCCGTGCGTGGTGCAGCCTCACATTGTTCCGCATCTGCCAAGCGAGCAATGGATGCTGATACGTCGGATCGCTGCCAATGAGCAGAATGGCGGGATCCTCGAAAACGTCCTTCATGCTGGCAGTGGTACCAGGTTTGTCCGCAAGAGCACGAAAGAAGGCTGGAAAATCCGCCGTCCGGTGGTGATCGATATTGTTGGTCCCAAGGACAACCCTTGCGATCTTTTGCAGTAAATAGTTCTCTTCGTTAGTCGTGCGCGTTGAGCCGATCACTCCGATCGTCTTGCCGCCAAACTCATCTCGGATTTGGCGGAATCGCCCAGCAACAGTTGCGAAGGCTTCTTCCCACGACGTTGGAACCAAGCGGCCATCCTTACGAATTAGCGGCTGCTTGAGCCGCTCGGCGTGGGCGGTGAAATCGAACGCGTAGCGTCCCTTGATGCAGAGAAAATCGCTATTGATCCCGCTCTTATCCCGATTGGACCCGCGAACAATCTCCATTCCAGTTTCGCTGGGACGCACGGCCAAGGTCGTGGTACATCCGTCAGCACAGTGCGTACATATGGTCGCCACGTGCTTCATTTCCCATGGCCGGGTTTTGTAGCGATAGGGACCAGACGTCAGGGCACCAACCGGACAGATATCGATGCACATGCCACATTCTTCGCACTCCAGGTAATCCCCTTTGTTGGGGACAATCAGCTGAGATGAGTTGCGGTTGGCGATGCCGAGGGCCCAAACATCCATTCCCTCGCCACAGACGCGCACGCAGCGGTAGCACATGATGCAACGTGGCCGGTCGAAGTAGACGATGGGAGACCACTGCTGCTCGTCCTTGTGATTCTTTGGATCAATTAGCCTGGACTCTCCCGGGCCGTAGCTGAGAGTCGCGTCCTGCAGTTCGCATTGCCCACCGGCGTCGCAGACTGGGCAGTCTAGAGGATGGTTCTGCAGGACGAATTCCAGCATCGCTTTTCGCGCCTGCTTGACAGTGTCGCTCTCGGTCGTAACCACCATCCCCTCGCTGATGAAAGTCGTGCAGGCGGTCTGCAGCTTGGGCATCTTGGCAATTTCCACGAGGCACATCCGGCAAGCCCCTTGCAGAGATAGACCAGGGTAATAACAGAAGGAGGGGATCTCTATTCCTACACTCTTGCAGGCCTCAATCAGCAGCGTCCCGGCTGGTTGGACTACTTTCTTTCCGTCGACCGTTATGGTTACGTCAGCCATTGGTCATCAGCTTGGGTGTGGCATTACGGGTCGTCATCGCTTGTCGCTTGACTAGGGCTCTATTGTATATCGTGTCACGATATACTGCTATTGATTGGAGGGTCGAGTGCGTTCTGGAACAGGAGCACACCTCGGGATTCAGTCATGATTCCCTTCGATGCGGCACACGCCGCAGTGCACTACCCAAAGGATCGCCGCTTCCGGATTTGGGTTCGCCCCTCCATTCTCATCGGAATCGGAGCCGTGCTTCTGGCCGCGGTCCTCGCCGCCTGGATTGAAGTTGCGATAGCTGGTCTGCCCGCCGTTCCTCCGGTGCCTCAGATTTATCCCAACAACTTCGTTGGACCGCACGGGTTCCCGCTCTGGGTGCGCTACTGCCATTTTTTCAATTTCTTCTTTGTGATGCTGCTGATTCGAAGTGGCCTATCGATCCTGTTCGATCATCCTCGTCTCTATTTCAATGATGACTGTACTCCGGGAAGCGAATGGATCCGTTTGACGCCCCTCAAAGTTCCGCGCGACCGCATCTGGACCGCAAAAGACGATGCCCGCTATCTTTCGCCCATTGTTGGCACGCCGGGTTACAGACACACTATCGGCATTGCGCGGGTTTGGCACTTCATCGACGTTCACGGATTCATCTTCACGGGCATTTTCTTCATCGTCATGCTGTTCGATACCGAGCAGTGGCGGCGGATCGTCCCTACGTCGTCGATGGTTCTTTTGCAGGCTTGGAATACGTGGGTGCACTACGCGACGTTCTATATGCCTGCGGAGCCAAACGGCTTTTATGGCTACAACGCCCTGCAGCAGATTGCCTATTTCACTGTCGTCTTTGTCTTCGGACCCTTGGCCATTGCGACGGGCATCGCTATGTCACCGGCGGTGGTGAACCGCTTTCCCTGGTACGCCAAGATATTTGGCGGCAGGCAGTCGGCCCGATCCATCCATTTCCTCACCATGCTCAGTTTCTTTGCTTTTCTCGTGGTGCACGTCACGCTAGTTGTGATGACAGGATTTGCGAGGAACATAAACCACATCGTGATGGGAACGGATGATCAGGGGCATATGGGCATGTATCTGGGATTCGTGGGAATTGGTGTGGTGGTTCTCTCATGGATTGCGGCGCACTACATTTCATGGAACCATCCGCGTGGTCTGCAACACACACTGAAGTCCGTGACGTACCCTATGCAACTGCTCACGTTGAACCGGCTCGTTCCGCACCAGAACTATTCCGAGCAGGATATCTCGCCGTACTTCTGGCCTAATGGCAAGATGCCGGTGCGAGAGGACTGGAAACGTCTTGCCGAGCGCAGCTTTCAGGATTTTAAGCTGCAAATCGGCGGTCTTGTCGAAAACCCAGTGGTACTTTCGCTCTCCGACATCGAGAAGATGGGCGTGGTGGAGCACATCACAATGCATCACTGCATTCAAGGCTGGAGTGGCATTGCCAAATGGGGCGGCATTCCGATGCAGAGGCTGATTGACCTCGTGCGCCCGAAACCGGAAGCCAAAGTGGTGGCTTTCTTCTCCTTCGGCGAAGCACTCTACGGTGGCCCATATTACGACACACAGAGCCTGGAGAATGTACTAAAGGCCGAGTGCTTGCTTGCGATTCGGATGAATGACCAACGGCTTCCGGACGTGTATGGAGCGCCACTACGGCTGCGTGTCGAGAATCAACTCGGCTACAAGATGGTCAAGTGGATTGAGCGCATTGAGTTTATCCAGTCAGAGAAACAGTTGGGCGCGGGAGAAGGGGGAAAGAACGAGGACGATGAGTACTTTGATCTGCTCCCTAACATCTGAAACGACTCGCTCTGTCGGAGCGTAATTACCCTGGTTCGCGAAGAGGTTGTGCTGCGATAGCGGGGGCCTGGCGTGCAAACGTAATGAGGAGATTAAATGCAAAGACGGTGACGGCGGCCATCTCGCAAATCGCGGACGTCGGAAGCCATGACCAGGCAGCGCGAACCATACCTTGATAGGCCAATACTTCTGAACTGACTCGCAAGAGACAGCCGACTGCAAGCAGCATGAGAGAGCAGAACATCAGTTTGGTACTGAACAGCAGCCGCATTCCTGAAAATGCTGGAAGCACGCGCTGGCCGATGGCAAACACCATCGTAGC
>JAIQFC010000037.1 GCA_020073465.1 Terriglobia bacterium
GCGCCTGCGCAGACTGAAGTTCGTGCGGGAGCAGTTCTTCCTGGCAGCGGTAGCCCAGAACATCAAGCGCCTGGTGCGCTTCCTCAGCCAGCCGACAACAGCGGTTCTGCCAGCTACTACTTAGCCGAACTGAGAGAAGAAAACTCGCCAACGGCTTGCTCGCAGCCCAAAAGATCTTCTGCTGACCTACTTTTTCAACACCCACAGGCCTTTACACTCATTGACCCCGGAACGGGGCAGAATCCGGTCAATGAGTGAAATGATTCCATAACAATGTCGGCTCCCAGGCCCGAGTAGACTTTGGAGGCGCAAACCAACCAAAGGGCTCGGAGGAAAGGAGCCGAACATGATCATTATAGGTTGTGACTATCATCCGGGCTTTCAGCAAATTGCATTTGTGGACATGGAAACAGGTGAGTTAGGAGAACGGCATCTGGCTCACCGCGAAGAAGCCGAGCAGTTTTACGGCCAGCTCAAGCAGCGAAGTTTGCGTGTGCGGGTGGGAATGGAAGCCAGCGGGCACGCACGCTGGTTCGAGCGTTTGCTGGCCGACTTGCAGTTTGAGTTGTGGATCGGGGACGCAGCGGAGATTCGTACGAAACGGGTGCGCAAGCAGAAGACCGATCGTCAGGATGCGCAGCTATTGCTGAAACTGATGATCGAGGACCGCTTCCCGAGGATCTGGGTAGCGGACGCCGAGAATCGCGATCTGCGCCAACTGCTGTGGCATCGTCACCGCCTGGTGCAGATGCGCACCCGCGTGATGAATCAACTGCATGTGGTGGCTCTCAACGAAGGCCTGCGGCGCAAGAAAGCGCTGTGGTGGCCGGCGGGTCGTAGCGAGCTGGAATCGTTAGTACTCGCCCCGTGGGCGAGCCGACGTCGCCAGGACCTGCTCGACTTACTCGACCAACTCACGCCGCAAATCCAGGAACTGACCCGAGCCTTGGAAGACGAGGTAGAGAAGCGACCGGTGACGCGGCGGCTGATGACCCATCCCGGAGTGGGTCCACTGACGGCACTGGCCTTCGAGTTGGTGATTGGAACTCCGGAACGCTTCCATTGTGGCAAGCAAATCGCCAGCTATGTAGGTCTGGTTCCCTCGGAAGACTCCAGCGGCGATCGACGCCGGCTCGGCCACATTAGCAAGCAGGGCAGCTCACTCCTTCGCTATCTGCTGGTCGAAGCGGCCGGCAAGTAGGGCCACTGGTCACAGATGAACACGGCATAGCCCTTCGCGGCGTTCTTCTGCGTCACCTCGTCATGCCTGGCGGTGTGGCAGGGACACCTGAGATCATGCAGTGGATCGTCCGCGAACTGGGCGCTGACACCTACGTCAACCTGATGGCTCAGTACCATCCTGCTTGCCGTGTCGGCGAAACTGAGTATCCAGAGATCAACCGCCGCATCACAGGTAGAGAGTTCCGGAAAGCCCTCGATGAGTTTCATGCGGCGGGGTTGGTTCGACTAGACTCCGATCCGATTCCCGTTGAGTAAGGAACAGAAGAAGTTGAGTGACGGGGGCGGTGTACACAGGCGGCAAAATGGACCCTCCTCCCTTGCAAACATGACAGGATCGCGCGAAAGGTCAACGACTGAGATCGGGATTCTTCAACAACTGCGCCCCCTAAAGGGCAGTCACCACAGGACAGCCTAGCCGCCTCTTCTTACCAAAGAGAAGTAGAACCACAGCAGGATCGTAAAGCCCACACCTAACACCGCGAACGAGATGATCATCGGGAAATTCATCCCAAAACCCTTACGGCCCATCACCGTTACGATGCTCACAAGTTCCATGCTCATGATCGCCAACAGACTCAGAAATATTGGTGCAGGCGCGTAACCGGCTGGTTTCCTACGGAACAGAAGAATTGCGGTTATGCATAAGGCGGGCAAAAGGAACCCAAGGTCCAGAACATGAACGAAATTTACCGGCTGGTTCGCCACGATGACATCTTGGGGGACTCGCCCCGCCAGGATCGCGGCAATATCATCGCGCAAATCGAAGACAGCGGTCGGTATGGCAAGCACGAAGAACACGATGCCGATCGTCTTTCGCGGCGCAAGAGGACCATAGGCTTGGGCGATTTGCTCGAGGGGAATGAACGGAAGGCTGAATACTGTAGCGTAGAGGCACAGACTCAGCGTCGCCAAATAGACCAGGAACAGCGCGTTGAAGTGCACCCCAAACGCGTAAATAACAAAGTTGTAAAGCAGATAACCCTGCGTGCCCAGCCAGACCAACCGCGCAGGAAGCGATCCTCGATATCCTGTGATTCCGCTGATCAGCAAGACCGGCACGACCAACAACAGGTCTACAAGGTCGCTGGCGTAGCCTCCGGCGCGTGAATAAGGCGTTTCCCTGGCATAGGTTGCTGGCCAATACAGTCCTGCTACCGCCGTTACGGCAACCAGGAGCGCGATGGCGATGGTACTCCATAGCATCGGGTCATGAGTTCGTTCGGTTATCATGGCTTTCGAAACGAGTTTGATTCGCCTCAGGGGGTGTTGCGTCCCGTCGCAAGGGGCGTGCTCTTCGGGGAGGCGAAAGGATTTACCGGCCCCCCATTTTCGGTTCAGGATGATCCAATGTCTGTGATGCTGGTCACGTCGGAGGAGCAGGCCACTTTGCCCTCTGTATACACCACCCCTGACAGGAAGGAAGAAGGGAGGGCGGTTTCGCCTTCCCTTCTTGAGCTATGCGGCTTTCAACGTCTTGGGCACGTTCACTTTGATTTGTTTTGCCTTCGCTTCTGCACGCTTCGGCATGTCAATGCTGAGCACGCCATCATGCGTGTAATTGGCTTCAATCTTGTCCGGGTCTACGCTTGTGGGAAGGGGTGAATGAAGCGCGAGAAGGCTCCGCAGTGGCGTTCCTTGCGGCGGAAGTTCTCCTCCTTGATGTCCTTTTCGAGTTTGCGTTCGCCGCGCACAGTCAGCACGTTGTTCTCGACTTCGACTTTGACGTCTTTTTCATCAATGCCTGGCACTTCCACTTTGAAGGTCAGTTTTTGATCATCTTCGTAAACTTCTCCGCCGGCACCTCGAGCTCCGGCGTCGTCTTCCCTATTTTACGAGGTGTCTCGCGGTATCTCTGCGGAATATATCGTGAACCGCTGAACACGGATCCAGTCCTTGACCCTGCAGGCGGCCTCGTCGATGATCATGAGCACATGAGAAAAGGCCAACCGAAGGAGGTTCTGCCGGTCGGCAAACTTCCGCTTGCGCACTTGCGATCGTTGCTGAGGCATCCGTCGAAGCATGATCCGCGCCTGCTCATTGGACCTCAGATTGGCGAGGACGCAGCCGTCATCGATGCAGGAGATCGCTATCTCGTCGTCGCGACCGATCCGGTTACCTTCGCCACGGATCAAATCGGTCGCTACGCGGTTCACGTGAACGCGAACGACGTTGCGGTCCTGGGCGCACGGCCGTTGTGGTTCTTCGTCGTAATGCTCCTTCCGGAGAACCGCACGACGCCCGAACTGGCGGAGACGACCATGGCCGACGTTCGCACCTCATGCGAGGAATTGGATGTCGCGGTCGGAGGCGGGCACACAGAAATCACCCAAGGTCTGGACCGGCCGATTCTGGTCGGTCAGATGCTTGGCGAGGTTGCCCCGACTCGTCTTGTTCGGAAGACTCGCATCGCCATCGGCGATCAGATCCTGCTGACACGCGGCGTAGCCATCGAGGGCACCGCGATCCTCGCACGAGAGATGTCCGAACGCCTGCGGGATCGGATTGACGCCGATGTTCTGGCTCGGGCCGCTCGATTCCTGATTGAGCCCGGTATCAGTGTCGTGAGTGCGGCTCTCGCCGCTGCCAATGTCGGCGAGGCCGTGCACGCAATGCATGATCCGACCGAAGGCGGGCTAACGATGGGGCTGTTTGAATTGGCGGCACCCGCCGGTCTTGGACTTCGAGTCATTCGCGAGCGTATCCCGGTATTTCCCGAAACGGCCACGATTTGCAGTGCGCTCGCGCTTGATTCGCTGAAGCTGATTGCGTCGGGTGCATTACTGATCGCCGTCGCGCCAGACGGAGCGGACTTGGTGCTGAGGGCTGTTGAGGCCACAGGCGTTCCGGTGGCGGTGATTGGTGAGGTACGCCCGTCGAATGAGGGTATCGCGATCGTGACGAATGGGAATGTGGAGCCGCTCCCGCCTGCCCCTCGTGATGAGATCGCACGGGCGTTCGAAGATGGTTAGGCGCAAGCGGTGGCGTACCGGGTCGTGTATTTATTGGCGTCCTCGAAAAGTCACCTCAATCGAAGGGATGAGCACGGTATCGTGAGCTATCAGCAGCAGATCGTAATCAACACAAAAGGCCACGGTGACATGCACGATCTCACTGAGCGCGTCGCGGCGATCGTGACTTCCTCGGGCATCCAAACTGGCACAGTCAACATTTTCAACGTCGGCAGCACGGCTGCAGTTGGGACGATCGAGTTCGAGCCGGGACTGCAGCACGATCTGCCCGATATCTTGGACAGGCTCATCCCGCCTAGCCGTTCCTATGGCCACGAGCAAGCCTGGCATGACGGCAACGGGCACTCGCATCTGCAGGCTACTTTACTCGGGCCATCTCTGACGGTGCCGGTTGCAGAGGGAAAATCCGTATTGGGTACTTGGCAGCAAATCTTTCACCTGGAGTGCGACGTCCGGGGACGCCAACGAACGATTGTAATCACGGTGGTGGGAGACTAAAGATTCTTCGCCCGGAACTAGAATGGAGCTCTCGCAATGGTCAAGCGCGCACCACCCCGACGTCGGCCCCGCAAAGCTAAGCCCGGTACTAAGGGCTTGGACCCAGCAGAGTGTCAGTTACAACAGCCCGATCGCCCAGATCCAAGCCGATCGTCAGCTTCTGCGCTGAAAAATTCCTAATCTGCTTCGCCGCTGCGGTGCTAACCTTCTTCATTTCCGGTCTCCTTTATCTCTTGCGCTTCGAGCGCGTCGATACCTTGGGAGCGTATAGCTTCCCGTCGGAGACCGGCCTTCTCATCCCATCTGGTTGCATCAGTTGAGTTTGTTTCAGTTGAGTATTCCTCCCTCAATCTGGGCTTCCCCCTAATTTGGAACCATCCGGTGCATGGCGGGCTCGTGGTTTTCGGCTATTTACCCTGTCGAAGAAAGGGGTAAAATAGAGCCGGCGTTGTCTAGCCAGAAGGAGATGCCCTATGTCTCCTGCTCGCCAACCCAACGGTTCTCAGGCGGAAGGAAAATCGCCCGCCAAACCCCAATCGGCCCCACGTTCCAAACACAGCGTAGTGCCATGACTCCCGGTGTAGCGGCCAAGAAGGGGCGCCATTTCGATCCCCATGCATTCCTCGCGGCCATCGGCGAGGGCAGGAAATCTGTGCTTTTCCCGAGGAAACAAGGAATCTTTGCCCAAGGGGATACCGCTGATGCGGTGTTCTATATCCAGACGGGCAAGGTAAGACTCAGCGTGGTCTCGCAGACTGGCAAGGAAGCAACGATCGGCATATTAACCGACGGAAACTTTTTCGGCGAAGGTTCGCTTGCGGGCCAGCCGTTTCGGATGGGTTCTGCAACCGCAATGACGGATTGCGCTGTTCTGCGAATCGACAAGCAAGCCATGATGGAAGCGCTTCATCGGGAGCACGCATTTTCCGACCTGTTCGTAAGGTATCTGTTAGCTCGGAATATCCGTTACGAAGAAGATCTGGTGGATCAGCTTTTCAATTCGAGCGAAAAGAGGCTGGCACGGATCCTCTTGCTGCTTGCTCATTTTGGCAAGGAAGGCATACCCGAGACTGTCGTTCCCAAGATCAGTCAGGAGATGCTGGCGGAAATGATCGGCACGACCCGCTCGCGAGTCAGCTTCTTTATGAACCGGTTCAAAAAATTGGGCTTTATTCACTACAACGACGGCGGCCTACAGGTCCACAGCTCGCTGCTCAACGTAGTTCTGCACGACTAGCTGTCCTTTCCTACGCAGAAAGCCGGTATAGGCTGGGATTTAGGATGAAGGGGAAATGGAGCATCCATTCGAGAGTCTATCGAAGAAGGAACCGAAGTCTGACGCCGAACTCATTGCGTTCTTGGCGGTCACAAGAATTTCACATCACCTTCCGATCAGTACCGTCCTATCTCTGCCGGCGAGCCAGCTGACGCCGGAGCGAGTGTACGACTCCCTCTTAGGCGAAGCGCGTACGCTCTGGGACTTGAACCAAGACCATGTCGAAAGAAGGGCCCGGAAGCGGGTTGTCTGAAAGGACTTCTGGAGAGACAGGGCGACCAAAGACCGAATCACGCTTTCCCTGAATGAAATGCCCATCTCGCTCTCGATGACGGAAACACTGGTCGCAACTCCGTGGAAGGAGTTTTTGGCTACACTTTGAAGTCCCCTGGAGTAACGCATATGCCACCGACTGTGGCAAAGAAGCTGGGGATTGACTTGTCTTCGCGGAGAGAGGGAGAGCTGTTCAAGTGGTTTCTCGCCTGCCTGCTCTTTGGAAAGCCAATCCAGCAGGAGATCGCCGAGCAGGCCTACAACCGGCTCGTGTCTGCGGGTCTGCGGAACCCAGATAAAGTGCTCGACGCGGGCTGGGACGAATTGGTCTGCCTGCTCGACGAAGCACACTATGTGCGTTACGACTTTTCGACCGCCACCAAACTGCTCGAGGTGTGCCGGGAATTGAAGCAGCGCTACGGCAGCATGACAAGACTGATTGCGGATGCAAGAACTGGCTCGGAGCTCTCTGTCCGGTTGCAGGAGTTCAAGCACATCGGTCCTGTCACCGCCCGGATCTTCACACGCGAGGTGGGGCCAATCTGGTATGGTGCGCGCACGTCGATTCCCGCTCCCCTGTGATTTGTGATCTCACCTCTCGGAGCAGATGACGCAACAAACACGCGTGCTCAGGGGACAGCAATCTCACAAAAGAGGCTTGAACCATCAACTTCGATGATGTTCGGGGCGAGGCCGAGAACCGCAGCCAAGCTCCGGAAGGCTTCCGCGTCCATCGTTGTGGCGCGAAAGCCGTCCTTGCAGACGATAACGCCATTGCCTGTCGCCCTGTCATCAATCTCTCCGATGAGTCCATGTTCGGCCTGGATCTCGAACCACTTGAGGCGTTCCGCCCAGAAACGCTCGGAGTAGCTGGAAAAAAGCACTAACCCGCCCGGTCGAGTGACGCGAGCGGCCTCAGCCAGAAGCTCTCGCTGGTCTGTGCCAAAGGCGGAGATTCCGTTCTGGATACAGATTGTCAGATCAAATGCGCGATCCCGAAAGCCCATGTGTGTCGCGTCCATGGCGGCCAGGTGAAGCGACTCGCTGCGACTCACAAATTCCGCAACCATTCTCAGGCTGCGTAACGACGTATCAATTCCGACCACAGTGCGTGCACGGGAGACGAGCTGTCGAAGGACCCCCCCGTAACCACACCCGAGTTCTATGACTGCCGTGGAAGAAGACGTCTTCTGAAGCACAAAGTCGATCTCTGCTTGCAGGTAGGCTTTGGTCCCGGGTGGAGCGAGATCGTAGCAAGCGCGGAGGCGCTCGGCAGAGAGCCTGTCAGTGTAATAGCTGGGCATGGCAACCAATTGCGGCGGGTGCGAGCCTCGATGCCGGCGAGCCAATCCTCTGACCATGAGAGTCAGCCTTACCCTAGGTCTGGGTTGAATACCAGTCGTCGCGGGTCAGTGGCAAACCACACTGCCCGCGCAGCGGCTTGGCGAGCAAGGTTTGGTATACGTTCAGACGTCCAATGCGAAATCCGTGGGCGGACCCGGCCATTTGGACTCGCCATATGCGGTACGTGGTGTCGGAGGTGATGCGGCGCGCCTCCTCTCGACAGTTCTCCAGTCGGCGGACCCAATGGCGGAGCGTCAAGGCATAGTGCTCACGCAGACTCTCAACATCCCTCACCTCAAAACCGGTCAACTCGGCCGCTCGAAGGCTCGTGCTGATCGGCACCAATTCGCCGCCGGGAAACGCATAAAGGTCGGTGAAGGACGGGCCTCGCCGGTGGTAGGTGGCGGAGTACGCAATCCCATGGTTCAGGAACACGCCAGCCGGCCGTAACAGGTCCCAAGCCCGGCGGAAGTACTCTGGAAGCAGGGCTTCCCCCACGTGCTCAAACATACCGACGCTGACAATCTTGTCGTACTGCTGGTCATGATCAATGTCACGATAGTCGGAAACCTCGACGCGGCATCGATCATTCAGGCCGGCTTCGCGCAGGCGCTCTCGCGCCATCTCGGCTTGCGGCACGCTGAGCGTGATGCCTACGGCTTCCACGCCATACTGAGCGACCGCGTGCATGATCAAGGCCCCCCAGCCGCAGCCGATGTCCAGCAGACGCTCTCCCCGGCGCAGCCGTAACTTCCTGCAAATGTAATCGAGCTTGCGCACCTGAGCGGATTCTAGGTCTTCGTCCGGCGCTGCGAAGTAAGCGCACGAGTAAACCACGTGCCGATCAAGCCAGAGTGCGTAGAACTCCGCGGGAAGATCGTAGTGATAGCTGATCGCCTTCCGGTCGCGATCCTTGGTGTGAACCCGCCCGCCGATCTCAATGGGGTGTAGGCTCGCTCGCGGACGATCACTCTTGGGTAGTCTATGCAACCGCTCGCTGAGATCAAAACTCTCCCATAGGCTGCGCTCCTGGCCGAGCAGATAATCGGCCAAATCGAAAGCGGCCTCGATGTCCCCCTCAATGTCAAAGTCGTCATGAATGTAGGCTTCTCCCAGAGTGAGTTCACTGGGCGAGGAAAACATCGCACGCAGTGCTCCTGGATGCTTGAGAACCAGCGTGAAGCGGGGCTGCTTTTCTGCTCCCCAGGTGGCACCGTCCGACAGTCGAACCTGAAAATCGCGTCGAGGGTAGTCCTTCAAGAGAACATCCAAGAACTCAGCGCAGACCAGGGAACGCGGCTCCCGCAGTCGAGATTTCGCCAAGAGTTGCATATCCTTCCTTGTTCAGGCCGCGCCCAGGAGCCTCGACTAACCAGAGTGCAGCTCCGTCCGACATTTCCGGCACTCTCTCGAACTCGCTAGAACTCTCTCATTCCACTGACCTACTGCAGCGTGCTCGCGACGTTGGAAAAGACGGTATTTGTATCTGAGCCGATCAATCTGAGCGTACCCACGACAATGACCAAGATCACCGCCAACATGACGGCATACTCGGCGATGTCCTCGCCCTCTTCTCCCGCCCAGAGACTACGTACAAGACGGTTCATATTGATCCCCTTAAGGCTTCGTGCCCTCGGCGGCTGTGGTCGGCTAAGACCCAGACGGATTTAGCGAATCCTCAGTGCTCGCCGAGGAACTGTGAGTCTTTCATTTAGGCTGCACTCCCGACCTTGTTTTTGGAGGCCGTCGGAACTTCCACATTCAGCTCCTCCGCCTGCAATCGGACGACTGCGCGTCCGGGCATCACCTCGGTGGCAAGGTCGATAACTTCTAGGATTTGGTCGGGATACGAACCGGTCTGCTTGGCCGTTCCCCCTTCCGCTTTCTCATTGCTTTGTTTCTTTTTGCCCAAGATCGTGAAGCGGCTCGGCTCGACGCTCACCTCAAGTTCACTCTCCTCAAAGCCAGCGACGTTGGCGCGAACAGTGATACGGTCTCTGGATTCTGACATTGCAATCGAAACTGGAAACAGCAACTCGGATTCCGCTCGCAGCCAGTCTTCCACATCGTGGCCGTGCTCCCGGCCACGAGTCTCAAACAGTTCATGGGCGCGGTGGGCTATGGCAAGCTGTACTTTCTGTACTTTCCGCTGGAGGTCTGCAGGCTCTGATGGGCTTGACAGCACGGCAGGGTGACTAGGCTTAGATTTCGATGCTTTCCGTGACCTCATAACTTCCTCCTTCAGATGTCGCCGTGAAGGAGCGTCGCTCGGCCTCTTTTCGCGGGCGGCGTAGGCGAGGGCGAGGGCGAGGGCGAGCCGTCATTGATGGTTCCTAGATCGGAAAAACACACTTATACATTTTGCATTGTTATCGCGATCTGCCAGCGCCGCAGTGACCAGCATCACTCATGCCAGTGTTACGTTTGCGCATTCGACGGCACTGGCTTCTTGTCAGTCATCACTGGTTGCGCAAGCACTCGCAATTGCGGAATCCGCTCACGAACCCCCTTTGTCATCCTCCGGATGAAGAATACCGGGGCGCGACGTTCGCGCCCCCGAGGAGCACCATGGATTGTTCACGCCGCGACGGCCGCCCGCGGCACAATGATTGAAAATGGTCTCTGGTGTTCGAAAGCCCGCTCCCGATGACCGACGATCGTATATTTTGGGCTCTGGGTTGGTGGCATCAAATCCGCAATTTCATTGCGGAAGTGATGATAGCCGCCTGCGAACCTGCCCTTGTCCCACGCTCTCAGCAGCGCGTCAGTGAATAGGCCATTCTTCATTCCGTCCATCGCGACCTGGTTGTCTTGACAGGCTGCGATCAGAATCACACTGCATTCCAGGTTGACCTTCTCTCTCCGTGGAGTCTTCCTGCGAATGTCGTCGTAAAGGACTGCACGCTCCTTGTAGATCTTCGCTTGCACCTCGGGGGGCAGAAATTTGGGTCTGAGGTTTGCGCCTGTGCTAGCACGCACTCGTGCCTCCAAGCGTGCGGCGTGCGGGGTTGGGTCCAGGAACATCTCTTTTGTCATCGTCCCGCTGTGGCAGCTGTCCGACAGTACGAGGATGCGCACGCCGGGCCGGAAAAGCGACCAGGCCGCATACAGCTCATCATCGACGATCTCGCGGTCATACAGCACCCAGGTTTCGTCCAACCCGTCGGGTTCGTCACTGGTGGCATCGTTAATTTGGCCACCGTGGCCCGAGTAGGTCAGCA
This sequence comes from Terriglobia bacterium, assembly GCA_020073465.1. Taxonomy (GTDB): domain Bacteria; phylum Acidobacteriota; class Terriglobia; order Terriglobales; family Acidobacteriaceae; genus Sulfotelmatobacter. The sequence goes on from JAIQFC010000037.1 coordinate 10,824, forward strand.
AGAAGAAGTCGTCCTCGACCAGTTCTTTGGCGGCCTTTTCGATTCGGTCCAACAGTGCAGTAGATGTGGCAGCTCTTGTGAGCAGTGACTGAGTAACGAAGCCCTGGCCCCTGGCAATTGTTTCCACGCCACGGGCATCGTTCTCGCAGGCTACCAGCTCTCCTTTCCAGCCCGCATAGTGAATAGGATCAACTCGATTCAGTCCGATATGGAGAGCGATTCCTTTGGATTTGGCTCCTCCTAGCATCGTTTCCTCCTTCCGAAATCAGCCGTGTATCATGGGCAAAATCACGATTGCTCAATGTTTTCCCAGCAGCTGAACAAATTCATCCGTGCTGAGCTTGAGTCTGCGAAGAGAGTCGCACAAGGTGGCTTTGTGCAGTGTGTCGCCGGGATGCGGCTCGTGAAATGAGATCAGGTTTGGGTTGTGCGTAGGGCTGAAGAACTGCCTCAATGATCCCCGGCGCGCCTTCAGCGGACGATAGCCGAGGTCACGAAGGAGGCAAACAAAACGCCTCCACGGGACCTGTGTGGGAATTGCGGACATGGTTACAACTCCGATGAGACATGATTCCTCTGTTCGTAGAGATGGGGGCATCAACGGCGTGCGATCTGTTCTACCTCGCCGATGAAACCAGTATCAAAACAACCAGCACCGCCAACACAAAGCTCGCGACAAGCGAGAAGATCGCATGCTGCGGGTGGAGGTGAAAACAACTGTCCCCGTGACTCTATGAGATGTATCAGCGTCTTCATGAGAGCCTCCTCGCCCATGGCGGCGGATGCCTTTCAAGAGGAACCTCCGTCCAGAATGCCCTCCTCAACAATATTAGGCTCTCTTTCTGCAAGAAATTGCAATGACAGAGGCTCCAACCCGATCAGATCGGCACTGTGGATCTTCTCAGGTCTGTTCACAGGGGTTGGTGAGCACGGTCACGGCAGGCTGTGAGTCCTCGTGGTAAGAGGAAAAAAGAGCCAAATATCCTGATCGCAGAAGCTAACCACTCGGGCAAGAGAGCACAGTCCTGTCTGACGGGGCCATCGTGGAACCGACGCTCAAACGCTGTCTTTTTCTCTACATCGTGCTGGCAGTGACCGCTTCGGCGGCAATGTACGTTCTAGCCTATTTCTTGTTTACGATCCACGAAGAGATAGGCATCTCGGCCGACGCAGCAGTGCCTATCGCGCTATGGACCTTCCCAATCGTTTTTCTGGGATGCGTCGTCGGTTTTTTGGTCAGGAAAGCTCGGCCTGGCGCACGTTGACGGCATGCTGCGACGAAACATCGGCCTCTACGGCACTCGCTGTCGTCCAAGCACGCATGTTCTGCAACGACTGCGCGAGCTGGCTTTATGCGCCCTGAGTGGACAACGCGAATCTCCTTCGAAAACCTGTGCCCATTGGCGAGCTTGTTTTCAGAGGATCTGGCGATTGATTTGGGAACCGTCAACACCCGTGTCTACGCCCGCGGCCGGGGCATTGTTGTTAACGAACCTTCGGCGGTTGCTCTCGATCAAAGCACCGGAGAAGTGCGTGCGGTGGGTAAAGAAGCCAGAGATATGTTAGGCCGTACACCGAGCAAGATCAGTGTGATCAAGCCCTTAAGAGACGGAGTGATGGCTGACTTCAAGGTCACCGAGAAGATGCTGAACTACTTTATTCAAAAGGCGCATCAACGCAGGACGTTGGTTCATCCACGCGTAATCATCAGCGTGCCTTCCGAAATTACTCAGGTGGAGCGGCGCGCCGTAACAGACTCAGCCTATCGAGCCAGGGCAGCGGAAGTTCACCTGGTGGAGCAGGCGATGATGGCAGCCATAGGCGCGGGGATGCCCGTGACCAAGCCTGCGGGCAATTTGGTTGTTGACATCGGTGGCGGTACAACGGATGTGGCTCTCATATCAATGTCTGGGATTGTCTATTCGCGATCGCTGCGCATTGCCGGCAATCACATGGACGAGTCCATCATGAACTACGTGAAACGGAAATATAACCTCCTGATCGGGGAGCGCATGGCTGGGCAACACCTATGTCTGGTCAGGCCCGGCTCCCGATGTCGTCGATTCCGACTACCTGGCCGAATTGTGCGAAATCGTAATTCGTGAGGCTGCCAAACTGGGGCAGTGCGTGATTGTCGGTCGCGGAGCACAGTGCGTCTTGCAGGAACGTGAGGACGCGTTCCACCTCTTTGTATACGGCTCCAGGCAGGAGAAGCTCAAGCGGATCCAATCTCGCTATTCTACCCGCACTGAGTGCGAAGCCGCTCTCGATGAGTTCGACCGAACCTGCGCGGCGTATATTCGCCGGTACTACAAGTGCGACTGGGCGCACCGGCGCCTCTACGACTTGATGATTAATTCTGACATGGGCATCGACCGGGCCGTCGCGGTAATCCTCTGCGCAGCAGGCTTGACTGCGTCGAAGACGCATTAACGCGCCAATATTTCGAGAGCGCGGGGGAGACTGAGGAGGAGGCGTTCGGGGTTTCCTGGCATCTGCTTGGGGAAGCGCTTTGCCAGTCGCTTGCATATCTTGAGATCGACGGACTTCAGGAAGCGTGCGCAAGGTGCGCGGGCTCCCGGCGGAATTGTTCTCGCAGTTCGTGTTCGTGAGCCGGATCCTGAATCGTCGCCCCAGTTTGCCGCGCAATTGCCAGTGTTTGAGTTTGGTGCATCTCACAAGGCGGCGGCACGGCCATGGAGCGAGAAATCAACTTCCGTGTGGCCGACTACTCGGGAAGTACCGTGGAGTTCATAGGCGGTGACTTTCGACTGTGAGCGCCTCTGCCAATTAAACTTGCAAACTCTGGTTCTAGTACAGTAGCACGGCCTCGGTCTCCTGCGAGTCCACGGGACGGTAGTACAGCTTGGTGTCCTCGAGGAAGACCTCGATGAACGCCGGCCGGGTGTTGATCGTGCCCTGGATCAGCGCCTCCGACAACGGATCTTCGATGTACTTCTGCAAGGCCCTCCGGAGCGGACGCGCGCCGTAGCTGCGATCGCTGAGTGCCTGGCTGAGGACCCACTTCTTGGCCTCGTCGGTTACGGTCACGGTGATTGACTTCTGCGCCAGGTTAGCGTTCAACTGGTTGATCATTAGCTCCAGGATCTGGATAAGGTCGTTCTCCGTCAGCGCGTTGAACAGAATAACTTCGTCCAGGCGATTCAGGAACTCGGGGTTGAAGGTACGCTTGACCTCGTTCTTGACCAGGTCTTCGACCTTCTCCGAAATCATCTCGTCCTTCTGGGACTGGAAGCCCAGGCCTTCCCGCTTCTGCAGGTGGCGGGCCCCGATGTTCGAGGTCATGATGATGATGGCGTTCTTGAAGTCCACCGTGTTGCCCAGACCATCGGTGAGCTGGCCGTCTTCAAAGACCTGCAGCAGGATGTTGAACACATCCGGATGCGCCTTCTCGATTTCGTCCAGCAGGACCACGGAATAAGGTGCGCGCTTCACACGCTCGGTCAGTTGGCCGCCCTCTTCGTAGCCCACGTATCCCGGAGGGGAACCGATCAGCTTCGAGACCGAGTGCTTCTCCATGAACTCTGACATATCGAAACGCACCAGCGATTTGTCGCTGCCGAACATGAACTGCGCCAGGGTGCGCGCGACTTCCGTCTTGCCGACGCCGGTCGGCCCAAGGAACAGGAACGAGCCGATGGGGCGGTTGGGATTCTTCAGGCCGGCGCGGGAGCGGCGTATCGCGCGAGCAAGAGCCCTGATCGATTTATCCTGCGAGATGATGCGCTTGTGCAGCTCTTCTTCAATGCGCAGCAGCTTCTGGGTCTCTTCTTCCTTGATGGAGGTGATTGGCACGCCGGTCCAGCGCGATACCACATCCTCGATGTCCTCCCGACCGACAACGCCGGTGGAAGATTCATCGGAATGGTATTTTTCGCGAAGAGCACGCAGGTTCTCGCGTTCTTTGCGTTCTTCGTCCAAGTAGAAGCACGCCTTCTCGAATTCGTGGTTCGCGATGGCGTTTTCCATGCGGTGTACGATGAACTTGATCCGCTTTTGGACCTCAGTGATCTCCTCAGGCAATGAGGTCCGGCGCAGCTTCACGCGCGCTCCCGCCTCATCGATGAGATCAATTGCCTTATCGGGCAGGAAGCGGTCCGAAATATAGCGATTGGAATGCGCTACAGCGAAGTTGATGGCGTCGTCGGTGTAGGTAACCGCGTGGAACTTCTCGTAGCGGTCCTTAATGCCGAACAGAATCTTGGTGGCGTCGCCTGCATCCGGCGGCGGAACCTTGACGACCTGGAAGCGGCGCTCGAGCGAACGGTCTCTTTCGATCGACTTGCGATACTCGCGCGGCGTAGTCGCACCGATACACTGAATTTCACCGCGCGACAGCGCCGGCTTCAGAATGTTCGTCGCATCCAGTGAGCCTTCTGCCGAACCCGCACCCACGAGCGTGTGCAACTCGTCAATAAAGATGATGGAGTTCTGTGATTCCATCAGCTCCTTCATGATGGTCTTCAGGCGCTCTTCAAACTGGCCACGATAATTGGTGCCCGCCACGATTAATGACAGGTCAAGGGCCAGGATGTGCTCATCTGCCAGGAACGACGGGACTTCCCCATCGGCGATGCGCTGGGCCAGTCCTTCGACGATGGCAGTTTTACCTACGCCTGCCTCGCCGATCAGTACTGGGTTGTTCTTGGTGCGGCGGCAGAGAATATGAATCACGCGCTCCAACTCGCTTTCACGTCCCACCAGCGGATCGAGCTGGGTATCCATCGCGGCCTGGGTCAGGTCTCGGGAAAACTCACTCAGCAGGGAAGATTCGCACTGACGCTGGGGCTGAGCTCTTTCCTGGCTGGTATGGGCCAGTTCCTCGCGGATGGTCGAAAGGTGTAAGCCGCGTTCGTGCAAGATCTCGGCGGCGAAGGACTTCTCTTCACGCAGCAGTCCCAACAAAAGATGCTCGGTTCCAACGGGCTTGTGCGAAAGGCGCTCAGCCTCCTCGGCAGCGTAGGCCAGAACCCGCTTGCACCCATTGCTCAACGGGAGATCGACCGAGGTCGAGACCTTCTCCCGGATAAGAATGTGTCCCTCAATCCGCTTGCGGATGGACTCGACCGAGGCATGACAACGCAGGAACCGGAAGATGAGAGCTTTGTCTTCGCGCAGAAGTCCCAACAGCAGGTGCTCCGTTTCTATGTAAGGAGAACCGAACTGACTAGCCTCGTAGCGCGCAAAGAAGATGACGCGCCGTGCTATCTCCGTGTACCGTTCAAACATGAGCCCTCTCCTCGCCAAGTTCTCCGGTAAGCTGTCGGATTAGTGACAAGCCCCATACCCTGGAGAACCCTTCAGGCCCGTACATCATGATGCAATCAAGATGCCAACGAACCCAAGTTCCTAACGGACTCGAGTTCATGATACTCCGTACCCCACTGCCGTTTCTCTGCAAACATGGCTACAACAGAGCCGACAGCGCCAATTCCGCCGCCAGCGGGCTGCTCAAAAATCGCTTCTCCTATCACGATGCGAGGTACAATGATTTAGCCAGGTGGAACGGCAGCGGGCTCTCAGGGATGCCACGATGCCGAGGGATAGCTTGGTTGGACTCATCGATACGATCACTGCATCCGCGCGAATATCCTTCTCGCACTCCTGCCACCCGCATCAGATCGGTAGAGCCGGATGCTTGAAAACCACGCCCGAAGGACGGGATCTACACTCCCGGAAGACGCTCCTTCACGCTAAGGCGGCACATTTGCAGTTGGCGCGCAGACTCTTGTGCATGTCAGCGCTGGGCGCGAGGAGTGTAAAGATTGCCGCATGGAAGAAAATTCCAAAGTTCGCAAGATCGCGTTTGTCGGCAACCACTTGCCGCGCAAGTGCGGCATTGCGACGTTCACGTCTGACCTGCTTGCCGCCGTGGCAGCTGCGTATCCCCAAAGTCGGTGTTTCTCAGTGTCAGTGAATGACATTAAAGGTGGCTACGAGTACCCGGAAGTGGTTCACTTCGAGATTGAGGAGCAGGATTTGTCGTCTTATCTACGTGCTGCGGACTTCCTCAACATCAGCGACGTGGACATCGTCTGCTTGCAGCACGAATTCGGCATTTTCGGCGGGCCGGCCGGCGGCCATATCCTAGCACTCCTGCGCGAATTGAGAATGCCCGTTGTCATTACCTTTCATACCATTTTGCGTGAGCCGAAAGTCGACCAACGGCGCGTAATGCACGAGTTAGTCGCGCTCTCGACCCGGCTCGTGGTCATGGCTGAGCGGGGGCGACAGATGTTGCAGGAGATTTACCAGGCACCGCCGGCCAAGATCGATCTCATCCCACATGGCATTCCCGACGTAGGTTTTGTCGATCCCACCTATTTCAAGGACCAGTTCGGTGTGGAAGGCAGGGTGGTGCTGCTCACGTTCGGCCTGCTTTCGCCGAACAAGGGGATCGAATATGCGCTCAACGCCCTGCCGCACATTCTAGCGGAGTTTCCCGACGTTGTTTATATTGTGCTGGGCGCCACCCATCCCAACGAACTACGCGAGCATGGCGAAGCCTACCGGCTCAGCCTCGAAATCCTTGCCAAAAAGAACAAACTCGAGAAGAACGTCATCTTCTACAACCGGTTCGTAGAACTTGAAAATCTGAAGGAGTTTATCGGCGCCGCAGACTTTTACATCACGCCTTATCTCAACGAAGCGCAGATCACGTCGGGCGCGCTAGCCTGTACGTTTGGTGCGGGCAAAGTGGTAGTTTCGACACCGTACTGGCACGCTGCAGAATTGTTGGCGGAAGACCGCGGCGTGCTGGTGCCGTTCCGCGACGCCCCGGCCATAGCCCGCGAGGTAATTGGTTTGCTGCGCGACGATACCCGCCGGCATGCCATTCGCAAGAATGCTTACAAGCTGGGCCGTGATATGGTCTGGAGCAACGTGGCGCGGCTCTATATGCGCTCGTTCGAGTTGTCACAAATCGAGGGGACGGCGCGATCTCGAAAATCTCTCGCCACGAAGACGCTCGACCAAAAGCCGCGGGAACTGCCGGAGTTGAAGTTGAGTCATCTCTCGCGGATGACCGATTCGACCGGAATCTTCCAGCACGCCATTTTTACCGTCCCGAATTTTTCGGAAGGCTACTGTACGGATGACAACGCTCGCGCATTCATCCTCGCGGCACTGCTCAGTGAATTGGGAGAAGATCCAGAGCGCGTGCGCACGCTGGCCACAACCTACGCGGCGTTCTTGCATCACGCGTTCGATCTCAGAGTGAAACGCTTCCACAACCACCTGAGTTTCGACCGCCGCTGGCTCGACGAACAAGGGTCAGAGGATTGTCAAGGGCGAGCGCTCTGGGCGCTGGGCGTAGGCGTGGGGCGTTCGCCCTATCGGAGCTTCCAGATCATGGCTGGACAACTCTTCGCGCTGGCGTTGCCAGCTCTGACGGAGTTGACTTCGCCGCGGGCGTGGGCGTTCGGCCTTATCGGCATTCATGAATACCTGCGCCGGTTGAGCGGTGACAGCCTGGTCAACCAAACCCGTGAGACACTCACTTCCCGGCTCATGGAACTTTTCGAAAGGACCGCCCAGCCGGACTGGCGCTGGTTTCAAAAGGATCTGACTTACGACAACGCGAAGCTCCCACACGCCTTGATTCTGAGCGGACGTACAACCGGACAACAAGGGGTGCTTGAGCGAGGCCTGCAGGCCCTGCGCTGGCTGACGGAATTGCAAATCTCCGAGAAGGGTCACTTTCGACCCATTGGCACCAACGGATTTTATCGCCGCGGCGGCATGCGCGCCAACTTTGACCAGCAGCCCATCGAGGCGCAAGCAATGGTCTCAGCCTGTCTTGAAGCCTATCGCGCCACATCGGACCTCTGGTGGTACGAGCAGGCGCAACGCGCGTTCGACTGGTTCATCGGCTGGAACGATCTCGGATTGGAACTCTGCTCTCCCAAAACAGGCGGCTGCCGCGATGGGTTGCACGTGGATCGGGTCAACCGGAACCAGGGAGCGGAATCAACCGTGGCCTTCTTGCTTTCGTTGGCGGAGATGCGCTTGGCGCAAAATATGCTGACGAGTTTTAAGGAACCGATCGCCGCCTAAGAGTAATCGCGGCCTCCGGTCTCGTTTCTCTGGAATAACCAGTCCATGAACGCCGACTCGATTCACGTCAAACGCACGGCCACGGTCCTCAGGCCTGACCAGTCACGCGTTCTTCTGCGGCCATTTAGTCCGGAGGATCCCCAGCGGGCCGGCAGGATTATCGCCAGGATCATGTCGCTCCCGGAAAACCGGGTCGGCCCTCTCCTGGACGAAGTATCCGCCGAATTCTCCCATCGACACCAGCAGATCCACAAAGCCTTTCTGGAACGATTCGAACAGGTCCGCGACCTCCTGTTGACCGATGAGAAAATTTCTGAACAAAGAAAGCTGTTGATCGGCTCCTATTTCGTTTGCGAATTCTCCTTAGAATCCGCAGCCCTGTTCAATCCGTCCATCGTCCCGCACCCTGACCAGTCTGACCTGCCTCCCGGCGCTCTGCGTTTTATCCTCAGCTTGCGCGCCACCGGGGAGGGACACATCTCCTCCATCACTTTTCGGACGGGTATCATCCACGTCGACCATCGGATCGAGGTCCTACCCCCAACCGGCTTCCTCACCGAGCCGCGTCAAATCCCGAACCCCCGTTACGAGAAGGCGCTCTTCGAGCGGAAACTCTTTGAGCTGGGATTGACCAACGAACTCACGCGCCGGGTTATGAACAAGTTGGGGGAGTCGTTTGCATTGGAAGAACTGCGCGCCAATCTCGAAGCCGACGTGAAGCAGTCCCGCCTGTCGGATCAGAATGCCGTCCGGGGAATTTTGATGCTGGCCCGGTCCAATTACGAGGTTCAGTTCCAGCCCCAACAGCGGCTGTGTGAACGCATCATTTTCCCGGCCACGCCGTCGCAACGCAACGGCATCGAAGACGCCCGGTTCGTGTGTTTCCAGAACGATGACGGCACCCACGTCTACTACGCCACCTTCACGGCCTTCGATGGCAAGGTGGTCTTGCCAGAACTGGTGGAGACTTCTGACTTCCTCCTCTTTCGGTTCATCACCCTGAACGGTCCGGCCGCCGAAAACAAAGGCATGGCCATCTTCCCCCGGAAAATCAACGGCCTCTATGCCATGCTCTCCCGCCAGGACAACGAGAACATCTACCTCATGTTTTCCGACAACGTGCACTTCTGGCATGAACGCAAGGTGCTCCTTAAACCGATGTTTCCGTGGGAACTGGTCCAGCTTGGGAACTGCGGGTCCCCCATTGAGACCGAAGCGGGCTGGCTGGTCCTCAGCCACGGTGTCGGCCCCCTGCGAACGTACTGCATCGGCGCGTTCCTCCTCGATCACGATAATCCCGGCAAAGTGATCGGCCGCCTCCGCGATCCCTTGCTCAAACCGGACCAAAGGGAGCGTAAAGGGTACGTGCCGAACGTCGTTTATACCTGTGGCGCTCTCCTCCACAACGGCGAACTGATCATTCCCTATGGCATGGCCGATCACGCTACCGGTTTCGCTACGGTTCCCCTCGATGAAGTGCTGGCTGCCATGCACTAGGAACGATCGTCGAACAGCATGACAAAGCCCGACAAAAGAGTGGCTGTCCTGTCGCCGATAGCCTGGCGAACGCCTCCTCGGCAGTACGGCGCCTGGGAAACGGTGGCTAGCAACATCACCGAAGGGCTCGTCGCCCGTGGCTGGGATGTGACGTTGTTCGCCAGCAGGGATTCTGTGACCCGAGCTCACCTGCATGCCGCGGTGGACAAGGGGTATGAAGAGGATTCCGCCGTCGATCCCAAAGTAGCCGAATACCTTCACATCTCCGAAGCGTTCGAGCGCGCTGCTGAGTTTGACCTCATCCACAGCCACTGCGACTTCATGGCTTTGACCTACAGCCGGCTGGTCAAGACACCGGTCCTGACTACCATCCACGGATTCTCGTCAGCCAAAATCATGCCCGTCTATCAGAAGTATCGTGACGGATACTTCGTTTCCATCAGCGACTCCGATCGAGCCGCAGGGCTGAATTACCTGGCGACCGTCTACAACGGCATCGATCTCTCGTTGTACCCGCTTCAGGAACCCGGCGGTGATGACCTGATTTTCCTCGGTCGGATCCACCCGGATAAAGGTGTTCATCTGGCCATTGAGGTTGCTCGTCTGAGCGGAATGCGTTTGATCATCGCTGGTATTATCCAGGATGAGGCCTATTTCCGGGAACAGGTCAAACCCCATCTCGACGATCAAAACATCCTTTATATCGGACCGGTGGGCGTGCCGGGCAAGAACGAACTGTTTGCCCGAGCCCGAGCTCTACTGCACCTGAACACCATCCCGGAGCGATTCGGACTTGTCCTGGTCGAAGCCAATGCCGCTGGCGTGCCCGTCATCGCGATGGACCTCGGCTCTTGCCGTGAGGTGATCAAGGACGGGCAGACCGGTTTTCTGGTTGACAACGTCACTGAAGCAGTTCGGGCCCTTGGACGAATTTCTGAAATCGATCGTCGTGGCTGCCGCAGCCGTGTCCGGCAATACTTTTCGATCGATACCATGGTGGAGGGATACGAACGGGTTTACTCGATGATTTTTGATCTGGAAGCGAAGAGACGACTATGAAGCCGGACATTGTCAGACGGTACCGCCACAACCCCATCCTCACCAAGGCCGAAATCCCCTATCCAGTGGAAACCGTTCACAACGCGGCGGTCGTGAAGCATGAGAACGAATACATCATGCTTTTCCGCTCCCATCTCCGCACCGGACGGTCCATCATTGGTTTGGCACGCAGCCCCGACGGATTCCGCTTCACCGCCGATCCACAGCCCTTTCTGATTCCTGCGCAGGACAGCCCTTTTGCCGCCTATGAAGAGTTCGGCGTGGAGGACCCACGCGTGACCCGGCTGGAGGGGGAGTACATCATCACCTACAGCGCCTACTCGCGAAATGGAGTGCGGATCGCCCTAGCCAAGACGAAGGACTTCAGTCACGTAGAAAGAATTTCCCTAATCACAGAGGCGGATTATCGGAATGTGGTGATCTTTCCCGAGAAGTTTGATGGACTGTATGCCCGGCTTGACCGTCCTCATTCGGAAATCGCCCCCTGGTCAATCTGGATTTCCTATTCTCCGGATCTATGCTATTGGGGCCAATCTCAGCTCATCATGAAGCCTGAACCATATCACTGGGATGAAATGAAGATCGGTCCCGGCGCGCCGCCGATCAAAACGGACCAGGGATGGCTTTCCATCTATCACGGAGTTTTCCGAACTATGGATGGATCGGTCTATCGTTTGGGGGTTGCTCTTCATGACCTCGAGGACCCGGCAAAGGTCATCGGTGTGGGCGACTCGTGGATTTTGCAACCGGAAGATCCTTGGGAAATAACTGGATACGTCCACAACGTGGTCTTCACCTGTGGTGCCGTTCCAGAGTCCGATGGAACCGTGAAAATCTATTGGGGGGGCGCAGACACGGTCATGTGCGTGGGCGAAGCGAACGTCTCGGATCTGGTCGCACTATGCCTGCATCACGGCAGACCGGCAAAGTAAGCATGGCATTTTCAAGAGTCCTAATACCCCTGAATGGTACTTAATCCCCACACCCTTATTACGTGCAATCCGAGGTTCTAACAAAATAACATTATCCGCATCCGTGAACGGCGGAATATCTATTTGAGGCGACCCCGCCCCACGCGCTGCGCCCCCGCACACTAGCGCACAATAACTGGCGTCATCCTTCTCCACATCGGTGAGGTGAATGAATGCCATTTGTTCCAGATGCCGTCGGCGTGCTGCAAAACCGCCCGCCCCGCCCACTCCGCACCCACGCCCGCACGCTCGCACCCTCGCCGCCGCACTCCAGGTGTTCGTAGTCCGCTCTCAAGTTAACATGCAGAATCACCAGTGTTTACTACCTGTGGGACGCATATCGGGTGCGTTCTGACCAATGTTTATGCTGGTGTGCGAGAGGAGGAGGCGCTTTCTGAGCGTTTAGCGACAACCGTTGCCCCGGATTGTGTGTCCAGTTCCTGGCCATAGTCAATCTTAAGCAGACTGGTTGGCTGACCAGTTCGAGGCCTTCCTCTCTTGATCGAGCGGTCACTGCAGAGAAATCGCCGTTCTGCCACCGGCAAACGAACATGGAGCATCTCCCAAATTGGGAGGGTGCCGGGCGGCCAGCAATATCGTGAGCGCGTCAACAGCCCCGAGAGTGGGTAGCACAGAGCTATCGAGGGCGGCAAGAATAAACACTCAAACTCCACCCAAGTGTCTCAGCATTGAGATAGATGACGTCACTCTTTCGATGATGCGGCTAGATTAGCTTTCCTCAGACTGGGACATCTGGAAGATTCCGCCGACCCCGAGAGGCACTGACCGGGTTCCCCTTGATTCGGTGGCGACCGAACGCCTCTGGACCAAAATGTGAGAACACAGGTGCCCCAAAGCCGCACATCAGGATCGACTCCGCGCTCGCGCTCGAACAGTTCCTCCCGCCGGGGCATCGGGAATGGCTGCGTTTGCCAAGGGGCAGAGGCGTACCATTTGGACATGAGCAGAATATATCCAGAATGCCCCGACTCAGACCCTTCTGATCGGTCGGTAGTTGCCGACGTCCGCCTTCGACAAGAGCCAGAAGAGGAAGAGGAAGAAGACGAAGAGGAAGACGAAGGCGACAGCAAAGAAGATGACGACGACGACAAAGACGACGACGGCTACTCGGAATGAGCCTGCCCCTATCTATTTCAGCCGGCGCTAGCGAGTTGTTCGATCACACGAGCTAGTGTTATGCGCCCTGAATGGGCAACGCGATTCTCTCTCCAGAACCTCCGTCCCCTAGCGAGTTTGTTTTCCGAGGACCTGGCTATTGACTTGGGAACGGTCAATACGCGTGTCTATGCCCGCGGTCGGGGCATCGTTGTCAACGAGCCCTCGGCCGTTGCTCTCGACGACAGCACTGGGGAAGTGCAGGCGGTGGGCAGAGAGGCAAAAGAGATGCTAGGGCGTACGCCAGGCAAGATCAGAGTGATCAAACCATTAAAAGACGGGGTGATCGCGGACTTCAAAGTGGCCGAGAAAATGCTCAGTTATTTTATTCAGAAGGCCCATCAGCGCAGGACACTGGTTCATCCGCGCGTCATCATCAGCGTCCCTTCCGAGATTACCCAGGTGGAACGGCGCGCGGTGACAGATTCAGCCTATCGAGCCAAGGCTGCAGAAGTCCACTTGGTGGAGCAGGCGATGATGGCCGCCATTGGTGCCGGGCTGCCCGTTACCAAGCCCATCGGCAATTTGGTTGTGGACATCGGAGGTGGTACCACTGACGTCGCCGTCATTTCCATGTCTGGGATCGTCTATTCGCGCTCCCTGCGTGCCGCCGGTAATCACATGGACGAGTCCATCATGAACTACGTGAAACGGAAACATAACCTGCTGATCGGTGAGCGCATGGCCGAGCGGATCAAAATCGAGATTGGGTCGGCCTCCGCGCTCGAGAAGCCGGTTACCATGGAGGTTAAGGGAAGAAGCCTCATCGAGGGCATTCCCAAGGCGATTGCCGTAGACGATGGTGAGATCCGCGAAGCGTTGAACGAATGTGTTGCCGCCATCGTGAGCGCCATCCGCGTGGCCCTGGAGCGCACTCCACCAGAACTCTCCGCTGACATTAGCGACCGTGGGCTCGTGCTTGCCGGAGGCGGTGCGTTACTGAAAAACCTTGACAAGCGAATACGGGATGAAACCGGCCTGCCGGTATGCATTGCCGACGACCCGTTATGCAGCGTGGTGCTGGGTACGGCAAAGCTTCTCGATGACTTCAGGCTTTTGCGTCGCATCGCGGTGGATTAGGTTCTGTCCAGGTGAGATCCCTGCCTGAGGGAAGAGATGACTGTCGTGACCACGAGGCAATTCTGGACTTACGCTTCGTCAACCCGAGACGCATCGGGCGGCAGTTTCCGGGGGCACCAGGTTGTAGGGGAACCAGGAGGCCCGCTCGAAGCCGGTCAGTCCAATGAGTTGCGGGAGGATTTCCAGATGCCAGTGAAAGTCTTCTTCGATCGTCTTCCGGTAGCCCTCGCGTGGGCGAAGGAAAGGTCTGTCCTGTAGCGAGAGGTTATACGGTGGACCACCTAAGGCGACGAAAGCGACGGCGGTCGGAGTAACTTGCGCGGGCAGGTTGGATTTCAGGGGGGAAAAGTTTGACCGGATCTGGCTGGACGCGGGTGTTGTCAGCGGAATTGTCATACGTGGAACTAGAGGGGCCGGAGCGGAGAAGGTTCCAGCCGTCCGGCAAGGTTTTCGCCTCAAAGTGTTCTTCGTCAACGACGAATTCAGTTCGTGTGATCGCTTGGGCTGTTCTTGCCTGCTCGCGTTTTCGGCATGCCCCAGGTGCGCACAGTCTTTTTGCTGCTCTGGAGTGATCTGAGTAGGAGTTTCACCGTCTGGCACGGAATTGCATCGCATCGTATCGTCGAATCCGGGTGCCGAGAAGATGAAAGTCAGGCTGATCGGTTCATTGCCAATGTTCTTCAAACTCACCCAGGTATTCGACGGAATGAAACAAGTCCCCCCGCATGGAGATCACGCTCCTGATCGCCGAGCCAAACGTGAGCCGTTCCGCTGTGGATCAGCACGATTTCGTCTTGGGCCAATTGCCTGTGCTTAGGTATGGCCGCCCCCGGGGCAAGCTCCTCCGTGCTCCATGCCATTTTCGACAGATAGAGCACAGGTCGTGGCCAAATTGATCGGCGCTCGCAACGAACTCACAGGCAAATTCCCCCTGCATCGGGGGTTTGAAGCAAGAAGGGATTACTGCTTGAAAAGGGGCGGCCGGCCGATACCGCCCCCCCCGACTAGAACGATTGTGAGAATCGGGCCTCCAAGAACTCACCCAGCTTTGCCGTGGCCCTGAACTGCGGGATGGGATCGAGTTCCTTGAATGCAGACGTGAACGCATTGGAAAGACTCCAGATCGTTCGCGGCCGGAATTCCTCGTATTTCGGCTCGAAGTAGAGGTCATGCACGCTGCGGGCGAGGTGTTTTGGAGCTTCGAGTCTGCCCTCGACGAACGCTTCGTAGATGACCACCTTCGCAGTGACGTCCGTCAGTTCACTTCTCTGCCATGCTTCCACTTGCTTTCGCATCGGCTCAAAGTTTCGCTGCATTCGGTCCACGCCAACCGACAGGCAGTCGACGAGCGAGAACGACTTCGAGTGTTTCGCGAGCACGGGAGTGAAGTCCCCCGCAAACGCCATGTTCGAGCACACGAACACGCGATACCCACAGGTCATCGCCAAACGCATGCTCTTATCGTGGGAGTTGCGCAATCCTATGGAAAAGCGGCATCCTTCCATCTCGGTTGCGAGATCGAGAACGCCAAACGCTTTCATGCCGTCCGGCGAGACCGCATACTCATCGTGAACGACTCCGATGTGGCGGAACCCGAGCGTCTCGACCAAGGCTTGCACGATCTCGTGGTGCGGGACCGGGCGGTGAGTTTCCGTTGCCGATGGTGTCGGCACCAGTGCTAGTTCTTCGCGACCAATAGTTCGGCCGCCATAGCCAATCAACGTACTAGTTTCTGACATACTTGTTTCCTCCTTGTTGGTGTTAGATTGGATTTGTGAAGGTGAGAAAAACGGAGGAGCGCCTTGTTGCGTTCGAGGAATAGGAGTGTGCGGTGCACACGTAAGTCATGAGACGCACACACCGGTGGCCAGGGCCGTGGGTGTTCGCCTCCCAAGTCTGGCCTTCGGAATTAGTGTTGCGGTTCCTCAGGCTCTAGAAGGGAGACATCGGGATCCTAAGAGACGCGCTTCGCGTGGATTTAACGCGCTGCGACGACCCCTTAAAGCACGCATGAGTTCGGCACCCAATAAATCGCAGGTCCGGCGTGGTACTCGAATTCCTTGCGAGATTCCGATTACTCTCACCAGGTCTGGATCCGATTCACCCGTTCTCGGAGCCGTGTCTCACAATCCTGGTGAACCCACAGGGATGTGCACTACGGTTCCGTCGTCCGCTAGAGATAGGAGCCGCAGTTCGGTTGGAGGGTCTTCCCGCTAGGACTAACGTCACCGCGCGGATAGTGAACTCTATCTCGATTGGAGAGTATGAGAAGTTTTGGCTGCTGGGATTGGCGCTGGATGAGCCGGGCAATGTGTGGGGCATCAGAACGTCACCCGAAAACTGGGCGCGATAAGGTGTCGACGAAACCAACGGCCGTTTCTTAATGGCGTCAACTTAGGCTGAACAACGACGCCTGTGCCGGGACAACTGGCCTCCCGCGCCGCCTTCTACCTGACAACGACTCCGGTCGCCGCCCAAAGACGACAATCGGACCCGTGTCGATGGCTCCTTCGACAAGCCCAGCGGGGTCATACTGCGTGCCCAGCAGAATGTCCGGCGGTTCGGGGGAAGCGGCATCATCGCTGCAACCTGAGGTCGTTGGAAACAGCTTTTGATGTTCTGTGTTGAGGGCTTTCCAGACGGCGTCAGCGGTTTCGCCAATACCATTCCTTTCGACCAGCTCCCGCGCCATCGCCGAGAGCATGTCATCGTCTTCATCGATGCTCTGCAATCCCTCGCCGGCAAACTTGCCCTCCATGGTGAGAGCCACGAGGAGCTTCTTGCCCATGAGGCGTAAACAGGACGTCTGCATCGTCCCTTCATAGCAAAGAAACTTCACGCGTACCGGCCGTCGCTGCCCTATCCTCCAGGACCTGCGGCTGGCTTGCCGCAACGTGTGCAGTGAGTATCCCGACTCGCAGAAGATGATCGTCGGGAAGTCCAACAGGTCCAGACCTGTTTCCACTAGTTTGGGATGACAGATCACTACGTGCACACCGTCTTTGACCTGCCTGGCGTACCAAGCTTCGCGCTTAGAGGTATCAACGCTCGCCCGCAGAACAGCGGTGTGGATTCCCTCGTTACTCAGGATTCGTTGCAGTCTGGCTGTAACGTCGTGCTTCTGCGTGTACACGGCAAAGACTTGACACCGCCGTCCCTCCGCCAGCTCTTTCTTGATCTCTTCGATCAGTCTGCGTTCTTTGGAATAGATACGGTCCTCCGGAAGGTCGCGGGGTTCTGCAATAACGAATCGGACCTTGCGCTTGAGTTCAGGATCGAACTCAGTACCGTACAGCGTCCCAATCCCGTATGGGTGATCGGGATACAGCAACAGAGTGTTGAGCATCGTGCTCAGAACCGACCGGTTGCCCCTATGAGCTTTCAACGCCTTCCGCATGTCATCTTCGAGCTCGCGGTACGCTTCCTGCATGGGAGCGTCCATCGGCACGCTCAGATAGGTTTCCTCATATGGCGGAAGTTCTCCCGAGATGTCCTCCAGGAACACAAAGGCGCACAGCTGCATGAGGAATTCGCCAAACAGCAGCGGTGATGCTCCGGGCTTGCGGCGAACTGTGCTCGTGGTTTTAGCCTTGGAGCAGGCGTTGTTGGCAGGCTCTACCTTGGTGATAGTCTCCAGGACGCCGTAGTCCTGAATGAAGGAACTGCGTCCTGTCGTGCCCCATTCGTAGCCATGCTCCTTCATCCGTCTCGCTTCGAGACGGAAGAGCGTGTTAAACAGATCGTCTGCATAGCCGCCCAGCAGCGTGCCGGTCAATCCGACGATCCGATCGGTGCATGAGGCCAGAGTGCCGAGAGCATTCCCCTGAGCCGTATCGCCTGCCAGTTGGTGAATCTCGTCGCAAATCGCATAGTCAAACCAACCGGGCATGTAGCGCCCGATGAATTCGACAGGAGCCATCCGGCGGATTCTCTCTGGGTCGGCCTGCCACATTGGGCTGTGCAGCCTACGACAGGACCTCTCGCCACGCGCTTCGATGGTCTCGGAAATCTTGACCTTCTCGAAGTCTGCGACAGTCAAGCGGCCTTCATCAACGATCACTGGTTTGCCCGTGTCTGCGTTTACGACGCAACCTAGGTATGGGCCCGAGCGCGGTACCAGATACGCGTGGCGCCAGAAGTACCCCAGCTTGGCCCGCTCGCGCCCGACGATGAACAACGCCGGTCGCGTGCACAACGACAGCCAGCGCTCGCGCGCACTCGGAAATTGCTTCCGCAGCCGGAGATCGCTCAGTGTGGTACCTAGTCCTTCTCTTACGATCCGGCCTTGCTTCAACCGCATTTCGTTGACACCGTGTGGCGTATTCTCGTCGCCGCCGTTCCGCAAATCGTCGATCAGAAACACACGAATTCCAGGGACCGTAAGAAATGCTTCCCGCGCCCACTTCTCCACCAAGTGCGGCGGGACCATCGCCAGAGCTGTGGATGGATGCCCTCTGCTGTGGACATGAATCGCTCCCAGCGAAATTAGGGTCTTACCCGTGCCGCATTCGGCCACGACCATGGCGGTTCTCGCCCGCTGCCAGCGTTCCACGACGCCCATGATGGCAATCGTCTGTGCGGGAAATGGCCTTCGCAGCAGTGCACCGATGCGAGGCGAAACGGGAGCGTCAAAGTGGTGTAAGGCCGGGAATTCCTTAAGGATGCGCTGTCCCAGCAAGCTCGCGTTTGCGCGCATATAGTCGTAGATCGTGAAAAGTTCGGGCATGAAAATCCTCTGGTACGCGGAAGGGATTGCCGTAGAGAACGTGACAAGAAGAAGGAAGGAGGCGATGGGGAGGGCTAGTTGGCCGTCAAGAAGATGTCTTGCAGACTCAAGCTCGGCCAGCGGATCGAACCGGTTTTGGGCGGAAGACTGATAGCGCCACTCTCAACGCCCCAGCTGAGCCAGGAAAGAAACTGCTCCTTCTCGCCTTTGACCAGCACCGGCGCACATCCGATACCAAGAGTACGGATGATCGCCTGATGCATTTCCAGTTCGCCGGCAAACCAGTCAGCCCAGTCCGGCATTCCGGGGATTCCGTGAATATGGGCGAGAGAGGCCCAGATGAATCGGTTTTCCGAGCTTGCCAGCAGTGTCCGTCCTGAACTCGCCGACACGTTGCTGGAAGCGAACTCTTCCGACAACGCAATAAGGTGACGCAGGGGCTTTTTGCGCCCGGCAAGCTGTACCGAGCCTTTGAAACACTGTGCGTTTTGTTCGAGACAGACTCGAATCGGCTGTACCCCTGGCCCTTCCACCATGAACCTGTCTGCCATGGAGATCGCCGCGCTGACGGCCGCAACCTGCGTGTCCCCACCGATCACGGAAATGAGATGGGCTTTGGCCTGCCGGGGCGGATCGGGCAACACCTCCCCGATGAAGCGGTCGAGGCGCAGCTTGATGCTGGTGGTAGTCTTCTCCGTGCTCTTCACGTAGGTCAGCCAGCCGAATCGAAGGTGGGCATTTTTCATTCGGCCTCCTTCTTTTCGTGAGTGAGAACCTGGGTCTTTCCATTGGCAAAGACAAGGGTCAGCTCATGCGAGAATCTTTCCCGGTCATGCAGGACTTTGGTTCCGTCTTCTTCCTGTTCTTCCCAATGGTCAGTGAATTTCACAGAGCGCCAGTGGGCGATGTGACGAGCTTCTCCTTCGCCGAATACTCCATTGAGCATTCCGGCAGTACAGAGCAAGCCGACATGTCCACCGTGGAGCGGTGTGAGCGGCCGGCCTTTGACATCGCCAAGCTTAGGAAGGAGAACCCGGCCCGCCTGACGGTACGCGGATGACTCCAGCAGCAAGCCCTCTACCTCGTCCAACGGAATACCCATGTTGGTCAGTACCGCCGGCTCGGAGGTAGGAACTTCGTAACGGACCTCAGCAGTGTCACGCAGAGGCTCAAGCTCGGCCTTCGTTGCCAGCGCTTCGAGGTATCGCACTCCATCCAACAACGCCGCATCTGAAAGCCGGGCATGTCGTTTGCGACGGGTCGACGAAGAGAGAGCGAACGAGAGGGTAGCGTGGAGTCTTGCCGACTGCTAGAACAACCCAGCGGTTTGTATGTCGCTAGTTACTGCTTTGATCTTTCCTCTTCGATGGCCTCAATCCACAGTTGGAGCGTGAGGTCTTCGCGCTCCGGATTGCCCTGCTGCCAGCGCAGTTCCTTCTGGTATCGATCTTTAAGAACTTCCAGGTCAAGCGGGACGGTTCGCGCCAGGTGCTTCACATCGTCTCGGTCACGTTGGATGTTGCGTTCCAGCTTTGACAAAGCAAGGTCGTAGGGATCAAGGGCTAAGAGTCGAAGATGTTTGAAGGCCCCCGGAAATATCTCCGTGAGCCGGTCTTCGTAGTCTTCCGGCACATGCGCCACGCCGACGTGGTCAAGATAGATCTTGTACTTCTTGTGAAGCGGACCGCCTCGCATGCCCAGTTCCAGCATGGAGCGGCCGACTTCGCCTGGAGCAATCTCCAAGACGTCCAGATCTCCCGTCGGCCGTGAGAACCCGTAGACCGTGCTGATAACGAACCCTCCCATGCAATGCAGACGAACTTCCTCGTGCACCGCCGAATCCAGTTCGTGGAGAAAAGAGAGCCACGGTTGCGGAATACTATTACGGGGACGCGTAGGCAAGGTGCTCTCCCTTCATGTCTGTGAGGAGATTCCAGTGTGCTGCGGTGGGCGAGCGGTGCTCACGCAGCCACACTCGCTCAGCGTGGGTCATGGAGTCGTGGCAGAAAGTATCTTCTCGTGCTAATCGTGAACTCTCCAGGACTTCCAAGCGCTGCCGAAGCTCTCTCACCCGTTCGCTGTCGTTCTTGTCTGCTGCCACTTCACTCGCTAGAGAGACGGCAAATCCCAATCGGTTTTGCCGGTCACGCAACTTGGCGTTGCGAACCAACCAGTCCCAGTCCATGTCAACGTAGGTCAGTGCCAGCCACGGCAAGCCCTCGGCAACTCGGGTGTCAAGATTTGGCTCGCTCAGCGCCTCCAGCAAGACTTCAGCAGGGTTCCGCCGCCTTCTCACGCTAAGATAGGAGAACCCCGGATGACCGAGCGCCCCTAGTTCTGCGCCGAAATCGGGCTTCCGCGGCGACGCCGCCATTCCCGGGTCCTGGGATCGCAACGGCAGCGCCGTAGGCGGCAGGCTCAGAACTTTGAGAGCCCTACATACGAATCGGTCGGATAGAGGACGACGCCCTCTCTCCAGCATCGACAAATAGGCTTGGGTGACACCAAGCGCAAGGGCGGCTTGCTCTTGTGTCCAGTTCTTCCTACGGCGCGCTTCTTTTAACACCTTCTCGTCCATACTGATCCTTGCTTCTCTCCAAGGAGTATCTATAATATAACACAGATTGTTATATCACCAAAGCAGCGTCACTCTCCCATGTTCAGCGCCATTACGGTCTATCTGATTGACAAATAAGGCGTTCATGAAGAGTCGTAGGGCTGTGCTCGGCTTCAGTGCGCGATTTCCGCAGCTCGCTCAACTTCGAGCACGACTCTTTTGAGACTCTCCAGACAGTCGACTTGATCGAGCGATTTGAGTCGCAAGGAGCGCAGGACGGAAACCAATGTGCCCGGCTCGACTCTGTTTAGACCGGCATCCAGCCGACGCACCTCGTGTTCCGCCGCCTGCATTTGTTCCAAGACCCTCCTTAGTAGGTCCGCCTGGCGGATCTCTGTTGGGTTCCACACTCTGGCAACAGTCTTCAGTACACCTCGATACAGACGCCTGCCCAGTGCCAATCCCATCGCTTCAACTTGCTCAACCAAAGCGGTCAATTCTTCAGGGTCTGCTCCGCAGTCATCTGCGGCAATCTCTCCAAGGCCATTCCCACCCGCTTCCGGATTGGACAGCGTGCCGTCCGTTGCCTGACCAGGCCTGAGGCCCTGCCGCCAGCCTTGCGGAGTGGCCCAGCCAAACAGCCTCGGAACACTCTTGGGGCGCTTTCGCTCGTCCAGATCAACCCAAACTCCTCTGAAGTAGTACAGATACCGCCCGAGGCCGAAGCATGAGCAAGCCCGCTTGAAAGACTGCGCCTCAAATGCGTGGTCCACCTTGTCCAGTTCGTCGATCAGCAGGACACAAGGCCTTTCGCACTGCAACGCACGCAGAAGCGGCCCAGCACCGAAAAACTGCTGGCTGTGCAACTCCGTACGCAGGGATTCCCAGTCAACATTGGCGGACTTGGCTTTGAGTTCAACGCAAAGCCTTTGAAGGGGTTCATCGAACTTGCCGATGGCCTTCTCCTCGTTGATGCCTTCGTAGCACTGCAGGCGTTCGACGGTGGTGTCCGCTGCGTCCGCAACTGCATATGCCAACTGAGTCTTACCGCTGCCGGCGGGGCCGTCCGGAGAAATGATGACCCCGGAGCCAATGCCGTGCTCGATTTGCGGCCGCTGCCGGAATTGCCGGAACTGCGGTCCGAAGAACTGTCCGAAGCCCGGAGGCAAATTAGGGATCTGCGGCATCTGCGCGTCGTCATCGTCGCCGGTGAGTTGCGCGTTGCCCCGCGACGTGACCGATACATTGACCACTGCAGGCGTGACGTGCGCCGCCAGAGTTTCCATTGCTTTGTCCAGCGCAAGGATTGGGTTGACGTCCTCCTGGTCTAGCGGCGCCGCGGCTGGTGCGGCAGTTGCGGCGTGCACGCCGACTGGCCGCGCGAACTCATATCCACCTAAGGATGCGAGCATCGCCAGCACGATCACTGACGTGATCAGCGGACGCGTCGCGAGTTTGTTCCACTTGTTTGCGATCCATGTTTTCACTGTTTCACCTCGTTCCTTGTTATGCAACTAATTGTTTAGTACTTAATGCCGAACGAATCTGATTTCCTGCGCCAAACGGTTAAGTCGATTTCTGGGGTGTACCTGGTTCCGACTGCGAAGGCGGGATCTGCCACAGGACGAAGCGCCACACAATCGGTCTCGGCCCGAAGACCGGATCATCCACAAAGATGATGAGTACGCCCGTCGTGAACAGCGGTTGTGGCGAGGCCAAAGCCCGGGCCTGGATAACCTGCGCAACACCAGCCTGTCGCTCGGCCAGGGCCGGCGTATTACGCTTCTGCCCGCGCGGGTTCGGTTCTGTGCCACTGACTGTCGCTTGTGCCAGCATGACTGCGGAGCTAGCATGCCTGCGCTCAGCCACCACCGGCCGTGGCGCAGCATGAGTCACAGCGGGAATCATCGGTCGTTGCTCCAGGAACGGTGTTGGCGCGGTACTCGCGATCATGTGGGGCGTATTCTGGAATGCCACCAGGCGCGGCGCATGCCACGCGACAATCGCGAAAGCGCATGCCGACGCTGTGGCGACCGCCAGTAGGGACTTCCGAGCCGGCGCCGGTTTCGGCCGGTTGACGTCGAGAATTCGCGCCACGCGCAAGGTCGTCTGCCGAACGCGATTGACCGCCGCCTGGGCCAGCGCGGCACTGCGCCGCAGCACGCTTCTCTCCGCCAGATTTGCCAGGCACTCGGCATAGGCGCGGGGGCTACGGGTCTCGGCCAGCACGGCCTCGTCACACGCCATCTCGCGTTCCAAAGAAATTCGCTCCTCCATCCACCACACGGCAGGATGGAAGAACAACAACGCCTTCACGAATTGCTGCACGACGTTGCTCCAGTCGTCCCAGCGGCGCAGGTGCGCCAATTCGTGCAGCAAGACCTGGTTCAGCTCCGCCGCCGACAATTCTTGCAGCAGCCTGGAGGGGATGACCACGGCGGGTTTCACGAAGCCGATCGCGGTCGGAACGTGAATGCGGCCGGAGGTCAGAATCTGCACTTCCCGTGACGGACAGAAGCGCGCGACGGTGGAATGCCAGGTTGCATCGGCGAATTCGATGCGACGGCAGCTTCGGCGCAGGCGCCGCAATTCGATGAAGCCGATGCCCACGCGCGCCAGCGCCAGGATCGCGATCCCTGCCCACGCGGCGAACAGGTACAAGGCCCAGGAACCCGGCACGGATATCAAGGGGTGCAGCGCAGCATTGGCAGTTGCGCCGATGCCGCCGGCAACAAGCAGCGGAAGCACCGCGGTCCCGATCAGCGCCGCGAACCACACGCCGAAACGGGTGGCGGAATTCTGCCGAGGCACCACACGCAGCAGCGTCCCGGCGAACGCCGCCAGCGCCAGGCCGATGGCCAGCGAATCCACCATGCGTTCAGCCGACACCTGCGCCACCGCGTTCAGCACCGTGTGCATCATTGTTCCTTGGCGCTGCCGCCTTCGGGTTCCAGCAACTCCCGCAGGCGCGTCAGCTCCGCCTCGTCAATGCTTTCGTCTTGCAATATGTTCAACACCAGCAACTCGTGCGAGTTCTTGAAAAAACGGTTCACCAAGTGGCGAATTTCAAAGCGCGTGGCCTCCTTGCGCCCGACCAGCGGCATGTAGACGTGCGCGCGGCCATTCTTGACGTGCTTTACGTAACCTTTATTCTCGAGAATACGGATGGTGGTCAGGACAGAGTTGTACGCCAGAGTAGGCTTGGGCAGCAACGCATCGAGCACTTGCTGCACGGTCGCCGAGCCCTTCTGCCAGAGCACGTTCATCAGTCGCAGCTCGGCTTCAGTTAAGGTTGGAGACTTTCTCGGGGGCAAGTGGCCCTTCCTCCGCAATTCAGGTTGTAATTCATTAGACGATGAGGTACGGAATTTGTCAACTAAACCATTAGTTGCATGAACTCGGCGTGGAGTTGCACGACTGAATTGAATAGAGCGTTTTCTGGACTGTGTTAATCCGTGGTTAGCTTCGGCGCGTTTAAAGTCCAAGGTAGGCCGCCCGCACCTGCGCGTTGTTAAGTAGATCGCTGGATGCGCCCTGCAGCAGGATGGCGCCATTCTCCACCACGTACCCGCGTGAGGAGACGCTGAGGCCGTCCACCACGTTTTGCTCGACCACCATTACCGTGACGCCCTTCTCGCCGATCTGCTGAATCTTCTGGAAGACTTCGTCCACCAGCTTGGGCGCCAAGCCGAGCGACGGTTCATCGAGCAGAAGCAACTTCGGTTCCGACATCAGGCCGCGCGCGATGGCCAGCATCTGCTGCTCGCCGCCCGACAGCGTGCCCGCCGCCTGCTTGCGCCGCTCCTTCAATCTGGGAAAGATCGCATACTGCTCATCCAGCAACTGCGGGATCTTGGGCCGCGTGCGGTCAATATAGGCGCCCAGCACCAAGTGTTCTTCGACCGTCATGTAAGGAAACAGTTGCCGACCTTCGGGTACATGGCTGATGCCGCGCGCCACGATCTGGTGCGCCGGGGTCTTGCTGATTTCCTGGCCTTCGAATCTCACGGATCCCTTCTTGGCCCGCAGCAAGCCGCTGATCACGCGCAGGGTGGTGGTCTTGCCCGCGCCGTTGGCGCCGATCAGGGTAACAATCTCGCCGCGGTTGACCGTCAGGGTGATGTTGAACAGCGCCTGAAAGTCGCCGTACGCGGCCTCGACCTCGTTCATCTCCAGCAGCGGCGGGTTCCCGTGGTCGCTCATTTCAGCAGTTCCTTGTACTTCGAACCCAGGTAGGCCTCGATGACCGCCGGATGGTGTACCACGTCCTGCGGCTTGCCTTCGGCGATCTTGATGCCGTGATCGAGCACCACCACACGGTCGGCGATCTTCATCACCACCTGCATGACGTGCTCCACGCCGCCGATGGCAGCGATGCCCCATTCCGGCAGGCGCTTCAGCAAGTCTGCCAGCGCCAACGCCTCTACCGTCGGCAGGCCGGCCACGACTTCATCTAATAGGATCAGCCTGGGCTTGGTCGCCAGCGCGCGCGCGATTTCCAGGCGCTTCATCATGGGCAGCCCCATGCCACGAGCCGCCAAGTGCATGACCTTCCCCATGCCAAGGAACTGCAGGACCTTCGCCGCCTCCCGCTCGGCCGCGGCTGGCGACGAAGTACGCAGGAACGCTCCCAGCATGGTGTTTTCCAGCACCGTCAAGTTGCGCAGCGGTTTGACGATCTGGAACGTTCGCCCGATGCCCAGCTTAGCCGCCGTATTGGGCGAGGAGTGCGTGATGTCGTGGCCGTCGAAGACGATCTGGCCTGCATCCGCCTGGTGCACACTGGTGATCAGGTTGAACAGGGTAGTCTTGCCGGCGCCGTTGGGCCCGACGATGAAGGCAATCTCGCCCGTCTCGACCGACATGTTGACGTCGGTGACAGCCTTGAGCCCGCCGAATCGCTTGCTGACGTTCTTGATTTCCAAAAGCGCCATGTTTGGCCAACTTGAAACTGAAGCCGAAGATCGAAACTATTCCGCTTGCGGCAGAGGCACGCGTTTGCTTTCTTCCGCCGGGCCGGGCGGTGGCACGCTCGCAAACGGCGTGCGCGGCGCGGCCTTGAACCAGCGCAACCTGCGGTTCAGCGTGCCCACGATCCCTTCCGGCAGGAACAGCACCACGAGCACGACCAGGATGCCGTAAATCAGCAGGTGCGCTTCCTTGAATATGTTTTTGAAAACTTCCGATGCTGTCTCCAGCACGAGCGAGCCCACGACCGGCCCGAGCAAAGTGCCGGCGCCGCCCAGCATGGGAAGAATCGAGATTTCGACCGACACCTCAATGCCCAGCATCTGGTCGGGCACGATGTAAAGGAACAAACTCGCGTACAGCGCTCCGGCCAGCGCCGACAAGGCGGCGCTCAGCAGCAGCGCCCAAAGTTTGACGCGCGCGGTGTTGACGCCGACCGACAGCGCCGTGTCCTCGTCTTCGCGGATGGCCATCAGGTAGTAGCCGAAGCGCGAGCGCTCCATCCAGTAGGTGAGCGCGAACGACATGATGGTCAGGATCACGCACGCGTAATAAAACGAGCGCATCGAGTTCTGAGGAAACAGCAACGGCACCGGCGTGCCCACGTCGCCGCCGGTGACGTTAGGGAGGTTCTTGGCAATCAGCCGCACCACCTCGGCGAACGCGATGGTTGCCAGGCAGAAGTACGGCCCGCGCAAGCGGAACGAGACACTACCGATAATCACGGCGGCGACCAGGGAGAGGACCACGCCCCCACCGATAGCCAGCCACGGCGACATGCCCTTGCTC
>JAIQFC010000038.1 GCA_020073465.1 Terriglobia bacterium
CTGGAAAGCCAGTCGTCATCGTTAAGCTCGCTCGTAACTTTGTCTTCTCCAGGAATTGCTGCAGATTCAAACGGTCTCTTCCATGGAATGGGAGACCATGCGGAGAATTCCTTCATGGTTGATGGGCAGCCGATCACGGATCAGCAAAGCAAGGTCTTTTCCAACCAGATTCCCCTCGATTCAATTGCATCGATGGAAGTCATCGCAGGTGCGCCGCCAGCTGAGTTCGGTGAAAAGACGAGTGTAGTGATTAACGCCACCACACGTTCAGGTCAGGGCCTCACGACACCGACCGGCAGCGTCACGACCAGCTATGGCAGTTTCGGGACATCGACGGTTGGCATCAACGTCGGCTACGGCGGCCCGAAGTGGGGCAACTTCGTTTCGGCAAGCGGTTTGAATACGGGACGATTCCTCGATCCGCCAGAGTTCACCGTTATCCACGCGAAGGGCAATGAAGACAATATCTTTGACAGAGTCGACTATCAGCTATCGAAAGCGGACTCGATCCAGCTAAATCTGGGCTTCACAAGGTCGTGGTTCCAAAATCCAAACAGCTTCGACAACGTTCTGCACACCGGCAAAACCGATCCCGCTGGCAACCCACTTAGCCCCACGGACCAGAGGTCCCAGATTAGAACCTTCAACATTGCACCATCCTGGACGCGATTGCTCAGCACCAACGCGGTCTTCACGTTCGGCGGCTTCGTCCGGCACGATCAATACAATTATTATCCAAGCCGAAATCTGTTCGACGACCTATCGCCTATCCAGCAGGAGTCGGTTGCTCAGGATCGAACGCTGACGAATGCGGGCCTGCGGACGGCGCTGTCGTATGTGAAGGGTGCCCACAACATCAAGCTAGGAGCTACGTACCAACAGACATTCCTGAATGAGAATGACAACTTGGGAATCGTGGATACCGGTCTGCTTCCGTCGCTTACTGATGGGAGCGGCAATCCCTGCTTTGTGAATGGCGTCGCTTTGTTTTCCCCGTGTTCGGATCTGCTGCCATACGACCTTACACGCGGAGGCGGTCTGTTTGCCTTTCGCGGCCACACGGACATAAAACAGCTTGCGCTCTACGTTCAGGATCAGATCACGAAGGGGAATTGGTCATTCAACGTCGGTTTGCGGGGAGACTTCTACAACGGCTTGACCATCCACAAAGAACCCGAGCCTCGCCTAGGCCTCGCATACAACATCAAACGGACGAGCACAGTCCTTCGCCTTTCCTATGCGAGGGTGCTGGAAACGCCGTTCAACGAGAATTTGATCGTTGCCAGCGTGGGATGCGACAGTCCGGTCTTAAACCCGCTGCTCAGCTGTACTTCATCAAGTTCGACTCCTTTGGGCCCGGGTTGGCGCAATGAATTCCACGCCGGATTGCAGCAAGCTGTCGGGAAATATCTGGTGTTCTCCGGTGAGTACATTTGGAAGTACACCCACAAAGCTTATGATTTCAGCATCCTCGGAAACACGCCGATCTTCTTCCCGATCGCGTGGGACAGATCTAAAATTCCCGGATTCGCGGGGCGCGTCAGCGTACCGAACCTGCATGGATTTTCCGCGCAAATGGTCTTCTCAACGGTTTCGGCGCGGTTCTTCCTCCCACAGGTCAGCGGCGCCGGAGCCACACCTTCCGCCCCTTCTGGGGTCTTCCGCATCGACCATGACGAGAAATTCAACCAAACAACACATTTGCAATACCAACCCTGGCAGCGAGGGCCGTGGATTGGCTTCAATTGGCGCTATGATAGCGGACTCGTGGCAGGCGCGGTTCCATTCGCCACAGACGCAAATACGCCCGTTGACTTGACTGGACTCACAGCGGACCAGCAGATGCAGGCCGGACTGTTCTGTGGGAATGTGTTCCCCACGTTGACGTCACGCCTCACCAGTTGCGCACCATCTCAGTATGGCTCAACGCGAGTCACGATTCCGGCACCTGGCACCAAGAATGACGATCACAATCCTCCACGGATCGCGCCTCGCCACCTGTTCGACATCGCAGTTGGCGATGACAATATTTTTCGCGGCGACAAATACAAATGGAGCCTCCGTGTGACTGCGATTAACGTCACCAACAAGGTTGCGCTTTATAATTTCTTGTCGACGTTCAGCGGGACGCACTTTCTGACGCCACGTACCTACACGGCCGAGCTAGGCTTTCACTTCTAACCCCCGTCGTTCAGGAGAGCTCGCGGAGTGCGAACACGAGCCCTCCTGCTTTCAAATCTTCAAGTTGTGGAATATCGATAAGGACCCGTTGTGCCGTTCAGGGTGGATTGTCGGCAAACAGGAAGTAATTCGGTTACTTCTGGATCGCGTATGGTCCACCCGTAATCGCTAATAAAGCTTCCGACAAGCCGACTTCCCGGTACCAATCGGGCCAACTTCCGCGAAGCCCGTTTCCGGTTTGCCGACCGTACGGCAAGAAGCCCTCCGCGCGCGGAGGGGTAATGGTAAACAACTCCGGATTGCGACCTGTACGCTTGATTGCGGGCCGCTGTTCGGGCGGAGCCGCCAGACCACGCTGAGGGAATCGCTGTGTCATGACGCTACTCCTTGCGGACGATGCCGGTGACGCCGGCGAGGAACAGGGTGGCAAGCAGCCAGCCCAGAAGAATCTGGACCCAGAGGAACCAGCGCAGGAAGCGGGGTGAGGTGCCAAATCGACTGAAGCGTGACGGCGGCTCCTCAGGATCCGCGGAGGCCAGCAGCCCAGCGAAGACCAGCAGCCGTTCCAGTGGCCGGAGTAACTTGGGCCAAGTGCTGTCGCGCTCGGCACTCTTGATCCATTTCCCCTTTCCCGACGGCGTGAAGCTCGAGTCAGGATCGGGCCCCCACTTGTCGGCTTGGCCGAGCTTTACTATGGGAAGCGAGTTCTCAACCGAATAGACGAGCGGCGAGAAAACCTCGTGATTCGCAGGGGTCTGCCCGTCGTGTTTGAAATCCCGGCAGGCGTCTTTCTCCGTCGGAACCATACCGCCGCTGAGGTAGCTTCGCCGGTAGAGAATCCAGCCCAAGCCGCTCAGACAAAGAATCGCCCCTGCCGAGCGAGCGGGGGCGTAGCCGTACCCTGCAAACACTCTGAAGAGCCAGCTGAGCGCCTGCAGATCGGGCCGGCCTTTGTCTTCCAACCGCCGGCGGCGGCGCTCCATTTCTATTAGGACGCCAACGGCGCCGTCGTCGTCCCCGGCAGCCTTCAGGACCTTGGCAAGCTGAAGATAGGGCTGGGTCGCGAATGGCTCCTCGGGCTGAAGACTCAGCCACTGGAGTCGGGTTTTGGCAGTCCTTGGCCCTTCGACAATTCGCTCGTAGACGAAGCCGTCGAGGAGGAGCTTTCCAGGTTGAGGCCAACTATCAGCGTCATCCCCGATACCTGCCACCGGAGGCATGGCTTAGGACGAGAGTCGCACCTTTCAGATTCGCCCCCATGCAAATGAATACCGCTTCGATACGGGCGCCATACAAGCTAACCTCGCCTTGGGCAGTGAAGCCGCCTGTCAGTAAGATGCCGAACTTCACGCTGGCTCCGAAAAGCGCTTCCCTTCACGACGGCGCCGTCGGCATAGAGCGCGTAGCTGCCGGGGTTGTTGAGTTTGGCCCCGTCGCACTCCAGATTCCCGCCGATTTGAGCACCAGTGAGAGTCACTTCGCCCGCGGCGCGGAAGCCGGGGCCCAAAAGAACGTTCCCCCGAAAGACCGTGTCGGAGGCGCCGAGTGCAGAGCGGCCCGGGTTGTTAAAAGTGCCCCCCCGGCAATCGAGATCTCCGCCGATTTGGGCCTCTGTCAGCAACACTCCGCCCTCGGCGTGAAAACCAGCGCGCAGGAAGACCGCTCCCCTCACGATCGCGCCCTCGGCTACGACAGAATGGGTCCAGCTACCTTGCAGGTCGAGCCGCGGAATCACCAGTTGACGCAGCTCAGCGTTGCGGACTAGGGAGCAGCTCCATAATTGAATCTGCAAGAGTTGAAGAAGGTGCCGGAATCGAAGAAGCGGCGACCGAAAGCCGCGTCGACTATCGAGGACAGGGAACGCATTATTCGCAAGCGGCTCTTGCCCAGATTCGGCGGTTCGGAGGCTTTGAAGATCAAGCCCTCGGAAATCAAAGGGTGGTTGGAGTCTGCCCAAGACGAGGAAGACCTAGAAAATTCGACGGTGGACAAGATCCGCCGTGTGATGCATCTGGTCTACTCGACGGCACAGGCGAACGACCTGATTCCGCGCACGGTGGAAGCGAATCCAGTCGCGCACGTTCACATCGCAACGATTACCGAATACGAAGCCATTCTCGTAACTCCACAGCAAGCCTGGAATGTTATCTGCCGCATGCAAGCATTCGCGCGGCTGCTGACCTTACTGGTTGCGGTGACGGGATTGAGAATCGGCGAAGTGCTCGCGTTGAGATGGAAGCACGTCGATTGGAACAACTTTCGCATCCGGGTGGTCTCCAATTTCGTCCGGGGCAAGTTTGGCGAGCCGAAATCACACGCCTCGAAGAAGCCTGTGGTTTTGCATTCGCTTGTCATGGGCTTGCTGAAAAACTGGCGGGAGACGACGACCTACGCCGGAGACGAGGATTTTGTCTTCGCTTCCGACCGGCTCAAGGGCAAGCAGCCGCGCGTGCCGAACATGCTGGTGGAGGATCATCTCCGGCCCGCCGCCAAACAGGTGATCGAGATTCCACACGGCCACAGGTTTGGCTTCCACAATCTAAGGCACGCGCTAACCTCGTTCCTGGTAGAAATCGGAACCGACTCCAAAACTATTCAGGACATGCTGCGTTGGGCAGACCCTTCTATCCTGCTCAAGGTTTATGCGCATTCGCGCACATGGACAAGCGCATGGAGGCTCAGGCAAAGATGATCGAAGCCATGGGTCTAAACGAGGAAACCGCTCAACAGTTCATCCAGTAGGCGTGGGTGATCGACCGTGGGTGATTTTCTCCGATTACAGTCGTCAGAATTCCGCTAAGTTCTTTAGAATGATGGTGGCCAGGGACGGAGTTGAACCGCCGACGCCAGCCTTTTTCAGTGCTACGTTAAGCTGTAGTCTTAACAACTTACGTGACTCCAGGTGGCCGCCTAACTACTTGAGAAGACGTAAGAGACATACGAATCGTGGGTTGAAATCGTGGGTTCAGCATCAAGCGCAAAAATCGTTCCCACCTCGGGAGATTTAGCTGTTTCATTTCTACGCCGCAAATTATCCTGATTATGCGCTCTGACACAATCAGCAAA
The DNA here is from genome assembly GCA_020073465.1 of Terriglobia bacterium. Taxonomy (GTDB): domain Bacteria; phylum Acidobacteriota; class Terriglobia; order Terriglobales; family Acidobacteriaceae; genus Sulfotelmatobacter. Next base: position 5,248 of record JAIQFC010000038.1, read on the forward strand.
TTAGGAAGCGCGAATGGCACATCAAACCTTGAGAGTCCCCGTACACTATGACTCCACGTTCTCTTGACCAAGGGTAGAGTACCTGCCTTGGGCGCACACACGCCAGCTCTAAACGCTCTCCTTAGTTCTGACGACTTCTAACAAAAACAATAACTCGGGGAGTCTGCTCTTCGCTCAAGCAAAGCTCCAAGGGCTCGAATTGTAGGGGTTTTGACACAGTTTTGACACAGGCGACACGTTCGGAGCGGTGTACTTTCGCAACAGGAGACACAGCTCTATGCCGCAGCAATTAGAGCTAAAAGGCACGCTTGGGAAGTCATATCGAACCCGCGTGAAATGCGGACAGACTTCAGCATGATTCGACTTAGTCCTTTTGAAACCGCTGCATGGCCTGCAACGCAGGTCCGGTCATCTCCCGGAACACGGCGTCAATATCCTCCGGCGAGAGCTTGATATTGCGATCAAGCCACCAGGTCACAATTGACATCATCGCGCCGGCGACATATTGGGAGGCCATTTCAGCCCAGATCGGATTTCGGCCTCCGCGATCGGACGCTGCGATGCCTTCCGCGACGAGGCCAACCAAGAGGCGGCGCATCTGCCGGTCGACTATGACTCCGCTTTCGCGTCCTACCACTGCGCGGTACAGCTTGCGATGACCGTCAACGTGCCGGAAGAAAGCCAAGCTGAAACCAAGCGGTGCTGAGGATTCCCCTCGACTCCCCGAGGTCGACTTCCACTGCTCGCTTAAGTGTTTTCGCAGTTCATCGAGCGATCTCCGTAGGAGGTCTTCCTTGTTCCGGTAGTGAAAATAAAACGTAGCGCGTCCGACTGCTGCTCGATCCAGAATGTCCTGCACGCTGAGCGCTTCGTACCCGTGTTGGAGCATGAGATCTAGCAGAGCGTTCCGCAACGCCTCATGGGTCCTACGCACACGTTTGTCTGCTTCTGTTTTCCGCATCGGTTAAGCCGAACAATTCCGCCACACAAGTTCGGGAACGAACAAATACAGCGGGTTTGTTCTTCTCATTTCTAATTCCGAACACTATGTTCAATATCACAAAACGCGGCGTCATGCGTAGAAAGCCGCTGGGAGGTCACGATGAACACTGAGCAACCAGTCCGACGACAGCACAGCCACATGGCCTGGGTCGGAATCGTTGGAATTGTCGGTGGCGCGGTCCTGATGGTCTACGTTCCTTCGCTCAAGGCAGTCTCAAAAGGAATGCTTCTTTTCGCAGGATTTCATTTCGTGGGACTTCTGGTATTGCTTGCTTCCGCCTACGTTGTGGGAGGAAACAAGATCGTGGCGCATTTCAGAACCAGCTCGCACTCACAGGATTCGGCTGGATTCAGTTTCGGCTGGGCGCCCGCATGGACCCATGGTCCGTGGATCGCTGCGCTGATCCTTGGTGCGACCGCCGTCGCGCTTCAAGTGGCCGCACCTGCTTATTGGCCCGTCGCCATGGCCTCGACATTGCTTGCGGCGAGTTTCTTCGCTGGTGGACTGGTCACTCGTTCGGTCGGACAATACGAGCGCGCATTCCTGCCGATGGTGGACCTGCTTTCCGGCGATGAGAAAGTTGTGCTTGATGCAGGTTGCGGCGCCGGTCGAACAACAATTGCGCTTGGCCGGGCACAAAGGACCGCCCAGATTGTCGCTCTCGACCGCTTTGACTCTGACTACATCGAGGGTGGCGGGAAGCTTCTTCTCGAACAGAATCTGCGGAAGGCGGGGTTAGCTGAACGAGTGCGAATCGAGCGCGGTGATTTGACCGCTCTGCCCTTCGCAGATCAGAGCTTTGATGCCGTTGTCAGCGCTCATGCCGTGGACCACTTGGGCAAGTCAACGGAGCGGGGCCTGCGAGAGATCCTGCGTGTGTTAAAACCGGGCGGACGCTTCCTATTGGTCGTCTGGGTACCGGGTTGGACGATGTTCAGCGTTGCCAACATATTGGCACTCTCCCTCTCGTCCAAGCGTACGTGGCGGCAGAGGGCAGCAAGCGCTGGATTCAGAATCACTGATGAAGGTACCTTTAACGGTAACTGGTTTGCCGTTTTAAAGAAGCCAGAGGCGTGAGGCTCATCGAAGGTCGGCGCCTGAACGAGATGACCTCATCCTACGAATGACGAAGTTTGCGAACGAGGTGGCCTAGAGTGGCTTCCGATAAAGCAGCCCGCGTTGGTATCCTGTTCGCTCTGCTTGCCGCCGTGCTGTTCGGAGCCAGCACTCCATTCGCGAAACTTCTGCTTGGAAGTGTCTCGCCCTGGATGATGGCAGGCCTGCTGTATCTCGGTGCAGGAATAGGTCTATCGCTCATACATTTCTTGCGGCGTGTGCTTGGGCTGCCTAGCGTCGAAGCTCCGTTGCGCCGGTCGGATTTGCCGTGGTTAGCATTGGTGATCGGGACGGGCGGCATCGTCGGACCTCTCTTGCTGATGTTCGGGTTAGCTCGCACTGCGGCTTCCGGAGCGTCCCTTTTACTCAACCTCGAAGGACTGGCCACGATGACCATCGCATGGGTGATCTTTCGGGAACATGTGGATCGTCGTTTGTTGTTGGGTGCCGTCGCGATTGTCTCCGGAGCCTTACTGCTATCGTGGCAAGGAGAGGCATCTTTCAACTGGGGTGCCTTCCTGATTGCAGGAGCATGTCTCTGCTGGGGAATCGACAACAACCTGACGCGCAAGCTGTCCTCGTCGGACCCCGTCGAGATCGCTATGATTAAGGATTTCGTCGCGGGAATCGTGAACACAGGTATCGCCCTGGTTCATGTGAGGGCTTTGCCGCATCTGGGAACTGTAGCCGCCGTCAGCTTCGTGGGGCTCTTGGGATACGGCGTAAGTCTTGTTTTCTTTGTGCTCGGATTGCGAGACCTAGGAACGGCGCGGACTGGGGCCTACTTCTCCATTGCTCCGTTCGTGGGGGCGACGCTCTCAATATTTCTTTTGCATGACCAATTATCGTGGCGGTTGTTTGTAGCTGGAGCTTTGATGGCTACTGGCCTCTGGTTCCACGTGTCGGAGCAACATGAACACGAGCATATCCATGAGCCGCTAGAACATGAGCATAAGCATGTTCATGACGAGCATCATCAACACGAGCACTCGGCCGATGATCCGCCCGGAGAACCGCATTCCCATGCCCACCGCCACGAGCCTCTAACGCATACCCATGTTCATTATCCGGACTTGCATCACCGGCATTAGCTTTTGAGCTGGGCAACACGGGTATTCGTTCCCCTGCAAATGGCCCACGGAAGTCGGACTACTCGTATCGCAGCGCCTCGATCGGGTTCAGCTGAGACGCTTTTCGTGACGGATAGTATCCAAAGAAAATGCCGATCCCAGCCGCAAACAGTCCCGAAGAGATCAGGAGTTGCGGGGTAAGCTGAATATCCCATTGCAGTGTGGTTTGGAAGAGCGAGGATGCACCAACACCGGCGACCACACCTAGCAAACCGCCCAGAAAGCTGATCGCAACAGCTTCGGCCAGGAATTGAAACTGGATATCGGCTTCTGTAGCGCCGATCGCCAGTCGAACTCCGATTTCGCGCGTGCGTTCAGTAACCGACACCAGCATGATATTCATAATGCCGATCCCGCCCACGAGCAGAGCCAATGAGGCGATTGTTCCAAGCAGCAAGGTGAAGATCTGGCTGGACTGCAACTGTAAGCGAATCACATCCTCAGGGCTGCGAATATTGAAGTCGTCAGGCTCGTCCGGGTGCAGATGATGGCGTTCACGTAATAATGCCACCGCCTGCCGGGTCGCAATAGGGATTGCGTTCCGCGATGTGGCCGAAAAGAAGATATCGTCCAGCCAACTGGTGCCCCCAATGCGCTTCATGGCAGTGGTGTAAGGCATAGCCACGAAATCATCCTGGTCCCACCCGCTAGCAGACGCTCCTTTGGGTTGAAATACACCAATGACACGACAAGGCATCGCTTGTACGCGGATGCTCTTGCCGACCGGATCTTCATTGGGGAACAGATTCTCGACGACCGTCTGACCGAGAAGGCAAACGGGAACATCCCGGTCTACATCGTCATGGGTAAAGATCGTTCCGGTTTGAACCTCCCACCTGCGAATATCGAAGTACTCAGGGGCCACTCCGCGGTAGGTCGTATTCCAGTTCTGTGTTCCATTGACGACCTGGACGCGTCCGTCGACATTGGGACTCATGCGTTTGAGGCCCGGAATTTCTGCGAAGATGGCTCTAGAGTCTTCGACAGTCAGACTCTTTGTTTCCCGAGTGCCAAACCTTACACCGTTGGTTGCACGGCTGCCGGCCTCAATCCAGACCATGTTGTCTCCGAGCTTCTGCAGTTCGTGTTCCACCTTTGCCGAACCTGCCTTGCCAACCCCAACGACGCAGATAAAAGCGGCGATGCCCACAACCAGACCCAACACGGTAAGAACCGTCCGGACTAGGTTGCGGCGAAGCGACTTCATCGCTTCGCTCCAGATGGAATGTACATAGATCAACATGTTGAAACCCGGGTACTATTCATAGCGCAATGCCTCGATTGGATTCAGCTGAGAGGCCCGTCTCGCCGGATAGAAACCAAAGAACATGGCAACAGCCATGGCGAAAAATGTGGACACGGCGATCGCATAAACCGGAATTCGTATGGGCCACCCCAGCCCTTGTGACACGGCCAGCGAGCTGGTCACTCCGAAAACGATGCCGATCGTGCCTCCGATCAGACCAAGCACCAATGCCTCGATCAGGAATTGAAGGCGTACGTCTTCCTCAGTGGCGCCGACTGCCATCCGGATACCGATCTCGCGCGTTCGTTCGGTGACCGAAACCAGCATGATGTTCATGATGCCGATGCCGCCCACAAGCAAAGCAATACTTGCTACGATCGTGAGCAGGACCGTCATGACTGTACCTTGCTCCGCCGCAGCATCGGCCATATCGGCCATGTTCCGCACCACGAAGTCATCTGGATCGCCCGATCTGATCTTATGCCGGTCGCGTAACAGGCTCACCATCTGCTGCTGCGCAACATAGCTTGCCTGCCGCGATACTGCGGATACCATGATCCAACGCAGCCACTCTTGCCCCAGCAACTTCTTCTGCACCGTTGTCAGCGGGGCAACGATGACATCGTCCTGATCCTGTCCGCTGCCCGGACTGGTTCCCTTCGGCGTCAGCACTCCGACTACCTTGAAGGGCAATGTACCAATGCGAATGGTTTCTCCAATCGGGTTGCGGGAGCCGAACAGGTATTTGCGAACCGTGTCTCCCAACACTGCGACAGTGGCAGATTGAGTGACATCGTCCTCGCTGAAAGAATTGCCGCTGGCAAACGGCCAGTTTCTGACTTCAAAATACTGAGGCTCCGTTCCGGTGATCTGCGTGGCCCAATTCTCGTTCCCGAAGACAACCTGTTGGCCGGTTCCGGTGCCTGGGGCAGCAGCAGAAACCGATGGGCACTCTCGAACGATTGCGCGGGCGTCGGCAAGGACAAGCGTTTTGGTTTGAAAACTTCCTACGTGCAGCCCGTACCGATTCACCGATCCGGAGCCGACGAACAACATGTTGGAGCCAAGCGCAGCCAACTGCTCTTGGGCCTTCGTCGCAGCCCCCTCTCCGATGCCGATAACAGCAATTACGGCGCCCACTCCGATGATCAAGCCGAGCATTGTCAGGCTGGAGCGCATTTTGTTGCGTCCGAGCGCGCGTAGTGCAAGCACGAATGCTGATGACAAGTCCATCGAGGCACTAATCCTTGATCGTGGGCATGGTTTTCAGTACTTCGCTCGCCACGTGAGGAACTTCCACGACATCATCTCGCTTGATCTGGCCATCGCGAAAAACGATCTCACGTTTCGCAAATTGCGCAATATCGGGCTCGTGCGTAACCAGAATGATGGTCAGTCCGTCTGCGTTTAGCTTCTGAAAAATCTCCATCACCTCAACAGAGGTGCGACTGTCAAGGTTCCCTGTCGGTTCGTCGGCCAGCAACATCCTGGGTTGACTCACCAGTGCCCTTGCTATCGCGACTCTCTGTTGCTGGCCGCCCGAGAGCTGAGATGGGAAATGATCCGCCCGGTCTCCCAATCCAACTTGGACCAGCGCCTCTCGGGCTCGGCGCTCGCGGTCGTTTTTGTGGGTCCTCGAATAGAGCATGGGCAGCTCAGTGTTCTCAAGCGCCGTCGTGCGACCGAGCAGGTTGAAGCCTTGAAACACGAAACCAATCTTCTGATTTCTGATTCGCGCCAATTCCTTCTTGGTAAGCGCTGATACATCTGTACCTTCGAGCAGGTATTGCCCTGACGTCGGCTTATCCAGACATCCCAGGATGTTCATGAATGTCGATTTCCCACTGCCACTTGCGCCCATGATCGCAACGAAGTCCCCTGCATGAATACGCACGCTGACACCACGAAGCGCGTGGACTTCCGTTTCCCCGAGTTGATAATTCTTTCTGATGTCATGGACTCCGACGAGCGGTGTGCTGACCCCTGCGGCATCCGCGTTCTTCGTCGTAGCTGGATTCACGATTACCATGGTGAGCCTAGCGCCGCTGCGGAGTAAGGCCCGGCCCAGCAGACTCCTGCTTTGCCGTAGTTGCGCCCGTCACTAACTCGTCTCCGGGCTGAAGATCTCCGCCGGTCAATGCTGTGTAGGTGTGATCTGTTAACCCAATATGAATTTGCAGCGGCCGCAACGACTTGTCCGGCTCGAGTTTCCAGACGACGGCCAGGCCAGAGTTGCCGACAGTGCTGGGTTTGGGAGCTGCGCGCCCTCCGCCAGTAGCACCGGGTTGGCTGGCAGCAGGAGGAGTTTGTATCGCCGAGGTAACAGCAATTCCGTATTTGCTGTAGAGTTCCTGAACTTTTTCTGCCGAAAGATCTGGTTTATAGCGCAGCGCGGCGTTTGGGATTTTTACGGTTTCAGTCACCGAAGCGACGGGAATCGAAACATAAGCGGTCATGCCGGGAAAGAGCTTCAGATCGGGGTTGTCGAAGTTCACGATTGTGTCGTAGGTAACGACATTCTGGATGCTTGTCGCATTCATCCGGACCTGAAACACGACCCCGTGAAACATCTCCTTGGGGAAGGCATCCACTTGGAAATCTGCTTTCTGGCCTGGTCGTATCTGCCCGACATCGCCCTCATCAGTCTTGGCGTAGACCTGCATTTTGGTCAGGTCGAGCGCGATCATGAAGAGCGTTGGGGCCTGCAAGGATGCCGCAACGGTTTGTCCAATGTCGATGTTCCTCGCCACAACCGTTCCGTTAATTGGAGCGCGAATGATGGTGTAATCCAGGTTCGTCTGGGCGACCTTTAAAGTTGCTGTCTTCTGGGCAACTTGCGCTTCCGCCTGTTGAATCGCAGCGCGGTCCGATCCAACCTGCGCGGTTATGGCATCGTAAGTAGCTTTCGCCTGATCTAGCTGCTGCTGGCTGTTGACTCCTTGTCGCTGCAGGCCTACGGCCCGGTCATAATCGAGCTTGTTCTGTTGTTGAGTGGCTTGATCTTTTGCCACGTTCGCTTTCGCTGCGGCCAGCAATGCTTGCGAATTCTGGAGATCCGCCTGTGCCTGGAGCACGGCGCCTTCAAACAACTTGGGATCAATCTCCGCGATCACTTGGCCCTTGGTGACTTTTGAATTGAAATCCACGTACAGCTTGGAGATCATTCCCGAAACCTGTGATCCTACCTGAACAGAAGTGACCGGGTTAATTGTTCCGGTGGCTTCGATGACTTGGCGGATGTCTCCCTTCTCCACTTTGGCGGTGAAGTACTCAGGGTCCGTCTTTTTGCCGAGCCGGAACGCGGCAAATACACCGACAACTACAACGATGGCGAGCACCCAAATCCAAACGCGCTTGATCAGTCCCAAAGTGCTCCTCGCAATTCGCTAGCCAGATGTTGCCGAAGGACAGGGCGGCAGCGATGATCTTTCTCTTCTCAGTTAAATGATACTAGTGGCAGAACCTGAAAGTCCGCTGAATGCCCGGTGTGCGGCCTGCCGTCGCAACAGAAGCGTCTGCATGCTAGTCAGATAGCGCGTCGCTCCAGTTCCTCTGGCGGTCGGACCTTCCGAAATGCTCGATACAGAGCCACGTCATAGGTGACCTTCATTCCGCCGCCGATCACGAGGGGCGCGGAGAATGCCAGGTTCTGCATGACCAAACCCGCGACGGTGGAGCCGACCGCCCAAAACACATTGCGGGCCAGGTTGGTGAGTCCACTGGCGAACGTCCTTTCATTCGGCCGAACCACCGCCGCAACGTAGGACTGGCGCGTGGGAACATCCATCTCGACCAGCGCTTCGCGGCAAAGGAATAGCAGGATCGCGACTTTAAAAGAGGGTGCGAAGGGGACCGCAATCAGGAACAGGCTCGAAGGGAGGTGAGTAAAGACCATAGTCTTTACAAGTCCAATGCGACGAGCCAGCCATGCTGCTCCAAGATGTGACGCTGCGTTGAGAGTATGCACCGCAAAGAAGACGACGCCAAGGTCCTCTTCACCGATCCCAAAGCGACGGAAAAACCAATATGCAACCAGTGCATCTGTCAAGAAGCCCCCACCAAATGCATCAATTGAAAACAGGGCGGTGAGCTTTGCAACAATTCTCTTACTCTCTGGCGCAATCTTAGTTCTGTTTGGAGCGAGCCCGACCGGGTTAGCAACTTCGACTGCTGGGGAGAGAAAAAAGTATAGAGAAGCAACGGCCAGGTACAGCCCGAAATAACCAAAGAACACTAGGCGGTAGGAATGTAGCACCGAAACCGACAGTTGGCGTTGAAGAACAATTGGCAGAGCGGCCGCCATCGCTCCCAATGCCCCTCCGCCGTCGAGAAGCACATTGTACCAAGCCAGGTTCCACGTTCTCTTGATGTCCGAAACTAATCCTGGAATGATGGCTTGATCCAACGCAGAGGCAGCGGAGCGATCCGTGCCCGTGCCGTTCAGCATTCCGATGAATGCCAATATCGCAAGTATCGGCAGGCTCGGAGATACTGCCAATGCTAGGCCAGCCACGCCGCTTAGCAGCGACAATATGAGCAGAAAAGACCGACGCCCTACCCGGTCGGCTAACAGACTTACCAAGGCTGTAGCCAGAGCGGCTCCGGCCAATCCAACCGCAATGACCAATCCGATCGCGAGGGATGTTAGGCCCGTGCGAAAGAGGTAGATTCCCAATACAACGCCCATCAGCCCCGCGCCGAAGGAGCGTAGCAAGCCAGCTGCGTTGATTAACGCCAGATCGCGCGTGGGATGGGAGGTCATCACCTGCTTTGGACGTAGGCGTATAAAGCATCATAGATAGGAAACTGCAGAACCAGACGCTCCTCGTCCGACATGCCCAAAGCAGCGAATCCCTGAGTAATGGAACGTAACCCAATGCCTTCGGGCGCAGCATTCTCTTGGCCCTTCACGTCGGCCGCGCGCACAATGAGTGCGAGCTTCTGGAGAGCTGGGTCCGAAACGGCATAGTCCTCCAAGATGGCTTCGAACGAGCAGCGAGATCCTCGATGATTCAGCTTGATGGCTTCGATCCTCGGCGCATCAAACGGAATTGCATCGTGCATTTTGGCCTGTTCGAGCAAGTCCCTCTCCTCGACGAAGAGAAACTCGGCCTCAGGATCAACGAACCCCTCTATCAGCCAGGGGCAGGCAACCCGGTCCACTTTGATGTCTTTGCGTGTAATCCATTTCATATCCACCTCACGGACGCCAGGAGTAGGTGAACTTGATGGCGAAGCGATTTTCGTAATACTGCGGCGGGTTTGCGGCGACCAGGCTGGCAAACCGCTGGCCGGCTGTGTAGATGTCCGCGCCACTCGTCTGGTTGAAGCTGTCGAGCGGGTTTCCGGAGCGCTTGTCGATGCCTATCACCCCGATGTATGAGCCGCCCCACAACGAGCGCTTCACGCGCGCTACTGCGTAGTTCGCGTAGGGGTTGGGTCCGGAACTGCGAGTCTCCACGTCCATTGCGCCCAGCTCGAATCCATCAATTGAGCCGGTGACTTTAAGTCCACCATCGTTTTGTGTTTTTCATAGTCTTCTTTCACTGCGCCCGATACACGCGTATCTCAGCGCTCCGCTCATTTTGTGCCCGAAGTGCTACAAACAGTTCTCCCCACTCCGGAACGAAGAGGCCGGTTTGCGAGCCGGGTGGAGTGGGATAACGCGCGACCCGGTTGTAATGATCCGCGTCCTTCTGTTCAAAGACTTCGAGAAATCCTTAGCTCGTGAGCACATAGACCCGATGCCGGGCTGAATCGTAGAAAAGATCGTCCGTTTTGCCAGCAGTCTCGCTGGCTGCGACTTGCTTACCTGTCTCGGTGTTGAAGACGAGCAACTGTGGAGGCTGCCACACTCCAATTAGTAGCCGGTGGTTAGGTTCGTTCGAGAGCCATGGGGAAATTGTCTTCCGCAGAAACGGGCCAGCGCGCCAGAACAGAATGCTTGGCGGCGTCGATGACTTCGATTTCTTTCTTCTCGGGCACATTCACAAAAATACGCGACCCCGATTTCTCAAGCTGAAATGACTCGGGATGGGCGTCGATGACTATGTCTCCCGTCTTCTTTCCATCTGAATCGATGAATCCAAGTCCTCCGGTTCCTTCTTCACGTTTTCTCAATTGTTTCGCACCTGCGTAGCCAACGATCACACCCTTGCTGCGCGAGTCGTAACGAATATTGTCGGCATCATCAGGGAACTTCACAGTTGCAAGGACTTGAAAACTGGCTCCATCAAAGATCTTCGTGACACCATCCAGGCCACAGGCGACGAACAAATGACTTGTCGAGGCGTCATAGAAGACACCTTGAGGTTCGGCGAGATCGGCGATCGTATGAACCCGCTGTCCTGACTTCAGGTCGATTACTTCTAGGGTATGGTTTTCAACCGCAGCGACGAAGAGTCGCTGGCCCTTGACGTCGACGCTGAAGTGATCGATGCGTCCTTTGACGCCCGCAAGCGGGATATGGGTCTGAACCGACAGCACTTGCGGTTCCTGCCCGTCCACTCGGGTGCTCGCAAAGTGCAGCATGCCGAACACTAGCGATGCTGAAATTGGAGTTGCCAGAAGCAGCTTGACGAGGCGTTGCTCGCGATTCATCTTCATGCGCTCTCTTTTGTGGCGCGAGACGAGACTCATTTCGCCATCACCTTCAGGTCGTCGAAGTATGTGACCGAATCGGCCTTCGTCCACAGACCCACTTTGCCGGCATCCTTAAACGTGCTGTCGGTGGCCTCGATCTTCTTGTTACCGTCGTAGTAGTACGCGATTTTGTTGCCCACGGCTTCAACGCGCAACTCGTGCCACTCACCCGAGGTGATCTTGAAATTGGCACCAGCGAACTGGCTCCGCCTGCCGCTTACCACGTGATACATCCGGTAATTGTTCTCAAGGGCGTTGGCTCGGACAATGTAGTAGTTGTTCGCGTCTTTGAGTCGGAACACCAGCCCTCCGGCTCGATCAACACTGCCCGAAATCGCCTTAAACTTGACACTCAGGTCCACGTCCTGGAATGAACCTTCGTCGGAAATCAACAGGGGGAAGCGGTAATCGGTTTGGTCTGTTGAGGTCTGAGTGACGACATTCGGCTGCGACGGAGCGGAGGAATCAGACTGAACACTCCACTTCTCCGGCGATCCTCCCCCGGTCTTCGCTGTGTGGAACTTCGAGGGCAATTGACCGGGCGGGTCGCTATCGAAGTTGTAAATGAATTGTTTACCGGAGACTTGGAGGGGAGCAGGCTTTTCGCCTGCAACAGCGGGAGGAACAGCGGGACCTTCCTCACCCTCTTCCTCTTCTTCGGTATTGGGTTTCTCAGCGGGCTTCTGGGCTGTCGCCTGTTGCGACGACACGGCATTCGAAGCTCCGGCCCGCCGCTCGTCTCGGTCATTCTCATTGCAGGCCACTAGAGCGATTACGGAGGCGAACAAAATGACAGCAACAATACAAATCTCAGATCTTTGCATTTCGACCTCCCATGGGTCCGCTTACACGGTGCCCCATCACTCGTTCGTTTGCGGAACGACTGCAATCAAGCATGCCAGAACAACCTGAAAACCGTCTGTATGCCAACCATTTTCAAGTGGACGATTTAACAATCGCTAGCCCTTGGGGGATCACAAATGGCATTTGATCTGGCATACAGTTTTCATTCATGTTGCGGGCCTAAGATCAAAGGCAGCAGAGGCAACGTCAGCCCTGACTGGAGGCCCTATGCGCCCATCCATTTTGCTTTCCCTGGTTCTGGTTATTGTGACGGCAGCATCAGCAGAGCCACGCCGAAACACTTACGAATCAGGCAAGATTGTCTCAGTTCAGAAATTGGCGTCAGATGCCACTTCTTTCCTAGGATCGCCCTCGGATGCTCCGCTTCAGGCCAGCATTTTTGTTTACGAGGTTTCGATTCGAGTAGACGACAGTATTCTCACCGCCCGTTACGAATCGGGAATCGACTATTTGCCAGCTAGTTTGATGTCGGGAAGATCAGTCAAAATTCGGACGGAAGGTCACCGAGTTTACTTCAAAGAACCTTCTTTGGAGGATTTCGAATTTACCGTCGTGTCACACGAGCGAGTGCGAGGAAGGCATGTTCAAGATGGCTCAACCGAGCACTTCCAGAATTGCGGTGCCAATCGACGTGGAAGTCTTTCGGTGACGAGAGCCTTCTTAACGGCCTGAGAGTGTTGCGGGCGCCACGTCTTTCGACGCCGTGCATAACCGGAATCGAGAGCTAAGGCTATTGCTCGGCGGGAGACATTCGCTGGCCCACGATCAACAATTTGGCACGCAAGCCCTTTTCCTGCGCTTCGAGTGGAAGGAACTGTTCATGCCAGAACTGCATGCGCTCTGATTCCGGAAGTAGAGCCATGTTCTGTATGACTGAGGTTTCCTGTCTGAAGACTTTGTTCAAGGCATGCGTAACGTCCAGAATCTCCGACATGTTTTCCCAGTTCGTGAGGCGCGGCCTGCGATAAAGACGTTCGATCCGGAGTAGTCTGCGGTCCCTCTCGCGAGCTTGGTTGTAGAGATCCGTGATCCTCTCCAGTTGTCGATCATAATCATTCAAGAGAGGTGCCAACTGGGAGTAGGCGCGGACGTAGTCGTTCATATCCTTCATGTCGGCATCTCGGATAGATGTGATCCTAGCGCCCGTATCCTGAAGTTCCGAGCCGGTCCCAGTAATCTCCTCAGAAAGAACACGGTCGTTATGTTCTTGAACCGCAAATGTGACGGCGAAGATGGTGAGTAGGACCAGTACGACCGCACCAGTCGCATAGATCCAAGTAAACGTACTTTGTCGATCATCACTCATTATCGATAGCTCGCACCGCCAGTTATTTTTCTGCGTTTTGCTGAACCGAAACGGAAGTGCCAGGCCGAAGTTCATCCGTTCCCCGAACTGCCACCACATCGCCTTCGTGTAGATCGCCGAAGACTTCGGTCATTTTGTCCACGGTCGCTCCGGTCTTCACGTCAACCCATTCTGACTTCCCGTTACGAACCGCGACGAGGAACCGCCTTTCGTTCGTGCGCGCGATGGCAGAAGTGGGAACAAACAATGTCGGCCGAGAGCGCCGAACCGGCCACTCCACTTCGGGATACATGCCAGGAGCAAGTCGTGCCGAAGAATTGATGAAATCGAGCTCGACCGGCATGGTACGTGTCTTCACGTCCAACGAATCGGGAATGCGAGCGATCGTACCGGTGAATCTTTCTCCAGGGAATGCTGGTACGGTAAAGTTCACCTTCGCGCCGTTAACGGTGCCTGAGAAGTAGTTCTCAGGGATCGGCACTACAACCCGAAGACGAGAGACTTTCTCAATTCGGAGCATTGGAACATTTCCGCTCGGCCCAACCAGTGCCCCGGGATGTGCATTTCTCTCGGTTACCACACCATCGAACGGAGCTGTGACTTGTAGATATGATTCGATCTCGGCTATGGCCTTCAACGCTGATTTTGCTGCGGCTATGTTTTGTTCAGCGGCGCGCAAACGGGCGCGATCTGCTTCAGTCACCTGCTGAGCCACCTCAAGGTCGTTACCGGAGACGACGCCTGGAGTTGCGGCAGCAGATTTTAACCGCAGAAACGTGCTTTGATCAGAGGTTAGTTTAGCCTCCGCTTCAGCACGTTGAGCTTCTGCCGATTCCACCTTCGATTGAGCTTCCTGCTTTTGAGCAACAAGTTCCGGAGCCTCTAATCGCACAATCTCCTGCCCCGCTTTGACGTGCGAGCCGCGATCAACCCCAATCCACTTCACGAAAGCCGTCACCTTCGGATATTCGGCTACGAATTCGTAAGGCGTGATTTCTCCCGGCAGTTTTACAGTCAACGACGGCTTTTGCGATATGACCTTGGTGACCTCGATGGCCTGAGTACCGCCGGACCGACCCCCTTGTCCCGAGGCAGTCGCGCCTTGCGCCCCGGTTGACGATTGCGAAGAGCCGGTGTCAGAACTGCACGCGGTGAGCAAAGCGATTACGGCAACAAGCAATGTGAGCTTTGGCGAGGTAAAGCTTTTCCGCTTCGCGATCATTTGCGCTCCTCGGCATGTCGACTTTCCCGATCATCCGGATCAAGCGATGGCGAACCAGCATGCGCCTTCGCTTGGACAAGTGAGAACACTGATGGCAGGATAAGCAGCGTTGCTGCGGTCGCAACGACCAGGCCCCCGATCACGGCTCGCCCAAGGGGCGCCGTCTGTTGCCCTCCTTCGCCTAAGCCAAGGGCCATCGGAATCATTCCGAATGTCATCGCCATGGCGGTCATGAGGATTGGGCGCATGCGAGTGCGAGCGGCCTCGATTGCCGCATCTTTCGGCGACGAACCCTCACGACGATATCGTTCCGCAAATACGACCAGCAGGATTGCGTTCGCGACGGCCACGCCGATCGCCATAATCGCTCCCATGAACGACTGAATATTCAACGTCGTACCTGTAATCAAGAGCATCAGAATGACCCCGCATATCACGGCGGGAACCGTCGAGACGACCACCATAGGCAACCGCACCGACTGAAAATTCGCCGCGAGCAGCAGGTAGATCACTAGCACGGCCAACAACAGCCCGATTCCGAGATTCATTAGAGTGTCTCTCATCGGCTGAATTTGGCCCCGCACCTGCACAATCGTGGCCTGCGGCGGCTGGCCCGCACGAGCGATGGCACCTTGTACATCATTGGCTATGTGTCCAAGATCCTGCCCAGAGATGTTTGCGGTGAGCGTCACCATTCGCTGACCATTCAGGCGGTGGTACTCGCCCACAGTAGTTCCAAATGAAACTCGTGCAACATCTCCCAATAACGGATGCGTGTTTGTACCGGGCGTAACCGGGATATTCTCCACATTTTGAATTGAGGAAATTTCGGCGGGCGGGATTTGCACCTGAACCTGGTAAGCGACACCAGTCTTTGCATCCGCCCAGTAATTCGGAGTGACAAACCGGCTGGACGACGTGCTGGCTAGGAAAGCACGCCCAACTTCCTGCGCCGTCACCCCCATTTGACCAGCGCGTTCGCGGTCCACATTGACGTCAATGCTGGGGTAGTCGAGTGGCTCATCGAACTGCAGGTCGCGAAGTTTTCGCACCTTGCTGAGTTCTGTTCGGACCTTTTCTGCGAACCGGCGTGTCGTCGAGAGCTCGTTACCGGTGATGTTTACCTCGATCGGAGTTGGCGCTCCGAAGTTCATGATTTGGCTGATGATGTCGCCAGCCTCAAACGAAAACTGCATGTCGCTAAATTTTGCTGGCAGTGATTTTCGAAGAGTTTCCTCCAGGTCTTCAACACGGACGTCGGAGCCGGACTTCAGAGCCACCCGGAGCAAGCCCTCATGTTCGCCGCTCGTCCAGAGGAAAATTGTGTTGACCGGATAACTCGGTGGTTGAACTCCAACGTAATCGAGGGTCGAGGCGACGTTTGACGGTCCAGCTGCGCGGACGATTTCATCGAGAACTTTGAGTCCTGCGACTTCGGTAGTCTCCACGTCTGTGCCAACCGGAGTACGGAAACGAAGCTGTAGTTGTCCGGCGGGTACCCGCGGGAAGATGCTACGGCCTAATCTAGGCCCGATGAGTCCGATCATCGCTGCAGCAACCAGAACGTAAGCGCCGATTAGAATCCAGCGCCGTGGCATCAGTCGCTGGAGAATCTGGCCAAGCTTGTCCCGCATTTTGACCAGGATGGCACTGTCATGAGCTCGCGCCTTCTCACCCGCGGAAGGCAGCACCCAAATCGAAAGCACTGGCACGAAAGAGCTAGCCAGAAAATAGGAAGCCAACATGGCGAATCCTACCGCTAGCGAAAGGGGAACGAAGAGAGACTGAGCGACTCCCTTCATAAAGAACGAAGGGATGAACACTGCGAGAATCGAGAGCATGGCCAGCAGCCGGGGAATAATTACTTCGGAACTTCCATCGAGCACCGCACGCGCAATGGTTTTCTGTTCCGCCGAATGGCGATGGATGTTCTCGATCGCGACCGTTGCCTCATCAACCAAGATTCCAACCGCGAGTGCCAAACCGCCCAGCGTCATTATGTTTATGCTCTGCCCGGCTCCCCACAGCGCGACGACAGCGGCGAGCAGCGCGAACGGAATGGTTCCGATGACAATCAAGGAACTGCGCCAATCCTGCAGAAAAAGCAGCACTGCAACGCCGGTGAGCAAAGCGCCCAATAGAGACTCACGCAGCACGGATGCGAGTGCATTCCGAACATAGACTGATTGGTCAAGTTCGAAACTGATTTTGATGTCGTTGGGGATCACGGATTGGAGTCGCGGAATGTTCTGCTTGACTCCGTTCACTACATCCAGAGTCGAAGCGTCCGCGCGCTTTGTTACCGGAATGTACACTGTCCTCTTTCCATTGAAGTGAGCGTAGCCGGTGAGGATGTCCATTCCGTCCTCGACCGTACCCAGATCGCGCAAAAAGACAGTAGGCCCAGATCCGGTGCGAATAGGAAGACTCAACAACTCCTGCGGATTCGTCACCACAGTATTTATCGGAGTAATTCGGAGAAGGTCGCCAGTCCGAACGTTACCGGAAGGCACGATCGCATTGCCCGCACCAATCGCTTTGATTACCTCCTCCGGCGACATGTGATATCCACGAAGCCGGTCGGGATCAACATTGACGAGAATTGTGCGCTGATTACCGCCAAACGGAGGTGGCGCCGACAGGCCAGCAATGGTCGCGAACAATGGGCGCACGCGATTCAGAGCCAGATCTTGAATTTCCTTAGCAGGCCGATTTTGACTCGAAAATACCAAATACCCGACTGGCACACTACCGGCATCGAAGCGCATTACGAATGGTGGAACCGTGCCTGGAGGCATGAAGGCGCGAGCACGATCTACGTAGGCGATCGTCTGCGCCGCAGCTGTGGCCATATCTGTGCCGGGATGGAACGTCAGCTTCAGCAGGCCAACGTTTTGGATCGACTTCGATTCAACCGATTGAATGCCTGTGATGTAAAGGAAGTGGTACTCGTAGTAGTAGACGAGGTAGCCTTCCATCTGCGCCGCGTCCATTCCTCCATAGGGTTGCGCAACATAGATAACGGGCAAGTTGAGCTTGGGAAAGATGTCGATGGGCATTCGCGTCAGGGCCAGAATAGAAGAGAGGCCGATTGCGAGAAGTGCAACCACCACGCTGATCGGATGACGTAGGGCAGTGCGAATTAACCACATGTCATTTGCCTCCCACAGCGGTCCGCACCAGTGCAAGGAACGGTTCGAGATTTCCCTGTGCTAGAGCCTGTCCAAGCATCGCTCGCCAAACCGTGAGACGGGCGAGGTCGTCTTCAGTTTCAGCTTGCAGCAGAAGCCGCTCGGCTTCCGCCACCTCCACGATCGGTGCCAATGCCGCTTGATACCGGGCCTTTGCCTGTGTTTCTCCCAATCGTGCGGCCTCCAGCTCCACGGGCGTGTTTTGACTGATCAAAACAGCGCTGTCATAAGCGGCTTTGGCCCTTTCGGCCTGCGCACTCAAGTTTTGAAGCGTCCTTTCGTAGTCAGCTTGCTGGGCACGTTCGTTGGACTGTTCAATCTGTTTCTTGAAATGCAGAGACGGAAAATCAAGGACTGAGAACGTTGCAGTTAAACCAACCGCCCAATTACGCCGCATCAGATCGAGCCCATCCGCTCCTGTTTCAAACGTACCGTCCGGGTTCGCCCCGCTTCCACGACCCGAAAAGGAACCCTGAAGATTAAAGCGCGGATAGTAGGACTTGCTCAATACTTTCTCCCTTGCCTTGGTTTCAAACAGAGTCGAATTGGCAATTTGGGCAGCGGGATGGTCCACAACAGCTGACTGTGAGGCGTAAGAATTTGGGGCTGTCGCGAGGAGCGAGTCGGCATTAATCGCAACCTTACTCCCCGAGATGCCCAGCAATTCTGAGAATGTCGCTTCGCTCTCTCGTTCGACCTGCTGCGAGCGAATCAATTGGATCTTGGCCGCTGCGAGTTCCGCGTCGGCGCGAGAGCCATCGGCCCCCGGCCGCAACTCTTCTTTGACAAGCGCATGGACGGAAGTGGCAAGGACTTGCCTCCGATCAACGTCAGCTTCAGCAGCCTTGACTTGCTGTTGTGCGGCAGCGAGTCGCAGGAAGGCATCCCCGACTGCTCCCGCGACATCGAGCTTGGTCAAGGAGAGTTCGGCGTTGGCACGGTTTTCTGTAGCCTTAGCGACATCCACATTTGCCCCGCGATATCCGAAATCAAATGGTTCCCAAGAGAGCAGTACTCCTGCTGCACTCCCCCAGACACCACGGTCTGAAGTACCCGAGAGAACAGGACCTGAGATTGGAGGCACCACAGACTGAGGCAACAGTAGTCCAAAGATGTTGTTTCGTGTTGCCCGATTGGACTGCCAGAGCAGATCAGTACGCGGCAGATATGTAGTTCGAGAAAGGCTGACGCCCTCTTTCGAAGCCAGGGCACGCTCCATCGATGCTCGCACTGCCGGATAGTTGGCGAGGGCAAAGTCCATCGCCTGTTCCAGCGTTAACGGATTCTCAGGCGGTTTGACTGAACTTTGCGCCGAACCGATGGCTTCACCTAACAAAATTATCCCCAGCCATACGACAGTAAGGTTTGTGAGAGTCATTCGTTGCGATAATTTCAATGCTTTCACCTCATCCGCAGGGGATGGTAGACGACGGCTATATGTCTGCTCAACAGACCCTATCAGCAGTGCCCCGCGGCTCCGGCTGCGTTCCCCAACGCATCACCCGCAAGCATGACACAGCAACCTGAATGTCCCATATAATACCGATCGAAGCGAGGTCAGCGGAATCCTATGTGAAGCAGCCTAGCCCTGAAGAAGAGGCCAACGGATACGAAAGACAGACCCGGTACCCACAGTGCTTTGAACTTCGATGGAACCTCTGTGCGCTTCCGCAACCCACCGTGCGATGGAGAGCCCCAGTCCAACACCTCCAAACTCGCGCGAGCGAGCTTTGTCGGCGCGGTAAAACCGATCGAAAATGTGAGGCCATCTTCTGCGGCAATGCCAATTCCGGTGTCTCGAAACTCTGTCACGGCGGAATCATCATTGCGCTTAAGCTCTACAGTGATTGATCCTCCCGATGGGGTGTACTTTACGGCGTTGTCCATCAGAATCAAAAAGAGACGATGCAGGGCGTGCACGTCGCCTTCTACGATCAGGTCTGAAGATTCGATATTTTCCGTAAACGTCAATTGCTTTGCGGCCGCCAATACTCTGCCATCCTTGCACGCATCACGGAGGCACTCAGCCAGATTTAGCGGAGCGTGCTGAAGAGTCCCGACTCCCGCATCGGCACGTGCCAATAGCATGAGCTTCTCGACCAGAGATGAAGTCTTTTCCAATTCGGCGAGGACTTCTTCCTGCGCTTCCCGATGGTCGGCGACAGTTTGCGATGTGCGCAGCGACACCTCCGTCGTTGTTCGCATTAAGGCAAGAGGAGTCCGCAGTTCATGGGAGGCATCGGCGGTAAATTGCGTGATCCGGTTGAAAGAGGCTTCCAGCCGTTCGAGCATGCTATTCAGCGTCTGGGAAAGGCGCTGCAATTCGTCCCCGCTCTGTGGGATATCAAGCCGCTTCGCGAGATTATTGGAATTGATGTCCTCAGCCGCTCGGGTAATTTGATCCACAGGTGCCAAGGCCCGCCGGCTTAACCAGTAGCCCTCGCAAAGAATTTCGATCGCAGATTCACTCCAATCGACCGGTGTCGCACTCTTGCCGCGCTCCTTCTCGCGCAGGTGTCGCATTCGGTGCCAGACTTGGGCAGGCACTACCTCTGGGGTGAGCTGCCGTACCCTTTTGACGGCCTCCTGAGTACCGGTCGGACCATATTTCATCCCGACCATCAAGATCTGGTCTACCTCGTGCAACCAACGGAAAGATCGGCTTTGCTTCTTTTTGTCGGGATTGATTCCATCTTCCATAGGCAAACGATCCCTGCGTCCGGCTCCTGCTCCTGAGAAGCGCAGTAGCCCCATACCTATAAAAGGAACCAAAACAGTACCGAACCTATCGAAAATATTTTCGCTACTTTCTGCTCTCGTTCGGGTTGGTCTTGACATCTCTTTCTGTCGGATGGCACGCTTGCGTTATCCCTCTGGCCGGGTACCACGCAATAGCTGATGTGAGGCGCTTGGTATGCCAGCCCCCGAACCCGGTCCCGAGTGGGTCCTTTCAGGTGTCAATCCTCGTTCCGACCCGGCCACCGAAAGCGAACTCTTGAGAGCGGCTCGATCAGCGTGGCCAAAGGCATTGGCTCACGTCCGACAGGTTCAATCGCAAAACCCATTCGATGACGACGGAATCTTGGTAGCTGAAGTGTGGGAGAGCGTTCTTCAATCTGTTTCTCGGACGCTGGATCGGATGGATGGAAGGCGGGGTGAGATTGGGGATCTGGAGGCTTACCTTCTCGGAAGCTTTTACCATCGGCTTAGACGTGCTCTCAAGAAGGAACAACGCCGCGAGGAAATGATCCATCTTGTACCTTCCGCCCAGGAGTTGGAAGTTCTTGGGAAGACGAGTAACGCGGAGCAGCACGACATCGAAGACACGCTTCATGCTCAGGAGATTCTTGATCGGATGGACGAGTGGAGCCGCAAAGTCTGGGTTGCGCGCGAGTACGGTTACACCTGGAAGCACATTGGCCGCGTTCTGGGAATTCCTGGCGATAGCGTCATGCTTCGCTTTCGACGCCGCATGAAAATTCTACGAGCACGTTTGTCAGGCGGTAGATGAAATGGCAATGTGTTGTGGGGCTCTCTTTCAGTTACACTTGGGCTGTTTTTCAGATTGAACTGTTAGCGAGTTGACTCTCTCTGAGCAGCGAAAGCCAATCAAACGCGGCGGACAAGCGTTTGCTGGATATTCTCCGGCAAGGCTTAGCGACGGAGTTCCCTAATCCCGAGAGGAGCGGCTGTCCGGGAGATGCTCTACTCAAGGGCATAGCACAAGGAAAGGTGTCCCTCATCGAAGCAGAGCCTTGGCTTGACCACCTCGGCTCATGCAGTCCGTGTTTCCGAGAATTCAAGGAGTTCCGCAGGCAAGCGGCGACCCAGCGCCGACGTGTACTGACTTTGGTGGCTACTGCTGCTGTTCTGCTCTTCGCGGTCGGGGGATGGTTGTTGGTGCGAGCCCGACGCTCAGTAGAGATGACTGATACGGCCGTCTTGGATCTTCGTGAACGATCGGTGGCTCGCGGGCAGAGCCAGGTTGACGCTGGTCAGGCATCTCTTGAGATTCCTCGACGCGCTAAGCACTTGGTGCTCGATCTTCCGATTGGGAGCAAAGAAGGACCCTACGATGTCGGTCTACTCACTGACACGGGCGACCAAGTCTTGCGCACGACCGGGGTGGCGAAGCTGCATGATCACATTACCGATCTGCGGGTCGATGTTGACCTCAGTAATGTTCGGCCGGGGACGTATTCTCTTGGGGTTCGGCAGCGTGGTCTTGAGTGGACCCGATATTCCATCCGCGTGCTTTGACTCCTACATACTGGGCGATCACCATGCTGAGCGCCACAGTAGTGGCCGCTGGATTACCTCCGAATTGGCGACAAGCGATCCTGAATGAAATTCCAGCTCTCGTGAGACGCGTATAATTTTTCCCGCAGGTACAAGTCGATGCGAGGTCTGGATCTTGATCATGCAAGCGTGCGCGAGCTCTTATCTGCATACGCCAACATCATGGACCAACTGCGGGCGCGTGGAGTCGTGCGGAGTTCAAACAACCCTGTCGCTGATTACTGTGAATCCCTAGTGGCGAGGGCTTTGACGCTGAAGTCGTCAAAGCGCTCCAATAAAGGCTGCGACGCTGTGGACGAGTCGGATGGAAAGAAATACGAGATAAAGGGCCGAAGGATCACAAGACACAACCCCTCAACGCAGCTTAGCGTGATTCGCGATCTCGATTCCTGCAACTTTGATTATCTTGTCGGTGTTCTCTTCGATGACAATTTCAGCGTAACTCACGCTCACCGCATCCCTTACGATGTGGTGAAGGATGCCGCTGGTGATCGCCGGGAGTATGTGAATGGATGGATAATCCATCTGAGACCGTCACTGTGGGAGCGTTCTGGAGTTCTTGACATCACTGCGAAAGTGAAGAAAGCTCAGATCGAGTGGGTCTAGAAGAGAATGATAACTTCTTCGTTCCATCTTTCGGTTAGTGATGAAGATCTGATTGAAACGATCGTCCGAATGCTGAATACCAAGGCCAATTACGAGGCCGCTACCCTGCTTCGACGGTGCAGAGCACGCTTTGAAGAGACTGGCTACGACAATTGGAATGGAGGAACCTACACTTTCACGCTTTACGTCCAAGTGTCGCCGGAGGCGTTCGTTCTCCTCGAGAAACGGGTCGAGTTGCTTCAAGAACAAATCTCACAAGCTCTGTCCGCAGCTGTTAAGCAGATGAGTAGCGATTGGTTTGCCGTTGAGATCGCACCTTTGGTTGTAGGACTGCCGGGGCGTCCAGACCTTCAGGGCTGTCCTGTTACCAAACGTGTCCGACGGGCTGTGGTGAGTATCCTCCAGCAAGAGGGGGTTGATTGGAACGGCAGTCTCGACCCAGTCAAGTTCTTGAACCCACTTTTCGAACTCGACAAGCTGCCTTCGACGGATTCTCGCTTCAAGGATGCTGCGGGAGACATCTGGCAGCATTGCGTCAACAATCCCGAGGACTGGCCTGCGAATTGGGTTTTTACGGATGGACGTCTGAATCTCTTGAACGGTCCGGACGCGACGTTCTTGGCCTTTGTTGAGCGTTCCGTGCACCCAAGCGTGAGACCTCCGGGGTTGGCGAAGCAGCTCGTTCAGAAGATGAACCAAGAGCTACAGCGCGATGGATGGAACCTCGAAGAGTTACAACTTGCGAGTGACGATGTGGGCTATCGGGTATCCCCATGGAACCCGGCATATGGTCGGGCAGAGGAATCGCTACACAGGGCAGCCCTTATTCTGAGTAGTTCATGGATGTACCAGGAGATCCAACGCATCGAATCTTCAATTAACAGTGACCCGGCACTGGCGATTGGGACGGCCAAAGAACTGATAGATACTTGCTGCAAACACATTGCAGACCGGATGAGCATCTCCCTTCCGGCGAATCCAGATACACCGGATCTAGTCAAGGCTGTGCTGAAAGAACTGAAGTTGGTGCCGGAAGGCATCTCCGATCAGGCAAAGGGAGCGGAGGTTATCAAGAAGACTCTGCGAACGCTCTCTACGACAACCCAGGGGCTTGCGGAAATTCGCAACCTTTACGGCACAGGCCATGGAAAGAACTCGCGGCATAAGGGGTTACAGCCGAGACACGCTCGTCTCGCGGTGGCCACTGCTGCTGCTTTTGCTGAATTCATTGTGGAGACATATAAGGATCGGTTGGAGAGCGAACAGCAACAGCGCCAGTAGATCTGTAGCTCGGCTCCCTTGTGTCGGACCAACTATTTCAGCACCTTCTACCAAGCAGCCGGTTTCGTTGCTTCGACATTGGAACTTGAACCGAAGACTGACCTCGCTAACAACAACCGAGAATTCTTTTGGCCGAGCGCACTTTGGGTGGTGACACTCCGGCCGCTTCGATCGCCGGACTACAGCGCACGCTAAGATCATGTACATCCAGTCGGTTATGGTGGCCGGGCGACTCGCTATGTCTGGAATTGCGCACTCGCGACAAACGCGTTTGACTGAAATCTGTTTCCGGCTTAAATAGGATTCGCGGACCAGCCCCGCTGTCGACTCCCGGCGTTTGTCACATGGCGTGACATGACGGACTCGAAAATGCCGCGAAGGTCGAACTTGAGGTCCCGCAAGGAAGACTAACGCGAACTCGAAACTCCGCGAGGAAAGCGTAACGAGGATGCAATGTCGACCCAGCCATGGCCGGTCACGCCGGCTCTCTCAGCCCCCGTCGAATCTTATGTTGATTGCAAAAGGGCCGCGGAATTCCTGTCTGTCGACCGGAAGACGATACAAAGGCTGTCTCGTGAAGGCAGAATTCCCGCACACCCGGTTCTAACCGGCGCCCGCAGAGGACGCACTACATGGCGCTACAAGTTGAGTGAGCTTGACGAGTGGGCTCGTACTCAGCAAAACTCTGTAGCAGCCACCCGTGCCACATCTCGAAGGGAGAAGTGATGGCACGGTTTCAGAACGGATGGCTTCGCAAGAAGCATCGCAAATCCGGGGAGGTCTGGTTATTTTGCTACCGCCAGCGGCGTCAAGAGGATGGCAAGTGGGTGGAGGCCACACCCATCCGCGTAGGTTCTCTCAAGGAATTTCCCAGTGAGGAAACCGCGTGGCGGCGGGTTGAAGAACTCAGACTCAATCCCAATCAATCAACGTTCGGTGTCAGCCCGCAGGCTACATTTGGTCAGCTTGCGGCGCACTACATGCAACACGAACTCCCGGAGAACCAGGACAATGCCACGATCGAGAAAGCGTATTCGACGATCCTCAAGTATCGGCGCTATCTCAAACGTTGGGCCTTGCCCCGCTGGGAGAGGACGCCAGCACTCACCGTCGAGCCGATCGAAGTCGAGCGTTGGCTCAAGGCGATCAGGAAGAAACATGGCCTTGAAAACTCAACCCTCGTAGAGGTCCGAAAAGTCATGAACTTGGTCTACAAACATGGGCAGCGATACGGGCTTCTTCCTCGTTCCGACGAGGGGAACCCCATTCACTTCGTCCGCCAATCGTCCAAGAGTGACTTCGAGCCGGTGATACTCACCCTGCCCCAGGTGCTCGATATTTTCGACAATCTGGATCTGATGCGCCGCACCATGGTCCTAACGGACGCGGCCACGGCGTTGCGCGTCAGCGAAATTCTGGCCCTGATGTGGAAGGATCTGGATTTCGTGGCGCAGTTGATACGGGTGCGCCGGGCTTACGTGTACCGCCGTTTTGGAGCTCCGAAATCGAAGGCGTCGAAGGCCCCGGTTCCGATGCATCCTCTGCTGGCGGCACATCTGTTGGCTTGGCGTCAGGAAACCCTCTATGCCTCCGACGAAGACTTGGTTTTCCCGAGTCTTCGTGCCAAGGGCACCAAGCCTCCCGCAGCCAACATGCTGGTTGCAGATTACCTGCGCGTGGCCGCCAAGAAGGCAGGAGTTGTGGCTCCGCCGCGTACTTTCGGATTCCACACGTTCCGGAGGACGCTGGCTTCGGTCTTGGTCAAGATGAAGGTCGATCCGAAGTTGGTGCAGGAAATGCTCCGGCACCAAAACCTAAAGACGACCCTTGAGGTCTACGCGAAGGCGGTGACCGAAGACAAGCTCGAAGCCCAGGGGATGTTCTTGGAGTTGCTGTTCCGCGGTAGGAAGGCGTCTGAACCTGATCCGGTCAAGAACCTGGAGAAAACGGCTCCGGTAACGGGTTTGGTGCAGTAGTGCGGGCAACTGCGGGTAAACTGCGGGTAATACGGAAAATGAAAAGTGGAGCTAACTGCTTTGAAATGTGGTGGCCAGGGACGGAGTTGAACCGCCGACGCCAGCCTTTTCAGAACTCGGATTTCCAGTGTTTCCAACAACTTCAAGGGTTGCCGTGGGACTGCTAAACACTGGAAAGTACGACAAATACGAGAGGACCGTGGGTGATTGCCGTGGGTGATTTCAGCCTCGGCGATTGGTCGTTCGGCTGACCACCCCGCTCGGCCGAGGGAAAAACGCAACCGCCGCATTCATTCCCAGAATGCGACTTCACGAAACCAATCCGGCCAACTTCCTCGAAGCCCGTCTATCGGTACTAATCCGCCGAATCACGCTTCAAATTGCACTCGATGAGTACTGAGCCCTGAAGGCAATAGCCGAGCCAAGGTCGCTTGCCCGGAAAGGCGACCATCCGGCCAAGTGACGAGAAGCAGGTTTCAACTAAGCCTCCGCCGCCCTTAGCCGGGGTCTCCGAGATAGCCTGCCTTTGCTTTACGTTCAGTTGCTCGCGCATGATGATCACGTTGAGCGGGGGACATTTTATTCGACAGAGTTCGCGAAGGAAAGCATGGGCGTTCTCCGCGCAGAGGACCAAAATCTTCCCCCCGAGAACACAGGGCTACAGAGGAATACATTAGAGGGATTTTCGTCGATCCTAGACACCGTTGGGGCGCTGGCGAATCAACGACAGAAACTCAGAGCGAGTTTCTTCCTCATTGCGGAATACGCACTGGACGGCGAGACGGGCGGCGCGGCGACCGAAGCCCAAATCTTGCAGCGGAACGAAAGCAGAGATATCCATATGCCGCGCGGCGCATTGAATACTGAAGGTCCCAAAAACCAAAATCCCCGCCCATTCGCGCAAACGGCGCGCGATAAGGACGGGTACCTGGTCTCTTGAGCTTTACTTCTTGGGCCGCGACTCCGGCGGCACAAGACCTGCGAGGCGGTAGTACACAACGAGCTGGCCGTAGTGTTCACCGCTATGTTCGATGAGGCCGTATGCCATGTCGAGAACGCGCGCTTTCTGGTGAGCGAAATAAACAACCTCCGTCGTCAGGCCTTTTTCGCCTTTCGACTGGATGGCGGCTGCGCCATCGGCGAAGGATTTCTTTACGAACGCAACGATGTCGGCCTTGGACTTGTATTGGTCGCGCTTGGGATCTTCTGCTGCCGGAGGCTCCTTCCCCATGACGGGATTGGTGAAGAAATAGTTTGCTCCTGCCGCATGCAGCAACTGCTCTGCGAAGCTGCGTTGCGCCGGCGTGGGCTTGAAGTCGTATTTGTCCTCAGGAAAATCCTCGGCCATGGCGATGAGTTTGCGGCCAACCTCGTTCCAGGAATCCAGCATGACCTTCAGTTCGGGGTCGGCAGGTTTGACGGCTGGATCTTTCTTCATCGCGTCCTGGGCATGGGCGGGAAATGCGAATGCCAGCAGGACGATAGCGAGAAACGGTATTCTTTTCATTTCTTTCTCCACGATTGAGTTTCGCGAATCAAAGCTTCAGCTTCTTATTTCGCCTGCGTCAGCCCCGCAACAACCGCAGCAAGTTTATCGAGTATCTGGTTCCAGCCCTCTAATTGACCGCTATTTTTCGCGCTCTCCATGGGTTCATTTCCAATGAAGGTGAGTTTCGTCTGGCCGTTTCCTAGATCCTCAAAGATGGTCACGTCGTACGCACCCTCTATGGCCTCATGTTCTATTCCTAGCTGCGCAGGATCAATCTTGTTTCCCTTCGAGTCCGAAAAGTACATCAAGGAAACGATCTTCTCGTGCGGAACAATCTCGTGGTATTCAACCGCATTCCAGAACTCCTGCCCATCCGGTGCCTTCATGCAGCAGAGAAATTTCCCCCCAACGCGAAAATCCATCTCACAAAAAGGCGCAGTAAAACCATTCGGCCCCCACCACTGCATCACATATTTCGGGTCTGTCCAAGCCTTCCAGACCAATTCGCGTGGGGCATCAAAAACCCTGGTGACAACCATCCGCTCCGTCTCATTCACCGTGTTTTTTGTCATCTCTGACCTCCGCTTTTTTCATTTGATTCACAACCACATCTAGCTTGTCGAAACTCTCTTCCCAGAACTGGCGATAGCTGATCGCCCAGTCGCTGACAGTCTTGATCGCCTCCGGCCTGAGCGTGCAAATACTCTCTCGTCCACGCTTCGTCTTGATCACAATCCGCGCCCGCACCAGGCAGGCAATATGTTTTGAAATCATCTGCTGCGAGAGTGCAAACGGCTCCGTCAAGCCATGCACAGAGGCAGGCCCGCGGGAGAGCCTCTCGACCATCGCCCGCCGGGTTGGATCAGACAAAGCCGCAAATGTTGTATCTAAGCAATCCACAACCATATGGTAGTGAATTTCGGTTGAATGTCAATTGGTATTCTCGCGAGCCCAGATTTCTGTTCCCTGGTCTCTGAACCCTGAGACACCTGCGCGTCATAAATCGCCAATGCACTCACTGAACACGATCGCTACCCTTAAGTCGGCCTGTGTTTACTAACTTCTGGCAGCGAAAGCTCAGTTGGCGAGAACAATCGGTTCGGTCTCTCGACGCGGAATTGACTGCAGCTTAGCAGAGTGCTGAAAGCAGTCTTCGCTATCGGATCGCCAGACGGACCACGCGTCCTTAAGCTATTGAAAAATAAGGAGGTGATCCGATAGCGGATCGTAAGCTGTTGAAAAGATGGTGGGCGCTATAGGATTCGAATTTTGGGGTAGACGTAGTTTCAACAACATAGAGGCACGGCGGGCGCCGTTAAAGCAGTGGAAGGCAGTGGTGAGCAGTGCTAACGGATCACAAATGGATCACAAACGGATCACGGCTCGTGCCCATCTGAAAAGTGCCAACCAAGGTGGCCACAAAACCTGAGATTGTCAATTGAGACGGGCCCAATCGGCATAGCCTGTGTCGGCGACCGAGTTTCAATTTCGGCGTGGCAACAATTCTGAAGTTGATAGCGACAAGCCCGTTTCGCAGTACCGATCGGGCGAAACGTCCTACAATGGGACGTTTGACGCGGAACAAGCGGTTCCAATTTGCCGCCCACCCCCCGGGGCCAGTGCGAGGATCATCCGCTAAGGCCGGCCATTGTTCTCCTGGCCATCTATTCACTTAGCCTAGATTTTTCTTGCCGGGGGAAGGTTCGCCTGAGCAGACCTTGACTGGCTTCGGAAACGCGCGGGCGGAACCGTGAACTCGCGCTTGAACGCCCGGTTAAAAGCGGCTTCGGATTCATAGCCGACCTCGGATGCGATCTGTGACACCGAATAACTGGTCGAAGCAAGCATCTGCGCTCCCAATTGAAGTCGCCAGTGCGTGAGGTAGGCCATGGGAGGCTCGTTGAGGTAATGACGGAAGCGCTCCGCCAGCACCGAGCGTGACAGCCCCGCTTCTTTTGCCAGGGAAGCAATGGTCCACGGCTGCGCAGGATTCCTGTGCATGAGTGCCAGCGTTTTGCCGATCTCCGAATCGCGGGCACCAGCCAACCAACCTGTTTGCTCAGCCGGAAGATGCGCTATGTAGGCGCGTAGCGTTTCAACAAATAAAACCTCCGACAGCTTGGCCAAGACTGCTTCTCCGCCGGCGCGGGAAGCGTCGGCTTCGTTCACCGAAAAGCGGATCGAGTTCTCCAGCCATCTGCCCGAGGCATCGTTACGAATGGGGACTTTGAACACAGGCGGTAGGCCGCTAAGAAAAACCTGACTGAGTCGCGGCTCGCACGCCATGTAGCCGCAAATGAATCTCGCGACTTCCCCTCCGCCACCCATGCGAGCCAGCTTCAACCCCCGGGAAGCAGCACGAGCCAATTCCTTCACTATGTCCACCGCCTTGGTCGGCGGGCCGTATTCAATGATGTGAGCATCGCCGTGGGGGAAGATCACGATGTCACCGGCGTCAAGAGTGATGCGCTCGCCGTCCAGCAGCCGTGCAGAGGCTCTCCCTTCCGTCAGCAAGTGATAAATGATCAAGTGCCCGGCCCCCGGCGCCAGGTAGGGAGCAACCGCGTGAGAGGGCGGCGAACAAACGCTCCACGGCGACGAAAATTCTCCGTTGAAGAACATAGCTCCCTGGAGCTTCACCACCTTCAGAACTTCAGAGAGCACGTCCATAGATCCTCCCGCGGACTTCCGGCAAACCTCTCCGGACTCCTGAGCAAGTCATCATACGTCAACTCTGCCGTGAGCAAGAAAGCCGGACGCGCAGACAAGAGTGGTCCGAGCGGCTGCTCCATAGTAGGCAAGTCAACGGGGCGGAAACACTCAATCCGATTGAACCCCGAATGGAGGATCCGACCATGGACTTGATTCAAGTAAATGTGAACGAGAAAGTTTTCACGCCGGCTCACAAGACGGACCTCAACAACAACCTCACATATGTAACTGTGTCGGTCGAGGAAGCGGAGATGTCCAGCGTTACGTGGGCAGACATTCAAGACGTTCTTGATGAGGAATGGGAAATTGGCGGGTTGGCCATGTCGACCGACGCGATCCGCGCCCTTGTTGCAGGCGAATAAAAAAACACCGGAGGAAACATGAGCACCATCACATCTACAACGGAAATCGATGGTCTGAAGGCTCGACTCAAAGATACGTGGGTGGCCGGAGACTACGACCGCTTCTCGCGCTATATGGAGCAGGGCGCGCGCATTTTCTACGAACAGCTCGATGTTCCCGCTGGATGCCAACTGCTCGATGTGGCTTGCGGCTCGGGGCAGGTCGCGCTGTGGGCGGCCCGGGATGGAGTGAAGGTCACCGGAGTGGACATCGCGCCGAATCTCGTGCAGCGTGCACAGGCACGCGCCGACGCGGAAGGCCTCAAGGCTCGTTTTGTTGAAGGGGACGTCGAGGCTCTTCCGTTTGAGGATGCCAGCTTCGATGTCGTAATCAGCCTGGTAGGAGCGATGTTTGCCCCTCGCCCGGAACTCGTCGCTCGCGAACTGCTCCGAGTGTGCAGTCCGGGAGGCACCATTGCAATGGGAAATTGGACGCGCGAAGGCTTCGTTGGGCAAATGTTCAAGACGTTCGCCAAGTTCATTGCTCCCTCTGGCATGCCGGCCCCGGCGTTGTGGGGCGATGAGGCTGTGGTACGTGAGAGGCTGGGCCACGGAGTTTCCGATCTTACGATGACGCGTCGCCAATATAGCTTCACGTACCCTTTCCCGCCGGCGGAGGTGGTCGAGTTTTTCCGGCAGTACTATGGGCCCACCAATCGCGCGTTTGCTTCGTTGGATGAATCGGACGCGAAGAAACTGCGCGTTGACTTGGAAGCCCTGTGGTCCGCGCACAATCGTGGCGGGAATGAACTCACCGTGGTTTCATCGGAGTATCTGGAAGTGATCGCGGTGAAAGCCTGAGGGTTGGGGCCTCCCCGCGAATCTTGAACAACTAAGGAGATACGAACATGGTTTTAATGCGTCCGGATCCAACTTTTTACCCTTCACCTGGAATGGCAATGCAGGCTCCGCCAGAGCGCCTCGCCTATGTCGCTCTGCTCAACGCTGGCAAGAATGGAGAGCGCGATGCCATGGGAGTAATAGACCTCGATCCGAGTTCCTCCGAGTATGGGCGGCTCGTCGGGCGAACGGATTTTCCACGCGGAGACAACGAACTGCACCATTTCGGCTGGAATGCTTGCAGCGCGTGCCTCTGTCCGCAAACGCCGCATCCGCACATGGAGCGCCGCTATCTGATCGTACCGGGCATCGGGTCTTCGCGGATCTACATCCTCGATACCAAGCCGGACCCCAAGCAGCCGAAGATCGTGAAGGTGATCGAGCCCGAAGAGTTCATCAAGAAGACCGGCTATACCTCGCCTCACACGATTCATTGCGGGCCAGACTGCATCTATGGAAGCGCTCTCGGATCGGCCAACGGAGACGGCCCCGGCGGCATTTTTCTGATGGACGCGAACACCTTTGAACTGAAGGGCCAGTGGGAAAAGGATCGTGGCCCGCAACAACTGGCGTACGACTTCTGGTGGCACCTGGGACACGACACGATGATTACATCGGAATGGGGTACGCCCAACATGGTGAAAGACGGCGTCAACCCGGAGCTGCTCTTGGCTGGCAAGTACGGCCACAAGATTCATATCTGGGACCTCGACAAGCGTAGCCATCTGCAGGAGATTGACCTGGGTGCAGAGCAACAGTGGGTGCTCGAGTTGAGGCCCTCTCACGATCCCCAAAAAACCTACGGTTTCGTTGGGGTCGGCGTTTCGCTCAAAGACCTGTCGTCATCGATCTGGATGTGGTACCGGGAGGGCAGCGGTAAGAACACCAAATGGGCGGTCCGCAAGGTGATCGAAATCCCCGCTGAGCCCGCGGACCCGGAAAAGCTACCGCCGCTGCTGAAGGGCTTCAAGGCCGTGCCACCGTTGGTGACTGACATCAACCTGTCGCTCGACGATCGCTTCCTCTATGTTTCGTGCTGGGGGACTGGGGAGTTCATCCAGTACGACGTCTCGGACCCGGCCAACCCGAAGAAGACGGGCTCGGTCCATCTCGGCGGCATCGTGCGCCGCGCGGCTCATCCCAACAAGCCCAAGCAGCCGCTCAACGGCGGTCCGCAGATGGTTGAGATCAGCCGTGATGGCAAGCGTGTTTACTTCACCAACTCGCTCTACTCCCCGTGGGACGAGCAGATCTATCCCGACGGACTAAAGAGTTGGATGGTCAAGCTTGACGCGGAACCGAACGGCGGAATGAAACTCGACGAAAAATTCTTTGTCGAGTTCGACGGTCTACGCGCGCATCAGGTGCGGCTGGAGGGCGGCGACGCTTCATCGGACTCCTACTGCTACTCAGAGGCAAAATGACACACGCAGAGATGGGCACGACGGCTTTGTGGCTGATGCTGCTCCTCGGCGCCTACCACGGAATCAACCCTGGGATGGGTTGGCTCTTCGCGGTGGCGCTGGGGATGCAGGAGCAGAAGGGCAGTGCGGTGGCCAAGGCGCTCGTTCCGATCGCGCTAGGCCACGCATTGTCCATTGGCAGCGTGGTGTTAGCGGCGGCGTTTCTCGGCATGGCGTTGCCACCGGAGGCGATCCGCTATCCCATCGCCGCGCTTCTGTTCGGCCTTGGAATCCTTTCCCTGGTGCGCCATTACCATCCGCGATGGGTCCGCATGCAAGTGGGCTTTCACGACTTGACGGTCTGGTCGTTTCTGATGGCATCGGCGCACGGTGCTGGTTTGATGTTGCTGCCGGTGCTGCTGGGCAGCCGCACCGTCGAAGCGGCTGACCACATGGCAGGCCACCATCACGCATCTGCGGCCGCCAATCCGCTCGCAGCGTTGCTCGCCACAGCGATCCATACGTTCGCCTATCTTGCGGTTACAGGGCTCATTGCATGGGTGGTTTATAGCAAGTTCGGCCTTGCGATTCTTCACAAGACCTGGATCAATCTCAACCTGATATGGGCTGCAGCGCTCGTGGTCACCAGCGTGGTGACGCTGCTGATTTAGCCTCTCAAATCTTGACGACCGAATAGGAATAGATCGCAAGGAGTACGAATCCAAAGACAAGGAATGAAAAGGAGAATACGAGAATGAATACGATTGCAACGGAGATACCGACGAGCGAAGACTTTGAGCAACTCAAGACTCAACCGAAGACAACACGGCCGGCCGGTCGCGCCGAATCATTGGCCAATCGGATCGAGGAAGGCGCTGCCACCTTGGCTGCCTTTGCCGAAGGACTCTCGGAAGAAGAGTGGCGGAAACCGGTGTCGGAAAGTGGGAGGGACGGCCGTTCGGTCGGCGTCATCGTGCACCATGTTGCCAGCGTCTACCCTATAGAGATTGATCTTGCGCGGACAATCGCCAGCGGCAAGGCCGTTACGGACGTCACGTGGAACATGATCGCCGAGTTGAATGCCGGGCATGCGCACGACCAGGCGGGGGTCACGAAGGCCGCCGCGCTCGAACTCTTGCGCCGGAACAGTCGTGAGGCGGCCGCCGCGGTACGTGCGTTCACGGATGACGAGTTGGACCAGGCGGCGCCCTTCTCGCTGAGCTTCGGAGCACCTGTCACCGCGCAGTTCGTCATTGAGGACCACGCACTACGGCACAGCTGGCACCACCTGGCGCGCATCCGAACGGCCCTCGGCCGGTGACCGGCGGTGCCTAACGATTAGTCACACATGTAGGGCCGCGCCTTCGGGACCCGCGGGCAGGCCGTCGGTACCTGAGCGGGTCCTTGGAGGCCTCATGTATCGCTACCTCATCGAAACGCCGCACACGGAACAGAATTGCAGAAACTTGGTCCACCTGGTCAACGCGGCCGGGTATCTCAATCATTTCGATTGGGGCTGCATGGGCGGTGTGCATTGTGGCTGGGCCATCATCGAAGCCGAGAACGAATCGCAGGCGCGGCGTGGAGCCCGGGTTTAGGTCGGCTGATCGTGACTAGGCCGAGTCTCGCATATCGGCCGTAGAAAGGGCGACGTGTCGATATGCCCATATCCGTCGACCACAAGCCATTCCCACGCATCCAGAATTCGGGCTTCGAAGAAGTTGGCCGGATTGGTAACGTGAAGTCGGCCTGTGGGAAGTGAACCACGACTTCCTCGAAGCCCGTTTCTGGATAGCTTCCGGATTGCCGACAATTCGCTGGGCAGACCACTCGGGTTGCCATGCCGGAGCTCAGTGGGATGTCTCGATTGCGTAGTGGTCAATCTGCTCTTGACGCATCTACTCTTGATGCATGGGTGCGGCCGTTCCGTCGGACCACTTTGCAACTTCGACTGCGAACACAAGAATCGGCGGCAGCCCTTTTGCCTGGGACGGTTCCTTCGACGATAAGAACCAGTAAGGACCGGAAAAAACGGGCGAGCCGGATGCGCCAGCCCCCCAATCCTTACCGTCCTTGAGCGCGGTAAAGAACATCACATGTGGTCCGTTGTGATCCCCTGCGTCGTATAGATATGCCGACTTCGACATCATGAACACCATATTGCCGTTTTCGAGATCTGGCAGTTGTTTATTGTCGAACGCCGCCTTAAGGGCCGACACGATCTCCGCCTTAGAGTGGCCGGCCATCACCATCCTCGTCCGCAGATCGGCGATCGGCAATATCGATCGCGCAGCTTGGCGATTCAGGCATTCGGCACCTCTCACCTTCGGGTTCCAGAACTCAGGCGAGTCAAACGCCTCCATCCAGCTTCTTTCCACCATACAGACAAACCCGTTCTTTCCTCGGACAGCTGTTTCATAGCCTTGCCGTCCCAAGATCAAGACCGTCGCGTCGCTGGATATGGAATCCGGAGCGGCGCTCCGCGCCAACAGAATCTCAGCATTCCTTTCCATCAAGTATTGGTCGACAGGCGCCATTTTCGAATATCTATCCGACTGTGCCGCCGCCTTCGGCACAAGGAAACCGATGCTGATTACCAGCAGCATAATCGTGCCGCCCAAGGCCATGATCCTAATCATTCTTTCCCTCGCGCTTTCCCTCGAGGCCGCCCTCATCGCGAGGTCTCCTTTCGCCGTCGTCGCTGCTCACTCTCCTTTATGATTTCGCTCAAATCCACAACCGGCCGTATCTCAATCGGTCCAAGTCCATACTTGAAGCCTGGTTGCTGTGAGACAAGCTGAACGGCATGATTGAGGTCTCGCGCCTCAAGGATTTGAATGCCGCCAAGCTGTTCCTTGGTTTCCGCATAGGGGCCATCAGTCGTCGCGACTTTGCCGTTTTTCCAGTACAGGGTCAACGCGGTCTCCGGAGGCTGAAGAGGTA
>JAIQFC010000039.1 GCA_020073465.1 Terriglobia bacterium
TCCCCCGGCTGAACTGCGCCGGGCTTCGGGATGACGCCCATGTCAGAGACCCGTGAATACCGTTGACACCAAGCTCCAGTTTGACAATTCTTTACAGCGGTTTGTTGGATGGCTGATGCACAATGAAGACGGCGAAGATGGAACAGATTCTGGTCATCGACGACGACGTTGAGCTCTGCAGTCTGGTGTCGGAGTACCTGCAGGCTGAGGGCTTTGCCGTCGAGTGCGTGCACGACGGTGAGCGCGGGCTGCAGAAAGCCACAGCGGGCGGGTACATGCTCACCGTGCTGGACGTGATGCTGCCCGGGATCAACGGTTTCGAGGTGTTGCGGAGAATCCGGGCAACCTCACGGCTGCCGGTGTTGTTGCTTACGGCGCGCGGCGAGGATGTGGACCGCATCGTCGGGCTGGAGATTGGCGCCGACGATTATCTTCCCAAGCCCTTCAATCCCCGGGAATTGGTGGCGCGGATTCGGGCGGTTCTGCGGCGCACGCGCAGCGACGGCAAGCCGGCGAACCCGGCGCCGGAGATTTTGCGTGTGGGCG
The DNA here is from genome assembly GCA_020073465.1 of Terriglobia bacterium. GTDB lineage: Bacteria > Acidobacteriota > Terriglobia > Terriglobales > Acidobacteriaceae > Sulfotelmatobacter. The sequence goes on from JAIQFC010000039.1 coordinate 547, forward strand.
AAGTCGAGCTGGATCCTGCGACGCGGACTGTACGTAACGAGGGCAAGCCGGTCGACCTGACCTCGGTCGAGTTCAATTTGCTGGAAGTGTTGCTGCGCGAAGCGGGGCACGTGGTGCCGCGCGAACGGCTGGTCAATGCGGTGCTCAGCCGCAAGTTCTCGCCGTTTGACCGCAGCATCGACATGCACGTGAGCAAAGTGCGCAAGAAACTCGGTGACACCGAAAGCGACGAGCACATCAAGACGGTTCGAGGCGTGGGGTACATCTTTGCGCGTCCGCGCGAGAAGGTGAAGAGCACCTCATAAGGGCGGAACCAGGGTCAAATCATGAAAAGCCTTTTTGTGCGGATTTTCCTTTCTTTCTGGCTGGCGCAGGCGCTGTTTGTTGTGCTGGCCATCGTGGTAACCCTGTTCTTTCGTCCACGCAGTTCTTCGTGGGAGGCCCTCCGCACGACGGTATTGAACGAAGCGGTCAGTGCCTATGAGGAGGGCAGCGAAGCGCAGTTGCGGCAGTATCTTGATAACTTAGACAAAACTCAACATGTGCGTGCGTATCTCTTCAACGAACGGGGAGAAGAGGTCTCGGGACGGGGCGCTCCCGACTGGGCCGCGCGGGTGGCCGCGGGTGGACCGCGGATGCCGCACGAAGGATTTGTGTTTCCCGTGCCTCAGGTGCTGCGAGACTCCCGGGCGTCTTCCGACGGTTTGCATCGCTACACGCTGGTGATCGGACTGCCTCCGGGGCCTCGTGTGTTCTTTGGTCCACGCGGAATGCCTGTCCCAGGGCTGATCATCGCGATTATTTCTTCAGGGCTGGTTTGCTATGTGCTTTCATGGCTAATGACGAAGCCGATCGTCCGGCTGCGCGCGGCGACGCAGCAGCTGGCCGCCGGCGATCTGACGGCGCGTGCTGGAGCACCCTCCGGCAGCCGGCGCGACGAGATTGCGGGGCTGATGCGTGATTTCGACGCCATGGCGGAGCGGCTGGAGTCGCTGGTCCAGGCGCAATCGCGTCTGCTGAACGACATCTCACATGAACTGCGCTCGCCGCTAGCACGTTTGAATGTGGCACTGGGCTTGGCGCGGCAGCGTTCCAATCCTGAAAGCGCCGACATGCTGGACCGCATCGAACTGGAGGCCAGCCGCCTCAACGAGTTGATCGGCAGGATCCTTACCCTGGCGCGTCTGGAAGACGGCGAACAACGAGTGCCTTGCACTCCGGTCCCGTTAAATGAACTGGTAGTGAATATCGCCGAGGACGCGGAGTTCGAGGCGCAGGCCCGACACTGTCACGTGCACTGCGTGATCCATGAAGGCGATTGGGGAGTGTCGGGAGACGCGTCTCTGTTGCACAGCGCTATCGAGAACGTGGTGCGGAACGCGATCCGTTATACGCGGGAAGGTACGTCGGCAGAAATTCAGCTGGACAGAGCGGAACAGTCCCAGGGCGCAGAAGCAGTTCTGCGCGTCAGCGACAGCGGGCCGGGTGTTCCCGAGGATGCTCTGGACAAGATGTTTGAACCCTTCTATCGGCTTGACGATGCCCGCGGCCGACTCACCGGCGGGGTTGGACTTGGTTTAGCCATTACCGACCGCGCGGTCCGCTTTCACGGTGGGCGAGTGAGGGCGTTCAATCGCAGGGAAGGCGGGCTGACCGTGGAGATTCGTCTGCCTCTAGTGGCCGCTGGGCAGGCGGCGCCGGCTGCAGTCGAACCGGTTCCGGCGGGCCGGGAAGCGTAGCTCTCCGCGAGAAGCTCAGATTGGCGCCGTGACCGGAATTGTCGCTGCCGGGGCAAGACTTCCCTTCAAAACCCGAAGCGACATGGAAGGCTAAGGCAACTCCAGGCTGGGTTCCGGGTTCCAATCTCCCGGGGCAGGGGTTTGCTCTTCCGGCGCATTCCTGATACACAAGTGGTTTGCGAATTTCACGTCTCCTCAGCAGTGTAGGCGCTCCTCGTGCTGGAGCGGGGATGTGCGCGCGCATAAACGTGGCACAAATACGGAGATCATAGGACGAATGTCGACACGATTGACCTGGCTGGTCGGGCTGATAGTACTGATTTCGATGGGCTTGCTGGTGGCTTGCGGGAGCCATTATTCGTCGTCCTCGGATGGTTTGGTGATTGTGCCGAGCCAGGGTTCGCAGGTGTTGCAGGCTTTCAGCTTCAATCTAAGCAACGGGCATGCCACGCAGATCAATACAGCGGCAGCGGTTCCGGGCAAGCCAACCGCGATCATTTTGGACCCGGCCGGCGCGTTCGCGTATGTAGCGAACAGCGTCACCTGTAGCAGCACTTCGCTGAGCGGAGCAGTTCAGGGTGTGGTTGCGGCCTACAAGGTGAATTCGGATGGCACGCTGGCGTCGACCGGCACGCCACTGAACTTGACCGGAAATCCGGCATACCCTGGAACTTTTCCCACCTGTGGGCTCAACGACTCAACCAATCCGAACCCGGGCAACGCCCCAGTTGGGTTCGCGATGGATTCCGCAGGTAAGTTCCTGTTTGTGTCTACCGCACTGGAGGCAGTGACGTTCACGGACAACTCGACAAACCCTCCAACGACGACAACAGCGACGTTGCCGGGAAACGTGAGGGTATTCTCCATCGGGAGTGGCGCCAGCCTGACCGAGGTCACGGGGTCACCGTTTTCGATTCCCAGCATCTTAGGTGGTACCGCGCCAAGTCCACTTTCGCTGGCTGTAACTGCGACTATCTTCCCACCCAAGAACACCGCCCTCGCACAGAGTGCCCCATGTGCGGGAGGGGCCGCACCGACGACGGAGTTTCTTTATGTCGCAGACTCGACCAATGATCGCGTCTGGAGTTTCCCGGTAGACATGTCCTCTGGAGTTTTGGGACCACTACCGACCGACTTTGTGACTGGCCACATACCCTCGGGAGTAGCCGTTGATCCCTGCAACCGGTTTGTTTACGTCTCCAACCACGACTCGAACAATGTGAGCGGCTACACCATCTGCAGCACACCGTCTCTGCCCAATTGCCCAGTTGCGGATGGGAGCCTGATCTCTACAGGGGCGGCGACTTCTGCAGGGAACGGACCCACGGCAGTGGTGTGCGATCCGCTCGGCAACTTCGTTTATGTGGTCGATAACTTACAGAACGCGATTTCCGGCTACAAGATCAGTCAGGCGAACGGGACCCTGAGCGCTTTGAGTCCGGCGACGGTCGCCACCGGGGCCACTCCGGTCTCGATTGCGATTCGGGGGGATGATAGCTGGCTATTCGTTACCAACCGTGATTCGGCTTCGCTCTCGCAGTACTCGATCACTCCGGCCACGGGAGCGCTTGCGGCGCTTCCCGCGATCACGACGGACAACTTTCCGTGGGGTGTGACGGTGAAGTAAACCCGTGGTCAGTACCCAGTTGCCAGTACCCAGTACCCATCATCCTTTTGGAATGCGGGCGCAATTTGCCGCTGACCACTGGTCACTGACCACTGCTCTACGTCGGCACTTTCAGTATCAGGTATCCACCCACCAGAGTGAAGATAAGATCCGGGGACCAGGCTGCCAGAGCGGGGGGCAGTTGGCTCAGGTTTCCCATGGCCTCAAACAGTCGCGACACGACAATGTAGAAGACTGTGATGCCGACGGCGGTAGCGACTCCGGCGATGGCTCCTCGCTTACCCGTTGAAAGCGCGAACGGAATCGCCAGGATCGCGGTGATCAGCGTGATCAGTGGGTAGGAGAGTTTCTGGTGCAGCTGCATTTTGAGCCGCACCACGTCGAAGCCGCTTTGCTGCAGGTCGTGAATGTAGCGGCGCAACTCTTCGTAGTTCATCTCGGAATACTGCTTCACTTCTTTCTTGAAATAAGACGGGGCCTCGCTCAGTTCGGGGAATGTGGCGACGTCGAAGGGATGGTAGTTCTCAATGGCGGAGACTCGCAACGAGCGTTCCCAGCCTTGCTCGTAGATCCAGCGGTTGAGGCTGTCGGCCCAGTGGGCGCGTTCAGCGTGGATGCGGCGCGTGACGGTGAAATTCGCGGGATCGAGCTGGAAGATGGTGACGTTGGCGAACTGGTCGCGATCAGGATCGAAGAACTGGTAGTAGTAGATCTGGTTGTTGCGGCCAAAGATCCACTTGCGATCGGGGCGCAGGTAGGTCTGCGGTGGACGGCCCTTGATTTGGTTGTGGAGCGCTTCCTGGCGTTTGTTGGTGTGGGGTAGATAGAACTGGTCGGCAAAGAACAAGCCTGCAGCCAGCAAGGCCGCGGCTACCAGAACCGGGGTGATCAGGCGGTAGATGCTGATGCCGGTCGCTTTGATGACCGTGATCTCGTTGGAGCGCTGCATGACGCCGAAGGTGACCAGGACGGCCAGCAGCATCACGAGCGGGGCGACGTTGTACAGCAGGTAGGGAGCGACATTCAGCAGATACTCGGCGACGAGGAGCGTGGGGATGTGATTCCGGAGAATATCCCCCAGCAATTCGAACAAGGTGAAGACCAGCGTCAGGACAAGGAAGGCGGCGAGGATCATCCCCAGATAGACGAAGAAGTCGCGCAGGACGTAGTCGTCGAGCAGCGTGGGAAAGCTGGCGCGGAACATGCGGCGGCGGTTCGCGACGCGCTCGAAGACATTCTCCGTCCTGCGGGCAAAGGCACCTCCCGGAAAGGGTTGCAGCTTCCAGCGCAGGCGCAGGGAGCCGAGTTCGAAAGGGCGCCTCTCCGCCTGCCACAGCAGAAAGATTCCACCTGCCAGAAAAACGAGGTTGGCGAGCCAGGCTCCAAGCCAAGGCGAGACTTTACCCTGCCGCGCGAAGGAGACTCCGACGAGCGAGACCACGTAATAGCCGAAGACCAGCACGATGGTGAGAACGAAGCCTCCGGACTTTCCGCTTTTCTTCGAGGAGAGTCCCAGGGGAATGCCGACCAGCGCCAGCACCAGGCAGGCGGTGGGCAAGGCGAAGCGGCGGTGGAACTCAATCTGATACCAGCGGGCTAAAACCGGGTCCGCGCGCTTGGCTTGAGTCTGCAGCGCGCTCGTGCTCATGACCCCGACTGGGACGGAGTCTTCGGGCTTGCTGTCGGTTGAGGGTAATTCGATGGGAATGTCCGTTTGCTGGAAGGTCGAGATCTGGTAGTGATCGGCCTGCCTGGGATCGGCCTCGTGGCTCGAGCCGTCGATCAGGTGCAGGTGCAGGCGGTCTTTGCCTTCACTGACGACGATTCCTTCCCGGGCCAGTGTGATGCGGGGATTGGCAGCGTCGGAGACATCGGCGAGGAAAATGCCCTTCCATACCGCGGCGCCTTGCGCGCTGTGGACATCCTGAACGTAGAGGACGGCTTTGGGGAATCCTTCGTAGAAGACTCTGGGGCGAATTTCGAACGAGACTTGGGAGCCTTTGAGTTGATCTTCGAGATGGGCGAGGGCGGATTGCGAGCGGGGCGCGACGTAGAGTCCGTTGACCATGGCGATCAGCCAGGCGGCGACAACGAAGACGGACAGGATGCGCAGGAACGTCCAGACACCGAGGCCGCTGGCGCGCATGGCGGTGATTTCGCTGTCGGCAGCGAGGCGGCTGAGGCCGATCAGGATGCCGACCAGCACGCTCATGGGGATGGTGTAGGTGAGGGCGAGCGGCACGGTGTAGAAGAAGACTTCGGCGACGCTGGGCAGCGGGGCGCTGGCGCGGACGACCAGTTCGAGAATGTGTCCGAGATCGCGGGTGAAGAGGACAAAGGTGAAGATCGCCGCGCCGATCAGGGCGTGCGCGACCACTTCGCGCAGAATGTAGCGGGTCAGAATGCGCATGGGAAACGCGCTTCAGGCGAGGATAGCACGGGCTGACTCGAGCCAGTTAACTCAGCCGGTTAACTCGGGCTGCTTAACTTGAGGTGCGGGTCAGAGGTGCAGGCTGGGATTCTGCCGCGGTTGCGGTGGCGCGGGGCGCAGTTTTCCGGGCAGGTTTCCGCGCGGCTTCAGCCCGTTTCCGCTCCTGGTAGCGGCGATCGTGGGATTGCTGGTCGGATGCTTGCTTCTTCATCCTCCCATCATGACATAGATTGCAGGGCCTGGTTATCTGGAGCTGGACCGAGTCACGGATGGGGTCCTGGAATTCATCCACCACAAAGGACACAAAGTTGCACGAAGGCGTGAATCTTCAGGGTCGCCTTCGTGCTCTTTTGTGTCCTTAGTGGTTAATCAGTGCACTACCGAATGCACTTGCATGCGAACGCTCCTGCATAGCACAATGCCCAGTTTGTCTTTGCCAGCGGTGGGAAGCCGCTGAACTTCCTTGAGGAATGGTCAAATGAAAAGTTGCCCGTCTTACGGATTCTTGTTGGTTCTTCTCACTCTGGCCGCGTCGGCGCAAGTCTCGGCTGCTCAAGTCTCACCTGAGGTCAAAGACACGGCTGACCGGCTGGCCGGTTCGGTGTACACGGGGCCATCGATGACAACTCTGCGCGAGTTGTCGGATGGCTTTGGCGGAAGGCTGAGCGGGTCGCCGGCGTACAACCGTGCAGCGGAGTGGGCGGCAGCGAGGTTTCGCAGTTATGGCATCCAGAACGTGCGGCTGGAGCCGTTCACCATGCCCAGTGGTTGGCAGCGCGGGACGGCGCATGGGGAGATGCTGGCGCCCACGGCGAGGCCGCTGCATGTCGAGTCGCTGGGATGGGCTCCGTCGACGCCGGCAGGTGGAGTGAAGGGCGAGGTCATTCTTATCGACGACGTCTCGGCTGACAGCATCAAGTCCAAGGCGGACAAGCTCAAGGGCAAGATCGTCATCCTCGATACGGAGAAGATCTTCGCCGAGGGCTGGGTGAAAGTGCTGGCGGCGGTGATGGCGGCGCCACGGAATTTGAAGGACGTGGGCGCGGTGGCCATGATCTTTCCGGACTCGGCCAAGAATAACGTGATCAATGCGACTTCGCTCGATTGGGGCGGGTCTATGAGTGCGCTACCAGGGGCGGAACTGGGCATGGAGGATTCTGCGCTGATTCGTCGGCTGATGGACGAGGGGTCAGTCAGCATTCAGTTCGAGTTGAGCAATAAGACCTCGGGGCAGATGCAGGTGAACGACGTGGTCGCGGAAATTCGCGGGCGCGAGTTGCCGGACGAGTGGATTCTGATTGGAGCGCACCTCGACTCGTGGGATTTCGGCACGGGCGCGGAGGACAATGGCACAGGCTCAGCGTCGGTGCTGGAGGTGGCGCGGGCCGTTGCGGCTCTCGGCAAGGCTCCAAGGCGGTCGATCCGGTTCGCGCTCTGGGGCGGGGAAGAAGAAGGGCTGCTCGGTTCCTATGCGTACGTGCAGGCGCACCTCAACGAGATCGGCAAGTGCGTGGCGGTGCTCAATACTGACAATGGGTCCGGACATCCCAAGGGATGGAAGGTGGAAGGGCGCAAGGATCTGAAGGAAGCCATGCAGCCGATCAGCGACTCGCTGCTGAAAGACATTGGCGGCGGTGGTCTTTCGATGGAAGTGACCTACGACACCGATCATGGTCCGTTCATGCTGCAGGGCGTGCCGGCGCTCGATCTGTGGGTGGACATGAAACCGTATGTCGAACTGCATCACAAGTCGAGCGACACCTATGACAAGGTCGATCCGGTGGACTTCAAGGCGGGGTCGGCGATCGTGGTGGCGACGGCGTGGGTGATTGCGGAGGATCCGAAGCCGATCGCGGGGCACATCGATCATGCGGCGGTGGCGGAGATCATCAAGAAGGATGGGCTGGATCAGTTGTTGAAGGAAGTGGGGCAGTGGAAGCCGTAGAATCGGGAGAGCGCCAGAGACCACGCGTAGATCCTATGGTATTCTCCAAGACAAGGATTCTCTTCCGGGTTGAGTGTCGGCGGTGTGCACCAGGTCGATTTGAGAAATTGTCCGTGTGGCGCGGGATTGGGCGTCTACTCTTCCTGAAACACACCCAACTACATTAAGAGCACTTGGAAGACCTTCTGGACACATCTTGGAGAACTCTGACAGAGAAATGGTCGGCGAGGTCATAGAAGAGGAACCACTCACAGTTGAGAGTTCCCCTTCGCGTCTAGAAGTGTGCTTCTTATGGGTGCTTGTTGCCGCTCTTTTTGTGGGCGTCCTTACACGCTTTCAGACGTATACGCGGGTGGTGGACCATTTCGGTGACAACGGCTCGTATCTGCAGGCTTCCGACGCGATTCGGCACTGGGATTTTCGCGGAATCGAGGTCAAGCAGTTCTGGGGCCTGTCCTACCTTATTGCGGGTATCTCCTGACTTCCGATATCTCCTCGTTCGAGCCTTCTGCTGGTCTCGATGGCGGCCTCTGTCGTAAGTGTGCTGCTGGTCTGGCGTCTCTGGAACCCATGGATTGCCGCTTTTTTTGCCGTCTTGAATCTGTACTGGATTCAAGCCTCGCTATTGGGAGGGCCCGAGCCGTTATTCATGGCTCTTCTTTTCTCGTCATTCTGGGCAGTGCGCAAGGAGCGCTGGGAGAGTGGCTCGGTTCTTGCAAGCTTCGCAACTCTTGTGCGTCCCCTCGGAGTCTTTGTGCTCGTGGGTATAGGACTTGTCCTAATCTCCCGTCGTGAGTGGAAGAAGGCATCCACATGCACTGCAGTGGGGGCCCTCATCGGTGGTCTGTACTTACTCCCATTCTGGATCTACTTTCACGATCCTCTTTATCAGTTCCATCGCTATAAGCAATATGACTGGCAGTCAGGACCACCGCTTGGCCTACCATTCCGCGCCATAGCCTTAAGTCTCTGGCACAATCGAGAGCCGTGGACAAATGTTGCGCTGACCGTGGGCTGGATCGTCTTCGCATTGGCCGGCGCATTCGCCATGAGTAGAAAAGGTTTCCACGCGTACATCCATGAACACCTTGCCGAGTGCATATTCGTATTTGTCTACCTAGCCTTCATCTTCAGCTATAACTCGGTGGCGTGGGCTCGGGCTGAATTTCCACGGTTTGTAATACCTGTCCTGCCTTTTCTGCTGCTTGCCTTCGACAGGTGGCTGCCGCGATCGCGATATGTCTTGTACGGGCTCGGAGTCGTGTCGCCAGTTTTGGCTGCTTGTTCTGCCATTGGCATCCGTAACGTCATGGCTACGTTGCGCTAGCAGCGAGCGAACCATTCGACCGCTTATTCTGCTCTCAAGAACAGTGCTCCCAGCGGGGGCAGGGTCAGCTTCAGCGAGTACGGTCTGCCGTGGGTGGGTTCGGCTTCGGCGTTGACGCCGCCGAGGTTGCCGACGCCACTTCCGGCGTATTCACGGGCGTCGCTATTCAGGAGTTCACGCCAGTAGCCGGCGTGGGGGACACCGATGCGGTATCCGGTGCGGGGGACGGGGGTGAAATTGAAGACGCCGAGCACGGTGTCTCTCGCGTTCTCACTCTTGCGCAGCAGGGAGATCGTGCTGGTGGCGTTGTCGTTGCAATCGACCCACTCGAATCCCGCTGCGTTGTTATCGAGCACGTGCAAAGCGGGCTCGTTGCGATAGAGACGGTTCAACCGCTCGACCCAGGCTTGCATCCCGCGATGGACCTGGTACTGCGTGACATCCCATTCTAGGCTGGTGTCGTGCGCCCACTCGCGGACCTGTCCGAATTCGTCGCCCATGAACATCAGTTTCTTTCCGGGCTGGGCAAACATGTAGCCGAAGAGCAGGCGCAAGTTGGCGAAGCGCTGCCACTCGTCGCCGGGCATCTTGCCGATGAGCGAGCCTTTGCCGTGGACGACTTCGTCGTGCGAGAGCGGCAACACGAAATTTTCGTGGAACGAGTAGAGCATGCGGAAGGTCAGCATGTTGTGCTGATACTTGCGATGGATGGGATCGTTCTGAAAATACTTGAGCGTGTCGTGCATCCATCCCATGTCCCACTTGAGGCCGAATCCAAGCCCGCCGACGTAGACGGGCTTTGAGACCATGGGCCAGGACGTTGACTCCTCGGCGCAGGTCTGAACGTCGGGATGCTCTTTGTAGACTTCCTGATTGAAGCGGCGGAGGAAGTCGATGGCGTCGAGGTTCTCGCGGCCGCCGTACTTGTTGGGAATCCACTCGCCGTGCTTGCGGGAGTAGTCCAGGTAGAGCATGGAGGCGACGGCGTCCACGCGCAGGCCGTCGATGTGGTACTTGTCGAGCCAGAACATGGCGCTCGACATCAGGAAACTGCGGACCTCGGTGCGTCCATAGTTGAAGATGTGCGTCTTCCAGTCAGGATGGAAGCCCTGGCGCGAGTCGGAGTGTTCGTAGAGGTGGGTGCCGTCGAAGTAAGCGAGGCCGTGTCCGTCGGAAGGGAAGTGCGAGGGCACCCAGTCGAGAATTACGCCGATGTCGTGCTGGTGCAGGAAGTCGACCAGATACATGAAATCCTGCGGTGTGCCATAGCGCGAGGTCGGGGCGAAGTAGCCGGTGGTCTGGTATCCCCAGGAGCCGTAGAAGGGATGCTCCATCACGGGCAGGAACTCGACGTGAGTGAAGCCCATGCGGCCGACGTACTCGGCGAGGCGGGGCGCAGTCTCGCGGTAGGTGAGCGGTCGATTATGCTCCTCGGGGACGCGCATCCACGAGCCGAGGTGCACTTCGTAGATGGAATGCGGGGCGCGCAGCGAGTTGCGGGTGTGGCGCTTCTCCATCCACTCGTGGTCGTTCCATTCGTAGTTGAGGTCCCAGACTACCGAGGCGGTGCGGGGGGGCTTTTCATGGAGCAGGCCGACGGGATCGGCTTTGTCGACGCGGTATCCGTGGCGCTGCGACTCGATGTGGAACTTGTAGAGGGCACCCTTGGTGACTCTGGGGACGAAGCCTTCCCAGATGCCGGAGGAGCCTCGCGGCTGGAGGCGGTTGGGGATCGGGTTCCATGAGTTGAAGCTGCCTACGGCCGAGACCGAGCGCGCGTTCGGGGCCCAGACGCTGAAGACCACACCGGACTGGCCGTTGTGGGTGACCAGGTGGGCTCCCATCTTTTCGTGGATGCGGTAGTTGCTGCCTTCGTTGAAGAGGTAGAGGTCCTGGTCGGTGAGGAGTTGGGGTGGGGCGAGCGCGGCAGTGGGGTCAGGGCTCATGCTTCTGTCAGGTTGCTAGTGTACCGGAACGGGCGATCATATGGGCATCTGGAGAATCCCGGAGGGCCTGTCCCGGAAACCCGCGTGCTAGACTGACTTTTCCAGCCATGCCAGCGCTTCGCCTGATTCTTCTGTGGCACCACCACCAGCCTTTCTACAAAGACTTGGTCACGGGGGAGTACCGCTTACCTTGGGTGCGACTGCATGCGCTCAAAGACTACTACGGCATGGTGAAGCTGCTGGATGAGTTTCCCTCCGTGCATCAGAACTTCAACATCGTGCCGTCGCTGATGACGCAGATCCAGGACTACGTGGAGGGGACGGCGCAGGATCCGTTTCTCAGCGTGGCGGCGAAGCCGGCGAAGGATTTGTCGGGGGACGAGAGGCGGTTCGCGCTGCAGTACCTGTTTCAGGCGAATCCGGTGAATGTGATTGGGCGGTATCCACGCTACCACGAGTTGTGGGAGCGGTTTCGCGAGCATGGAGCTTTACCGGAGCGCGCAGAGCGATATTTCACCGCACAGGATTTCACGGACCTGCAGGTGCTCTCGCAGATTGCGTGGTTTGATGAGTTCTTTCTCGAAGAGAAGGATGTAGCCGCTCTAGTGAAGAAGGGGCGCCAGTACTCGCTGGAGGATCAGAAGTTCGTGATTGCGCGGGAGCGGGAGTTGCTGGCGAAGGTTCTGCCAGCGTATGGCGCGGCCGCGAAGAAGGGGTCGATTGAGATTTCGGCGACGCCGTTTTACCACCCGATTCTGCCGTTGGTCTGCGACACCAGCGCGGGAGCGGTCTCGTCGCCGGGCTTGCCGCTGCCGCAGAGCCGGTTTCGGCATCCGGAGGATGCGCGGGAGCAGTTGGCGCGGGGGCTGGATCTGCACGAGCGGGTCTTTGGGATGCGTCCGAAGGGCGTGTGGCCTTCAGAAGGAAGCGTCTCCGAAGAAGCGCTGGCGATTGCGCACAGCCTCGGCATTCAATGGATGGCCACCGACGAAGGCGTGCTGGGTAGAAGCACGGGCTTGTTCTTTGCGCGGGATGGTCACGGGCGGCTGCCGGCGCCGCTGGGCGAGAAACTCTACAACATCCATCGTTACGAAAACGGGTCGACCGCGATGCATATGGTGTTTCGCGATCACACCATTTCGGACCTGATCGGATTCGTGTACTCGGGGATGCCTCCGGCAGAAGCGGCGAAGCACTTGATTGGGAATGTCAAGGAGGCGGCAAAGCCGGTGCTGGCGCAGGGGCGGGACGCGGTGGTTTCGATCATCCTCGACGGCGAGAATGCGTGGGAATACTATCCGAAGTCGGGGCGCGAATTTCTGCGTCGCTTCTATGACGGACTGCAGCGCGAGGCGGGACTGGAAGCGGTGACGATTTCGGAGGCGATTGCCCGACACAAGGATTTTGGCCGGTTGAAGTCGATCGTGCCGGGATCATGGATCAATGCGAACTTCAACGTTTGGATTGGCGCTCCCGAGGATAATCGCGCCTGGGACTATCTCTACAACGCGCGCGAGTTCTACGCGCAGAATGCGGCACGTGCGAACGAGACGAAGCGGAAGCTGGCCTTCGACGAGATCCTGATTGCGGAGGGCAGTGACTGGAACTGGTGGTATGGTCCGGAGCATCACTCGGCCAATGACCGTGATTTCGACGAGCTTTATCGCAAGCATCTGTCAAATGTCTACCAGGCGCTGGGAGCGACTCCGCCGGACTCTTTGGCGCAGCCGATCACCGGAGCCGAGGTCCGGCCGTCATTCACGCCGCAGACCGCGTACATTCACCCGCGAGTCACGGGAGACAAGGTCCGCTACTTCGAGTGGATGGGGGCCGCGGTCTACACGGCAGATCATCGCGCCGGCGCCATGCACGGGAAACAGTTCCTGCTCGACTCCGTCTACGCGGGGATCGATGGCACGCATGTGTACGGGCGGCTGGACTTCAAAGAAAAGGTGCCAGAGACGGACTTCGAGATCGTCGTCAACCTGGAATCGTGGGCGGCGAGTGAGCCGCGTGCCCGGCGCACATTGCGCCTGGATGCGTCGGTGCATGAGCACAGCATGAAGGAATGGAAGATCGAGAATGGGACGGCAGGAACCGTACTGGCGACCTCCGCCAACGCTGACGAGCACGTCAAGGTTGCGCTCCGCCGTAACTTTGAGTTCAAACTGCCGCTGGCCTGGCTGCTCGCTACGCCGGGAACCACGACTGCGGCAGAGCGCAAGGCCGGTACCGCCGTCGCGACGAGCAGACTGCGTCTTCGCTTCAGTCTGTGGCAAGACCGCTTACCGGTGGACGCGCTGCCCCTGGAGGGATGGATTGAGTTGCAGGTGCTGAGCGAGGGAGATCTGCTGTATGCAGTAATGTAGGGTTCGTTCCCCGTCGTGGTACTTACAGAAAAGCCGGAGGCCATGGCCTCCGGCTTCTTAATCTCTACTGTGATGGTCTACTTGCTGCCACCGCTCGCTGCCGCAGGTGCGGGAGCAGGAGCAGGAGTTGTGTTCATGGTGAACGGTCGATTGAGTTCCAGCGTGAGTTCTGTGCCTGCGGGTAGAACGGCGGAGCGATGTTTGCTGAGCCAGTGAACCGTAGTGGAACCCGCGCCGACCGCACCGCCAATCAGCACTCCAGGGCCGCCGCCGATGAGGCCGCCAATCAGCATGCCGCCGGCCGCGCCGCCGCCGGTTTCAAGCGTGTCGCGACGGTCGTGGCCTGAACCTTTGAACTGGCCTTCTTCGTTGACGTCGCTGCCGCGGCCGAGATTGGTATCAACCAGCGTGGCATCGAGGAAATAGCGTTCGCCCGTGGGCATAACGACGGCTTCGGGCAGGATTCCGATTGTGGGCTTGCCAGAGATGCGGCGCGGTTCGCTTAGTTTGGTCACGCGTCCCTCGACTCTGGCTCCCGCGGGGATCATCGTCTGGCCGTTGAGCACGACGGGTTGAGTCAGGCGGGCCTGAAAGGGATCGCCGACGCGGTTGCTGAAGGTCGCAAGGGTTGTGTCAAGCTTGACCATCAGCGCGGTGCCGGCGGGCACGGACTGGTTGGTCTGCGCCGCAGCCATCGCCGCCAGCAGCAGGATTGAGGGTAGAACCACTGACTTCCTCGTCGTCGCCATTATCTTTACCTCCGAAAACCGCTTCCGAATTCTCCGAGCGTCGCTTTGACTGTAGACCAGCGGGCAGGCGTGCACAACATGCGGAAGGACAAGGGAACCAGAGGAGTAAGGGCTAGGCCTTGCCGACATTTGGACCAGATCTCCCATGGTGGGACTGTGCTCGACAAGGGCGGAGGATCGTCACATTCCGTTCATCCTCCATCCGATATAATCGAGAGTTTCCCTGCAGTATGGGCAAGACTTATGCAGGTGTCGGGTATTGACGGGCCGACGTTTCTCATTCAACACCGTCATCCATCATGAAGTACCAGAATCGGAGAGCGAAAGGAATCCTATGAGCAACATTGCGGAGATTCATGCCCGTCAGGTGCTGGACTCACGGGGCAACCCCACGGTAGAAGCTGAAATCTCGCTGATGAGCGGCTCGATTGGCCGGGCGATTGTCCCCAGTGGAGCATCGACGGGTGAGCACGAAGCGGTGGAACTGCGGGACGGCGACGCACAGCAGTACCTAGGGAAGGGAGTTCTGAAGGCGGTCGAGAACGTAAACGGTGAGATCGCGAGCACGCTCGGCGGCATGGACGCGGCGGACCAGTCGGCGCTTGACCGGAAGATGGTCGAACTCGATGGCACGGAGAACAAAGGCCGCCTTGGCGCGAACGCCATTCTCGCGGTCTCCATGGCGGCGGCACGGGCTGTGGCGAAAGAGTACGGGCTGCCGCTCTACCGCTACCTGGGCGGGGCTAGAGCGAACACGCTGCCGGTGCCCATGATGAACATCCTCAACGGCGGAGCTCATGCCGACAACAATGTAGATTTCCAGGAATTCATGGTGATGCCGGTCGGAGCGCCTTCATTTTCAGAGGCTTTGCGCTGGGGAGTTGAAGTTTTTCATACGCTCAAGGGAGTGCTGAAAAAGCGCGGGTACAACACCGCGGTGGGCGACGAAGGCGGGTTCGCGCCTTCGGTGAAGTCGAATGTCGAGGCCATTGAGGTCGTGCTGGAAGCCATTCAGCAGGCTGGGTACAAGCCGGGAGAAGACATTGCCATCGCGCTGGATCCGGCGGCGAGCGAGTTCTATCAGGATGGAAAATACGTTTTCAAGAAGTCGGACAAGTCGGCGAAGAGTTCCGACGAGATGGTGCGCTTCTGGGCCAAGTGGGTGAATGATTATCCCATCGTCTCGCTGGAAGATGGGCTGGCTGAGAATGATTGGGACGGCTGGGCCAATCTCACCAAGGAACTCGGTGGCAAGATTCAGCTCGTGGGCGACGATTTGTTCGTGACCAACGTTCAGTTCCTGCAAGAGGGCATCGACAAAGGCATCGCGAATTCGATCCTGGTCAAGGTGAATCAGATCGGTACGGTGAGCGAGACGCTGGATGCGATCGATCTGGCGCGGAGGAATAGGTATACGTCGGTGATCTCGCACCGGTCGGGGGAAACGGAAGACACGTTCATCGCGGATCTGGCGGTGGCCACCGGGGCGGGGCAGATCAAGACAGGATCGGCGTCGCGCACGGACCGCATCGCGAAGTACAACCAGCTGCTGCGGATTGAAGAAGAGCTGGGGGACGGGGCGAGATTCTTGGGATTGAAGGCGCTGAATTGCAGGGGCTGAGCAAGCCTCACAATTCAACTACCCTTCTGGTCAGGGCGTATTCCTGACGGTCGTGATAGATCTGTCCTCCTGAGGCCCGCGTTCTTTGCGGGACGAAGGACCTGTGTAATTCCACGGAGATTACATCGGTCCTTCGCTTCGCTCAGGATGACAGCCTTTAAGAGCATCATAGAAGCCAGGAACTGGAAGCCAATTCATGACTCGTCCTAAACCGCTTGTTCTTATCATTCTCGACGGCTGGGGGTATCGAGCCGAGACCAAGGCCAACGCCATTGCGCTCGCGCGCAAGCCTACTTATGACCGGTTGCTGCGTGAATATCCGAATACTCTCATTCACACCAGTGGGCCGTTCGTCGGACTGCCTGAGGGGCAGATGGGGAACAGCGAGGTGGGGCATCTGAACATTGGAGCGGGGCGCATCGTGCACATGGACATCACGCGCATCGATCTGATGGTCCAGAATGGAGAATTCTTCAAGCATCCGGTGCTGCTTGCGGCCATGAAGCATGCGCGCGTGGGGGAGCGGAGGCTGCATTTTTTTGGGCTCCTCTCCGATGGCGGCGTGCATTCGCAGCAGGCGCACCTCTACGCGCTGCTGAAAATGGCAAAGCAGAACGGTGTGGAGCGTGTTTTTGTGCACGCGTTCATGGATGGGCGCGACACGCTGCCGACGAATGGCGCGGGGTATCTCGAACAGCTGCAGCAGAAGATGCGCGAGTACAACTCGGGCAAGATTGCCACGGTGAACGGCCGTTACTACGCGATGGACCGGGACCGGCGCTGGGAGCGTATTGCCAAGGCCTACAACGCCATGGTTCTTGCCGATGCCGAAGGCGGCAAGTGCGCCGACCCGGTGCAGGGAATGAAAGATTCCTACAACAAGGGCGTGACCGACGAGTTTGTCGTGCCGTTTGTCTGTACGGACAAGAGCGGCCAGCCGCTGGCAACAATTCGCGACGAGGATGCGTGCATCTGTTTCAACTTCCGGGCGGATCGGGTCCGGCAGATCACGCGTTCACTGACGCGGAACAGCGGACTGAATGCGAAAGGTGGCAGCGACCTGCCTGGCGCTACTGATCTCAATGTGACCATTCCACGCGACCGTGTGCCGAAGAATCTGCACTATGTTTGCATGACGCAGTATGACCAGAATTTCAGTCTGCCGGTAGTGATTCCGGCGGAGTCGATGGCGAACATTCTGGCCAACGTCATGGGCGGTATGAACATGCGCAACCTGCGCGTGGCGGAAACGGAGAAGTACGCCCATGTGACGTACTTTTTCAACGGAGGAGTGGAGCAACCGTTTCCGGGAGAAGATCGCATCCTGGTGCCTTCTCCGAAAGTTGCGACCTACGATCTGAAGCCGGAGATGAGTGCGGCCGGGATTGCCGATACCGTCGTGAAGGCCACTGAAGAAGGCACCTTCGACGTGATGATTGTGAACTTTGCCAATGCGGACATGGTTGGGCACTCCGGCAAGATTGAGCCGACAGTAAAGGCCGTCGAGACCGTGGACGCCTGCCTGAGCCGCATTGAAGCCGCCGTGAAGGCCAAGGGCGGCGCCATGTTGATCACTGCCGATCACGGGAATGCGGAGTTGATGATTGATCCGGCGACCGGTGGACCGCATACGGCGCATACTACAAATCCCGTGCCGTTCATCGTTGTGTCGGAAAATGCCAAGCAGTTCACGCTAAAGCCCAACGGGTCGTTGCGGGATATTTCACCTACAGTTCTGGGGATGCTTGGTGTCGATGAGCCGAAGGAGATGACGGGGCACGATTTGCGGGTGTTTCCAAAGGCAAAATGAGCCGCAGATAACGCGGGAGACGCAGATTTACGTTTCCTACCGGGTCAATCCATGGTGCTGCTGTAAGAGGTATTGCCCCCAGGATTGAGAGCTTGTCCCCGACTGAGGCAGGCGGAACTCTTTCCTCCCAGCGTAAATCGAATCGTGCCGGACTGGTCGGCGCAGAAGGTTTTCATCCCCGCGTCGGACTCGGTGGGGACGGCGGTGACCTGGTACTTGGACGCGGGAGAGCCTTCGCAGCCGGAGAGGGCGAAGTGGTATCCCGCGAATTCTCCGCTGGCCAAGCCAGGGTCGTTGACTTCGGGCGATTGGTCGGGTGCGTCGCCGGAAGCTTGCTGACCAAATAGATCGGCAAGCTTGCAGGTGTAGCCTTGCTCGGGGTGTTTGGCGGCGTAAGCTGCCTCAGTCGAGGTGATCATGCCGACGCGACCAGAAGCCATGTGTTCATTGCTGTCATCCTGATCCTTACGCAATCCCTTGAGGTAATCGGGATCAGTGAGCGGGGCGTGCAGTGATAGCGTTACTTCAGTCAGCCGCCAGATTTCCTTTTCCTGTTTCAGCGAGAAGGTCAGGCGGGGGATCACGGGGAGGAACTCCGCTTCTCCGTTGCGGTATAGGTGGATGGAGACTTCAATCTCATCGTCCTCTCCCATCAGGCTGTCGTGCTCGACGATGACTTCGACCTTCTCACGGCCATTGTTCTGATCCGACACGAGCAGCGTGGGGCCGACATCGAACGTCTCGAGGTGTTCGCCTTGGGCGGTCATTTGCCGGCCGATCATGGCGATCTTTTGCACCAATGAAAGTTCGGGAGTATCGCTTTTTCTGATCAGGGCCTTGTGCGCAACCTCCGGCAGGTGCTTTTCGAAAGCATAGGAGCCCTTGCCCACGAACATCTCAATCAAGGCCTGGCGGGCGGTCTGGGGCGACGGCGGCGAAGTGAGTTGAGTCTGTGCGTGGAGCGGAATGATGCCCGCAAGTGCAACGAACAGAGCACAGCAGATCTGGCGCATAGGTGTCCTCCGCGCGCGTTGGTATCCGGCTGGCTGCAAACTATTCTACCGTCCTCAGACTCCACCGGCTGAGCCGGGGTTCCTCCTTTCCTTATCTAGAACGAGTTCCGGCGCCTTTCTTGCAGGTGGGTGTTCTCGTTTGGCGGCGTCGTTGTGGTTAAATCTTGGCAGCCATGAAGCTTCTGATCCTGGTTCATCACCGGTTCGACCTGTGGAATGTCCCTGCTTGGTTTACGGCGAAGCTGAGGACGGAGTTCCCGGAGATCGAGGTTGTCTATCTGAGCAGCTACGAGGGAGCGGAGAAGCATCTTCGCGACGCAGAGATCGTGTTCACCATTTCCCTACGGCCGGAGCAGTTCTCACTGGCACGACAGTTGCGGTGGGTTCACGCGCCCACGGCTGCGGTGCATCAACTGCTGTTTCCGGAGCTGGTGAAAAGCGACGTCATTGTTACGAATTCTACCGACGTACACGGACCCGTCGTCGCCGAGCATGTGATTGCGCTCATCTTCGCGCTGGCCAAGAAAATTCCACAGGCAGTGATTTTTCAGCAGAAGCGGGTTTGGGGACAGGAGGCCATGTGGAACGAAGGGCCTCGTCCGCGTGAGATCGCGGGCGCGACCGTGGGGTTGATCGGGCTGGGTGGCATCGGACGCGAAGTCGCGAGGAAAGCTGCTGCGCTCGGCATGCATGTCATCGCAGTACGGGAGCATCCGGAGAAGGGGAGACCTGAAGGGGTGAGCGAGGTGTTCTCGCCAGCCCATCTCGAAGATGTCTTGCGGCAATCGGATTATGTTGTGGTGGCAGCGCCGCTTCTCCCTGCAACCCAGGGGCTGATCAACGCGCGCCGGCTGGCCGTGATGAAGGGGAGTGCCTATCTAATTAATGTCGGGCGGGGGCCGCAGGTGGATGAGACGGCGCTGGCTGAGGCGCTCCGCAATCGTAGCATTGCGGGCGCGGCGCTGGATGTTTTTGAGAAGGAACCGCTACCGGCGGAGTCTCCGCTGTGGGGATTCGACAACCTGCTGATTACGCCGCATACCGCGGGGCTCACGGAGAAGCTCTGGCATCGGCATTATGAGTTGTTCTCGGAGAATCTGCGGCGATACCTGGCTCATCAGCCGCTGCGGTACGTGGTGGATAAGCAGAGAGGGTATTAGGCCCGATGCAATCTTGGGCCGTGGCAATGCGCGCGAGATCCTTCGCGCCGCCTGGAAACCGGCTTCGCTCAGGATGACGCCAGACACGTGGGTGGCGCCGGATCTCAAACTGCACCACTGCCCAACCGTGCTACAGTTTTCACGATAGGAATCTCTCCTACGAATCCCATGGAACCGCGCCTCATCCTCATTCATCTGGTGCTCAAGTTGGGCGTGGCCGCCGCCGTGTCGAGCAGCCTGGTGCGCTCCAAGGAGTTCAAATCGCTGCTGTTCCGGGAGGAACGCTCTCTGCGGCAGAAGATCTATCTGGTCCTGTGGTTGGCCCTCCCGATCATGGGCGGTGTGTGGATTCGGTTCTCGGTGAAGAGTTTTCTGGCGGGTGATCTCGGTTTTGAGACTGCTCTGTTGCTGGGCGTGATTGGAGGACGATGGGCAGGGTCGCTGGGAGGAGCCTTGCTCGCGCTCCCGGCCCTGCTGCACGGCGAGTGGGCGGCGCTGCCTTTCAATCTTCTGTCGGGTTTTATTGCCGGGCAGTTGCGAACGATGGCCTTGGACAAAGATGACATCTGGTCGTTTTCTCCCTTCATCGATCTGAGCATTTACCGGCTGATTCGGCGCAACCTGCCCAGGCCCCGGCTGTTCGACTGGCAAATCATGTTCTTCACCACGGTCATGGGCCTGCGCTTCGTGCAAACCGAGCTGTCGCGATATTTTCCGCGTTCGATTTTCAGCATCGAAAGCCCGGCCAATCTCTGGGTGGAAGCGGCGATCTACGCGGCATCGGTAATTGCGATTGGAATCGAGCTGAAGATCTTCAACAGCGTTCGCATTCAGATCAAACTGGAGGAGCAGGAACGGTTGTTGCTGCACGCACGCATGGAGGCGCTGCAGAACCAGGTCAATCCGCACTTCTTGTTCAACACTTTGAATTCCATATCGTCGCTGGTGCGCTTCGATCCGGACAAGGCGCGGGACGTGATCTTCAAACTGGCCACAATTCTGCGGCGGCTGTTGAGTTCGAGCGAGGCGTTTGCGCCCCTGCGCGATGAGTTCGAGTTCATCGACAACTATCTGGACATTGAAGTGGTGCGCTTCGGACGCGACAAACTCCGGGTTGTGAAGGAGTTTGATCCCGCGTCACTGGATGTGATCGTTCCCAGCATGATGCTGCAGCCATTGGTGGAGAACTCCATCAAACACGGGCTCTCGTCGAAGGTTGAAGGAGGTACCATCTTCCTGCGCAGCCGGATGAGCGATGCCAGACTCATCATTGAAGTCGAGGATGATGGCGTGGGAATGGCCGCGGCCCAGTTACTGGATCGCGGACGCTGGCACGGGATGGGCATCGGCATGGCGAATATCCTAGAGCGGCTAGAGGTGCTTTATGGAGACTCGGCCCGCATGACGGTTGACAGCCACGAAGGGAAGGGAACCCTGGTGCGGATTCGCCTACCGCTGCTGCAGGAAGCGAGCGCGGTCCCGGTGGGTTTCTACGAAGAACGCTCGAGCACGCGCCGGTAGAAGGCTTCGTACTGAGGCACGATCTTGCTGGAGCAGAAGCGGGACTGAGCCACCGCGCGAGCTTGTTTTGCCATGCTGCGCAGCTTGTTGTCGTCGCCCAGAAGTTCGAGAGCGTATCTTGCCATAGTGTCCACATCGCCGACGTCGGCGAGATAACCACTCGTACCGTGCTCAATCACTTCAGGGACGCCGCCCACGCGGGTGGCGATGGGGACGACCTCGCAGGCCATGGCCTCGAGCGCGGCCAGCCCAAACGATTCGAGTTCGCTGGGCATCAGCATGATGTCGGCGACGGCAACCTTGTCCTGAATCTGGTCCTGCTTGCCGAGAAACAGGACGTCCTCATGAAGCCCTTTTTGCACGGCCAGCCACTCGGCCACGGAACGGTCGGGACCGTCGCCGATCAGGAGCAGCTTTGAGGGAACCTTCTTGCGGACGCGATCGAAAATCTCAATGACATCGGTGATCCGCTTCACGGGACGAAAATTCGACAGATGCACCAGGATGCGCTCGTTGTTCGGGGCATACTCTTTGCGCAATTCCGCGGTCCGCTCCACGTCCCGGCAGTAGACGTCGCAGTTGACGGAGTTGTAGATCACCTCGATGGGTTTCTTTACGTCGAAGACCCGCATGGTGCGGTCGCGCAAATAGTTGGAAATCGCGGTGACGCCGTCACTCTGCTCAATCGAGTAACGAGTGATCGGCAAGTACGACCGGTCGAGGCCGACCAGGGTGATATCGGTTCCGTGAAGCGTCGTGACGAAGGGCAGGCGCCGGCCGCGTGGGCCTTCGGCAAGCATCTGTCTGGCCAGAAGCGCGCTCACCGAGTGGGGGATGGCGTAGTGAACGTGCAGGAGATCAAGGTCATACAGCTGGGAAACCTCGGCCATGCGCGTGGCCAACGCCAGATCGTAGGGCGGATAGTCGAACAGGGGATAGCGGGAGACTTCAACCTCGTGGTAGTGGATGTTGGCTTCCTCGCCCCGCAGGCGGATCGGCTGGGCGTAAGAGATGAAATGAATCTCGTGCCCGCGTTGGGCAAGTTCGAGGCCCAGCTCCGTGGCCACGACGCCGCTCCCACCATAGGTGGGATAGCAAGTGATCCCGATCTTCATTCTGTGGCGACCGCCCTTTCCCGATCCGGCAAGAAGATTCTGTAATTTCGATGGCAGGAACAGGCAATGGATGCAGATTCTACACGGATTGCCGGGATTGTGGGCGGAGATGGCAACTACTCTGCAGACTTTGCGCTGGCCGTGCTCATACCCGGGTCGAGCTTTTCCAAGTGCGCCTGGAAGCGCTTCTTGGAATCTTCTGTCAGGCCGGTGAACTCGATTCCCATGCCGACCCCGGGATCACGGGTGCGAACTACGGCTGAGGTGGAAACGTGCTCCTGGTCAATCCAGAACTCCACGCGCAGCGACGTGGCCATGGCGAGCGGCATGACCGTCTCAACATAACAACCGTTGCCGCTGATGTCGGTAGCGTTGACGCGCATAGGCGTGTTGACACGCTCGTCGCGCAGTTCCAGAGGGAACGAGATCTTGTGGCGGACGAATTTTCGGCGATTGTCGTGCCGCGGAGGCGGGATAGACGCCTGGACTTCGCTGGGCAGCATCTCTTTCCAGGGACATTCCTGGTCGGCAACCAACTGCACACCAACTTGGATCTTCTTCAGCCCGCCGGCATCGACAACCCAAATTACCTTGCAGCGTGCCTTCCTGGTTTCATACTGCACGCCGATGACATCGCCGACCTTCAGTTCCTGTTCGAGGCCATAAATGCAGGCTCCGGTGCTGCTGACGTTCTGGGCGGTGGCGTTCTGGAAGAACGGCTGGTCGTTGGCGCCCATGCCCCACACGCGTACCCGCAATTCCAGAGTTGCACGCGGAGCTGACCCCGGGGCTGACATGAGCCAAGGACCTCCTGCTCAGGAAATACCAAGTTTTGTCTAAACGATAATACGCTTTAGAGTTACAGGGCAGGTTACCACAGTACCCAGGGGCAGATTGAGCCGTCGTCATGGTTGCCGGCTGGAATTCAGGTCGCGGTAAGAAATGAGCGTGATCCCCGCGGCGGACAGCATCTTTCTGGCATCGGGCAAGGTCAGAACCTGTAGTTCTGTCTGCCGCGACTCCCGCAAACGGGTTTTCGCAGCGTGCAGGTCAGCATCGTGGTACCCCGGGTGGCAGACGAATTCCCAAGTGCCTTCGGGAATGCTCTGGGCGATGGCCCGGAAGAGGGTCTCGTCGAGCGCTCCGGTGACCTCGATGCCAAGCGTGCCGTCCGGGGTGGAAAAGCCTTCCTCCGCGACCGCTTTGCGGAACTTACTGGCGAATCGATGGAGAACCCGCACTTCAATGACGCGAGCCCACAGGCCGGGACGAGCAAGCACCTGCGTTGACCTGAGGGGAAGGCGTGGGCCGAAAGGATTGCGCACCGCACGAACGCCGCAAGAGGAGGCCGCGCGTAACAATGGGCGCAGCACGGCCGGAAACAGGTGGGTATGTTTGTGGGTGTCAATGTGAGAGATGTTAATTCCGGCCGACTGTATCTTGCGAATCTGGGCGGCAGCTTCGGCTTCGATTTGCTGTGGATCGATCCGCCCGGCGAGGGCGCGGGCGGCGAAGGCCTTAAGGCCGTCTCGAAAACGCGGTGCTCCCGAGTCGGAGGCGGTGAGAGTTGGAATTGTTTGCGGCGGAAGCACGGGCTCGCCGTCGATGAGTACGACGTGGCAGCCGATACTCAGATTCGGGACAGTGTTTGCCAACTGCACGGTTTCGGAGAAGGCGGGTCCGTTGGCCATGAGCGTGGCGGAAGTTACGACCCCATCGGCGTGTGCCTCGACGATGGCGCGATTCACGCCACGGGTGAATCCGAAATCATCGGCATTGATGATCAGGCGCCGCACCGCGCCAGTCTAGCAGGGAGGACTCGGGGAGCAACGGTACAATTCGTGCGGTAGTCGACGAGTGGGCCGCCGGATAGCGCTCGGATGTTTGACCGATTTTTCGCGCCTCACGTATACTCGTTATGGCGCGGTTCGCGCGGATGCCCCTCATCGAATTCTGCCCGGCGTGATGCTTTCCCCCAGCGAAGGTGCAAGGGATCGGGTCGCGTGAGGGTACGAGGGGCGGTTAGCTCAGCTGGTTAGAGCGCCTGCCTTACAAGCAGGAGGTCGCAGGTTCGAGTCCTGCACTGCCCACCAGTCCGGCATTCCGTTACAACCGGGGACGTAGTTCAGTTGGTTAGAACGCTGCCCTGTCACGGCAGAGGCCGCGGGTTCGAGTCCCGTCGTCCCCGCCATTCCTTTCAAGCACTTGCAAGGAATTGGCAATTTCGATCATGGTCCAATTTGGTCCAGTTAGGCCAGTGCTTCTCCCTTGTTGAGCACCATCCGAACAAGTTTGCTTTGTGCTAGCCGTTTGTTCGGCATTCCCGCCTGAGCGTAAAGATCCAGCGTAACGCGACTGTTCGCATGACGTAGGAGCTCCTGTACCACCTTCACTTCCTCGTTGTTCTGAGTGAGCAAGGTTGTGTACGTGTGTCGGAAGGTGTGGAACCCGACCCGCTTCTGGATGTTTGCCGCCTTCACTGCAGGTCGCCCGTATCGGCGCCACAGGGTTTCTGGCCAGAGCGGTTGTTTGCCTTTCATCGTCGGTGAGGCAAATACCCAGTCTGTTTTGCGATTGTACGGAGCAGCCAGCCTCAGCTTTAGCAGAGACTCGGCCAAAGCGGCGTCGAGCGGTACATCCTTTGCGGAAGCTTCCGTCTTGGGAGCGCCCTGGACCATCATCACGACTGAGCGGCGAACATGGATTACGAGGTTCTCGAAGTCCACATCCTCCCATTGCAAGCCGATCAGTTCTCCACGTCGCAAGCCGGTGAAGGCGTCCAGTTCCGCCGCCGTTCGAAGAGGTTCTGGCAGATTCTTGAGCAGTGCCATGATCTCGTCGGGTGTCAGGACATCGGGCGTCCTCATACGCTTCGCACTTTGACGTACGCTCTTGATCGGGTTTCGTTCTGTCCACTCCCAGCGGATCGCGTGAGAAAACAGGGCGCTCATCAGATTCCTGATTTTGGCCCTGCTTCCGCGTGCCAACGGCAATGTTTTCAACCACGCTTCGACATCCACCGCTTTCACTTCGGAAAGACGATATGACCGCCAGTGTGGAAGAACCCACTTTTTCAAGTAAATGTCGTAGGCATACTGCGTGGAGTAGGTCTTGGTGCTGGTCGCCAGCCCCTCCACCGGATTCTTCGTGACCTTCTTGTAGATGATCCCGATCTTGAAAATTCGGTTCATGATGCCCCGAATCTTCGAGACTGTTGTCCACCCGTACTGCTCCTTGTTGTGCAGGGCATTAAACCGCTTTTGGATTTCAAGCGGCTCGATGTCCTCCGCGATCTGATTGCCCCACTTTGCAATCAGAATGTCGCGAACGTAGTGCTCAAGGATGGGCTTTGTGTTCGCCGACTTGGGACTGGCGGTGACCTCTGGGTCAAACTCGACTTTGAGGTAATATTCCGCAAGCTCAGGGAACCTCACTCGTTCTCTTGCTGAAATGCCACAGTTGATCCTGAGCCGGAGCCCAAGACGATCCGCCTCAAGAGGTGCTTCGTCTTCGGTGGGAAAGTCGGCGACCAGACCAACGACTATTGGAGTCTGCTCTGCGCCGTTGATCCGGTATCCGAGTCCCGTCGTGGCAGGGTTCCGGGGTTCGCTGGGTTGCTCGCCTCAGTTCCCATCACGCCCACCGAGAAAGGAGCTTAGAGCGCGCAGGTAAACCCGAGCCGCTCTGACGGCCTGGGTGTCCCCGACCTCGCCCTTGTCGTACCTTTCAAGCTGAGCTGCCGCGTAGATCACACGAGGCAGTTCGTCCTGCAGCATGTCATTAGGATCGTGGCCGTCGACAGTGTGGCTTTGCTCGTAGAGTTCGTAAGCGCGGCACTTGATCTCATCGTGAAGTGATGCATCAGTGATGTGACATGCATTGATTGAAACATGGGCTTCGGAGGTCATGGGAGACGTACCTCCTATCGAAGTGGGTGAGGGAACCTCTTTCCTCCACCACGTTGAATGCGGACTTGAATGAACCGTATTCCCTAGCTCAACAAGGTTCTGTGACAGAAATCACAGCTAGCAGTGTTTATGCTGGGCTTACCGGAGGAGTGGATTGATTGTTTGCCGAACCAGGCGTTTTCACTCATTGAGAATCGGCCGATCCGAGGCAATGAGTGAAATGGCTGAAACCTTGAGCAACCGGAGTACTTCCTGCCAATTCGTCATGCTGAAGACGGCTTGACAGAATAATCGCGGAAATCACCGGCAGCGGAATGAACTGAAGGAGAGGGGCCATGAGAAGCAGGAACACGACGAGGAAAACCGCTTTCAGGATGCCTGCAATGGGCGTTTGCGCACCGAGGCGCGCATTGTCGAACGTGTAGGAGGAGACTCCGGAAGCAGGTGGCCCTCCTGCGAAAGCAGAAGCTATATTTGCGCTCCCTTGCACAAAGAGCTCACCATTTGAATTGAAGCGTTCGCCAGTGAGGTCGGCTGCGAGGCCCATAGCTTGGTACGACTCAACGGCGACCAGAACTGCTATCGCGAACCCCTGGGCAAGAATGCTACCGATATGATCAACTCTGAAGCCTGGATGAAAGGGGAATGACCTTAGGTCCGATCCGAAGAGCGATTCGATAGTGCGCACCGGGAAATGCCCGAACTTCACCAACAAAGCTCCCATCGTAACCGCGATCAGGCCGGCTGGGACGTTCCTTGATGCTATTCTGCACGCCATTATCAAGATCAAGGTCGCAATTGCCAAAATGATCGCGCGCGGCTCGATCTGCACCGGATATCGTGCAAGGGCTAGACCTTCCCGGGGGACTGGATCGGCGACGATGTGCGAACCGATACCAAGGAGAGTGGGGACTTGCTGGCTGACGACAAGGACTGCGATTCCGGTCAAGAAACCGACGATGACAGGACGCGGAAGCATTCGGACGCCTGCTCCGAGGCCGATTGCTCCGAAAAACACCAAAAGAACGCCCGCTAGCATTGTAGACAGAGACAGAGCGAAAATTCCTTCTCGGGCAACAATGCTCGACGCGACTGCCACAAAGACAACGTTCGGCGCGGTGACGCGAATCTTGGAATCTCCAAGAACTGAGGCTAGAAACCCCGCGATGGCAGCACAGGAAATTCCATACAGCGGAGGTACTCCGGTAGCAATGCGATGGCGATGGCAAGTGGAAAGATCTGCAAGGAGAGAAACAGAGCTGCCAACGCGTCCGAGCGGAAGCGAAAACGGTCGTAGTAGCTAAGGCAGACCACCGACTTGGGTAGCCATGTCATATTTCGAACCGCACAGTTGGGACGTCCTGAGTACCTCAGGTTCTCCGCTTCGCTCACCTTGAGACTCTGTGAAGGCCAAAGATCCGATATTGCGTGTCAACCCGCGCGGTCGTTGTGGAGGCGTTCAGCCAAACGTCCGATCGCAAGCAGGATTCCATGCAGAAGAGCTTGTGGCCGGGGTGCACATCCCGGAATATAAACATCCACCGGAAGGACCTTGTCGACGCTCCCCAAAGACGGCCTTGGATGATCACCTATGCCGAATTGCCGAGACCTACCTCGTCGTATAGGGATGCCAGATTACTTCCGGATTGCCGACAACCCGGGAACTATTGACCGGGCGGCAGATTGAAAAGTGAGCGCCAAGGTTCCGGGGAAACCTTCTGTGGGCTGATCTGGTGGAATCTGAACAATCTGGCAAAGACTGTGGGTGGCATTTGTTTCGCAGTAGGGATGATTTACGTGGGATTAAAGACCAACTGGTTCTGGTCCGCCCCGGTCATGATTGATTTCCGCGAATCGTAGAGCATTGTTGTTGCGATATCACGGTTACACTCAATGGCCGTGCAGCGCAGTTGAAGAATTGCTACGCGCCTACCCTCGTAGCGGCCGAAGACCAAAAAGCCCTTGACTTCTAAATGCTTTCGTTATATTACGATTAGTTACGTTTACCTCCCTTATATATGGGTGGATGTAATGAGAACATTTCCAGTAGTCCGCAAAAATTGACCCTGAACCAGCAACTCGAGGATTCGAGTACCCGGCTACGGGACGTTTTGCGTAGCAATCTCCAGTCAGGGAAGGGTGGAATATATGCAGTGTGCTCCGCTCATCCTGCAGTGATCGAAGCGGCCGTCCGGCAGTCGTTAGAAGATGGTTCGGTACTGCTTGTGGAGTCGACTTCAAGCCAAGTCAACCAGTTCGGTGGCTACACTGGCCTGACGCCTAGCGAGTTCGCGGGGTTCGTCCATTCCGCTGCAAGAAGCGCCGGACTACCAGCAGAGCGAGTCTTGCTCGGCGGGGATCACGTTGGCCCCTTCCCATGGCGACATGAAGCGTCGGTTTCCGCATTAAGAAAAGCTTGCGCACTGGTGCACGATTGTGTGGCTGCGGGATACCAGAAGATCCACCTCGACGCGAGCATGCCTTGCGGCGACGACGAGAAGGGAAGCCTCACAGAGCGAACGGTTGCCGACCGGGCCGCTATTTTGTGCCAGGCCGCAGAGGAAGCGTATCGGGAATTGCCGTCGGACTCTCCGCAACTAGTTTATGTGATCGGAACCGAGGTTCCCGCGCCCGGCGGAGAGTCTGTCGACGCACATTCCCCTGTAGTAACAAAGCCCGAGGATGCTCATCGAACACTAGAAGCCTTCCGGTTCGCGTTTGGAGAACGGGGACTGTCGTCCGCTTGGGAAAGGGTGATCGCGTTGGTTGTTCAGCCGGGAGTAGATTTCGGATCCAATGCGATCTTCGACTATGATCGCGCCAAAGCACAGTCGTTGTCTGCGGCACTGTCAAAGTACCCAGGAATCGTCTTTGAAGCACATTCCACGGATTACCAGTCTCCCCAAGCCTTAGCCCGGATGGTCGAGGACCATTTCGCGATCTTAAAGGTAGGTCCATGGCTGACCTTTGCCTTCCGGGAGGCAGTGTTGGCTTTGAGTAGCATTGAGCGGGAACTGTTCACAACGAGGTCAGAGCGTCAGATCTCACACGTGCGCGAAGCCTTGGAAGCAGCGATGTTGCGCGACCCGGTTCACTGGCGACCTTACTATCGCGGCGATGAAGACGAGGTGTGCCGCGACCTCATATACGGATACAGTGATCGCTGCCGATACTATTGGAACCAGTCTGCGGTCCAGGGAGAGATCGCTCGACTATTCGATAATCTTGGCGAGCGACCGATTCCTCTTGCCCTCGTTAGCCAGTATCTACCCCTGGAATACGAAGCAATCCGGACCGGAGAACTGCAGGCTGTTCCCGAACGGATGATTCAGTATCACATTCGACGAGTTCTGCGTGCGTACGCTGACGCGTGCTCAGTAAAACAGCCTGCTTAACGTTGTCCTTCGCACATTGAAATGCCGTCCAGAATTTGAGGGGAGACGGTGGCGGAGATGGGAGTCATCTTCACTAGAAGGGCATGAGCCGTGGCAGACGAGAAAAGTGTTCTATGTCTCAGAGCGGAAATATGGTTTGATGTGCCCGAGACGCACGTCATCCGCAAGCAGCAGACTCTGTACTACGCGTTTTATGCCAAGCATTGGAAAGGACCCGTTGAACTTCGCGGCCTGGAAGGCCGAACCTATGACGTCGTTGACTACGTCAACGGAACGAAGCTTGGAACAGTATCGGGACACAATGCCCACCTGACGGTTGAGTTCGAAAAACATCTGCTCTTGGAAGTGCGGCCACAATGAAGTGCTGAGCGGGCAACTCCTTGCCCGAGGAGTTGGCGATGAAGAAGTTACGGTTCAGTGCAGTCCTGCTGCTTCTGTGCGGAATGGCGTTTGCTTCGACCGCGTCGTTCACGCAGCCCCGGTTGGCAATCTTTCTGAGCAAAACCAGCTACCACCACGCGTGGGAAACGAGTCAACTGGCCGGACACGGCTGGGTCGGAATCGCGACGCTGGCGGGTATTCCTTACGACACACTCTTTGTAGAGGAAATGCCCGATGACCAGGAACTGTCGAAGTACTCCACACTTGTGTTTGCCCAGGCGACGCTGGTGGATGACGCGACGTACTCACAGATCGTCCTTCGCTTGCGCGCCTATCTTGCGGGCAACCACAGCGTGATCCTCGACGGACCGCTCGCCACCAAAGACGAGAGCGAGAAAGAGCGCGATCACCGCGCTCTCGATGATCTGCTCGGACTGGAATACAAAGGACTGCTGGGCGGAACCGAATACCGGATTCGAGTCACTTCAAATGATCATTATGTGACGCGTGGATTCGAGGTGTCGCAGTTCCTAACGCCGGTGCTCGCGTCCGCCACGAATGTGCTGCAGCCGAGATCCGGCGGAGCGGTACTACTGGTCTCGACCAATGGCCAGCAGAGCTTTCCGTACCTTTCCTGCGTAACGCGGGGGAGTAGCCGCGTTATTCTCGTCAGTGACTTTGGAACCTCAGCAGGCGCGGGGACCTTTTTTCGCAATGACCCGCCACAGGTCATCTATGCGAACCAACTCTGGAACGCAATGATCCGTGCGGTTCACTGGGCTACCTATGGCGATGTGGACGTCCCGTTTCCTGCTCCGCAGATCTCCAACGCCAACCTGACCGCCGTTGTGCGCTTTGATGGAGACAACAGCGGCGACCTCAACTACCAACTCAAGACGCTCAATTTTCTTACCGACGTAGCGCAGGATACCGGAGTAGTGCCGCTCTACACCTGGGTATCCAGCTTCGTGAAGAAGGCAGGTTGGGACAAACTAGCGCCGCTCGGCAAGCGTCTCGAGGACCTCGGGGGCGAGATCGGAACTCACAGTAAGTTCCACGAAATCGATCGCAAGATGACTCCCGATCGCTGGCGCGAGGAACTCGACGGGTCGGTCGAGGAAATCGAGCAGAACATGCGGGCACAGGGTTTTCCGATTCGCAAGATTCAGTCCATGATCAATCCGGGCGACACGATCCCGATGGAGGACTACGGTGAAGTAGCTGGGCGCTTCTCGTTCTACATGACCCATGGCCTAGAGCAAAGCGTGCCACTAGGTTTTGGCAACATGACCTGGTTTGCCGGTGCGAACAAGGACTTCGTCCTGCTCGAGAATTCCCCCCACCCCGACTACCAGTGGTTCTATGACCCCACGTGGAGCTATACGACAGCTCAGATTACCGCCAACGAAGAAGCCATCTTCGACCACATGTTTCACAATGTCGGGCGTGGTGTGATCTTCAACGAGATGTGGCACGACTACTCGATCTCGTCCGCGCCCGTCAATGAAGGCAAGGACAAGCGCATCACTAATGAGAATAACTTTCCTTTCTACGAGGCAATGAAAACGAAGTTTGCAACGCTTCCGATCTATTGTCCGGAACCGCAGGAACTCGCGCAAAAACTACGCGCGATGGCGCAATGGAATTATTCGTGGAAGGCATCGGACGACACCATCGAGATGACGCTCGACCTCTCGAGTCTGCGCCGAAATGATACTGCGGAATTTCTGGGTGGCATGGGAGTCCGTGTTGAGAACACCGGGAAGTTCATCCAGTCGGTCCTGATCGATGGACGCGTGCATCCCGCCTTTGATGACCGGCTGTTGATTCTGCCGAATCTCGCACCGGGGAATAAGCACTCCATAACAATCAAGCTGGGTGCTCAACCAACAAGGGCGACTCATCTGGCTTACGTGTCGAAGCTAGTGACCGAGGCGACGTTGACGCCCGGGGGCCTGGCCTTCAATGTAAAAGCGAGATCGAAGGCCAGATTCGCTGTTGCAGTTGCCGAGCCAGCAATCGCACTGAATGCCGACTGGCAGGAGTGGGACGACAGCGACGGTCACATCAAGGGGTTCGTGCGCTCCGACCGTCGGATTCAATTGGTAAAGGTATCGACTTCCGGATTTCATATGACGCGCGCAAACCTGCCAATCCTCGCGGCGAATGAGAAGCCCGGCACGTTGGCATTGCGACTGGCGGCGCCGAGCCCGGAAGCGCCGCAGGTTAACTTGCGATCGGACCGACAGTTGCGTCGAGCGACACTGGGCGGCCAAGATCTGAGAATAAGAAATATCGGCCGGACGTATGAGTTGGAACTCCCCCCTTTCACGAAAGAATCAGAACTAATTCTCTATTTTCAGGAAGCGCACCGTTGAGTGAGTCCGCAGCGCATAACCGTCGCGCAGTTCTGATCGATCCGCGAGCTCTTTGTCTTGCGTACCGGGTCTTGCGCGCCGGCATGATCTGCGTTCATGAAGACAATCATAGGAGTCAATATGCGATCAAAGCCTCTGGTCAGATACGCAATTCTCGTAGTTATGACGTTGATGGTCACGTTCGCGCAGGAAAAGCCTGGAACATGGAGGCCCGACACCGACTGGGGGCATTGGCGACTCGGACAGAAATCGGACCAGGAATTCCTAAAGACGAACAACATGACCATCACGTTCGGAAGCGGCGCGCCCAGCTTCGAGGACGTGAGTCGCGAAGAGTTCAATCGCGGGATGGAGCAGGCGAAGGCAAATAACCGCATTCTCCACGATAAAGGCTTCATCGTTCTCCGGTACCTTACGAGTTCGCTGCACGGTCGTTCGGCGTCGAACAAAGACGAACCGCAAAAAGATCAGATCCGGATGCTGCAGTTCTGGCGCGACAAGTGGAACGACTACGAGGACTATCTGGGCCCCAAGCCGACAGAAGACCCGACGACGTGGATCACGGTGCGGCCGGACGGCAGTTTTCCTCACTATCGCTATGCTCCCTATGGCCAGGAAACGACGAACGAGTTCGAAACCTGGGGCTGCCCCAACAATCCGTACTTCACTCGTTTGATGGAGGGCCGGATACGAGCGCAGGCGGAAACTGGGATCGATGGCTCCTACATCGACTGGACGCAGATCGCGGGTGGAACCTGCTATTGCGCGTACTGCAAACGGAACTTCGCTGCGTATCTGAAAAAGAACCTTCCCGCGAAGGTGGCGCAGGCCAAGTACGGCGCCGACGACTATGACAATGTTGCACTGCCGAAGAAGCGCGGCGAACCATTCTGGACGGAATGGGTCACGTTTCGGGGACATTCCGTAGCGGAATTCCATCACCGCCTGCGCGAAGTCGCCCGGCAGTACAACCCCAGTTTCATGATTTCGGGAAATGTGTTTGGGGGGTTCGGCTACGGTCCGATCAGTTATGACGCAGCCGGCAACGTGGAAATGCTTGGCCGCGACGGATACGACGACTTCATCTACTCCGAAGTCCAGGAATATCTCGACTCGGCGCCACGCAAGGACGAACAGGGCACGAAGATCACGAATAGTCCGGCGTTCAAGTTCCTGGCCGCAGCCACACATGGCAAACCGGTGATCGTGTATGCGACAGAGATCACGCCTCCGATTTTTCCCAATCCCACTGAGCGCTGCTTGAGCGCGATGTCTCAGATCAACATCGCGGAGGCCGTGGCAAGTCACGCTGTCTTTCGGGAGAAGCGATTGACGCCAGCCGGCGCCACTCAGATGTATCGGTTCCTGGCGACGAATGAGGAGAGTTTGCGCAACGTACGAATGCACGCAAACGTCGCGGTGGTCGCCTCGTTGCGACAGTATCTCGCGGATGAGTTAAGCTTTGCGTTTAGTGCTTCGCGTGTGCTGGCGGACAACGGGATCGCTCACGTCATGCTGACCGAAGACGATCTATCGAGCCCGACGATCAACCAGTTCGATATGGTGGTCGTTCCATATCTTCCGCTGATGAGTTCGGAAAATCAGCAAGCGCTTGTTCGTTATGCAAAGGCCGGTGGCACTCTGCTTATTCTAGGCGCCAGCGGCAGCAAAGATCAGTACGGTCTTTCTCATCGTCAGAGTGTTTTGGCGCAATTGCTGGGCGGCGGACAATACCCTCTAGCCGAGGTTACGCGGAGAGTCGGCAAAGGGCAGGTGCTGTTCGTCCCCGTGAAGGTTCCGCCATCGCGGTTCCTGATCCCGATGAAGTCGCGCGGGGACTACACAACCTTTGGTCCGACGATGGCCGACGTCTTTGCTGACATCCCAGAGGGCTATACCCGGAACCGCATCGACCCCGGGTTGCGCCAACTTCTGGAGCGAGTTGCCGGCAAAGTGCGGGAGAGTCTCGGCACACGCGTGACGCGCCTCACATCTGCAGCTCCGTTTGTCGAAATTACTACGATGATGGAAAAGACCGATCGATGGATGCTGCTCCACGTCGTTAATTACGACGTGACGGTGGACGGTACGATCACGCCTGCACGGGACCTAAAGGTGCAAGTGGCGATTCCTCGCGGAAAGACCGCTCGAAGCGTTACCTGGAGTGGAACGCTCACCGAGATGAAACCAATGAAATACAGAACGGTGAGCAGGGCGGGGCGTCAGATGTTGATACTCGACCTCAACGAAATAAGCATTTATGGGCTCGCGAAGATCGAACTCGAGTGACACACTCCCCGAAACGAAGAGGGTGTGCTGCCAATAATTCCATCCGAACCGCGTAAGCGGCATCATCTGCGGTAGCGCGCAGCTAGGTGCCGAACTTCGCCGTTGCAGGAGCGCTAATGGACCGACGCAGCTTCTTGAAGTCCGCCACCGCCACAGGACTCACAGTTGGCTTGGCCAAGGCCACTGCCAACGCTTACATTCCTGAACACAACTGGGACAAATACGATTGGGGATCGGGGCCTCCGGCTTCCGACCGACTTTATCAGGGCCCGTTCCCACAGTATGGCCCGGGTGCGGTTGTTCCCGACAGCGATGTCGTGATGATCACTAACCCATCCAAGGACATCGTCAGCAATTACGGCATGGGCCTGATCGTTTATGCCTCCGACGACACTGGACCACTTCATGTCCCCGGTCAAACACTGGAACGAACGCTCGAAGATCTGATCAAACTACCCTTCGCGCAGAAGATCTACATCCGGCCCAACTGGCGCGATGTGCAGAAACAGCCTGGGCGCCTCGACTTCCCGGAGTGGTGGAAGATCACGTTCGATCTTGCTCGCCGCTACGACAAGCGCGTCGGGTTCCGAGTCATGCTGGAGAATCCCGACTTTCCCGGTCCCGGCATGCCGGATTTCCTCCTCAACAAAGTCCCCTACGTAAAGCTCAAAGGTGAGTGGAAAGGCAACCCCGCGGAAATGCGCTACCGGAAAGATAACCGCGTGCCGCGTTACGATCACCCGGCGTATCAAGCTGCGTTTCGCGAGTTGAATGGACTGCTTGCTGCCGAACTCAACGGCCATCCGCAGGTCGAGTTCATGGATACGATGATGTACGGTTTTTGGGGTGAAGGGCACACGTGGCCATTCGAGGGCAATCCCTTCCCTAGCCAGTTGGTTGCGGAACAGACCTGGGCGGCAATGTTCGAGATGCAGCTTGAACATTGGACCAAAGTCCCGCTGGCCACGAACACGCAGCCCGACTTCAGTTCCGTCGGCAACTCCGACCTGCTTGATCGAACGATGCGTACTGGCAACTGGCTGCGTACCGATACAATCTTCATTGAGAACACTCAGATCGAGGCGCTGAGCTACCGTCCACCCTGGACCGCCGCCATCTGTGAGGTTGGTTTCACCACCGGCGATCCGCAGGAACTTCGCACCGACAAAGATGGAATTACCTACAACGAGCAAATCATTTCCCACGCAGCCGATGTCGGTGTCAACTATCTATCGCTTTGGAGTTGGCACAATCAGTCCGCCGGCAACATCTTGAGCTACTACGACAAGTTCCCGGGGCCGATCGACGAGATAGCTCGCCAAATCGGCTACCGCATCCGCCCGACGTTTATCTGGACCTTCACGCGGGACGCAGTTCGCGGTCTGGTGATCGGACTCGCAAACGACGGAATCGCGTCTGTTCCTGGAGTGCTTCGCCTGAGCGTGTTGAGTGAGGACAACAACATCAATGTATCCGGCTGCATCGACCCTGGGTATCCGAAACCGACGGGCGTTCATCAAG
Source organism: Terriglobia bacterium (assembly GCA_020073465.1). GTDB lineage: Bacteria > Acidobacteriota > Terriglobia > Terriglobales > Acidobacteriaceae > Sulfotelmatobacter. Next base: position 36,792 of record JAIQFC010000039.1, read on the forward strand.
CCATGCTGATGCTGCCCGCAGGCGCCCAGTGGGAGGGTCTACGGCTGAAAGCTGAACTCGAGGTCAAGGGCGTGCGTTACCCGGCCCGCTGGGCGTGCCGCCAGAAGCTCAATTCGGATGGCTCATTGACACTGCGCCACAATTACAATCCTCAGCAGCCGTTGGTGTAGACGCGTAGGACTTGTCGGGAGAAACTCGGGACAGACGGTGAAGTGCACCCTTGAGGTGAGACAAAGAAACTAGGGACAGTTCTCTTGCGAAAAAGATTGTAAACCGGGGAGTGGGGTGTGGGGCGAGGGGGCGGTTAGCTCCCTCGCCCCACTCATCTCTGTAGAAGTTTGAGGCATGGTTGAGCACCGTAGCTGCTGTTCGAATGCAGCCGGGCTTTGATAGCCCAGAGCGGAATGCAGCCG
>JAIQFC010000066.1 GCA_020073465.1 Terriglobia bacterium
CAACGCAAATACACAATCATGATAAGGGGAGAACCGGTCACCCTGCGAGTAACTGTTCCAATCGAATGCATCAGAAAGACCGATGGATGCGTCTCGTGCTGCCGCGGCTTCCGGTACAATGGCGTGGACTGTGAGGAACACCTTGTCCAGCCTGCACGAGGAGAGCCCTGAATGCGCCGCGCTACTCTGATCTTCGCTGGGATTCTTGGTTTCTGCCTCTGCCTGACGCCCCTAGCGGGCGCTCCGAAGTCTCTCGAGATCTATTTCATCGACGTGGAGGGCGGACAATCCACGCTGATCGTCGATCCGCAGGGTGAATCCCTGCTGATCGATACCGGCTGGCCCGATTTTGACGGCCGCGACGCAAAGCGCATCGAAGCCGCGGCCAAAGCGGCGGGAATCGACCACATCGATTACGTCGTGATCACGCACTACCATCTCGACCACGCGGGAGGGGTGGCCCAGCTCGCCGCCCGGATGAAGGTCGGCACGTTCGCGGACCACGGCCCGAACATGGAGAATTCCGACTCCACTCGCGCCGCGTATGGCGTCTACGAGAAAGTGGCCGAGCAGGCAAAGCGCGTCACGCTGAAGCCGGGAGATTTGCTCCCGTTCAAAGGAATGCGCGTCCAAGTGCTCGCCGCTGCGGGCGAGGAAATACATGATCCGCTGACGGGAGCGGGCCAGCCAAATCCGCTTTGCGCGTCGGAGCCGGCGGCGCCCGGCGATCCCAGCGAGAATGCGCGGTCGGTCGGAATGCTGATTACATACGGCAAGTTCCGGTTCATCGACCTCGGCGATCTGACCAACCAGAAGGAACTGGGGCTCGCGTGCCCCAAGAACTTGATCGGGACTGTGGATATTTACTTGATGACGCATCATGGAACGGCGCATCCGGGCAGCGGCGATTCGTCGAACGCCCGGGCGATTGTGGATGCGCTCCACGCGCGTGTGGCGGTGATGAACAACGGCCCGCACAAGGGCGGCAGGGCGGAGGCATGGCAGACCGTCCACGATTCGCCCGGCCTCGAAGATCTGTGGCAACTGCACGAAGCGCTCGACGCCGGCAAGGATCACAACTCTGCCGATGGGTTCATCGCCAACCTCGGCGACAAGGACGACGGCAACTACATCAAGGTCTCGGCGGAACTCAACTCCACATTCGCCGTGGCGAACATGCGGAATAACTTCCACAAAACGTACACGAAGTAGCGGGAAGCTTCCGGGAGTCAGCGTTCGAGCGCGGCCAGCTCTTCGGCGAATTCGTCGTGCAGCCCGCGCGGCAGGATTTCCAGGCTCACGATGCGGCGCAGCAACTCGATATCGGGGTTGCCTTTCGCGTAAGCGCGGTTGATGTCCGCCACGCTGATGCGGTTCTGATCTTCGTGAATGCGCTCGATCGCGTCGCCGGTATTCACCATCCCCTCTTCCACGACCGAAAAGTAGATTCCGGAGCGCTTGCTCACAAGAAATCTCTTCACGATGTCCGGCCGCCCGAAACGGATTGCGAGCTTGTAGCAGGGAATGCGCGGCTGGGTGACTTTGACGACCGCTTTGCCGATTCGAAAATGGTCGCCGATGCACGCGCCTTCTTCCGTGAGGCCCTCGGTGGTCAAATTCTCGCCGAAGATGGCCCACGGCAATTCCATATCCGGAAGTTCCTTGCGCCAGAATTCGTAGTGCTCCGACGGGTAGGCGTAAACGGCCTTGTTGCGCCCGCCGTGGACCTCGAGGTCCGCCTGATGATCGCCATCTAGATTCAGCCGGCGGAGCAGGAGCGGGCCTAGCACCGGCGACTTGAAAATGGCCGTGGTCACATCGCGATTCACGAAATGCACCGTGCGCGGCTTCCCGACGTTGAGCGAGATGACTCTCATTTATTAACCGTGTGCAATCCAGGACCGCGGCGCCGCTGATCCGGTCGCCCTTCAGGTCGTTCAGCGCGCGATTCGCTTCGCGCAGCGGGAACAGTGTCACCTGCGTGCGAACGGGAATTTCGGCGGCGACACGCAGAAAATCCTCTCCGTCCTGGCGCGTGTTGTTGGCCACGCTGCGAATCACGCGCTCCTGATACAGGAGATTGTAATCGAAGGACGGGATCGGGCTCATGTGAATCCCGCCGAGCACGAGAACGCCTCCCTTTTTCAGAGCTTTGAGCGCCGGCGGCACGAGTTCTCCGGCGGGCGCGAAAACGATGGCCGCATCGAGTTTTTCAGGAGGCTCCGCCGCGGCCTCATCTGCCCACACGGCGCCAAGTTGCAATGCGAGCTGCTGATGCTTCGCCCCGCGAGTGCAGGCGTACACTTCCACGCCCCAATGACGTGCCACCTGAATGGCCACGTGCGCCGCCGCACCGAATCCGTAAAACGCGAGGCGCCCGCCGCGCTTGATTCCGCTGAGCCGCAGCGAGCGAAACCCGATAATGCCCGCGCAGAGCAGCGGCGCCGCCTGATCGTCCGGAAACTTTTCGGGGATCGGATACACGAAACCTTCGGGCGCCACCGCGTATTCCGCGAATCCGCCATCCACGGAGTAGCCGGTGAATGTCGGGTGGTCGCAGAGATTCTCCATGCCCGCGCGGCAATATTCGCATGTCTGGTCCGTCCTGTGCAGCCAGGCGATTCCGACGCGCGCGCCCGGTGAAAAGCGTCGCGCGCCGTCGCCAATCTTTTCGACGACTCCCACAATCTGATGCCCCGGAATCACCGGAGATTTTCGCGGCGGCAGTTCGCCCTCGACCAAGTGCAGGTCGGTCCGGCAAACGCCGCACATCTTGACGCGAACCAGTACCTCGCCCTTGCCGGGCTGCGGATCGGGCGCATCGGCGAAGTCGAGCGGGTTCGTCTCGACCGGCGCGGGCGAACGCAGCAGGCACGCCTTCATTCTGAAGCCTCACTGCCTCTAAAGTTTCGCTTGGCGAACACTGCTCGACCCCTCGAATGCGTGATGTGCAAGTGTCCGATTTACGCTACCACAGGATGCGGATGATTCACGGAGCAAAGGACTGTTGTAGCAACGTAAAAATGTCACCCTAACAGCAACATAGAAATGTCACCCCCCTGGGATAGCGGTGTGCTCCAAGCGGGTATCGCCGTAGTAGAACGAGAGGCGCCCGTTGAGAGCTTGATAGATCTGCACTTTGGCCCCGGCGAAGCTGAAACGACGTGCCTGTTGCGGAATCTGGAAGCGACGGCCTTCCCACTGCACCACATTGTCATTGCTGACGATGCGTTCGTGCACGAAGCAGCAGATGCGTTCGAGACTTTCTGGAACCGCACGCCAGGCTGTTTGCTGTTCGCGAGGCTGTCGGGCAAAACGGCGATTGTAATCAGCGGTGAACTTGCGCAGCACGGCGTTGGCAGAGTCGATGTCGTGTGCTTTGGCGAGCCGCAGTTCGCTGGCGAGACGATCTTGGAGCACCCCCCAGAGACGCTCGACGCGGCCTTTGGCCTGTGGACTGCGAGCCGCAATGAAAGTAATGCCGAGTTGCTCGAGGGCGCGACCGAACTGGGTGGGTTGACGTTTTCCGGCGAGCTGTTCTTCGACCGTCCAGTTGTCGTCGTTACGAACGAAGACACCGCTGCGATCCCCGTAAAAAGCCAGGGGTACGCCATGGCGACGGAGCAGCTGACGAAGCAAGCAGAGATAGCCAAAAGCGGTTTCCGAAGAGAAGAACTGTGCCGCCAGGATTCGACCGGTCGCATCGTCCTGCATACCCAGAGCGGTGAGTCGTGGGCCTCGTCCTTCGAGCCAGTCATGAGGGCTGCCATCCAGTTGGACCAGTTCTCCGAGCCGAGCGGAACGTACGCGGCGCTGGCGGTGAGAGGGAGCACGGCGCTTTCTGGGCGGGCCGAGGCCTTGCTTGCGTAAGAGCCGGCGGAGAGTCTCGCGACTCAAAGAGAAGCCTTCGCGCTCGACGAGCTTCTCGCAGAGATGGTGATCGTTGAAGCCGGCGTAGATGCTGCGTGCTAGGCCTACGATCCGCTCGCGCACGGCGTCGGGCAGGCGACGGTGGCTGGGGCGGCCGCGGCTGGCGTGAGCCAGAGCGGCTGCGCTGCCTTGCCGGTAACGGGCTTTGAGGCGTTTGATATGCCGAGGCGTCAGATCGAGCAGCTCCGCCGCTCTGGCACACGCCAGGTCTCCCTTCACACACGATGCGATGACTGCCACTCGTTGCAATTCCTTCTGGCTCAAGCGAAATGTCTCCTGGCTCATGGGGTGACATTTTCACGTTGCCGTTAGGGGGTGACAGAATTATGGAGCTAAGACACAACGGGGGCGGTTCCTTGCCGCATCCTAACTCGGGTGTTAGACTCCCAAAGAATCAAGGAAATCCTGCGGAGGGTCTGGTTGCGCCGCACAAGGTATCTGCCGCTTTTGGCGTTCGCCGCCATTTTTGTAGCCGGCTGCCCCAAAGGAAATGAAGACTATAGTGCGGGTCGCAAGGCCGAAGCCTTGCAGGACTACGATACCGCGCTGGTTCACTACGAGCGCGCCCTCCGGGCCGAACCCACCAACGCCGAATACAAGCTTCGGGCGATGCACCTGCGCTTCGAGTCCGGCCAATTCCACGTCGAGCAGGGCCAGAAATCCCTCCAGAAGGGCGATTTGCAGCTCGCGCTGGCGGAGTTCCAGAAGGCCCAGGCGATCGACCCTTCGAATTCCGCAGCCGACCAGCAGGTGAAGCACACGATGGAGCTGCTGACCGCAAAGTCGGCGACCGAATCCTCGAGAACGATCAATGCAAGCCGTCGGGTTCCGGCTCCAGATCCAGGTGGATCAGGACCCCTTGCTCCCGGAGCGCCATGAGCTTGACGGTGAGGCGGACCAGATTCCGGGTGATCTGCGTCCAGGCCCCGGTGTCGCCCGCGGCGATCCAGGGTTTGTATGACAACGGCATGGTAGAAATGCTGCCCTCCACCCCCGGAGGCAACAGGCGCCGCAATATTTCCACCAGGCGCAGCGTATAGGTAAGCCGCTCTTCTTCCCGCCAGTCGGGTGCGAAGATCTCGGACTTAACGGTAGGACCGTCCAGAGCGCCATAGGGAAAGCCGTTGAGGGTAAAGACATAGAGGCCGTTTTGGGCCAGGAAGGCTTGAAATTGCGGCAGATTATCACCCCCGAGCAGCTCCGCGCTTTCAGCATTGGAGAGGCGCAACCCCAAACCGAAGGGCTGCTGGGGCGCCAGCCTGGCCTTCAGAGGCGGCACGCAGGCGCGCAGGTTACCCAAAAGCTCTTCCCAACCGCGGCCGGGGTGAATCTTGGTGCCGTAAGTCAGGTGAAACACCCCATCCGGGCCGATTTGCAAGATGCTGTCCCCGCGCAATGATGAGAGTTAACGGGCGCCGGTCTTGCCCGCGGCCAGTCGCCTTACCTTCGCGCCCATGGCCCGGGCTAACCGGAACGGCCGGGGACCATATTGGGCGGCGCCCTGGCCACCGGCCCTGGCGCCGTCAGGCGCCGAGACCGTCGCGCCCTGCCTCAGCAGGCCGATGCCGGCCTGGACCAGGTCCGGGTCGATTTCATGGACCTCCAGGCCCTGGCCGATGTCCCAGAGCAGCATGATTGTCAGGCGCCCCCCCAGGTGTTCCCGGAATTCTTCCAGTCCCGCCAGGATGCCCCGCTCCGCGGCCAGCTCGGGGACATAGAGCCTGAACCCCAGGTTGGTAAGCGTTTGGAGAATCCGCTGCCATCCAGCTTTCTGGAGGAATCCGGCCAGGTAAGAGTACGTGGCGTCCAGGGCCATGCCGATGGCGACGGCCTCTCCGTGGCTCAGCGCCGGACCGCTCAGTTGCTCCAGTTTATGGGCCGACCAGTGCCCGAAATCCAGGGGCCGGGAATTGCCGAACTCGAAGGGATCGCCGCCGCTGGCAATATGCTCCAGATGCAGGATCGCGCAACGATGGATCACCTGCTGCATGAGCTCCAGGTCCCGATCAGCCAGCGCCAGGGCATTGGCCTCCAGGAAAGCAAAGAACCGCGCATCCTTGATCAACGCGACCTTGACGGCTTCGGCCACCCCGCTGATCCAATCCCGCTGGGCCAGAGTCGGCAGAAAATCAAAGTCATTGAGGACGGCCACCGGGGGCGCGAACGTGCCGATAAAGTTCTTTTTGCCGAACGCATTGATACTGTTCTTCACGCCAATGGCGGCATCCGCCTGCGCCAGGACGGTGGTGGGCACCCGGATCAGCCGCAGGCCGCGGTGCGCGGTGGCCGCGGCAAAACCCGCCATATCGATGAGGGCCCCGCCGCCGATGGCTACCAGGTAGGATTGCCGGCATAATCCGGCCGCCTCGACGGCTTGCTGGACGATGGTGACATGCAGGGGGTCGTTCTTCACGCCTTCGCCCCCCTCAAATAGCAGGGGCGCGCCACACAAGGTGAGCAATTCGTGGTGCTGCCGGCAGTAGGCCTCAATCTGCTCCCGGAGCTGGGGATGATGCCGGTGGACGCCC
>JAIQFC010000014.1 GCA_020073465.1 Terriglobia bacterium
TGGTTTTCAGGAACTTGATCTTCCAGACGGAAGTAGTAGAACAACGCTTCTGAGCGGTCCTGGCGCCCCATCATGATCAGCAGGCCTCCGAACATTGAAATCCAGCGCAACATGAGAAGGAACTTTTCCTTCTACCATGCTTTCGCTAATTCTCACCTGCCAATCTCAGTGACTTTTTCAACACCCACGCCTGATTTGAACAGTTAGGCGGCACAAGAGAGCAGCAATTGCAGATTCGCGCATTCGGCTTAGTCGTTCAGGACAGGAACAGTCGTGGGTCGTCGTTTCCCCGGATTGCGATCCTACGCACCGGCTGCGGATGCCCGCTCGCCTAACTGCTTTGCCGGAGCCAACACGATCAGGGCTGCACCGATGACACCCAACACAGCCGCGGCGATCAGCAGATGTCCGCGTTCGTTCGGAAGGTGGGCTGCCATGACCGCCATAACAGCAGCATGAGCAAAACTCGACCATGCGGCGAAAGCGATCACGCTGCGATTCGCCGACGGGTTACGCGCTGCCACCAACAAGAAAATCCCGAGAGTGATGTAGAGGCTAAGCATCATCGGCAAAGCGTCCCCCTTATTCGCTTGCCAACCACTCCGTACAGACGTCACCAAGGGATAAATGCCAGCTACAAAGAGCAATCCCAACAATACCAACAGAATTCTTAGCGCCTTTTCTCGATTCATGGTGCCCCCCCGGCTACATCAGGTAATGTGCAAAAGACATGCAGCCTTACGAAACACACCCAGCCGCCGCCCAGCATAGCTATTGCTGCAATGTTCTCGTCGATTTGGGCTGAAATGTTAGGTGCAGAGGTATTAGCAAGTCAATGGGAGAGGATTTGGCGAACTTTAGCGGATTGTTGGCGAAAAATCGCCATAGCACTCATTGACCCCGGCCCTAAGGAGTTTCTCCAGCGGTGGCCGGAGGACCGCAGATCGTTTGTCCTCGTCTCCGCTCGGGGCTCGCCTCCCGGCTCGGTAAAGCCGCTCCGGATGACAACATGAAGGTCAGGCCAGTTCCAGGTCGATTTTTCGGGCGGCCGGATCCAGCTTTGTGATGCGAAAGCTGCGAACTTGCCCGGCGGCAACGGCTTCCGGCTTCGGAGCGACTCCTCCAGTACCGCCCTTCCAGCGCGCTTGCAGCATGGAACTCAGGGACGACAAGTCTGCCTTCGATGCTGACTGAGTCTCCTCTTTCGCCGGACTCTGGGCCGCGACGCGGCAGGTGGCCTGCAGGCCTTCGCCGAGTTCTACGCGCAGATTCTTATCCGAGACTTCGATTACGCGGCCGGTGACTACGTCTCCTGCTTTGTGTTCGGCGATGTATTCCTCGATGCTGGTTGGGACGAGTTGCTTCATCCCCAGGCGCAGGCGGCGTTTTTCGAGATCGACTTCGAGGACCTGGGCTTTGACCGACTGCCCAACCTTGAGCATGTCTTGCGGGTGGTTGATGCGCTTCTCAGCGCTCATGTCGCTGACGTGAATCATGCCTTCGACGCCTTCGGAAAGTTGCACGAAGGCGCCGAACTTGGTGATGCTGACCACGGGGCCCTCGATCTGCGAGCCCACAGCAAACTTCTGCGGGACCTCGGCCCAGGGATCGCCCAGGGTCTGCTTGAGGCCGAGAGAGATGCGGCGTTCGGCGGCATTCACGCCCAGAATGATGGTTTCCACGGTCTCGCCGGGCTTCACGATGTCGTCGGCTCGGCGAATCTTCTTCGCCCACGACATCTCGGAAACGTGGATCAAGCCTTCGATCCCCAGCTCCAGTTCGACGAATGCGCCGAACTCGACGACGCGGGTGATGGTGCCGCGGATACGGTCTCCAGCCTTGTACTTTTCGGGGACGGCGTCCCAGGGATGCGGCTGCAATTGCTTCAGGCCCACGGAAATGCGGCGCTGGGCGGGATCGACCTTGAGCACGCGGACTTCGATCTCCTGGCCCGGTGCGAGCACGTCGGCGGGCTTGCTGACGCGGCTCCACGAGATGTCGGCCACGTGCAGCAGGGCGTCGACGCCTCCGATGTCAACGAAGGCTCCGTAGTCGGTGAGGCTGCGGACGGTTCCGCTGACCGTGTCTCCTTCCTTGACCTCGGAGTAGCGGCGGTCTTTGACGGCGCGTTCTTCGTCTTCGGCAATGGCGCGGCGGTCGACCACGACGTCTTCGTCGACGGCGTCCAGCTTGATGATGCGGCAGCGGATTTCCTGCTCGACCAGCTTCTCCATCTCGGCGGCGTCGCGGGCTCCGCTGCGCGAGGCGGGCATAAAGGCGCGCACACCTACGTCCACGCTGAGGCCGCCTTTTACCACGGCCGTGACCGTGCCTACAATCGGCGTCTTTTCGGCGAAGGCCTTTTCCAGTGCGGCCCAGTCGGTGGGGCGCGCGGCCTTGCCGCGGGTCAACTCGTAGTAGCCCTCGGGATCGCGTCCCTTGATGGTCACGAACAGTTTGTCGCCGGGCTTTGCGGTTTCGCCGCACTTGAACTCCGTGAGCGGCAGGATGCCCTCGGTCTTGAAGCCGATGTCGAGGACCACGGCCTCGGCATTGACGGCAATGACGGTGCCTTCGCGACCCTGGCCGCCCTCGACGCGCTTCGCAGCGTGGCTCTTCTCGAACTGCGAGAGAACGTCTTTGAAGGACTCTGGGGACTCGTTGGATGCCGGGGTACCTGGGTTGGATATGACTGGATTGGCCATGAAAGGGCAAGAACCTCGTTTAGCGTGGTTCTGACAAGGATAACATCGCGGCGGAGTGCCCACCCGGGGGTTCAGTCTCCAACTATCCGATAATGCTAGCAAGGGGATCACTTGGACCGCGCCTGAATTTTCCACCCAAGCTCCTTTGCCATCATACGAACGTAGCGCTTCTTCGACTTAAGCTGTTCAGCAGGATCAGTCCGGTGCCGCTTGGTAGGTTCATCTACCGAGCTTGTCTCAACAAGTTTGATCCGCAGTTGATCGCCGACGCGGAGAGGTTTCTGATTTATCCATGCGACGTGCTCATCCGCAGAGCTGACAAGCCCGCCCACTTCAAGAAACAGATCCCCTCTGCCCTTCCTGGCAACCCAATTGACGATTGTTGTCAGAACGCCGTCGTTACCGATACCGGCCAGACAGAGCTTCTTCCCATTCAGATAAACCTCGAATGCGCGCATATGGCTACGATTCTATTGGCATTGTCAAAGGCAGGCTTCCATGCTGACATAAGCACCCCGGCTGCAGCGGCAATACGCGCGAGATCCCTCGCTCCGCCTGAAAAGCGGCTGCGCTCAGGATGACGCCGTCCGAAAGGGAGCGCTCGTCGGAATCCAAACGGCGTGGGGTAGTGGTGCGGTTTGAATAGACTTGCACCACCACCTCAGCGGTTTGACTTCCCTTTGGGGCTCCCGTACGCTATTAGTTGGTGCCAGATTCACTGGCACCAGTCGCAGTCCGACCCTTGGAGGTTCCGATGTTCGAAGGTCTATTCCAACCGATGCACCTGCTGGTTATCTTCTTTATTGCGCTGCTGGTGTTCGGTCCCCGGAAATTACCTGAACTCGGGAAAGGCCTGGGAGAGGGGATCCGCGCGCTGAAAGACGGCATGAAGGATCATCCTCCGGAACAGGCGTCGAACGACCAGAGCAAGAAGCCGGAGACGAAGGCCTAACGCTCGCGCCGGACGCGTCTCTGTGCGCCGTACCCTCTGCCGAATTTCTGCGGTGGCCGGTCCTCCTAATGTTTCTTCGCCTGGCGTCCTGAAATACTCTGGCCTTGCTCTTTCATCCTAGGAGGAATCATTCCTGTGTCGCGCTTTGTTCGGCATATCCCTGTATTTGTTTGTCTTTTCTGCGGTCTGATGTTTGCGGATCAGGTCACCTTGAAGAACGGTGACCACCTCACCGGTACCGTCGTGAAGTCGGACGGCAAGACGCTGGTGCTGCACACCGACTTCGCCGGGGACGTGACCATCCAGTTTGCAGCGATCACACAAATCTCGACCGATCAGGAGTTGCACGTCAGCACATCGGACAAGAAGACGGTGGTCGGACCGGTGACGACCAGTGACGGAAAACTCGAAGTCGCCACCAAGACGAGCGGCACGGTGGAAGTGGCGAAAGAGAGTGTTGCGCTGATCCGCAACGACGCGGAACAGGCAGCTTACGACAAGTCGCTGCATCCGGGGCTGCTGCATGGATGGAATGGCGGGGCTAACGTCGGCTTCTCTGTGGCCCGGGGCAACAGCCAGACGGAGAATCTGGCGCTGGCGTTCAACGCCACGCATCCTACGCTCAACGACAAAATTACTCTGTACACCAGTGCGATTTACACCAAGAACGACCTGGCTACTCCCAGCGGGGTGGCGAATCTGGAGCAGGGCGGGCTGCGCTACGACCGGAATATCAATCCGCGGTTGTTTGGCTTCGTAGGTGCGGACTTCATGAGCAACGCGCTGCAGCATCTGGGCCTGCGATCGGTGGGGAGCGGAGGTCTGGGTTTCCACGCGATAAAGGGCGACAACACTACGCTGGACCTGCTGGCCGGCGGCAACTTCACGCACGAGACCTACCATTTCATCCCGGGAGACCCGCTGGCGAATCCTCCAGTGCCGGATACTCCGGGAATCACGAACAATTTCGGCGCCCTGACGCTGGGCCAAGAACTGATGCACAAGCTCGGCAAGAGCACCGTGCTGAACCAGAAACTCTATTTCTATCCGAATCTGAGCGATACGGGCGAGTACCGCGGCACGTTTGACCTAGGGACGGTGACGAAGATCAGCAAGTGGCTGGGGTGGCAGAACCAGTTCAGCGACATCTATGTGTCGAACCCGCCGAGTGGAGCGAAGAAGAATGACCTCATCCTGACGACGGGGTTGAATTTCTCGTTCGCGCACTAGGAGGCTGCGGGAAGACTCACATTGAAGGTTCAACGTCGCCTCGGCGGCTAAAGCCGCGGCTGATCTGGGGCACCTACGGCACGGCTCGAAGCCCGCGCCCTTTCAAAACGGAGGCCTGGATCGAGTCCTTCAGGCTGCTGGAAGATTGAATTTGGGATGAGAGAAGAAGCCGCTCTTGCGAGCGGCTTTTGCTTGGCAGTGTGGTTTCTTACAGAGTTCCCGGTCAGAAAGGCAGCTTGATCAGCGCTGCTTCTTCTGTTCGTTCTGCGCGATTCGCGCCTTCACCAGCTTCTTCAAGAGAGAGGCCGACGGAGGCTTGTCCACCGGGAAGCGGATGGTGCCTTTGGACAATGAGAAGCCCTGCAGTTCTTTCTTGAACACCTGAATGACTGAGGAACCCATGGGGAACAGGCTGCAGTGGTTGGAAAACGCGGCGTACCCAAACAGAGCGCCTTTGTATTTGAACATCGGAATCTGGTAGCTGATGGTCTCCGTGGTCCCCGGTGGCACGACGGATCGAATCACAGCGCGAATTCTTGTCAAGGTGCTGCGGGCAGGCTCCGGAACGGCTGCGAGGTACTCGTCCACCGTCTTAGGAGCAAGGTTGTCCTTCGCGGCCGAAGCGCGATCACGGGCATTCGCCCTTTTCATGGGGACCACCGAATTCCCGTCAGACTACCATGTTGGTGGAGGTGGCGAAAGCCGGCAGTGCGGATCATCCTCCACGAGCGGTGCTAGTCGATGCCGTGGATGTGCATGCTGACCAGTTGATCGATGCTCAGGTTTTGCATGCCGCGGGTGCGCATGTTGCTGATGTGTTCGGGCGTGACGTTGTGGATGCGCATGGCTACCAGTTGGTCCGGCTCCGGATGCTTGTAACCCAGACCTTGCAGTTTTTCGATGAATTCGGGCGAGACACCGTGGATGCGGAAGGCGATCAGCTTTTCCAGGTCCACGTGGTCGTAGCCGTGCTTTTTCAGTTCGGCGATCCATTCCGGCGTGGCGCCGTGGATTCTCATTGCGATCAAGATGTCTTCGTCGGGGGAATAGCCGGCCTGGTGCAGGGTGCGCACCATTTGCGGGGTTACGCCATGGATGCGGAAGGCGATCAACTTGCCGCTGTCGGAAATCTTCAGGCCTGCGGCCCGTAACTCCTCGATGAAGGCGGAATTCACGTTGAAGATGCGGAAGGCGATCAACTTGTCGGTGTCGAGATCGTCGAGGTGCTCATTCTTCATCTGGCGGGCGAACTCGAGACTGACATCCTGAACCGCCATGCTGTACTGCTTTTCGTCATCGACGGAGAAGCCGATCGATTGCATTGCGCGCGGGTAGTTCGGATCAGGCTGAAAGTGAAAGATGCCGGCACCCTCCCCGTCATCGAGAAAGCCATCGCAGTCGATTTTGCCGGCATCGCGCGAGATGGTGAAGCGGACGTCCTGGCGTCCGGGTCTGGAGAAGTCGACGCCCACGAACAGATTCTTGGACCAGTCGGACTCGTGGCTCGACGTGCCGCCGTGGTGGTGTTCGATCAGCGAGAATTCGACCTTGCCGGCATCGTCGGACTTGCCCAGGGTCCAGTTGCCGCTGCGAACTTCGGCGGCATGATTCTTCATGACGCCGACGAGGAGGCAGGAGGCGAAGATAAGGAAGGCGAGGGTTTGGCGAAATCTCATGTCATCTCCTTGCCGCCGGGCTTCGCCACGGCGGGACAGCCCCTGACTGCGCTCAGGGCAGGCTGAGGCGGCTGTCGCTACGTGATTCGGTCTAGATGTCACCCTTGGCGTCGAGCACGCCCATGTGCTTGAGCTCGATCAGTTTCTCGATCGTGAGGTTCTGGAAGCCGTGCTTGCGGGCGATGTCAATGAACTCGGGCGTGATGCCTTGCACCCTGGCGCCGATGACCTCGTCCACGCTAGGTTTGAATCCCGCGGATTGCAGGGACTTGATGAACTCGGGCGTGACCCCCTGCACTTGCATGCCGATGATCTCGTCGGCGCTGGGGTTGAGGCCAAGGGCGCGGATCGCCCGGACGTACTCCGGGGTTACGCCCTGCACGCGCATGCCGACAACGTCGTCGATGCTGGGCTTCAAGCCCAGCTCCTGCAGGCTGTGTACATAGGCGGGCGTGACGCCCTGCACCTTGAGGGAGATCACGTCGTCAGAGTCGACGGTCAGGCCGGCGGAGCGAAGTTCGCGAACGTAAACGGGCGTTACTTCCTGGACCTTGAGCGCAACCATCTGGTCCGAGTCGCCCTGGATTCCAACTTCCTTCATGCCGCGGACATACTCCGGAGTGACTCCTTGAACCTTGAGAGCAATGATCTGGTCGGCGTCGCCCTGGATGCCGACTTCCTTCAAGCCGCGAACATAGTCGGCGTTGACGTCCTGCACTTTGAGGGCAATGATCTGCTCCTCATCGGGAGTAAAGCCGAGCGAGCGAAGTTCGCGAATGTATTCCGGGGTGACACCTTGCACGCGCATAGCGATGCAGGCATCAGCATCGGGATGCATTCCCAACTCGTGCATGGAGCGAACGTAGTCGGGGGTGACGTCCTGGATCTTTAGAGCGATAAGTTGGTCGGCAGTCAGACCGGTAAGTCCAGCGGATTTCAGTGCGTCGATGTAGGACTGGGCTGTGGCCGGCTGCTCGGCAGGCCGGGAAGCCTGGGCAGGAGAGGGTTTGGCGGCGGGAGTAGCGGCGGTCTGGGCTGCTGCCCGCGCCTGTGCCGAAGCTGAGGTTGGACGGAAACCGAGCTGGAGAAGCGAATTGCCGCTCGCGTATGCAATGGGCTTCGGGAAAGCGATCCCGACGAGTGCGTTGCCAGCGATCAGGGCCGCGGCCAGGCACAGGACGCTGCCCGTGAGCCCGACTCTGCGGGGAGTTGTGCCGGCGGACTTCAGGCCGAGCAAGCGGACAATACGCTCGGAAAGCGGACCGCGGTTGGCAGCCATGGCGAGGGCCGGGGCGGTGCGCCATTCTTCCATCAGGGTGAGCGCGCGGGCGTACTCGACGGGGTTGCCGCAGAGGGAGACGGCCATGTCGTCGCAGCAGTGTTCGCGCTCGGCACGGATGCGCTTGTTCAGCCACCAGACCGCGGGGTGGTAGAAGAGCAGCGTTTCGACACAAATCTGGAAGACGTTGACGAAGGCGTCGAAGCGCTTAATGTGGGCCAGTTCGTGGGCGATGACGGTCCTTAGTTGATCTTCATTGAGTCCGGTAAGCGCGGTGATGGGGAGAAGGACGACTGGACGGAACCAGCCGATCACAGCCGGCGCTTGCAGCCACTGACATTCGCAGAAGCGGATGGCGCGATCGAGACCGAGCCGGCGCTGTAGTGTAACGCAGATCTCGAGGAGCCTGCCATTTACGGCAATGGATTGTTTGCGCTGCTGGCGTTCGAGCAGCAGGAATCCGCCGGCGGTGCGCAGGCTGAAGAAAGCCACTCCGACCAGCCAGGCTTCAACCAGCCAGGGGAGTGCATCGGGCAACGAGTTGCTGGACGCAGGTTTCGCCGAAACGGGCGCCGCCGTCATGGTTCGGGCGGTGCGCGCATCTGGAAGGCGCGGGGATTTCCCCGAAGCGATGGAACTCGTCTGAGTCAGAAGAAAGAAAGTTGCGGCGGGAGCGGCGAGCATTAAAAGCAACGTGCCGACTCCGATGACGTAACGCGCGGAGGCGCGGCGGCAGAGCGCCATCGTGACCGCGGCCAGGGCCGCCAGGGCTGTGCCTTGCCAGAGAAAGTGTACGAGGGCCCATCCCAGGGAGTGCATTGCGGCCGGTGAAAGCCAATTCGTAATGTTCGTCATCGCCGGGTCCTTTCATATTCGTCCAGCAAGCGGCGGATTTCTTCAATCTCTTCGCGCGAGGCGCGGCGCCCGGCCAGCGCGTGCAGCATGAGCTGGCTGGCGGAACCTTCGAAAACTCTTTGCAGCATGTCTCCAGCAATTTGACGCTTGGTCTGCTCGGCGGGCAGGCATGCTTCATAGACGTGCGCGCGCTGGGTTTCGTTACGGCGAACCGTCCCTTTTGCCGTCATGATCTGCAAGAACTTCAGTACGCTGGTGTAGCCCAGGGTCTTTTTCTCGCTCAGCGCTTCGTAGACTTCGCGGACGGTGGAAGGCCCGCGGGTCCAGAGGATACGCAGGATCTCGAGTTCGGAAGCGGTGGGTTTCTGCGGTTCCTGCTTCATGGAAAAGGACCATACTACGAAGGTATTCGTAGTGTCAACGAAAATCTTCGTAGATACGCAAGAATGAGATTGGCCGGTCCGCTCAGGACAACGATAGTCAGTTTTCGCTATTGCGCCCGGCTTCCCATCTGCTACCGTGTTGCTCTTTCTGAGCCTTGCCCGATATTTGGAGGAATGACGATGAGTGTGCAAAGAGCGACGAGTCTGGTGATCGGCTTGTGTGTTTTGGCGGCTGTGCTGGCGGCCGGGAGCGATGCCGGCAAGTCTGTCACGGTAAGCGGCTACGTCTTGGACTCGGCCTGCGCGTTTACTAGAGGCCTGAAAAAGCCGATCAGCAGCCAGTGCGCGCAGGCCTGCGCGAAGGCGGGATCGCCGCTGGTGATCCTGTCGGACAACGGTACAATCTATTGGCCGATTGCGGACACTATGCCCGCGTCCGGGCAGAATGAGAAGCTGCTGCCGTTTGCGGGGCAGAAAGTGACGGCCAGCGGGAAGGCCTATGAGCGAGGGGGCTCGACAGCAATCGTGATCGAGAAGATCACGGCGGAAGCGGGCCAAAAGTAGCGGAGCCCTCGGGCTGCGCTTGCGGATCACAGGCACGCGGCACGGCGACTGGCCGCCGGACTTCGCCCAGGCAAGACAGCCGAGAGCTTGCCCTGAGGGGAGTCGAAGGGCGGCTGTCTCCACGCGAGCTTTTACACTTCTCTGCTTACCTTGTCTTGGCAAGCACGTCCACTAGCTCGTAGAGTACTGTTTTGTCGTTTCCGGCTTCTCAAGTCCCATACAACAGGAGTTTGTTCCCATGCGTCACGCAGTCATTGTGCTGATTGCAGTCTCATGCCTGAGTGTGTCCGCTCATGCGCAAACCGCGGAAGAGCTGGTGAACAAGAACATCCAGGCCAAGGGCGGGATGGAGAAGATCAAGGCCATCACGTCGGTGCGGATGATCGGAAAGTTCGACGGTGGCGGAGGGTTCACCGCCGAGCAGTCGCAAGAGAACAAGCGGCCGAATCTGGTGCGCGAAACCTTCTCCCTGCAAGGGATGACTGCGATTACGGCGTATGACGGAACAACTGGCTGGAGGATTCGTCCGTTCGGCGGGCATAAAGATCCTCAACTGATAGGCGAGGACAATCTCCGCGATCTGCTTCTGGACGCGGACTTTGACGGTCCGCTGGTGGACTACAAGGAGAAGGGCAACACGGTTGAATATCTGGGGCATGACACGGTCGACGGAGACGACGCGCTGCGGCTCAAAGTGACGTTGAGGAATGGGGACATTATTTATTACTTCCTCGATCCGGACACGAATCTTGAGATTCGCAAGGAAGTGCAGGAGTTCATCCGCGGGTCGGTACGGGAGAGCGTGGTCGAACTGGGATCGTACAAGGCAGTGGGGGGAGTGATGTTTCCGTTCTCGATCTCGCAAGGGTCGAAGGATAATCCGAGAGCACAGACAACAACCGTCGAGAAAATGGAAGTCAATGTGGCGATTCCGGATTCCGAGTTCGCACTGCCGGCTTCTTTGAAGCCGGGGGCGAAGGCGGATGCCGGCAAGAAGTGAAGCTTTATCTATCACATCTGTTTCCTCTGTCATCCCGAGCGAAGCGAGGGATCTGGGTTTCTGCCTGGCCCATAGAGCGGAGGCGGTCTAGGCAAGAACCTAGATCCCTCGCTTCGCTCGGAATGACAGGGGTCTTACGTGGAACGACATCTTGAGCCTCAAAGAGGATTTCTGAAAATGAACGCACGCGCGCGTTGCTCGCAGTTCTTGCCCAAGTTGAGCCTGTGGTTGGTTGCCGCTTGGTTGTGTGCTGGAGCGCAGGCCTTTGCCCAAGCAGCTTACAAATATGATGCCGCGACGGTCTCGGGACTTCCGGCACGAAATATCGGTTCCGCGATGATGAGCGGGCGCATCGCTGCTCTGGACGGAGTGGAGCAGGACGGACGCATCACTGTATTTGTGGGCGCGGCCAGCGGCGGCGTGTGGAAGTCGGTGAATGGCGGCACAACGTACAGGCCGGTGTTTGACCGCGAGGATGTGCAGTCGATTGGGGCGGTGACGATTGACCCGTCGAATCCGAAGACGGTGTGGGTGGGTACGGGCGAGGCCTGGACGCGTAACAGCGTTTCCGTGGGCGACGGAGTCTACAAGTCCACCGATGGGGGTGAAAACTGGACCAATGCCGGGCTCAAGGACAGCGAGCGCATCGCGAAGATCCTGGTCGATCCGAATGATGGGAACAGTGTGCTGGTCTGCGCCACCGGACACTTGTGGAACGACAACGACGAGCGTGGAGTGTTCAAGAGCAGTGACGGCGGCAAGACCTGGAAAAAGGTTCTGGCCGGGGCAAATGGTTCCACCGGCTGCGGGCTGCTGGCTGCGAGCCGGCAGGAGCCGAAGACCATCTATGCGTCGATGTGGGACTTCCGGCGGCAGGGATGGACGTTTCGGTCGGGTGGTCCGGGAAGCGGGCTGTTCAAGTCCACGGACGGAGGGGACCACTGGGCGGAGATCAATGACGGGAATGCCAAGGGCCTGCCTCCGAAGCCTTGGGGACGCACTGCCGTGGCGGTTGCGCCTTCCAAGCCGCAGGTGGTGTACGCCAACATCGAGGCCGAGAGAGGAAGAGGACTGTATCGTTCCGATGACGGCGGTGCGACGTGGACAAAAGGGGACGCCAGCAACTTCATGGTGTGGCGTCCGTTTTACTTCGGCAACCTGATTGTCGACCCGAGGGATGAGAACAAGATCTTCAAACCAGATCTCATTCTTATGCTCAGCACCGATGGAGGGAGGAGCTTCAACGTAGTTTCCGGCGGGGCGCACGGCGACTTCCATGATGTGTGGATCAATCCGAAGAATCCCAACATTGTGATCGTCGGTGACGACGGCGGGCTGTGGCGCAGCGAAGATGGCGGCAACCTCTGGAAGCACCAACTGAACCTTCCGGTGTCGCAGTTCTATCACGTGAGCACGGACAATGCGGATCCCTACCACGTGTACGGCGGACTGCAGGACAACAGTTCGTGGGTCGGTGATTCTACTTATCCCGGAGGCATCTCGAACTCGCGCTGGGAAAATATGTTTGGCGGCGACGGGTTCTGGATGTTTGAAGATACCGGCGATCCGGCTTACATCTATGCGGAGGCGCAGGGAGGCCACATCGGGCGCGTGAACCGCTACACCCACGAGACCCGCGACATTCAACCGCTGCCGAATTATGGCGAGAAGAAGCTGCGCTTCAACTGGAACGCACCAATTCACATGAGCCCGAACGAGAAGGGCACGATTTACATCGGAGCGCAGTTCCTGTTCCGCTCGCGCGATCACGGGCAGTCGTGGGACCGCATTTCTCCGGACCTGACGACCAACGATCCGGAGAAGCAGAAGCAGGAAGAGTCGGGCGGAGTGACGGTCGACAACTCTTCGGCAGAGATGAATACGACGATTAATTCGATCTCGGAGTCGCCGAAGAACGGGCAGATCATCTGGGTTGGGACCGATGACGGAAATGTCCAGATCACGCGCGATGGGGCGAAGACCTGGGCCAACGTGGCGGGCAACATCAGCGGACAGGAGAAGAACTCGTGGGCGTCGACTGTCGAGGCCAGCCGCTTCGATGAAGCGACCGCCTACGCGACGTTCGATCGGCACACGTTTGGCGACATGAAGCCGTACGCCTACAAGACGACTGACTATGGCAAAACCTGGACGGCGCTTCCGTTGCTGGAGAGCGGCGTGCGGGGATACGCCCACGTGATCAAGGAAGACGCGGTGAATCCGAACTTGCTGTTTGTGGGCACGGAGTTCGGACTGTGGATTTCGATTGACGGCGGGCAGCACTGGGCGCAGTACAAGGGCAGCAACTTCCCGGCAGCGGCGGTACGCGACATCGTGGTTCATCCGCGCGAGAATGATCTGGTGCTGGCGACGCACGGGCGCGGAATCTGGATCATCGATGACATTTCGCCGCTCCGGGCGCTGACGCCGGAGCTGATGGCGAAGGCAGCGACGCTCATTCCTGGAAGGCCGGTCATTCAGTACTTCCAAGTGAATGGCGGGTGGCCGGAAGGTGATGAAAGTTTCAGCGGGAACAACCGGCCCTCGGACGCGCAGATTACATACTACCAGAAGGCGCGGCACATCTTTGGGGACTTGAAGATTGAGGTGCTCGATCAGAACGGGGAAGTGGTGGACACGGTGCCAAACAGTAAGCATCGCGGGCTGAATCGTGCGAGTTGGTCGATGAGGCTCAAGGCTCCCGCGGTTGCTCCGGCGGCGACCGTGTTGGGGGAAGCGGCGCAGGGGCCGCGGGTGCTGCCCGGGGTTTACACGGTGAAGCTCACGAAGGGTGACAACGTTTACACCGAGACGCTGAACGTGGTGCTCGACCCGCGGGCGAAGTTTTCGGTGGAGGATCGCAAGGCGCAATTTGAGCTGGAGATGAAGGTCTACAAACTGCTCGAGCACATGACGTGGTCGGTGGAGGCGATCGAAGGCGTGCGCAAAGCGGCGAATGAGCGGGCTGCGAAGGTGCCGGAAAAAGATCCCTTGCGGTCCCAGCTGCAGCAACTGGCGGGCAAGTGCGATGAGATTCGATCGAAGATTGTGGCCACGAAGGAAGGCGGCATGATCACGGGCGAGGAGCGGATTCGCGAGCATTTGGGGCAGCTCTACGGCAGCATCGACGGCTACGAGGGGCGTCCGGCGGACTACCAGGCGGCTCGTGCCGAGTCGCTCGGGCAGGAACTGGAAGATGTGATCAATGACTTCAGGAAGCTGACGCAGAAAGAGCTGGCGGGGGTGAATGCCAGCCTGAAGAAGAAGAAGCTGGACGCGATCTCTGTGCTGGCGGAAGCCGACTGGCAGAAGAAGCGCGAGGCGGGTGCTGGTTCAGGCGCGAGCACGGGAATGAGAGCGGAACCTGGGATGCGAGAGATAGACTAGCCGCAGCGTGAATGCTCTCTGCAGATTCGGGGAATGCTAGAATCGGAGTTTCTGGAATGCCGGTCATGCATTCCCGGACGAGGCATGCCAGGTGGAGCAGGCGGGCCCAGGACTCGAGAAGGTGGTTGCTGATTCGCTGCGGCGGCTGCCGCCAACGGAGGCTCCGCTGATAGCGTGGCCGCTGGTTTGCGGATCGGCAGTCGCTGAGCGCACGCAGGCTGTGAGCTTTGCCGGTGGAGTGCTGACCATCGAGGTGAGCGACGCAGGATGGAAGCGCGAACTGCAGGCGCTGGCTCCGCGGTATGTCGCAACCATCAACCGGTACGTTGGGCAGCGCGTGCAGCGGGTGGAATTTGTGCTGCGGGGTGAAGTCCGCCAAAGGTAGTCACGCCAAAGAACCGCCGGGCTTCGCTCGGCACGGCCGGGTCCGAGATCCGGGCCCACACAAACCGAGATTCCACACAAGCAGAGATCAACGTGAAAGTTACAGAGAAAGACGTCGCATACGTGGCCGATCTGGCCAATCTGGAGCTCACTGCGGAAGAGCGCACGGGCATGTTGCGCGACTTGAATTCGATTCTCGACTACATCGACCGGCTCAACGAGCTCGATACGTCGGATGTCCCGCCGATGGCACAGGTTTCCGACCCCTACGGGGTTGACGAATCAAAGCAGGGCAGCAAGCGGTTTGCCTACGCCAGCCGCGAGGATGTTGCCGAGGGGCTGCGCAGGTCGTTGCCGCAGGAAGCTGCCCTGGGGAACGCGCCGGATTCGGATGGGGCGTTTTTCCTGGTGCCGAAGGTGATTGAAAGATAAAAACAGTGGTCAGTGATCAGTGGTCAGTGGCCAGCAAGAACTCGGAATACTATGAGCACGCTATGCCTTTGTTGCCTGGCCACTGGCCACTGATCACTGACCACTGAACTTCCATGGACCTCAACGGACTTACCATCGATTCTGCCCGCACTGCCGTTCAGGAGTGCACGACGACCGCACTCGCATTGGCGGAGGCGCACTACGCACGCATTCAGCAAGAAGATGGGCAGATCGGGGCGTTCCTCACGCTGTCGAAGGAGCGCGCGCTGGAGCAAGCGGATCGCATGGACCGCATGGCCGCTGAAGGGAAGCCGCTGCCGCCGCTGGGCGGAGTGCCAGTTGGCATCAAGGATGTGATGTCGACGCGTGGTGTGCGCACGACCGCGGGCTCCAAGATTCTCGACAAGTATGTTCCGCCGTACGATTGCACTGCCGTGGCGCGTATGGAAGCGGCGGGCGCCGTGGTGCTCGGCAAGATGAATTGCGACGAGTTCGCGATGGGCTCGTCGAATGAGAATTCGGCATATCGTCCGGTGCGCAATCCGCGCGACTTGAATCGCGTGCCGGGAGGATCGTCCGGTGGCTCTGCGGCAGCGGTTGCGGCGGACATGGCGGTGGTCACGCTGGGCTCGGATACCGGCGGATCGATTCGGCAGCCGGCATCGTTTTGCGGAGTCGTGGGATTGATGCCGACTTACGGCCGCGTTTCGCGCTACGGGCTGATCGCGTTCGCCTCATCGCTCGATCACATCGGGCCGCTGGCCAAGACGGTGAAGGATGCGGCGATTGTGTTGCGCACGATTGCGGGACGCGATCCGATGGATTCGACTTCGGCGGGTGTAGCTGTGCCGGATTACGTCGCCGAACTCGACAAGCCAGTGCGTGGGTTGAAGTTGGGTGTGGCCAAGGAGTATTTCGGCGAAGGCCTCGATGACGAAGTCCGTAACGCCGTGGAAACAGCCATCGACAAGCTAAAGAGCCTAGGGTGCGAGATCGTTCCAGTCTCCCTGCCGCACACGCCGTATGCGATTCCCACCTATTACCTGGTGGCGACGGCGGAGGCTTCGTCGAATCTGGCGCGCTACGACGGCGTGCGCTATAGCCATCGTGCGCGCGGCGTGAAGACGCTTTCGGAGATGTACCGGCGCAGCCGGGATGAAGGATTCGGCGCCGAAGTGAAGAGGCGCATCATGCTCGGCACCTACGCGCTGAGCGCGGGCTACTACGACGCTTACTACCTGAAGGCGCAGAAGGTGCGCACACTGCTGACTCGGGACTTCGAAGAATCCTTCCGCAAGGTGGATGCGATTGTTACGCCGACGAGTCCGACGGCGGCCTTCCGGCTGGGGGAGAAATCGAATGACCCTCTGGCGATGTATCTGGCTGACATTTATACCGTGACCGCGGATTTGGCGGGGATTCCAGGAATTTCGGTTCCCTGCGGCGAGACGAAAGACAAGTTGCCTATTGGGCTGCAGATTCTGGGGAAGCATTTCGATGAGGCGACGATTCTGCGCGTGGCGCATGCGTATGAACGGGCGGCTTAACGGCGGCTTCCGGCTTCAGGCAACAAGCGTAGCGTTGGGACGCTAAAGCTGTTCTCGTAAACGGTTCGGAGGGGGAAAGAACGTCCCTCAGGGGCTGAAGCCCGCATTCTCATTGATCGATAACGGCACGGCCGGAAGCCGTGCCCTTCCCAAAACCATTTCATTAGATCGGTGTGTAGTAGCGTTCGCCGGCGCAACTGCGGCAGAGGATCTTGCCATCCCGTCGCACCTCGCGGCGAAAGTTGATTCCCTCGCCGCACTGCTCGCACACTACGCGCTCACCTTTATATCCGGGGAATTCTTCGGGCGGCAAATCGACTTTGACCCACTGCGCGGTGAAGAGGTCGTCATCTGAGATTTCGCGGTAGGCGAGCATCTGCTGCTGGTTCTTGTCTGCGATTTCGGGATGCATCTGGCGGGCCAAGGCCTTGGAGGATTCCTTGGCGGCAATGCGAATGGCCTTGCCGCTAGTCACGTCGACAAATGTAGCTGCGACCTTGCCCCAGTCGCGGAATTTCAAGGCGCGCTTGCCCAGGCGGCAGCCGGTGACCACGGCGACGGCGTCCGTAGCGCAGCGGTCGATCTCGACGAAGGTGACGAGGCGCTTGCGGTCTTCTTTATTGCCTTGAGGATCACCGATGCCGAGTTTCTGCAGGCCGAGCATGGCGAGGCGCACGCCGAGTACTTGTCCGGCACAGATGTGGCCGTGGGCTTGTTCGGCGTCGCGGAGGTATTCGTCGAGAGATTTCACGGGAGCTGTCAGCTATCAGCCGTCAGCTTTCAGCTTAACATCGGGTGGGATGAAACGTGAGGCGATGCGCGCAAGATCCCCTTCGACTTCGCTCAGGGCAGGTTCTCGGGCCCGCTGGTGAAAACGCGGGTCTTCGGGATGACGCCTTTAAGAAAGTATCCACGTTGGGCGGGCAGCTATGCTCACTTCCGGCGCCAGCGGACTCCATCCTTCGTGTTTTCGACGACGATACCCGCGGTCACAAGTTCAGTTCGCAGCGTGTCTGAGACTTTGAAGTTGCGGGCGCGACGGGCGGCTTCCATCTCGCCGACCTTCTTCTCGATATCAGCATCTGAGAGCTGGCCGGACTGCACTGCCTCTTGCAGCTTTTCAGTGACGTCTTTGTCGCGACCCTCGGCCTTCGCCCACTCGAGAACCTGCTTCATCCTCGGGGCGTCATCGTCGTGCAGAACGGCAAAGATCTCGTCGAACTTGCCGAGCACGGCGAGCAGGGGTGGAATGTCATCTTTCCTGATCGCGCCGGAGTCGAAAGCGGCGTTGGCGCGGCGGATCATCTCGAAAATCGCCGCCTGGGCCTGAGCGGTGTTGAGGTCGTCCTCGAGCGCGGCGCGCATACGATCCGCAGTCTCGCGGGCGAGCGATTGCATCTCACTGCTGGTCCCTGCTGGGAAGGCGCCTGACGCCAGGCGCAGGCGGAAATTGCGCAAGCGCTCTACGGATACAGCTGCCTGCTTCAGCCCGTCAAACGTGAAGTTCAGCTGGTTGCGGTACGGAACTGACGTGAGCAAATAGCGGAGGGACGACGGCTTATGCCCTTTCAGCACGAGATCGCGCAAGGTGAAGAAGTTGCCCAGGCTCTTGGACATCTTCTCACCTTCGACCAGCAGGAAGCGGGCGTGAAACCAGAAGTGAGCAAAGGGCTTCCCGGTGAGCGATTCCGACTGTGCGATTTCGTTCTCGTGATGGGGGAAGACAAGATCTTCGCCTCCAGCGTGCAGGTCGAAGCTCTCCCCCAGTTCCTTCATCGACATGACGGAGCACTCCAGGTGCCAGCCGGGGCGTCCCGGACCGATCGGGCTATCCCACGAAGCTTCTCCGGGTTTCGGCGCTTTCCAGAGAGCGAAGTCACGGGCACTGTCTTTCTCGTATTCGTCCACGTCGACTCGCGCGCCATCCACCATGCCGCTGAAATCCTTCTTTGAGAGCTTCCCATACTGGGGAAATTTCGCGATGCGAAAGTAGTAAGAGCCGTCCTCGGTGCGATACGCGATATCCCGTTCCACCAGCCTGGTCACGAACTCCGCCATCTCCGGGATGTGCTCGGTGGCGCGCACGAGTGTCGGCTGCTCAATGTCGATCATGGCGGCGTCCTCGAGAAATGCTTTCTCGTACTTGGCGGTGTATTGCTGTACGCTGACGCCATCGCGGGCGGCATTGCGGATGATCTTGTCGTCCACGTCGGTGATGTTCATGACGTGGCGTATCTTGTACCCGCTCTGCCGCAGGAATCGCCGCAGAAGGTCGACGGCGATAAACGTGCGGAAGTTGCCGATGTGCCCGTAATCGTAGACGGTTGGCCCGCAGGCGTACATGCGGACTTCCTTACCGATGAGCGGACGGAATTCCTCAACTCGCGAGGACATGGTGTTGAAAAGCCGGAATGCCATAGTTGTCTTCGAGCGGCAACGACGAACCTATGATTCTAGGGGGACGCGAGAAACAGGGTCAAATGGGTGGTATCCCGCAATAGTGGGGCAGTTTGATTCTGAGCTCTGTTGTCATGCGCGCGAGATCTCTTCGACTTCGCTCAGGGCAGGCTCTTCACTCCGCCTGAAGGGCGGCTTCGCTCAGGATGACGTCCTGAGAAGCAGGAATCTCTCGGAATCCAAGATACGCCACTACGTAGCTCTTAGGTACGAGAAGCCCCGCGATGAGCTTTACGGGCGGGGATGGGCGGGGAGTTCCGGATGCGCTCGTAGTCTATGCTGAACCAGAAAAACGTAGTGCACGGCGGAGATGATGGTGAAGGCGAAGGTCGCGCGCAGAAACTCGGTGCGCGCGATCCACACCCAGCGCACGGGATGGACCTGCAGCATGAGGACAAAGAAGACTGCACCGATCTGGGAGAACGTATTCGCCTTTCCGAAGATGCTGGGACTGAAATTGCGCAGCCCGGCGATAGCGAAGAGCACGGCGCTTGCTGCGAGGATCGAAATGTCCCGGCTGAAAACCAGCACCGTAAACTTCCACGGGATCTTGTGCAGGATGGACAACACCAGAAACATCGTGCTCAACAGGAGTTTGTCCGCGATGGGATCAAGATATTGTCCAAGCAGCGTCTGTTGGTGCAGGGTGCGGGCCAGCAGGCCGTCCAGCCCATCACTGAAGCCCGCGATCACGAAGACGATGAGCGCCCAACGATAGTGTCCGTCCACCAGATGAATCACGATGAACGGGACGAAAATCATCCGCAGCAGGGTGAGCTGGTTGGGCGCAGTGAAGATTTGGGAAAGCCTCACGCGGGCTCCTCGCCAGAGGACGTCGTCTGGTGGATTCCAGATTGTGCCAGCAGGTCAGAAGGCTGCAGGCCAGTCTTCGCGAAAAAGCGCTGGGAAAGCGAGGGGAGACTTCCGTCGGGGAGATCGAGTTCGACCCGCTCAATGCGGTGCATGGGGAAGAAGACCACTGCCGGAGAAAAGGGCTCGCCGTCCTTTACCATGACGGCCAGGTCTTCGAACGACGCCAGCTCGATCCCGCTGAGACTCAGGCCTTCCGGGGCTAGTGCGAGGATCATGCCCCAGAACTTTTCCCTGGGATTACACAGGGTCACGATCACGACGGCGCCGGGCAGAAATGGGGCTCGGGCTGAGCTTGGGGTTGCCTGGGACTGGCTGGTGAGCGGTGGCTTGTCCACGCAACGATTGTCGCCGTGCTGCAGAAGCTTTGCAACTGGGGTGAGTGCCCCCCTTAAGGACGAGCCGGGGATGTGGGAAGCTGCGCCCGGCATTAGGCCAGCCAAGACCTGACGACTGGCGAGCAGCAGGCGGATGGTTGCCGTCGGCGCTCGGACACTGGAATTCTTGTTACAAAATCAGAACAACTTTAAGAAACTTACAAAGGCGATGCGAAGCAGGAGTATTTTGCACGACTAGTGCAACAGTCTGCCATCCGTGCTCGGATGGTGAATCCCAGGTTAGTCGTTTCAAGTAGTTCCGTTATTTGTAATTTGCAGTTGATAGCTTTGAAGCTTGATGCAGAAGACCCCGGCTTCTTCATTCAGAATTCTTCCCTGACTAACGCAAGCAGCCAGCATCATGACCAGCCCCACAGCCAGCCCTGGTTGTGGACTTGATGCTTTTTGGAGGTCGCGTCCATGAAGTTCGACGCACGTATGCGGGGAATCAAAGTTCAACGCGAGCCGATCAAGGTTCGTCCACCGCTTGACGAACCGGTGCTGCAAATTGGCGGCAGCCGCCGCACTCAAAAAACCGAGTGGAAGGATACCGAGGCTACGCGTTACTTGTGCGCGGAAGCGCACTTGAGTGCCAGGTTTCGCGAGTGGGTGCTGAAAAAGTTTGCCCGGGAAAAGCATCTGGCCATCGCTGCCTCGTACGGACTAGACATGGGGACAGTGTTGAAGCACTGTCTGGAAGCCCGGCGGCGTGTGAACATCCGCAATGGTTTTCTTACCATACCGTTTCTTCTTGGGATGCTCATCCTGCTGATTGGTTTCGACCGGCTGGACTTGCTGCCGGTCGTTCTGATCCTGGCGCCGATGACCGCGTGGGCCGGGGCATGGCTGGTGGTCGGATGGGAGCGTTGGGAAGCCGACAAGCTGGTACGCCGCAATCTGTTGAAGGATGGCTTCGATCCGGATTGTGTCCCGGCCCCGCACAGCCCAAAGATGCAGCAAGTGCTTCGCGATCTGGAGGAAGCGCAGAAAGCGAACGTGCTGATTTACAACGGCTTTGCACCGTTCGTCGGTT
Organism: Terriglobia bacterium; assembly: GCA_020073465.1. GTDB lineage: Bacteria > Acidobacteriota > Terriglobia > Terriglobales > Acidobacteriaceae > Sulfotelmatobacter. The sequence continues at coordinate 21,132 of JAIQFC010000014.1, forward strand.
GCGGGGGCGGTCTGGGAGGGTGGTCGTTTGCCGTGGATGTGACGAAGGGCAAGCAGGATCTGGGACAGATCGGCCAGCCCATCCCTTTTCGGGTGCGGGAGCTCTACGACGAAATCGCGCAAGCAGCTTACTCCCTGGGTTTTAGCACGCTCACTCTGGAGGACAAACTCTGCGTAAATGGGCAGGACATACGCAACGATCCCAGGTTTCTTCCGGATCCAATGGGCCGTCCTTGCTCGAAGGTGGCGCCGGAGGTAATTGGGGAATTTGTGGAGTCGGTCAATTTCGGGGCACGCCACTACAAGCACATTCGGGTGGTCGACTGGAGCGGGGAACTTGCCTTCAACGTCATGCTTCGGTTCGTCAATACGGGCCACCACTTGTTCATTGAGGTCAACTACAACTTGTTGACTCCTCTGCATGAGGGGTATCACCGGGTCGATTCCCTGAACCCCGACCTGTCGTTTGAGGACTGGCTGAAGTTGGTTCTGTCTTCGTGGGCCCTGGCGCCTTTTCTGTTGTTGGCGCTTCCTTTCGTGCCGGTTGTGTTTGTTCAACGGTGGTACCACGAGTGGCGGGAAGAGCGACGACTGCGGCGGACCGTACGAAACAATCGCTCCTTCAACTACGGGGCGGCGAGTTCGCTCCGGGAAGATACAGCGTCCGGCTTCTACCGCAGGTATTTCCAGAAACTGGACAGCGAACTGTACAAGAAAGTCCTGGAACGGCAGATTTTTGACACGATTATCCGGTTTCTCGACCTCCGCAACATAGAGACTGCCGATCTCAAGGAACGGCAAACGACAGTGCTGAACAGCGGTGTCATTGTTTCGGGAAGCGGAACGATTCAGGCGGAGACATTGGCGGTCGGGAGCCATTCAACCGCGGTTTCAGAAAAGCAGGAACGACCGTCCAGGCTGAGTTTTGTCAAGAACCTCGGGTCGAAGACGGCTGGTGCAAGGCAGTGAGCAGTCGTAGCGGTGGTTTTTAAATTTGAGACGTAAGGACTTGAGTATGGGGAACCGCGGAATCATTCAGTACGGGGGCTCGATCCAGGCTGGTTCGTTGGCGGTTGGGGATGGCGCGTCGGCTTACTCCCAGGCTTACAAGGCGCTTGCCGACAAGGGTTTGGATGAGATCAAGGGAAAGCTGGAGGAACTGGTTCAGGCGGTCAAGGCGGAGTCTGGCCAGTTGAAAGATGCCGGCAAGGTGCACAAGTCCACCGAGGAATTGGCTCGCGAGTTGGCGAAAGAGAAACCGGAGAAACCGGTTGTGTTGAGGATCCTGGAGCAGATTGCGGGGGCTGCCGGCAATGTTTCGACGGTGATCGCTGCCGTGAAGGGGCTGATAGGGGTGGCATCGTTTCTGGTGTAAGCGCCGGAATGGGGGGCGAAAATCTCGTGGGGGCTTCGAAGTAGTTCATTCCGTTACTGGCCTGCGAAACACAGCAGCAAGATTTCCGCAGATCAACGTTCGATCCCAAGAGAAAGCTTCTGCACGTTGTAACGCGAGTGACATTTCCTGCACTACTTAGATAGGGGCGGGGTTTACCAGCATGGCAGATCTGCAGATCAAAGATCCCGCGATGGATCGCTATCACTCCCTCGCTCTGTCCTCGGTCTGGGAATTGGCCAGAATCCGGCAGGCATGTGCGCTGGTCGTGGGAGCGGGCGCCCTCGGCAACGAGGTTTGCAAGAACCTGGCGATGATGGGGGTAGCGCTCATCGTGGTGCTGGATCGCGACACAGTTGAGGTCGCCAACCTGAGCCGCTCAGCCTTCTTTCGTGAATCCGATCATGGTCGCCTCAAGGCGGAAGTCATCTGCGAGCGGCTTAAAGATCTCAATCCCGACGTGGAGCTTCAGCCTCTGGCGGGAGACCTGGACGAGGTGTTGGGGCTGGGAGTCGTCCGGCGCGCGGACATGGTTTTTTCGTGCCTGGACAGCCGGCTCGCCCGCCGTTCTCTCAACCGCATGTGTGAGAAGTTGAGCAAGCCCTGGGTGGATGGAGCCATGGAGAATCTTCTCGGGGAAGTGAACGCTTACCTGCCCGGGGAAGGTCCCTGCTACGAATGCAAGCTGACGGCAGCAGCGAAGACGGCGCTGGCGGAAGCTGCGTCCTGTCGCGGGATCGCGTTGCGGAATCTGTCGCGGGGTAAGGTTCCTACCACTTCGACGATGGGTTCCATCATCGCGGCCCTCCAGGTCCAGGAGGCAGTGAAGATGCTCCATGGAGACTTCCAGAACGCGCTGGTTGGCAAGCGGCTGGTGGTCAACTGCACGATCAACGATTTTTACATCAGCGAGTCGGAGCGAAAAGATGACTGCCCCGGTCATTTTCGTTATGGGGAAATCACCGAGGGTGACGGTTTCAGCGCGGCGTCTACTTCTGCGTCCGATTTGCTAGCGCGCTTCGCCAAGGATAACGGCGAGGAGGGTGCGGTGGACCTGGGGCGGGAGGTGGTCATCGCCCTGCGCTGCAGCACATGCGGTGAAACCGAAGTGCTGGGACAACCACTGCGCAGGGTCGGTGAGGAGGCTGCACGCTGCCCACGATGTGGGCAGATTCGTGAACCCGAGACAACCCACGCGGTCCGTGGGACGGAAGCCTATGCGCAGTGGCCGCTGTCCAGACTCGGAATCCCGAAGCTCGATGTGCTTGAGGTCCGAGGCTCAAGCGCAGCTGTCTGGTACGAATTGACGGGAGACCTCCAGAGCTTCCCGCACTTCGGTTGCCCTGAGCTGGCCCCAGTTGCGGACAAACAACCTGCGGAACCGACTGAGCAGAAAGCAGTGGCCTAGCCTCCGATGCGGTCGGGACCGGTGCAGTTCACGGTCCTAAAGGATGTTGTTGAAATGAGATTCTCTGATCTACGCCTGACGAAGTTCGGCATCGTGCTGTTGGCCGATGCTGCGTTGCTGCTGGTCGTGTGGTTGATTCTGCTGGTCAGCTGGGGTGGGGGCGCGAGTTGGCTGGTTCACCTGCTGCTGGTCACGGCCGTGGTGTTTGTGGCCATCGCTTTCTGGGGGCGCCGCCCCAAGTCGCGTATCAAGTTCTTGCCGCCCAACAAGACAGTATTTGTGGCAGAAGCCGAGGTCCGGTATTGCTACGCCTGCCGCCAGGAGCTGAAACCTGGGCAGGAAAAGGCCCGCTGCAGCGTTACGTCTTCACATGAGGTCCACCTGGTTTGCAGTGAGCGGCTAGTGCGCGGGAAGTGCCCTCAGTGCGGCAATGCTCTGCTCCCGGAACGTTTGCAGGACGCAGGGTGAATGTAGAGGACATTTGAAAGCATTCAAGGAGGATGCCAGCGATGTCAGACATCAAAATACGGGTGCATACGCAGGGTGGCGAGAGTCACTCCATCCAGACGCCCGCGGACATGAGCGCAAAAGACTTCCTTGCCGAGTTGGTTGGAGAACTTAGCCTCCCAACGCAGGATGCTGAGGGACACCAGGTGAGCTGGGCCCTCGATGACAAGAATACCGGCCGGACCCTGAGCGATGAGAGGTCGCTGGGGGAAAACGGCGTGAAGGAAGGGCACGACCTGCACTTGCGACGTGAAGTTGTGGCGGGTTCAGGTTACGGCCAGGGCCGATTCCGGACTTGGCGGTTTCCGGCCCCGCCTGAAGCTTCGCGAACCGCGTAGGCGGTTGGAGTGTCTATGGCATCGCTTTCGTTCGATCCACGACAGGTACGGCTTGCAGACGAGAAACGGCGTCTGGATGAGGTCAATCGCGACAGTGACTTCGTTCGAGTCGAGCCCGTCGACGTGCTCCCGGGGCGGGCTCCGGAGCGGTTTCGCGTCAAGTTTCTCTGTAAGGGCATTGTCGGCATCGATCCTGTCTCGCAGGCGCCGATCTATGCCAACGAGCATTCCGTATTGATCTACTGCGACCAGGAGTTTCCCTCCGAAGTGCCGAGGCTGCGCTGGGAATCGCCGATCTGGCATCCCAACGTCCAGCACGCCGAACCGAAGAATGTGTGCGTCAACAAGGCGGAATGGCTCGGGGGCACGGGGTTGGAAGATCTCTGCCGCCAGTTGTTTGATATGGCGCAGTACAGGAATTATCACGCCGATTCCAGCCGCCTTCCGTACCCGCTGGATCAGGAAGTCGCAAACTGGGTCCGTGAGTATGCCGAGCCGCACGGCATTGTCGACAAGAAGCGGGGGATTGCAACGGACGATCGCCCGTTTTACCGGCCCAGTGCGGCTGCCGAACGGATCCGCAGAATTCGCATTCAGTCTTCCGCGGCTGAGCCCGCCGCACCGACGGGACGGAGAATCAGAATCCATGGGCTCAGCTCCGCAACCACCCAGCACGGTGCGAGTGCCACCGGGACGGATGGAGCGCCGGCCGTGGGCTCAGGACGCCCGGCCCGGCGGATCAAGTTTCGCAGCTCGTAGCACGAGAGGAAATCATGGTGACATCAGGGCCCCGAACCGCACCCGAGTCTCGACGAGCGTTCCCCGCTGCCGTTCACACCGGTGGCGCTGCGAGAGTGTTGGAGGTTGCCGAAGGGCGGAAGCGGATCCGGTTCGTACGGACCGAATCCGGCGAGAAGCCGCAGGCTACGGGGGGCAACATCAGAATTCTGTCCAGCTGCCAGGATGCTACCGCGGCTTCTGACGCGGAGCCTACGCTGCTGCTGTCGTACAGTTTGGCCTCGAGCGCAGGTGTGAAGGTCAGATTGCGCCGGAGCGTCTGCCAGGCGCTCATGAACCACTGCGGGCAGAGCAGCCGGCACGGATATGAAGTGGCCGGCGTGCTGGCCGGGTATCAGCGAGAGGTTTCGGCTACGGCCGGAAGGGCACCGCAGTACTGTCTCGATGTTACCGATGTTGTACCCATTGAATCCAGCGACCGGTCGAGTTCCCACATTCGTGTGGACGAACAATCGTGGGGGAACGTGGAACGCACGTTGCTTGGCCTTTCAGGCTTGCAGGACAAGTGCAAGCTAGCCTGGTATCACACTCATCCCACGCAGGGCATCTTCTTCTCCCGGGGGGATTGGGATGCACACCAGCTTTTTTCGCGCCCGTATCAGTTCGCCCTGGTGGTGGACCCGGGTTCCATGCAGGCGGGATTGTTCTACTGGAGCGACTACGATCGCAAGTCGCAAGGCAGACCGTGTCGTTTCTCGTTGAAGCAAGGAATGGAGTGAACTCATGGCTGGCAGCAAGACCAGTCGAATAAAGGTTCTCGAGGACGAATCCCGCTCCAAGAGAGCGACTTCCTCGGAAGCGACCGTGAGCCTGCAGGGACTCACCAGTCACTTGTGCGAGAAGGAGTCTCGCCAGACTGGAGACTGTCTCATCGTTTTTCCGCAAAGCGCTTACCGGCAGGTAGTCGACCACTTGTCCGAGGACACTTCGCGCGAGCACGGCGGGTTCTTGCTGGGGTACGAAACCTGGTCTGAGGAAGCGCACGCCCCGGTTGTGGTCGTGGAGCATGCAATACCCGCCAAGCACACATCCGGAACGCCGGTAAGGCTGACGTTTACGAAAGAGAGTTGGCGCGATCTGGATGGAGTTACGGACAAGCTTTCTAAGAACGGTCGCGTGCCGACTCGCGTGGGTTGGTATCACTCCCATCCCAACATCAGCATTTTCTTGTCTCACTGGGATCTGGACGTGTGCAAGGAGTTTGACCGCAGGCAGTACCCGATTGCACTCGTGGTGGATCCGGTGAACCGCCGCGGCGGATTCTTCGTCAGAGGAAAAAGCGGATACCGGCCTCGCACCGCGCAGGGTTTCCTGGAGTTGCATGACCTGCAGAAAGATTCGGTCGTCGACTGGACCAACATGGCCCACGGCGAGAAGGAATCCGTAGCCGTTTCGGATCAGCGGGAAGAAGGCGCGCCACCCGAGGTGGTAGACCTGTTGAAGCTCCAGAAGCAGCTTGAAGACGTCCGTAACCGTTTGGATCGGGTGTCGTCAAGGAGCCGGATGCCGCTGGCCCTGACCATCCTTCTGGCGGTATCGCTGACGGCGTCGTCATGGTACGCGCTCAATCGCAAAATCGATCGTGAAAGCGCGAGCCTGCAACAGCAAAGTGCCAACCTGCAGGCCCAGGTCAGTGAATTTGTGAAGGTTCTGGTAGATCTGGAAGCCGCACAGGCAAGTCGCGGCCAGCCGGCAAGCGACGTCAGCAACCAATCCAAGGACTCGACGGCGAAACCCGAAGGCCAGATTGTGACTCCGGCCAAGCAGGCGACAAAGATTCCACCGAAACCGCCGAAGCACGGCAAAGCAACGTCTGGCGATTCTGCAGGCCAGAAGGGCAAAGACACAAAGCCGGCGGGCACCGAACCAAGTCATGATTCGCACGTGGACCACCCCGCGACAGGCTCTGCAACCTCCACGCCGGCGGCCAGCACGACGAAGACTACGCAGCCGGCGACACATGATGTGTTTCCAGACGCGACAAAAGTCACGCCGCCAGCTGGCACAACGCAAACGCCAGCCGGGAGTGAGGCGAAGCCAGCCGCCACCAGCGCGAAACCTGGTGACGACTCGAAATCAACCGGGAAGGATCCGAAAGCAGGGAGCAACGAGTCGAAGCCAACCAACAGCGATCCGAACAAAGGCACAACAGCTCCAGCCGAGGTACCTCCGCCCGGTGCGTCCCGGTAGCCGGGCACGAGGAAGTTTCCGGGTCTGGTCGGCCGTGCAATGAAACGAAGTTTTGACTCGGACCACTAAATTAGTTGCGTGGTGTAACGAAAGGGCAAGTCGGGGCAATGAGTGATATCAAGCTGCACGTGCGCAATACGGAAGATGGTCAGGAGCACGTGATCGATTGTCCGCCGGACATCAAGGCGGCAGACTTCATTGCCGAGCTCATCGAAGGGCTGCACCTTCCCGCGGCAGATTGGGTGCTTGACGACGAAGAGTGTGCGGCCACCCTTGACCCAAGAGCCAGCCTGATCAGCAATGGGGTGGCAAACGGCCATCACCTGCGTCTGCGCCGAAACGGAACTGATCTTCAGAAGGCGCCCCACAAACACGTAACTCCAGAAGAGCCTCCGGCTAAAGGAAGAGTCGAAGAATATATCGAGCCACCTCCGGTGAAGAAGGTGCAGCTGGATGACGATCGCAAGCTGTGGCAATGGCTGACGGCGTCGCTGGCACTCATTGTGCTGCTGCTCCTGCTGGTGGCGGCGGTGCGGTGGCTGCTTCTCGTGCCGCCGAGAATCGCAGTTACTTTGACTCCCAAGAACGCGACAGTCCTGGTATCTGAACGCGCCAGGTTCACGGTGGTTGTGAAGGGAACGCGCAACCAGGAGGTGCGCTGGACTCTGAATCCCGCGCTGGGAAACATCGCGCCAGACGGAGTCTACGCCGCACCGCCGCTGGCTGAGCCTGGACAGACCGTTGTCATTACAGCAACCAGCGTGGCCGATCCTTCACGATCTGCCACCGCCCGCATCGTCCTCCGGCCGAACCCGCAGATTCAGATCAGCCCCGCCACTGCAACGTTAGGTGTATCTCAGCGGATACAGTTTGCGGCCAGCGTCACCGGGGCAACGAACGGGGCGGTTCATTGGTCCATCTCGCCGCAACTCGGAACGATCGCTCCCGATGGCACTTACACGGCCCCAGCTTCGATTCCATCGGCAAACACCGTAACCGTGACCGCGACCAGCGAAGCCGATCCCTCCAAGTCCACTACGGCTACGATTTCGCTCCAACCGACATTGCCGTCGACCGTCTTGTCGGTCCAGGTCAGCCCGTACCACCCCTCGCTGACAATGTCTGAGCAGATGCTGTTCCGGGCCAGGGTCAACGGCAGCACGAATCAACGCGTAACCTGGTCTGCTTCGGCGGGTTCCATTACTCAGGGTGGGGCCTACACTGCGCCATCCTCAATCGAAGCAGGCACCACGGCGACGATCATGGCGAGGAGCGTAGCTGATCCCAGCAAGGTTGGCCGGGCTGTTGTCGATTTGCAGTCTGTTGTCACACTGCGCATAGGGCCTTCGTCCGTGACTCTCCCACCATCTCAACGTCAACAGCAGTTCACGGCGTTTGTCACAGGAACGTCGAACGACGGTGTGAGGTGGTCGGCGACGGCGGGCACGATCACGCCAAGCGGATTGTTCACCGCGCCAGAGCCGGGCAGAGTCCCGCAATCAGTTCGGATCACGGCCACCAGTGTTGCTGACCCGACAAAGCAGGCGTGGGCAGCGATTGTCGTGGCCCCCGGGACGGCTCCCAGGACTCCAGAAGGGGGTGGCGTCGGGGGTCCGCACGAGGCAACCGGTCTCATTCTGTGGTCGGGAATGCTCGACGCCGGAGGCCTGCTGACCATCGAAGGGTTTCGCGCTTCGACCGGGCAATTGCTGCGAGGTGGGCTGCCGGGTGTCCCGGTCACGATTGATGTCAGGCCACTGGAGCTGGTGGGAGTCCAGGAAGCGCCTGGACCCGCGAACGGCTGGAAAAAATTAGTCATCCGGAGCAAGAGGAAACTGCATGCCGTTATCACGATTGAATGGAAAGTAGTCCACTAACAAGGAGTACCGCCATGAGGGTAGTTGCACGATATTTCACCATCGTTCTGTTGTTTCTGGCTGCGACAGCAATGTCAGCCCAGGAATTTACGGTAAAGCTTTTGTCGCCGGTCAGCACCGATACCAGCAAGGCGGGAGACAAGATCACGGCGCAAGTCATTAACCCACAGGAGTTCCAGGGGGACTTCATGGAAGGCGTGGTGAGGTCATCGAAGAGTGCAGGAAAACTTGGAGGCAAGTCCGAGTTATCGTTCTACTTCAACGCACTTCATCACGGCGACCGCGTCTTCCCGATCCAGGGGGATATCAAGTCTGTGGTGAACTCCCAAGGGAAGCAGGGGGTCGATGACGAAGGCAATGTCTATAAGAAACAAGGTAACTGGAAAAAGGCGCTCCTGGGAGCCGGGATTGGCGCTGGTCTGGGAGCTGCTGTGGGCGGAGGGAAAGGCGCTGCCGAAGGAGCCGCCATCGGAACCGCCGCTTCGATCCTGCTGATCGAGGTCACCGCCAAGGCTCCGAGAATCGCGTTTGGCCCCGATAGCCAATTTGTACTCGACGTCAAGCAGAGGTAATTCCACTCCAGACTGGAACCGCAGTAAGGACGTGTGCTGCCCGTGGTGCCACGCATGACCAAGCCGTTCGTGTTGATCGCAAATGCGGCAGAACTGCTCAACCGCAGCATCGCGGATGCATTGCCTTGGTGCCGGACGGGGACGGCCCAGTTTTCGTCCGCCGAAGATCTCTTGGCGGCCATGCATGAGCAGCAGCCGGACCTGGTAGTGTTAGGGCCATCGCTCGATGGCTGGAGTTCGTTGGAATTGGCTCGACAAGTGCGGAAGTTCAAGCGCACGCTCCCTCTTTTGCTGATGCCACCGGAAAGCTGCGAGGCGCTGGCCATTGCCGCGCTCCAAGCCGGGCTCAACGAGTACATCAAGTGTCCGCTCTCGGCACCGGAATTGGTACGAGCTGTGGAACGCTGCCTTGGGCAGGGGGCTGCAGAGTCTCCCCCTCACGCCCACCGATTGCACTTGGTAGGCGGTGAACAGATGGTTGGGGAGAGTGCGCCCATGAAATGGCTGCGCACACGCTTGGGGAATATAGCTGCCTCCGACAGCAGTCTCCTGGTGACTGGCGAGACGGGTACCGGCAAGGAATTGGTAGCTGAGCTTGTGCACCGGAACAGTCCGCGGCGCTCCAAGCCGTTCGTCAGCATTAATTGCGCTGCCATCCCGGACAATCTGCTGGAGAGCGAACTATTCGGCTACGAGAGAGGCGCTTTTACAGGCGCAGATTCCACCAAGCACGGCAAGTTGAAGGCAGCGGCCGGCGGTACGGTGTTCCTCGATGAGATTGGGGATATGAGTCCGTATGCGCAGGCGAAGCTGTTGAGGGTGCTGGAGAGCAAGCGCGTCGAACCGCTGGGGTCGACTCGAAGCACCCCGGTGGATATCCGGTTCATGGCGGCCACGAATCGAGATATTGAACAGTTGGTGAAGGAAGACAAGTTCAGAAGCGACCTGTTTTTCCGTCTCAATGTGGTTCGCGTCCACCTTCCACCGCTACGCGAGCGCAAGGAGGATATCCCCTGCTTGCTCGACCACTACATCCAGGCCTTCCGGGTTCATTCGACGCGCCCGGTGGAGAGCATCGACGGCGAAGCTCTGGAATGCCTGCTGGCCCACGACTGGCCCGGCAACGTCCGGGAGCTGCGGAATCTTCTGGAAGCGATGTTTGTTGAGGTGTCCTGCAGGGAAATAACACTTTCCCATTTGCCCGCCCACCTTCGTCACTACTGTCGCGATCTGAGTGCTCTTTCCGGGAGCGAAAAAGAACAGTTGCTTCGCGCCCTGGCATCCAGCAATTGGAACAAGAGCAGAGTAGCTGCCCGGCTGAAGTGGTCAAGAATGACCGTGTACCGCAAGATGGCGAAGTACCAGATCTCCGACGCAGTCAACAAGACAAAAGACTCACGTGCTGCCAGTTAGCCGCCGAAACGCGCGGCTCCGCCTCGCCGTATCACCTGTCACATTTTGACTGTTCGCTGTTACACATGCTGCGAGGGAATGGAGGCAAGCCATTTCCCCGCGCCCAGCGCGGCTGAGCGGTTGAGGGCAATAGCGTTGGCAGTCCTCTGGTGTTCGCTCTGCTGAAATCCTCTCATTGCACCCGGCGTGCTCCGCATTCGAGTTACAGCGGCCTGATACAGTCCGCGTCGCGCGCGCCGGGAAGTCGCGACTCCGGCGAGAACGCGGTCCTTTCTCCTCATCAACTTGCCACTTGCTTTCTGCGTGCAGATGTTTGGCGACGGGCTTGCTAAGCTCCATCCCGAAGTGGTGAGCGATGGCCTATTGCGCGCCACCAGTCCGCTGCATGATGCCTACGCATGACAACGAACTCAGGGACGCGGCTGGGGGCGAGGCACGATACGCCAACTTCTTCAAGGTGGGGTACAACGCTTTTGAGTTCTTGCTGGCCTTTGGCCAGTCCTATGCCGACCACGAAGGCGAGCAACTTCACACTCGGCTAGTAATGAGCCCCATGTACGCGAAGGAGCTGCTTCGGGTACTGAATCAGTCGCTGGCGGAGTACGAAAGAGATTTTGGAACGATCAAGGAAGAGCGCTAGGAACCATGGCGAACGGGCGGACCCTCTCCGAGACTCAACTAACCGGGCTCGGAACTCAGACGTCGAGCACGCGCACGGTGGACCCCTCCACCCGTGTCACGGCGCATGACTACGTTGTCGCCGAGTTGGAGAAGATCCGTCCCCTACTGTCGAGACACTTCCGGAACGTGCAGGCGCTAGCCAGAAGAGATGAGGGTCTACAAGGGCTGGTCGTCTCCGATCGGGAAGTCGAGGATCTCCTGTCAAGGCCCATCGGGTCGTATGCTGGTGCTCCACATTCCGATTGCGATCGAGACTCTGAGACGCCGCACACCGCAAGCGACCAGGATTCCGTTTGCGTAGCTGCAAATGGCGCCGAAACCGATCACCCGGAGATGCGTCTGCGTACGGTTGCCCGTCTGTTTGGGCTCACGCCCTTCGACGTCACGACTCTCCTCATTTCTCTCTCGGTAGATCTGGACCCGCGGTTTGGACAGTTGTTTGCGTATCTGCAGGATGACGTCACCAAGAAACAGCCCAGCATCGACTTGATCCTGGGTCTTCTCTGCGATTCCTTCAGCGCCAAGCTGACGCAGCGTCAGAGATTCGTTTCCCCAGCACCTCTCATCAGCTGGAATCTGCTGCATGTACTCGACGATTCGAGTCATGGCCAAAGCACGTTGTTGGCGAAGAAGTGCCGGGTGGACGAACGGATCATTAGTTTCCTGCTCGGCTCCGATGAACTCGACGTTCGCTTGCAGCCGTACGCCCAGTGCTGTGTGCCACGAGTGAGGCTGGATGACCTGGTCCTGGAGAGTGAGATCAAGAGCCGGCTGGCTGCTCTGGTCCAGGCCAAGAAGCACCCGCTCCTGGTGTATTTCCAGGGCCCTTATGGCATCGGCAAACGATCCATGGCAGAGGCTCTCGCCCGCGAACTCAACACAAGATTGCTGGAGGTTGACGTCGAGCGTCTAGCAGGAACCGACCTATCCTCGTTCGAACGGAACGTGCGACTAACCCGTCGCGAGGCTCTTCTCCAAAACGCAGCTCTTTACTGGAAGGGGTTCGAGGTTTTGTTGACGGGCGAGAAGCACGGCTGGTTGCAGGCGCTCAAGAAGGAACTGGAGGCTCATCCCGGGCTGAGTTTCATGGGTGGAGAAGCACCGTGGGAACCTTTCGATCTGCCCGCCGAGTGCGCCTTCCGGCGGATTGAGTTCCGCCGCCCATCCCACCTCGAGCGCTTGCGGATTTGGGAAGCCTTTCTACCTGCATGCCAGCGAAGCGAGGACGTGGACTTTGCCGGAGTGGCCCAAAAGTTCCGCCTTACCGGAGGACAGATTCGCGACGCCGCAACGCTGGCTCGGGACATTGCCTGGACTCACGATCCTGCCCAGAGCCGGGTAAGCACGGCCAATCTCCACGAGGCCTGCCGCGCGCAATCGAATCGCAGGCTGGCCACGCTGGCGCGCAAGATCACGCCGCAGCGTGCATGGAGTGACATTGTTCTTCCCACGGATCGATTGCAGCACTTGCAGGAGATCTGCAACGCCATGAAGTTCCGCTCCATCGTCTACGACCAGTGGGGATTCGAACAGAAACTCTCTCTGGGCAAAGGTCTCAACGTTCTCTTTGCAGGTCCGTCTGGAACCGGCAAAACCATGGCGGCCGAGATCATGGCGGGAGAGCTGGGGCTCGAGCTCTACAAGATTGATCTTTCGTCGATCGTCAGCAAGTACATCGGGGAGACCGAGAAGAATCTCTCTCGGATCTTCACCGAGGCGGAAACCAGCAACGTGATTCTCTTCTTCGACGAGGCGGACGCCTTGTTTGGCAAGCGTACCGAGGTGCGCGACTCGCACGACCGCTACGCCAACATCGAGGTTAACTACCTTCTGCAGAAGATGGAGGAGTACGACGGCGTGGTCATCCTGGCGACAAATTTCCGCCGGAACATGGACGACGCCTTTGTCCGCCGCATGCATTTCACGGTGGAGTTTCCCTTGCCGGACGCGGCGGATCGCTTGCGAATCTGGGAGAAGGCCTGGCCACAAGCCACGCCCTGCAGCCCCGATCTGGACTTGGAATTCATGGCACGGCAGTTCGAGATTGCAGGCGCGGGCATTCGCAACATTGCCCTTGCTGCAGCCTTTCTGGCGGCCAGCAATGGCGGCAAGGTCAACATGGCCCATCTGCTTCACGGTACGCGACGGGAGTTCCAAAAGATGGGGAAGGTGGTTTCTGAGCGCGAATTTGAAATGTCCGGAGCTGCGGGAAAACCGTTCTAGCGCCCATCGAGGAGGGACTCGAAGATGCCTGACACGATTCATTTTACGTTGCACAACAACTACTCGAACGACCTGATGGTGGGAGTGTATGACACCTATGGCGGCGTTGACCGGCAGACCTGGACCGGTCCGCTGAACAAGGACGAGAGCACTTCGATTGAGGTCTATGCCAACAGCGATGGTCGGGGCAACGCGCGGTGGGAATCGGTGGGAGGCCCGGCAGGCTCCGGGTCTGACATCAACGACGGAGACACTTGCGAGGTTAATCCGTGATGTCCTGCACGCAGAGTCACTGCGGCAAAAGAGCACGGCAGAAAATTTGTAATGAACGGATAGCGGCAGACACTATCGAGATGGATCGAAATGACCGCAAGGAGTTTCAAGAAGCGAATGTGTCCGGCGACGGCCACAAATCTCGGACCAAACGGAGGATGGTATGGGTTTCACAGATGATTTTGGGAGATGCGTAGAAAGTAAATTGCCGTCGGAGCTGATTGACTTGCTAACCGACCCGGAAATAGCTCTGAATTTCGTTTACGAGCTGATCGGCGGCGCGACGGTGGAAGAAGCGCTGGTTGCGGTCGGAATCGGAGCGGAGGCTGCAGCTGCAGCCGCGGCCGCCGTAGCTACGGCCGGCATTGCGGTTGCCGTCATCGTCTCCGCGGTTCTCAGCGGCTGTGTAGCTAGCACCGCCGCTGATGCGATCTGGGATGCCATCAAGTCGCTGGGCGGTTCTGTCTGGGATGTGCTGCGGGCGCCGCTTGCCGACGCCGGATACAGCGCCCCATCGGACACAGCCGCAGCATAGGTTGCCAGACTCGGGGTCAATCTCATTGACGAAGCTGTGATGCAGGCCGCGACGGCGCCAACCAAGCTGAAGAAGGCAGGGTGTCGCCACGGCGATGCAGAACAGAACGCGCAGTGAAAATCGGATGTGCCCGGCAACGGGCACACACCTCACATCAAACGGAGGATTGGTATGGGATTTACAGATGATTTCTCAGATTGCATGAATGGAAAGACTTTGCCGCCGGAGTTGGCCAATGCGTTGCCGAGTCCAAAGGCCGCTCTGGCCTTCGCCGCCCAACTGGTCAAAGGAGCGACGGTGGAAGAAGCGCTCATTGCGGTAGGGGTAGGTGCGGAAGCCGCTGCTGCGGTTGCGGCGGTCGTCGTCGCCGTTGCGGTTGGGGTCATTATTGGTGCGGTTGTCGGCTGTGCCCTCGTCGCTGCCGGCGGGAGTGTGGGACTTGGGTCCATTCTGGCCTCGATGGACAGCTCGGATACGGACGTGTTGCAGGGCGCACTCGCCGACGCCGGGTTCAATCCATCGGATGTAGCAGCAGCGTAGCCGGTCGTTTCGGAAAACGCGGGCACAAGTAACCGTCCGCAGAAGTCCAAACAAGGAGGATGTGATGAGTTTCAGCGATTGCATGCAGAGCAGTGGGCTGCCGGTGCCCAGCGTTGACGGTCTCAACGAAGCGAAAGAGTTCATCGAAAACCTGCACCAGGCATGGGAAGCAGCCGGCGGAGAAGTGGAAATGACGCTGGCGGCTCTGTTAGCTGTGGGCGCAGTGACAGGGATCGATGAGGAAGCGGTCGCGGCAGTAGCCGCAGTCACGGTCTCAGCCTACATTGGGGCGTGCATCGGTTGCCTGGCAGCAGCAGGCATCGAGGCGCTGAAAGATCTGTTCGCCAGCAACCCGCCGCAGGACTTCATGTCTCAGCAGTTGGCGAGTTTGGGCTTCGATCTTTCGTCTTCCGACACAGCTGCGGCCTGAAGGCGTGGTCGTCTGAGGAAGTCGTGCTGCACCAGAGACAGCGCACCGCTGTCTCTTCCGGCAGCTGTGCCGATCGTTTGCCGCAAAGAGAGTGACCAGATGGCGGAGCACGAACAATCCGCAGTACATGAGGACGGTTTCCGTCCCCGGGTTCCCGCACAACGCGAAGACGATACTGCCCGCATGTTGCAGGAATCTGATCCAGTGGCGGACGCTAGCGTGCGCGCCACGGACGCGCACGCTGTCGAAGTTCATGCGTCGGCACTCGGCAACTCGATGGCGCATCAGCCCATGCAGGCGCGCCAGTCGCTCCTCCGGTTGCAACGAACTCATGGAAATCGCCACGTGCAGCGTGTACTGGCACTTGCCCGGAAGGCCGAAGGGGAAGCAGAAGTGGCACCCGAGGTGGAGTCGGTGATCGAGCGAGCCCAGGGTGGAGGGCAGTCACTGGAAAGTGGCGTACGGCGAAAGATGGAATCTGCGTTTGGCACAGACTTCAGCAGTGTGCGCGTTCATACCGATGCAGAGGCGAACCAGCTGAACCAGGCAGTCAATGCTCTGGCATTCACGACTGGGCAGGACATCTTTTTTCGCGATGGTCTCTATCAGCCTTCCAGTTCCAGTGGCCAGGAGTTGCTGGCGCACGAACTGACTCACGTGGTGCAGCAGGGAGGCAAGAAAGTGCAGGGCAAGCTGGTCGTCGGAACTCCAGACGATCAGTACGAGCAAGAGGCAGACCTGGTGGCGAAATCAGTAATGAACGCCAGCGAGGCTCCGGCCGCGCAGGAGAGCAAGCCTCCGCGGCCAGGGAACCGGGTGCAGCGCCAACAGGCGACTCCTGCTGGTGGGACTGGGGCCTCGCAGGCGACTGCGGCCAGTCCTGCTCCGGCCACACAGCAGCCGTCCGCAACAGACGTGGCAAGCAACTACGAAGCGGATGCTCTCGAATTCTTTGAGACCAACATGAGTACAGAGATGCGTACTGCGGCGGCGGTTGAAGGCGCAGCCCTGGGCCGACATGCTTCTTCGACAGCCGGGGACCAGGTCCGACAGATCTGCGAGCCCTTTGAACGGGACCAGGAAATCGATACCGCCGTGCTAAACACCGTGTTCGCGCTGGTGGGCGGCGGCGCAAGCATTGCCGAAGGCGGCACGAGCGGCACGTCTGACAATGCTGCATCCCGTCAGGCAAACGTCGGTTCAAGGATCGTCCGAGCCGGCCTGGGGGTGGTTCAGGTCTGGTTGCCGACATTGGCGGGTTACCGGACGGTTGGCAGTCTGAAGGATGCCGCTATACGCGAACTGGGTGAGGCGGCGGCCAGCGGGGGCGAAACCGGTTCGGCACAGTTTCAAGATTACGAGAATGTGGTGATGAACGTATTGCGCAGCGACTGGCAAGACGAAATTAATCGAGTCAAGCGCAACATTCAGACAGATCCAAATCCGCAAAGCATTGCGAGTATCGGCCGCTTTTACTGGCCAATCCAGCGCGGTACGTACCTGGACCGACTCAGAAGGCAGTATGGCTCCCAGAGCTCGTACTCCGGGTCCATGGTCAACGCCATCCTTGGCATGCTGCACCCCCGACTCGAGCAGTTGCGCCATCACTTACAGGAAGCCAAGGACCACCGCGAACGGGTGCAGGGATGGGGAGCAATTGGGGGCGGAATTGCCGGAGGCGCTGCTATCGGAGCGGGAATCGGTGTTTGGGGTTTTGGAGTCGGCGCTATTCCCGGAGCCGTTGTAGGCGGCATCGTTGGCGGCGTGCTTGGTCTCGGTGCTGCGATCAAGATCTGGTCAGACTGAGCGGCCACCAGCGGACTGGGATGGATGGATTGTCAGCATGATCGAAGACCTCGACAAGACGATTGAGGAACTGCTGATGCGGGAACTGCCGGCATCGCTGGCGCAGCAATTGACCGTCACCTTTGCTACGCCCGACAGCAAGTTTTCAGCCTCGGTTTCGTCGGCGGTGGTGAACTTGTTCCTGTATGACATCCGCGAGAATCTCGAACTCCGCGACGTCGAGTGGACCATCGATCGCAACAACGGCAATCCGGTTCGGAAACGCCCACCCGTGCGGATCGACTGCTCCTATCTGGTGACGGTGTGGCTAGCTTCCGATCCCAAGACTTCAGCCATCGATGAACATCGGGTGTTGAGCGAAGTGATGCGAGTACTGCTTCGCCACAGAACCATTCCAGACGCTGTGCTGCAGGGCAGTTTGGCGGGAGACAATCCTCCGGTGCCTGGTCCATCGTTGCATCCCGGGCGTCTGCAGAGTCCGGGAGAGATGTGGCAGGCACTCGGCGGCACGCCCAAGGCGGCGCTGCACTACACCGTAACCTTGAGCGTACCTTCGGCAGCGGGAGTCGAAACCGAGCCGCTGGTAGTCGACAAGAACATCAAGCTTGCGCCGGAAATTGCACCGGCAAAAGGGGCGGCATGACGGAGCGATGGGAGACCCTCCGCCGCCAGGTTGCCGTGGCGGGCCGGGTGATCGATACGCGAACCGGCAAGCCTTTGCCGGGCGCGCTGGTGACGATCACAGGGGCGTCGCCGGCGTTCAAGAAGAAATTGGCAGCGAAAGCGATGCAATATGCCGCCCAGTGGGCCGGGATGGTCGAACGCGCGGATCGCACGCGAAGTCGTAAGGACGGCAGCTTCTACTTTCTGGATCTGCCGGACGGCGAGTACAAACTGCAAGCCTCGCTCCCCAACATGGGGAAGCGTTACGGCGCGGCGGAAGAGAAAGCAACCGTGTCGCGGGATGACACGGGAACCATCAAGTTGGTCTTTGTCGATCTGCCGCTGCAGCCCACGATGCTGGAAGGGAAGGTCACGGGCGCCGGCCAGAAGGCCGGGGTCGTGATGGCCGAAGTCCGGGTCAAGGGCAGCGGTGAGCGGACTTTCAGCGACGCTAAAGGGAATTACATGCTGGTGGCCGTCGAACCCGGTGAGCGCACCGTACTGGCGATTGCGCAGGGCTATCGCCCGGCTCAGCAGAAGGTGGCATTGAAGATGCCGGGCGCTGCGGAGAAGGTGAATTTTGCGTTAACGCGTGTGAATCCGTGAAGCGTCGTCGGGCGCACCAGCACAATAAGGAGGATGACCATGATGAGTGAGATTCCCGATAAGCCGGCGGATGGGGGGAAGAAGGTTCGAAGGCGCACGGCGGATGGAGAAGGATTCACCGAGGCCGAGGACGGGAAGCTTGTAGAGGCCGCCGCCGATGCCGCGGCAGCACCGGTTCCAGTACGAACGACGGAGAAAACGACGAGAAAGGCTGCTGATTCGACCCCACCCGCAAGTGGAGGGCAGGCAGCGAGGATGCGCTTCCGGCGAGACCGGAGCAGGCCCAGACGGTGAGTTTCCCGGAACCGGATGCTGTGATCCGATTCCTACGAAGATTCAAAAGCAATTCGAATGTTGCCCCACGAAGTGACTTTGGTCCAAACACAATTTTCTGAACAAGGAGCAAAACATGCCAGAGTATTTGTCGCCCGGAGTATATGTCGAAGAAGTA
This sequence comes from Terriglobia bacterium, assembly GCA_020073465.1. Taxonomy (GTDB): domain Bacteria; phylum Acidobacteriota; class Terriglobia; order Terriglobales; family Acidobacteriaceae; genus Sulfotelmatobacter. Next base: position 39,835 of record JAIQFC010000014.1, read on the forward strand.
CCGTCTGCGATCAAGCCCATAGCTGGCGTCAGCACCAGCACCGCCGCTTTCGTGGGTGTAGTCCCCAAAACTTTACCCATGGTTGAGGAGAACCCCGATTTCGATCCGACCAAGCCAGCCACGAAGGAGGACGGCACGCTGCTCGATGACGACAAGAAGAAGGCAGATGCGCCCAACTCCCCGTCGGTGGCGTGGACATTCCCCTTCGATCAAGCCGAGTGGCAGAAGTCGAAAGATGCTCTTGCCGCATTGTGCGAGCCGAAGTCGCGGCCACCCAGGCCCAAAGCAGGTACCGATCCGAAGGTTTTCCGGAGCGCACAACTGGACTTTGCCAAGAAGGATGCCCGATTCTCGGCGGGCACGCTGGCGGATCCCGGCCAGCCTGTTTTGTGCACGAGTTTCACGGACTTCAAAAGAAATTTCGGCGATTTCTCGCTGGATCCCAACCAGAAGCGCCTTGCACATGCCGTCTACGGCTTCTTCAATAACGGTGGCACGCGCTGCTACGTGATGCGGTACCCCACGCTGGATGACGTAAAGAATCCAGAGAACTGGGAGCCATTGGAAGCCATCGATGAAATCTCCATCGTGGCCGCACCCGTTGCCGATCCAGACCTGATCGTGCAGAACAACCTGATCGATCACTGCGAGAAGATGTCGAGCAGGTTTGCGATCCTGGACGGGCCGGAATTGCCGTCAGATGCTGCCAAGCAGCCGGATCTTACGGAAGCAACGATCAAGGTGCCAGACCGCAACACGGACTACGGCGCGCTCTACTTTCCCTGGTTGCGGGTCTTCGACATGCCAACCAAACTGACGAATCCGGACGATACCGGAGAAATCTATGTTGGGCCGTGTGGCCACGTTGCCGGCATTTACTCCCGCGTCGACCACGAGCGGGGAGTGCACAAAGCGCCGGCGAACGAAGTGATCCGCGGTGTCCTGGACGTCGAACATCAGATCAGCAAGAACGTGCAGGACGGGCTCAATCCCTATGGCATCAACTGCATTCGGTTTATCAATGACAACATCAAAGTGTGGGGAGCGCGCACGATCGGTGGCGATGCCAACGCTGATACGAAATACATCAACGTGCGGCGGGTGTTGATCTTCTTGCGAGAGTCGATCGACCGGGGAACGCAGTGGGTGGTGTTCGAACCCAATGATCGTGCGCTATGGGCCAAGATCGTGCGCAACGTCACGGCATTCCTCACGAACGTCTGGCGTGACGGCGCGTTGTTTGGCGCCACACCGCAGGAAGCGTTCTATGTGAAATGCGACGATGAGCTCAACCCGCCCGAGGAACGAGATCTCGGCAAGGTCACGACGGAAATCGGCGTAGCCATCGTGAGGCCGGCTGAGTTTGTCATCTTCCGCATCTCGCAGTGGGCGGGACCTAAAGCGTAGTAGTGGTGCGTAGCAGCAGAGCAGGGCGACATCTGTAGCCTTGCTCTGCAGGTCTGGAAGGCGAAATGAAGCCGTGGGACGACCAATACGTGGAGGCAAAGGCTCCGGGAGTCTATGTGGAAGACGACTTCCAGTTGCCGCGCAGCAGTCCGTTCATGACGGGCGTTCCAGTATTTCTCGGGGTGCCCGGTAAACCGCCGCTTCTTCCCGGCAAGGCGCCACTTCGTAAGGAACCACGGAGACTCTACGAGCCCATGATGCTGTCGCTCTGGTCGCACTTTGAGCGTCACGTCGGAGACCCCGAGTCTCACGGCTACTTTGCGTATGCGGTACGGGGTTTCTTTGCAAACGGCGGACAGCGGTGCTTCGTGGTGTTGCTGCCGGATATTTCGGTCCAGTCCTTGGAAACTGCTTTCACGGGCATCGCCGGTCATCCCGACTATGCCCTTTCTGCCATGAACACGGTGGATCTGGTGTGCGCACCGGATCTGGTCAAACAAGAGGATCGCAAACTTGGATTTGAGTTGCAACAGATGTTGGTGGATCACTGCGAAACGGCGGGAGACCGTTTTGCGATTCTCGATTCATGGTGTAGCGATGGCAGCAAGGACGTCTGGCAGCAGTGGTCCGAGATCGACGGTAAGAATGGCGCGATTTATTACCCCTGGGTGAAAGTTCGTTCATTCGATGGTCACTCCACGGTGCTGGTGCCGCCCTGCGGCCATATCGCAGGAGTATACGCGCGTACCGATCAGCAGGTAGGTGTGCACAAGGCGCCTGCAAATGAAGTTCTGGAGGGTGTCCTTGGGCTGGAGCGGGAGATCAGCCAGGCAGACCAGGCCGAACTCAACCCCAGGCGTATTAACTGCCTGCGGGCGTTTCCCGGCCGCGGCATCCGGGTGTGGGGTGCCCGGACACTCAGCGGCAATGACGCTTGGACTTACATCAACGTTCGCCGTCTGTTTCTGACGGCCGTGCGCCGAATTGAATCGCGCGCCCAGGACGTTGCGTTTGAGCCGAACGAGCCGAAACTGTGGGCACGAATTGAACGGGAACTCGAGTCTTACTTCATGGAACAATTTCGTCGGGGCGCATTGAAGGGACGCACGCCCGAGGAAGCGTTTTATGTGAAATGCAACAGCGAGACCAATCCCAGGGAAGTGCGGGACGCGGGTCAGATCGTGACTGAGATTGGCCTGGCGCCGGGTGTCCCTTTTGAGTTCGTCGTGGTGCGGTTGATTCAGGGAAGAGGTGGGGTCAGTTTGGTTGGGCCTGTGCAGGCCCAGCAATAATTCTGAAGGAGGAAGAGGAGCTTTATGCCAGGCACTGGAGACAGAACAGATCCATTTCGTGGTTATAACTTTCGAGTGGAGATCGATGGCATTACCCAGGCAGGTTTTCGTGAAGTGAGCGGCCTGGACGCCACATCGGATCCGATCGAATACCGGGAAGGCAATGAAAAGGTGTTCACGCATCGCAAGTTGCCAGGACAGGTGAAATATTCCAACATCACGCTGAAGTGGGGCATCACGTCAGCGCACGAGTTTTGGGACTGGCGAAAGCAAGTCATTGACGGGAAGACGCAGCGAAAGAACGGTTCCATCGTCATGATGAACGAGTCGGGTGACGAAAAGATCCGCTGGAATTTCGTAAATGCCTGGCCGTCAAAGTGGTCCGGCCCCAGTTTCAACGCCATGAACAATGAAGTGGCGGTTGAGTCGGTCGAGCTTCAGCACGAAGGAGTCGGGCTGGCGTCATGAAGATGCAGACCGAGTTTCCGTTTACGTTGCCTCGTGGCTACGTAGATTCCGAGGGTACGGTTCATCGGGAAGGGACGATGCGGTTGGCCACGGCGTACGACGAAATTGCGCCGATGAAAGACCCGCGAGTCCAGGGCAATCCGGGGTATCTAGTGGTCATCCTGCTGTCGCGGGTGATCACCAAGCTGGGAGACCTGACCCATATCAATCCCAAAGTGATTGAGGGTTTGTTCTCGGCGGACCTGGCGTACCTTCAGGACTTCTGGAAGCGCATCAACGAAAACGGGCACAATCGGGCCGCGGTTACGTGTCCTCACTGCGACGGCAAGTTCGAAGTGGAGACGAATCACCTGGGGGAATGATCGGCTACCCCTCGGAGACGTTGTTCGAGGAGGTAGCCTTCGTTGCCTACTATCTCCACTGGCCCTACGACCAGATCATGCAGTTGGACCATCTTGAGCGGCGTCGATGGGTGATGGAGCTGTCGAAAATTAACCAGCGGCTGAACGAAGCAGCCAGGGAAGAGAGCTAACCGATGGACGCCGAGTTCGACGCCAGCGCGAGCATCAGTGCGAGCGCCAGCCTGAGTGCAAGCGTGAGCGGCGGCGCAAGTCTGAGTGCCAGCGCGAGTCTGAGTGCGAGCCTTAGCGCCGGCGCCAGTTTCTCGGTGGGATTGCTGGCAGCGCCGAAGGACCCGCTGTTGGGATTTCGTTTTGCCGTAGAGATTGAGGGACTGGTGACGGCGGGGTTCAGCGATGTCACGGGGCTGCACGGCGAAATCGAAGTCCAGCAGTATCGCGAGGGTGGGGTCAACGCATACATGCTGCAGCGTGCGGGCCCGGTGAAATACACCTCCAACCTGGGGTTGAAGAAAGGGATTCTGAGCGATTCGCGGGAACTCTGGAACTGGTATTGCAATGTCACGCAAGGCAAAGTGGAGCGGAAGAACGTTTCCGTCGTTCTGCTCGATGAGCAAGGTTCGGAAAAGCTGCGCTGGAACCTTCTTGACGCGTATCCCGTGAAGTGGACGGGGCCAGACCTGCATGCGCTGGCATCCGAGATCGCGTTTGAAACCGTGGAACTGGCACATCATGGAATAGTCAACGGATAGGAATTCGTGCGAGAGGTTTTCAAGCTGGTATGGAGAGCAGTCCGGAGCGTGAGCAAACTCGTCCCAACACAGAGCCAGACGCCGGCACGCCGGTGGATCTGGGCCGGCACATCTATGCCCGGCACCTCGATATGTCCAACGTGGCTGGCGCCAGTTTGGGCGTGTGGCGGGCTAACCAGATTCATGCCTTCGGAGCAGCTCGCCTGCCTATGCTGGCTCACCTGCAAAGAAAGTGGTCGGCTACGGGAGCGTTACCAGCACCCTGGAAAACTCTCGGCTATGAATTGTACGTTGGCCCCACTGCTCCGCAGCAGGGGCGGGCAGGTCGTAGCCTAGCTTCCCAAACCATTGTGCCGAATCCGGCGTCACTGCAGCCGTCTCCCTCAGGACCGGTTGCTTCCACTGAGGATCTACATCAAAACAAGGTCAGCGATACGGCCTCTTCAGGAGCACCTGGATTGATCCCCACAGTCGAGACGCCGGCACTTCGAAAGGCAGAGTGGGGGCCGCCGATACTCCGAGCGCGCGCCGGCGGTCGGAGTCTGATCCATCAGCAAGATCGGAATGCATCGCAAGAGAGCAAGGCCGCGACGCACGAGACTCAGGCAGTTCAGCGAGTGCAGGCACATCGGGATGGTCCCGGTCGAGAGGTTGCACCACTCCAACAAGGCAAGAACTCTTCGCAAGAACCGTCCAAGACCGCGGAGATTGCACGAAGTTCGCGTGCAGGTGCCTTGCCGGAGGTTCCTGTGCACTTGGAGGAACAGAAGCATAGGAGTCCCTCCTCCTCACAGGCGCCTGTGTCTCATCGGGGGGCAGAAGGGACAACAAGCAGACCTGAGCAAACAACTGGCACAACTCACGGGACGGTATCAAGCGATCCAGTTATCCCGTTGCAGTCGACGACGGCGACCCTGCAAGAGCAGGTACGTGGCCTGCCGGCAGCTTTCGTTCAGCCGGTAATGGAGAAGACGGTGGTTCAACCGATCATCCGTCATCGAATTCCGCCAGGCTCCAACGAAGCTGACCGGATTGTGCGGCAAAAAGCAGAGACCGGCAAGGGCACTACAGCAACGGATCACATCAGACCCCTGTCTTCACGACAAGAAATGAGCAAGGGAGTCTCCCATGCTGGACCGGTGTCGACACCTGACAAAGTCGACGCTGTCGTCCACGTGAGTCAGCCGTCGACCAGCGAGTTCTCAAGAAGTGAGAGTGGTACGCCGGTGTATCTGAATCCATCAACCCGCCCGGGGGATAGAGACGATGCGGCAAGAGCCGTCCCGACGTTGTCCGTTGAAGATGAAGGAAAGAAGGCGCACGCGGAATCGCCGCTGCGAAGCCTGAACCTACAACCTGTAACCGTAGAGCAGGTCCACGTTGAAGATCGACCGGCTGTGCGCAGCGTGGATGTGTCTGCGGCCGTCAGCAATTCGCCCGCTCACTCCGTCGCGGACCGGGGTGTCACCTCGCATAGTCAGCAGGTTCCGCAGACAGGGCAAATCGTTCTTGCAGAGGGTAGCAAGAACTCAGAGACCGCCCCGGCTAGAGTTTTTCGATCGGTGGACCGGACCGCGCCTTCAATTGACGCTGGCAGCCGAAAAACAGAATTGCGCCTTCCAAATTCCGGCCCGGTGGTTCCGCCGAGGTTACCTGACGCAGCGCAGGTTGCATTTCCAGAAACCAGGACGCTTGTGGAGGGCGGGAGAGACATTAATAGAGACATTAATAAGGAGGAGCCTGCGGTTCCAGGCGAACCCTCAGTGCCTACGCAGCAAGTATCAGCAGCTCCGTCACCGGCGCAGAACGTTTCAATGGTGCATGCGGAGGTTGTGCAGCGAGTCGAAGTCAGCTCGCCGGATCACAATGATGCGGTTCCGATTTTTCGGGAAGCAGCGACACCGGAAAGGCAAACACTCACGAAGGCTCGGGGTGGGAGTGGCTCTTCAATCCAACCGGGCAGCCCTCTTGTTACTCGAGAGACGTTACGAGCGCGGGACGTAGCTGCAGGGAGCACTTTCCCAGTGCAACCCGTAGTGAGCCTGGCTAGACCGACTCCTCCGGCGCCGAGGGCGCCGGTTCGGGAGATTCATCGCCCTGGGGCGTCTCCCCTGCTGGCGTCTGCACCGGTGGGAGGTAGTGGCGGCGTCTCGACGGCGCTCTTGCAGCGTCAGCCTGTCGCGCCGCACAGCGCGATTGTTCCGTCGCACCGGACGGGCACTGTTGCAGTGACGCCCGACAGAACACACTTGCGGCGAGCGCCGGCAGCTGCGTCCGGGCAAACGGAGGCTTACGAGGCTTCGGTCCCGATGCCTTCCGCCTCCGCAATACCGGCCGCCGATTCTGCTTCGACTCTGGACGTCGGCCAGCTGGCGGATCGCGTGTACCACATGCTGGTCGATCGTTTGGCGAGTGAGCGATCTCGCAGAGGAATGTAACCATGGGACTCGAGAAAGCCACCATCACACCGAAGAATCACGGCAAGATCGAGGTTCTGTTTAACCCGACCCAGTACACCCTGAACCAAGGCAACAATATCGCGAAACAGCCGATCCCCGGGCTGGACGCTCCCATTGTGCAGTACGTCTGTGGCAAAGAGAGAACGCTAGGCATGAAGCTCTTTTTCGATACGTATGAAGAACAGAGCGACGTGAGCGAACATACCGACGAGATCTATGACTTGCTGGAGATTGACCCGGATACTCATGCTGCTCCCATTTGTGACATTCAATGGGGAGGCTTCTCGTTCACGGGTGTGCTGGAAAGCGTACAGGGGGAATTCACGCTGTTCCTGGCTGATGGAACGCCGGTACGCGCAAATTTGACGGTCAGCTTCACTGAGTACATCGATGTTCAGGTGCTGGTTCAGCACAAGCCGAAGCAATCAGCCGATCACCAGAAGACGCGGTGGGTGAAGAGTGGCGACCGAATCGACAACATTGCCGGGGAAGAATACAAGGATCCCAGAAAGTGGCGGTCGATCGCACAAGCCAATGGACTGGAAGACCCGCGGCAACTGGAGCCGGGAAGGCAGCTTGTGATTCCCGCGATTCGCTGAGTTCCGAGAACGGACATGACAAAGTATTACGCACCACAATTCAGCGTGACGGTGAATGGTTCGGAATTGGCCGCCGATATCTCGCAGAACGTTCAGCAGATCACGGTGACCAAGGATGTCGACAGCTCCAAGGACCACTGCACGTTAACCGTTGCCAACGCAGCTCCCAAAATGCGCTGGACACATACAGACGATGCCCATCTTTTCTGGATCGGTGGTGAGATCCGGGTGGCCATGGGTTACGTAGACGATCTTCAGGAAGTGATGATGGGCGCAATCACCAGTGTAAGTGCGACATTTCCCAACACTGGCGTGCCGACAATCAGCGTGACCGGAACGAGCAAAGTACAAAAGCTAAACGGTGATCAGAAGACTCGTACCTTCACGGGAAAGACGGTCAAGAACATGGTTCAAACCATCGGGCAGGACGCTGGCCTGCAGGTAGAAGCCGACGATCCCGGCATCACCTATGACTACAAGATCCAGGCCAATCAAACCGATTTCCAGTTCCTGCGTGACATGGCTGATTTTCTTCACTACGAACTGCTGGTCACGGATAAAACCTTGTACTTTCGCAAGGCAAAAGAGACTGACGAGAAGACCTACACTTTCGTGTGGTCGCCCACCGGAGTTTATTCCTCCGCGCAGAATACGTTGCCTCTGAAGAGCTTCGACCCGACGGCCGATGCGTTGAAGCAGCAATACACTCAAACGGAAACAAGAGGCTACAACGTCAAGACCAAGGAGGCTATCGTCGGCAAGTCGACCAGTGGAGATGTAGGCACGATGGGTGGTTCTCAGCCTGGGACCGACAGTCGAAAGAAAGCCGTAGGGCCGCATCAGAAAACTCATGTGACGACCCCCGTCCCATCCAAGGCAGCAGCCGATGACCATGCAAAGGCAGCTCAGGCGAAATCCGGTCAGAACTTCGTCGTCGGAAAAGCACACACAATTGGTGTGCCGGACTTGAAGCCGGGCATAGTCGTAGACCTGGACGGTCTGGGGTTGTTCAGCGGCAAGTACTACGTTGGCAGTGTCACGCACACCATCGGAGCCAGCGGGTACACCACCGATTTTGACGTACAGAGGAATTCCACCAATGCGAAATAGCCTACTGGATGTGCTGGCGGCGCCAAGCCACGCGGAGCAGGGAAAGTTCTACGGCGTTGTCATGGGTCTGGTTACGGATAACAAGGATCCCGACAAGATGGGGCGGGTCAAAGTGAAGTTCCCCTGGCTGTCCGATCAGAACGAGAGTTGGTGGGCCAGAATTGCCGTGCCCATGGCCGGACCCGGCCGTGGCGTTTACTTCCTCCCAGAAGTGGATGATGAGGTGTTGTTGGCCTTCGAGCATGGCGACATGAACTTTCCCTACGTGATCGGGGCGCTGTGGAATGGGAAGGACGCGCCGCCCGCGGACAACGGCGATGGGAAGAACAACATTCGCGTCATCCACTCGCGGAGCGGCCATCTGGTCCGTTTGGATGATACCGATGGAGATGAGAAGGTCGAAATCATCGACAAGACGGGAAACAACAGCCTCACCATTAAGAGTTCCGATAACAGCATCACCATCAAGTGCAACGGGAAACTCACGCTGCAGGCCGCCCAGGGTGTGGAGATTACTTCGCAGACCGATGTCAAGGTGCAAGCCAGCACCAACATGGATACGGAAGCAGGAGCACAGTTCACCATTAAGGGATCGATGGTCAACATCAACTAGCAACGACGGGGAGCGGAGCGGAGACATTCCATGGGTCAACCAGCGGCCAAGCAAGGCGATCAAGTTGTGGCGACGGACATCCACATTGTTCTGGTTCCGGCGCCCCCCGGACCTCCTGTGCCGACGCCGCTTCCCCACCCGTTCACGGGAATCATCGATGGCTCTCTCAGCAGCAATGTCAACATTATGGGGATGCCGGCGGCCACGGTGACCAGCACGGCGGACAATACTCCACCTCATTTGCCAACGCCGCCGGGTGTCTCGTTTGTGAAACCGCCAACGAACAAGGCGACGATTATTCAGGGCAGTATGACGGTGTTTATCAACAACAAGCCTGCAGCACGCAATGGAGACATCGCGCTCACCTGCAACGATCCCGTCGACTTGCCGGTGGGAACTGTGGTTGCCGTGGGTACGGTCTTGATCGGCGGGTAGAGATGCCATGACGACGCCATTCACAGATTTTCTCGGGCAAGGTTTGGGACTCCCGCTCGGCCTCGATTCCGGCGGTCGAATTGTCCTGACCGACGCTGAGAAGAATATTCAGCAGGCGATCTGGATCATTCTTTCAACCGCGCCCGGCGAGCGCGTCATGCGCCCGGATTTTGGCTGTGGCATTCACGAGCTCGTGTTCGCAGTTAACGAGGCGAGCACCATCGGACGATTGGAGCAAGAAGTCCGACAAGCTCTGACCATTTGGGAGCCTCGCATTGATGTAGTCGACGTGAACGTTGAGGTTCGGGGAAGCGGGGAAGTGCTGCTGATCAACATCCAGTACCGGGTTCGATCCACAAACAATCTTTTCAACATGGTGTTTCCTTTCTACCTGCGCGGGGGTGCACAGTGATCCCCGGCTCTCCGCAAGTCGACTCCCGCACGGCGGCCGAGGTCGCGGCTCAACTTCAGAACCTGCAACGGGAGCACATTCCTCGCTGGCCCCAGGACCGCGAGGTGGGCGGAGCCGGGGAAGCGCTGATTCAGATCTGCTCACGCTACGCGGAACTGATCATCAGTCGCCTCAACCGCGCTCCGGGAAAAAACTACCTTGCCTTCCTCGACCTGTTCGGGGTATCGCCGGTTCCGCTGCGGGCCGCACGCGTGCCGCTCACATTTACTGCGGTGGCAAACGCACCACAAGACGTCGTGATTCCGGCCGGCACGCAGGTTGCCGCCGCACCGGCCCCAGGAGAAACAAGCCCGGTCGTTTACGAGACGGAGCACGAACTGGTGGTCAGCACGGCGAAGGTGGAATCAGTCTTTGTGAAGAATCCTGTGGCAGACGAGTTTGGAGACTACAGCGTCCTTCTCAAGTCGCTCCAGGCGCCAGAGACCTCCAGGGAAGTGGTGGAATTGTTTCCAGCCTTTCGTGGAAGCCAGCCCATCCGTCACGTCTTGTACTCCGGAATCAGCCTGCCCGGCAGTTGTCCATCCCTGAAAACTCTGCGCCTGAGCTTCCTGTTGGAGCAGGCCGAGCCGGACGCGCTCGATGCGCGCATCCTCCAATGGGAGCTGATCACCGCACCTCTGCCCCAGGAAGATTTTGACGAAGACTACCTCTTCAACATCGACGCACAGGCCGGTGCCGCTTTGACTCCGTCGTCGGACGGAACCGCAAACTTCACGCAGAGTGGGGATGTGGTCTTCGAGGACGTTGTTCTTGCTCCTCAGAAGGACAAGCATGCTGACGTTGTGGTCTGGGTTCGGTGCCGCCTGATGACGCCCATTACGCAGGAAAAGAAACCGCAGCCGGACAAGCTCCGCGAGTCGCAGCTTCCCACTATCAATCGGCTGACGGCCACGGTCGAAATCGCCGGAGCGAGTCTGACGCCCAGCGCTGCCTTCTTCGGCAATGCGAAACTCGATGTCAGCAAGGAATTCTTCCCCTTCGGAGAGAAGCCGAAATTTGGGGATACCTTCTACCTGGCTGCGGAGCAGGCGCTGTCCGTCCCGGGCGCCGAGGTTGCGCTCGAGATCACCCTGGTGAATCCCGCCTCGGGGGGAGCCGGAGCACCGCTGCCTCCAGTCAACCCTAACGGCGTCCGGCTCCGTTGGGAGTTCTGGGACGGCGAGGCGTGGGCCGAGTTGGGTGCATCGGAGTACGGCAAACAAATCCGTATTGTCCGGGAGGATACCGGCTTTGCCGACGGTACCCAGGCCCTTGCTGAATCAGGCACGCTCCGCTTCAAACTTCCCCGCCCCGCACAGCCGACGGCGGTGAATGGACAACCAGGTCTGTGGGTTCGAGCACGTCTGGTGGCGGGCAACTACGGCCAGGAAGCTTATTACGAAAAAGAAGGCAAGGGGTATGTGGTCGTGCCCGCAACCTTCGCGCCACCCTGCATCAAGTCGATCAAGGTGGATCACTCGTTGAGCCAGACCTCGCCGCCGGACGCAGTGCTGGCATTGAATGACGGCCAAATTGTTGAAGCTGAGGAAGACGCGTCCCTGCGGCCGTTTGAGGCAAGTAAGGATGCGGAGCCGACTCTCTACCTTGGGTTCACACCCGGTCCTGAGACAGCGGCCGCATCCCGGCACAAGGCTGCCAGCTTTTCTGGTCGACCGTTGAGCCTCTATGTCGGCATTGTAAATACGGCAAAAGAGTGGACAACAGAGAATGGTTCTCTACAACAACTGGCGGCGGTTTCCTGGGAGTACTGGAATGGCCACGCGTGGACCAAGACCCCTGTACAGGATGATACCCACGGTTTCATTCGTCCGGGCCTCATTCGCTTTCTGACACCCAACGATTTTTCCAGCCGTCGCGAGTTCGGGATCAAGCGATATTGGCTGCGAGCCCGCCGCGTGGGGAGTCTATCCACGCTTGATCCTTATCTGCGGCTGCTGTGCCTCAACACGACCATGGCCTCCGAGACGCGGACGGTCTCAGCGGAGTTGCTCGGTTCGAGCAACGGGGAGCCCAGTCAGAAGTTCAAGACTCTCCGTGCACCCGTGCTGCTCGGGCAACGGCTTGAGATATGCGAGCCTACGATGCCGGCTACGCATGAGCGGATATTGATCACGTCGGAAGAGGGCGAAGATGCCATTGTCCACCGCCACAATTCCAGCACACACGCCGATGAGATATGGATACGCTGGCATGAAGTGCCGAACTTCCACGGTTCTGGCCCGCGTGATCGCCACTACGTGATGGATCACATGACCGGCAACATTACGTTTGGAGATGGAACGAATGGTCTGATTCCTCCACGGCTTGTGGGCAACATTCTGATGGCGCGCTATCAAACTGGGGCCGGAGCTTCCGGCAACAAACCTGTGGGCTCGGTGAAGCAGTTGCAGAGCGCTCTCCCTTACGTGCAAAAGGTGGAGAATCCGGAGCCGGCCACCGGAGGGGCTGACACGGAAACCATCCCCGCCATGTTGGCGCGGGCTCCCCAGGAGATCCGCCACCGCTTCCGGGCCGTAACCGAGGAGGATTTCGAGGATCTGGCCAGAGTCGCTTCACCGGAAGTTGCCCGCGCGAAGTGCGTGCCGCTGCATGATCTCTCCAAGGATCGGGATGCGCGGCACCGCCATCCGGGCATGGTCAGTCTGATCGTGGCGCCGCGTTCCCATGATCCCAAGCCGGAGCTGACCGTGGACCTGATGGCTCGGGTGGCTACCTTCCTGGACGACTGCCGGCCTCCGGTCGGACAGCTCATTCTGGTTGCACCCGAGCACGTCCGTGTCGACGTGCATGCCGAAGTGACCGTTTCGAGCATTGAGGTGGCCACCAACGCACAGCGTGACGCGGTGAACACGCTCCAGAAATTCTTGCACCCGTCGTCTGGAGGATGGGACGCTTCCGGCTGGGAGTTTGGCCATGAGCCGAAAAATTCCGATATCTACGCGTTGCTTCGAAAAGTGCCAGGGATTAGCCACGTTCGCCGCGTGAGCTTGACCATGCTGGGTGACAGACCGGGCGCGGAGAGAACAGGAAGATTTCTGATTTATGGCGGACAGCACACCATAGCCGTAACGACGGAGCAGTAGACCATGCCTTTGACCTTGCCCAATCTCGACGATCTCTCATGGGAGCAGTTAGTCCGGGAAGGACGCTCCTTGATACCGGCGTACGCACCCGAGTGGACCAACCACAACGCTGCCGACCCGGGAATCACTTTGATCGAGTTGTTCGCGTATCTGAGCGAAATTCTGATCTATCGCCTCAACCTGATTTCCGAAAACAACTTCCGCGAGTTCCTGAAGCTGATCAACGGTCCGGAGTGGGAACATAGCAAGGACCTCCGGCACGAGCTCCAGCAGGAAAAGCGCCGCATCGTCTCCAACCTGCGCCACTTGCACCGCGCTGTAACCGCACCCGATTTTGAGGCTATGGCTCTTGCTGTGAACACGGAGTTGGCGCCGGATGCCAGCGAGCACGTAATGCAGACCAAGTGTCTCCCCGGGATGAATCTGGCAGAACCTGGAGTGCCCTATGAGAATGCCGCGGCTCCGGGGCACTTGAGCGTGATAGTTCTTTCCGACGACCGCGAGGAACCAAGCGAGGAGTTGCGCAGGCAGATCAGCACAGCGTTGGAAAGCGCGCGACTGCTGACCACGTGGGTGCATGTCGTGGCGCCACGATACGTGACAGTGGCTGTGCGAGTGAAGATCGCGGTCGAAGACGGAGCCGATGCTGAAGCAGTGCGCACCAGTGCGATGGAAAGCCTCACTCGTTATTTCGATCCGCATCGCGGCGGCCCACAGGGGAAGGGGTGGCCGTTCGGGCGAGGCGTCTTTGTGTCTGACATCTACGCCCTGTTGGCACGCCTGCCGGGAGTTGCCTTCGTCACCAAACCCGTTGACACGCTGACTGGTCAGAGCCTGGACGAAGTGGTGATCGATGCCAGCCTGGCAGCAAGGCAGGTCCGCAACCACAAGGGAGAACTCGAGGCCATCACGCTTCAGCCCAATGAACTGGTGAAACTGCGGATCGACAGGAACCACATTGCTATGGTTCGCGGTGATGGTGAGCCTGTGAGAAATCGCCGGGAGCCTTGATCTTGGCCTGTTCGTCTGTTTGACGAAAGGAATCTGAAGTGGCACAGCAGGAAAAATCCATGAGTTCAGATATCCCAGCGATAAGCAGCCGCCTGATGGAATACTTGCCGTCGGTTTATCAGGAAGGGGACGCCACCGGCCACGTCCTGGACCACTTCCTGCTGGCCTTTGAAACCATTCTGCTGGGACGGGAAAAGGAGGCCAGTCGCAAGGAAAAAGGAAGGAAATCGGGGAAAGAGCGGGAGGAGCAGACACCGCGTATTGAGGGTCTGGAACAAAAGATCGCCCGACTCCATGAGTTGTTCAATCCCAAGGAGACCCTGGAGGACTTCCTCCCCTGGCTCGCCAGCTGGGTGGCATTGGACCTACGCGCCGATCTTCCCCTGCACCGCAGAAGAGACTTGTTGGCGAACATCGTTCCCCTGTATCAGATTCGTGGCACGAAGAAGTACATGGAAGAACTGCTGAAGTTGCATTTGGATGCAGTCGTCGCGGTCGATGATAGTGAACTGCCCCGCTTTCAGGTTGCGGTCCATTCCACTCTGGGCAGGGACACTTACGTGGACGGTGGGCCACCGTACTTTTTCCGTGTGAAGCTGGAGTTCTCGGCAACGGAGCGCGAGGTGGAGGTTCAGTCGCGCATGGCGCGCGAGGTCATCGAGTTGGCGAAACCCGCGCACACAATTTATTCGCTGGACGTGATTCGCCGCTAGGCGGAAGAGCACTAATTAGAGAGGTAGACTGAGCCTTCGCTTGGTTTCGTCGGCTTGGCACGCGTAGGAAGGAGAAAGATGCTGTGTCGGTAAAACGAGCGAATTATTTCAAGCACCAGTTTCTGCGCGAGCAGGATTTCAAAGAAGAGCAGGCCTATCACGTCGAGATGCGCCGGCGCCATAACCGCCTGTTCCATTCCTGGGGTATTGCGGACGGTCTGGAAGTCAGCAAGAAGGGCGACCGCGAACTGATCGTCGAGCCGGGAACCGCACTCGACAAGGACGGCCGAGAGATCGTGCTCGCTTCTCCATTTACGCTACAGGTGCCGGCCTTCGACGCGAGTTCGCACACCTACGTCACCATTGAATATCGCGAGTTGTTTGAGCATTCCGATCTTGAGACCGTAGGAGGCGTCGAGGGATATCTCCGCGTCACCGAGTTGCCTGAGATCAAGCTAAGGAGGCACCATCCCACGCAGGATGGCGCCGTCGTGGCTCTTGCCCGTGTGCACCTCGATGAATTCAGCAACATTCATCATGTGGACCATTCCGTCCGGCGAAGGGCCGGCACTGCCTCTGCTGCCGCCGGCTGGGTGAGATTGGCGTTCAAACCCGTGCGAATGGAGCTGATCAGGATTGACCGGAAACTGGTTCAGCCCGCAGATGCGGAACGCCGTCTGGAGGCTGAATTCACCTGCGATGTCGCCCACGCGTACTGCGGCGAACGAGGCGCGAGAGGGTCGATGCAAATCCCGGTTCCACCCGGCGCCGAACGCGTTACCGCCTTTCGCATCTCCGGGACAACTCGCGGAAACGTGCGCGTGCAACTGGTCAGAACCGGATGGAATGCGAGCGAGAACAGAGGGGAGCAGACCGAGCTCCTATCCGAGAGTGTGAGAGACGCTTCTTTTCACAAGGAACTCCGGGTAGCGGACCACCTGCAGCAACTTCATGGCGAAAATCACGCCCTGGCCATTGCCGTGGTGGCTGACGCCGAAACCGATATATGGCTGGTGGCCTGCCATTTTGAATAACGCCTGACTACTATCAAGAAAGGACAGCGCGCCATGGACCTCAACAAAGCCATCCAATTCGCACAGTTGGTGAATGAAGCGTATGCCATACCTCCGGGGGACCTCGCCAATCGTGCGGGTAAAGACATCTCGGTCAGCTACGGCGGCACTGCGGTTGCCTACAAGGTGATCACGAGCATCTATGCTTGCGACCTGGCAACCGACATGAATCCGAATCGCGGCCAAGGCGCGGTCTCCATGGGACTTGTTCTGCAGTCCGATTCCGGCGACGTAGCCATAGCCATTCGGGGGACGGAAGGCATTCTGGAGTGGGTCCATGACGCCGAGTTCCTCAGCGTAAAGTGTCCATTTCTCATCGGTGCGGGCTCTACCGAGGACGGCTTTACTTCGATGTACCTTTCCTTGACAGCGGCTGTGGGATCGGGATCCCCACGGCTGGTGCAGGTTTTGCCAGGGTTACCCTTCCTTAAACCGGTCACCTCGGTAACGATTTGCGGGCACAGCCTGGGAGGCGCGTTGGCCACACTGCTGGCTCTTGACGTGGCGGCGAATACAAAATTCAAGAACCCTACGGTTTACACGTATGCGAGCCCGCGGACCGGAGATCACTTGTTTGTGTCTACTTACAATCAGGTGGTCCCCAACACATTTCGTATCGCGAATCGAGTCGACCTGGTTCCAAAGCTTCCCCTGCCACCTCTCTATGAGCATGTTTTGGGACTCTTCGAGTTAAATCCCATCAAGCTCGGTATTCCACCAAAGCTATTGATAAAACTCGACATTGCGTGCCAGCACGTGCTCAACAGCTACCTCCATCTGTTGTCAGGTCTCGCTGCAGGCGGCACGATCTCCCTCGATTCCAAGTGCGCTCCCTGATTGCAGAGGCGCGGCGGCGGGAGAAACTGGTGCACAGCTTGGAAGAACGCGGGTGCGTGGGTGTGGTCGAATGACCTTCGCTTCCGCGATCTCCGATAGCCTGCCGAAATTCTTGGAGAGACGCGGCCGTTTCGCGTAAAGCCCCATCGGCACCAGATCGGAAGCGCAACGTCAGGTCATGAATGCAGTCGCCAGTTCGCTACCGGCCATAGTGGACACCAAATTGATAACCAACTCGCCCCTTTGTTAAGATCAAAGAGTCGCAGGGTATTGAACCACTCTTCTTTTTAGGCGCGTAGCTCAGTTGGTTAGAGCGCTACCTTGACACGGTAGAGGTCAGGAGTTCGAGTCTCCTCGTGCCTACCATTTCTTTTCAACGGTTTGGAGCCGTTGCCCATTCTTCCTGTCCCGTTTTTATCCACTCTTCAATCCATATCTACTGCACAGTCCCTTCGGCGTGGCTGAAGATCGCATCCAGCATCATCTCCTGGGCTGCGATCAGTTCATCCATATCCGTCTGGGCGTAGTGGTCCGGCATGGTCGTGCTCTTCGCATGCCGCATGCTGCGCTGGACCGTTTTGACGTCGGTCTTCTGCTTGGTGACGAGGAACGATGCCAGGCTGTGGCGCAGGTTGTGGAACCCGAACCGCTGGCCCTTTTCGAGCTGCACCCCCGCTTTGATAGCCGCCGGCCGAAGATAATCGACGCATAGCATGTTGCCTACGCGAGGCGTGCGTCCGTGGGTTTTATTGGAAGCGAAAACCCAATCCGTCGCTCTTGCATAAGCGGTTTCTTTCTGCCACGCGCGAAGATACTTCGCCAGAAGCGGGGCCATCGCAACCGAAGCTTTAGACTTCTCCGATTTCGGATCCCCGACGTTGCCCCTGATCCAACGGTGGCGGACGTGGATTTGGTTGTTCTCCCAATCCAAGTCTGTCCACCTGAGGCCTGCAATCTCCGAATACCTGAGTCCTGTGGCCGCGTCAGACGAACGTATTCGCCGACGCTACAGCCGTAGTACCGACGAAACATTCGAGCCAGGTGGACGGGATGGCAACCTATCACCTGAGCCGTCTTTGCCAGTGAGATGGGCTCTGAGAAACGAGCATCCAGCAACTCTTTCGCTTGATGGAGCCACGCCGGCGGCCGCCCGTGACGAGGCGATTCCCCCCGGCAAATCTCTGCAATCATCTCGAGGCCAATGCTTTCCCCGATCAACGGGGACAATGCGTCTGCTCGCCGGAATTCCGCATATAGCCTTCGGGCCAGCCGCGGAAGATTACCCTGCAGCAAAGTCGGCCCAGCTGGTAACGATCCGTGATCTTTCGCCCAGGCCACAATGGAGGGGTTCAATTCGAAGAAAAAGCAATGCCCTCCATGGTGGTGGAATTCATTCGAGTGCGGTTCGTCCGCAGGTGTAAATATGAGTTGCTTGGCCTCTCGGTCAACGAACTTCCGGCCGAAATGTTCCGTGAGGCTTCCCTCAAGCAAGAAGTAAACCGAGTTGGTTTCGTGCGAGTGAACTGGAATCCTGGAACCTGCGGGATGCCTCATCTCGCTCAGGTGAAAACCTGCGACATCGAGCTTCTGGAGATGCGCATTTGCCAGTTCAGCAGATGCCGCAGAATTCTCAAACCAGGTGGTGCGCGGAAGTAAGGTCGTCATCCAAAATAGTTACGATAAGCGGCCCGTTTAGGTTCCGTGACCATGCGATGCCGTACGCTGGACCCAACTGGTTAGTCGGCTAACCGTGGAGAGGACATGCGGTCCAGGAATGGGTGTCTGGGAGGTGACGGACGAGATTCTGGACGGATAGTCGGCAAGCCGGAAGTTACAGAGACGCCGGCCCAGTTTCCGGTTTGCCCGTCACTCGGGAGTAATCGCTGAGGTGTCGGTATCGAATTTCGCGGGGCGCTGCCTGGGACCCAGGACCGCGTCCGGGCTGGGGTATTTGGTCTCGCGGAGCCAATGAGTAACAACGAAGCCAAGCACGGCCAACAACAGAACGCACAGCACGCTCCCCTCGGGGCCCACAGAGCCGCCCGTCAACCACGCCGGGCCGGAAAAGCTTCCGTTGAACAAGTGCCCCGGCAGCACCTGGCCGCTATCAGGAACGCCATAGAAGAAGGTCTGAGCCCAGTCCCACGCCACATGAAATCCGATCGGCATCCACAGGTCCCCGCTCCTTCGCAACAGGAAGCAAAAGAACAATCCTCCTGCGCTTGCGTTAAACAGTCCCAGCCAAGTCTCGCCCGAATTCCCGGAGTGACTGTAGCCAAAGAATGCCGCCGTGAGAAACGCGGCAGGCCAGAAACCGATACCCTTGGAGAGTGTGAACAGACCGTAACCGCGGTAGTGAAACTCCTCTCTTACACCAACGATGAGGAAGGCCGCCCCATAGAAGCCGGCGAATTGTAAGCTCTCTACACCGTGCAGGGCGATTTTTCCGAAGTGGAAGATTCCGATAGCACGCATAACAGCCAGCAACGTTGTGAGCGAGGCGAACCCGAGCAGAACCCCCTGCCAGAACTGGCTACGGAAAGTGCGCCGCCAGGGCAAGCCATAATCGGCGATTGTTCTTCCTTCGATCTTCGCCATTACCCAGCTTGCCAGCAGGAAAGCAATGAAGTCCACGACATCACGGGCAAGGTACTGAGAGACTTCATCCCAGCCGCGCATCATGGGCGAAATAAACTGGCTGTTGGCTCTGAAGAGCACAAAGAGAATGGCGAGGAAAATCAGCAAGCGCCATCCGGAGCGCAAGCCGTAAGAGCTGACAAAATAAATTCGCAGCCTTGGGCTGTTAGAGAGTCCAGCGGAACCGATTCCTGTCATTTGTTCTTTCCCCCGCGGGCATGGTGTAATCGTCTCACTCGTTGGACGATGGGGGAGCCCTGCAGCCATGGCGATTCCCGCCAAAAAACTAGCGAAACGCGACACAAGATCAATTCCTGGCCTCTTTGCGACTGGGTCCTGGCTGGATTGCGTAGATGGGCCTGCTCTCACGGTGCCCGTAAAGTCTGTTAGGAATGTCGTGACAGCGGCTTCGCCCCGAATCGAGCCGGAGCGGATCTGCCAGACAGTTGGGATGGAGTCCACCCAACTGAGCGATCCGCTCGCGCGTGTGCCGATAACCCAACTGATCGCGGCCTTTGAAACGGCGGCTAAACTCACCGGGGACGGCGCATTCGGATTGCATGTGGGAGCGCGGACGCAAATCCGCTCATTTGGACTCCTGGGCTATATCGTCATGAATTGCTCCACCTTCGGCGAAGCCCTCGATCGGGTTGCGCGTTACTTTCCCCTCTGGACCGACGGCGCTGCGTTTCGCTTTATCAAGGACGGCTCCTGGGCGCATCTGACGTGGGAGTATCTCGACCCGTCGGTCGCCGACTGCCGTCACGATTGCGAAATGACCTTGTTGTGCGTTGCGAAAATAAGTCACCTGCTGTGCGAGGATGGATACCGGCATCGAGAAGTTCATTTTCAACACGTGGCTCCGAAGGATGTATCCGAACACAGGAGGCTATTCCAGGCACCCGTATATTTTTCTAGGCGGTCAAACCAACTGACTTTTGACAAAACCATACTGGCCACTCGCCTGAAGAGCGCGGATCCAGAGTTGCTTGAGCTGCTCATTCAGTTTGGCGACTCGCTGCTTGCGGGGATCTCGACGCAGCGCACTCAGGTGGACCGCACGAGGATTGCACTGCGCCAAGCAATACTGAAGGGTGACGTGCAGTTAAACACCGTTTCCCGCTCCCTGGGTCTGGGAGTTCGAACACTCCAGCGAAAGCTGAAAGAGCGTGGAGCAACGTACACCGGGTTGCTGGGCAGCATGCGCCGTAACCTCGCCGAACACTACGTGCGCGACTCGCAGATGACCATCAGTGAAATCTCTGATCGGTTGGCGTTTGCACACCCCAGCGAATTCTATCGTGCTTTTCGCCTGTGGACAGGGACGACTCCACACCGATTCAGACGCCTCAATTCGGCTTAGGTCTCCCAGTGCGAGATGCACGTGAGCTAGCGCACAATTGCCTACAAAGCCACCTATCCGCTAGAAATCAGCCAGTGGGTACCCACACGTCCGTCGTGGGCGGATTGTCGGCGATCCGGAAGTAATCCAGATGGGCACCGAGCGGATCAGTACCGAGAAGTCGGCTTGGCTCCGGTCAACTTCCGGTTAGCTCGTAATGCAGGAGAAACAATCACTGACTGCGGCGGAGACTGACGCGGCGTGCAGCATCCCTCCAGGGGCTCCGTACGGTGTAGCACGGGATAGCTGTAACATTTTCCTTACTAGCCGCGAGCAGTTTCCTTCGGACCAGCCAACTAACCGCAGCTTGCGCCGAACTCTTCGACAGCCCGACCGACTCGGCCAATTCCTGATAACTCACCTGAACGGGTCCCTGCCTGCGTGCTTGTTGGGCGGTGAGCCATACATAGACGAGGAAGGTGGCAGGTCTCCGATCATGCCCGACCAGGTCACGCATCAATACGTCTACGACGTAATCATCTAGGTTCAGCACGGCTATACCGGCAACCAATATAGCAATGACTGGCTCATTGCGCCCGCGGATTCTGCAGGCTATGCTCCGGACACTTTAATTCAGGGAGGAGCATCTATGGTTCGGGGAATAAAGTTTGTCGGCATTCCCGTTCGCGATCAGGACGTGTCGCTGAAATTCTATACTGAGGCACTGGGCCTGAAAGTAGTTACCGACCAGCCCTTCACGGACACGCAACGCTGGATTGAACTCCTCATTCCAGGCGCGGAGACCGGCCTCGCCCTCTACACGCCCGAAGGTCACGAGAGGCGCATCGGCGAGTTTCAGTCCATTGCCTTCTGGTGTGACGACGTGTTCGCAACCGCCAAGGTGCTGAAGTCCAAAGGCGTTACTTTTGCCCAGGAACCCAAGAACGAGCCCTGGGGATCAATCGCCATCTTCAAGGATCCGGACGGGAATCAGTTCGCGCTCTCCAGCAAGGTCAATCGCAAATGAAAAACCCGGTTGCCAGAAAGCTCGGCATGAACCCCGACATGCGGGCGTTAATCATCGCTCCGCCTCCCGGCTATCTGAAGTTATTGGCGCCCCTCCCTGACGGTCTCACTGTCTCTTCGAGAGCCCTCGGGATGTATCCGTTCGTGCAGGTTTTTGCGACGCGTCTTTCGGAGATCAGCAGGTTCGCCCAGAGACTCTCAAAACACGCTGCTCCAAGCGCGTTGGTGTGGATCTCCTATCCGAAGAAGACGTCGAGGACCGGCGGAGTTCTCAGTCGCGACCTGATCCGCGAAGCGATGAGCGGCACGGGATGGCGCGCCGTGTCCATCGTTGCCATCGACGAAGTCTGGTCAGCATTGCGCTTCCGGCCAGCAGGCCAAGTAGGTTCGCGCTTGAAGCGCGGCCTTGACTGAGGCCAGGACACAAGACTCTCAATTCCCGAATCGTCCCGGAAGTAATCGAAACGAGACTCACGGATTAGTAACGGGAAGTCGGCTTCAGTCCTGCCATTCTCTCGGATCGGGAGGGGCGGCAAACGAGGGCCGCTAAGGGAGTTTATCGGGATCAATCCGTAGGCATCACTTCCGGTTCGCCCGCTATTCAGGAGTCGATTCGCCGTCAACCCCTTGACCCTACAAACCCAAGGACCAGCCAGACGAGGCGTCCTATTAACGAAGCGTTAGCCCAACAAAGGGAATCCGTCGGCCGTCACCCTACAGTGAGCCCCGTCACAGCAGTCGGTCAAACGGCGGTGCTATAGGTGGATAATCGAAACCGCGGACGCGCGGAGAAGGGAGCGGACGATGCGACGAAACATTTCCTTCACGCTGAATGACAAGCCCGTGGAACTCGTGGTCGATGACGACCGCATGCTGCTCTGGGTCTTGCGCTACGACCTCGGCCTCACCGGTACGAAGTTCGGTTGCGGCGAAGCACTCTGTGGATCCTGCACGGTCATCGTGGACAAAGACGCCGTGCGGTCGTGCGTCACTCCGATCAAAGACGTCGCCGGGAAACATGTGCTGACGATCGAAGGCTTGAGTGCAGAGGGACGCCTGCACCCGATCCAGGAAGCTTTCCTCAACCATCACGCCTTCCAATGTGGCTACTGCACGCCGGGAATGATTGTCAGCTCCTATGCTCTCCTGCTGAAAGATGAGCGTCCCACGCGGGAGGAAATCATTCAGCACATGGACGGCAACCTCTGCCGCTGCGGCTCTCATACGCGAATTGTGGACGCTATCTTGGAGGCCGCTAACGCGACGAAAGGAGGCGACTGATGCGCGGCGACGATTGGAACGAAACCGTAGAGATCACGACCGGAAAATCCACGGAAGTCAGCCGGCGCGAGTTTCTCCAACTGGCGGGTGCGGGGCTCTTTATTTTCTTTGCCACCGACCCGACGGCTATCTCGCAGGAGCCATCGCGCCTGGCAGGCCGGCCAAGCTATCCCACCGATTTCAACGCCTATCTTCGGATCGGCGACGACGGCCGGGTCACGTGCTTTGTTGGCAAGGTGGAATTGGGGCAGGGATCGAAGACTGCTCTCGCGCAACTAGCGGCCGACGAACTCGACGTGTCGTTCGATGTGATTGACATGGTCATGGGCGACACCGAGCTTTGCCCCTGGGACATGGGCACCTTCGGATCGCTGACCATCCGGCAGTTCGGTCCGGTGTTGCGGGGGGCGGCCGCGGAGGCGCGGGCCGTGTTGCTGCAGATGGCAGCTGACTACCTCCAACTGCCCTCGGCGGAGGGCCTGCAGGTGAAAGATGGCGTGGTGACATGGGGAAAGGACGGGCGCAAGCGCGTCTCCTACGCCAAGCTGGTTGAGGGTAGACGTATTGAGCGGCATCTGGAAAAGGTGCCCGTGAAGGCCGTCTCGGCATTTAGCGTCATCGGGAAGGCGCCGCGACGCAAAGACGCGCTGGAAAAAGTGACAGGCAAAGCGCGCTACGCCGCAGACATGACTCTGCCGGGCACGCTGCACGCGCGGATTCTCCGACCACCGGCACACGGCGCCACGCTGAAAGAGGTCGACACCACTGCTGCCGAGAAAATTCCCGGTGTTCGTGTTGTCCGCGACAACGACTTGATCGCTGCGCTCCACGAACAACCGGACATCGCGGACCGTTCGCTTGGGCTCATGCGAGCTCATTTTGAACCTCCCAAGCCCGGTGAAGACGATCGCACGATTTTCGACCATCTGCTGAAAAACGCTCCGCCACTCGAAATGGTAGACGAGAAAGGCAACCTGGCGGACGGAGAGAAGCTCGCCACACGCGTGGTCGAAGAAACCTACTTCAACAGCTACGTGGCTCATGCGGCAATGGAAACGCACTCGGCAGTCGCGGCAATCGAGGGCGGCAAAGTGACGGTGTGGGCAAGCACGCAGACTCCCTTCCCAGTCCGTCAACAAATCGCACAGGCGGTAGGCTTCGCGCCTGAGAACGTGCGGGTCATCACTCCGTATGTCGGTGGAGGATTTGGCGGCAAAAGCGCCTCGCGCCAGGCGGTGGAAGCAGCGCGCCTCGCGAAGATCACGGGCAAGCCAGTGCAGGTGGTGTGGGAACGCGCCGAGGAATTTTTCTACGACACGTTTCGGCCGGCCGCGGTTGTGAAGATTCGATCAGGACTCGATGACGCTGGGAAACTTCTGATGTGGGATTACCGCGTGTACTGCGCGGGAGAACGCGAGGCCCGGCAGTTCTATGACATCCCGCATCAACGCACGCAATCGTCGGGCGGATGGGGAGGTGGCAATCCTGCTGGGTTGCACCCCTTCGCGGTTGGCCCCTGGCGCGCACCTTCGGTCAACACCAATACCTTTGCGCGCGAATCGCACATCGATACAATCGCCAGCAAATTCGGTCGCGACCCTCTTGAGTTCCGCCTGGCCCACCTGAGCGATGCGCGGATGCGCCGAGTGGTGCAGGCGGCGACCGAGAAATTCAGTTGGAAGCCTGCGCCTGCGCCGAGCGGTCGTGGCGTCGGCCTCGCCTGCGCGATCTATCTAGGCACCTATGTCGCAACGGTGGCCGAGGTCGCGGTCAACAAAAGCACCGGGAATGTAGACGTGAAGCGAGTTGTTTGCGCCCAGGATCAGGGTGTCACGGTGAACCCCGACGGGTCACGCCAGCAGATCGAAGGCGGTATCACAATGGGTCTGGGCTACGCCCTGACTGAGGAAGTGCGGTTCAAGGACGGAGCGGTGCTTGATCGCAATTTCGACACCTATCAGATTCCGCGTTTTTCCTGGTTGCCAAAGATCGAGACTGTCCTGATCGACAATCCGGAAACACCGGCATCGGGGTGCGGAGAGCCACCGATTGTGACGATGGGAGCCGTCCTAGCCAATGCCATTTTCGATGCGACTGGCAAGCGTCTGCGGCAATTGCCCATGACGCCCGAGCGTCTCCGCCGTCTAACTTTAGTTACCACAACGGGCAGTGAGGCTCGCGGAGATTAGGCGCATGCCGTGTTCTCGCTCGATGGAGTGGATTCGGCGGGCCCGGTTGGTTCTGGCGCGGGTCCTACTCGGCGTGTCGATCCTGCCGCTCGCATCCTGCAAACGTGCACCAATAGAGGGTCTCGCCATGAACGAGCCATCGCTCAAGCTTCCGCGAAGCGTCGGCGCCTGGACGCAATCCGGCGGCCCCAAGTTCGTCGGACCGCAAGACATCTTCAACTACATGGATGGTGCAGGGGAGTTCTATCTGGGGTATCGGTTCAAGCGTCTGGAAGTGCAGCGCTACGGCAGCGCGGACCAGGGCGAGATTCTGGTTGAGCTCTACTGGATGGAATCCTCCGACGACGCTTACGGTCTGCTTTCCGGGGACTGGGGCGGCGAGGCCGTAGACCTCCCCCCGCCGACGCCCGGATCGTCTTCGCTCGCCACGACCGATGGACCGCGCGCTCTCTATGGCGCCGGTTTGCTTCGCCTCTGGTCCGGCAACCTGTTTGCTCGCATCATGGCCGACCACGAAACCAATGCGTCCAAAAGGGCTGTTCAAGCCCTAGGAGAGGCCATTGCCAGGGGGCGGTCCACTCCTCTGCGGCCGGAGTTGATCCTGGCGCTTCCCGCCCGCGTGGGTTCGCAGTTTTCTCTGCGCCCAGACCGCGTGACTTTCCTGCGCTCCCACCTGGTGCTCAACTCGGTGTACTTTCTCAGTTCGGAGAACCTTCTCGATCTGGGGCCGGACTGCGAGGTAGCCACGACTAATTACGGGCAGGGGTCAGCGAAAGCCATCGGCAACGCCAAGCCCGCGCGCCTGATGCTGGCACGCTATGCGAACGAGGCAGCGGCGGCGAAAGCACTGCATCATTTCCGGCAGATATACCTGCCGGACAAGTTAAAGGGACCCAAGGCTTCCCTCATCGGCGACAACGGAGTGGTCGCCATTGAGGACGGATGGATGGGGTTTGCCCGCTCGGGCCGCGGACTCGCCCTGGTATTCGAATCTCCCGACGAAGCATCGGCCCGGCTGTTCCTAAATGACTTCACGCGAATTCTCGCGAAACGGGAGGCATCTCGTGAGTGACGACAAACACGTAATCACCCGACGCGACTTCGTGCGCGGGACGGTAGGCGCCACCCTCGGCGTGGCGGCAATGGGCGGCACACTGGAGGCATTGGCCGCGCCGGTTCCCACTAGCCACGTCGTTCTGGTGCGCGAGCAGTGGGTGCTGGATGGGCAGCATGCGGTCAACCTGGGCGTCCTGAAGATCATGCTGCGCAACGTGCTGACCAAGGTAACTGGGAAGCCCGACCCGATATCGGCATGGCGCTCGCTGGTGAAAACCGACGATGTGATCGGACTGGTTGCCACCGATCATCTGAACAAGACCCACCCGGAACTGATCGAACTGGTCCAGGCCAGCCTGATGGAATCTGGGGTTCCGAGAAGCAATATCCGAGATGCCCAGGGCGGTCCCGAGAAAGCCCGCGCCTGTACGGCGCTGATTGCCTTGCCGGCACTGAAGGCGCACTGGCTCACCGGCATCGGCACGGTACTGAAGAACTACATCACTCTCTCGGGCAATCCTTCCGGCTACCACGGCGCAAACAACGCCAACCTGGGCGAGATCTGGAACATGCCGCACGTAAAGGGCAAGACCAAGCTCGTGGTGGTGGATGCGCTGCGTCCCTTGTGCGACAAGGGACCCCAGCCGGATCCGCGATACCTGTGGGATTACAAAGGGCTGATTGCCGGCGGGGATCCGGTGGCCGTGGAGGCCGTCTGCCTCAAGGTCATCCTGCAGAAAAGGCAGGCGCTGCGAGGCGAGCCTTGGCCGTTGTCTCCGCCGCCGCTGTGTGTCGAGATGGCCGATAGGAAGTACGGCCTGGGCACCAGCCGCATGGAGCAGATTCAACTCGATCGTATCGGCTGGACCGCCGACGCGCTGGTGTGAAGGCCGGAAGTCTCGAGTAGTCGCTAACACTAAGCGATCGGTACTGACAAGTCGGCATCTCAGCAGCAGTCGGTCAGTCACTGCTAGCGCGTTTGTCGGTACCAATCCGACGGACGAAGCGATAACTTCCGGCTTGCCCGTCATCCGCCCGAAATGGTGGGCAAATGCCCAACGGAGCTTCCAAGTTCCACAAGAGGGCCTCTGGCCGCTTCCGTACGATCCTCAGTTAAACCGAAACCTTCTCTTTTAATGCGCCTGCGGCCGCTGTCGACCGTTCTGCCGCTACATCGTTCGTGGTTCTCTGTTGGGGCTCTGCGTCGGACAGAAAGATCGAGTATCTCTTCCTTAACGAGGCCCTCGGCCTTGGAGTTTGGGAAGGAATTGTTGAGCCCCAAAACGGCACCCACTGTATACTTTGTCTCCAGTTCAAGCGACAACATTCGGGTCAGTCTTGAATTCGGTTACTCGCGCCATGCGCTGTTTCGATCGGAGTTATTGCTTCTCGGGCACGAGCTTAAGTAATCCGAAGCGCTCCGGCACATGGAAAGTATTGCTCATTGGTGGTTGCCATGTGACCGCATGATGGTTCGAGGGCGGCCCCTCGCTCAGAAAAAGGTTCAGGCGAAATTCATTGCCTGCGGCTAGAGGTCGCTTGTCAATCGCTGACAAGGGGATACGCATGGCTGCATACCAGCGATGGCTTGCTGCGTCGATCCGGGCACTCGCTTCAAATCCAGAGCTCCAAGTCCACCCGGATTCGTGGTGGGGCTTGTTGAGGTCGATATCAAGGTCAATCCATTCTCCCTGCGGGGAAACTTCGAATTCCTGATAACGTTTGATATCGCTGAAGTCGGAGCTGATGAACACTTCAGCGACATCCCACTTCCACAACTCGTTGGTTTCCTGGGTCGTGATTGGAGATGGCTTCAAATAGAGTTGATCGTACGGACAGATAAATAGGAAGTATAAACTGGTCGTTGTCCAACGTGTGCGAACTTCGGTACGAAAGCTTGGTGCAATGTTCCCGTGTCTGTCCTTTTCCAAATAAGTCGGTTGCGCCGCACTCCAGAAGACAGAGGCCGGATCAGTTTGCAACGGAACATCAACGTGTGCCTGAACGGTCTCGACCACGGTAGGGTCGACGCCCAGCAATGTGGTCGTGCTAAAGATCAGAAACTGTACAGCTTTAACCAGTCTGCTCATCTCGTTAGCTCGTGATTATTGTCGTTCGTAACCAGATCTCGTATTGCTCACTGAAATCAAATCATCGCCGAGGCACTGCGGAAGCCTCGAGTCTTTATGCCGATATAGATCACGCCAATGGCCAGCCAAACGGCCTCCGCGAGCTTCGCAAAGAACTAAGGTTTCGCCAGATCAAGCCGCAGAACACGAAGCTAAACAGAAGAACGGCGGTACGCAGCAGATGGCGCTTTTGACCGGGCCTTGCCACGATCGTGAATTGCCAAGAGACTGCCAAATTCACTTCGACGAAACCAGGGAAGCACCTATACTCCCTTTCTCCAGCCTGAGTCACTCCCATTCTTTAGACGAATCGTGAGGGAACCGTCAGGATTGGTTGGGTGCTCGCACGCCCAGCGGACGGGGCGCTTCACACTCTTGACCTCCAATTCGGCTCGCAGTTTGACCTGCTGCCCATCCATGCCTTTCGGGAGAATGATGGAGACTTGGCGGAGCTGGCCCGCATGCGGTTGGCCCGCATCGAGATTCCCTCCTGCTCTCACGCGACCATCCATACTCTCTGCGTAGATGCCGAGCACTCCCGGCACTCCGGCAACCCCGTCATTGACGACACCCAAAATCAGTTCCATCGTGTCGTAGCGTTTTCGCTGCCAAATCAGGGACGGACGCACGCGATAACCAAGCCTTCGCTCCATGGCCTGAAGCGAATCAGGATACTTCTCGTAGTAACGCCGAACATTATCGGCCTCGGTCCAGAGCCCAAAGTAGCTGGTGCCAATGTCCAAGGCATGAAAACCGGCACTTTCGCGATAAGGACGGTTAATCGGGCCCCCAATCCGGTGAGGGTAGTCATCCGTGGGCGTAACTTCTTTGTCCTGTCCAACAAATGCCAGCATCGACGCCGGCAGCTTGCTTAAGCAAGCTTGCTCCTCGTCCGCATATTCGGGGAGAACGTAATGCCGATTTGCGCCATCCTCGAGTATCGTGGCCAGCCAGGGAGGGCGGTGTGCCAGTGCTTCGATTTGGATCGGCTCATTCATGATCAGGCTGTCCGAGCGCAGCCAGCATCCGGAACGCACCGCGAGGTCCTGCACTTGGCGGTTGCCTACATTGCTGATGTCGGGCTCAGTGTTCACCGCGAGAGGAGTCTTTTTCCAGGTATCGATCTGGAGTTGCGTCATGCGTACGAACGTTTTCTCCGCGGTCAAATAGTCCGGGAATGGACTCGGGATGTCGTTTGTGTGACCTTCCCCCCAAAATCCGTACATCATCAAATCCATGTATTCCAAATGCGCGTTGTCACCGAATTTAGTAGAAAGAAGGTCGTTCAATTCGGCAAACGCCTTCTGGAATTCGGAGGAATCGTAACGCGGTTCGCGGAAATCGAAGCCGGCTTGGTGCTCCTTAGATTTGTGGCCAATGTTCACGATGGGGACTTTGTCTTGTAGAAAATCTGGCATGGAAAGTTGTTGCGGTTGGATATTTGGACTGGAAAGCTGTATGCGGAATCCAACGCCCAGATTGTGTCGCTTGGCAGCGTCGAATGTTATCTCCCAAACCGGGGACAGGGTCAACTTGCCGGGCCCTGTCTGCACATCGCGCCAGTCGCACCGGATATACAACACGTCCACAAATGGCAAAGACGCCATTTTCTCCACGCTTTGCTCCAGCGTTTCCCTGCCGCACTGTACCCCGAGCGCCGGTCCGTTTTCCTCCCACGTATAGCCGACTAGCCCAGCGCCAAAATTTCGAATGTGATCGCGAGAAGGCTGGGTTGCGAAGATCGTGAACCAGCCTTGGTCCTGGTCAATGCCAAATGGTCCCTGGTCGAGCCGATTGGTAACTTGGGGCGAGCCAAACTGATAGCCCTCCCACAAATGGTCAGGTACATCCGCCCACATTTGCGGACGGAAAAGACTGCTCGCACCTGCCAGGAGTGCTCCCGTCTTTACAAAATCTCTCCGCCGCATTGCGTGCCCTCCTCTTTGCATCTACAACTGCTGCCTAGACCTGCTGACGGAGGTTGGGACGCAATGTGAGTGAGCCGTCGTCGTTCAGTTTCTGGTGACATGCCCAGCGCACGGGATAGCGCATTCCCTTAACCTCGACCTCGGCTCTAAGTTTCAATCCCTTCCACTCCGTCGTGTTCGGAAGCACGAACTGCGCCTGGCGAATCTTGCCCGGCAACGGGTATCCGGCATCCAGACAGCCGGTGGTGAGTACCTTTCCATCCTGGCCCTCCACGGTCACCCGCAACACGCCCGGCACACCCGCGATGCCATCATTTGCGAAGCCGACAATCAGCCCCAGGTAACTGCTGTCCTTATAGCTCCAGATGAAAGACGGCCTCACCCGATAACCAATTCGGCGATTGATCCGGTCGAACGCTGCCGGATATGCCTGGTAGTAGCTCATCAGATTCTTTGCGCTGATCTGGTGGAAGTTCCAGAGCGACCAGTAGTTCGCCCCGACATCGATCACATGAGCGATCATGTTCTCTGCCGGAGATATTCCTTCAGATCCGGCGTGTGGATCGGGAGGTTTTCCAGGAAGACCCTGCTCAAGCAACGCGGCAATCCAAGGTGGACGGTTGCTGAGCGCTTCAATCTGCTCGTTTTCGATAAAAATGGTGTCGCTGCGAATCCAATTGTTGCTGCGGACCGTGCGGTCTACCAGTTCCGAATTACCGACCCGGCTGTAGTCCGGCTGAGTATTGGTCAGCAGGGGAGTTTTCTTAAAGTGCTCGAGCTGGACTTCGAGCATATTCGTCCAGGTCCGCTCTGCTGTCAGGTAATCAGGAAAAGGATTGTTGCTGAATGGCCAGGTGTGCCCTTCACCCCAAAAGCCATACATGAAAGTATCGATAAACTCGATGAGCGGATTGCCATCGAATTCCGCCGCTAACTGGCCAACCAGCTCTTTGAATGCCTGTTGAAAGACAGGATGGTCATACCGGGGCTGATAACGCGAATGCGGGTTCTGCAGATATCTTTTTGCTGAAGCGCTGCTTTCCTGATCGCTAAGCACCAGATCAACCTTCGGCACCTTTTCGAGGACAAAATCCGGCAGGGCCGCATCGTGGGTATAGTCTGGCGCGCACATCTGAATTCGCAATCCAATCCGCTTGTTGTTCTTCTTCGCCAGATCAAAAACCAGCTTCAGGTAGTCGGGCATTTGCAGGCGTCCGGGCTGCGGCTGCACTTCCCTCCACGTGGGGCGGATGTAAAGCTGCTGGCCTAAGGGAAAGCGAACCAGGTCTTCGATCGCCTGGGGAATGTTGTCCGCCTTGATTTCGTCCGTGCCGCTGTCTGCCGTGATATAAGTCACCAGCCCCTTGCCATAGTTCGGCACAACTTCTTCGGTAGGCGTTGTGGTCATCACCACGTCATCGGTGGGAATGACCGCGTCCGGTGGATACTGAGGGAACGGACCCTGATTGAGGCGATCATTCACCGTGGGACCGGAGCCGAAGTCATAGCTTCCCCAGTTATGGGCGGGAACCTTCGCCTGCGCCTTACCCATTCCAAGTTCCGCAGCTACGGCAACAGCGACAGTGCTTTTTAAAAAATCTCTACGCTGCATCGGAGTCATGTCCTTATCGTTCGACTAGATTTCCGTCAGCGGCAGTCTGCTGGAGTGAAAAGATCCACATCTCGAGGTATCGAGACGTCGAATTGAGGAATGCACTCGCCAGGTAGGGATGTTCCCCGGTCGCGGAGTGACCGCCAGACGACTGCCGAACTATTACTATTTATATCGTTTTGTTTCGTTTGTCCAGTGCAGGGGCAGAAAATATTTCGATAGTTCTGATAAATACACTTGCGGGCGCCTAAACGCCTGGCGGGGGGGGCAGACGATGGCGGGGATGGCAAGGACTCGGGCGTGCTACACGACAACGTTCAGTTGATGGGCCGCGTTCTCGAAATACACTTTGCGAAGAATCGTTTCCGGCAGATTAACCCCGTAGATACGCCATCGGCCCTGAGGAGGGACCTCTGCCGGGGCGTAGTCGAAGTACTCATCATCTGTCTCCAGGAAGCGATAGTAAACCTCATACAACTTGTCGTTGAACACTTGTTGGGGATATTGGTCCCCGTGTGGAGTAGCGTCAGTCCCAAATAAGATTCGATCCTGATATTTTTCAAAAAACTTCCGGGCGGTTCGCGGCTGTCTTCCCAACTCTCCAATGCGCGCGGCAATATCCACGCTCATGTTGGGAAAACGATCGAGGTTCTCTGCCACATTGGCCAGGTTTTCGGCGAAGTTTCCCACGTGCAACACGACAAAGTGAGTCTTGGGATGCCTTGCAAAAACCCGGTTACGGGCCTCAAGGAGCTCTGCGTTGCTGGGAAAGTCGCCGCCGTAAAACGACCAATCCGGATGGTTAGTAAGTTCCTCGTAACGTTCGTTGAAACGATCCGTCGGAGTAAAAAATGCGACCGGATCGGACACATGAATCGCCACCGGCATGTTCAGTTGTCCGCAAGCATCCCACATTGGATCAAATCTAGGGTCGTCAATTTTCACGAGCTTGCCGGAGGTTATGTTTTCGCGTAAGTAAAGTCCCAGGGTCTTCAGGATTTTCAGGCCGCGCGCGCCCTGTCGATGGGCCCGCTCAATCGCCTCTGCCTGAAGTTGAGGATAGCCCGTTTCCAGGAAGCGTTCATAGCAGGGCTCAGTAAAGGCATAGAAGCGATCCTCGAAAGCATGATCATATTTGGAAATGACGTCTCCCAATCCCTTGTCGTAGCCGCCAGTCAGATTGACCATCGCACGGACATTCTTGCTGTCCATAACCGCGAGAAGCTCTTGCGGAGTGCCGAGGTAAACGCGGTCCGACGCCAGTGACACGCCACGGGTGGACTTCGCGGACCTTGTAATGTGGGTGTGAAAGTCGATGACTGGAAATCTCGCGCGCGCAACATGCGTCTCAGGCACTTGCAGCATGCTTTTTGGAGAAAACTCCGCAAGGCTCAGCGAATGGCTTGCTGTTTTGTGCGTTTCTTTCTTGCTCGCGGCAAATGCGCTGCCCGGCTGGGCTGCCGCGCTAGCCATGATGCCCATCCCACATAACCACTGCCGCCGATTGATCATGTCTGCTCCTGCCGAGTAAGGCGATCTTTAATCCAATATGGCCAGGCTTGCAGAAATCGAAAGTATACAATAGTATTCGCAAGCTTACGAAACACGATAATCTTTTGCGGCAAAGACAGCTGTCTTCTCGGCGAGGGAATTGTGCGGTTCAAACGGGGTTCGTGCCTTTGTAGTCTAGGTTTGGAAGCAGAAGGCGCATCCGTTCTGAACGAGTTCTAAATGTTCTTCATATGTGCCGTGCGGAGATCATGTATGTGTTCAACCAAGAAAAGGATTTTGCAATCGGACAACAACCCACTTCGAGAGCTGAAAGCCGCGACTACGACCAGGCTTTGGGTCGCTCTCACCATTGTGTTTGCGTTTTGGTCGCCCGCTGCCGCTGCGGGCGGCCCCACCGGCAAGCCTCAGATTCAAGGCGGCAATCTGCGAATTGAATTTGATAACCACCTACGCAGCCGGGTGGTTGCCCGTTTTGACAAGACGGAGACGGTGATGGGGCCGTTCTCTGCCTCTGAGACTGTCACAACCGCCGACAAGCCCTGGACCGGATTTCTCCTGACCTCGCAAAAACACGGGCGTACAAAAGACGCTTTCGGGGAGGGGGAGCGGCTCACCGTGGAAGGAAAAGCGGGAAGTCTCACAAAGATGGTCTCCGTCACCGTATATGACGACTTTCCCGCGATGGCGTTTTTCGAGGTCCAGTACACCAATACCGGGACCACCAAGCTTGCGATCACTAGTTGGACCAACAATGCGTACATTTTGAACGCGCAACGCAGTGCGGGCCTGCCTGCTTTCTGGTCTTACCAGAGTGGCTCGTACGAGAAACGTCCCAACTGGGTCGTACCGCTGTACACCAATTTTCGGCAGGAGAATTATCAAGGCATGAATGCCAGCGACTATGGTGGCGGTACGCCGATTATCGACGTCTGGCGGCGCGACGTTGGAATGGCTGTGGGACACGTCGAGCCGCGGCCGAAGCTGGTTTCCCTCCCCGTATCCATGCCCGATCCCGCGCATGCCGAGATTGCTGTACGCTTCACGAAAACTATCTCTCTCAGCCCCGGTGAAAGTTTTCATACCTTTCGCACCTTTGTCGCCGTCCACCAGGGAGACTACTTCCGCACGCTCGCTGACTACCGACGCTTCATGATGAAACAAGGGTTCCAAACGGCCACCGCTCCCGACGACGCTTTCGGCGCAATCTGGTGCGCGTGGGGATATGGCCGATCGGTGCAGCCCCAGCAGGTGTACGACACACTTCCGACGGTGAAACGCTTGGGATTTGTGTGGGTCACGCTCGACGACGGTTGGCAGAACAATGTGGGCGATTGGGCGCTGGATCCCAAGAAATTCCCCCACGGAGACGCTGACATTAAAGCCCTGGTTGACCGCATTCACCAGGAAGGATTCAAGGCCCAGCTCTGGTGGTCGCCGCTCAGCGCTGTACCAGACTCGGGACTGCTCCGCGATCATCCCGACTACGAGTTACTGAATCGAGATGGCTCCACGAGAAAGGTTTCCTGGTGGAATTCCTACTATTTGTGCCCAGCGGACCGCCGCGTCGTGGAGTACCACAGGGCATTGGTGCGAAAAATTTTGGTGGATTGGGGATTTGACGGGCTGAAGCTCGACGGCCAGCACATGAACGGAGTTCCAGCCTGCTACAATCCTGCTCACCATCACGCACAGCCGGAGGAATCGGTCGAGGCTCTGCCGGATTTCTTCCGCGCAATTTACGAGACCGCACAGGCCGCAAAGCCTGGGACCCTGGTGGAGTTCTGCCCCTGCGGCACGGCGTTCTCCTTTTTCACTATGCCGCACTTCAATATGTCTGTGGCTTCCGACCCGAGAGGCTCCTTTCAAGTTCGTTCCAAGGCGAAAACGCTAAAGGCCCTGATGGGAGACACCATTCCCTTCTTCGGCGATCACGTCGAACTGAGCGATGGCGGCAACGACTTTGCTTCCACTGTGGGCGTGGGAGGTGTTGTGGGAACGCAGTTTGTCATTCCGTCTCTTGTCTCGAAAAGAAGTAGATCCGATCTAACTCCGGCACGGGAGAAGGAGTTCGAAAAGTGGCTTCGCATCTATCGGGAAAAGATGTTGTCGAGAGGACAGTATCTTGGACGGCTCTACGACATAGGTTTCGATACGCCGGAGACGCATGCAATCCGCAAGGGCCAGACCATGTACTACGCTTTTTTTGCCAAGCAGTGGAAGGGGTCGGTCGAACTGCGGGGCCTCGAAGACCGCAACTACAGCGTGGTGGACTACGTCACAGGAAAAAGCCTGGGGACGGTGTCAGGACACGGTGCACATCTACCAGTTGAGTTCGACGGAGATCTGCTTGTGGAAGTGCAGCCACAGTGAGGCAAGGTATGGTGCGTTAACCTCTGCGCAATAGGTGCGAAATAGTGTTTACAAGGGTGCTTTTCTTGGGAGGACGAGCGTGAAATCTTTATCCCTTGTTATGTTATTGGTGTGCGTCACGGGAGCTTTTGGCCAGCCCAACTCCTCCTTCTACGTGTCGACGACCGGGGATGATTCGAATCCCGGCACCCAAACGGCGCCTTGGCGCACCGTTCAACATGCCGCAGACACCGTGCGTGCGGGTGGTACCGTCAATGTGCGGGGTGGAGTCTACGAAGAGCTCGTAAGCATCAAGGCATCCGGCAACGCGACTGATGGATACATTACTTTTCGAAGCTATCCCGGCGAGACGGCGGTCCTGGAGGCAGAGCATTTCACTCCCTCCGGGAGAAGCGGCGTACTTACGATTAACAACAAGAGTTACGTAAGGATCGAAGGCTTTGAGATTCGCAACTACCGCACCGCCGAACATCGGCTCGCCCCGTTGGGTATAAACGTTATCGGGGCCGGCTCCCATATAGAACTGCTGAAGAACAACGTCCATCACATTGAGCAGACTTTTGACGGCCGTGATGCTCCGGGACGAGGTGGCAACGGGTTTGGCATTGCTGTATACGGTACCGACGCCAAGACTCCTATCAGTGAACTGGTGATTGACGGCAATGAGGTGCATCACCTCAAAACCGGTTCGAGCGAGTCGTTGGTGGTGAACGGGAACGTCACGAACTTCCGCATCACGCACAATGTTGTCCACGACAACAACAACATCGGAATCGACGTCATCGGTTTCGAGCGCACGGCACCCGACCCTGCCGTCGACCAGGCTCGCGACGGGGTAGTAAGCGGCAATTTGGTTTACAACATTACATCGCGCGGCAATCCGGCATACCGCAACGATGAATCTTCCGATGGCATTTACGTGGATGGCGGCACCAGGATCCTTATCGAACAGAACGTCATTCATGATGTGGACTTTGGAATCGAGCTGGCTAGTGAGCACAAGGACCGCGCCACGAGCTACGTCACGGCCCGGAATAACCTTATCTATCACTGCCATACCGCGGGTGTTTCCATCGGAGGTTATGCGCCTGAGCGGGGACGCACCGAGCACTGCACGGTGGTGAACAATACGCTCTACGAAAACGATACGTCGGCAACAGGGTCCGGTGAGTTCCAGCTGCAGTGGAACATGGCGGACAATATTTTTGCGAACAACATCGTCTACGCAAGAGCCCACTGCCTTATCACGCTGAACAAATCTCAGATCGACAAAAAACAGCCGCCCGCCGCTATCGATCACAACCTTTATTACTGTGTCTCAGGAGCGAAAGCGAGCACTTGGATAGGAGCCTCCGCCACCGTGACTGGATTCCAAGAATATGTTCAGTCAACGGGGAATGACCGTCATTCGCGTTTTCTGGATCCGCATTTTGTTGACACTGCCACGAAGGACTTCCATCTGCGATCAGACTCTCCCGCGATTGCTGCGGGCACGACTGACGGAGTGCCGGTGGGAGAACTGGATCTTGAAGGCTTACCGCGAGTCAAATCCGGAAACACGGACATCGGCTGCTACCAAAGAAAATAGGAATAGTCCATGTTGAGATTCGACGTGAATCGCCGCGAATTCCTGAAGATCACCGCTGGAGCCGGCGCCGCCTTGGCCATGCCAACTTCAGGACATACTGCTGTCTCCTCCAAAATGATGGGCATCCAAGTCGGCGCAGTGTCGTTTGTGGATGAAGGTACCGAGAAAGTCCTT
The DNA here is from genome assembly GCA_020073465.1 of Terriglobia bacterium. Taxonomy (GTDB): domain Bacteria; phylum Acidobacteriota; class Terriglobia; order Terriglobales; family Acidobacteriaceae; genus Sulfotelmatobacter. The sequence continues at coordinate 77,362 of JAIQFC010000014.1, forward strand.
GATGTGCTTCAGGAGCGTGCCTGCGTGAATACGCTGTTTCTTGCGGTATTCACCTACGGTCGAGGTATCGCTGGAAGACAGATTCCTGGCCAGCCGCTGCCCGATCACGGCAAGCAGGAGTATGATCTCAATTTTCACGGCGGGAACTTCGCCATTCCCCATCCCCAGTACTATAAAAACACGGTTCTCAAGGACACCCGTGCGCCCGACCACGGCGACCTGGATATCTTGGCCGAAGTGCTCCCTGCGGCTAAAAAGCGCGGCATGAAGGTCATCTGCTGGCTCGAGGACGTGTTTCGCACCGACTTGCCGAACATCAAGAAACTGCAGGAGCGGGATCTGTACGGGCGGAATGCCGAGACGTTGTGCGTCAACAATCCGGACTACCGGAATTTCCTGACCGGTCTGGTCGAGGACTATGCCCGTTCCTATGATATCGACGGAATTATGTGGGGATCTGAGCGGCAGGGTGCGTTTTCGGACAGCTTGGGAGCCACACATGACGTACCGCCCATCGATCCTGGCAACGTAACTTGCTTCTGCGGGTTTTGTCAGAGCAAAGCGAAAGAGCGCGGCATCAATGTGGAGCGCGCCAGGCAGGGATTTCTGGAGTTAGAGAAATTCGTTCGCTCCGCACGGAACGGCAAGCGTCCCGTGGACGGCTACTACGTTCAATTCTGGCGGCTCTTATTGCGATATCCCGAACTAGCAGCCTGGGAAATGCTCTGGACTGACAGCCTTCGCGAGACCTACGCCGCAATATACAAAACGGTAAAGACAGCGAAGCCGACGGTGCCGGCGGGTTGGCACATCTGGCACAACAACTCCTTCAATCCGATCTACCGCGCGGAACAGGACCTTCATGAGCTCTCGAATTATTCCGATTTCATCAAGATCGTTATGTACAACAACTGCGGCGGCGAGCGGATGGCGCTGTATGCAGACAACATCGGCTCGACACTTTATGGAGATCTCTCGAAACAGAGCCTGATCGATTTTAACTATGCCCTGATGGGATTCAAGGAGCGCAGCTACGACCAGATTCCTCACACGGGGCTTTCGGCTGATTACGTCTACCGCGAGGCGAAACGCGCGCTGGAGGGGGTTGCCGGCACGAGGACCCTGATCTGGCCGGGCATTGATATCGACATCCCGACCGAGCCGAATAACAGCAAGTGTACGCCGCAAAGCGTTCGGGAAGCAGTTTTGGCGGCTTTCCGCGCGGGCGCGCCAGGTGTGATTCTATCTCGCAAGTATTCCGAGATGCGGCTCGCCGACCTCAGCGGCGCTGGGGACGCGATTCGCGAGTTGAAACTATAGCCAGTTGACGCCGGCTCGCCGCGACTAGTAACGAGAAGTCGGCTAGAAGCCATCTCATAAATGCCTCAACAGGATCACGACACATGCCAGTTGGACCATGCCGAGGAAGTTGGCAGCGTGGTATTCCCAGCGGGTGACCACGCGGCGAATGTTATGCAGCCAGGCGAACAAGCGCTCGATTTTCCAGCGCGCCGGTAGCGGCGCAAGCCGCGCCCATCCTGCGAAGGCGGGCGCCGGCGCACTCGAAGGTGAAGGCGCAATCAGCTCTACCCTGTAGTCTCGGCGCAGACGTTGGTCCAGCGGGTCGCTGTCGTAGGCTTCGTCGCCAATCAGGCGCGGCGGCGTGGCCCGGCAGAAGCGGGCTTGCAGCGTGGCTTCGACCAATCGGCTTTCATGCGGCGAAGCGCTGCTAATCCACAGGGCGAGAGGAAGACCATGGCGGTCGGCAATTGCCATGATCTCGGTCCCTTTTCCGCGGCGTGTTGGACCAACACAATCGCCCCCTTCTTCGCACTGCTGAAGCTTGCGTCGATGAAGGCCTCCTCCAGATCGAGTCGGCCACGCGCCAGCAGGTCCTGGGCCAGAGCCCGCAAAACCCGCTCCAGACCGCCTTCCCGCACCCATTGCTGGAACCGGCGATGGCAGGTTTGGTACGGCGGATATTCGCGGGGCAGATCCTGCCAGCCGGCTCCGGTGCGCAGAATCCAGAGCACGCCGTCGAGCACGGTGCGGGCCTCGCGCCACGGCCGACCCCGACCATCGCTGCGCACTTTTTCTCGCAACAGCGGCTTCACCACTTCCCATTGGGCATCGCTGAGGTGCATGCCTTGGGTTTGCTCCAAATGGCTGCGCTTTCATAGTGCTAAACCAGTTTCCGTATTTATGAGATGGCTTCTAGTGGAACGTGACATTCTGACGTTGAGTTCTCAACTGCCGGTCCTGACTCCTGGATAACGGGCAATGCGGAAGTAATTCCCGAGACCCGATCACCCGGCTTGCCGACTAATGCGTTTTCCAATCCATTCTCCAATCCATTGAACCTTCGTCTCGCGCGTATTTGCAAGGGTTTGGGCGGTCCCCAGCGGCGGCTCAAGTTGTTGAGGGGACTGGATAGATGACCTTTGACACGGTAGAGGTCGCTGGTTCGAGTCCAGTCGTGCCTACCATATCCTTCAATCAACTGCCGAAGACCTTCCAAGAATCTGGGGCCATTGGGGTTTATTAAGCGCTCTTCCCCCAACGCAAGTCGCATGGGCAGGCCGTTGCTGGCCCTCCAGAAATTCTCCTAACGGTACCGTCCTCCCCGATGGCAGGCCTTACATCAATTCATATTTGCATGGTCATCGGGTCAGACTTCAGTATATTGCCTGCATGCTGGGGCGCTTAAGAGCTCATACCCGATCCGGGTGGATTCTCCTGCTCGTCTGTGTTCTGACTCAAGTGACGTTCGGCCAGAAGTCAGAGCCTGCTGGCACAGGGAACGCAGAACTTGCGGGGCGTATTACGGAAGCCGTCAGAGTCGAGCGCTCACCTAGACTCGACGGCACGCTCGACGATCCCATCTGGCTGCAAGCGTCCCCGATCACCGACTTTAGACAGAGGGAGCCGTACGAAGGACAGCCCGCGACGGAGCGAACGGAAGTCAGAGTGCTTTATACGCGGAATGAGATTTACTTTGGAATTGCGTGCCACGATTCTGTGGTCAATGGTGCTGTCGCCACCCAGCTCCGCCGGGACGTCACCCAAGAACTGGACGACTATTTTGAGATTGTGATCGACTCCCGGCATGACCGTCGCAATGCCTACGTCTTCCAGATCAATCCCCTGGGTACACAGAGAGATGCTCTGATTACCGACGAGCAGACCGGGGATACCCAGGACGGAGATCCCGGTTGGGACGGGGTCTGGACCTCCGAAGCAAGGATGATGCCAAATGGGTGGACAGCCACAGTTGCCATACCGTTTCCCACGCTGAATTTCATGCGTTCCCGGGATGTTGTTTGGGGACTGAACTTCAAAAGGTTTGTTCGTCGCAAGAACGAAGAGGACCTATGGAGCGGCTGGCGCAGAACGTTTGGGGCAGCCAAGATCAGCCAAGCTGGAGAGTTGCACGGGATCAACGAAATCGGCAGTGGCCGTCTGTTTATCATCAAGCCCTACGTCCTGGGCGGCTTCAGCCGACTTCCCCCGGATGCCACCGCAAGCGGTTTGACACCGGGGACCACCGCGCTGCACACAGGCGGTGTCGATATCAAGGTCGGACTCCGTTCCAACCTAGTGGCGAATCTCACCGGAAATACTGACTTCGCCGACAGCGACGTAGATGTTCAGCAGTTCAATCTCACTCCATACAAGTTGTTCTTTCCTGAGAAAAGACAGTTCTTCCTGGAGAACGCCGGCGTCTTTGCCTTTCCCATGGGCCTCGGCAACAGCGTGGATCAACTGTTTTTCAGCCGGCAGATTGGAATTGACCCCATTACCGGAGAGCAAGTTCCGATCAACGGTGGAGCCAAAATCACGGGCTCCCTCGATGGATTCGAACTGGGAGTAATGGATGTCGACACCAGATCTTCGGGTCCGAACCCATGGGCGAACTACGCAGTGTTGCGCGTGAAGCGGTCGTTGGGGGGCAGTGGCTCGTACATCGGGGTAATGGGAATCGATAAGCGATCGGGCAACGTGACGTCCAGCTTCAATCAAACCTCAGGGGTGGACGGCCGATTTGTTCTATTCAAGAACCTCATTCTGAACGGTTACGCGGCCGCGACCCGCACCCCTGGCTACTCAAGTGGGCAATCCAACTTAGGTGCCGGATTGAACTTCCGCTCCAACTGGCTTGACGTTGAAGCAGAACACAGGAAAATCGGTCCCAACTTCAACCCGCAGGTTGGGTTTCTTGAGCGCACCGACTGTGTCTGCGACTTCGCGGACGCAACCTTCAAGACTCGCCCTCAATTCTGGGGCGTGCGGGAACTTCAGTTCGAAGGCTTCCTGTTTCACGCCCCGGACACGCACCATGTTGTCCAGACGCAGGAATGGCAGACCACATTTCGGGCGGAGTTTCACAACGGTTCCTACACCGATGACGATATCGTTGACGTGTTCGCCCAGCGGCTCACCACGCCGTTCAATATCTACAAGAACGTTACCATACCGGTTGGTGTCTACAGCTGGACGAGGCACCAGCTGACGTACGGCTCGCAGCAGGATCGCCGATTGACCGTGCAATTTTTCGAGCGTTTCGGGAGTTATTACAACGGAAGGCTGAACGAATTCCGAGTGCGCGCCGGCTATCGCGCGAACGAACGGCTGTCGTTCAGCGTGGGACCACAGTGGAACCGTTTTCGCTTGCCGGTTGCCGGTGGCAACTTTTCGGTCCTGTTCGGCGCTCTGGAAACTGACTACTCATTCTCACGGTTCGTCTCTCTTTCTACGATTCTTCAGGTTGACACAGCCAACGCACAAGCTGCGAGCGCCAACATCCGTCTTCGATGGAACTACCGTCCCGATAGCGATCTTTATGTGATCTACACTGCGGGCCAGAAGTTCGCCAGCCTTGCAGCGGTCAGCCCCGCTCAGTTTTACGAGAACCGATTAGTTGTCAAGTGCACCTATTCTTTCCGACCGTAGCGGAAACCAATGTCGAGTACGATTGCAAACGTTGCACACGGACAACATGACCGGAACTTCCACCAGTACTCCCACCACCGTGGCTAGAGCTGCACCCGAGCCGGGTCCAAAAAGCGCGATAGCAGTCGCAACCGCAAGCTCGAAGAAGTTACTCGCGCCGATGAGCGCTCCTGGTGCGGCAACAGCGTGTTCAACACGCAGCAGTCTCATCAAACCGTACGTCAGCGTGGAATTAAAGTAGACCTGAATCAGGATCGGGACTGCGATTAGCACCACGTGAACGTACTTGCCGGTGATGTTCTCTGCCTGGAACGCGAAGATGAACACCAACGTCACCAGCAGAGCCAGCACCGTCACTGGGCTGAACTTCGGAAGAAAGTCCTGCTCGAACCAGTTCTTGCCTCGGGTGCGAGTGAGCCAGATACGGAGCGCCATTCCAACCGCAAGCGGAATCACGATAAACGCGATGACCGAATACAGCAGGACCATGAACGGAACCGTCAATGAGGAGGCACCACTCACAAGAAAACGTACGATCGGGGCAAACAGGAACAGCATGATCAAGTCGTTGATGGATACCTGCACAAGCGTGTAGGCTGGATCGCCTTCGGTTAAGTAGCTCCAGACAAAGACCATTGCAGTACACGGAGCCGCGGCCAAAATGATCACACCCGCGATGTACTGGTCGGCTTCCCCTGGGCTGATCCACGCACTGAAAACGTGGCGGAAGAATACCCAGCCGATCAGTGCCATTGAGAAGGGCTTGACCAGCCAATTCACGAACAGCGTGACGAGCAACCCCCGTGGTCGCTGGCGCACGTTCAGAATGGAGCTGAAGTCCACTTTCATCATCATCGGGATGATCATCAGCCAGATCAAAACCGCGATGGGAACGTTGACCTGACTGCCCTTGCCGAATTCCATACTCCGAAGTGCCTGCACTGCGGAAGGTGCCCATTTTCCGAGTGCGAGACCTGCACACATGCAGAGTGCGACCCAAAGGGTCAGATATCGTTCAAAGAGGTTGAGTCGTCTAGGTGCGGCAATCGTCGGTGCGCTCTGAACTATGGTTCCCATAACCGCGTGCCTCGTTAGGTCTCCCAAAAAGTGCGGTTCGTGACTACACACCCGTCGCGCTGCCTGCCCTTGAGCGGTGCAACGCGGCGTAGGGACGCCACTCCGTACGCGTGCAGGACCCGTGCTGAATGGCTTCCTTGAGCTTCCGGGTGTCGCCCTCAAAGGGCTCTTCGCTTTTAAAGGCCTGTTGCAGGAACTTAAATAGATGCTTCTTTAATAGATGCTTCTTTGCCCCCTGCGTCGGCTCGGCAAGACGGTAGAAAATTCGGAAGCCATCCCTCCGATCAAGCACCAGTCCGGAGTTCTTGAGGTATTGCAAATGGCGTGAAATATTCGGTTGCGACGTATCCAAAACGTATTGGATGTCGCAACCGCACAACTCGCCATGTAGCAGCAGGTTGAGAATGCGAAGCCGATTGCCGTCGGCCAGGCCCTTGCAGTATTGTTCCAGTTCCTTCATTAGGAGCACCTTCCCGTACTACCATCCAATGTCAAACTGCTTCCACCGTTTCCGCCGGTGCGGCAGCGGGCAGAAGCGCCTCCGCTTGCCAGGGGATCAACGCAGTTCTGCTGGCCAGCTTGTGCTGTACTTCATCGATGAAGCGAGCCTCAAGAGCACCGCGTTCGGCGAGCACGGGGTCATGAGTACCGGCAGCGTAGAAGCTCTGGTTAATAATCCATGCATACGGCGTAATGTTCGCACGCCTGAGGTCGTCCTGGAGGCGAGCCGCTTCGTGTACCGGCGTTGCCTCCGGTAAGGTCACGATCAGGATCTTGGTGAAATCTGGATCCCGGAGTTGCGGAAGCAATCGGCGCACGCTGTCAGGGATGTAGCTCAAGTTTCGCTCGACGTCGCGATGGTAGGCGTTCGCGGCATCCAGTAGCAGCAATGTGTGTCCCGTCGGTGCAGTGTCGATCACCACAAAACCGTGATTGCCTTGGTCCACTTTGCGAGCGAATGCGCGAAATACAGCGATCTCCTCGGTGCACGGAGAGCGCAAGTCCTCTTCCAGCAGCGCACGGCCCTTTTCATCGAGGCCCTTGCCGGATTCCGCCAAGACTTCTTCTGTGTAGGCGCGCGTCTCCGTCACGGGATCGATACGGCTGACTTCCAGACCGGGAACGGTGCTGCTAAGCGCGGAGGCATGACCGGCCGGATCAGTGGTCGTCAGATGGACCGAGTGTCCCAAGCGTGCCAACGCGGCCGCGATTGCCGCCGCAACGGTGGTCTTGCCCACGCCGCCCTTCCCCATCGTCATGATCACACCTTTGCCGCGCATCGCGATCTGGGGAATAAGTTCCAAGAGTGGGACGGGGAATGGGCCCTGCATTCGCGCGCGTACCGAGCTAGCAGTACCGCTGTAATCGCCATCCGCCAGTCGACGGAGCGCTTCTACGCCGATAAGTGCCCGCGGGACAAGCGGTACGACGGTTCGCGGAAGTTGCTTCAATCCAGCAGGTATCGCTTCGAGTGCGTCGTGACCACGGAGTTCAAGCGCCTTGGCAATTGGATCATGGTCAACGCGCGCCCGGAACAAGCCATTCACGACCAAGCGCTGGTTCCTCAGTCCCAGAGTTTGCAGTTCGTTTCGTGTGCGTTCCGCTTCTGCCAGAGCCGACTGGTCTGGCCGACTGACGAGGAACACAGTTGTATTCGTTTCATCGGACAGAGCGCGAACTGTGTTTGCGTACAGTTCGTGCTGGGCCTGCAGCCCAGCCAAAGGACCTAAGCAGGAGGTTCCACCGACACTGTTCTCGATGAATCCCGACCAAGCAGCAGGCAACTGCAACAGGCGAAGCGTATGGCCGGTAGGAGCGGTATCGAAGATGACGTGATCAAAGTCGGAGGTCGTCTGTTGATCACCCAACAATTTGGCAAATTCGTCGAAAGCCGCAATTTCCACTGTGCACGCACCCGATAACTGCTCCTCGATGCTTTTGACAGCCGATGCGGGGAGGAGTTCACGGTACGGCCCGACCACACGCTCGCGGTACTGCTGTGCGGCCTTCTCCGGGTCAACATTCATCGCAAAGAGGCCAGCGGCCCCGGTTACGGGGGTTGGTTGAACACCGAGCTTGGTAGCTAGGACTTCGTCCAGATTAGAGGCCGGATCAGTACTGACTAACAAGACGCGTTTGCCCGCCTGAGCGAGGGACACAGCCGTCGCGCAGGCGATGGAGGTCTTGCCGACTCCGCCCTTGCCAGTAAAAAGCAGGTTCCGTGTCAATTCTCCCAGCAGCTTCACGATTGCCTTCCTTCATTTCCCCTTGCTTGCGATGCCAACAAGATCTACTTCCCGCGACTTGATCACCGGACCCGGCTCGTATTGCACACCTGTGAGCCGGGCGAGCTCCTCCCGAGTTGGATACGCGCCTGAGGTAATAACCTCCCCGTCCAGCAACACCAGCGGGAGGCACTTCATGCCTCTGGAATTGAGTGCCATCTTGAGTGTAGGGCTGTGCACGAAGGCCCCAGGATCTTGAGCGAGGTTGCACCGTTCAACCTGAATACCCTTACTCTTTAGCCATTCCAGATCAGCAGCAAAGCGGGGCAGCGTGGGGTCAACGTTGGGCCCGCACACTCCACTGGAACAGCACATCGGCGGATCGAATACTTGCAGCCTGGCCATTTATGAGTCCTCCTATTCGTTCAACAAACCCTCGGCATACCGGGTCGGATAACCAGAACCGGCCGGGTATGCTGAGCTAACAAATGACTGCGTCTGACACACTTCCCAACAGAACATCCTCTGCGGCCCTCGCACCATTCTTTGCGTATATTCGCGTAAAGGCATAGACAGATGGTAGCACCTCCTACGCTCTGCACTGTGATGCCAGTCACACCCCAGGGTGGTGACCGGATCGCCTGTCCTCTCTCCTATCTACTGATTTACACGCTTTGGGCTTAACTGCCTTGTTTCGGGTGGGGTTGCGGGGCGAGCATGTTCTGTATAGAACAGACATAGCTAGAGAACGAGTCCGGCCACATCAAACAGAAAGATCGGAGTTCCAGTTGGGTCGAGGGATTCAAACGACAGGCCTCGCGAATCGCTCGTGGACACGCCTTATCGTGGCAACGCTGCTTTCTCCCAACCCGGTTCTTTGGTGGGTGATTGGGGGAGCCCTAGCAGTGCTGGCCCTCGTGCTATACGTCCCATTTGCGCGCGATCTGTTCCGTTTCTCAAGACTTCACCAGATAGATCTTGTCATCTGCTCCATTGCCGGGGTGTTCAGCGTATTGTGGTTTGAAGCGCTAAAGATCTTCAGCCGTGGTCGGGCCGGCAGTGGCAATCGAGTCGGATCCACTGGCGCTTAACGTCCTGCCCGGCCTGCTCAGCAAGTAGACTTACGGCCCGCGGCCATCAAGGGGTGGGGCGTCCGAGTCGGTTTCCCGTAACATCTCCAGTACTACAAGCGTAACTGACAGTACGACAGGGCCAATGAAAAGCCCCATGACCCCGAAGGCCTTTACTCCTCCGAGCAGTGCAAAGAAAACCAGCAGGGTGTGCAGCTTGGCCCGTTCGCTTATCACGTAGGGACGCACCAGGCTGTCTACTTGCCCGACCACCGCAGCGCCCCAACCCAACAAGATCAGCCCTTTCCACCAGTGTCCGCCGACAGCCAGGATAATGACCGCGGGCGCCCACACGGTCGCTGAACCAATGATTGGGATCAATGAGAACAGGGCCGTGACTACTCCCCACAGTACGGGGGAAGGTAGACCGAGGACCCAGAATGCCAGGCTCACCAGAGTCCCCTGGGCCACGCCCACCGCAAGACAACCGTATACGTTGGCAATAATCGAGTCGCTGATTCCCGTGAAGAGGCGTTCCACCTGACCGGTCTTGAGGGGAAGGACTTCTGCTGCGTGTTCCCTCATGGATCCGCCTTCCCGGAAGAGAAAAAACAGCGTGAACAATGCAATCACGGCGTCGGCGAAGAATGAAATGATGTTGCTGACGACTTGAGCGCCCCAGGAAAGCAAGAACCGGCTGATCTGCTCCAGCCACCGCAGCAGGGCCCCGCGCAAATCAAGGGTGGAGAGATCAACGTACTGTCCCGCCCAGCCCAGAAGACGCTCCATCGCATGCATCACATAAGGGTTCCAACCGCCCTGTTCAGCGCTCCTCTCGTTCAGCAACTGGTACAGTCCTCTGATCTCCTGGCTAACCACAACTCCCAATCCGACCGCAGTGACCACCACAACAAGCAGGACCAGAATCGTAGAGATCAGAGCCGCCGTATTCCTGCCCCGGACGCGCGCCTGGACGCGCACGTGGATAGGATGGAAAACGATCGCGATCATGACTGCCAGGAAGAAGGGATTGAGAAAAGGTCTGGCGATGAGGTAACAGAAGTAAAGGGCAGTCGCGGCCAGAGCCAGCAAGAAGACGGTGGTCGTTGCCTGTTTCCTTTCCATTGCCATTCCTCTCTTCTTGCCAAGACTACCTGCGTCTGTGACGTGCTCTCAGGGGCGCCTCGTCCTGTTTTACCGATTTTGCCGGCCCCGTAGAGTGATCCGGATGATCTCCCCTCGTTGCCACAGGCGCATGCGAGGGCCCCAGGTGCCAGTGCCGCGACAAACGATAACCGTCATGCCGTTTACGTCGTACCTTCCAGCGAGAAAGGGATGGGTGAGGCCGACCAGGTAGCCGAACGGCCAAATCTGCCCGTCATGAGTGTGGCTCGCAAGCATAAGGCCTACGCCTTCCTTGGCAGCGACGTCTACGTCCCAAGGCGTATGAGAGACAAGTACAGTTGCTACTGCCGGAGGCCGGCGAGCCAGCGCTTGCCCTATGAAGTTGCCGGTTTCTCCGGCGTGCCGGCGGCTGGTTAGGTCGTCAACACCTGCCAGTACAAGACCTGTTTTCACCTCAGCCCAGCGGTCGTGAAGCACGTGGAATCCGGCGTCCTCGAGCATGCTAGCACCGCGCTCCAGACCACCGGCATGGAACTCATGGTTCCCAGTCACTGCCCACACACCGAGTGGAGCGGAAAGACGGCGCAACAACGGCAGGAGTTCAAGCTCGGAAGGATCATCACCTTCGACAATGTCGCCGCCCAACACTACGATGTCCGGCCGTTGGGCATGTATCTGATCGATGCGCGCCACCAGCCAATCCTTCCCCAGCAGCGTTCCGAGGTGGAAATCCGAGGCGAGGATGAGCACGGTACCGTCGCTACTGGCTGGCAAGCCAGCAAGCTGCACTTCGTAATTCTGCACAACCGGAGCGCGCAGACCTTGTACAAGCGCAATTACGGAGAGCACACCACCAGCGACAAGCGCCCACCCCCGCAGCGAAGGTGCAAAACGGGGCAGCAAGAGGCCGAATAAGGTGAAGAGGTCGACGACCAACAGGGTGACCAGCAGCAGGAAAAGGACTCCTATCCAGCCGGCGCCGAGAACTTCGAGGAATCGGGCTATGGCACCAGGTTCCAGGCCACCCAGAATTCGCGCACCGATGTAGCTCATCCACAAAATGCATGCCACACCCCAGAGAACACCTCGGGGAAGGTGGCGAGCGATCGCGGGCACTGATGACGCCCGCCAGAAGACGTACACATGCATCCCGGTCCAAACAAAGAGGACGACCGTCAAGAACACTCTCATTGCTCCTTAATCTCCGTCAGTCAATGGCCGCACCGTGAGCACCGGGCAAAGGGCTCTGCAAACAATCTTGTGTGCGACCGATCCGAAATGGCTGGATAATCGCGCCAGGGCTCCGGCTCCGTGTGCCCCAATGACGATCAGGTCCGATGCAGTATCGTCAGCTGCCTTTAAGATGACATCCGCTGGCGACCCCATCTCGACGATGATCCCGGGTTCGGGCCCGAGATCAACTCGCTGAGGAGCCAGATCACGCAAGCGCACGCTGGCCATTTGCGCATCGAGATAAGGCGATTCCGTAAGGCCTTCCAGAGCGTGCACCAGAGTTAGACGAGAACTGTAGTTCTTCGAGAAAGCCAGAGCATATGGCGTCGCAGCGAGGGAGTCGGCGGAAAAATCAGTCGCGTAGAGGATCTGGCGAAATCCGCTCTCTTCCGCAGCGTGGCTTTCCGGACCGACCGTCAAGACTGGACATTGCGACTCGCGCATGGCTTCTTCCGCTACGGACCCGAGCAGGAACTTTCTAACGCCCGTGCGCCCGATCGTTCCCATGACTAACAAGTCGGTGGCGTTTCGGCGCATGAAGTCGCTCAAGCCAATCCATATGTCACCATTGCCAACCACAGCCTCACAGGCAAGATCTCTGCACAGAGCAGAGTTTAGAAGACTGCTTACTTTGAGCTCTGCTTCACGACGGGCTAGTTGCGCTGCTTCGTCTAATGAGTTCAAACCGGAGGGATAGTCCTCAGGAGGCACAACATGAGCTATGCACAATTTGGAGTCGAACCGCCTCGCGATGCCCGTTGCGTAGGGTAGGGCTTGCATCGACGCAGTGGAGAAATCGGTGGCGAAGAGAACATTTCTGAGAGATCCCTTGTCGTTCACGCGCGCTAGTGTTTTCATACGCTACTCCTGAACCTGCTCTTCCGCTTTTAATGGCTTACACGAATGCCTTCCGACTCCTGGTTCCCGGGATGCAGAATGACCTCTACTCCATCGCCCACTCCTTTCACAAGCTCTGCTTCGAGAGCATTGCGATGGCCTATCTCAACAGTGCGGGCGCGTGCCCTGCCATTCTCCACCACAAAGACGCTCCAGTTCTGGCTGCGGCGGAACAGCGCGCTGGCGGGTACTTTGAGCACATCGTTTCCTTCCCAGACGATGATGCGAACGTCCACTCGATAGCCATCACCGAGCTGGGCTGGAGAATCCACGAAGTCCATAACAACGTTAACGCGCTGCTCCTCCACGCCCAGCGCAGAGATCTTCGTGAAACCCGAAGATTCCACGGTCCTGACCTTTCCGCGAAGAACCCTGTCTCCGCCCCAGTTTTCGATCAGAACGGGATCCCCGGGCTTCACCTTCACGGCCTCAGTCGACAGAACGTCGGACACAATCTCCAGTTGGGAGGGATAGCCAACTTGCAGAATCGGAGTTCCGGCGCTCACCACGCGCTCACTCTGCTGTAGCAGCCGGAGCACGTGACCCCGAATCGGCGAACGCAGAGTGATGATGCGTGGCTTGTCTCCGTGTTCAACGGCCAGGGCGAGAAGCCCTGCTTTGGCAACCTGGACTTCGTAGGCGGCTGCACGTGCTCTGAATCTGGCGGCTTCCAGCGCATTCTTGCTGTTGGCTTCTGCAGTCTCCGCGAACTCCAGTTCCTGGCGGGAACTCACGCCCGTAGCCGCCAGCTTAGAAAAGCGTTCCCGGTTTCTCCTGGCCTGCTCATATTCAGTGCGGACGCGTTCCACGTTGGCTTCCGCCTCACGCTGACTTGCCTGGGTAGACTCAACCCTCGCCAGCAACTCCACCCGCTGCTGCGGATCGAGAGGTAGCGGCTCGATCTGCGCCAAGAGTTGCCCCTTCTCTACCGGGTCCGCCGCGTGGAGTTCAATCCGCTGCAGGCGGCCGGTCACAGGAGCGGCAATCTCGAAGCGGTCGTGCACGCGGGTTTCCGCCTCCTCGTCCACGGTGACACGTAGACTTCCACGCTCAGCACGCCCCTTCTCTACTTTGATTGGCTTAGGCACAAAGGCCCAAGCAACCAAGGCGATCAAAATTGCTCCAACGAAGGCCGTGACAAAATGACTGCGTTTTTTCATCGCTACTCCCGCGTCTTGAGTACCTCGACGAGGTCAAGATGCCGAAGGCGCCAGCGGACAAGCAGTCCGGAGACAAAAGCTGCAAGCACCACCACGATGAACGCAACCGCGTATGTGCTTCGGTTGATCACCAGGGGCATCCGGTATAGCTCGGTGTTCAGCAACAAGGGCATGAGGGCGCAGATACCGTATCCGATCGCAAATCCCAGAGGGATGGCGGCTGCAGTCAGGATGGCCTGTTCGATAAAGCAATGCGGGCGCCGTTGTGATGATCGCGGTGGTGGTTCTCATCTCGTGGTTGACCCTTTCCAAAACCTCCAGGACCAATTTGCCGGTACTGAAGTCGAGTGCGCCCGTGGGATCAGATTGTAGAACTGGAAAACGAAGCCGACATGCTCGCGGCGGAAACGCGTCAACTCCGCGTCATTGGCCTTCGTCAGGATGTGGTCTCGGTAGTACACCTCGCCACTGGTGGGAACATCCAGAGCCCCCAGAATGTTCAGCAGGGTCGACTTCCCACTTCCGGAAGGCCCGAGAAGAACTACAAATTCCCCCTCGTACAAGTCGAGAGTGACCGCCCGAAGCGCGTGTACCTCCACTTCTCCCATGTTGTATATTTTGCTGCCGGAGTGCGCATGAAAGACGGCTGCGGCCCCGTCTGCACTGATCGTCTCCTGAGGGCCGGGCGGACGTAGAGCTGGCATAGGCCTAATACTCCATTATTAAAAGTGCCCTGTAAGGCAGATGTCGGGCTGTGCACCGAATCACTATGCAGCGTGACGCCACGCAAAATAGTGATGCTCCGTGCGTTCGGAAATCGCGGTTTCAGAGCTCAGCGCGCTGCCTCAATGACAAACATGCGCGGTTGCGGTAAAAAGGCCTTAGCGGTGAGGTGTGCGAAGGTGGAACGGGACCGGTTCGTTAGGCTTGTCGCCGAGGTACTCGACGCACTTCCGGCAGAGTTTCGCAAACGAATGCACAACCTTGCGATTTTAGTTGAGGACGAGCCTCCTCGGCGGCTTCGGAGAATGCATCGTGGGACCACCGGAAACCCCGGGTCCGGCAAGACTCGACGTTTGGTTCTGGGAGTATTTCAAGGCGTGCCGGCTACCAGGAGAAGTGTTTTCGACCTGTCTATCGGTCCGGACCATATCGTCCTGTACCAGAAAAACATCGAGGCGGTCTGCTCCAATGAAACCGAGATCCGTCACGAAGTCAGACAGACTGTGCTCCACGAACTGGGGCACTACTTCGGAATGAATGAAGCTCAACTGAAAGATGTCTGATCTGTTACTGCCGATTCCGGATCTAACCCTAGTGGGTGAGCGGCACTGGAAACCAGCGTAGGCCCGTCAATTTCGTCACTGCGCACTCGTCTCTAATTCGCGCTCGAGGGTATCTTCCGCAGTTCGTTCATTCACCGCTGTCACGCGTTCCAGGACGTTTCTGGCGTATTCCGCCACAGCCTGGACCCCGGCTGCATAGCGAAGATTTGGATTACGAGGGCCGCCATTATAAGCCCCGACCGCCTTTTCAATGTCCCCGTTGAAACTGTCCAGCAGGTCGCGCAGCAGCAGTCCGGCGTACGTTGTCAGCACATGGGAATCCGTCAAATCCAGTTCCAACGTCGTCGGGGGACTCAACCTCTCCGGCAATTGAGAATAGTCCCGCTTGTCCTTCAGGAATAAAGCATGAGCGTACCGCAAGGTCTCCCGCGTGATCTGCCATACCCCAATTGAATAGTCGCTTACCAACACTCTGTGCCGGCGACGCTTCAGAATGATGTCGTCCTTCGCAGGCTTCTTCTTCCAGATGGCATGGTTGACGTCACCACGGATGCTCAGATAGTTGTTCTCCATGGCGCCAATGCCGAGAAACACGTCCAGGGGCAAGCCGTAAAACTCAGCTACAGCAACTATATCTGCCGCCAATTCCATCGACTGCTCGCGGCTCAGACTGCTGGGTCGCGATTCTTCCGCCCCACGCACGCGCGGGTCGGTCCGCGACTTGAATGCTAAGAAATGTGCCGTCGAGGATAGCAGATGCTTGCGTGGCAGCGTCTCTAGCTTCTTGGCCACCGGCTTTCTGTATGCCGCAATAAATACACTTGTCTGGTCGCGCCTGTATTCCACCTGCGCTGGCGTAGTGAATACAAGATCGAACCCCTCAATGAAACCCCTGGCTTCGAGATCAGTTAGAAACGGGATAGCGGTCAGCGCATCATTCGGCAACACAACCTCAATCCGGTAGATGGGGATCTGCCCTTTCTCCATCACTGTGAGCAATACTTGTTCTCCCTCCACGCCTGGACGGCTTCGCAGGTAGTCGAACCATAGATAAGCGGAGAGCTCATCGTCGAATCTCCCCACTTCCGCAAGCAGAGCTTTCGTCGGAAGCGGGACGATCATTTTGCCGTGCTCGAACCGAACGGGGGGTAGGGATCCCGTGACGCGATGCATTGGACGTGGCCATGTGCGAATTGCGACCCACCCCGAAACGCCCAGTAGTGCCGCCACACAGGCGATGCCCAACATCTGAATGATCCTTGTGCCGGACACTTCAGACCTCTAGTTACCATATAGCAGATCAATTCAAGCAAATGCAGTGCGTGGAAGCCTCCAAATGCAGTGGAGTTAAGCTGACAGCCTGTTAGTGAGATTGCTACACACACTTCCACCTGCTGCGGCCGGTAATGTTCATTTGTTCCTGATGGAGCGCTAAGACTCTGAAGTCTGATTCTTCATTGTTTAGTGCGACAGTGAAGGGGCCGATGCCCCACGAGTCAGCCCCGAACCCACTTGCCATGTTTCGGTAGCAACTTGGTAGCAAACTGCGCCGAGGCAGAGGTCGCTGGTTCGAGTCCGATCGTGCCTACCATTTCTTTTCAACGGTTTGGAGCCGTTGCCCATCTGTCAGTCCCATGCCGCGTGCTGCGCTGGGCCGTCTTGAGGTCGGGCCTTCTTCCCTGGTGACTGTTGGCGTGCGTCTGTCACCCGCCAATGTGCGCACGATCACATCGGGCTGGCCCATTCCGGGAGGGATAATTGGATCAACGCGCGAAGGAATAAGGAGAAATCTATGTCGCAGAGCGCACTGACGGAACCGATTACCCTCGAAGAGGTCTCGAAAGCGGCTCCTGGCCTACCTGCGAAAAAGTCTTCCAAGGCGTTCAATTCATTTCAGATCGCACAGGCCCAGTTCGACAAAGTAGCCGAATACCTGGGGCTTGACTCGGCCACCAGAGATCTTTTGCGGTACCCTTTGCGCGAGTTTCAGTTTGCTATCCCGGTGCGCATGGACGACGGGATGGTGAAGGTCTTCCGGGGTTTCCGCGTACAGCACAACGACGCACGCGGACCGGGCAAGGGCGGCATCCGCTTCCACCCGCAGGAGACGATCGATACAGTACGGGCTCTATCCATGTGGATGACGTGGAAATGTGCCGTGGTGGATATTCCGCTCGGTGGGGCGAAAGGAGGGGTGATCTGCGATCCGCATAATCTCAGCGCCCGGGAGCAGGAGCAGATTTGCCGTGGCTGGGTGCGCCAAGTGGCACGGGATGTCGGCCCGGTGATCGATGTACCGGCCCCCGATGTGATGACCGACGCACAGCACATGCTCTGGATGCTCGATGAGTTTGAGAAGATCCACGGTGGCCGGTTTCCCGGTTTTATCACCGGCAAGCCCGTCGGCATGGGTGGCTCGCTTGGCCGCACCGAAGCTACCGGCTATGGCGTCGTTATTACGTTGCGCGAGGCCCTCAAAGAATTGGGCATCCGTCCCGAGAACACCCAGGCCAGCGTCCAAGGGTTCGGCAATGTGGCCCACTACGCAATCGAACTCTACAAGCGGTTGGGAGGACGAGTCATTGCAGTCTGCTGTTGGGACCAGTCGGACCAGTGTTCCTACACCTACCGCAAGAATCACGGAATCGATCTCAGCCAGCTATCGTCGATTACTGATCACTTCGGCGGGATCAACAAAGGTAAAGCCAAGGAACTGGGCTATGAAGTACTGCCGGGAGAGGCATGGCTTGAGCAGGATGTAGACATTCTCATTCCGGCGGCGATGGAGAATCAGATCACCGGCGACAACGTCAGCCGCATCAGCCCACGCGTGCGAATCATTGCTGAAGGCGCCAACGGGCCGACGACACCGGAAGCCGACGCTCAGATTCAGAAACGCAACATCCTGCTCATCCCAGACTTTCTGGCGAATGCCGGTGGCGTGACCTGCAGCTACTTCGAGCAGGTGCAGAGCAACATGAACTACTTCTGGGAGAAAGACGAAGTTCTCGGAAAGCTCGATTTGAAGATGACATCCGCGTACTTCGCGGTCTCCGATCTGGCTCGCCGGGAAAAGTTGTACATGAGAGATGCTGCCTACGCGATCGCGATCGGTCGCGTGGCCAAGGCGTGCCATGAACGCGGTTGGGTGTGACGATCGTCGGCGACCCGAGCTGGATGCACGCGACTCCGCGGCAACGCGTTGAAGTGTGCGGCATTTATGATGCAGTGGGAGGTATCGATGAGTGGCCTGAAGCCTCTCGTTGCTGAGTTGCCGATCTTCGATCGCAAGTTCTGGGACGGTACCTTCCGCTGTACACAGATCGGCTCTGGGGCAATCGGTGGCAAGGCCAGCGGGCTGGTGTTCATCAAGGATCTGCTTGCGAAGGAGACCAACTCCGCCTTCTCCCCTGATGTTGACATCAACGTCCCAACCATGGCGGTCATCGCGACGGACTGCTTTGATCAATTCATCACGCAGAACCATCTGGCGGAGTTGCCCTTCGAAGAAATGCCAGACGACCGTATCGCCCACGCATTTCAGAAGGGCGACCTCCCGGTTGAGCTGCTCGGTGACCTCCGCGCGCTGATCGTTCAAGTCAAAACTCCCCTGGCAATCCGCTCCTCCAGCTTGCTTGAGGACGCATTGGAGCGTCCATTTGCCGGCGTCTACGCGACCAAGATGATCCCGAATAACCAGCCCGATCCAGACGCACGATTTCGCCGGCTGCTGGAGGCTATTAAGTTTGTGTATGCTTCCACCTACTTCCGCGAGGCCCGAGACTACATCCGGACTACTGGGACCAAGCCGGACGAAGAAGAAATGGCGGTGATCCTTCAGGAAGTAGTTGGCCAGCGCAGGGGAGATCGGTTTTATCCTGACATTTCTGGTGTTGCGCGTTCCTACAACTTCTACGCGTTTGAACCCGCCCGCCCTGAAGAGGGCGTTGTCACGCTGGCATTGGGGTTGGGGAAGACGATCGTGGACGGAGGCATAGCCTGGACTTTCTCGCCCGCATATCCGAAGAAGCCACCCCCATTCGCTTCGGTGCAGGAGTTACTGAAGGGCACCCAGACAGAGTTTTGGGCGGTGAACATGGGCAAGGCACCGGCCTACGATCCGGTCAGTGAGACCGAATACCTGGTGCACGCTAATTTGTCCGATGCTGAAAGTGACGAGGCATTGTATTTCCTCGCTTCAACGTATGATCCGGAACGCGACCGAGTCGTTCCGGGAACTGGATCGCGGGGACCGCGGATCCTGAATTTCGCTCCCATGCTGGTGCAGGAGGAGTTCCCTCTGAATCACTTGGTGAAAGCTCTGCTCAACGCATCGGAGAAGACCGTCAATGCGAAGGTCGAAATCGAATTCGCCATCACGCTGCAAAGGCAGCGCGGCGACCGGCCACGGGTGCGCCTGGGATTCCTGCAGGTTCGGTCCATGGTGGTTTCGGATCAGGTGGTGGAGGTCACGGTCGAGGATCTCTCTGATCCGCGCGTCATTGTTGCGTCGGACATGGTAATGGGCAACGGCACCACTGACGACATTCAAGACATTGTCTTTGTGCGGCCCGAGAAATTTTCCTCATTGCACACGCCTGCCATCGCTCAGCAATTGGAGTCGGTGAACCGTGAACTGCAGCAACAGCACCGGCACTTCCTGCTGATTGGATTCGGCCGCTGGGGCAGTTCCCATCCATCGCTTGGTATTCCCGTCGACTGGAGCCAGATCTCCGGGGCGCGGGCGATCGTCGAAGCGACGCTGCCAGAGATGAATGTGGAGTTGAGCCAGGGCTCGCACTTTTTTCACAATTTGTCGAGCTTTCGGGCAAGCTACTTCATGGTGCAATACGGGCGTCACTTTGGAATTAACTGGAATTGGCTGAACCTGCAGCCCGTTGTACACGAGACAGAACTCATCCGCCATGTGCGGCCCACGGAGAAGCTCTTGGTGCGCGTCGATGGGCGGACCGCGAGAGGAGTCATCCTGTCGCAGACCCGGGACAATACAAGCCAAGCGAAAAAGTGAAGCCGGACGATACCCAATTCGGGACCATGCTCCATGCTCTGCAAGAGCGGGCCAAGGAATTGAACTGTCTGTATCACGTGGGCGAACTCCTGAGCCAGTCAAGCCGACCTCTTGAGGAGATTTTCCGCGGCATTATCGAAGTCCTGCCGCCAGGGTGGCAATACCCACACGACTGTCAGGCTCGGATCCTCTTTGAGAACCAGACAATCCAGCCGCCGAATTTTCAGGAGACACCTTGGGTTCAGAAGGCCAACATCGTCGCGCAGGGTGAGACGGTTGGAACGGTCGAGGTTTCCTACCGGCGAGAGATGCCGCGGTCGGACGAAGGCCCGTTCCTCAAAGAAGAGCGCAAGCTGATTGAGACAATTGCCGAGCGAATCGCAAGCGCTGTCACTCAACGGCGGCTGAGGAACGCATTCGAGGGTTGGGCGGCGGCAGATGCGGCAGCGACAGTGCAAGGGGAGTGGCGTATTGTGCTCGAGTTTCTGCGCGATACGGACCCTGCCCTACTGAAACGGATTTCGCGCAAGTTGATCAATTACTTGAGCTGGAGTGGAGTCCAGGAGGCCAAAGATCTCCTGCAGCGCGGCGGGTCGATCTTGTCTGCCGAGCCAGCCCTTTCTACCGACGAGAACCGCCCTCTTCCTCAGGACGCTCCCGGCCATTCCTCCGACTTGACAACCCAGGCACTCCGGATTGCCGGGGAGCATTTGAGCGAGACCGAAATCCTCAATTGTGTGACTCGATGGATCAAAGAGGACAAGGCCAGTTTTCTGGTGCGAGCGCTGGAAAACCAGGATACTTCTCTCGGAGAGATCATGGAGTGTGTCGAGCGTTATCGACACATCGGCGTCGAGGATGGAGAACTCTCGCTCTACACGCAGAAGGGTATCCGCGTATCGCTGATCCGCCGCTTCTTTTCCGAAAGCCTCGACTTCATCAATGTCGCCAAGAATTTCATCGACGTTAATGATTTCTATGATCTGTTAGGTAAGGTCATCTTCCCGCCTGGCTGCCACGGTAAGCTGGGCGGTAAGAGTGCGGGCTTGTTCTTGGCCAAGAAGATCATAGACAAGGCCCCAGAAGCGAGCGCACTCCTGCACGAAGTCAAGGTGCCGAGAACTTGGTACCTCACCTCCGATTGGATTCAGAACTTCGTGCACCACAACGATCTGGAGGACGTCCTCAACCGGAAATACATGGAGATCGACCAGGTTCGGCAGGAATACCCGCATCTGGTGGCCCTGTTCAAGAGCTCCTCGTTCCCGTCGGAGTTGGCCAACGGACTCGCACTCGCGCTCGATGATCTGGGTGATGTTCCGATTATCGTCCGCAGCTCGAGTTTGCTGGAGGATCGTCCTGGGTCAGCTTTCTCCGGCAAGTATAAGAGCCTGTTTTTGGGCAACTGTGGAACCAAGGAACAGCGACTTGCTGCATTGATGGACGCTATCGCAGAGGTGTACGCCTCAATCTTCGGACCGGATCCCACCGAGTACCGGGCCGAGCGCGGTCTGCTGGATGTCCACGAAGAGATGGGCATCATGATCCAGGAGGTTGTGGGCCGGACCGTGGGTAAGTACTTCCTGCCGGCGTGCTCTGGGGTGGCCTTCAGCAACAATGAGTTCCGCTGGTCTGCGCGCATTAAGCGCGAGGACGGCCTCATACGTCTCGTACCTGGGCTGGGAACACGTGCTGTGGATCGCATCGCCGATGACTATCCTGTGTTGATCGCTCCGGGCCAGCCAGATCTGCGTG
This sequence comes from Terriglobia bacterium, assembly GCA_020073465.1. Lineage (GTDB taxonomy): Bacteria > Acidobacteriota > Terriglobia > Terriglobales > Acidobacteriaceae > Sulfotelmatobacter. Next base: position 99,169 of record JAIQFC010000014.1, read on the forward strand.
TCAACGTCACCCCTGACGAAGTGCTCAGGTATTCACCCAAGCGCGTTGATCTCATCAATTTGGAGACCAACGCTTTCGAAACCGTCGACGTAGCGGATCTGCTGAGCGCTGCCGGCGCCACGTACCCACAGATTCGCAACCTGGTGTCTCTCGTGAGCCATGACCGGATCGAGCCAATCATCGGACCGATGCCTGACTTCAGTTCTCAGGATGCAGTTTTCACGTTCGAAGGACTGATCCGGAAAACGCCCTTCGTAGGCCGCATCCGCGAGTTGCTGGACCTGCTGCAATCCAAGCTCGGGACACCGGCAGATATCGAGTTCGCCTATGACGGGAAGGACTTCTATCTGCTACAGTGCCGGCCCCAGAGCTATGGCGCCGACGCGGTTCCGGTAGCGATTCCACAGAACCTGCCGTCGGACAAAGTCGTCTTCTCCGCTACTCATTTTGTTTCGAACGGCAAGGTGCCGGAAATCACGCACATCGTGTATGTCGATCTCGAAGGCTACAGCCAGCTCCCGGATCAAACGGCCATGCGCGATGTCGGACGTGCGGTCGGCAGACTGAATAAGCTATTGCCAAAGCGCCAGTTCATCCTGATCGGGCCCGGACGCTGGGGTAGCCGGGGGGATATCAAACTGGGAGTCCCGGTGACGTACTCCGATATCAACAACACGGCAATGCTGATTGAAGTAGCACGCCAGAGGGGAAATTACCTGCCGGAACTGTCATTCGGCACCCACTTCTTCCAGGACCTCGTAGAGGCCTCGATCCGCTACCTGCCACTGTACCCTGACGATCCAACGACGGCGTTCAACGAACTGTTCCTTCGACGGTCGCGCAATGTACTTCCGGAGGTGCTTCCCGAATTCGCACACCTATCAGAGACGCTCCGGGTCATTGACGTACCACTCGAAGCGGGTGGTCTGATCCTGCGGGTGCTCATGAACGCCGACTTGGACCAGGCGATTGGGTTCCTGTCACCCCCACAGCAAAAGGTTGGATCAATCGAATCCGAGGCTGAGATCATTGATCGGGGAACGAATGAACACTGGCGCTGGCGTTTTCGCATGGCGCAGAGGATTGCAGCAGATCTCGACCCGCAGAAATTCGGGGTGAGAGCGTTCTACCTGATCGGTAGCACGAAGAACGCCACGGCCGGGCCCGCCAGCGACATCGACATTCTGTTGCATTTCCAAGGAAACGAAGAACAGGGGACGGCCCTGATGCTCTGGCTCGAGGGCTGGAGTCGATGCCTTGGCGAAATCAACTTCCTAAGGACCGGGTATCGCACTGAAGGTCTTCTTGATGTGCACCTGGTTACTGATAAGGACATTGCGGAACGTTCGAGCTTCGCCGTAAAGATCGATGCCGTCACGGATCCCGCACGTAAACTGCCGATGAAGGATGCTCAGGCCTGAATTAGAGCAGGTCTCGCGTAGCGGCCTCGGGTGATTCCAGATCAAAACGCACCAGCGCCAACTCAGGCCCATCGTGAGCGCCGTTTATGCAGACAGTTCGCCCGATCCGCATCTTCCACTCGCCGGTCAAGCGCGTAGCCTCATGCACATGACCATGCAAGGTGAGCAGAGGCTGCCGTTCCTCGATAAACCGCTTGACCGCGATGCTACCCACATGCACGTCTAGCGGAACGTGCTCGTAAGTCATTCCGTCCAGCGCCGTGCGGTCGAGCGGCGTGTCGCACGGCGGCGTATGAAAGAGAAATACTGCACGATCGAGAGGATCTTCACCCACAAGCGAAGTGATGTCTTTCTGGATCGTGGCCCACTTGATCTCGCTCTCATCTACCGGCACGGTTCTAATACCCTCCTCGGGAGACACAGAGCCCGGCGGGACATATCGAGAAACGTCGTAATGTTCCCAGTCTTTCAGCAGGAACGGAGTCGGTGGAACATACGCAAGGCCGTAGATGGCGAAATCACCCAAGAGACACTTGCACGCGTGGATATAGTGCCAGAGGCCGTCGGCTGCTGCCGAGACGAAACTTCCCTCTTCGCGGCGTGGGTCATCGTTGCCGAGAATGAGAAAGATGTCGGGATAGCGCACTCCTAAGACATCGCGTGTTCTTGTGAAAGCCGGGACCAGATAGTCGTGTGCAAAATCGGCTTGTCCGAATTGAACTGCTGAGAGTGCCGAACGAGGAAGCAAGTCTCCGCCAAGGAACACTGCAGCGGGGCGTTCCCTGATGATTGACGCGGTGAGTTTGTCGTACCGATCGGTATGTCCGTGCAGATCCGTGGCGAAGAAGCATCTCGGCAAGCCTTGGTCCTTCACATCTCAAGAGTGTGGGTTCGACACCACGCGACTTCAGGTACCAGTTCAGTAAGGGTGTTTTCTACGTCTCAAACCAAACCCTAATGTTACACCGCTGTTGCTGGGCGTTTTCCCAATGATGTTTTCTGCGTCTCAGGTTGCGCTCAAAGTACTGCGCGTGGTCGGTGCTCGGCTGCGACGGCTGGCTAGAATCATCGAGGGAACGCTCTTTCCCCATGGTGCAGCACCGGCTGGCTTCGTTCCGGTTGCGGTTTGCCTGAGCCGGAGGCAAGTGCGCGGCTGTCTACCTTGCCGGTCAGCAGCCAATCGGACGAATCACTCTCTCAGGATCCTCCACCCCAGGTCCAAGAACTGTTTGGTCTTGCTGTGACAAAAGTCATCGGCACGCCACCACCCTTCCGCTATCTTCGGAACATCAAGCGCCGCCGCAAGCAGTGGAGCTGCGCTGCCGAGGAGGATGGGATGAGTGTAACCACCGAGAAGACCGTGAGGGAATGGGCCCTGGAAAACCCCGCTGCAACGCGGGTTTTTGAGAAGCTGGGCATCGACTACTGTTGCGGTGGGGATCAATCCCTGGAACAAGCCTGCCGCGCAGCCAATCTGCCGGTGGATCAGGTGCTGGATTCGCTCGAAATGGCGGAACAAACGACGCGGGTGGCGCAGAAGATCCATGACTGGCAGAGGGAACCGCTGGGCGATCTGGTTGTCCACATCAACACCACCCATCACAAGTACACGCGTGAAGAGATTGCGCGCCTCGGTCCTTTGTTCGAGAAGGTGTGCTCGGTCCACGGCAAGAACCATCCCGAATTACTCCATGTTCGCGCGAGCTTCGCCGGTCTGGCACAGGAACTGACCATGCACATGATGAGGGAAGAAATGGTGCTGTTTCCATACATAGTCCGGATGGAAGAAGCCGTGGTTCAGAATGAGCCGGTGCTGCCACCTCCTTTCGGCAGTGTGAAGAACCCGGTTTCGATGATGGAGCATGAACACGATTCCGCCGGTAATGCTTTGCGCGCTATGCGCCAGGCGAGCAGTGGCTACAGCGCTCCTCCCGATGCGTGCGTCAGCTATCAGACGTTGTACAAAGCGTTATCTGCATTCGAGGCTGATCTGCATCAACACATTCATTTGGAAAACAACATCCTGTTCCCGCGGGCGATTGCAATGGAGCAGCGGCAGTGAGGGAATTTGAGACCGTGACTTTGGTCACAGACCGCTGCATCCCCTCCGCGTAGAGTGGCCTGTCGCACATCTATGGATCGCAGGCGAAAACAGTGGATGAACCACGCTACAGAGTCCGGGTGGCGGACCACGAGTATTGGCGCGAGCAGATCAAGTGCCAGTATGCGTGTCCCGTGCATACCGACGCGCGGGGCTATGTCCGTGCAATTGCCGCAGGAGACTACGAGCAGGCTTACCTGATCGCCCGTGGCCCGAACCCACTGGCCTCCTTGTGCGGGCGGATCTGCGGGGCACCGTGTGAAGCGGCTTGCCGCCGGGGAACCATCGACCAGCCGATTTCCATCCGTGCCCTCAAGCGTTTCGTGTGCGAAAAATTCGGTAGCGATGCCCGCGCCGATGCTGGTCAAGAGCTGTTTCCATACCTGAAAAGCAAGACGGAAATCCGCCAGTGTGACGATGTCGACGAACTCAGCCATTTGCTCGAGTTTCTCGCAAATGCTGAGTTCCCCAAGCCCACCGGAGAGCGCATCGCGATTATTGGCTCAGGTCCGGCGGGGCTGGCTGCAGGTCACGATCTGGCTCTGATGGGCTTCCGTCCTACGATCCTGGAGATGGAGCCGCAGCCGGCGGGCATGCTCTACACCGGTGTTCCGGGCTATCGCTTGCCGCGAGAATTGATCCGGGCAGAAGTCGCAGTGATCCAGTCTCTCGGCGTGGAGCTCCGTTGCGGCACACAAGTCGGGAAGGATGTGAGCTTTGCCGATCTGCGCCGGGAGTTTGCAGCCGTGATCATCGCCTGTGGCGCCAAACGGTCGCGGGCACTCCCCATTCCGAATGCGGACGCAATCGGGGTGATGGGTGGTGTGGACTTTCTGCGCGATGTTTCGTTAGGCAAAGAGGTCTCACTGGGGCAGCGGGTGATCGTGATCGGCGGCGGAAACGTCGCCTATGACGTCGCCCGGACCGTGCTGCGCCAGGAAGAGTATGACGTGTCGCGCACCGCAGCCCGCATAGCAGGAGTGCGGCAGGTGAACCTGGTCTGCCTGGAGTCGCTTGAAGAAATGCCTGCGGATACAGTGGAAATCCTCGAGGGCCAGGAAGAAGGCGTCACGAGGCACAACAGTTGGGGTCCGAAAGAAGTTCTCGTCGAGCAGCGGAATGGGCAGAAGTTCGTGCGCGGGGTCAAGTTCGTGCGCTGTGCGCAGGTGTATGACGAGAACAGGCGCTTCGCTCCGAAGTTCGATGAGTCGGTCACCACGGAAATTGAGGGTGACACGGTCCTTCTTTCTGTGGGGCAATCTGCGGACCTGAGTTTTATCGATTCCCGGCGTGATGGGATCAAGATGCGCTCGCCGCAGCAGATCGTCAACGATCCGGCTACTTGCGCGACCTCGGCGCCTGGAGTCTTCATCGCCGGCGACATTGCGTATGGGCCACGGCTCATGATCCATGCCATCGCCAGCGGCAAACAGGCGGCCCGCTCGGTCTATCGCTACCTGCGTGGCAAGGAGATCGCTCCGGAAGAAGTCCAGTTTCACTATCCCATCGAGCGTTATCACCGCGAAAAACACTACGAGCGGCGCTCACGCCAGCACATTCCCACACTCTCTCCGGAACAGCGCCTGAAGAGTCCAAGCGCGCTGGTCGAGATCGGGTACAGCGAGGATCAGGCTCGCTCGGAAGCGGGCCGCTGCCTGGATTGCGGCATCAACACCATTTTTGACGGTGAGCGCTGCATTCTATGCGGCGGCTGCGTGGATGTCTGTCCTACCGTCTGCCTGAAGCTGGTGAGCTTCGACCGGCTGGCACTTTCGCCAGAACTCGAGACGGCGGCGCGCGAATTGATGCTCGATCCGTCCGACCTGTCAGCCATTCTCAAGGACGAGGAGCGCTGCATCCGTTGTGGCCTGTGCGCGCAGCGTTGTCCCACGAACGCGATCACCATGGAACAGTTCAGCTTTGCCAAGGAGTGGAAGCCATGTCCCGTCTAGATCCACCCCCAGTCAACCGGCGCAGTTTCCTTAGCCTTGCTTCACTGGGAGCATTCTTTGCCGCGATGGGCACAGCGGCGGCCGGAATCCTGAGGCTGCCGAACCCGGCGGTGCTGCCCGGGCCGGTGCGTCGCTTCAAACTCGGTCCGCCGGAGCAGTTTTCCGCGGGCAGTGAAACTGCATTCGCCGAGCAGGGCCTCGTGCTGTTCCGTGATGACGAAGGTTTCTACGCGATCTCGAGTACGTGCACGCATCTGGGCTGCACTGTGGCACGGTCAAAAGAAGGCTTCGCGTGTCCTTGCCACGGCTCACGGTTTGACAGCAAAGGCAGCGTGATTGGCGGGCCGGCTCCGCGTCCGCTGCCGTGGCTGGAGGTCGGCCGCGCGGCTAACGGCGATTTGATCGTAAACGCTGACAACGAAGTCCCGGAGGGCACGCGCTACCGCGTGTAGGAGGCACACCGTGGCAGAGACCGCAACCCGAGAATTTCTGCACAACCTGCACGATCTTCCCCAAACGGTGAAAGACGCCTGCTTCCGCCTGGGAAAAACACCGGAATCTGAGCGCGAAGAGTCGCAGGCCACCTTCCACAACCTTTTCCTGCACATCCATAGCGTGCGAGTCCATGTGCGGACGCTCAAACCCACTCTCACCTTCGGACTCGGGCTGATGGCGACCGCCAGTTTCATCATCACGCTCATTACGGGCATGCTGCTGATGGTTTACTACAAACCCTCGACAGACCTGGCCTATCAGTCCATCAAAGACATTCACTTCACGGTTTCCACGGGACGTTTTATTCGCAATATTCACCGCTGGTCCGCACAGTTGATGGTTTTGACCGTGCTTCTGCACATGGCGCGAGTGTTCTTCACTGCGAGCTACAAGAAGCCACGCGAGTTCAACTGGCTGGTTGGACTCGGACTCCTGATCATCACCTTGGCCTTGAGTTTCACCGGCTACCTGCTGCCCTGGGATCAGCTGGCCTACTGGGCGATCACGATTGGTTCGAACATCGCGAATTCGCCACGGGAGTTCACGGATGCCATTGGGATCACGAAATTCTTTGATCCCGGCGGGTTCCAGAAACGCTTGTTGCTGGGCGCCAACTACGTGGGCCAGGACGCGCTGATTCGCTTCTACGTTCTGCACGTTTTTGTTCTGCCGCTCGCGCTGGTGACGCTGATGGGCGTTCACTTCTGGCGCATTCGTAAAGATGGCGGCCTGGCCAAACCGGAAGACCCCATGGGCGGTCTCGCCGAATGGGGCGGAGAACGCCGGACCGTGTTTCAACCGCTGGCCACGAAAACTTATGGCCTGATGGCGTTGGTGAAAGGCAAACGACCGCCGGTAAACCGCGGGCCTGAGAACACGGTGATGAGCTGGCCACACCTGTTCTGGGCCGAGCTGTCGGTCTTCATGGTGACCGTGGCCGTGACCCTGGTCCTGGCGTTTTATTCCGATGCGCCGCTGAAAGAACTGGCTAACGCAGCGATTCCAGAGAATCCGGCAAAGGCTCCCTGGTACTTCCTGGGGATTCAGGAACTGGTTTCATACTCCGCGTTTACTGGCGGCCTCCTGATCCCGGTCATCGTGGTCGTTGGATTGGCGTTGATCCCATTCCTGGACCGGCGTCCGGGAGGCGAAGGGACATGGTTCGGAACCAAAAGCGAGCGGCCGATTTTCTGGCAATCCTTCTTCTTTGCGCTGGCCGTGACCGTCGGGATGCTGGCGTTCACGGTCAATTATGGCTGGCTGCGCAACTGGTTCCCCAACATTCACCAGCTGTGGATCATCGCTATCAATCCTGGTTCGCTGCTGGTGGTGATTTTTGCTGCCTGGTCGCTCTTCGTCCTTAAACGGAAAGACTCGGTACGACTGGCAGCGGTCTCGCTGTTCACATGTTTCCTGGTTGGCTTCACGCTGCTGACCTACTTAGCAACTGTCCACCGCGGCCCGAACTGGCATTTTTACTGGTGGCCTTCACAATGGCCGGTGCACTAGGAAGGAGGATGCGATGAAAGATCCATCCCGAATCTATCGCTGGCTCCTGCTGGTGGCCAGCGTGGTGACTGTCGTTTACCTGGTGGGCGCCGCTGTGCACGAGAACTACCTGGCGCAGTGGAAGACGGTGCAACGTGAATATCGCGACATCCTTCGCCAGAAGGCCACCGACGATCGCGGTCGTGAGCTGCTGGCCAAGTTCCGCGTCGAGATGAAGCAGGCGACTATTCCAGCTCTCGGCAGCGTGGACCGCTGCGTCACCTGCCACAACGGGATCGATGATCCGCGCATGACCGAAGTCGAGCAGCCTCACCGGACCCACCCCGGGCACATTCTCGACAAACATCCTGTAGACCGATTCGGATGCACCGTCTGTCATCACGGGCAAGGCGCGGCCATGACGTTTCGCGAAGCCAAGGCCGACGACGTGTTCTGGGACTACCCGTTGCTGCCGCCGGAGATGACCGAGGCCACCTGCGTCACTTGCCACGACGGAGAGAAGCTGCCGCCGGAGCAGATCCCATTGCTGACTGCGGGGATGGAACTTTATCGGGAGAGAAGTTGCGGCTCCTGCCACAAGCTGGGCGGACGCGGCGGCGCGCTGGGTCCCGCGCTCGACAATGAAGGCGCAAAGACCAAGCACCAGCTCATCATGACCAGCCTGAAGCCGCCGCACACAACCTGGAATTGGCAACTGGCGCACTTCCGCGATCCGGGCGGCGTGGTCCCCGACAGCCTGATGCGCAATCCGACCGTCACGCGACGAGAGGCGCTGGCGCTGACCGTCTACATGCTTTCGCAGTGGAAGCGGGATGTCCCAGAAAGCTACCTCGCGCCTGACAAGATTGAGCAAAAGTATCGTGCGCTGCATCCCACGCCGCTGACGGGCGAGCAGGTATACCGGCAGTACTGCACGGCCTGCCATGGGAACGGCACCTACACCCGGTGGGATAAGAAGTTTGCACGGTTCGTTCCAGCGATTCGCGGTGTTTCTCTGGTTTCAACTGCCAGCCGCGAGTACCTGCAGACCAACATCGAACAGGGCCGGCCGGGTACGCAGATGCCGGGTTGGGGCCCGCATGCCGGCGGGCTGCTTCCAGAAGAGGTCACGTCGGTGATCGAATACCTGCGCGCCAGCGCTCCCGCTGCTCCCTCGATGACAGCCCTGACTCTGCGCGGCGACGCCAACCGCGGTCTGTCGCTTTTCCTAAGAAACTGTGCGGGCTGCCACGGCATGAACGGGCGCAGCGGAATCGCGCCCGAGATTGGAAACCCGATCTTTCAGCAGGCCGCATCCGACGAATTCATTGTCCGAACCATTCGCAACGGCCGCATCGGAACGGCGATGCCCGCCTTCCAGCGTCCAGAAGCACCGGCGCTCGGAGATCAGGACATTGCTGACGTGCTCGCTTACTTGCGGACGCTAACCGGGCACAAGAGTCAGAAGGCGATGGCACAGAACAACACTCCCGCACCTCCTGCTGGAGGCAGACCATGAGTGATAAGAACAGACCCCAGAAGCCATTCTCACGGCGGAACTTTATCCAGACCGCGGCCATGACGACGGCAGCCCTGGCTCTGCCCGGCTGTTCACGCAACCAGAAGCCGGTGCTGAGCACGCTGACTGGAGATTTCGATCCGTTGCGGTCGTATCCCTACCGGGGATGGGAAGATTTCTATCGCAAGATCTGGACCTGGGATAAGGTCGTCCGCTCCACGCATTCGGCGAACTGCACTGGGTCCTGCTCGTGGAAGGTGTACGTGCGCAATGGCGTGATGGTGAGGGAAGAGCAGGCGGCGGACTATCCCCGCATCAACGCAGACCTCCCGGATTACAACCCGCGCGGATGCCAGAAGGGCGGCTGCTTCACCGAGTACGTGTATAGCCCACAGCGCCTTCGTTACCCGCTGATCCGCACCGGCGAGCGCGGCGAAGGCAAGTGGCGGCGAGCGAGTTGGGACGAAGCGCTCACGGTCGTTGCAGAGAAGTTGCTGGATAACGTCTACAACTACGGCCCCGATACCAACACGTTCTTCAGCGTGATCCCCGCCATGAGCCCCGTGAGTTTCTGTGCGGGATCGCGACTGGCGCACTACATTGGCGGCGTCTTTCTCTCTTTCTACGACTGGTACTGCGACCTGCCTCCGGGCGAGCCTCTGACCTGGGGCGTGCAGACCGAAGCCTGCGAGTGCGCCGACTGGTTTAACTCGAAATACATCGTCCTGTGGGGTTCGAACATTTCGCAGACCCGCATTCCCGACGCCCACTTTGCCTATGAAGCCCGCTACAACGGCGCCAAGATAGTCTGCATCTCGCCCGACTACAACGCCAGCGCCACCCATGCCGACCTGTACTTTCGCATCAATCCCGGCACCGACGGGATTCTCGCGTTGGGCGTCGCCAAGCTGCTCATTGATCACAACCTGATTGACGCTCCGTATGTGAAAGAACAGACGGACATGCCGCTGCTTGTATTGGCTGGCAGCAAGCGGTTCCTGCGAGAGTCCGATCTTAAGACAGGCGGCAAGGACGACATCTTGTATTTCTGGGATGCGAAGGAGGGCCGGGCGGTCGCGACACCCGGTTCCATGGGCTCGGAGCAGAAGACGATTCAACTGAACGGCGCCGATCCCGCACTGACCGGTGCTTTCCAGGTGCAGCTTGCAGATGGCAAGACCGCAGAGGTCACCACCGTATTCGAACTGCTGAGAAAGGAACTTGCCGGATACACGCTGGACAAAGTTGCCGCACGAACCGGTCTGCCCGCGCATGAAATTGAACTGTTTGCCAGGGAATTGGGCACGCGCAAGCCCGCAATGATCATTCACGGCGCTGGCACCAACCACTGGTTCCACAACGATCTGATCAACCGTTCGTTCATCTTGTTGGTGGCCTTGACTGGGAACACCGGGAAGAACGGTGGCGGATTCAATCACTATGTTGGGCAGGAGCGCATCTGGCCGGAGCAGGGCTTCTTCAAACTAGCCTTCCCGGAGACGCGGAAAAAGCAACGCTTTCAGAACACCACACTGTGGAGCTACGTTCACTCCACCAGCAAGGATCCGCATCTCTACAACGGTAAGCCCATCGAGTGGTACATCCAGGAATCGGTCAAGAACGGATGGATGCCGCTGTGGCCGAAGAATGGCAAGAAGCCACGCGCCTTCATCGTGTGGCGCGCCAACTATCTGAACCAGGCCAAAGGTAATGAGATTCTCGAATCCTCTCTCTGGAAGGATCTCGACCTGATCGTCGACATCAACTACCGCATGGACACTACGGCGCTCTACTCCGACGTGGTGCTGCCCGCGGCCAGCTACTACGAGAAGGTGGATATAAACTCCACCGACTGCCACAGCTACATCCACCCCTTCGGCAAGGCCTGCGAGCCGCTGTTTGAAAGCAAGACCGACTGGGACATCTTTCATGCCCTGGCTGAGAAGATGGCCGAAGTCGCTAGCAAGAAAGGACTCAGGCCCTTCCACGACGACGCCTTTGACTGGAACCGCGACTTCACGCAACTCGCGCACGACTGGACGGGCAAGGGGACGATTCAGACCGATGAGCAGGCGGTTAACTTCATCTTGGGAAACGCAGAAGAAACCAAGGGCATGACGTATCAGCAACTCCAGCAAAAGCCGCAGCGCTTCATCGCAACGGATCCCGAATCCTGGAACAGCGACATCGAGCAGGGCGTTGCTTACACACCCTTCAAGCATCAACTGGAAAAGAAGCGCCCGTGGCGCACGCTTACGGGGCGACAGCAGTTCTACATCGACCATCCCTGGTACATCGAGTTGGGCGAAGCCCTCCCCACATTCAAAGAGCCGGTCGAAGAAAAGTATCCACTCTACTGGAACACGCCGCACGGACGGTGGTCGATCCACTCCACGTGGCGCGACCACCGGGCCATGCTGCGGCTGCAGCGCGGCGGCCCTATCGTCTACATGCATGCGGATGATGCCCGCAAGCGCGGCCTGAAAGATAACGACTGGGTACGCATCCACAACGAGGTCGGCCATTGTGTTTGCCGCCTGCAGATACTGCCCGGCGAAAAACCCGGGCGCGTGACCATGTACCACGGCTGGGAAAAGTTTCTTGGCTTTAAGCAGGGCGGATGGCAATCGCTCACCTACATCAAGATCAAGCCGACCCAGCTCATCGGCAAGTACGGCCACGTCAACTTCCGCCTGAACTACTGGGGTCCAACGGGAAACAACCGCGACATCAAGGTGGACGTCGAGAAGGCGAAGGTCTGAGGAGAGGCAGCCATGTCAAAACACCAATACGCAATGGTGATGGACCTGAATAAATGTCTGGGCTGCCAGACCTGCACCATCGCCTGCAAGAAGCTTTGGACGGACCGCGACGGCACCGGCTACATGTACTGGAACAATGTCGAAACCCGCCCCGGCCTCGGCTACCCGCGCCAGTGGGACCGAATCGGCGGCGGCTGGAAAGACGGCGCGCTCCAGCCCAGCCCTCTTCCCACGATGGACGATTACGGCCACCCCTGGGAATACAACTACGAGCAGCGCCTGTACGAAGGGAAGAGGCAACCGGTCATGCCCTCCCCTGAGCCGACGTCAGGCTGTAACTGGGACGAGGACGTGGGTGGTATGAATGAGGACGAGAATTACTTCTTCTACCTCCCGCGCATCTGCAACCACTGCACCTATCCAGCGTGCCTGGAGGCCTGTCCACGCAAGGCCATCTACAAACGCGAAGAAGATGGCATTGTGGTTATTGATCAGGACCGCTGTCAGGGGTATCGCTACTGCATCAAGGCCTGTCCATATAAGAAGATTTACTTCAACGAGGTCACCGGGAAATCCGAGAAATGCATCTTTTGTTATCCACGTCTTGAGAAGGGTGAGGTCAACGCCTGCGCCGCACAGTGCCCCGGACGCCTGCGGTTCGTCGGACTGCTGGACGATCCAGAGTCGCCCGTGCACAAGCTAGTCTTGATACACAAGATCGCCCTGCCTCTCTTCCCAGAGAAAGGAACGCAGCCCAACGTTTTCTATGTGCCTCCGTTCAATCCGCCGAAGAGAGAGAACTACGGCAAGAGTATTCAGGAGGATCCGCGCGTGCCGCTTAATTACCTGATTTACCTGTTCGGTCCGGACGTGAAAGATGTGCTCACGCGTCTGGAGTCTGAACTCAAGAAGACGCAGGAAGGCGGGCGCAGTGAGATCCTCCAGTTGCTGATCGGCCGCGACGCTGAGACGCGCTACCATGTCCGGCCACAACTGGTGCAGATTCAGGTGTAGGAGAAGGTCATGCGAATTCGTCTACTGCTGATCATTTCGGTCTGTCTGCAGCTTTCTGGCATTGCCCGGGCACAGGCACAGGGCAAGCCGGCGGGACCGCAGTTCCTATCCGTTGCCGCACCCTCAACCGGGGCCGACGAGCTTCTCAAGGTTGGTGCCAAAGCATGGAGCCAAATCACACCGAAGCATATCGCCCTGAACCGCACGCCACCGCTCTACGATACCGACGAACCTGCCGGACTCGATATTCCCAGTGTCGATGTGCGTCTGGCTCGAGCCAGTGGAAGGTTGTTTGTACAGCTCAGCTGGCGTGATGCAACGCAAGACGCAACTACGCTCACGGAAGTACCCAACACGCCGCCGGAAACTCGCTTCCGCAAAGTTCAAACCGAGGCTGACGACCGCTTCTTCGACGCGGCCGCCGTCATGTTTCCCGCCAAGCCAGGAACCGCCATGACACCCTCGCTGCAGATGGGAGACGCTGAGAACCCGGTCGAAATCTACTATTGGAACGCCACGCGTGGCGCCATGCTGATGCAAGCCCAGGGGCGCGGCACGACGCGTCGTACCGGCCAGAGTTTTACGGCCAGTGGTACTTATCAGAGCGGCCAGTGGAACCTCATTCTGGAGTTGCCCGACCTGCCCACCGGCACACCCTTGGCCTTCGCCGTCTGGAACGGGGGCCAGAAAGACCGCGACGGCCGGAAGTATTTCTCAGTATGGCAGGTGCTGGAGTAGGAATACAGTTCTGAGACCAGGAATCCTCATGCCCACGAGCACCGCGAACGAGAATGCAGTCACCCCGGCGGAGTGGCAGCGAACCGACCTCTACCGTTTCTTTGCCTGGGTATTTGCACGGCCCACGCGCGAGTGCTTCAACTTCTTGTCGCAGCCTGCTGCGCCGGAGTCGCTGCGAAATCTTTGGAAGCAAATAGCGCGTGATGGCGATTTCCCCGCATTCGAATGGTTCACCCGCTACGAAGACTACGAGTCCACGTATATCGCTCTGTTCGACGTGGGTGTCCCCGAGCCTCCGGTGCCCCTCTTCGAGTCAGCCCACGATAAGTCTCATCCCGCGCAGGAAACGGCGTTAGAGAACACTTACTTCTATGAAGTTCTCGGCCTCAAGTCAGATCCCAGTCGCGCTGTGCCGGATTACCTTGTTACCCAACTGGAGTTCCTTGCTGCTATCCGCTACACCCGCGAAAACACCCGTGAAGAAGCCACCGCTGTCGCGCTCGCGCGGGCTGAGGCTGAGTTCCTGGAACGCCACCTGCTGAACTGGATTCCAACGGCCAAGGCCAAGCTGGACCGAACCGGAGCACCTGGCTTTGCAGTAGTGATGACGCTGCTGATGCAGTTCCTCAGCCATAGACACGAGGGTCGGGCGCGCAGGGCATAGACTCATCAACGATTCTTGGCCAAAAGCGTCGGAACTGAAGCTTACTTCTTCCACATTGACCCACGCGGGGTCAATGTGTCCATGGCGATGTTACCCCAGCAGTGGTGATTCGGTTTCGCCCTACCAGGCTTGCGCCAGTTCCTCTGGAGGCCACGGCCGCATACAGTCGCGGCAAGACAACGCACGAACCGCGACATGGTCTTCCGGGGCGGGCAAAGCGTCTCGAAGAAATGAAGTTGTACGGAACGATGTAGGGGAACTCTGCAAGGAAAGAGAGGAGAGCTTGCACTCTCCCCCCACCTGACGCATCACTGGAAAGCGGCGGAAATCAGCATGGCTGCCCCGCAGCCGGGATTCGGGTTGAAGGGTGCTACGTTCCGCTGACGTGCCTGCAGCACGTCGCCAGCGTTGACGTTGGGGACAAAATCGCCGTCGGTGGCTGCGAGATCGACCGTTGCCACCGGGACGCCGCCAATCATGGCGACCTTTCCGACTCCGATCAGAGTCTTCACGCCGTTTTGCAGCAGGCAGAACGCGACCGGCGTTCCAACTGGAATATTGATATTCTCGAGGTCGGCATTAAGCCGAACGGGACTCGTTCTTTCCCGGTAGTCGCCGCGCAATTGCGCTTCAATCCCATTGATGACTCTGTTCTTGCAGGCGGTGAGCCGTACTTGCTGCGCCCACATCTCACTGGCCGAACCCATGACGGTGAGGACCAATACCGCTGCCACGGTTGCAAATCGCATCTTGAAGTTCATTTTTTCCTCCTGGGAAATACCCATCACTGCTTGAGACAGGAAAGTGAAGCGCACAGAACAGAAAATCTTTCCGACGGTGGGATGGAATCTTCGTCGGGATGTTGCCCTAACCAGGGGAATACAATGTCGAGCAATGAAAGCGCTGAATCCGATGCTGCTGGGATTGGTCCTGTGGACGGCCACAAACTGGGGATTCGCGGCAACCGGCGCGTCTCCCCAGACGGATCTCGAGCAGCAGGTTGCGAAAGCCTCGAAGCTGTTTGCCGAAGGTCACCCCGTCGAAGCCCTAAAGATCTACGAATCGCTTCTGCCGGCGCTGCAAAGCCGCACGCCCTCCCCGCAACTCGGTTCTGTCCTCAATGCAATGAGCAAGATTGCCGCGGCCGACGGCAAGTATGACGATGCGAGTCGACTTGCGAAGGAATCGGCCGATGTCTACCGTCAGATTGGTGATGCCAGCGGCGAATCGCACGCACTAAACAACAAGGCCATTGCGGAACTCCAGAATGGGGCGTATCCCACAGCCCGACAGGATCTTGAACAGGCACTGGGTTTGGCTCGCACCAGTCGCGATCTTGAAAACGAAGTTCAGGTACTGAACAACCTCGGGAGTTCCTACTACTTCCCCGGCAGCTATTCGGAAGCGCTGCAGCGCTATGACGAAGCCATGAATCTCGTCAACCGTAGTGCCCAGGAGAAATGGAGCGACTACTGGCGCCAGATCACGAATTTCAACCGGGCTACGCTATTTCAGCGTCTGGGCCGCTACGAGAGAACCCTGCAAATCTACCGCCAGGTCGAAGCGTCTTCAAAAACCCTGACGGCCGGCGATCGAGCACATTTGTACGCCAACCTCGGCACGCTCTACCGCAGACTAGGGGATCCCTATAAGGCGCTCGACGCCTACCGCCTCGCGCAGCAACTCTATTCCGAGCAGCACGACGCGGACGGCGAAATTGCCGTGTTTAAGAACATTGGAATCGTCTATGCGCTGGATATGGAAGACTTGAATCGTGCACAGACCATCTTCAGGAACGCACTCACTCTCGCGCAAAAGACCCGGAACCGGAGAGAAGAGATGCAAGCCCATCTCTATCTCGGCGAAACCCTTTTTCGTTCCCATTCGTTGCTCGCGGCGCACAACGAGTTCAACCGCTCACGCGATCTGGCCAATGAACTCAACACTCTGGAGGAGCAGTGGAAGTCGCTGTACGGACTCGGCAGCATCGCGGATTTGTCAGGCGACCCGGCAGGCGCCGAAGCCGACTACCGGCAAGCCATTTCCATCATCGAGAAAACCCGTAGCCAGCTTCAACTGTCTGCCCTTCGAGCAGAGTTTTTTGCGGATAAACGAGATGCGTACGACGCACTGATCGGCTTGTTGCTCAGGAAAGGCGACGTGCCCGAGGCCTTCCTGTTTCTGGAAAGAAGCCGCGCCCGCAGCTTTCAAGACCGCTTCCAACAACAGAATCGAGAATCTGCACCCAAGCCCTTGACGCTCGACCAGGCTCAGTCGGCTCTCGATCCTGCAACTGTTCTCCTCGAGTTCTGGACGGCGCGAGAACAGATCGGCCTCATCTGGTGCACACGGCAAACTTCCGGAATGATGCTAAGGCGCGTTTCCGCTCCCGAGCACACCAGCATTCATAAACTGCTGGACGGCCTCCCACACGGCCTGAACCACAATTGGCGCGAGCAGATGTCCGTTCTGGATCACCTTCTTCCCGACGGTACCCCACTGCCGCCGGGCATGCGCCATCTTCTCGTCGTTCCGGACGGTTGGATCAGCTATGTTCCTTTTGACCTGCTGCACGCTGAGCGCGACTCCAATTCATTGCTCATCGAGCGATACGACATCTCCTACCTGCCGACTGCCGCTTTTCTGCGACGGCCTCAGACTCTCGACCGTCGCACGCAGCTTCCCTGGACACACGAACTTGTGGCTTTTGGAGATCCCAGGTTCAAGTCTGAAGACTCGCAGGTAGCAGAGGAAGATCTGGAAAAGGGTGACCCACAGCAGTTGCGATACTCGGCTGACGAAATAGCTGGTATTGGGAATCGAAACCTCGCCCTAGATGGCCTTTGACACGGTAGAGGGCGCTGGTTCGAGTCCAGTCGTGTCTACCGTCTCTTTCAAGGCTTTAGCAGAATTCCTCACAAGACCGGTTCCCTGGCAGAAGGCGTTTGTCTCGAACAGCGGGCGGCTTCCGAAGAAGCCAGCCTGACGCGGCAGATTTGCGCCTGCTTTTGAGCCGGTCGTAAGCTTGCAGCAGGATCGGAATCTGAAGCATGAGATCGGAGCAATCGATGACAGGAAAGATCGTACTTGTCACTGGCGCTAACGGCGGGTTGGGAACGTATGTAACCCAGGCATTTCTCCGTGCGGGCGCAACTGTAATTGGCACATCGCGGAAGACTCAACAGTCGGATTTCAACGACTCCAACTTCACGGCCTTGCCAGCGGAAATTTCGAGTCGTGAAAGCGCCAAGAGCCTGGTGGATCAGGTGGTGGCGCGGTTCGGCCGCATGGACGTACTGGCGCACACGGTCGGAGGCTTCGCCGGAGGCCAGTCCGTTGTGGAGACGGACGACGCCACTTTTCAGCGCATGCTTGACCTGAATCTGAACAGCGTGTTTCACATCCTGCGCGCGGCGGTTCCAACGCTGCGCAAGACAGCCAGCGGCCGCATCATTGCCATTGGGAGCCGAGCCGCACTCGAGCCGGGGGCAAATGTCGGAGCCTACAGCGCGTCCAAGGCGGCAATGGTTTCCCTCATCAAAACGGTGGCCCTGGAGAACAAGGATGCGGGACTCACCGCCAACGTGATTCTGCCCGGCACGATGGATACCCCGGCCAACAGAAAGGCCATGCCCGGCGCGGATTTCTCCAAATGGGTGCAGCCCGCAACAGTGGCGGGCTTGATGGTGTGGCTGGCCAGCGATGCTGGCAGAGATGTCAACGGGGCAGTGATCCCGGTATACGGCAGCGATGTCTGAGACCACAGACTCGTAACACTCGTGCCACGGTGAAGTGAGTGCAACCGGCGCTCTCTGCGCTGTGCTGCGCCTGAAGCCGCTGCGGTAAACTCTCTCCGTCCCTGATCTCAGGCACGGAGATTAAAAATGAACTATTCGCGGCTGCTGCTGCCGGTGGTAATTGGATTGTCAGTGATGTCGATTTCGTCTGGAGCAATCCCGGTTGATGGCAGTTCGGCCGAGGCGGTTTTGCTTGTGGCCAACAAGGGAGACCGCACGCTCGGAATCGTTGATCCCGAAGCTGGCAGGCAAATCGCTACGGTCGCTGAGGACGGGACAACGGGACACGAGGTAGTCGCCTCTCCCGACGGTCGGACCGCATATGTGCCGATTTATGGGAACTCCGGTGTCGGTAAGCCCGGAACCGACGGGCGGAATATGGTCGTGATCGACATTGCTTCCCGCAGAGTCGTCGGGAATGTTGACTTCGGGCATGGGGTTCGTCCACACTGCGCGGTTTTTGGTCCCAAGGATGGTCTACTTTACGTTACGACTGAGATCGATAAGGCAATCAGCGTCATCGATCCACACACGCTCAAAATCGTGGGTTCAGTCCCGACCGGCCAGGCGGAGTCACACATGCTGGCGATCGCTCCTGACGGGAGACGAGGTTACACAGCGAATGTCGGCCCCGGGACGGTCTCGGTTCTCGACATGGAAGCGAGAAAGACCACCGCGGTGATCCCGATTTCGTCTCAAATCCAACGTATCTCGGTATCGGTCGACGGCAAAACGGCATTCACCTCCGATCAGGCGAAGCCTGAGCTAGTGGTCATCGATACCTCGAGCAACAAGGTTAAGGTGCGGATACCATTGCCCGCGCCAGGCTACGGAACTGCGCCCACGCCGGACGGTCATTGGCTGGTCGTAGCCGTCCCGGCAGCCAACATAGTGGCGGTCGTGGATCTCAGCACCATGAAGGTCGCGCACACTCTCGGCGTTCCCGCAGCGCCTCAGGAGACTCTTATTCGCCCAGACGGCCGTGTGGCTTATGTTTCGTGCGATGCCAGCCACAAGGTTGCCGCGATTCGTACTTCGGACTGGACGGTGGAGAAGCTGATTGACGCTGGTCCAGGTGCGGACGGACTCGCCTGGGCGGCTCGAAAATAGGCTCAGTGTTTCCCAGTCGAAAGGGTGGCGTCCCGGTGCGCGTCCGTGACGCATCCGGTTCGCGTTCCTGGTGCGCCGGAACCGCCGGCAGTATATACTCTGAGAGCTTTTTTCTCGTGCGGCGCGTTTTGGGGCTTTTCAGTCTGGCCCCCAAGCCAGGCGAATCATGCACAACCGGAATCCGCGGTTTGATCCCCAAGATCGGGCGAACTCGACAAACTCGCCCGGTGTCAGCGTTCCCGCAAAAGGTGAGAGCTCAGGCTCCAATCGTCCAGTTGATCCCCAAGCCACCTTTGTGGATTTTCCCCAGGCATCGTCCGATCCCGAGGCCACCCTCGTGGATGCTGATGCCACGTTAGTTGACGCAATTCCGACTCCGCGTCCTCCCGGCAGCGGACCCGCCCGTCTTCAGGTAAGCGTGCCCGTATTGCAACCCGGGGATGTGCTGGGGGGCCGCTACGAGATCCTGCAACTGCTCGGGGAAGGCGGGATGGGGGCGGTGTACAAGGCCATGGACCGGGAACTGGGCCGTCCCGTGGCCCTCAAGTTGATCCGGCCGGAATTGGCCGCCAATCCCGCGATCCTGGCGCGATTCAAACAAGAACTCCTGCTCGCCCACCAGGTCACGCACAAGAATGTCATCCGTATCTACGATCTGGGCGACGCCGACGGTGTGAAGTTCATCACCATGGAGTTCGTCGAAGGCCGGGACCTGCGCGCCCTCATCCAGGAAAAGAAGAAGTTCTCTCCCGAAGAAGCGGTGGAGATCGTGCAACAGGTCTGCCGTGCCCTGGAAGCCGCTCACGGCGTAGGTGTGATTCACCGGGACCTGAAGCCGCAAAACATCATGCGCGATAAGAGCGGGCGGATTCTGGTGATGGACTTTGGCCTGGCCCGCACGCTTGAAGGTGACGGCATGACCCAAACCGGAGCTCTGGTTGGGACCATGGAATATATGTCGCCAGAACAGGCGCTGGGTAAGGATCTGGATCAGCGCTCCGATCTTTTCGCCGTGGGCTTGATTCTGTACGAACTGCTAAGCGGCAAGATGCCCTTCCGCGCGGAAAGTGCTCTGGCCAGCCTGATCAAACGCACCCAGGAACGAGCCATCCCGGTTTCCGATCACGACGAGACGATTCCGCGCCCGCTCAGCAACATCGTCAGCAAGTGTTTGGAACGTGATCCCTCCCTGCGCTACCACAGCGCCAGCGAGATGCTGCGGGACCTTGACGCCTGGCAGGGCAAGGGTGCGGCCGCAAACCTCGGATTCTATCCCTCCGTGAAACCCTGGGGACAGACCATCCCCTGGCCGCTGATGATGGGTGTTGCCACCGTTCTCGTTCTGGCGATTGTCAGCTATCTGTTCCGCGGCATGCTCTTCTCGCCGTCGGCCAAGAAAGGCGCGGGCCCGGTTCTGTCGCTGGCGGTGATTCCGTTTCAAAACAAATCTGGCGACCAGTCCTGGGACTGGCTGGGACCCAGTCTGGCGGACATGCTAAGCACCGACGTTGGGCAATCCGCCCATCTGCGCGCCGTCTCTTCCGACCGTGTGCAGCAGGTGTTCCACGATCTGAGGATCGCTCCCAATTCTCCCATTGACTCCTTGACCCTCGGCCGCGTCGCTGAATTTGCGAATGCCGACACCCTGGTCTGGGGACAATACACCAAGCTCGGCGACCAGATCCGCATTGACGCGACCCTCCAGGATCGAAAGCACAATCGTACGATCCAGGTGAAGTCGGAAGCCGCCAGCCAGCAGGACTTGTCGGCGGCGGTGGACCGGTTGGCCGGATTGATCCGCCAAAACCTCTCCCTGTCGTCCGATCTGGTCAAAGAGCTGCAGGCACAATCCTTCAAGCCGACCTCGACTTCTGTAGACGCGCTGCGTGACTACAACCAGGGACTCCAGCTCTTGCGACAGGGGAACAATCTGGAGGCTCAGAAGCAGCTTGAGGCAGCCACAAAAGAAGACCCGCAATTTGCCGTTGCCTATTCGCGGCTGGGCGAGGCCTATTCCGCCCTGGGGTACGACGCAGAAGCCGAGCAGGCTTCCAGGCGTGGTGTGGATCTCAGCCAGAACCTTCCCCTGGCACAGCGCTACTTCATCGAGGCCAGCCTGGCGAGGGTTACGAAGGATAACGAGAAGGCGATCACCGCCTACGAGAATCTGGCCAAGAGTTTTCCGGACAACCTCGATGTGCAATTCGCGCTGGGCAGTCTCCACGAAGATGCGGGGGATTTGGACAAAGCGCGTTCCTTCTACGCGGACGTGCTGCAAGCCGACGGCAAGAACCTGGATGCCCTGCTTGCGATGGGAAGGGTGGAGATCAAATCGGGCAACCCCCAGAAGGGACTCGATCCACTTGATCGCGCCCGGCATCTCGCCATCGACTTCGATAACCAGGAGCAGCAGGCGCTCATCCTGCAGGCCACCGGCATTGCCTACAAACTCATGAATAAGCCGGCTGAGGCCCTGCGCAATTATCAGGACTCAATGGCCATCAACCAGCGACTGGGGCAGAAGCGCGGCGTCGCCGCCAGCCTGGCCGAAATTGCCCAGGTACAACTCTCGCTGGGGAAACCGGATGCCGCTTTGTCGGCCTACAACGATGCTCTTAAGATCCGGCAGGAAATTGGCGCCAAGAAGGAAGCGGGCGACACTCTCATCGACCTTGGCGATCTTTATCTGGAACGCGGCCAACCCGACAAAGCCCTGGAGATGTTCAAACAGTCGCTTCAGATTCAGCGTGACGCGGGGGATGAGACCTACCAGGCGATGTGCCTGAACAACATTGGCAGTGCCGACCTGCAAAAAGGCGAGAACGAGGATGCTCTCACTTACTTGCAGCAGGCCTTGCAGATCCGCGAAAAACTGAATGTTCCGGGGGACATCGCGGAAACTCTGCACAATCTGGGAGATGCCTACGCCAACCTCGGACAGTATGACCAGGCCATGACCTCCTACATGCGGGGTTTGGACTTGTACCGCAAGAGCGGCGACAACATGGGTGCGGCCGTTATGTCCAACAGCCTTGGCTTGGTCTTTGAATATCAGGGCCGCCTGGGGCCGGCGGTGGGCGCGTTGCAGGACGCGGTCAATGGGTTTCGTGATGCTGGTGACCGTGCCACCAAGATGACGCAGTCCTTGAGTGATCTGGCCGGCGCGCTCGCTAAGTCAGGGACAGGAGCCGAGTCCGCAAAATTGCTGGGAGAGGCTCAGGGTCTGGCTCGTGACCTGAAAAATGACGCGCTGATTGGAGCCGTGAAGAACAGCGAGGGCGATGTCTATTTCTACCAGGGCGATCTCAAAGCGGCGAAAGATGCTTACCAGCAAGCGCAGCGCCTGGCCTCGCACACCTCCGACAAGAATCTGCTGTTGACGTCAAAGCTGAATCTGGCAAAGGTGGCAATCGCCGAAGGACATTCCCAGTCCGCCGTGAGCGATTTGCGAAATCTCGCACAGCAGGCCGACTCTCTGGGCAAGAAATATCTCTCGGTCGACTGCTCCATCTCCCTTGCCGAGGCCCTGATCAAGAGTAAGGACTATTCTCACGCCCGCCTGGAGCTGCAGCGCAGCCTGGGCCGAAGTGAAAAATTGGGATTGCGCCTGGAGACCGCGAGGATTCACTACCTTCTGGGAACCTCGATGCGGCTATCGGGGGGCGCATCGGAAGCGGCGGCTCAATACCACGAGGCGCTGCGCTTGCTTGATGAGATCCGCAAAGAACAAGGTGCAGAGCACATCATCGAACGCTACGATGTGAAACCCATCTACACCGAAACAACTCAGTTTGCACAACCGAGCTGAGACCTTGTTGTCGCCAGGGCGGCTGATCCACTGCCCTGAGTCCAGAGCAACAGAAAGGGGACGGGGACCGACGGTCCCGCCCCTGAACTTACGCCACCCGTCTCTTACGACTGGCCTTTCACCGTCAAGGTCACCGACACGCTGTGTACCAACGCTCCATTCCCGTAATTCCCGGTGAAGGTCACTGTGAACGTGCCGTGGGTTACGTTCTTATTAGGCGAGAGAGTCACCGTCGACTGGACCGGTATTCCCTGCAGATTGTCTACCGATGGCGAGATGGAGCACCCGGAATTCGGTGGCCCCCCCGAACAAGTCAGGTTCACTACACCGGTCAGCCCGCCGATCGGAGTCACCGTAATGGTGTAGACCGCCTGGTGACCCGAGGAGATGGTCTCTGAGGCAGGTGTCGCCGTGATGGAAAAATCGCCCACAATAACCTGCACGGACGTCGTGGTCGAACTGGAACTGAAGTTGCCGTCTCCGTTGTAGGTCGCCATAACCGTGCGCTGACCGGTAAAAGCAAATGTTAGGGAACAACCACCGGCTGAAACCACCGCCGTGCACGTTTCGCCCGTGTTTGCGCTCACGGTTACCGTGCCTGTCAGGGCTGTGAGGTTGGTTGATCCGGTCACACTGAAGCTAATCGCAACTGGTTGGCCCGGAAGGGCTGGATTTGGGGACACCGAAGTGATGGTCGTGATAGTGGTTGCCTTATTCACGACTAGATTCACTTGCGCCGTGGCGGCTGAGTAGTTCACGGTATCAGAGGGTGTAAACGTGACCGACAACGTCTGCGATCCGGCGGAGAGTACGGCGCCCGCTGCGGGGCTGTAAGCGAAGCTGCCTGCCACGTTGGCCGAGGCGTTCAACTGCGCCCCTCCCAGGGCTGTCCCGAATGTGATCGGCGCCGGAGTCGCCCAGGCGATCGTCGGCGTCGCCTGGTTCACAACCAGTTGTACCGTAGCCATCGCCGTTGTGTAGTGGGTTGTATCGGTCGGCGTGAAGGTCACTGACAGTGGCTGGTTCCCCGCCGTCAGCACCGTACCGGCTGCTGGCGTGTAGACGAATGTCCCCGGCACGCTGGCCGTCGCGTCCAGCTGCGTCCCGCTTAGCGCGGTCCCATAAGCAATGGCCGGCGGCGTAGCCCAGGTGATGGTTGGCGTTGCCAGTCCAACGTTGTAGTTGACCGGACTCGAACTCGCGTTGCCGACCAGATCCTGTGAATAGGCAGTGAGAGTGTGGGGGCCTACCGATGATGTATCCACCGGACTGGTAATGGTCACGGTCGGGGTTGCGGAGATCTGCTGCGACTGCGGCGACGGGGCGCACAACACCACGCCGGAGCCGCCGTCCGTGCATGTGTAGCTGGCCGTCACCGACTGTCCGAACACCGGACTGGTCACCGACAAGCTTGGGGTGGTAATCGCCGGCGCTTCCTTGTCCACCTCGAATGGGCCGAAGGGACCCTGTGTGACGGAGTTCCCGGCAACGTCCTGGACCGTTACTGCAGGTATGCTTGCGCTGCTCGTTTCCGTGTTGGTCGGGACGTTCGTCGAGAGCGTGAAGCTCGATTGCGATGGATTGGCCAAGCCAGACCCGTTTGCGTTGTCACTCGCAGTGCAGTTGTAGACGACGTCGGAAGCCTGCCAGCCGGTCGGCGCCGGATTTGGTCCTACACAGCTTGCCGTCGGCGCATTCTTGTCCACCTGGATGGTGAGTGTGGGGCTGGCACTGCTCACCTGGTTCCCATTGTTGCTGGTAAGGCTTTCGACCGTGCCGGCGCTGTCCGTGGCGAAGAATGTCACCACCGTGGTGCCCTCGGCTGTGCCCGGAATAAGGATTGACCCGGTGGGCCCGGATAGTGTTCCCGAGGACGGGCTTGGGAGGTTTGCTCCTGTCGCGCTGTAGCTGATGTTGCTGATGGTCGGCAGGGAAGCGGGCGGGTTGTGATTGTTGCCCGGTACAATCTCCGCTGTATTGAAGTTTACCGTGACGGCCCCATTCGTCCAGCCACTGTTCAGCACGGGACTCGTGGTTGCTGCCGTACTCGGTTGCACGCCACCGAGAATCGGGATGAGGATGGAATTGAAGTTGTTGGTGCGCCCGCCCGTGCTGATGGCATCGCCGCTGATACTGCTGAAAATGCTGACCAATCCCTTGCAGGTATTGTCGCCGCTGGCCCCGCAGGTGAGCGCGGTGTCCTTACCCATGATGTAGCCGGGGGCGACGACCGGCTTTTGTCCCGGATCGAGGTTGTAGGTGTTGGTGACGCTGATAAGCGCGTTCGTCCCTGTGTTCGGGCAGTTCGCGCCACTGGCGTTGCCGCTGGTCGACGTGGTGCACAGATCGGTGGTGATCACGCAGCCGAAGTTGCCGCTGCCGGTGTCCTGGTGCTGGCAGGTGCTTCCCTGGAACGGGGTGTTATTCACCAGGTCAGAGAATTGCTGATCCGTAATCGTCTGAACTGTGCCCTGCATGAACACGCCCTGGAACGAGCCGTTTCCCAGCCCGCTCTGCGAATAGTCTGTGACCGCGGTCAGATCCGGGGTGTAGTTGAAGTTGGTTGTGGTGGTCTGCAGCGGCTGGTTGATGGTAATCGGGGCCAGCGGCAGCGAGCTGAACGACCAACTCACAATGTCGTTGTTCTCAACCAGCGCACCGGTTGCCGCGGTGAATCCCACATACGCACTGCCATTGCTGGTCAGGTTCAGCTGCTTGGTGATGTCCACCGTCGCCTGCAGAATCAGGGTGCTGTCCAAATATACGGAGAGATTGTTGCAACTGCTGGTGCAGGTTCCCGGCGGCAAGTAGTTCACGGTGATGGTATGAACGTTTCCGTCTGTCAGGGACATGCCGGAGGGCAGGCTTTGCAGCGCGAGTTTCGCCAGGTTGCCGTCCGCGCAGACATAGTTGTGATCTGCGCTGTTGGGCGTGAGCTTGGTGGCGTTGTTGGGGCCGCAGCTCTGCACGGCGATGTGGTTGCCGTCGGGATCGCTGTAGTCGGAGTTCTGATGCGCATCGAGTTCGATCGCAAGGCTGTTCTTGATGGCCTTGCCCGGGCCGCTGGCGGTGGAGATATCGTTGTTGCCGTATGCGATGTTCTGCCCGTTTCCCGTATAACCGAGCGCGCCCGTGCCTGCCGGATCATTCTGGATGACCAGCGCCAGGCCGTCAGCCGGAAATGCGCACAGGAAGCAGGAATTGGTGCTCGAGATCTGGAACTGAAAAGCCGTGGTGAATCCCGTGGAGAGCGGTTGCTGGAGCTTGAACCAGGCTGCGCCGTGCTGATTCTGATTCGCCGTCGTCAGCCGCAAAATGCCGCCAGTCACTACTTTCGGGAGTTTTGGCGAACCAGCAGTCAGGATTTGGCAGCTGGGAGGCGGCGTGGCGCCATTCGCGCACACGTTGCTGGTCGTGAACCCGCCGACTGGGAAACTGAATGACTGGGCCGAAGCCACCTGTGCCCCCGCGATGATGCCCGCGAGCAGGCCGACAACCACAAAACCACCACGCAGTGTGGTCTTCATTGTTGGTTCTCTCCAATTTTTCTTAAGCCTGCACAGGAACGGCCGGCTCAACTGCGTTTAGCGCCCCATCCCTTGCAGCTGGCACCAAACACGCCAGAGAGGATGCCCCAGAGTCGATGCCGGCTTGAAAAGGGGAGGTAGCCGGTAGACCGTCGGCTATTCTGAGTCTTGCCCTCCCGCGTGTCAAGGGAAAAGCGCTTCTGGCTTGGGGTTCAGCGCCGTACAGTTCTCCGAAGGGGAATTGCAGCCACGGGAAGCCGGTATCTCAGGGTCGCGGTGAGTTGCGGTTGGCCCAGCGTTTTCGGACTCCCGCCAGAAATTGCTCCTTATTCTCTCGCATCTGCCGCACCAGCGCTTGATTGCCAGTATCTTCGTGCTCCGCCGCCCAGAGGACCATTTCCGTGAGCACCGGGGCGAGATCGATCCCTTTCTCGGTCAGCAGGTAGTTGAGCTTTCGTCCGTCCGACGGATCTGGTTCGGCGGTCACGATTCCATAAGCG
Source organism: Terriglobia bacterium (assembly GCA_020073465.1). Taxonomy (GTDB): domain Bacteria; phylum Acidobacteriota; class Terriglobia; order Terriglobales; family Acidobacteriaceae; genus Sulfotelmatobacter. The sequence continues at coordinate 126,065 of JAIQFC010000014.1, forward strand.
ACGAGCTTGCGCAGACGGTCGGCCAGGATGTTCGTTGCGATTCCTTCATAGCACTCCAGGAATTCCTTGTAGCTCTTGGCTCCACGCAGCATCATGTCGCGGATGATCAACAGCGACCAGCGATCGCCCAGCATTTCCACCGACGCATTCAGGGGACAGCCCGACCGGCGCTTGCCGCGGCGCTTCTTCGGCATGTTTCCACAGTAGCATAATATCACTTGCATTTCACAAGTAATATATTTATAGTCTCAGGCGCGACGGATTTCTCCTGTCGCTCGTCAAACGGAGCGTGCCATGCGGGATGGTGCAAATGCCGGGCCAGGAGACATTTTGGGCAGCACGATTTGGTATGCTCGTCGATCAATTCGGCATACCGTGGATCATTAACTGCGGCAAAGGTGCGTAGAAAGGGGTGAACCATGAGCAAGGTTCGGGTTCTGGTGGGTACACGCAAGGGCGCATTCATTCTGACTTCGGACGGCAAGCGCGAACAGTGGGATGTCAGCGGTCCCCACTTCGCGGGATGGGAGATCTATCACGTGAAGGGATCACCCGCTGATCCCAAGCGCATTTACGCCTCGCAAACCAGCGGATGGTTTGGGCAGATCATTCAGCGCTCCGACGATGGCGGCAAAACCTGGCACCAGCCGGGAACACCCCCCGGAGAGCCGCCCGCACCGGGTCCCCCCAAGGCCGCAAGCAACAAGTTCGTTTACGACGCGTCCGCCGAAACTGGCAAACCCCTTACGACGCATCAGTTCTACGACGGCACGCAGCATCCCTGGGAGTTCAAGCGGGTGTGGCATTTGGAGCCCTCACTCACCGATCCCAACATGGTATACGCCGGGGTGGAAGACGCTGCCATCTTCCTCTCGACCGACGGCGGCGAGAACTGGAAGGAACTCCCCGGCCTGCGTGGCCACGGCACCGGCCCCAAGTGGCAGCCGGGCGCGGGCGGCATGTGCCTGCACACCATCATTCTTGATCCCAGCAATCCACGCCGAATTTGGATCGCCATCTCCGCTGCTGGCGCCTTCCGCACCGATGACGGCGGCAAAACGTGGAAGCCGATCAACCGCGGGCTGAGGTCGCAATACATCCCGGACCCGAATGCCGAGGTCGGCCATTGCGTGCACCACATCGCCATGAACCCCAAGCGCCCGGGCGTGCTCTTCATGCAGAAGCATTGGGACGTGATGCGCTCGGACGACGCCGGTGACAACTGGAAAGAAGTCAGCGGCAACCTCCCGACCGACTTCGGCTTCGTGATTGATGTGCACGCGCACGAGCCGGAAACGATCTACGTGGTCCCCATCAAGAGTGATGGCGAGCACTATGTGATGGACGGCAAGCTTCGCGTCTACCGCAGCCGCACCGGCGGCAATGAGTGGGAGGCGCTCACGAAGGGCCTGCCACAAAAAGACTGCTACGTGAATGTCCTGCGCGACGCCATGGCTGTGGACTCTCTGGATAAGTGCGGAATCTATTTCGGGACGACAGGCGGCCAGGTGTATGCGTCCGCCGATGCGGGGGATAGCTGGAATCCGATTGTGCGGGATTTGCCTGCGGTGCTGAGTGTGGAGGTGCAGACGCTGGTGTGATTCGCGCGGCAAGTATGCGCGTTCCATGTTGTCATTCCGAATCCGGCCTCAGTTGGAGAGGAATCTGCTTCTGATCCGAAGGCCACCAGGGAGAAATCCTGACCATGATCCGCGTTGTGTTCTTGGTTGGCGAGCCATGAGGCGTGCAAGGCTCAGTGTCATGCTGGAGGGCGGGGATCGGCGATCTATCGGAAAATCCAATCAGGTCGCCGCCCGAATTCTGCGGCAGCCGAGTCGCCTTGCTGAACTGATCGAATGCCTGTGGAGTGAGGATCCCGTGGTCCGCATGCGTGCTGCTGACGCCGCAGAGAAGATCTCCGTGGAGAGACCTCAGTATATGGAACCATTCAAAGCAGAATTGTTAGGGCTTGCAGACGAGACGACCCAGCCGGAACTTCGCTGGCACCTTGCTCTTATGCTCCCTCGACAGCCTTTGTCGACGTTGGAGCGACGGCGGACGATTGCCAGGTTGCGCGATTATCTGAGCGATCGGAGCTCGATCGTCAAGACTTTCGCGATTCAAGGGCTTGCAGAACTAGCGAGGGGCGAGGCAAGTCTGGAGGCCGAGATGACCAACTTGCTGCAAAACGTTTGCCGCACAGGCACGCCCGCCATGAAGGCGCGCAGCCGGAAACTACTGAAGCAGTTTCAAAAGCCATGATTCGCGTCATACTCCCGCCCCATCTGCGAACGCTGGCCCACGTCGGCGGCGAAGTTATGCTCGAAGTCGATGGCCCGATCACACAGCGCTCCGTCCTCGATGTCCTGGAGGCCAGCTATCCCATGCTGCGCGGGACAATTCGTGACCACGTCACTCAACAACGCCGCGCATTCCTGCGCTTCTTCGCCTGCGAGGAGGATCTGTCACACCAACCGCCGGATGCGCCGCTCCCCGACGCGGTCGCTTCGGGGAAAGAGCCATTCATCGTGATAGGGGCGATCGCCGGCGGATAACGGCCAGCTGCGATTACTTCCCTTTCCGCGCCTCCGCTTCCGCCAGCCAGCCCCGCCGCAACGCCTCCGGCGCAACGGATGACAGATACGGTTTGATATCCAGAATCGGTGTGCCCTCAAGCATGTCGATCCCTCGGACGTGCAGCCGTGGCCCCTCTCGCCGCAGGAGTTCTACCACCGTCAGGCCGATCGGGTTGGGACGCCTCGGGGATCGCGTCGCGAAGACGCCATGTGGCCGGTTGTCGCTGGGAGGTGTGCCGAGTAACTCGAATCCTTCGGAGCGATCAAATATCCAGATGACGATGAGGTGAGAAAAGCCCTCGATGTCGGTGAGTCCGGCCTCAAACTCCGGCAGAATTTCGAGCACACCTTCGGCCTCGTGTTTCGCTCCCAATCCCTTGGGAATCTCTCGGGTTTCCTTGTAAGGACTTCTCACAGACCCAATCGACCGCAACGAAAACATCGCTGAACAACCCACCTTTCCTGCAGCGCAGAATTTGCGATCTTGCGAAGGTCGCCCGAAGACTTCCCGACTAGGGGCCGGAGCGACGTCCACTGGATTCGGCTTGCAGCACAGTTACGATCTCTTTTTCAAAGACCGAGACATCAGTCGCACCCACGTGCTTCGCATAAATCCGGCCGTCGCGTCCGATCAGAAACGCGATGGGCAGTCCCAGAACTCCACCATAAAGTTCGCCCACGTTCGCATTGCCTATCACCACCGGATAGTTCATCTGAAATTGTTTGTAAAAGTCACGCACGGGTTCTGGTCCGTCGTCCATCGAAACACCGATGATCTGCAGGCCCTGACCACCGTACTTATTCTGCAGTTCCACAAAATGTGGAGTCTCCTCGCGGCACGGATCACACCAGGTTGCCCAGAAATCGAGCAGCACAACTTTGCCGCGGTACGACGAGAGACGGAACTCCTGCCCGCTCAGCTCACGGAGCGTGAAGTCTGGAGCAACCGGATACTTGCCGGTATCCTTGGCTACTCTCACGCGGTGACGCGCCAGATAAAGTCCCGCGACCAGACCGATCAGCGCCAGGCTGACCAGAACATACTTTCGCAGCAGATCTTATTCTCCTTTGGCCACCGGATAGCCCTTGTCCACCCAATTCGCTCCGAAGTTGTCGGAGATGTAGAGCACCTTCACGTGGGTGAAACCCATCGCGCGCAATGCGTCGTCCGCAGGCTTCACGTTGGGACAATGGCTCCACGGGCAACAGCCGCAATAAATAAGGATAAACTTGTTGCGCGGCAGCGACTCCACCCGCTTCCGCAATTGCTCAAGCCCAGCTTCACGGCTGGCCGGGCCGATGTATTCCGATCCCGGGATGTGTGCCTGCGCATAAAGCACATGCGACCCTACCTGGATCATCAGGGGCTTTTCTCCACTCGACGATTGCAGGATCTTGACCAGATCCTCCGGATTCATCAGGCGTGACGCCGGTATGAAGCTTGCCTGTCCGAGCGACATGGACACCACGAGAGCCGCAATCATTCCGAACGTCAGCGTGACGCTTCTACTCTTGAGTCGCAGTCTCATAAAGTTCCCCAATGCATTATCAGTTCCCAGTCACTCCAGCCGCAAGGCAGAAAGAGTCATGGAGTGGTCAGTTTGTCTGTCATCCTGCGCAAGCGTTCTTTGCGCAGCGAAAGCCTGCCCTGAGCGGAGTCGAAGGGGATCCGGGCGGGCCGCGTGAAGCGTCTCATTCTTGGCGACGCAACAATCGGGCGCTGGGTTTGCTTCCTTGTAACTTTCCTTGCCTGCCTGCATCCTATTTCAGGGAAAATGGGAGTGTGCGCGCCATCCGTTCCGGGTGGAATCGCGTACATTAAAGGTAGGGGTTCTTATGCTGATCAAGCGAGCTGGGGATATTCCATCGTCGGAGATCACTCCGAAAGATCTTTATCTGAACCGCCGCAAGTTTCTGGCCGGTGCGGTAATCGCGGGCGCGGCAGCGGCCACTGGATTCGGTTTGCGCGAGCTGGCCTCCCCCACAACCATCGTCCAGGCCGGCAACAAGATTGACGGCATCAAGAAGAGTACGTTCAGCACGACCGAGACGATCACGCCCTACAAAGACGTCACCAACTACAACAACTACTACGAGTTCTCGACCGAGAAGGACGAGCCTGCGAGCTTGGCTAAGAACTTCCGCACGCGGCCGTGGAAGGTGAAGATTGAAGGCTTGGTCGACAAGAAGCAGGAACTCGACGTGGACACGATCATCAAGATGGCGACTCCCGAGGAGCGCATCTACCGCCACCGCTGCGTCGAAGGATGGTCCATCGTTGTGCCCTGGGTGGGTTTTTCCCTCAGCGAGTTGATCAAGCGGGTCAATCCGCAAAGCAAGGCCAAGTTTGTGGAGTTCACAACGCTGAACGATCCCAGCCAGATGCCGGGCGTGCGCCGTCCGGTATTGAACTGGCCTTACGTCGAGGGCTTGCGCATGGATGAAGCCATGCACCCGCTGACTTTGCTTTGTTTTGGGATGTACGGCGAGGAGCTGCCGAATCAGAACGGAGCGCCGCTGCGCATCGTGGTGCCGTGGAAGTATGGGTTCAAGAGCGCGAAGGCGATCGTGCGAATCCGCTTTGTGGAGAAGCAGCCAATCAATAGCTGGAATGAGTCCGCGCCGAATGAGTACGGCTTCTATTCGAATGTGAACCCGACGGTGGACCATCCGCGATGGAGCCAGGCCAAGGAGCGCCGGCTGGGCGAATTCCTCAAACGCCCGACGCTCATGTTCAACGGCTACGGCGATCAGGTGGCAAGTCTGTATAGCGGGATGGATTTGAGGAAGAACTTCTAAGAGCAGTGGCCAGTGGTCAGTGATCAGTGGCCAGTACCAACTGTTTCATATATGCCTTTGGGAAGGGCACGGCTTCAAGCCGTGCCGATCGGAGCAACAAGTACGGGCTTCAACCCCTGAGGGACTCGGCAGATTACTTCCGCGATTGACCAGGAGTTGGGTTTACTGGCCACTGATCACTGGCCACTTTCTTATGCTTCGCTGGATCAAACCCGTCATCTTTCTCGCATGCCTCATTCCGCTGGCACGTCTGGCGTGGAAGGGATTCCACGGCATGCTGGGGGCGAATCCGATTGAGTTCATCACGCACTCGACCGGAGACTGGACGCTTATCTTCCTGCTGGTCACGCTGTCAATCACTCCGCTACGAAAGCTGACACATCTGTACTGGCTGATCGGTCTCCGTCGGATGTTTGGGCTTTACGCCTTCTTCTATGGGATACTGCACCTGACGACCTACGCCTGGCTCGACAAGTTTTTCGCCGTCCACGAGATGCTCGCGGACATCGCGAAGCGGAAGTTCATTACTGCGGGGATGACCGCTTTCACACTGATGATTCCCCTGGCCCTGACCTCGACCAAAGGGTGGATCCGCCGGATGGGTGGGAAGCGCTGGCACGCGCTGCACCGCCTGATCTATGTGAGCGCGATCGCCGGAGTGATCCACTACATCTGGCTGGTCAAGGCCGACCTGCACAAGCCGCTTGAGTACGCGGCGGTGCTGGGAGTACTGATGCTCTACCGCCTGGTTGCATGGGCTGCCCGGGCGAAACTGAATTCCAAGGATGCTGCGGGCGTGAAAGTGGAGGCCTTGGAGATTTGAAGCTACGATTTGGATCAAGACAGTCAGGGCGCGGCTTTCACGGCCGCGCCCTGCTCTGTTTCACAAACGGCCTACGCGACCCGCACGCTTACTGCGCCGGCTAGCATGCGGATGAGAAGCTGCGTGCAACGCGGCCAGATGGGACGCTGCCATTGTCGTCGTAGAAGGTGTCTGCACCTGGAACGCTCCCAATCCGACCTGGTTGGAGTCTGTTTCGATGAAAAGCACACTCGAGCCGCTCACGACGTAGGACACCAGGTTAAAAGCGTTGGTGGAAATTACGGCACGGCCACTGTTCGTTGAATCGGCTGTGTACGTTCCAGTGAACGAGTGGCCGAACGTTGTTGCGCCCTGGTCGTTTATGTCAATGAGGCCGGAGAAGTTGCCGTTCGTGTGTGTGAACTCTGCGATGTCGTCCTCTTCAAAGCCGTTGCTATTCGAGGCAGTGAGGTTGAGTCCATAGCCTTGGGCCGAGCCCAGCAGGGTGCCGGTTTGGGGCAGGGCGAAGCCACTGGTAATCCCGTTGCCATCGATTTCCAGCATTTGGACGCCGCCGCTGGACGGATAGGCAGCGAACGTAGATGTGTTCACAAGGCTGGCATTGTTGAAGCCAATGAGCGTCAGTACAGATCGTCCTCCGCTGAGCGGGCTATAAGAGCCGGCAAAGCTGGCCACCTGTGCGACGTTGCCAGCATCGTTGACGTCCTCAGTCGAGGTACTCATGATGTTGCCGGCTCCATCGGAAACCATAAAGCCACCAGCCACAAACGGAACCGGCTGCGTAGGTATGAAGTCGAGGCCCGCCATGGTGAACACCGTAGGGCCGGTGGGGAACGACGCAGACTGAGAAAACGCGTCGCCGGAAAGAATTGCGGTCGAGTCGATTTCGATGAACTTGATATGGTTCGCATCAATCACGAATACGTCAAATTGGAGGGTCCCGAGCGTGGTCGAGGTCACCAGTTGGCCTACTCCTGGAAGGCCAGCGGAGCCCACTGGCACTGTGCCTGAAAGGCTCAGCGCAGCCAGTGCTGTTCCAAAGTCATTGATGTCTTGCACCCCGGTCGTGATGTTGCCCGCGCTGTCGAGCGTGAATCCTGCCACCGAGGCCAAGGGATTGGTGAAGGTTTGATCGACGCCTGAAAGATTCAGCGCATAGGAGCCTGCAAGCTGGCTTTGGGTAACCGCGCTTTGCAAGTCGAGACTGCCGCTGCCCGATCCTGAGTTATCAAAGCGAATGACCAGCCCGTGTGAGCTTGAAGTCAGCACGAAATCGAGACCAAGATTGCCCTGGGAGGTAACCAGCGTTGCGGTGCCGCGGCCGTCGGAGGTGACCTTGTAGCTGCTGTTGTTAATTGTCAAAAGCAGCACCCCAAGGCCAGCATCATTGAGGTCAAGTGCGCCGCCAGTAATGCCTCCGCTGCCATTGGCCTGAAAACTCCCGACTGCAGTGAAGAACAATCCGCTGGCGTTGGTACCGGTGGCAGAGAAAACATACGTACCGTTCAGATCGCTGTTACTGAAAGATCCCGTGGGGGGTGGCGTCACGCGATTACCACCGTTGCCACACGCAGCCAGGAACGCAAGCGAAGAAAAAGCAACCAACAGAATGAGCCGATTTCGTACAGGCATGACACTCCCCCCAAAATGCGGAACGCAGAGACAGCTCTGCGTTCAGGTTAGCATGGTAAGTACTGCCATGTTAGAACCCGAACCACAGAGATAAGTAGCGCCCCGGAGACGAAAAATGCGCGGCCACGCCACACTGCCCGCCGCTTTCGGGCTGCCCTTTGTACCTTTGGACTGTGCGGGTTAGCATGGCATGAGTGTTGTGTCGGGGTGGGACCGTGGGGACCGGAACACAATTTGTGAGGGTAGGAGTGTCGGCGGCACTGGTGTGTGCCATCGGGATGGCAAGCTGCCAGCTCGGTTCGCCTCGATTGAAAGAGGAATTGACCGAGCCTGACGCCAGCGCGCAGACTCAGAACTCTCCCCCGTCAAACCCGACTGATGGAACGCAGCTCGTCATCGACACGATCTCATTGCCGGGGACTTATCCGCGGGCAACGTACGCGTGGAAAATGCACGCGCGCAATGGAACGATCCCGTATCACTGGAAAGTCGAAAAGGGAGAACTGCCGCCCGGGCTGCGACTCGAGGACGACGGAACCCTGCATGGATATCCCGAGAAGCTGGGGGAGTATCGGTTCACCATCTCGGTGACTGACAGCGGCAAGCCTCCGCAAGCGGTGCAGCGCGAGTATGTGCTGAATGTCATTGCTGCGATGTCGATGCGGTGGAAGACTCCGGCGCACGTCGTGGGCAACCGCATCGAGGGCAGCGTGCAGGTATCGAACACGACTCCGGAAGATTTTGATTTTACGTTCATCACCCTGGCAGTCGGCGAGAACGGCAGAGCGACGGCGATCGGCTATCAGCGTTTCCTGTTGAAGAAGGGTACGACAGATTTCGAAATCCCGTTTGGAGATACGGTGCCGCATGGGGCCTATGTCGTGCATGTGGACGGCGTGGGCGAGGTGACTGAGAAAAATCAGATTCACCGGGCCCGCCTGCAGACGCCAAGAGCGTTGCAGGTGGCTGTGGGCCCGTAGGCGCCGCAGACAGGGAGCGGCCGCAGATTTCGCAGATGAACGCAGGTCTTTCTTCTGCAAAAACACTTTGGGATTCAGTCCGGAATGCCTGGAATGAAGACGGCTGTAGAAGTCTGGCAGGAAATGGGCGTGAGGAGAGGGTGGCTAACAGCTAAAAGCCAAGAGCTAAGAGCTAAGAGCTAAGAGCTAAGAGCTAAGAGCTAAGAGCTAAGAGCCAAGAGCGAAGAACTAAAAAATAAAGAGTTCCGTTCAACAGGTCTTCTCGTTCTCCTCGACCAGCGCTTTGCTATAGACCCTTGCTTGCCCTCCTTGCCCTTATCTTGCGATAACGCAAAGTGACTTCGCTTGAGCCCCGGACGCCGCACCAACCGGAAAAACTTAAGAAGTTGTCAAAGAACGAGTGTGTTTTTACTCCTTCTAATTTCAGAGTCAATCAAAAACTGCAGCCTGTAACTCTATGTCTTTTCAATCGAGTGCAGCCCCTCCACAGGCCCCTGACCGGATTTGGTGCAGAGCCGCATGTGGATTCTCACAAACCCCGCAGTTGACGCGGGTTTTCGTGATGACCGACCGGTGTCATTGCAGCGCGAGCCATTCCTCCGATCATCTCGTACGTGTGAAAATCCCGCAAAAGGCGCTCCGGGCAAGGACTTCGCCGCGTATGTCGAATTCCGCGGAGACCTCCCCTTCGTGTCCCTCTCTATGTCTCCGTGCCTCCGTGGTGAAAATCTCCCCTAGGAATTACAATGCCTTTCCTGACGTTGGAGGGCTGGAGTTGACCTTGCGCATCGTCATTCACCGGTGTCTGGTTGCGCTGCTGTTCTCAGCCTTGGCCGGGGCTCAGAGTGCCGAAGAGAAGACCTCGAAGTATTTCGAGTCGGTCCGCAAACAGCCGCCGCTGATGCTGGCTTTTCTGCGCGAAATGCCCAAGGGCGGGGACCTGCACAACCACCTTGACGGCGCAATCTATGCCGAAGATCTGATCGATTTTGCCGCCTCTGACAACCTCTGCGTAGACCGGACTTCGTCGCGCCTGATCGCTCCTCCCTGCGACTCGTGCGAAAAGTACACCTCGAAGCCAGCCATCCAGTGCGCCTACGCCGACCACGTTCTGTACAACCAGATCATCGACGCGTGGTCGATGCGCAACTGGAGACCCGGGGACGAGTCTGGCCATGACCATTTCTTCGCTACGTTCGAGAAGTTCGGGCTTGCCTCCCACACGCACGTTGCCGAGGGTATCGCGACGGTTATCAACCGTGCCGGCCGCGAACATCTGCAGTACGTCGAGTTCATGCACACGGCCGACGGTGGCGCTGCGCCGGAACTCGGAATGAAAGTCGGATGGGACGCCGACTTCGCCAAGCTTCGAGAGAAGTTGCTGTCGGCCGGTCTGAGAGATGTGGCATCCGCAACCAGCAAGAAGTTGGTGGAAGATGACACGCGTGCCAGAACCGAGCTAAAGTGCGGAACCCCGGACGCCGAGCCCGGCTGCAATCTCAACGTCCGTTACATTTACCAGGTTCTGCGCGGGCTCCCGCATGAAGCGGTGTTCGCGCAAATCCTGCTGGGATTCGAGCTTGCGTCGTCGGACCCACTATTCGTTGGGCTTAACCTGGTGATGCCGGAAGACTGGTACGTGCCCATCCATGATTTCAACGAGCACATGGCGATGCTCGACTATCTGCACGGCGTCTATCCCAAGGTGCATATCAGCCTGCACGCCGGCGAGATTGCGATGGGCCTGGTGCCGCCTGAGGACTTGACCTTCCACATCCGCGCCTCCGTCGAGCGCGGGCATGCCGAGCGCATCGGCCACGGCGTCGACATCATGAACGAGAAAGATCCCATCGGCCTGCTGAAGGAGATGGCAGCTCGCAACGTGCTGGTCGAGATCAACCTCACGTCGAACGATCAGATTCTCGGCGTGACCGGAGAGGATCATCCCCTGCCGGTCTACCTGAAATACAAAGTTCCGGTTGCGCTCTCAACCGACGACGAGGGTGTTGCGCGATCGGACATGACGCATGAGTATTTGCGGGCGGTTGAGGGACATCATCTTGCCTACGCGGACTTGAAACGCATGGCGCGGCAGAGCCTGGAGCACAGTTTCCTTCCGGGAGAAGGTCTGTGGGCGGAAACGAAGGTCGTGTTTCGTCCGGTGTCCGTGTGTGTTGGGGATTCAACCGGAACGGAGAGGCCTTCGCCAGGGTGCGAGAAATTTCTAGCCACCAGCGAACGGGCACGCGAGCAATGGAAACTGGAAGCGGCGTTCGCGAGCTTTGAGAAGAAGTACTAGCCTGTCCGCTCACCGCGGAGAAGCGATGCTCTAGCGCCGAGTGGTTCGGAACGACAACGTCGAATGATTAGTGATGAACCCGGATTTCACATCTGCTGAATACGCCGCGCAGTTGGTGCTGTCGCGTACTTCCTTGCGCCCGCACATCGCTCTGGTGCTGGGCTCGGGTCTGGGCGGTTTTGCTGATTCGCTCACCGACGCCGCTCACATCCCTTACGCCGACATTCCGTCTTTTCCGCGCTCGACCGCGATCGGGCACGCGGGGCGCATGGTCATCGGTAAAGCGGGAAACGTTGCAGTCGCGGCCATGCAGGGTCGCGTCCATCTTTATGAAGGCTATTCGGCGCAGGAAGTGGCATTTCCCGTCCGCGTGTTCAGACGCATGGGAATCCGCGCCGTGATTCTCACCAACGCCGCGGGTGGGATCAACCTGAACTACTCCCAGGGCGCGCTCGTGCTGATTCGCGATCACATCAACCTGCAGGGACAAAATCCTCTGGTCGGACCCAATGACGACCGTTGCGGCGTGCGCTTCCCCGACATGACGCAGGCGTATGCGAAACCGTACCGCGAGATGGCGCGTGAAGAAGCGGGCAAACTGGGGATGACCCTGCACGAGGGCGTCTATGCCGGACTCCTCGGCCCGAGTTACGAAACTCCCGCGGAGATTGAATACTTGCGCAGAATCGGCGCGGACCTGGTGGGCATGTCGACCGTGGCCGAGGTGATTGCGGCGCGGCACATGGGAATGAAGGTGCTCGCGATTTCCTGCGTGACCAACATGGCCGCAGGAATCCTCGACCAGTCGCTCTCGCACGACGAAGTCATGGAAACCGGAGAGCGAGTGAAAACCACATTTGAAGCGCTGCTGCGGGCAGTGCTGCCCCGGGTGTCCCAGGATGTAGCGCAGCAACCCACGTAGCGACAGCCGCCCTTCGACAGGCGCACACGAGCCGAAGGGGCGAAGCCCGGCGCACGCACTCCGGTACGGTCCATTCAAGTCAGATCGACTGATCGCTCGAGATGTCTCTGCGTCAGCCGCTCTGAAAAGCATCCCAGCCACCTGAATGCAGGAAAAAGCGCGGGCGAGGCGCCCGCGCCACATACACCGTTCATCTCAGAACAGAAACTTCGCTCCTAACTGAATCACGCGTGGCCCGCCGCCACCTAACCCAGGATTGGTCTGCGCCTGGTCCGGGGTTTGAGTGATCAGGCCTGCCGGCAACAGTGCACCCGTAACCGGATCGTACGCGGTCGGGTTCTGCACAATGTTGGGGCTTCCGGGACTTCCCAGATCCTGAAACGCAGGATTGATGAAGAACTCCGGCAAAGCGAAGTTCGGGTGATTGAAGATGTTGAAGAACTCCGCGCGAAGTTGCAGCCGTACGCGCTCGGTGATGGGAGTGTCTTTGCTGATAGCGAAGTCCAGGTTCCAGAAGCGTGGGCCATAGATGGAGTTGCGCTGCATGGTACCGAACGTTCCGAACGCCGGTTGCACGAAGGCAGCGGCATTGAGATAGCCAGCGCCATCGGGGCTCGACTCCCAGTTGGAGACGATAGGATTGACGCCCGGAACCATGTTGGGCCGCTGGTGGAAGTTGAAAATATTCGTGTCATTGGCGCTGACGATCGGCACGGGACGCCCGCTCTGTGCCGTGAAGATCGTGTTCAGCTGCCAGCCTTGTGACAGGCGCTTATGGACGCCCGGAAACGGCAGTTGATAGGTGAACGCCGCCGTGAAGCGGTGACGGGTATCGAAGTTTGACGGCCCGCGGTCGGCTCCGGGATTGTTGGAATCCTGCGGGAAGGCGACCGTCGAGAAATTGAAGTCGATGCCATCCGAGGCATCGTCCAGCGACTTGGACCAGGTGTATCCAGTGAAGCCGGCAAGACCGTGCCAGTTGCGCGTTCGCAGCGTTGCCTGAAGAGCGTTGTAGGCGGAAGCGCTGATGGTGGCGAACTGGTCGACGGTACCGTATTGCGGGAAATTGACCAGGTTGCCGCTCGCATCAGGCTGGTTCGCATCACGCAGGCGCACCAGTTTGGTGCCCTTGCTCCCGATGTACCCAAGTTGAAGTGCGAGTCCCTGGCTGAATTGCTGCTCAACGTTGAGATTCCAGTTCTGTGTGTAGGGTGTGACCAGGTTCCGCGGCGTGACGAAGATGCTTGAGCCTGGGTTCGGATACGGCCCGTCCGGCAGACTCAGGATCGGCGCACCCGGATTGGTGCCGTCCCACCCGGAGGAGTCATAGTTCAAAGGCACGACCGGTTGCGGGCCGATGGGGTTCGTAGCAAGTCCAGCGGAGTTGGTGAAGTTCGCGATCATCAGATCTTGCGGAATGTAGTCGTAATAGATTCCATAAGCCCCGCGGACGACCGTCTTCGAGAAAGCGTTCCAGGCAAAGCCTACGCGCGGACCAAAGTTGTTGAGATCGCGACTGTAGGCGCCATGCAGTCCGTCGGTTCCCACCATCGCGAGATTCCCGTCCGCTCCCAGGTTCGAGAGCAGGTTGTGGCTTTCGCCTAGCGGTCCGAAATATTCCCAGCGGGCTCCGAAGTTGAGCGTAAATGTTGGGGACACGCGGAAATCATCCTGAGCAAAGAAACTGAAACCATTGTTGAATGTGTTGCGGCGCGTGTTGCCTGCGTTGGCCAGTTCGAAGGTGTCGCCCAGGTAGAAGCCAGCGAGCGTGAGTGCTCCTCCGTCGCTGCACGCAACGGGATCTGTCGTCAGGCCGGGGCACAACGCAAAGCTGCTGGGATCTTCCTGGAAGAAGGAGAAGATGCCGCGTTCCAGATTGTCGTTAAAGTTGTCGATCGTTGCGCGGCGGTATTCGCCACCGAACTTGATCGTGTGTTTTCCCTTCAACCACGTGATGTTGTCGAGAATCTGGAAGCTTTGGCTGGTGCGTCCGCGAGGGATGCTGAAGCCGCTCGCTCCAAGATTCTCAAAGACTCCTCCGAAATCAATCTCGGGCAACCCGAGTTTGCCGGTGTCCAGGTTGAAGGGAACACCCGTCGTGCCGAAGCTCGCGGGATCAGTGGCGGCGTCGAGCGCGCTGAACGACGTGCGGTAGCGGCTGTAGCCGAAACGCACTTCGTTGATCTTGCTCTGGCTAAGAGTCGAGAGGAGACTGGCCGAAACCAGTTGCACTCGCGTGGGCGAGGTTTGCGCGAACTCGGGCAGGCGCGATCCGGCCCCGAATCCAAGGCCACCCAGCGGGAACGTCTGCTGGCTGCGGGCCAGAGCGTATCGTCCGGTGAGCGATTCCGAAGAAGTGAGCTGGTGGTCGATCTTGACGATGAAGCTGTCCACGCTGTTCTTGTCGAGATCGGTGCCAGCGATTACGCCGGACGTGCCGTCGTAACCGGGCAACGCCTGAAACAGACCGAGGATGTTGGTGAGGGCAGGGCTTGGCGTCAGTTCGTTGCTGGCGACGAGCGCTTGGGCTTCGCTGATCTGCGCCTGTGTGGGCACGAGGAAGCTGAAGTCCGACCCGACCCGCTCGCGCTGGCCTTCGTACGCCGCGAAAAAAAACGTCCGGTCCTTGACGAGTGGGCCGCCGAGTGACGCGCCGAAGTTGTTATTGCGGAACGGACTCTTGGTCGCAGGAGCACGGTTGAAGTAGTTGCGCGCGTCCATGGCGCTGTTGCGCAGGAATTCGAATGCAGAGCCGTGCAGATGGTTTGTTCCCGACTTAGTCAGAATGTTGATGACCGATCCGCTGTTGCGCCCGTACTCAGGAGCAAAATTCGCTTGCAGGTTGAATTCCTGAATCGCATCGATGGGGAGAAGTGATGCCGGCGCACCGCCGATTCCTGTCTGGTTGAAAGCGGAATTGTTGAAGAACGGATCGTTGTTATCGGTTCCGTCCACCGTGTAGTTGTTGGAACGATCGCGGTTGCCATTGATGGCGAACTGGCCGAACCCGCTCTGGATGGCGGCTACGCCCGAGGGTTCGACCGTTGCACCGGGGACGAGTGCCACGAGTTTGCCGAAGTCGCGCCCATTCAGTGGAAGGTCGCTCACCATGCGCCGGTCAACCACTTCGCCGAGCACGTCACGTGTGGACTCGACCAGCGGCGCCTCTTCCGTGACCGTAACGTTCTCCTTATGTTCTTGCACCTTCAGCAGGTCGAAGTCTGCAGTCGTGTCGAGCCCGACGTTGACCACAACATTCTGCGCCACGGGCGCGAAGCCGGTCGCTTCCACCGTGACGGTGTAGACGCCCGCGGGCAACTCCGCCAGGACGTACGTGCCCTCGGCGGTGGTGACCGCATCGCGGGCAAGGCCGGTGTCATTGTTCTTGGCAGTAACTTTGGCGGCTGCGACCAGACTGCCGCTGGGGTCCGCGACCTTGCCGCGAATCGACCCGCGGAAGCTTTGGCCCACGACCAGGACCGGCAGAAGCAGAATCGCCACGAATAGCAATGTCTTGTAGATGGAGAACTTACCCTGTGCTGATGCAGTTACGCGATTCATAAGATGACCTGTCCCCTGAAGCGAACTCACTTCCCCGACCGCGGGATGAACAACAGCGCGGGCGGCTTGATGCCGTAGGTTGCCGCAAAACTGTTCTGATTCACCGCCAGGCCCAGATGCCCGCGCGAATCGATATACAGCAACGGCTGGTTCAGCGCCACGTCGCTGAACGTCTTCACGAACTTGATTGTCATTTCCTTGTCGCCCAGCGTGAGCTGGACTTCCTGCCCGCGCTGGTAACCGAGCTTGAGAAAATCGTCCGCGTCGATGTTGGTAACAAGATTTCCGAAAGGCCCATCGGTCGCGATGACTTCCGCTTTCAGCCCGCGATCGTCGAGCTTCGCAGCCTTCAATTCCAGGCGGACCAGATCTTTGACCGGGATCTCGGGGCCAACCTTGCTCCAATCGTCGCCGCGCGCGACGTGAGCCCCGACTGGCGAGAAAATGTCGCGCCCATGAAACGTGGATGACAGCTTGCCGCCGATCATCCAATCGGGATTCGTAATGTCATGCACAGCTTCGATCCCATCACGCTGCTCCACTAGCGTGAGCAAGCCGTTATCCGGCAGCACGAAGTATTGTCCACGCTTTGATTTCGCAACGATTGCCTTGCGGGTGCTGCCCACTCCGGGATCGACCACGACCACGAACACCACGCCCGCCGGATAGTAGGGTGTCGCGCCGTAAAGGAAACGCGCGCCATCCAGAATCGAGAACGGCGTGACCTGATGCGTAAGGTCGACAATGCGCACCTCCGGCATGATCGAGTACATCACCCCACGGCAGATGGCCACAGAGTCGTCGACCACGCCGAAATCGGTCATAAAGACGATGGTCGGTGGATACTTCTGACCCCGCTCGCTGGCGGCAGAGCCCGGCACTGAAGCCAGCGGCAGCAGAACGATAACAGCCAGCACGGTCAGGATCGTGCGCCGCGTTGGTCGGCTCAGAGCAAGGTGCAAAGCGATCATGCTATTCGTTCCCTTGGCCTCGTTGGTCATTAGAGTCTGCTGGACGAGTAGGGTTTCTCCGCCGGCCTCCGCCCGCTGCTGCACCGGCTCAGAAAAGTCTCTTAGCCTCAAGTAAGCTTGTAATTCTAAACGCAGATGGAGACCAGCGGGAAGTCCACACACCCGGAGCGGGTCTCGATTCATTTCCGCGCGCGGCCGGCGGGTAATGCTGCGCGATAAGCAGTTTGCAGCAGTTCATGGAGCGCATCCACGGGTAATCCCGATAGTGGTCAGTAATGTAGTAAGTCTCCGGATCGCCGGCCATCAGTTCTTCCCGCTGCTCAAATGGCATCTTGATCACAAGCGAGTCCGGGTCCTCCCGCAGGCGCACAAACAGTTTTCCTTTTACCTTCAACGCCGGGGTGCCGTACGAGGTGCCCTCCTCGACATTCGGAAAGGCGAGCGCCATTCGGCGCACAGTTTCGTAAGTGACAGTGGACGGTCGCTTCACCGGGGCCAATCCTTCCTCTCGAACGATGCTGTAGTCTAGCGCACCAGGCCATACGCGAAACCGAGCGCTGAGCGTGCATCCAGGAAGTCGGCGTCCCGTCTATAATGCTGCTGCAATCCCAATTCTGGAGGCCTTATGTCGCAAGTCATCCCCGAGAAGTACCGCGATCTTTTTCAGAAGCGGGCCTTTGCCAGCCTGGGGACCCTGATGCCCGATGGCAGGCCGCAAGTCACGCCCGTGTGGTGTGACTTCGACGGCGAGCACGTGATCTTCAACTCCGCCAAGGGACGCCAGAAGGACCGCAACGTACGCCGCGATCCGCGTGTGTCGCTGGCCATCATCGATCCCGACAACCCCTATCGCTATCTCGAGATTCGCGGGAAAGTCGTCGAGATCACGGAAGAAGGCGCCGGGGACCACATCCACAAGATGGCCAAAAAGTATCTGGGCGTGGACAAATATCCCTATGCGCAGCCCGGCGAAGTGCGAGTGCTGTACAAGATCCAGCCCGAGCATACGACGGTGATGGGATAGCGACTTGGTAGCGCCGGCGTCCCGCCGGCTGTTCCGAGTCGGAATTCCAAACGCTGGAAGGCTTATGGTGGTGGGCGATTTTAGGTGGCGCAGCGCTTCTAGCGCCGTGTCGACAGCGTAGGAGAAACCAGTTTTTGTGGGGCGCCAAGTCTGATTTCCGGGCGAAGAGGGGATCGCAGTCGGCAGACTAGAGCCCCATCGGGGCGGAATGTGAAAGCCCGGCACGGAAGTGCCGGGTAAAGCGAAAATATCCAGCGAGTCCCGTAGGGACGGCACGACTTCTCACGCACAGTTCCGCACGAGGGAATTCACATTCAAACTTACAACCTCTGTTTCCTCGGCTTCGGAAACGTAAACCGCACGCTCGCGCGATTGCTGGAAGACCGCGCGCAGGAACTGCGTGAGCGCTATGGGATTTCCTGGCGCATCACCGGAGTCGCCTCGCGACGACTGGGCTGGATTGCGGATTCTTCCGGCTTAGACGTGACCGGATTATGTGGCGCGGGCGCCCCCGCCCGCGAAGAGCCGGGGATCGAATCGAATGCCGGCGGTGGCCACCGTGTCACGCACAACGTCCGCGACTGGCTGGTCGCCGCCAAAGCTGACGTTCTCTTCGAAGCCACTTCTCTCAACGTGCAGAACGGCCAACCCGCCGTCGACCACATCCGCGCCGCACTCGAGCACGGAGCCCACGCCATCACCGCCAACAAAGGCCCCATCGTCCACGCCTACCGCGAACTGCGCGACCTGGCCTCGGCCCACGGCAAGCGATTCCTCTTTGAATCGACCGTGATGGATGGCGTCCCCATCTTCTCTTTATTTGATCAACTGCCCGCGATCCATCTGCAGGGATTCCACGGCATCCTGAATTCCACCACCAACGTGATCCTCGGTGAAATGGAAAACGGTCTCAGCTTCGACGCCGCGCTGAAGAAAGCGCAGGAACTCGGCGTCGCTGAGACCGACGCCACGCACGACATCGACGGCTGGGATGCGGCAGTAAAGACGGCGGCGCTGATTACGGTGTTGATGGATGTCCCCGTGCTGTTGGAAGAGATAGCGCGTGAAGGCATTCGCGATTTAACCACCGAGGCTGTGCGCAACGTGCGAAGGGATGGCTGGCCTTACAAGCTCGTCTGCCGGGCGCAGCGGGAAGGGAACGGCGTGAAGGCGAGTGTTAGGCCGGAAAAGGTGTTGGCCAGCTCACCAATGGGAAAAATTTCGGGAACGTCATCCTATGTCTATTTCGAGACCGACATTTTTCCTGGGTTGGCAATCACGGAGGAGAATCCCGGCCTGTACGCGACGGCGTACGGTCTGCTGGCGGATTTCGTGAGAGTTTGCGACCGAGTAATCCGCGCCGCAAGATAGAATCGGGAAGGGCACGGCTTATAGCCGTGCCGATCAGGAGACCAGATTGATTGTGGCTTTTTAGCCGCTGAGGGCCCCAAACCTACATCCCTCGAACAACCGCATAGGTGCAGACATCAACGAACAAAGCTACTCCAGAGCTAATAACCAACCTGCCCCAGACGGACCTGTCCGGATCGCTTACAACCCATGTTATGAGTCCGACGGCCAGCGCCTCAAGAGACGCCGCAATCCAGAGAGAACGCAAGGCCCTTCTTCCTAGTTCGGCGAGATCCGCTTCGCGGCCACTGACGCCGAAGAGATCCCCATACGCAATCCCCTGCCCGACATAGCTCACCCACGCCAACGCGGCGACAATTAACAGCATCGCGGAAAAAACGACGAGAATGATTCTCCTGCCCTTCATCTCATCACCGTCGAGCCAGATTATTGCATCAACCGCCCGACGAATCCACAAAACGTGCGTGGCCGTGGTTAAATTGAAATGCCATGTCCACGACCGAAGCCGCCCCCGCCCTCGACCTCACCTACGTCCGCTCCCAGTTCCCCTCTCTCTCCCAAACCGTCAACGGCCATCCCGCCGCATTCCTCGACGGCCCCGGCGGCACCCAAGTCCCGCAGCGCGTCATCGACGCCATGTCGGCCTACCTGCGCCGCGACAACGCCAACACCGGAGGAGCCTACGCCACCAGCCGCCACACCGACGCCATGATCGCCGAAGCGCGCGCAGCCATGGCCGACTTCCTCCACTGCAGCGCCGACGAAGTTGCTTTCGGTCCGAACATGACGACGCTGACGTTCGCCATCTCGCGCGCGATCGGCCGCGACCTGAAGCCCGGCGATGAAATCGTAGTCACGCGCCTCGATCACGATGCCAACGTCTCTCCCTGGCTGGCGATGGCGGAAGACCGAGGCATCACTGTCCGATGGGCCGAGATCAACGAAAATGACTGCACCCTCGACATGGCCGACTTCGCCGCGAAGATCAACAAGAACACCAAGCTCGTCGCCGCCGGATACGCCTCGAACGCCGTCGGCACCATCAATCCCGTGAAGGAGATCGTCCGCCTCGCACATGCCGCCGGAGCCCTCGCCTACATCGACGCTGTGCACTACGGCCCCCACGGCCTGATCGACGTGGCCGCGCTCGATTGCGATTTCCTGGCCTGCTCCACCTACAAGTTTTTCGGGCCCCACATGGGCGTGCTCTTCGGCAAGCGCGAGCATCTGAGGGGATTTCGCCCGTACAAGGTCCGCCCCCTCACCGACGCGATTCCCTATCGCTGGGAGTGGGGCACGCTCAACCATGAATGCATCGCCGGGATCGGCGCCTGCGTCGAATATCTCGCCGATCTTGGTCGCCATACGCGTCCCGAAGCCACGACTCGCCGAGCCGCAATCGAAGCCGCGTATGAGGCCATCCACGAGCACGAGCGCGAATTGCTCAAGCGGATCATCTCCGGCCTGCTCAAGATCCCGCACCTCAAGTTGTACGGGATCGCCGACCCCGCCCGCTTTGATCAGCGCTGCGCCACGCTCGCGCTGAGAATTGACGGCCACACTCCCCTCGAACTCGCCACCCAGCTCGGCGACCGCGGCTTCTTCACCTGGGACGGAAACTACTACGCGCTGAATCTCACCGAGCAGCTCGACGTGGAAAAATCCGGCGGCTTCCTGCGCATCGGACTTGTACACTACAACACAGTGGACGAAGTCGACCGCCTGCTGGCGGCGCTGCGAGAAATTGTTCGAGCGTAGTTCCTTCAAAGAGGTCCGCTCGAAGCCCGGCATTTCTCTTGGAAGGGGACGATGGCTATGCGTATCCTGGCAATCGGAATCGTGCTTTTGGGGTTGAGTCTGTCCACGGCTTTGCAGGGTCAGGACGAAGGCGCGTCGACCGACCGAAGCCTGGTTCTGGCCCTGGAGAGCGCCTGGAATCAGGCGGAAATCCACCACGACGCCAACGCGGTGGCCGCCATCACAGCTGACACCTTTATCAGCGTCGACCACCACGGGAAGCTGCTGAGCAAGTCCCAGTACCTGACCGACATGAAGGATCTTTCGTTCAAGTCGGAAGAGATTTCCAACTCAGAGACGAGCGTATACCTCTATGGAGACGTCGCCATCGTCACTAGTGCCTATCGGACCAAGGGCACCGATGGCGGTAAGCCCTTCGTCCATCATGGGCGGTTTACCGATACCTGGGTAAAGCGAAATGGAAAGTGGCAGTGCGTGGCAGATCAGGAGACGCTGATCAACTAGCCGCCCGAAGAAAGACCAGCGAACGCATGCGCTCCTGCAGAGCAAGGACGCGCATTCGCTCCAAACAACAACCGGAAGCAACGGCAGGGAACCGAGAACTGGCTCTACGGCCAGCGCTTCGCTGAATCGTCCCAGCCCGCCGCTCGGACGGGTTGAGGAGCCGGAATAGTCGGGGTGGTCGGCACCGGAATCCGCGCCGGAGCCTGCGGTCCGCCCACCGCAGTAGCCAACGCCGGCTTCGCCATCTCGGCCATGGATTCTTTCTCTTCTGAAAGCAGGGGGGCAACCAGCCGTAGGGCTTCGACTTCCTTCTCCAGCCGGGTTAACTCCATCTCTTTCTGCCGCAATACCTCATAGACGTTCTTCATAGACAGGGCACCTGTGCGCATTGTGTTGAGCAGTGGACGCTTTCTCCGAACTTTAGCAGAGTTGCCTGTGTTGTCAAGCGATTCCGGGCGCAAGAAGTGCTGCAGTTTGGGTTCCCTGGCCCTTCCAACGGGTCTGGCGTCATCCCAAGCCCAGCCGTTTTTCAGGCGAAGGGAAGAGCCTGCCTTGAGCGATGTCGAAGGGATCTGGCGCGTATCAGCATTAGCGCCCTGCCCGCCCCCCCGGGGCTTCATTTCCCTGACGAAAAATAATCGAAAATTCACAGCCCTTTAACCACCATTTGCCAATTCCCGACTACCCTGAGGGCAGTTGGCCAATCATCTCCGTGACCGCTAGAATTGGTACTAGAAGACGAGTTGCCTCTGCCTCGCTCCGGAGGAACGTGCTCATGAGCACCGCCAGCATCAACACTCCGCTGCCCGAACCCGCCCACCACTACCTGGTTCGCCGCACCGTCGAAGCCTGCCATCTCGCTAAGGATGCCGCCGCAGCCGCCGCCGAAGGGATTGCCACCGGCTCCGCCTCGCTGCTCAACTCCCTGCGCCAGCGCGAGCGCGAACTCGACACGCTCGACATGGAAATCGATGCCGGAGTCACTGCCGCCATCACCGAAGTCGGCCCCGCCGAAGCCCGCGAACTTCTCGCCTGCATGAAGTTCATGATCGGACTAGAACGCATCGGCGATCTCCTGCTCAGCTTCGCCAACAGCGCCCACGCCTCTGCCGGACGTCTCGATTCCGAGGACACGCGCGACCTCACCCAGATGGCCACCATCCTCGAAAAAATGCTCACCGACTGCGGCGATTCCTTCTCCACCCGCGATGTCGGCAAAGCCGTCGAAGTTCTCCGCGCCGACGCCGAAATGGACCGCCTCCGCAACCTTATCTTCCTCCGCCACATCGAGAATCCCGAAAACGTTGTGCGCCAGGCCAGCCTGCAAGTCATCTTCATGACCCAGTCTCTCGAGCGCGCCGGAGACCACGCCAAAAATCTCGCCGAAGAAGTCTGCCACTTCGTCAGCGGACACACCGTCCGCCACGTCCTCCGCTCCTACGACAAGCCCGTCGAGCAAATGTTCATCGACTACATGCGCCGCCGCGACCCCCACCGCTAGAACAGTTTGCGAATCTCCTTACGGGGAAACGATTCACACCACACCCCGCTTCTTGAAGTTCTCTCTCCTTTTTCCTTTAGGCTGCGGACCCCCGCTCTACCTTCAAGCTGAGTCACTCGAAATCTGGCTGTGCTGCGAAGGCAGAATCGCGCACGTCACGTCGCAATACACATCAGAATGTTATGTTCTTCATCGCACACCCCAGCCTATGTTGCAAGCGCGTCTCGCTGGAAACTTATGACACTTAGAAGTCCACTTCGCATGTCTGTATGCTGACTTATGACGTAGGCAAAGGTGAAGCAATCCTCGCGCTAACAGAATGGAGAGAGAAGCGCATGAAGAATAACATTGTGTGTAAGTTAGTTATGTTGACTGGTGGCGCATCCTCTCAAATGTGAAGTAAGGAAACCGAGGGCACCCCATCGGGACAAACACCGCTCCGGCCGCCCGCTCGGACGGGCGGTTCGGACCGCGCCCCGCGTGGCGAGTGAAATTGTCTTCCTGCGACAAATACTGCAAATCTATGGCAATAGTGTGCACCTAATGTGCAGCTACATTGATAGTCGTTTCTGCACCCAGCCTGGTTCTACCTTAATTACAAAATTATGACAAATCTCATGGCCTGCGCGTGTTAGTGTTCCTCGCCGTCTGCAACCGGCTCTTCTCCCGGCCTCTGGCTCAAATTGGAGTACCGCAATCGGTTCTGTTCAATTCTGAAGAACGGAGAAGTCCGAAAAGCGAAAGGAGGCCGGTTGTCGCAGGGATCGAGCCGTCCGGGTCAAGCATCACGAAATCTGCGTCCTGATCCGCTAGCCGGCGAAGTGCTGCAAGATCGTTTTCTTCGATTGTTCGTTCTTGAATAATCTGTTGATGGGTGTCTTTACGGGGGGGGCCCTTGCATTTAACAGCCGCTCAGTCTTCCGTTCTTTCCTGCTGTGGCCGTGGATGCAGGAATAACTTCGTCCTCACCGGCCGTTCGGCGCGCGCCTTCTCGGCTCCATTGGCCGGGTCGTCCAATTCTCTCCATCCAACAATGGCCGGCGCTGTTCACCAGCGCACGGCATCTTCCACTCACCGGTTCTTGGCCGAAAGTTTTTCCAGTTAGTCAACACAAGGGGGTATCGTGAATAGAAGAAGAAGTCCCGCATTACTCTTGTTCTTGCTTCTCGCATCCGCGTTTGTCCCGCTCGCATCGGCGCAACAACAGGACGGTCCGGGCGCGGCTCCTTTCCGCGCGGCAATTGCTTTGGAACAGAAAGTGACTCCGAATGTGAGAGACTTCTTTTCCGGTGCGCTGCAGAACTTTCTGGCCACGGGGCATGCGCTCCTGGACCAGCCTTCCGCGGGACCCGATAGCGGCTTGAAACAGGGGTCGCAGACTCGCCTCCGTGCTGGTCGCTTTGCGAGTTTGAGTTCAGGCCGCCGCTCAGGCAGGCTTGATCGCGACAGGGATTCCCGAACCGTACAGATCTCCGATCCTGGCCGAGATTTTCAGTTCAGCCAAGTCGGAGGGTTCACCCAGAACACCTCCTCCAGCGCCTGGTGCGGTCACAACGTCGTCACTGGATTCTTTAGTAGCACCGGAGTTGTGGACACCCTGTTCGAGCCTGAAGCCAATGGTTTGCTCACCGGAGCTAGCTTTATCGGAACGGGCATTTCCCACAACGACGGCAAGTCCTTCGTTGACCGTGGATTTGTTCCTCCCGGCGACTTTCCGAACAGCCTGGTAGGCAATCCGGTTCTCGCCTGCTCCAGTGCGGATCGCTTTTATCTTGCGACGTCCTTCCAGACGGGTATCGTCGACCCCAACGATCCCTTCGCTTTCAGCCCCTTGTCAGGCATTGCCATAAGCCTCTCGAATGACGGTGGCCGCAGCTGGAATGCCCCGCTCCCCGCCATTCTTAAGGATGGATCATTTCACTTTCTTGACAAAGGCTGGCTTGCCGTTGATCCGCTCAACCGGAATCGCCTCTATGTCTCTTACACCGACTTTGACCTTGAAGGCTTAAGCGGGGACCTTTTTCCCGCCGCGCGCTGCCCGGGAAATTTCCGCACCGCCATCGAGATGGTCAGCTCCATGAATGGTGGCCAGACTTGGAGCACGCCCTCCATCGTCCACGAGGATTGCATTCCAGACGGTGGCTCTGCGAGCCTGGCTACCGGCTCCCAAGTCGCCGTTGGGCACGACGGACAGGTCTACATCTCCTATGATGTCTTTCCCATCGGCAATGATGCGGGATCGCGTTCCGTTCGCTTGGCTTTCCGCCGGTCCTCGACCCGCGGGCAATCCTTTGCCGCCGAAACCACCGTGGACACAATCACGCTTTCGGCCAACGGGGGAGCTCGGTTTGACGATTTCAGTCTGGTCTTTAATGCGTTCCTCCAGGGATTCTTCCGGAACACTCCGTACCCATCCATGGCCGTGGATACTTCCAGAAACGGCCATGACACGATCTACATCGTCTGGTCAGACGGCCGCGACAATTCGACGGTTGAGCTTATCGCAACCGACGGGCTGTATCACTTCAGCGATATTTTGCTCAGCAGTTCGTCCGATGGCGGTACCACTTGGTCGAAATCCGCCCCTGTGAGCCCTACTCCCCCTGATTTTCGCGGCGCGGGCAGAGATCAATTCCAGCCCGGCATCGCCGTTGACCCGGATGGGAATATCGCGGTCTGCTACTACGACCGGCGCAATGATCCGGTAAACAACGCCGTCGACCGCTACTGTTCTCTCTCCAGGAACCATGGAAGGACGTTCCGGGACGTTCGCCAGACGGCAGCAAGCTGGATACCCACGAAGGCCACGGATTTTCTCCTCAGCGATACCTTCTTGGGTGACTATGACGCGCTCGCAGCACATCTGGAGTCTCGCCGCGATGATGATTCCGGAACATTTTTCGACAGCTTCCAGGTAATTAAGAACGTAGTTCCCAGTGTCCGTGGAAGGAGACTCGGCCGTGACCAATAATTATCGCGCTCCCTATCTTTCGCTCATTTCTGCCGTACTCGTTCTTGTGCTGTTCTCTTTCGCTTCGGC
This sequence comes from Terriglobia bacterium, assembly GCA_020073465.1. Classification (GTDB taxonomy): domain Bacteria; phylum Acidobacteriota; class Terriglobia; order Terriglobales; family Acidobacteriaceae; genus Sulfotelmatobacter. The sequence goes on from JAIQFC010000014.1 coordinate 151,826, forward strand.
GTTGCGGACACAGGCGCAGACCAAGCCGAGTCCAGCGAATACAAACCGCCTGGCTCATTTGAATGTCTTCGCCAAGAAGGTGGATCCGGGGTTCGAAAGCCGCCTCTCCATGGGTGGCGCAACCATGTTCCACTTGGCCCGGGTTCTTCCCGGCCTGCGGTTGGATCGCGCCGCCCATACTCCGGCCGCGCGCCTGGCTCGCGCCACTTCCGGGGCAAAGTCAAAATCCAAGCTTCTATCCATGCTTGCCGACAAAGCCGATGCTGATGACTCCGACCGCGGCCCGGTTCCCGTCAACGATGCCGATCTCGACTACGTGTTTTCGCACTTTTCCGGATTCACCCAGAGCGAAACATCGAGCGCCTGGTGTGGCGACAACGTCGTCGTTGGCTACAACGACTCTGGCGCAAACCTCCGCACTTTCATTGACCAGGTGGGAGGCAATTCATTCAACAGCGTGGGGGTTTCGCACAATCGCGGGAAAAGTTTCGCGGGGCTTCCTTACTTGAATCCAGGCCCGGACCCTGCCGTATTCCTTGCCGGCGATCCCGTCGTCGTGTGCGCCAATTCCAGCCACTTTATTAATTCTTCTTTGTACAGCCATAACACATTCGACAACCAGGGCAATGAAACAAGCGCCGTCGCCGGCCTTGCCGTCAATCATTCGCAAGACGGCGGCCTGACCTGGGGAAACCCGATTGCCATCGTGACCAAGGATGGTTTCAATCATTTTCTCGACAAGGAATGGATGGCCATTGATTCCCGGAACCCCCAGAATGTCTACGTCACGTACACCGATTTTGAGGTTCCCCAAATCGACCCCCTCTGCGGCGGCGCCGTCAACGGTGGAATTCTGTCCCCGGATGTCCGTCTGGAAATGGTCGCGTCACACGATGGCGGCTTTACTTGGGGCGTACCCGTGGTGATCGACAACCGTTGCGGTCTTGACTCGTTTGCCAACCTTTCGGGCACACAGGTCGTCGTCGGCTCCAGTGGTCAAATCTACGTCTCCTATACCAGTTCGGACGGTGATTCGGCGGAGATCCGTTTCACTCAATCCAACGATGGGGGCGCCTCCTTCCAATCCCCAGTCGTCGTCGCGGATACGACGGCGGCTACTGCCATAGACACCGGTTTGCAAGGCGGATTCCGGACCAATACGTTCCCGACTCTTGCTGTGGACAATTCCCGCGGACCGCGCCGCGGCACCATCTACCTCACCTGGACGGATGGAAGCCGCAACATAGTACCGGACCTCTCTTCCTTTGTTGACTTGTCCTATTCCTTTGGGGACATCGTTCTCACTTCTTCATCGGATGGCGGTAAGACTTGGTCCACACCGAATCTCGTCAGCCCAACTCCCGCCAATTTTGAGGGCTTAGGGCGCGACCAATTCATGTCTGGAATGGCCGTGGATAACCGCGGAGCGCTCGCTGTCTGCTATTCAGACCGCCGCAATGATCCCAACAATTTTCTGGTGGACCATTATTGTTCCCTTTCCGGCGATGGCGGCAACACTTTTGTGGACATCCGTCAAACACCATCCAGCTGGGTGCCTGCACATTTCACGGATATTCTCATCAATTCGGAGTATCTGGGTGACTATGACGCAGTCAGTGCGGACGCGACCGGCGCTCACCCGGGCTTCTTTAGCTCGTTTCAAATCCTGACCAACCTCAACCCCGATGTCTTTGGCACGCGGTTGAAACTCAATTAGGGGCAGGTGGCCCGGCCTTACTCTAATTTGCGAGGCGAAGAAACCGAGGGTGCCCCATCCTTTCGCGTTCTCTGCGAAAGGGTGGGGACCTCAACTCTATCCCGCGGCTGACACATCCCCACCAGTAACTTTTCGTACCCGGCGGGTGGCCCAGGCTTTTGACTTTTCGTGGGCAGGAGAAAAACAGCGGGGTGCCCCGTCCTTCGCGTTCGTTGCGAAGGGCGGGAACCACCAACGATGGCAGCATCGCAGCCTACGCTGCCCGAGGCCGCAACGAAATCTCCGTCCACCCGAAATTCACGCGCACCGGGCCAGCTTCACCGAGAAAATAGAAACGATAACTGCTCCAGCGCCACTGCTCGGGGGAGTCCACCAGTCCCCGCTTCACGGGATTGCGATGCATGTACCTCAGTTTCTCCACGCGCTTCTTGGTCGTCCATACGTTGAAGTCATAGAAGCGCGCCTGCCAGAACGCCCTGCACTGCAGCTTGTCGCCAAACAGATTGCCTTGGCGTGAGTCCTTCCGCGTGTTCTTCGGTAATAACGCCCGTGCCGTGCGCTGTTTCAGCACTTGCATCACGGTCGAAGGAGTCCCGACCTCTGGTTCGGTCAGAAGAAGGTGGACATGTTCCGGCATGACGACATATCCGACGACCACGAAGTGGTAAAGCGCTGGCGCGTCTGTTCCAAAATCGAGAGAAAGCGGTCACGGCTGCGCGCGGTGCGCAGAAAAGGCAATCGCCGGTAACACGAACCGGTGATAAAGTGCAGGTGATGAGCGCCGTAGGTGCGATGCAGGCCACTGGGCATGACCAGCAACATGGTACAAGCAGCATCGTACCCACCCTTGCAAAGAACGTGTCTAGTCCCACGACATACTTTACAGTTTGTCCCGACACATCCTTTACAGTTTTCACTTGGCATCCGACTGGGGGAACCAGCGCTCGACCGCGGTCGAGTGCTGGTTCCCCAGATCGAGTTCGCGGATCAGGGTGCGGCAGTAGTACACCAGCACCCGCTGTCCGATCCGCTCCAGTTGCACCCACTCTCCACACAAGGCCTTGCTGA
>JAIQFC010000015.1 GCA_020073465.1 Terriglobia bacterium
TCGCTCAACGGATAAAAGGTACGCCGGGGATAACAGGCTGATCGGAGCCAAGAGTTCATATCGACGCTCCGGTTTGGCACCTCGATGTCGGCTCATCGCATCCTGGAGCTGTAGAAGGTTCCAAGGGTTAGGCTGTTCGCCTATTAAAGCGGTACGTGAGCTGGGTTCAGAACGTCGCGAGACAGTTCGGTCCCTATCTGTTGTGGGCGTAGGAGATTTGAGAGGACCTGTCCTTAGTACGAGAGGACCGGGATGGACGAACCTCTTGTGTTCGAGCTGTCATGCCAATGGCACCGCTCGGTAGCGAAGTTCGGTTGTGATAACCGCTGAATGCATATAAGCGGGAAGCACTCCTCAAGATGAGATCTCCCAACCCGTAAGGGATAAGAAGGGCCCAGGAAGACTACCTGGTTGATAGGCTGGAAGTGAAAGCGCAGTAATGCGTGCAGCTTACCAGTACTAATCGCCCGTTCGGCTTGACCATAAAATTTACTCGGTGCAGAAAACAGCTGTCAGCTCTCAGCTTTCAGCCATCAGCTAGAAACTGAGCTGGGGCTAAGCGAGTTTCTCTTGACCGCCAGAACTTGGGTGGAAGAGAAGAAGATGCTGACAACTGTGCGCCGACGAAAAGCCGAAGTAAGTGTGGTTGAAATCGGAAGTAAACAAATATGAAAGTAAGCCACACCCAATCTATTCAGTTGTGAGGTTTCGTCCTCACGATCTTTGAAAAGCCAGCTCTCAGCTATCAGCTCTTAGCTTTCAGCTCTTGAGAATGACGTTGTCATTCCGAGCGAAGCGAGGAATCTGCTGCTGGCTGGAGTCACCAAGTTTGCTGTCCATCAGCACGAAACGTCAGCCCGGCAAGAACGCTGAAAGCTGCTCTTAGCCTGTTCTGAGCCGGAGGCGAAGAAGCTGATAGCTGACAGCTACGACTTGTCGGTGATCTTACCGCGGGGGTTCCACCCGTTCCCATCCCGAACACGGAAGTTAAGCCCCGCAGGGCCGATGTTACTGCACGCGAAAGTGTGTGGGAGAGTAGGTCGTTGCCGGCATAAATAAAGGCTGCTGAGAGAAATCTTGGCAGCCTTTTCCTTTGCAGTTGAATGTGGCGCGGGCGCCTCGCCCGCGGGCGGGCGGCCCACCTTAACCGGAGGAAAAATCTGGGTGCCCCATCCTAGCCGCGCTCTTTGCGGCTAGGGTGGGGACTTTGACTTTCACTGCTCACTAACCCCTAGTCAGAATCCCCACCCTAACGTCGCAAAATGCGCGACGTTAGGATGGGGCACCCGCTCATACTCATGGCCAATCGTTTCTTTTTGACTGCTTACTTCCGCTTGGGCGCAAACATATCTGCTTCAGTCAGGCGGCATTTCTGAGCCATTTGGAAACAGTAATAGAAATGCGCGGCGTTCTGGTTGCGCGCATCGGTTCCGAAGGTGAATTTCAGGGAGGCTCGTTTTGCCAGTGCAAGGAAGTTCTCGTCAGGGACGTGCGCCACCTCATTGATCTCGATCGCGATCTTTCTCGCCTTGGCGAGATCGATGATGCGGTCGACGCGCTGCCGCGTCCAGATCTGGCTGTACTGCCGTGCGATCGGAACCGGGAGAAAGGTCGGCCAGGCGAAGATGTCGATGGGCTCGGTGGCCAGCACTTGCTCGATGAACTGCATGTAGCGCGTCATGAATGCTTCTTCGTCGTCGACCATGGTGTCAATTTGCCAGATCGCCAGCCAGCCACCCTCGGGGCGAGGCAACGTGAGCGCATCCATTAGAACGTAGTCCAATTCATCCAGAAGGCTTTTCGAGAAGCTTTTCGACCAGCCCGGATAGACTGGCTGCAGACCTATGCGGACAGGATACTTGCGTAAGCCGTCGATGTACTGCTTGAGGTCGGCGTCGGTCTGGATCTTGTAGTCCGGGCCCGGATGCTCCACGATACCGATCTGAACTTGCCGCTCTTTGCCTAAATTGACGGCCTGTTCTACCGACAATTGGGGGCTCAGGTGGACGTGATAGTCCGCAACCGGGAAGCCGGGCTTGGGCGGCAATGTGGCGGCTTCCCCACCCTTCGACAAGCTCAGGGCAGGCTTCCTCGCGCCCAGAACGCGCGAGAAATGGGGCACCCCAGCCGCGAAGAGAGGTTGAGCGGCGAAGGCGGCTCCCGCCATCACCGAGGTGTGAACGAAACTTCTGCGGGAGTAGGTATGGTTCACGGTTGGTTTCTCCGTTGAACGGGTGACGTGTTGTTCCCGTGGAGCATAAACAGTGGGGAGCAAAGCATCAGTGACTGGCGTCACGGGCCTCCCTTCCAGCGGACCTCAGGGGCTGAAGCCCACATTTTGTTGGGCGAAAAGCGGCACGGCTGGAAGCCGTGCCCTTCCCAAAACCGCACCACGGCTGTACGCCGCGCCCTGCAAACACCTAATTAGGCGCCTACTTCGCCTTGGACATCAGACGCGACTTCTTCATACGAGTCTTCGATGTCGGGACGTGTTGGACGCGATCTGCGGCCGAAGAAGGCTTCTTTGACCAGCTTGAAAATTGTGTGGCGGTTTTCGGCGACTACTTTCAGCCAGGCAAACTTTCCCATCATGGGGAAATAGATGCCGCGGAAGCAGAGGCGGGCGAGGAAGATGTTGATGCGGTAGCCGAGAGGCTGGTCGTCGAGGGAGTCGACGGCCTGGGCAAGGGCTTCGGGGCTGTAGGCGTGGGACCATCCGTATTTCACTTCGGCGTGCGCTTCGTCGATGGTCATCTTCAGCGGGGTGTGGGCCATGGCGAAGGGGATGAACTCCTGCCAGTGTTTGCGGCGAGTGAGGCGGCCGGCGGCTTCCAGGCGCTTGTAGAGCGGGGTTGCGGGCAAGGGCGTGAGCAAGCCGAAGATGGGGAGACCCGGGGGCCAGGTGCGGACTTGCTCGAGGGTGCGCTCGGCGACGCCTACCGTGTCATTGTCCATGCCGAAGATGAATGAGGTGATGGCGTAGACGTTGCGTTTGGCGAGGCGTTCGAGGACGGCGGCGTATTCGCCGGGCTTGTTGAATCCCTTGTTGACGTCTTTGAGATTGGTGGGGTCGATGGATTCCATGCCGATGAAGACCCACTTGCCTCCGGAGGCGGCGATCAGGTCGCAGAGTTCTTCGTCACGCAGGAGGTTGGCGCTGATCTGGGCGACCCAGTGGACTTGGGCTTTGGCGGCGATGATGTCTTTCAGCAGGGACTTGGTGCGCTTGACGTTGATGGCGAAATTGTCGTCGATGAAGAAGACGGCCATCTGGCCTTTTTCTTTGCGGGCGCGGGCTTTCAGCAGGAGAAGTTCGTTGACGACGCTTTCGTTGGTGCGGAAGCGGATGGAGTCGCCGAAGAATCCGGTGACGGTGCAGAATTCGCAGCCGTAGGGACAGCCGCGTCCGGATTCGACGGGGATGATGCGGAATGTGCCCCAGCCTTCGCCGACTTTCTTGAGCAGCGGGTAAACGACCTTGGGCAGAAGATTGAACTGGTGGAGATCGATCTTGTCCCAGGGAATTACGGGATAGGGTTTGAGGGAGGGCTTGCTTTCTTTGCCGGCGGTGTCGACGGGTGCGTAAATTTCCTTGAGCTCGCCGCGGGTGGCGTCATTCACAATTTGTGGCCAGGTGTCGTCGGCTTCGCCTAGCGCGACGGCGTCTGCGTGGCGGGGGCCGCCATCGCGGCCGAGGGCCTCGTCGGCTAGCTCGGTGACGTGAGGGCCTCCCATGACGACGGGGACTCCGGTGGCACGGATGGCGTCGGCGATGCGGTAGGCCTTGGCGATCATGCGGGTCATCGCACCGATGCCGACCAGGCCGATGTTCTGGTCGCGAACGTATTGGGCGATTTGAGCCTCGTCCATGGGCTGGGCGTTGCCGTCGATCAGCAGGACTTCATGGCCGGGAGGAGTCAACGCCTGGAGAAGGAACATCCAGAGGTGTGGCATGAAATTGCGGGTTACGCCGTTGTCGGGGTTGTAGAGCAGAATTCTCATGACCGCTCCTTCTGAAGACTTACGTGCTTCACGCCGGGGCCGTCACGAGGGATGCCGTGAAGTGGCATCTTGCTTGTGTCTTGCGAAATAGGATGGTTGGGTTTCCCAGTGTCGGAGAATTGTACACCCATTGCGGCGGGTTCTGGTTTCTAAAGTCACGTTGTGTTGACAAAATCCCCACCCTCTCGCAAAGGGCGCGAGAAGGGTGGGGCGCCCGCTGCGCAAGGAGGCGAGCCAAACGCGCGAGTATTGCCTCGCAAAATACGCGAGGCAGCGCGCGGCTCGCTCAGATCCTTCGGCGACGAAAGGCACGTCGCCTCAGGATGACAAGCAGTCTAGTGGTTCTGGATATTGCAGTTGGCCAGGCACTTCACGGTCTGCAACTCGATCTCGGCTTTCTTATGGCCGCTGAAGCTCGAGTCGGGAAGGATCATGATCGATTGTGGGCCGTCGGCCAGGTCAAACTTGCAGTCGAAGGTCAGGGATTGGACGCCGCGCTGCTTGCAGGTGGTTTGGTTGAGAGCAGCGGAGAGCGTTTGGGTTTTGTCGTAGACCTGGTCGGCCAGTTGCGACGGAATCACAGCGATCGTCATCGGGACTGGAGATTTGATTCTTACGTTGAGTTCCTGACCGTCGTGGTCGGGTGTTAACAGGCTGTAGACCTTGGGGGTCTGAGTGACTTCGTACTTCTCCTTGATCAGGCGAAACCACTGGAGTTCGGGCTGGATGCAATTCTCGACGCAGTTCCAGGCGTAGTACTGGATGTGGAGGTCATTGGGCGAGATGAAGCGCCTGGCGCCGTGTCCGATGATGGCTCCGATGCCGGAGAGGACAGCGCGATCAGGAGTGCGCTCGTCTCGGATGGTCAGGACCATGGGGCGGTCGGAGGGGAGATGGCATTCATAGGTCGCGGAGACGACGTGCTCCCGCACACAACGGAACTCGAGATTGGCGAAGGCTTCGGGATGCTGCAGGGCGTTGTTCCATTCGTCGGCCCAGGTCATGGCGATGGTGACCGGAAGCTTGGCTGCGATATCGACGTGCATGTTGCCGCCGCCGGGGGCAGGATGGTAGACGCGGCCGGTGTGGAAGTCGGCGGGGTCCATCTGGACGGTTTCGTCGTTGGCGCGAGTCCAGTCGAAGATGCGTCCTTGGGCGGAGGAGGACGCGACGAAAGTGCAGAGCAACAGGGCTAGAGCACAGAGATTTCGCATGATGACAAGTATTTGGGGGAAGGTGGATGGGGCCAAGGGAAATCGTGCGGCGGGGATTACGGAAGTACCGGTGTTGGCGACCAACAATTCAACAAAGGTCAAAGGCGTCGGACAGGAGTGTCCGGCCCACACACGAATCTAGGCGCCGGGGTGGATAAGGCGGACGAGCCAGAAGGTGGCGGCGGCGACGGCGGCGGAGGCGGGGATGGTGAAGACCCAGGCCCAGACGATGCGGCGAGCTACGCCCCAGCGGACGGCGGAGAGGCGGTGGGTGGCGCCGACTCCGACGATGGCGCCGGTGATGGTGTGGGTGGTGCTGACGGGAATTCCGGCGAGGGCGGTGGAGAACAGGGTGATGGCGCCGGCGGTTTCGGCGCAGAAACCACCGACGGGCTTGAGCTTGGTGATGCGGGATCCCATGGTGTGAACGATACGCCAGCCTCCGAAGTAGGTGCCGAGGGCGATGGAGAGATGGGCGGCGAGAATGATGGGCCAATGGAAGGGACCCCAGTTGCCGGCGAGTTGCTGGGCGGTCAGGATCTTGGCGCCGTAGAGAGCGCTGGCGACGATGCCCATGGTTTTCTGGGCGTCGTTGCCCCCGTGCCCGAGACTGTAGGCGGCGGCGGAGAGCAGTTGGAGGCGGCGAAACCAGGCGTCGATGCGTTGCGGAGGCTTGTTGCGGAGGATCCAGAAGACCGCGACCATAAAGAGGAGGGCGAGCACGAGGCCCATGACGGGGGCGACAACGATGAAGATGAGGGTCTTGTACCAGCCTTCGGCGATGATGACATGCCAGCCGGAGCGCATGATGGCGGCGCCGGCGTAGCCTCCGATTAAGGCGTGCGAGGAGGAAGTGGGAAGGCCCCATAACCAGGTGAGCAGATCCCAGACGATGGCGCCGAGGAGTCCGGCGATGACGACGTACTGGGTGACGGATTCGACGTGGATCATGCCTTTGCCGATGGTCTTGGCGACGGCGGTTCCAAGAAAAAATGCGGCGACAAAATTAAAGAATGCGGCCCACACCACGGCGAGCTTCGGGGACAGAACGCGGGTGGAGACGACGGTGGCGATACTGTTGGCGGCGTCGTGGAAGCCGTTGAGAAAGTCGAAGGCCAACGCGACCAAGACTGTGATGATGAGCAGCAGGAGATCGGGTTTCACCTGGGTCCCTGTTTGCGTTTAAGGATGCGAGCCAAACGCGCGATTCCTGCGTCGCAAAGAACGCGACCCTTCGGCGCGCTTCGCTTGCTCAGGGCAGGCTGCTTCGCGCGGCTCGCCCAGATCCTTCGGCGCCAAAAGCAGGGCGCCTCAGGATGACAACGTCATTACGCGTTCTTCAAGACTACGGTTTCCAGCACGTTCGCTACATCTTCTGCTTTGTCGGTGGCCATCTCGAGAAACTCCAGCAATTCCTTGGTCTTGATGAGGTTGATGGGATCTTTCTCCTGATCGAAGAGCTGGGCGATGGCGGCGCGGGAGACCAGGTCGGCTTCGTTTTCCAGACGGTTGATCTCGACGCAGTGCGTGAGAATGTCTTTGTTCTTGCGGAGCAGAGACAATGCTCGCCCCAGTTCCTGGCTTTGCAGCAGGATAATACGGGCAAGGTCGAGGGCCGCTGGCGGCGGATTGGTGATGCGATACATGAGAATGCGGGCGCCGGAGGCATTGAGGAAGTCCAGAACATCATCGAGAGACGAGGCGAGTTGGTGAATATCCTCGCGGTCGAAGGGGGTGATGAAGGTCTGGTTCAGCTTGGTCATGACGGCGTGAGTCATCTCATCGCCCAGGCGCTCGATGCGGCGGATTTCGGCGATCTTGGCATCGGTGTCGCGGTAGTCGGTGAAAAGGTCGACCATGGCGCGGGCGCCGGCAATCAAGTTGTCAGTCATTTCGGTAAACATCTCGAAGAAGCTGGTGTCCTTCGGAATGAGGGGGGTCATCGGGCGGTAGAAAGACTCCAAATAAAGATGAATGCTGAGGAGCGAGCCAATATCTCACGGGCGCAGGAACTGCGTCAAATGGCCTTCTGGTTCTGGTGTGACTAGCGTCACGGCGAGCAGGACACACCTGCGTAGACTCGTGGGAATGAACCCAGTGAAGAACGATCGCGCAGCGTGGCTGCAAGGGCCTTCGGCACAATGCTCTGCGCTTCCAGGAGAACCCGAGAGTCCACCATCCAGTTCTACAAGCCACGGGGTCGGCGGACGAGATCTTTGCGCGAACTGTGGATCGGCTGGAGATCAGTCAGGGACGGTGAGACGCTTCACAACGTCGCGACCAGCGAGTCGGGTATACACTTGTCGCCGTACTTGAAGTTGAGGTGATTCCGGGTAAGTAACAATCATGCCCGAGGGGGGAGCTATGCGGGCTGTATTTCTTACTGCCGTTCTCTTTCTTTCCTGCCTGGCGCAGGCCCAGCTCGACGAAATCCTCAAGAAGGCCGACGAGACTCTGAACCAGCACAGCACGGCGGGGCTCAGCAACAGCAAGATTGTCGCGGGCCTCAAAGAAGCATTACAGGTGAGTACCGGCAAGGCGGTTGCCTTGACCGGGAAGCCAGATGGTTTTCTCAAAAACCAGGCTATCAAGATTCTGTTGCCGCCAAAACTGGAGACGATTGGGAGAGGCATGCGGATGCTGGGGATGGGCGCGAAGGTGGACGAGCTGGAAGTGGGCATGAACCGGGCTGCGGAGCAGGCGACTCCGCAGGCAAAGCAAATCTTCATAGCCGCGGTGAAGAAGATGAGTTTTGAGGATGCGCGCAAGATTCTGACTGGCAACGATACGGCGGCCACTGAATATTTCAAACGTACAAGTTCCGCGGACCTGATGACGGCGTTCTCGCCGATCGTTCATCGCTCCATGCAGAAGGTCGGAGTGGTTGAGCAGTACAACCGTGTGCTGGCGAGCGCCCCGGGCGCCAACGCTCTGGCGGGGCAACTCGATCTGGACAAGTACATCGTCGGCAAAACGCTCGATGGTCTGTTTCTGATGCTGGGGGAGGAAGAGAAGAAGATCCGCAAGGATCCGGCGGCGCAGACTACGTCGCTGCTGAAAGAAGTGTTTGGCAGGAAGTAGTGCCTCCTCGGCGCTGAATGCGTTTGTGAGTTCTCCGCAGCCCGCTGCTCTTCCATGCGGAGCGCGGCTTCCGTTTGCAGTGCTCGGGGTTCGGCAAACAAGGCAAACTTGGGGTCCGCACCTCTTCAAGACGAGTTGTGTGTCAAGGTCTTAACTGCGGGGACGGCGGCGCATGACTGAGGAACTGCGGGGGATCCTGATTCCAACAAAAGCGAGCACGAGCAACACAGTGCCGGCTCCAACGGCGGAGCGAACCAGAAAATCGATCAAGACTTGATCCATACCCATGAGGAAGAGTATGGAACTGGCGAGCGATTTGAGCGACGTTACTAGAATGCTAGGCCTAAAGTGCGAGTTGTAGAGTACGGAGAGCATGGTTCTTGTTCCTAAGTAATCGCTGATTCAGTCTCTCGATTTGGTGTGCGAGAAGGCCGGCCGTGAAGCAATGGCCGGCCTTGTTCTGTACGAACCCGGCGGACAGGAGTGTCCGCCCCAGACTACTGGACCGGGGTTTCCGGGGCAGCGGGAGTCGCGGGGACGCTGGCAGTCGTTTCCGGAGCCGGCGTTGGCTCAGCAGCCACGGGGTTGATCTTCACCGTCGCCAGGATTTGTTCCAGGCGGGCGAAGACCTTATCGCGATCGACGTGCTTCATACCCGCTTCTTCACGGGCAATCGTGGTGACGTTGAGCGCGAACTCGTAGCAGGCGTCGTTCTGGTAGACGTGGAAATACTTGGCGTCGCTCTGACGGGTTCCTTCGCCGGAGACGGCTTCGGTTCCGCGCAGTTCCAGGTCACCGAGCATCAGCTTGGAGCCTTGCGGCTCGGATGCGGAGGATGCAGCCGGGACGGGCGCAGGCTGATCAGACGTGTTCGAAGCCGACGCGGTCGAAGCTGGTGCAGACTGAGCGGATGGATCGCTCACGGGCGCGGGCTTCGGCTGGGGCACCGAGAATTCTCCGCATTGATCGGCGGTGAGAGCTTTGTGCACGCTCACGTTGAAAAAAGCGGAGGAGAAATCGGTGTTGGTGTAGGACGTCTCGGGGAGTTCGACGGCCGCCAGAGCGATTCCGCCGGGTTGCACGAAGTTCAGCGGAAGTGGGCTGGAGGCGACGAGCTCGTTGGCGGCGTCTCCAGTTTCAATGGCGTACCGGCGCGGATAGTCGAACGAGACGCCGTAGGTTTTGTCGGTGTAGGTCACGGTTGCGGGCCGCTTCTTCACGACTTTCTTCGGCGCTGGCTTTACGGGCTCGGGCATGAGCGCGGGCACGCTGGTTGCGACGGATGGCATTGGGTTCTGCGGTACTGCGATCTGATTGGTTGAGCTGACTGGCTTCGGTTTGTCACTGGAGCAGCCAACGGTTATGGAACATACGATGAGCAGCGCGGCGAACAGAAGCGCGCTGGCGTTCTTTCCCCACGCGATGGATTCGCGGGTTCCTGCGAAATTCGTAATCGAGTTGAAACGGGTCATGGTGGTCACCTCCTGCTGCTGGGCAGCGCTTATGTGAAATGCACGAAGAGAGCCATGAGCGGGGATGTTGATTTGGCGGGGGTTAGAGCGGAGGCGTTATTCGTGCGCTGTGGCGCGTGGGACACGGTGTTGGCGGGGGGACACGATCGAGCAGGTTCAATGGTAGCTGTACGTTCTTTCGCCCCTTTGGGGCTGGGTCATTCTATGTGATGTTACCCACGGCTCGCGCCGTGGGCTGTACGCTTTCGCCGCTCCGCGGCTTGAGTGTACTAATTTCCGTACAGTCGTAGTGTGGAAAGAGTTCGCGGGCGAGGCACCCGCGCCACACACGCAGTCATGACCAAAGTCAAAAGCGGCGGACAGGAGTGTCCGCCCCACACAATCCAGCGACTAGGCGACGGCGATGCGGCGGATCAGGTCTTCCTGCTCGGACTTGCTTTCGGCGCCGATGGTGAAGGCGTCGAGCAGGCCTAGAGACAGGGCGTACTTGATGGCTTCGTCCTGACGATTGCGAAGCTGGCCTTGGCCTAGAATCTTCATTCCCACAACCGCTTTGCCGGCAGCCTTCATTTCTTTCAAGACGCTGACTACGGTTGCAGGATCAGCGTCCATGTAGGCGCCGACGGGATTGATGCGGGCGAGATCGACTTCGACCCAGGGCGATCTCGCGGCGGCGCGCAGGGCTTCGATGCTGTGGCAGGAGCATCCATGGGCGCGGATGATGCCTTTCTGTTTAGCTTCGGAAAGGACCTCCATGGCGCCTTTGAAGCGGTCAGTCCAGTTGCCTTCGGTGACGCAGTGCATGAGGCAGATGTCGATATGGTCGGTGCCGAGTTCGCGGCGAAAGCGGTCGAGGTCGGCACGGACGCCGGCGGCGTCGCGCGCCCAAGTCTTGGTGAGGACGGTAACTTTGTCGCGCTGCACGTGCTTGAGCGCCTCGGCGACGTGAGGATGGCTTCCGTAGGAGTCAGCGGCGTCGAAGAAGCGAAGGCCGTGGTCGTAGCCATTGAGGAGGAGGTCGGAGAGTCCTTTAATGCCGAGGGCGGTCTGGTGCGAATGATGGCCGGAGCCGACGGTGCCGGTGCCCATGGCGAGCCGACTGGTCTTGATTCCGGTGTTGCCGAGAGTGACGGTGTCGGAGGCGGAGAATTTTGTGGCGAGTGTCTGGGCAGCAATCGCCTGGAGGATGGTCTTGGATGAGAGCCAAGCGGCTCCTGCGGCGGTGGCGGAGCGGATGAGAAATTCGCGGCGACGCATGGGTCCTCCTAGTGCGGTGGCGCGCTTGATACGGTAGGTTACACCAAAAGGCTTAACGCAGAGTTTGCGGAGAACGGCCTCCGATTTGGATGGACGGGTGAATCGGGAAATCGTCAACGCTCCTGAAGCCTGAGAGCACTCGTGCGGCTCGCGATGACGTCACCCAGTATGACTCAGCAAAGGCACGTCAACATGGGTCATTCGAATTGTTTGCGGAAGGCGGCGAGCTGCTGTTGGACTTCGGAAAGTTCCTCGCGCAGGGCCGCGACTGCCGTCTCGAGATGGGCGATGCGGTCGCTGGCGGAGTGGGAGACGACAGCCGCGGGCGACGGCGCCTTACTCACATCTTGAGCCGGGGGCTCGCCGGAGAAGAGATGAGTGTAGCGGGATTCCTTTGTGCCGGGCTGGCGGGGGAGAATTGCTGCCAGCGGCGGTTCGCGCTGGGCGAGGCGGTCGAGGGTGGAGACTACGTCGTCGAGGGCTTCGAAGCGATACATGCGGTCGGTGCGGGTGCGGAGCTCGCCGGGAGTCTGCGGGCCACGGAGGAGAAGCACACACACGATGGCGATTTCTCGGCGGTCGAAGTTAAACACTTCCTGCAGGCGGTGTTCGTACTTGGTGACGCGGCTGTCGGCACCGCTGGCGGGGCCGGCGAGACGTTTCTCTTGCAGAGTGGCAAGGGCGGTACGTACGGCTTCTTCGTCGAGAGTCATCACCGGGTCGCGATTGTTTTTCTGATTGCAGGCGTTGACCAAGGCATTCAGCGAGAGCGGGTAGTAGTCAGGGGTGGTGATGTCTTTTTCGATGAGGGAGCCGAGGATGCGGGTTTCGATGTCGGTTAGGAGAAGATTGCTCACGGGGAAAGTTTATACGAATCGATGAGGCTGGTTGCGAATGACAAGAAGTCAAAATCCCCACCCTCTCGCAAAGAACTCGAGAAGGGTGGGGCATCCTGCGGATTTGTTTAGAACAATGCGGTCGAGCGGCGCTTCCAGGGTTTCCCTTTTTCTTTTGCGATGGTTTCCATGTCGGCGACGTAGGCTCCGGCCTGGGTCAGGACGTGGTGGAGGTCGTTGCCGATGCTGATGAAGGTGAATCCTTTTTCCAGAAACTCACCGACGCGAGCGGTGCCGAAGAGGAAGAGTCCGAGGATGACGTTGTTCTTGCGGGCGTGCTCGATGAGCTTCTTCGTGGCGGCGTCGAGTTCGGGCGAGGTGTACATGTGGGGGAACTCGTATTTGTTGTAGAGGCCCATCGACATGCAGAGATCGTTCTGGCCGAGGAAGAGAATGTCAACGCCGGGGACGGCGGCGATCTCGGCGATGTTGTCGATGCAGGAAGCGGTCTCAACCTGAAGCGCGACGATGCCTTCGTTATTCCAGTTGCCGGCGTAGCCGAGGAGTCCGTTTCGGTTCATGCTGCGCTGGGGGAAATAGACCGAGCGGGTGCCGCCGGTCGGATACTTCGTGCAACTCACGGCCTGGCGGGCCTCGTCGGCGGTGTTGATGTAGGGGATGAGAACGCCGTCGGCGCCCATATCGAGAGCCTGCTGGATGCCGGGGCGGTCGTCATATCCGCCGACGCGGACCAGGGACTTGGCGCCGCCGTTCGAGATGCTGCTGAGCATGGCGGACAGTTTTTCGTAGCCCATGGGGCCGTGCTGAGTGTCGACGAGCAGCCAGTCGTAGCCGCTGTGCGCGAGTTGTTCGGCAACCGTCGGGCTGTGTGCGTTAAGAAAGAGGCCCATCTTGGGCGATCCGGCGCGCAGTTGCTTCTTGAATTCGGAACCGCTGAGGGCGGCATCGGGCATAGGGAAAATCCTCCTTAGAGACAGAATTGGGTAGTGTACAGCAGGGACGGTGAAGCGCGGGGAGTACCAGCAAATTTCTGCGGGAGGCGATGACCAGGAAATAGGCTGCCAATTTACTTGGTATAGTTTTGGTCAGCGGATTGGCAACTCCGGATCGCAGGCGCCAAGGAGTGGACATGCGGCTGCTTCTGAACTGGGTGTTGAGTGGGCTCGCGGTGTGGATTGTGGCGCACGTTGTGCCGGGAGTGTATGTAAGTGGTCCGCTGGCAGCGCTGATTGCGGCGCTGGTGATCGGGTTCATCAACGCGACCATCGGCATGCTGCTGAAGATTCTGACGTTCCCTCTCACGCTGGTGACGCTGGGACTGTTCTGGTTTGTGATTAACGCATTGATGCTGAAGTTTGCTTCTGCGCTGGTGCCGGGGTTCCAGGTGCATGGTTTCTTCGCGGCGTTCGTGGGAGCGATTCTGTTGAGCCTGGTGAACATGATGCTGAAGTGGCTGGTGCATCCGGGGCACGACCGGGAGCGGTAGGGCGTGAGTGGCGGCCGTCGGCTGGGCGAGAAACCTTGTGGGGGAAGGCAAGCGTCTTCATTACTTGCGTAATCTTCAGGAATACCACTTTGGTCCGTATCCTCTCTTCACAATGACTTCCCTAAAGTGGGGCAAGACCACGATAATTTTCTTGCTACTGTGCGGTGTGTTCTGTGTTGTTTCGGGCTCAGTTCAATCGCAGGACGCGACTGAAGGAGCTCGCAAAGTCCTGTACAAGCGGCCGCCGAGGTATCCCGACATTGCCCGCAAGATGAGCATAACGGGGATCGTGAAGGTCGAGGCGGTGATCGCTCCGAATGGGGTCGTAAAGAGCCTGGCGGTCAAGGGCGGGCATCCGCTGCTGGCGCAAGCGGCGCAGGATGCGATCCACGATTGGAAGTGGGAGGCAGCTTCTCACGAGACCCGCGAACTGATCGAGGTCAAGTTCGAAACCCCACAGTGATTGGTATGCAGCTTTACGAGTTTGCACGCCACCGTGGCGGACTGAGCGGCTGCGATGCGGCGAGGGCCGGAGTGTGTGAATTGCGCAGCGTTTCTGAGATGAGGAACGGCGCGACCGAGGCCGCGCCGTCAAATTCAGTTGTTATCGCGCTTGTCTAGTACTCTCCGCCGTCTTATCCCTTAACAATCTTCTTCGCTTTAGCGTCCCACACGGCGATCGACTTGTTGAAGTACGCAAAATTCGACAAGTGACAGCCGATGGCGGCGTTGTTGCCGAAGATCTCATTCTCGACGGTTGGTTTGCGAGTGCGAACTGCGTTGAAGAAATTCGCCTGGTGGTCAGGTATGTCACTGTAGCCCGGAGGCACTGTGTATTCTTCCGCTTCCTCGTCGACTCTTGAGGCGAGAGGGGCGGGCATGGGATGCTCCTCTTCCCATTTGCTCAGATATTCGTTACGTAACTTTCTGGGCCAGCCGATCACCGAGTAGCCTTCGGGCCGGGGACGCGTGTCCTGAGGCTTGTAGGTGAGGGTGGAGTCTTTGATGATCATGGTGCCTTTGGTGCCGTAGAAACCGATGAATTCTCCTCCATCGTTGTTCAGGTTGCAGCGAAGGGTCATGCGGAAGTTGGGGTAGTCGTAGAAGGTCTGGATCAGGTCGGGGAATTCGCGGCCGTCTTTAAAGTGGAAGAGCCCACCGCCAGATTGGGCGCGCTCCGCCACGGTCGTGGTGCCGGTGATGAAGTGGATGCCGGAGATGAGGTGAACGAAGAGGTCTCCTGCCAGGCCCTCGCCGTAGTCGGTGAAGCAGCGCCAGCGGAAGAAGCGGACCGGATCGAAGGGGCGTTTCGGAGCGTCCCCGAGAAAGGTGTTCCAGTCGATTGTCTTCTCGGAAGCATCGGGAGGAATGGGATAGACCCAGGCGCCGCTGGGACTGTTGCGATCCCAGTAGGCATCGATGAAAGTGACTTCGCCCAGCTTTCCGGAATCGTAGATCTCCTTCGCCTTCGCGTAGAGGATGGAACTGACGCGCTGGCTGCCGATCTGGACCATGCGGCTGTTCTTGTGTGCGGCTTCGACCATGGCGAATCCGTCCTCGACGGTGTGGGACATGGGCTTTTCGCAATACACGTCTTTGCCGGCGGCGCAGGCATCTTCAAAGATCCGGCGATGCTGGTGGTCGGTCACCGCAATGATGACGGCATCGACATCTTTACGGTCGAGAATCTCGCGATAGTTGCGGGTGCCGGGAACGTTCTTCTTTACGGCTTCCCGACCGGCGTCGTGCCGGGAGTCATAAAGGTCGCAGACGGCGACGCACTCAACGCCGGGCACGGCCAGCGTGGCTTCGAGCAGTTCGCAGCCGCGTACGCCCGTGCCGATGGAGGCGAAGCGAATGGTGTCACTGGGCGCAACAGGACGCGCTGCGGCGGATAACAGGTGCGGCTGTAGCAGGGTAAACTTCGCGGTGGCGCCGACAGCGAAGGCACCTGCGCCGATATGCATGAACTGACGGCGATTCAGGGAATTCTTGCGCATTAGAAGTCCGCCTCCCAGCGGAAGACTGCAATTTCAATAGGTATTTCGTCAAGCGTTCGGTCTGAACTCAAAGGGGAGCCGCCGCAATCGCTGGCCGCTCGCAGCAAAAACTGCATTGGCTACCGCTGGCGCGAGCGGCGGCAGACCGGGTTCTCCCATTCCTCCGGGGTCCTCGTCACTCTCTACGATGTGAACCTCGATGGGTGGGGCTTCATTGATGCGGATCGGATCGTACCCGTCGAAGTTGGATTGCTCCACGGCTCCATTCTTTATGGTGATCGCATTCTTGAGGGCAGCGCTCAATCCATAGATGATCGCGCCCTCAGTCTGGGAACGAACCGACTCCGGATTGATCGCCCGTCCGCAGTCGACCGCGGCGACAATGCGATCAATCTTGAAGCTCTTGCCATCGATGATCGAAACCTCGGCGACCTCCGCGAAGTAGCTGCCGAAGGAAGCATAGGAGGCGATGCCGCGTCCCTTGCCCTTGGGCAGGGGCTTGGACCAGCCGGATTTTTCCGCAGCGAGATCGAGGACTCCGCGAAGCCGGGCGGGATCGGGGTCGTCTTCACTCTTCGGCTTCCAGTTCGCGGGCTTGGCGAGGAGCGATCTGCGAAATTGAACGGGATCCTGTCCAGCGGCTGCGGCGAGCTCGTCGATGAAACTTTCCACGGCAAAGCCGTTGAAGGAGTTCTCGACAGAACGCCACCAGGCGCGAGGGACGGAGCTGGCGGCGGGGTTGTATTCCAGCCGGACGTTGGGAATCGCGTACGGCATTTCACGCGCGCCACCAACTTCCTGGCCGGAAGGGTCGCCGTTGGGCTCCCAGAAGCCGCGAATCGCGGTGGAGGCGAGGGTGTGAAACCAGGCAGACGGACGCCCGTTGGGATCCACCGCGCCGCGCATCTTGTGACAACAAGCGGGACGGTAGAAGTCGTGGGTCATGTCGTCTTCGCGAGTCCAGACAAGTTGCACGGGCTTGCCAACGACTTTGGCGATCTGCGCGGCTTCGGCGGGAAAGTCGGCCATGTAGCGGCGTCCAAAGCCGCCACCCATCAGAGTAGTGTGAACGGCGACCTTTGCGGGTTGAAGGCCGAGAATCTCAGCGACGGTTCGCTGGACCCAGTCGGGAGACTGGCTTGGCGCCCAGACCTCAGCTTCGTTGCCACGTGCGTGAACCGTAATATTCATCGGCTCCATGGTGGCGTGAGCAAGGAACGGGAGTTCGTAAACTGCCTCGACGTGCTTGGTAGTGTGTGAGAGCGCAGCATCGACGTCGCCATCGTTGCGAACGCGTTTGCCGGGCTTGCTCGCAGCGGTACGAAGTGCTTCGGCAAGGGCCTCGCTAGACTCCGAGGCGGCGGGGCCGTTGTCCCAGGTAATCTGGAGAGCATCGCGAGCGCGCATTGCAGCCCACGTTGAATCGGCGACGACAGCGACTCCACCGGCGGTGTGTTTGTCGGATACCAGTGCCGGGATTTCGAAGACGTCGCGCACGCCGGGGAGTGACTTGGCTTTCGTGGCGTCGAAGTGGGCGGGCTTGCCGCCGAAGGTGGGGCAGCGGGCGACGACGGCGAATAGCATCTCGGGTACACGGACGTCGAGTCCGAACTGGGCGCTGCCATTCACCTTGGAGGGAACGTCGACGCGCGGGACGGGATGGCCGATCAGTTCGAACTTCGAATCATCTTTGAGCGGAGCTTTGCTTTGGTCTGGGATCGGGAGCTTGGACGCCGCTTCTACCAGCTCTCCGTAGGTCGCCTGGCGCAATGAAGCGCGGTGTACCACGGTGCCCATGCTGGCAACACATTCGGCGCGCGGAACTTTCCACTCTGCAACTGCGGCGGTGATCATCAGTTCGCGGACGGTCGCTCCGGCGCGGCGCAGGGGCATGTAGTTCTCCATGGTGCTGCCGCTGCCGCCAGTGCCGAGATGCGGATAGATGTCGGGCCGGGTGTCGGCCTGCTCGACGGTGACCGAGTTCAAGTCAACTTCAAGCTCGTCGGCGAGAATCATCGCCAACCCGGTACGGATGCCCTGGCCCATCTCAGACTTGGCGACGATGAGCGAGACCTTGCCATCGGGTTTCACATGCACAAAGGCGTCAAAAGGGTTGGGCGGAGCTTTCTCCTTTTCCGCAGCGAAAACTGAGGGCTTGTAGAGGCGGACGCCGACGATGAGGCCTGTCCCGGCAACCACTGCTCCTCCGGCGATGAAAGCGCGGCGACTGATAGGCACGGTCAGGCTCCTTTCGCGGCGCGATGAATGGCGCGCCGAATGCGCTGGTAAACGCCGCAGCGGCAGAGATTGCCGACCATGGCACTGTCGATCTGGTCGTCGGTGGGGTGAGGAGTCCTGGCGAGGAGAGCGGCGGCCGCCATCACTTGGCCGGACTGGCAGTATCCGCATTGCGGCACCTGCTCGGCGATCCACGCGAGTTGGACAGGGTGACTACTGTTGGGAGAGAGTCCCTCGATGGTGGTGATCTTCTTCGTCCCTACCGAAGATACGGGAGTCTGGCAGGCGCGCACGGCTTCACCGTCGAGATGGACGGTGCAGGATCCGCACAGGCCCATACCGCATCCGTACTTGGTGCCGGTCAGGTTGAGATTGTCTCGCAACACCCAGAGGAGCGGAGTGTCGGGAGCGACATCAACATCGTGAGGGTGGTCGTTGATCAGCAGGTGGATCGCAGCCATGGGGGAAACTCCAGCAGCGAAACAATAACGTAGAGAGGCTAAACCAAGGGCCTCGGTTTCGGCAAACGGCATTTTCGCGGTTTGAGACTCTATTTCGCGGGTCCGCTGCCGCTGGCCTGGAGATTGCCGCGAAGCACGGTGAGGGACGCGGCGGGTAACGTGTACACGGTGCTGTTATCGGCGGTTATGGTTGATCGTTCCGGCGGATTGTCAGGATCGGCGTGACCTTTTTTTCGGTCTGCGTGCCACTGGTACTGCGCCTTTCCGAATGTGATCATCGTGACTGGTCCGGCAAAAGAGTGATCCTGATTGGCGTCGGCATCATGGAATGCGATGCGGACTTGACGAGGATTGTCGTGGTCTTTGTTGATGAGCATGAGCGACCACTCGCCATCTGGACGTTGCAGGGGGTAGGCCGTCACCAGCAGGTGCCCTGCGGAATCTTTGATATCGGTTGAAGCGGTATAGAGCTTGTGCTCGGCGCCCTTCGGCTGGGCCCACTCCTGGGTCAGGAGTTGTGCGGCGAAGAATTGCGACGTTTTCTGCTGGATCTGGTAATGATCGTCGACCATGAACATGTGATACGTGCCCCAGCTGTTGGCGCAGGCGGGATGGGCTGGGGAGTAGGGGAGATCGTGATAGTAGTGCGTGGATGTACCGCCGGCGGTGAGGAATCCGGCAAATGAATCGGCGAGCCAGAGTGCGCCGAAGATGTCGACGGCGGCTTCGCCTCCGTGATCGTTGGTCTCGGTGTCGAGCAGGGGAATGTTGGGCGGAAGGCCATCATCCCGCCAGACCTTGATGATGTGTTCGATCAACTCGGGCTCCTGGTAGAGATTTTCCCAGGGAGTTTCGCATCCGTCGTAGGGATAGTGCTCGAATGACATGAAGGCGAGGTCCTGCAGGCGGCCGTGGGCTTTCAAGTAGTCGAGAAAGCGGCTGAACCACGAGGTGCGGCCTTGCGCGTCGGGCCAGGCTTTGATGTCTTCGGTGACGCCTTCGAAGACGGGCCCGCCTAGTTTGTACTTCGGGTCGACGCGATGGAGGGCGGTCGCGAATTGCAGGTAGAGGGCGGCGTAGTCCTCAGGCTGCATGTACTGGCCGTCGGGCTCTTCGCCCATCTCGATGTAGGAGACAGGATAGTCGCGCTTCTTGATGTAGGTCATTTGAGCGGCGGCGTCTTCGGGAGTGCTGTACAACATGGCGACGGGGATGATGGCGGGAAGGCCGCGGGTGATTCCGCTGGTGAAGAAGAGATCGAAGCCGGGTTGGTCGCCGGATTCCATGCGGTTGGGGGCGACATACAGGTCGGATGGTTCATGCCAGGGGTCGACGGAGGAGCACAGCGTCAGCGTCTGCTTTTGATCGAGCGAGTGGTGGAGGATGTCAGTGAACCCGGCTTTGGCGGTGTAGGTGCCAAGATAGAGTTCGCGTATGGCGTAGCCGACGCAGTTGCGGCGATCGGCGGAACCGTGAGTGTCGCAGGTATTGGAAGAGCGGGTCATCAGGACGCGCACGAACTTCGTGCTCACGAGCGAGCCAAAACCCAGAGTTGTCATCCCGCCCTTCGCATTCGCTACGGCTCCTGAGGGGAAGGTCTTCCATACACCCTTGTCCTGTTCATCCATGGCATCGCCGTCGCCGTCCCAATACTGGACTTGGAACGACTCCGCGTAGGGATCTCCCCAGTGGATGCGAATGGCGTTGATGTCCTCTGTCTTGTCCAGAGCGATCACAACCCACTGGGGATGAAGCGAGTCGTCTTCGCCGGTGAACTCCTTGGCGAGGTAGGGATTGCTCTTCCAGTAGGTCTGCAGATCGCCGTCGTCGAGGCGTGAGTAGCCGTCGAACTCGGTACCGCCGTTACGGGTGAAGCCGCGGTGGCGGAGCTGATAGCCGTAGGAGTGACGGATCATTTCTTTCGTGGGGGTCGGATCGCCGGTGAAGTAGCCCTTGCCGGCGGGATCGCTCCATGTTCCTTTGGGATTCCAGTGCCAGGCCTGGACGAACAGATCGGTATTCTGGCGGTAGCTGATGACTCCCCAGCCGGCTTCCTGAATCTGCTTGATCTGGTCGGGACGGAAGAAGGTGTCGGTGGAGTTGCTGGGGACGCGATCGACGGTGGATCCGAGAGCATAGAGAGGGCTGAACTTGTTCACAACGTGGCCGGGGGTTACGTCGACGCGGACGGTCTGCGCAGTCGCGGCCGAGATGCAAGTGAGAAAGATGACGCACGACAGGGCGGAGAGCGATCGGCATGAGGCTCGTTGGATGAGCGAATGAATGAATGAAGAAGAGATCAGGTGCATAGCAGTTCCCTCGGACATTTCATCGACGAGCGGCGTAAGAGTCATACACCAGATGGCATTCGTTCTGCTATGGCGCAGTTGCAGGCTTTCACGTGGTGAAACTTGTGTCGATGCTCGCAGGTCCCGAGGTGCGTGCTTTTTGTATAATTTGCCGTCTTCCATCGAGGCTGTTCGTGCGTTCGGTAATCTCTACTATGTTGCTGAGGGTGTTCAACGATAAGAAGTCTCTGGGCCAGGCAGCGGCGGAACAGGCCGCAGCGGCCATTCGGCGCGCGATTGCGGAGCGAGGTCGCGCGCGGATCATCGCGGCGACAGCGGCGTCGCAACTTGAGTTTCTGGATGCGCTCACCAAGGCGGCGGACATTGATTGGAGGAAGGTGGAGGCATTTCACCTCGATGAGTACATCGGGTTGCCGGTGACGCATCCGGGCAGCTTCCGCAAGATGCTGCTGGAGCAGTTGGTGGGGAAGACTGGCATCACCACCTATCACCTGCTCGACGGAGATGCTCCCGATCCGCGTGAAGTTGTGCGGCGCGTGGGCAAAGAGCTGGCATCCGCCCCAATCGATATCGCGTTTCTTGGAATTGGGGAAAACGGGCACATCGCGTTCAACGATCCGCCTTGCGACTTTGAGACCGAGGATCCCTATATCATCGTGAATCTTGATGAGGCTTGCCGCCAGCAGCAAGTGGGTGAGGCCTGGTTTGCGAACATCTCACAGGTGCCGAAGCAGGCGATCTCGATGTCGGCCCGGCAGATTCTGAAGGCCAAGGAGATACTCGCCGTGGTGCCTGACACGCGGAAGGCGCAGGCGGTGAAGTCCTGCTTTGAGGGCAAGGTCAGCCCGATGGCCCCGGCGTCGATTTTGCGTACGCATGCAAATGCAACGATTTATCTCGACAGGAATTCGGCGGCTCTGTTGAGCGTTCCGCTAGTGAGCATGCGCGACAACGAGTCGCAGGCGAGGATCAGCGCTTAACATTCTGTTCGTTTAATCCCACATGGCGACCGCCCGGAAGCCGATTCGCTCATTGCGCTGGTGGATCGGCGGGCTGCTGTTTGCGTCGACGGTGATCAACTACATCGACCGGCAGACGCTGTCGCTGCTCGCGCCCTATCTCAAGCTCGAATATCACTGGACGAATACGGACTACGCGAATATCGCAATCGCTTTTCGCGTGGCTTATTCCATTGGGCAGACTGTGTTTGGCAGGCTGATGGATCGCGTGGGCACGCGGCGGGGGCTGACGCTTACCGTTGTCGGGTATTCGATCATCTCGATGCTGACATCGCTGGCGCGCGGGTTTTACAGCTTCGCCACATTCCGCTTTCTGCTGGGGGCGGGCGAGTCGGCGAACTGGCCGGCTGCTACGAAGGCGGTCTCAGAGTGGTTTCCGAAGCGCGAGCGGGCGCTGGCGACGGCGCTGTTCGACAGCGGATCGTCCATTGGTGGCGCGATCGCGCCATTTATTGTGCTCACGATCTACTTTAGGTGGGGCTGGCGGCCGGCATTCATGATTCCGGGAACACTTGGGTTTCTCTGGCTGATTGCGTGGCGATGGCTTTACTACCCGCCGGAAGCACACGGACGCATTGCACAGGCTGAGTTAGAGATGATCGTTGCGGACAAGCGGGAAGCGGATACGCCGCAGCAGGGCAAGGCACGCCCGCGGTGGCGTGATCTGTTGAGACTTCCCCAGACCTGGGGGACGATCATTGCCAAGGCGTTTACCGATCCCGTGTTCTTCTTCATCACGGAATGGTTCCCGATTTACCTGGTGGCGAAGGGCATCGAGCTGAAAAGCGGCCTGATCGCGGTGTGGATTCCATTTGTTGCAGCGGACGTGGGAAGCTTTGTCGGCGGTGGCATGTCGGGCTACTTGATCAAGCGCGGATGGCCGCTGGGCGCGGCCCGCAAGGCTCTGATTGTTTTCGGCGGGGTCGGCATGACGATGCTAATTCCGACGATCTTCACCACGAACCTGTACCTGATCGCGCTACTGTTTGCGATAGCGACCTTCACCTACGCAAGTTTCACGACGATGGCAAATGTGCTGCCCTCGGACCTGTTCAGCAGCGAGTCGGTGGCATCGGTCAGCGGACTGAGCGGTACCGGTGCGGGGATCGGGACGATTGTGGCGTTCAAGCTTATTGGGTATTTTTCCGATGCCCGCCAGGCGACGGGCACACATTCCTTTGACCCGATCGTAGTCATGGCGGGAGTGATTCCGTTTGTGGGCATGATCCTGGTGCTCCTGCTGGTGCGAAATACGGAGGCGACCGAGCACGGGCTGGTGCGCCGAATCTGAGACGTTCGGTACACTGGGAGGCGATTTGAGGAGATGCGCGTGAAGATCACCGATGCCAAGGTCTTCGTCAGCTGCCCGGGGCGGAACTTCGTCACATTGAAGGTCTACACCGACGAAGGCGTGTACGGGCTGGGGGATGCGACGCTGAACGGGCGCGAGCTGGCGGGTGCGGCGTATCTACAGGAGCATGTGGTTCCCTGTCTTGTCGGGCGCGACCCCTTTCAGACGGAGGACATCTGGCAATACTTGTATCGAGGGGCGTACTGGCGGCGCGGACCTGTGACTATGACCGCAATCGGCGCGGTCGACATGGCTCTGTGGGACATCAAAGGCAAGGCTCTGAAGACGCCGGTGTACAACCTGCTCGGTGGGAAAAGTCGAACCGGCGTGATGGTCTACGGTCATGCGAACGGCCGCGATATCGAGCAGACAGCCGACGAGGTCGCCAAGTACAAAGAGTTGGGGTATCTGGCGGTGCGGGCGCAAACGGGTATACCGGGGTTGCCGTCGACCTACGGAGTTGCGAGTGACAAGTT
Organism: Terriglobia bacterium; assembly: GCA_020073465.1. Lineage (GTDB taxonomy): Bacteria > Acidobacteriota > Terriglobia > Terriglobales > Acidobacteriaceae > Sulfotelmatobacter. The sequence continues at coordinate 23,224 of JAIQFC010000015.1, forward strand.
GTTCTATGAGCCGGCAGAGAAGGGGCTGCCACCGGAAAATTCCTGGTCCACCGAAAAGTATCTTTTGCATGTGCCGAAACTATTTGAGGCTTTGCGATTGAAATTTGGGGACGAGATCCACCTGTTGCACGACGTGCATCACCGGCTCACTCCGATTGAAGCAGGGCGGCTGGGAAAGAGCCTGGAACCGTACCACCTGTTCTGGTTGGAAGATCCAGTGACGGCGGAACTGCAGGAGGGGTTCCGCATCATTCGCCAGCACACAACGACGCCGCTCGCAGTTGGCGAGGTCTTCAATTCAGTCTGGGATGCTCACATCCTGATCAGCGAGCAATTGATTGACTACATCCGCATGACGGTGGTGCATGGCGGAGGATTGACCCATCTGAAGAAGATCGCTGCGCTGGCCGAGATTTATCACGTGCGTACGGGCTGCCATGGTGCGACGGACCTCTCTCCGGTGGCGATGGCGGCGGCGCTTCACTTTGACATTTCCGTCAACAACTTCGGAATTCAGGAGTACATGCGGCATACGAGCCAGACCGACGAAGTCTTTCCTCACTCGTATCACATCAAGGATGGGTGTTTGCATCCGGGGGATGGGCCGGGTCTGGGCGTGGACTATGAAGAAAAGCTGGCGGAGAAGTTTCCCTACGAACGGGCGTATCTGCCCGTGAACCGGAAGCTGGATGGAACGATGTTCAACTGGTAGCGGCCGCGCGGGCTACGCGCAATATCGGGGGATCATGGGTTACAAGCGTCTGGAACTTGGCGGGAAGGTTGCGGTCGTCATTGGAGGGAACTCGGGAATCGGGCAGGTGCTGGCTTGCGGACTGGCCGAGGCGGGTGCCGACGTGGTGCCGAGTGCGCGACGGATCGAGCAGGTGAAGGCAACGGCGGACAAGATCGAGGCTCTCGGGCGCCGATCTCTCCGGGTTGCGTGTGATGTTGGCGACCGAGCGTCGCTGGAGAAACTGCTGCAGAGCACGGTGGAAGCATTCGGGAAAGTGGATATTCTGCTCAACGCCGCAGGCATCAGTAAACGGGCGCCGACGCTCGACTTTTCTGAGGCCGACTGGAACCGGATCATGGACACGAACCTGACGGGGACACTGCGTGCGTGCCAGGTGTTCGGCCGTCACATGATCGAACGCGGGTATGGGCGCATCATCAACATCGCGTCGATGGGGTCGTTCCTGGCGCTCTTTGAAGTGGCGGCGTACAGCGCCAGCAAGTCGGGGTTGGCGTCGCTGACCAAGTCTCTGGCCATTGAATGGGCGCAAAAAGGAGTTTGCGTCAACGCCATCGCGCCGGGATATTTTCGCACGCCACTGAGTGAGAAATTTCTGGTAGGGACCGGCCGGGGCAACGAAGTGCTAATGCGAACTCCGATGAAACGTTTTGGCGAGCTTGAGGAGTTGATTGGCGCGGCGGTGTTTCTTGCATCGGATGCCGCGGCTTTTGTGACGGGCGTTGTGCTGCCGGTGGATGGCGGTGTTCTGGCCAGCGGGGTTAATCAGTGATTTGAGTCTGCTGGGGTCGGCATCAGCGGACCCCATTCACCTCTCCATTGTTTTGCGAGACGGCTTCGGTTCACGGGCGCCGGGCTTCGCCCCGGCTTGGACAGCCGAGGCGGCTGTCTCTACGTGGATCTGAATCGGGGACTAGAATGACAATCTTGCGCTCAGCTGAATTTGTCTGCCTGGTGTCGTCGTTTGGGTGATGGTGCCGAATTGCGGCGTGTTCACGAAACGGTCCGGGGTGCCCAGGTTCGTGTGATTGAGCGCGTTGAAGAACTCACCGCGGAACTGGAACTTGGCGCGCTCGGTCAGGTTGAAGTCGCGGACGATCGCCAGGTCGAGAGTTTGCAGGCCGGGGCCGTAGACTGAGTTGCGGCCTGCGTCTCCGAAGGTGTAAGCAGCGGGCGCGGCGAAGGCGGCAGTATTGAACCAACGATCAGCGGTGCGTGTTCCGGGACCATAGACGGGCTGTCCAGCGACGACATTGGCGCGGATCGGATTCTCGCCGAGCACCGTGCCGGAGTTGGCGGTATCGCCGAATACCGAGATTGTGAAGGGGAACCCAGTCTGCACCTGGTAGACGGTGGAGAGGTGCCAATCTTTAGTGACGGCCCGCACGGCGCCGGAGTGGTCCCAGGCGGGGAGTTCGTAGACCGCACTGAGAGCAAAGCGGTGGCGGATGTCGCAACCCGGGCCTCGCTCGGCGGCGAGATCGTTGTTGTTCTGCGGGATCGATGACTCGAACATGGGTGAGCGGAAGTCGGGAGCGTCGCTGAGATCCTTTGCCCAGGTGTAATTCGCGAGGAAGGTCAGCCCGCGCGAATAGCGGCGGCGAATATTGACGTAGCCTGCGTCGTAGTAACTTTGCGCAGTATTCTCCAACAGGTTGATGGTGCTGACCGGGAAGCAGATCTGGTTGTTGGCGCAACCGCTGGCGGGCGGGGTGTAGGTTACATTCGCTGGTAATTCCGTTCCGGCGACGAAGCTGATCTTGGGGAAGGGACGGCGTGGGCCGATGGCTCCAGGTCCAGGAGGCGCATTGTTGATGAGGTGCGCCCGCTGCAGGTGAACACCGTGGGAGCCGAGATAGCCGATTTCGAGCGTTGTCTGATGTCCCAGGCTCTTCTCAACGGAACCGCTCCACTGCTCGATGTATTGCGACGGGGCATGCGGGTCCATCGCAGTGAAACTCACCGTGGTCTGGCCTAATACGGCCTGCCCGAAGTTCAGTTGATTGGCGAGGATGGATGCCGACGGCGTGAAGTTATCGCTCTGCTGGGTTTCCGGGAAAACGTAAGGGACGTTGTGGCGCTGGTTGCACCAGGTGTTCATGTCGACTGGTGTAAAGAAGATTCCATAGGCGCCGTGCAGGACGATGCCCTGATCTGTGAAGGCCTTGGAAATTCCGAAGCGTGGAGCGAAGTTGTGCGGGTTGGAATACTTCAAACCTTTAGGGAAACCATTCTGACCGCCGATGAATGCCGTCGGAGCACCGTTGTCAAAGGTGAGATTTGAATTGGTGTAGCTGATGTCAACCAGCGGCTCCATGAACTCGTAGCGCAGTCCCATCTCAATCACGGTGGTGGGAGTCACGCGGAAGCTGTCCTGGACGAATCCGTCGGCATACCACTGGCGAAGCTGCATCTGCGGAATGCCCGCCTGACGCTGCTTCACGGCGGGAAGACCGAGCAGAAAACTGGCGAGAGCTGAGCCGGTGCCGTCGTTGGTGCCGTTGTCGGTGGTAAAGCCGTTGGTGAACTGGTAGTAGCCGCGGTTCTGGAAGAATCCCCACATGGGCCAGATGTAGCGACGGTAGCTGCCGCCGAACTGCAGGTTGTGACGGCCATGCTGCCAGCTGAGCTCGTCGCGGCCTTCCGCAATTGTGTCCCAGGCCTTCATGGGTGTGGCGGAGTAGTTGTCCCCCATCGGGGAGTAGCCTTGCACATTGAAAAACGGTGCGCCGAAGGCTCCGGACCCGCCAAAGCCTACGCCCTGGATGTTGAGTTGAGTGACGATGTCATTGGTATTGGCATTCTGCTCGTACCGATGCATAGCCAACCGTGAGACGGTGATCGCCGCGGTGTTCACCAGGCTGGTGCTGAGGATCTTGGTCCAGGAGATGCCGCCTTGCTGGGCGAAGTTGTCGTTGTAGGAACCGAAGCCGGGCAACAGGGTTCCAACGCCGCCGGGGGGCATTTCACCGGGCATGAAACCGGTTTCGCTGCTGAGCGAGTAGCGGGCGGTAAGAGTATCGCCTTTCGCGAACATCTGGTCCACACGGACTGTGCCCTGGTTGTTGACTTCCAGTTCGTTGCGCTGGTCCATGTAGTTGTTGCAGTCCATTCCTGCTCCAACCACATTCGGGTTCCCCATCATGGCAGCGCCGCAGGGCATCATTCCCATCGTGACGTTAGGTTGGGGCACGTACTTCTGCAGGAAGGCCTGGGCGGCAGTATTGATCTGTGACGGCGGAATCACGTTCATCATTCCGTTGTACTGGAATTGAGCGCGATTGTTGGTCGGATCATAGATGTTCACGCCGCTCATGCTGAAATTGCCAGAGACTTCGTCGGGCGTGGGGACGGTGTCGATCATGGTGTCGGTCATGGCATGGCGGAAGCCTTCGTAGTTGGCGAAGAAAAATGTCCGGTTGTGGACGATGGGTCCGCCGAGCGAGGCGCCGAAATTGTTTTGCACCATGTGGTTGTTGCCCATGGCGTCGAAAGAAGTGGCGTCCATTGCGCCATTGCGGAGGAATTCGTAGGCTGTGCCGTGGAACTGGTTCGAGCCGGAGCGGGTGACGATGTTGACCTGGCCGCCGCCTGCACCACCCATTTCCGCGGAGTAGCTTCCCGTCTCCACTTTGAACTCCTGGACGGCATCGGGAGACGGGCTCAGGTTCAGCGTGTTGAAGGTAGGATCGGTGTCGGTGGTTCCATCCAGCAGAAAGTAATTCGCGTTGGGCCGGTTGCCGCCAATGCTGACGGCCGAGCGTTGGCCGGGGCGCCAGTAAAGGGGATTCATGCTTCCGGTTTGGGCGCCGTGACTGACGTGGGCTCCCGGCACAGTCAGCATCAGGTCAACGAGCATGCGTCCGTTGAGCGGCAAGTCATGAACCGCTACGGGCTCGATCACTTCTCCCACAGAAGAGTCAGTGGAGTGGAGCGCGGGGGCGATGTCTCCAACTTCGACAACATTCTGCACGGACGCCACTTTGAGGGCGAGATTCAGCGCCATGCGCTGACCAACCTCAAGGCGCAGGCTCTGGGTCAGAGGCGAAAATCCCGGAGCCTGCACCTTGAGTTCATAGTCACCGGGGAGCAGGCCGGTGATCTCGAAAATTCCCTGGTCGTTCGTGGTGGTGCGCCGCACGGCTTGCGTGCTCGAGGCGGTAAGTTGTAGTTCGGCGCCAGCAAAGGCCTTGCCCTGCGGGTCCATCACGGTGCCGCCAAGCCCGGCGTAATTGCTCTGGCCAAATGCGGACACACAAATCAGAAGAGAAACGAACCACAATTTACTCAAGCCCCACCCCCACAGAAATCTTGCACTCGGTCCCAGAAGAACTGCGTAAAAGGCTTTGTCCGGCGCAGGAGCCGGGGCGTAAGCCTCTGGAAATGTTGGTGGAAGATTGAATCGCGAGAGGGCACGGGAAGGCAATAACAGAAAAGGATTATGAGTAGTGGTGACGCGCTGAAGGAGCAGAACCTGGCATTCCGCGCCTGACTGTCCTCCGTAGAGATCTCAAGGCAGGGCGCGGCAAGGGAAACATCGCCTGATCATTGACTTTTGGGAGTTTACAGGCATACAAGCAGTTCTGTCCTGAGAAGGAGTCCTGATCATGCGACCACTGAGAACCGTTTATCTGCTCTTGCTGGGGATTGCAGCTGGCATATTCTCTGGCGCGCAGACAACTGCCGGCTCGGCCTCGGCCGGACCGAGCGATGAAGAACGCGCTCTGAAATCATTTGCATCTGTTCATCCCATCGATGTGCACGTGCATGTCTTCAAGACCGATCCGGCATTTCAGGCCATGCTCGAACAACTGAATCTGAAGCTGCTCAACATCCTGGTGATGGATGACACGTTGCCCTACCGTAAGGAGCTGAAGCCACAGATTGAAGATGCGCTGAGTCTAGTGCGCTCGAGCCACGGCCACGTGGCTCTGTGCACGACATTTGATCCTTACAATTTTGACATTCCAACATTCACCACCGATGCGATCAAGCAGATCGATCAGAACTTTGCAGAAGGTGCAGTGGCGGTCAAGATCTGGAAGAACATAGGAATGGAGATCAAGGATCAGAGCGGCAAGTACATCATGGCGGACGATCCGAAGTTTGATCCCATCTACAAAGACATCGCCGGGCACGGCAAGACACTTCTATCCCACCAGGCAGAGCCCAACGTGGCATGGGGGCCGCCCGATTCATCCGATCCGTCCTGGTCGTACTACCAGGAGAACCCGCAGTGGTATGTCGGAGACAAGGCGGGATTCCCGTCCAAGCAGACGATTCTCGACGCACGAGACCACGTGCTCGCAAACAATCCCAAGTTGCGAATGGTGGGAGTGCATCTGGGAAGTATGGAGAGGGATCTGGATAACATCGCCAAGGACCTGGACAAATATCCGAATTTCGCCATCGATACAGCAGCGCGAATGGAGTACTTGATGATGTTTCCCCGGGAGAAAATCCGCGCATTTCTCATCCGGTACCAGGATCGTGTCATTTACGGGACCGACCTCGATGTGCTGGCAACGGCGAATGTCTCCGAGGGGCTGAAGGATTGGCGAGCTACATACGCGCGGGACTGGAGGTTTCTGGCGACCAGCGACACCTTCAGTGTAGAAGGCAAGCAGGTCCATGGCCTGGGGTTGCCGCAACCGGTGCTGCGGAAACTGTTTCACAGCAACGCTGCGCACTGGATTCCCGGGTTGTGACGGCCAGCCTCGCTGCGATTCCAGGGTTGGGCTCCTCGCACCAGCCCTGCCCCTGCCGTCCCGCGGTTTTCGCACCGCCGGTTCGCGGCCGATGGATATAATGTGGCGATTTCGCGAACCTGATCCCGCCGTACTGGAGGCCCATTGCGCCTGTCACTCGATACCCGCCAGGTCGGACGCGTCACCATCGTGCGCTGCAACGGCCGGATTGTTGCGGGCAGCGAGAGCGAGTCTCTGCGTACGCACGTTGCCTGGTTGTTGCGCGACCGCCGCGCCATCGTCCTGCATCTAGGCGAGGTTGGCTTCATTGACAGCAGCGGTCTGGGCACGATGGTCCGCACCCTGACCAGTACCCGCCAGGCGCACGGAGACCTGAAACTCTGTGACGTGCCGGACCATGTGCGCAAGGTTCTGGAGTTGTCGCACCTGACAAAGTTATTCGACACCCACGAATCGGAGGAAAAGGCGGTCGCTGCTTTCTACCGCCCCGAAGCCCGCGCTGAGGCGCCCGTCCGCACCGGGCGCAGTGTTCTGTGCCTCGACCACAATGCCGACGTACTCGCCTACCTGCGCGAACTGCTGCGCCGCGCCGGATACGACGTCCACACCAGCAGCCACCTGGGCGACGCCCGGATCCTGATGCATGTCACGCATTTCGATCTTCTGCTGGTGGGCCCCGACGTAACGGCGTCCCCGGCCACGAAGCACGCTTTCGAGACCGCGTGTGCTGGCCTTCCGGTGATCGAACTGGGCAGCGAGTTCTCGACCGGCGATGCCGGGGAAGCCGGTGCGGGATTGCTGGATAAGATCGAGGCCAGGCTCAAACCGATGACCGAATGACGCGAGAGCAACTCCCTTCGCAACGTGCCTCAAAGCGAGGGTGAAATCCAACCGAAACTGCGTCAATCCGAAGTCAAACGCCGGGTGAGATTCCTCTTCGTTCCATCCGGTTTGAAGCTGTACAAAGGGGTATCATTCGTATACAAATAGCGGGCAATCCTGCACCGCTAAGCGGGTTTGCGACCTCACGCCCCGGGGACTCAGACGTTGTATACCAGGCCAAAAACACTGGAGGAAGCCGTCGCCATACTGGCTGACGGAGAGGCCCAGGTGTTGTCGGGCGGGACGGATTTCTATCCAGCATTGGGAGACCGGCCGGTGCGGACACCCATCGTCGATGTGTCGCGGCTGGACGAACTGCGGGGCGTCTCCACAGAGAAGGATTGGATCCGAATCGGCGGGTTGACGACGTGGAGTGAGGTGATCCGCGCTTCACTTGCTCGCTGTTTTGATGCGCTGAAAAGCGCGGCGCGGGAAGTGGGGTCGGTCCAGATCCAGAATCGTGGGACCGTGGCGGGAAATTTGTGCAATGCGTCTCCGGCGGCGGATGGAGTCCCCCCCTTGCTTGCGCTGGATGCAGAAGTGGAACTGGTGGCGCGGTCGGGTCGACGCCGAATGCCGCTCGCGGAATTTATCGTCGGCAACCGGAAGACGCAGCGGCGTGCGGATGAGTTGCTGGCGGCGGTTCTAGTTCCCCGGAAGATCGAAGACGCCGCGTCGGCATTCCTGAAATTGGGGGCGCGGCGGTACCTGGTGATCTCGATTTCGATGGTGGCGGCGGTGGTTCAGATTGGAAGATCGGGCCAAGTTGAGGAAGCGAGAGTCGCAGTGGGCTCGTGCTCAGCGGTCGCGAGGCGGCTCACGTCATTGGAGCGTGAGCTGGCGGGAGCACCGGGGCGCGGCGGACTGGGCGAACTGGTGAGGAGCGAGCATCTGACTGAGCTTTCGCCGATTGATGACGTGCGCGCTACGGCGGAGTATCGGGCTGATGCATCACTGACGCTCGTTCGGCGCGCTTTGAATGCGTGCGTGGGGAAGAACTGATGGCGACTGTGGGGGAGAATCCGGCCACGGTGGAAGCAGTCTCCATTTCTTTTTCAGTGAATGGGAGAAAGGTCACGGTGACCAGTTCACCTGCACAGCGGCTGACACGCGTGCTGCGGGAGGATCTGGGCTTGACCGGAACCAAGGTTGGCTGTGATGCGGGAGATTGTGGGGCATGCACGGTCTTGCTGGATGGCGAGCCGGTTTGCGCGTGCCTGGTTTCGGCGGCTCAGGTTGCAGGCTGTGAGGTCACGACCGTCGAAGGGTTACAGGAATGGGAGGTTGGCAAACGACTGCAGCACTCGTTTCTCTCGCACGGCGCTGCGCAATGCGGCGCGTGCACCCCGGGGATGCTGGTAGCGGCGACGGCGCTACTCGAGAAAAATCAGTCGCCGAGCGAGGCCGAGGTCCTGAATGCGATCGGCGGCGTTCTCTGCCGGTGTACGGGGTATCGCAAGATCATCTCTGCGGTCCGAGAGGCTGGGTCTAAAGATGACGCGACCGTGACTGTGCAGGCCAAAGCAGGGACGGCGGTGGGACAGCGGCTTGTGCGCCTCGATGGTCAGCGGAAGATCGATGGGACCGAGATCTTCGGCGATGACGAGGCACCGGCGGGAGCACTGGTTCTGCGGGTGATCCGCTCTCCTTATCATCGGGCACGGTTCGAATTCGGAGATCTTGCGGAGTTCGTCAGAACGAATCCGGGAGTGCACGCGGTGTTCACGGCGAAGGATGTGCCGGGAAGGAACTGCTACGGGGTGATCCCGCCATTCGCCGATCAGCCGGTTTTCGCGGAAAAGGAAGCGCGGTTCCGTGGAGAGGCGGTCGCCGCCGTCGTTGGCGATGCTGCCGTCATGGACGCACTTGATCTCTCGAAATTCCCGATTGCGTGGGAGGAACTGGTTCCGCTGAAGGAAATTGATGCGGCACTGGCTCCGGATGCGCCGCTGGTGCACCCGAATCGCGAAGGCAACGTGCTGGTACGGGGGCGCGTAGTGCGCGGCGATGTGGATCAGGCATTGGCCACGGCTGAAATCATCGCCGAAGCCGAGTATGAGACGGGCTTCGTGGAACACGCCTACATTGAGCCTGAGGCGGGATTCGCGAGGAGGGTAGGAGACCAGATCGAGATTCAAGCGTGCACGCAGTCTCCCTATATGGACCGCAGCGACATTGCGGCGATTCTCGGGATCGCTCCCGAACGCGTGAGGATTATTCCGACCGCAGTCGGCGGAGGATTTGGCTCGAAGCTGGACCTTTCGGTGCAGCCGTTTCTGGCGCTGGCTGCCTGGCATCTCGGCCAGCCGGTGCGAATGCTGTACTCGCGGACAGAGTCGATGATCTCCACAACCAAGCGGCACCCGTCGCGCATGCGCCTGCGGGGCGGGTGCACGCGCGAGGGCAAGATGGTGGGCCTGGATTTTGTGGCGGACTTCAATACGGGCGCGTACTCTTCGTGGGGGCCGACGGTGGCGGCGAGGGTGCCGGTCCACGCGTCAGGTCCCTATTTCGTCCCGCATTATCGGGCCCTCACGCGCGCGGTGCATACGCATCTGGTTCCGGCGGGAGCGTTCCGCGGCTTCGGCGTTCCGCAGGCAGCAATTGCGCAGGAGCAACTTTACGACGAGCTGGCAGACCGGGCCGGAGTGGATCGCCTGGAGTTCCGCATCCTGAACGCGTTGGACGACCAGACTCCTACCGTCACAGGCCAGGTGCTGGGAGCGGGTGTCGGGATTCGGGCTTGCCTTGAAGCGTTGCGCCCGAAGTGGCAGGCCGCGCGGCGACAAGTGGCGGAACTCAACGCCGGCGCAAGTCGTCCTTTGCGGCGCGGTGTGGGGGTTGCGGGAATGTGGTACGGCTGCGGAAACACTTCACTTCCCAATCCTTCGACAATACGGATTGGACTGAAGCGCAACGGACGAATCGCGCTGCATCAGGGAGCGGTGGATATCGGACAGGGATCGAACACAATCGTGACACAGATTTGCGCGGATGCTCTGGGAGCGCCGATGGAACGTTTCGACCTGGTTTCTGGGGACACGGCCATCACTCCGGATTGCGGCAAGACTTCCGCATCCCGACAGACATTTGTGACCGGCAAGGCGGCACAGATGGCGGGCACGCAGTTGCGTGCCGCCATCCTGAAGCTAGCGGACGCGTGCGAGTGTGGAATCATTCAGCTCGAAGAAGGCGCGGTGACAGCGAGCGAAAAGGAAGGGCAAAGCCGGAGGGTTGAGTTGGGGTCCATGCCGCTCGACGAGCATGGGTACGTCATCACGGCCGAAGCGACGTTTGATCCTCCGACGAGCCCTCTGGACGAGAATGGACAAGGCAATCCCTACGCGGTGTTCGGGTTCGGCGCGCACATGGCGGAGATCGAGGTCGACACAGAACTCGGCACGGTGCGCGTATTGAAAGTAACGGCCGCACATGACGTGGGAAGGGCGATCAACCCCACGCTGATCGAGGGCCAGATTGAAGGCGGTGTCGCCCAGGGTCTCGGCATGGCGCTGATGGAGGAATTCTTCCCCGGCAGAGGCGAGAATCTGCATGACTACCTGATTCCGTCGGCGGGTGATGTTCCTCCGGTCGAATCCATTCTGATCGAAGATCCTTCGCCGATCGGGCCGTTTGGGGCCAAGGGGATTGGCGAACAGGCTGTGATTCCGACGGCGCCGGCGATCCTGAACGCCTTGCATGATGCGGTGGGCGTGCGCCTGCCGAGGATCCCAGCAACCCCCGACCGCGTGCGCGCGGCCATCCTGAAGAAGAACGCGGGAGGCCCGCGTGGCTGACGACGCGATCCGTTGCGATGCGTGTCCGGTGCTCTGCTACATCAAGCCGGGACGGACTGGCTCGTGCGATCGCTACGCCAATGCCGACGGGCAGCTCGTGCGTGTGGACCCCCACGTTGTGCTGGATCGGGCGGTCTCACGCGGCGACTCGGTCGTGCCTTTCCTGCAGAAGTCTCGCGAGTGGGACGGAACGCTGGTAAGCGGCGAGGAAACATTCGTGACCGCAATCGGTGCGGGCACGACGTATCCCGACTACAAGCCGGCTCCCTTCATTATTTCCTCGCAAGTCCAGGGCGTGGACATGGTCACAGTCGTGACCGAGGGGATTTTCAGCTATTGCGGCGTGAAGCTGAAGATCGACACCGACCGCCATCTGGGAGCGGAATGCAGCACCGTGCGGGCGCAGGGCGAGCCGGTCGGCCACGTCACGACCAGCGAGTACGGATCGCAGATGCTGTCGCTCGGCGGCGTGCGCCATCTGACCGGTGGCAGCCGGAGTGAAGGCACGGTGACTTGCGAGACCCTGCTGAATCTGTGCAACGGGAAATCTGCTGAGCTGGAGATTGAGAACGGCGCCAGGGTTGTCGTCCAGGCGAACAAGCCTCCGACTGTCGATGGACTGCTTGAGGAACGCATGCGTGTGGGCTGCGGCTCGGCGACGATCGGTATGTTCGCCAAGCAGTGGTTCGGGAAAGTGGACGAAGTCGTGGTGGTGGACGATCACATCACAGGAGTGTTGTCTGAACACCAGGCAGGCAAACTGCTGGGCGTGCCGGAGACAGGAATCACATTGAAAGGAAGGCGCTCCACACCCGGGAGGTATTTTCGCGTGGCCGAGCCTGGGACTTCGTGGGGTGGGACGAATCTTTCCGATCCTTTGTCAATCCTGGCGCCGTTCGATCCGGAAGTCGCGCGGCCCGGGCTGCGGCTGCTGATGGTCGGCACGACGGGTGAGCACTCCGCATATTTCGAATTGGACGACAAACTGCGTCCGGAGGAGAAGGAGTTACCGCCAGCACTGCAGGAGTCGGTGGCACGCATTCGCGAGAACTGCGAGCCGGCGCTCTGCACGGTGCTGTTCATGGGAGGCGCGGGCGGATCGCTGCGCGCAGGGGTGACTGAGAATCCGGTGAAGCTGACGCACTCCGTGGGCGACGCCCTGACGCGGGTGACCTGCGGAGGAGCGCCGGTGTACATCTGGCCGGGTGGCGGGATCACGTTCATGGTGGATGTGAGCCGCATGCCGGAGAATGCGTTTGGCTACGTTCCGACTCCTGCGCTGGTCGCCCCCATCGAGTTCACGCTCAAACTGGCGGACTACGCGGCTCTGGGCGGGTATGTGGATCACGTTCGGCCGCTGAGCTCGATCAATCGGGAAGAAGAGGGTCGCAAACGCGTGCCTGCGCGATCCGACAATCCGTGGCCGCTTGCGTCTGGCAGGGATAAGAAATGAACCATCGCGCGCAAATCCGGATGCTGCCTGACGGGCAGCGAGTCCACATGCAGGACGGGCCGATTGATCTGATTGTCCAGGCGTTCGGAGCTTCGGAGGAGGTCGCGCGTGCTTACCGGTCCGCGGCGGCGCGGTTTGTGAGCGTCTTGGATGAGCTGTGCGTGGAATTGACTTTCCTGCGGCAAGCGACTCGAAAAACCGGACTGGTTCCTAATGGGCCGGTTGCCCGGCGGATGGTCGAGGCAGTGCGGCCGTTTGCTGCTACTTGCTTCATCACTCCGATGGCGGCAGTCGCCGGAGCAGTCGCAGAGGAAATGCTGCAGGCGATGACCGGTGCGACGGACTTGACGCGGGCTTATGTGAATGACGGCGGCGACATCGCCCTATGCCTCGCGGAAGGTGAGAACTTCGTCGTGGGTATGGTAGAGCGTCCGGAGCGGCCGTCGTTGTTCGGGACGGTGACCCTTGATTCCAGCCAGCCGATCCGCGGAATTGCCACAAGCGGCTGGCGCGGGCGAAGCTTTTCGCTGGGCATTGCCGATGCCGTCACGGTGCTTGCGGAAAAGGCTGCCATGGCGGATGCTGCGGCGACGATCATCGCGAACGCTGTGGATTTGCCTGGGCACCCGGCGATTGGGCGCGCGCGCGCCTGCGATCTTGCGCCGGACAGTGATTTGGGCGAGCGCCTGGTGACGCAATCGATTGGCGAGCTCTCGGCTTGTGAGATCAATCAGGCGCTGTCTTCAGGAGTGAAGATGGCGGAGTCGCTGCGACGAGCTGGATTGATTCATGCGGCGGCGCTTAGCCTGCAGAGAGAGGTTCGAGTGTGCGGCATTGAGGCGGGTCTGGAGCTAGCCGGTACTGCAGGACCCGATAGGAGCCTGGTTCATGCCTGAAGTCCTGGTTCGTAAGAAATTGCTGTCGGTCGAGGAGATTTATCACGAAGGTGGTCCGATCGCACCGAAGCCGGTGCGCCGTGCGGCAGCGCTGGTCGTGATCCGAAACCCATACGCCGGCGGCTACGCGGAGAAGATCGAGGGCTTCATGGATGACCTGAAGCCGCTGGGGCTCGAGATGGCACACTCGCTGGTCGCGGCCCTGGGCGGCGATCCGAAAGTGGTGGAAGGGTACGGCAAAGGCGCGATCGTCGGATCGGCGGGCGAAATTGAGCATGGAGCGCTCTGGCACGTCCCCGGCGGCTATGGGATGCGCGAGGTGCTGGGCGGCGCGAAGGCGATTGTGGCGTCGACCAAGAAGGTTGGCGGACCGGGCACGCGGCTGGATGTACCGATTACGCACATCAACGCGTCGTACGTGCGCAGCCATTTTGACGCGATGGAGGTGGGTATCGCCGACGCTCCACGCGCGGATGAAATTCTGCTGGCGCTGGTGATGACGACGGGAGCACGGGTACACGCGCGGGTCGGCGGACTGAAGGCGTCGGAGATCAAGGGAGAGGACGGGCTGCGATGAAGGTGAAGATCCGGAAGATCGCGACGTTCGTGGAGGAGACGCGCACGGAGATGGGGAGAACGATTGACCCTCCGACGCGGCGGGCAGCGGCGGTAGCGGTGATTGAGAATCCCTATGCGGGGCAGTTCGTGGAGGATCTGTCGGAACTGATGGCGATTGGCGAGGAACTGGGCGAATTGCTGACGCAGCGTGCTGTGGCGGCCTTGGGAATCGCTGGGCCATCGGCGGAAAGCTACGGCAAGGCGGCGGCGGTCGGAGAGAATGGAGAACTCGAGCACGCCGCGGCGATTCTGCACCCGAAGCTGGGGACGCCCGTGCGGCGCGTGCTGGGCAAGGGTGCTGCGCTGATCCCTTCGTCGAAGAAACGCGGTGGCCCCGGCGTGGCGCTGGACATCCCGCTGGGGCATAAGGATGCTGCGTTTGTTCGCAGCCACTTCGACGGTATGGACGTGCGCATTAACGACGCGCCGCGCGCCAATGAAATCATGGTGGCGATTGCGGTTACGGATAGCGGGCGTCCGCTGCCCCGGGTTGGCGGGCTGACCAAGGAACAGATCAAGGGTGATGACGGCCTGCGCTAAGAGTCCGCGACCCGACAAGCAGACAACCTTTCATCCCAGGACCAGGCATGAACAATAGAACCGTGTTATGGCTGTTGTGCGCGTTTCAGATTTGCTTCTCAGTGCTTCTCTCGGGGCAAACCGCAAGAGAGCGTGTCGATACGATCGTCGCTGGAATGGTCGTCACCATGGATGGCCAGCGCGCCATCTACGACGACGGCGCGGTGGTGGTACAGGGCGACACCATTGTTGCGGCTGGCCCACGATCCGAACTCGAAGCCAAGTATGAGGGCGGGCAGACGATTGACGCGCGCGGCAAGCTGGTGCTCCCAGGATTCATCAACGGGCACACGCACGTGCCCATGACGTTGTTCCGCGGCCTCCACGACGACGTGACCCTGAATGACTGGCTCTACAAGTACATTTTCCCCGCGGAAGCGAAGAATGTGAACGAAGAATTTGTCAGGTGGGGGACGCGGCTGGCGGCAGTCGAGCAGATCCGCTCTGGGGTCACCACCTTCGCCGACATGTATTACTTCGAAGATGCCGTGGCGGAAGAAACCAAGGCGGCGGGCATGCGTGGTGTGCTGGGTGAGACGTTTATCGATTTCCCCGCACCCGACAACAAAACCGAAGCCGCCATGCTCGATTACACAGAGAAGTTCTTGAAGAGGTGGCAAGGCGATCCGCTGATCCACGCGGCCGCGGCACCCCACTCGATCTACACCTGTTCGAAGAAGACGCTCCAGGATGCCTCAGCCCTGGCGCGGAAATATCATGCGCCGATCCTGATTCACGCGTCTGAGATGAAGAAGGAATGGGAGGATAGCCAGAAACAGAACGGAATGTCGCCGGTGCAATACCTGGATCAAATCGGCGTGCTTGGTTCCGACGTCGTTGCTGCGCACTGCATTTTTGTCGATGACGCCGACCGCAAAATTCTGGCGGACCGCCGGGTGGGGTGCGTACACAATCCTTCGAGCAACATGATGATAGCCAGCGGCGTTTCCCCGGTGCCCGAGATGCGGGCTGCCGGAGTCGCGGTCGGGCTGGGGACGGACGGGCCTGCGGGCAGCAACAACGATCTGGACCTGATGGAAGAGATCGACCTGGCGGCGAAGCTGGCGAAAATCACCAAGATGAATCCCCTGGCGATCAACGCGAAGGCGGTGGTGGAGATGGCGACCATCGACGGTGCGCGGGCGTTGCACATGGAGAAAGAGATCGGGTCGCTGGAAAAAGGCAAAAAAGCAGACGTGATCGTGATCAGCCTGGACGAGCCGAATGCAGTGCCGATGTACGACATCTATGGGCAAATCGCGTACTCGCTGAAGGCGAGCGATGTGCAGACTGTCATGATCGGCGGGCGCGTGGTAATGAAGGATCGAAAGGTTCTGACCGTGAACGAAGAGGCGGCAATTGCGAAAGCGCGCGAGTACAAGAAGAGGATCGCTGCGTCGCTCGGGATGCAATGAAGACGTGGTCTCATGCAAGCGGCTCTCGGTCCGACGGCGAGGGCAAGATGCCCTCGCGACAGCCGGCGGGACGCCGGCGCTACTTACCTCACGAGTTCCGGCACTCTGGTGGCGGGCGGCGTGTTGCGGCTGCGTTGCGTGCTGACGGCGCCTTCGATGATGACCATGCCGATGCCGGGTAAATCCCCCTTTTGAATGCTGTCGAGCAAGTCCTTCCCAGACGAATGCTGCGCTTTGTCCATCAGGACGAATGAGGCTTCCCGCCCGGGCGCGACCAGACCGCAATCTAGGCTACGCATCCTGGCCGTGTTGCCCGTGGCGAAGCAAATTGCCTGCTCGGCGGGGACTTCCCCCAGCGAAGAGAGCAGCGCGATCATTCGAATAATGCCCAGTGGCTGCACTCCCGATCCCGCGGGAGAATCAGTGCCAAGAATAATGCGGTCGAGTTGGCCTAATTCCTTGGCGGTGCGGAGCGTGAGCAAGCCGGCGCGTTCGTTACCGTTGTGGACGATTTCGAGGGCGCGGGTCGAGCGCTCGCACAGCGCCGTGATCTGGTCGTCAGGGAGCGCGGTGTGGCCTCCGTTGACGTGGCCGATCACATCAGCGTCAGTTTCGAGGACCATATCCTTGTCGATGAGGCTGGAGCCGGGGATGGACGGACCTCCGGTGTGAATGGTGCTCTGGATGCCGTATTTACGGGCCCAGGAAACCATCTGGCGCGCCGTCTTGCCGTCTTTGACGCTGCCCAGGCCGACTTCGCCGAGAATCCTGACTCCGGCCGCGGCGAGTTCCTTGAAGTCATCCTCGACCATGCCGTGCTCGATCACGGGAGCGCCGGCGTAGATTTTGACGCCTCCGGGCCGGAAGGCGTGGAAGGCGCGCTGGGCGAAGATGGCCATCGCTTTCAGGCCGACAACATCTTTGGGCCGGCCAGGCGTGTGAACTTCGCCGGCTGAAATCATGGTGGTCACGCCGCCGTGCAGGTAACCATCGATCCAGCCGAGTTGATTTTGCCGGGGCGTCCAGTCGCCACACACGGGGTGAACGTGGCTGTCGATAAGTCCGGGGACGAGAGCCGTTCCTTTCGCGTCGATGGTGACTGCGGCGCCGGTAATGTCGACATCTTTTTCTTTGCCGACTGCGGTGATCCGATCGCCGGAGCACACCACGGTGTCGGCGTCGAGGATGGGGCGGCCAAGGTCGCCGCTAAGAAGAACGCCGATGTTGCGGATCACCAGCCGGGCTTGAGTTGCAGTTCTAGCGGATTCGTCGTGCGCCATGAGGGCCTCGAAACCTTGTCATTTGTGCAGCAATGGTGTTACAAGCATGCAGACATTGGAGACCGGAATGTTATCCCGCAACTCGATCTTTTGGGAAGTGGATGTGCAGGCTGATTTCATGCTGCCGGGTGGAAAGTTGTACGTGCAGGGCGCGGAAAAGCTGTTGCCCAACATCCGCAAGCTGACGGACGCTGCCCGGCGCGACCAGGTGTTCCTGGTGTCGCACGGATGCTTTCATTCCGTGGACGACCCGGAGTTCAAACAGTTTCCGCCGCACTGCGTAAAGGGAACGCCAGGCGCAGACCTTGTGCCGGAGGCGCTGGCTGACCGAATCGTTCGGGTTGAAAATCGCTCGACCGACAAGTTACCGGACGATCTCTCGGCGTACCAGCAGGTCCTTCTGGAAAAACAGACGCTCGACATATTTGAGACTCGGCACGCGGACACGCTGGTGGAGCGGCTAGGGACGTCGGCGGAATTCGTAGTGTTCGGCGTGGTGACAGAGTATTGCGTAAGCTGCGCAGTCAAAGGGCTTCTCAGGCGAAAGCGCCGCGTGGCAGTGGTCAGGGACGCAATCGAAACGTTGGCCCCGGAAGTCGGAACCCGGACGATCGAGGAGTTGCAGAGTCTGGGGGCGCGATTGACCACAACGGAAGAGGCTCTCGCCGGATTGGGTGCGGGAAAGGCTAGCGGTCACTAGGTGCTGTTTTCGCGCGCTACCAACCCCAGGAAACCTTCGGCGTTGCGGAAGCAGATATTCCTGATCATCTCCCCGACCAGCGGTTTGTCGTCCGGAATTTCTCCAGCTTCGATATCGCGGCCTACCAAGTTGCACAACACGCGGCGGAAGTACTCGTGGCGTGGGTAAGACATGAACGAGCGCGAGTCGGTCACCATGCCGATGAAGTTGGAAAGCAGCCCCGCATTCGATAGTGCGTCAAGCTGCGATTGGATGCCGTCCTTCTGATCGAGAAACCACCAGGCGCTGCCGATTTGAACTCGCCCAGGCAGGCCTTCGGACTGAAAGTTGCCGGCCATCGTGGCGAACAGGTAGTTGTCGTTGGGGTTGGAGTTGTAGAGGATGACTTTGGGCAGGGCCTTCTCTGCGTCCAAGCGATCCAGGTAAGCGCTCAATCTTTCTGCCTGGGGCCAGTCCCCAATGGAGTCGAAACCAGTATTCGGCCCCAGAGTCTTCAGGGCACGCGTGTTTGAATTCCGCAGAGCACCGAGATGTAATTGTTTAGTCCATCCCTTGTTCGCGTCCAGTTGCCCGAAGAACAGCATCATGTAGGAGGCGAACCGCTCGTGTTCGCCGGCCACGACCTCACGTCCTGCGCGGGCCTTGTCGAAGATCGCAGCTGCATCCCGCTCCGTGCAGAACTCCGTGTAACAGTAAGGCAGGCCGTGGTCGGAAAGCCGGCAACCCATCTGGTGAAACTGCTCATGCCGTTTGCGCAGAGCTTCGAGCAAATCGCCAAGCTTCGCGATCTCGACGTCGGACACGGTGCCAAGACGGTCTACCCAGCGGTTGAACACTTCTGGTAAGTGCACGTCCAGCGCTCCGTCCGGCCGGAAAGCTGGGTAAACACGAGTCTTGAGCTTAGAACTCGCGATTTGTGCATGTGCCTTGAGTTCGTCTGCAGGATCGTCGGTTGTGCACAACGCGCGTACATCAAAGTGTTGCAGGATGCCTTGCGCGGTCAATCGATCCGTCGCTAACGCGTCGTTCGCTCGCTTCCAGATCGAAGGCGCTGTGCGTTCGTTGAGCAGCTCGTCAATTCCGAAATACCGCTTCAGTTCGAGATGAGTCCAGTGGTAGAGCGGATTGCGGATGCAGCGCGGAACGGTCGACGCCCAGGCAAGGAATTTCTCGTATGGATCGGCATCGCCGGTGCAATAGCGTTCGGCGATGCCGTTGGCTCGCATGGCGCGCCATTTGTAGTGATCGCCTTCCAGCCAGATCTCGAACAAATTACGGAAGCGCCGATTGTCGGCAATTTCGTGTGCCTGAAGATGGCAGTGATAGTCCAGGATTGGCTGCCCCGCGGCGTATTCGTGATAAAGACCTCGGGCGGTCTTGTTCTGTAGCAAGAAGTCATCGCCGACAAAGGGCATACCTTGGGTCCAATCCTGTTTTGAAGCGTAGGGTATTGTCCCCAGAAGGAAAGCATTCAGCGCAGCCGACTGTCAAACCTGTCCGACTACAATGACCTCTGCCGACGGAGTGTGGGTGGTAGGCAGTGGCATCAGGCAGCTGATACCGTGTGTGACTTCAATGTCTCATCATTCTCCAGACCGAAGCCCGGCAAGACGCGATCCGCTGCAGCAGGGCCCTCCTGCCCCAAAGGACACACCGATTGACCGGTCGCCGACGGGACCGCAGCTCGGCAGCTTCCGATGGGTCATCTGTGCATTGCTTTTTTTCGCTGCTGCCGTTAACTATGTCGACCGTCAAGTCATCGGCATTCTGAAGCCCACTCTACAAGGCGAGTTGCACTGGAGTGAGGTCGACTACGGCAACATTATTGCTGCATTCCAGTTTGCCTATGCGCTCGGCTATCTATTCATGGGACGCGCCATGGATTGGCTGGGCTCGCGCAGAGGGTTTTCTCTTGCCGTGGTGTTTTGGAGCCTGGCCGAAATGGCTCACGCCGTGGCGCGTTCCGTCACGGGGTTCAGCATCGCGCGTGCCGCGTTGGGACTGGGCGAGGGTGGGAGCTTCCCTGCTTCCGTGAAAACGGTGGCAGAGTGGTTTCCCGAGAAAGAGCGTGCCCTGGCCACCGGTATTTTCAATGCCGGCACGAATGTCGGAGCGGTGGTGGCTCCTCTGACCGTCCCATGGATCACCATTCACTATGGTTGGCGATGGGCGTTTCTCATCACCGGCACACTCGGCTTTGGCTGGGTGGCGCTTTGGCTTATCTTCCACCGTTCGCCTGAACAGAGTCCCACCCGCAGCATAGTGATACAAACTCAGGCACAGCAGTCTCTAGGAAGGATTCGGTGGGTAGAGCTGCTGGTGCACAAACAGCTTTGGGCGATCACAATCGGCAAGTTTCTCACCGATCCCGTCTGGTTTCTTTACTTGTTCTGGATTCCCGATTTCCTGCATAAGACCCGCGGCGTCACCTTGCTCAACCTGGGCCTGCCGATGGTCGTTATCTACGTGGCTGCCGACTTCGGCAGCGTCGGAGGTGGATGGCTATCCGGAGCTCTGCTGCAGCGGGGGTGGAGCGTGAACGCGGCCCGCAAAACCGCAATGTTGACCTGCGCATGCGGGGTGGTGCCCATCCTGCTTGCGGTACACGCATCCAGCCTCTGGATGGCCGTGGGATTGGTCGGCTTAGCCGCGGCTTGTCACCAGGGCTGGTCGGCGAACATGTACACATTGGTCTCCGACATGTTTCCCCAGCAGGCGGTGGGATCCGTCGTCGGCATTTCCGGAATGGCTGGTTCAATCGGTGGGATGCTGATTGCTGAAGGGGTCGGCTACATTCTGCAAGGGACAGGTTCGTATTACCCGATCTTTGCTATCGCAGCTTGTACCTATCTGGTTGCGATCTGTGTCATTCACCTTATCGTGCCCGATCTCCAGGGCGTTTCGTTGGAACGTCCAGACGAGAGCGGACGAGCGGAGTAAACCAGCCGTGATTCCGCGCCTTCTCACAGGCTTCGCGAGGATTCCTTCGGCCGGCCTCGGGACTGGGTGACCAGACATGCCTGAATCTCTCCAGGGATGATTGCAGGCAGCGGAAGAGCGGGCCAGCGGCCCGCTCTTCGCGGTTACGAATCAGTTCCGCTTCCCCTACTTCACCGTGAGAGAAACCGAACTCGAAGCGATGCCGTTTGCTACCACCACCGCCGTGGCGGGGCCTTTCCCTACGAAGAACGGCAGAGTGAATTGCGCGGACACCACCGTGGTCCCGGTTTGGACGCCCATGCTGCTAAAGTTCTTTGTTGGAAGGTAGTAGGTAAATCCACCAATCGACAAGCGCACCAGCGGGAAGTTGGTCGCCATTTGGGCATCATCTCCGTAAGCCGCACCTTGTGACATCCCATTGAGCTGGGTTCCCTTGAAGGTGTAGGTCTTCCCTTCCGTTATTGTCGTGGGGAACGAAGTGATAGTGGGCGCCCAACTGCTCTTCGCCGAACCTTTGGGGACATAGATCTCCACGTCTGTCGTGCCATCCGTGTGCAAGATATGGCCGCCACTGGGCAGCACTAACATTCTTCCGTCGAAGGATGCCTCATTCGGAGCATTGGGCGGTCCCGGAACTGCAATGAATTTTGAGCCGTTGAACTCAAAATAGTCGCTTGGAGGAATGAAGCATGGATTGATGTTGGACGCCTGGACAAGCACGTTGCCATCGGGCAGGAGGGCGGCGGGGCCGTCAGCTACGCCGTCCTGACCGAGGCCAGCAGAATTAGGAGGGAAGATCGGGCCTTTTGACCACTTTTTCGTCGAGGAATTGTAGATCGCCGTCTCCCCGTTCGCTCCCGCGACAAAAACCGTACCGTTGGGCCGGAGCACCGCTGGCCCGAGCTCAGGAACGATGTGCTTTCCGCAGTTATAAGCAATCCCGAGCGGTAGCTTGCCGGCTAACGACCAGGTTGCGGTGCTGGGATCGAACAGCTCGGATTCCGTACCATTCTGCGTGTCCACCGTCAGCACCTCGTTACCCGTTGACGCGGGCAACAAAGTCCAGCCTTCCTCGGAGTTGTTATCGGCCTTGCCCCCGCCCGTGGACGACCAGGTTAGCGTCTTGGCATCGAAAAGAGCCTGCTTCTTGCTGCAGCAGTCCCCAATCATGAGCCTCCCGTTGGCCCGAACCACCGTCGGACCGTCGCCGATGGTGCTCCAACCGGCGGGCGGACTCAGGACGAAAGTGAACGTACCCGAGTTCGGATCGAAGATCGCTCCCAGCGTGGTGTCGTCGAGCACTCCGAAATTGTATTCGCCACCCATAATCACGACCCTGCCATCGGGCAACACCGCCGAACCGAAATAATGCGGAGCATATCCAAAGCTGGCCGAGGACACCGGCCCGCCCCACGAGCCGGCGGAGTAATTGCCGGTCGCATCTGGGAACAACACATACCAGTTCCCGGTACCAGAGCCGCCAGAGGCGCTCGGGCCCGATACCTCTTCGACGAGCACGCCGCCATTAGTAAGGAGTATGGCCGTACCCGCGCCGCTGCCGGGAAACGGCGTCGCCGCTACCCAATGTTGTGCGCTGGCAACCCCGCACCAAGCCAGCAATAAGACCAACAAGCTTCCGCATCTCTGGAATATCTCTCTGTTGCGTTGCTGCGTGATTTGATCCTGACATCCCTTCATAGACACCTCTCCCTCTGCAGATTTCAAAAGATTTGTTTCTTGCGATCCCCCAGTTCACTTCGACTTCAGCAGCGACTCCAGACAGACAAGCGCCATTCCGTTCGGGCCTTTGGAGATGTGCCACCTGCTAACATGGGAACCGTCACCCAGCGCAGATCCGTTCATTCTGGCAATGGCCTCGGCTTCTGCCGGACCAACCACTTCCACCTCGCTGCCACACTCCGGGCACCAGCCGCGGATCGCCCGGCCTCGCCGGATGATCAGAGTACGGTCGGTTTCGATGGTAATTTCGGTCCTTTTATGAGCCGTCATTCACCCCTCCTAAGGCTTTTCCCGGCCCCGGAATCGTGATAGATTGCTTCCACGTTTGGCTCGGTTTCTGGCCCCCCACCGCTGAACGGTCGGCATCCTGCCAAAGGCGGCCCTCAGAAGTCTTTAGAGAATTCTCAGAAGTTTCTCAGGCGGGTTATGAGCAACCAGCAGAAGGAGTTGTACGAGTTCGGACCTTTCCGGCTGGACCCCGGCAAGCGCCTACTGCTGCGTGACAACCAGCCTGTCCCCTTACAACTGAAAGCCTTCGAGACCCTTCTGGTCCTGGTCCGCAACAGCGAGCAGGTAGTTTTGAAGGACGACCTGATGAAGGCCGTCTGGCCGAACACCTTCGTCGAAGAGTCCAACCTGGCGCAAAACATCTTTGTGTTGCGGAAAACTTTGGGCGCCATGGTCGGGGAACAACGTTACATCGTCACCATCCCGGGCCGAGGTTACACCTTCGCCAGCAAGGTGCGGGTCATCTGCGAGGAAGAGAGTCTGGTCGTGGAGAGCCACTCGCGAACGCGCGTGGTGATTGACGAAAAGAGTTTCCCGGACGTCACGAACGCGGCCGTCAGAAAAGAAACAACGACCCGCAGCACCCGCCGGAAAGTGGTTCTCGCTTCCGCAATATTGGCGCTAACGGTGGCGGCAGTAGCCTTTCGTCCCATGGTGCCGCCGCCAAAAGTGATTCGATTCCGCCAGCTGACACACCTTGGCACCTTGGTGCACAACACAAAACTTGTCACCGACGGTCCGCGCATCTACTTCCGCGTATGGGATGGAAAAGAGCGCGTCGTCCGTTATGTATCCACCGAGGGCGGGGAGGTTTTTCCTCTCGATAAGGCAATCCCCAACATGGATATTGACGACATCTCTCCCAGCGGCTCGGAGTTCCTGGAGGTCAACTTGGGAGACCTTCGCCGTCTCCTGAATGAGGAGGCCCCATACCCCAGCCTATGGCGGGTTCCGGTGCCCTCAGGTTCGCCGCAGCCCGTGGGAGACGTGCGCTCACGCGATGCCCGTTGGTCCCCGGATGGAAGCACCATTGCTTATTCGGTTGGTCCCGACCTCAACCTTGTAAACAGCGATGGAAGTAATCCCAGGAAATTGGCGACCTTGCCCGGCGAGCCCTTCTATCCAATCTGGTCGCCCGACGGCAAGCACCTCCGCTTTTCAGTGGCGGACCCGCGCATTGGCACAGCGCTCTGGCAGGCTGATCTTCCCAGCGGCACGGTCCACCCTTTGCTTCCTGACCGAACCCGTTCTGACCGTCCCTGGGCCGGAGGTTGGACGCCCGACGGAAAGTATTTCTTTTACACCGCGCTGGGTGACTGGGCGACGAGAAACATCTTGGCGATTCGGGAAGACGAGATGCTCCGCCGCGTCAACCCTCAGCCAATCCAGATTACGGCTGGTCCTCTGACCTTTTATCTACCCACTCCAAGTAAAGACGGGAAAAGCGTTTTCGCCGTCGGCGAACAGTTTCGTGGACAGCTCGTGCGTTACGACACCGCCACACAGCAGTTTGTCCCCTACGCTCAGGGGATCTCTGCGGACCATGTAACCTACTCTCGCGACGGCCAGTGGATGGCTTACGTCGAATTCCCCGAAGGCGTCCTCGTACGCAGCCGCGTCGACGGAACGGAACGCCGTCAACTTACCTTTCCGCCCATGCTCGCATTCAGCCCCCAGTGGTCGCCGGACGGCGCCCAGCTTGCCTTTCAGGCTAAGGCGCGGTTGGGAGCGCGCAACAAAATCTACCTGATCTCCAGCAGCGGCGGCGTACCATCCCTGGCCACTCCCGACCGCCAGGATCAGCAGGTTT
The DNA here is from genome assembly GCA_020073465.1 of Terriglobia bacterium. GTDB lineage: Bacteria > Acidobacteriota > Terriglobia > Terriglobales > Acidobacteriaceae > Sulfotelmatobacter. The sequence continues at coordinate 48,081 of JAIQFC010000015.1, forward strand.
ATCCCTCGTGGACATCAGACGGAAGCTCAATCCTCTTCTCCGGTTCAGATGAGTCCGGCTCCAATCTCGCTTTGTACAGTCTTGACCTGAACACCAAACACGTTTCGCAGCTTCCTGGTACTGCCGACTTTTACTGGGGCCAGATTTCTCCGGACGGCCGCCATGTCGTCGCTTTGGAAAACATCACGCAAAAACTGCTGCTCTACGACACCGCCTCTCACCAGACTCGAACTCTTGCTGGATCTTCGGATTACCCCCGCTGGTCAGCCGACGGCCAGTACGTGTATTTCAGCACTATCTACTGGAGTCCCCACGGCAAAGAGGGCGGCGTCTACCGCTGGAATATCTCTACCAACACAACCGAACTCGTAACCAGATACCCGGAATTCCTCCTGGCCGGTGCCTACGGAGTCTGCTATGGCATCACGCCGGATGGTTCAACCTTGTTGGTACGCGATGTGAGCACGCGCGATCTCTACGCGCTCGATATGGAGCTGCCGTAGTTCCCAGCGAGGCGGGGAACGCGACGTTTTTTCTGATGGCGGTTCAGGCGAGACTTATGGCGGAGAGGGAGGGATTCGAATCCGCCTAGAAACGTAAATTCAACAACATGCAAGGCCACGGATGGCATGAAAGTACATGAAAAGCAATACTGAGCCAGCAAACGGATTGCAACTTGGATCGCAGGAGACTCAGAGTGCAAGGCCCATCGTAGAAAGCAAAAGAACGCATTATTCCACGGGATTAACCCATGTCGCGTCAGTTAAGTCGCTTCCTTCTGCTGCGCGGTTGACGGTAGGTACTCAGGAGTCAGGGTGCTGCCCAGAGTCGTTTTTTCTAATCCGGCAGAGCGATTCTTGAGCTAACTCGCAACGCCAGGACCCAGACAATGGCAGAGCAGAAACCAACAACAAGACCAATCGGTCCGAAATAGCCTGGCGCACTCCAGTTAGGAATGCTAAATCCGTTGAAGAGCCAATACCAAAAAACGTAGTGTATCGCGGCGGTTGCCAGGCCTACCCAAATCGAGATAGACAAATTCAAGTATAAAACTAACAGGATTACGAATATGACTAGCGCGAGTTCCAATGGCCCTTCGTACGGCCACACAAACAGCCGGCCCCTTTGCGGGTCTACGCAGATCCAAACACCAGGAAGGAGAAAAAACGCCGCCACGCCAGCCAAGGATCGAAGCAGCCTGTTCGTGAGTTGTGCGCGAGAAAAAACTCTCAACAGGAGCCAAAAACAGAATGTGAGACACAGCGCCGGTATCCAGAATTGGAAATGTCCCCTAATGAAATCGGTCTGGCGGACGTGTAGAAGATGGTTGATCCGAACCTCCAAATGTGCAAATGGGGTATATGCCTCCGTCGAACTAGAAAAGACGAAAAGCACAATTGCACATGCTGTGTTGAGTGCGAACAATGCCTCGTGAATGTATCGCAAATAAGGTCGACGTGATCCAGATTGCTGTTGCACGAATCTTCCTTTCGCGAAACTTGTTCTTAGTTATGGCACAAGGAGGTTGAGGTGAAAATCCGCCATCCTTCATTCAAGCACTGGTTCAATGGTCTCAGCGCACCCGGTTCCCAATGTTGGTAAATTACTGGGTTTGGCCAGTGGCCGGTCCAAGGACTAGGGTCGAACCCTCCAGCACAGAAAGGGCGGGTGGCCCACCTTTTGATGATGTTTGTCGGGCCATCTATGCCGAGGGTGCCCCGTCCTTGCGTTTTTTGCAAGGGCGGGTAGCGATGCTGCCGACACTTTTGTCCTTCGGCACAGACCCCGTTGCGCATGAGTTCGTGGTTCCCGCCCTCTGCAAACTGCGCAAAGGACGGGGCACCCCACTGTTTTCTTTGTGCCAGCAAAGTCAAAAGCCTGGGCCACCCGCCAGACTAGTCTCTCTGCAGCCGAAATTGCATGGCGGAGAGGGAGGGATTCGAACCCCCGATACCCTTTCGGGTATGCCGGTTTTCAAGACCGGAGCCATCAACCACTCGGCCACCTCTCCGGGTACTACAGTTTTACTACAGTTTGCGCCCTCACTTCTTGTCCAACAGACCGAAAGCGCGGGAGTGGAACTCCATGACCTCGGCGAAGTGCGAGAGGAAATAGGGCAGGCTGTGGTCGCCGGCGTAGAGGTGATACTCGTGCTCCACGCTTTCTTTCTGCAATAGATTGTGGAGTGCGGCTGCCCCATTTTCGAATCCGTAGTTGTCATCCTTGCCACAGTTGAAGTAAATGGCAAGCTTCCGCACGCCGGCAACATTTCTCTTCGCGAGTACAAATGGACTGTTTTCGTTCCAGTGGGAGGCGTTGATGGGACTTCCGAAGACTGGACTCAGCACTCGTGCCAGTGGAGCGCCCGAATGCTCTGCCGCATCGAGTTCGCCTGGAGTTGCCGTGATCAAGGCGGCACTTTGTGCCCCGACTGCGGAGAACATTTCCGGATGCGCAAACGCAAAGCGCAACGCCCCATAGCCGCCCATGGAGATTCCGCTGATGGCGCGGTTGTTGCGACCGGCGCGGATGCGGTACTGTCTCTCAATGTGCGGAATGAATTCGCGCAAAAAGAAGTCGTTGTAGCGAACCGAACCGTCGGCGGAGTTGATATAGAAGCTGTGCCGGCCTTCGGGTGCGACGATGAGAAAATCCCCCATCTTATGCTGGCGTCGCAGGTCGTCGAGCAGCGTCCATCCGCCGCTATTGAACAGAGTCCGTTCGTTATCCCCAAGGCCATGCAGGAAGTACAGCACGGGATACCGCTTGCCCGCGGCCTTCGCTGCCGTGTCATAGCCTTCCGGCAAGTAGACGCAATAGTGGGCCACCTGCTTCAGAATCTTGCTGTTCAGGGCATTGCAGTCGATGCGGCTCTGAGCATGAGCCGCACGGGCCGTCACACCGAGGATCAGCAGGGAGAGGAAGAAGATTCGGGCGGCACGAAGCATGAAGGCAGTCTACTCGTAGCGCAGCGCCTGCACGGGATCAAGTCGCGCCGCACGGCTAGCCGGATACAAGCCTGAGATCAGGCTCACTCCAAAAGCAAACAAAACAGCAAACGCTACCAACCACCACGGCACTACCCAGAAGTGTTCGGGCGGCAGAGACTGGCGCTTGAGATAAATGTTGGTTCCGAGGCTGATGACCTGCCCGATCGCCCAGCCAAGCGCGACTCCAACGATGCCGCCCAGGATGCCCATGGCCCCGGCTTCGGCGAAGAAAAGCTTTTTCACGTCACCGTCGCTGGCGCCGATCGCCTTCATGATCCCTATTTCGCGCCGGCGCTCAAGAATGGCCATCACCAGCGTGTTTACGATTCCGATGGAGGCGACGGCCAGCGCCAGGCTGCCGAAGATTCCGAGGAATGCGTACAACACCGCAAAGAACTGCGCCAGACCGCGGCTGGCGTCGAGAATCGAGAACGTGGTAAAGCCCATCTTCTTGATGGCATCTTCCACCGGCTGCACTTGCTTGGGATTCTTCACCCGTACGCTGATCGAGGAATAAACCGGCTGATCGCTTGCGGCGCGCGACAGCTCACGCAAGTCGGTGGGTTGCATCACATGAAGACTCTCTCCGAGTTTGAGTGGCAGAAATACTTTGGCTCGCATGGGGCCGCGCAGGCTCTCGGGATCGAGATCGGAGATGCCGACGATCTTGAGTTTTTGCTCGCGTGAGACGACGGAATAGGCTGCGCCAGAGAGCGCGCTCTTATCAGGGCCGGACATGTCGGCGCCTGCGCCGGGTGCCGATGGCGCCGCCTGGCGCTGGGCATAGCGCATGGTCAGTTCCTTGCCTAGAAGCGGTTTGGCAAGTTCGGATACATTGACATCGTCCGCGCCCGGCTTCGGGGTCTTGCCCAGCAACTCTTCCGCGAAAGCTTTCTGCAAGATTACTTCAGGAGCCACGTCTGAGGAGAAAAAGCTTCCCCGCATTCCCTCGAACGCGTCATTCGACCTGGCCGAGTCGGGAAGCGCGGAGACCATGGTCAGATGCGGCTTATCTTCATACCGCAGCTCGGTGATGAAACGAATGTCGGGATAGGCCTCAAGGACATTGGGCAGATGTTCGATTTCCTGCCGTGACGGCTCATCCAGAATCCGGCTTTCTCCCGGAGCCGGGCCGTTGCGCTGGTCATCGCGATCGTAGTTGCGCAAATCGCGCCGGGACGTGACGAAGACCGTGTCGAACAACCCTGATTTCACCAGACGTCGGGATGCCAGCTGTTGCAGGCCAATGCCCAGCGAGAGCATGGCGACCAAAGACGCTACTCCCACCGAGATGCCGATCGTTGTCAAAGAATTTCGCAGCAGCGATTCGCGAAGATTGCGCAGGGCGAGCTCGGTCAGATCGGGAATCTTCATGACTGCACCGCCTGCTGCGACGCGATGGGATTCGGCTGATCGCCAACCAGCTTGCCATCGGCCAGAAAGATCATGCGCTCGGCGTAGTGCTCGGCCAGGGCTCGTTCGTGCGTGACCATCACCACCGTCATGCCCAGTTGCTGGTTGAACTCGCGAACCAGGTCCATGATCTCAGTTCCAGTATGGCTGTCGAGATTTCCGGTGGGCTCGTCTGCCAGCAGAAGCTGCGGCCTGTTGATCAGAGCCCGCGCCAGCGCTGCTCTTTGCTGCTCACCTCCAGAAAGCTCGCTGGGACGATGATTCATGCGAGCTTGTAGGCCCACCCGATCAAGCGCCTCGCGAGCGAGGCTCTCCCGCTTGCTGCGATCGACTTCGGCGAAGCGCAGCGGCAGTTCTACGTTTTCGGCAAGGGTCATGCTGGCGATCAGGTTGAAAGACTGGAAGACCATTCCCACGACGTGCAGCCGGTACTTCGCCAGTTCCTCACGCGAAAGCCGCGCCAGGTCTCGATCTTGGACCGTGACATTCCCAGAAGTTGGGCGGTCCAAGCCGGCAATCAGGTTCAACACGGAAGACTTGCCGGAGCCTGAACTGCCGAGCAGGGCGACGAATTCTCCCGCGCGGACTTGCAGAGAAATTCCGTCTACGGCGCGGATCACGGTCTCGCCCATGCGATAGTGGCGGCGAAGATCTTCGGTCCGAATCGCAATATCGCCATTTCGCGGTGGGCGCCGTGCGGCGATCGTCATATACTGTCGGACCTCAACGAACCTGACCTCGAAGCACGCGCAGGGCGTCGGCGGATTGGGCATCTCCGTTGCGCGGCTGCTCGCTACTCGGCTCCTCGATCACGGCTGCGTCTCCCTCGCCGGGCGCCAGGAACAGGTTCTGCTCAACGCCCTGCTGGCGTGTGTAGAGATCGTAGTAGCGGCCCTGCGTGGCGTAGAGCTGCGCGTGAGTGCCATGCTCGACGATCTGTCCCTGCTCCATCACCATGATCTGATCGGCGCGGCGGATGGTGGATAGCCGGTGCGCGATCACAAACGTGGTCCGCCCCTGCATGAGAAAGGACAGACCCTGCTGAATCATGTGCTCCGATTCAGAATCGAGGCTCGACGTGGCCTCGTCGAGAATCAGAATGCGCGGCTCCGCAAGAATCGCGCGAGCGATCGAGATGCGCTGCCGCTGACCCCCGGAGAGCTTCACGCCCCGCTCGCCGACGACGGTTTCGTACTTGTCGGTAAACGATTCGGCGAACTCATCAACGCGTGCGATCCGGCAGGCGCGCATGATTTCTTCTTCGCTGGCTTCCGGCCGGGAAAACGCCACATTCTCTCGGATCGTACCGTCGAACAGGAATGACTCCTGCAGCACGACTCCCAGACGTGTGCGGTAGGAGTCGAGGCGCACCGTACTCAGGTCCGCACCATCGACCAGGATTTTCCCTTTGGTGGGCACGTAGAAGGCGGAGATCAGTCCGATCGTCGTGGACTTGCCCGAACCGGAGGATCCGACCAGGGCCGTCACCGTCCCCGGCTCGGCCCGGAAGGAGACATCGTGCAGGACTTCGTGCTGGCTGTCGTAGCTGAAGCTCACACGATCAAACTCGACGCGGCCCACGATGTCGCGCAAAGGCACGGTGCGCTTCGGATCCTGATCTTCCGGCCGCTCGCGCATGATCTCCTGCGTGCGCTCGAGTCCCGCCAGGGCTTCAGTGAGTTGGGTCCCGATGTTGACGATCTGCATGATCGGCGCAACCAGGAAGCCCAGCAGCAAGGTGTAGGAGAAGAAACCTCCGACCGTCAGGGTTCCGGAAACTATCTGGTGGGCGCCGACATACATGGTTACGGCTCCGACACCTCCAAGCAGAACGCTGGCAGACAGGCCCATCACCGAGGTTGCGGTCAGCGTACGCATGACGTTGTCAAGCAGGCGCCGCACGCCGGCGGCAAAGATCGACTCCTCGCGCTCCTCGGCGTGATATCCCTTGATGACCCGCACGCCGCCCAGCGACTCGGTGAGCCGGCCAGTAACCTCAGCATTGATCTTGCCGCGCTCACGGAAGATGGGGCGGATCGTGGCAAATGCTTTGTTAAGCGCAACTGCGAAACATAACAGGGAGCCTACGGCGATGAACGTCATCTGCGCGCTGGTTCGGAACAACAGAACCAGGGCAATGCCGGCTGTGACTACGCCCCCGGCGAAATCCACCAGACCGGTGCCAAGCAAATTCCGCACGCCTTCTACGTCGCTCATGATTCGGGAGACGAGGTTACCCGTTTTGTTGCTGTCGTAGAAAGAGACGGGCAAGCGGGAAACGTGGACCTGGACCTTCTGCCGCAACTCGGCGATCAGCTGCTGCGCGCCCTTTGACAACAATTGCGTGAGCGAAAACGACGTAATGCCCTGGATGAGGGTAGCCGCCAACACCAGCAGGACCAGAGGCCGAAGCTGGTCGATGTGATGTTTGGAGATAACAGTATCGATCAGAAACTTTGTGGAGTATGGCAGGACCAGGCCCGCAACCCGGTTGATGAGCATCAGCACGAATCCGAGGGCGAGCAGTCCGCGCCGCGGGCGCATCAGGTCCCAGACTTCCGGCAGCACCGCGCGGAGCCTTTGGATTTTGGGAGGCTTCTGGACTTCTTGGATTGGAGAACTCAATCCCTTGTTTGACTCCGGACGGCCTCAATTGGCTTCATTATTACTGCATTGTCACACATCTGGTGGGCACGCGTTGGCGCTGTGACAGGCGCGGGTTGGCCGGTGTATGCTCGGGGCGTGTCCCGCCCGTCTTCGCCGGACCGTTCTCCCACCTTGGGCCTTCTGCTGGGCCTGATCATCACCCTTTCGGCTGTGCTGGTCTACTCGGCGTACATCACCTGGCAGGTCGCGGGTCTGCGCAAGTTGCAGACAGAACTAGTGGACCGCAACCGCAAGGATTCGCTGCAGCTGCTGAGAATCCAGAACGACTTGAACCTGCTCGCGGTTGCCATGCGGGATATGGTGAGTAACGACGAGCCCTATCCGCTGACGGCGTGGTCGGCGCAGTTCCAGCGCATTCGGACCGATCTGGATGATGCCATGCGCCGGGAAGCGGGATTCGCCGCAGCCAGCCGAACTCCTGAGCAGAGCGCCTTTCTGTCCAGCCAATTCACGCAGTTCTGGGATGCGGCCGACCGCGTCTTCGCGTTGGCGAGGGAAGGAAAAGAGAAGGAAGCGCGCGAACAGATTCAGCTGTCTCTGCAGGAGAGAGAGGCAGCATTGAGCACGGCGGTCGCCCGGCTGCTGGTGCAGAACAGCGAAAGCGAAGAGCAAGCGGGCCAGAGGATCGTTGAGATCTACGACCGCGTGCGGCGGCAGGTTTACGTATTTCTGGGTGCGACGCTGCTCGCGATCCTGCTCACCAGCCTCTCGCTAATCCGCTGGAACCGTCGATTGTTCGCTAAAATGGCCGAGCTTTCGGAGCGGCGCAGCGAACTTGCGCAGAAGCTAATCGCAACCCAGGAGTCGACGTTGCGTTACATCTCGCGCGAACTGCATGATGAGTTCGGACAAATTCTTACGGCGGTAGGCTCCATGTTGCGGCGGGCCGGCACCCATGTCCCCGAAGGCTCCCCGCTGCGCACTGAACTGCAGGAGGTTCGGGAGGTCACGCAGTCTACGCTGGACAAGGTCCGCACGCTCTCGCAGGCGCTGCATCCGGTGATGCTCGATGAGGCGGGGCTCGAGAGCACGCTCGATTGGTATATCCCTACCGTGGAAAGACAAACCGGGATTGCCATATCCTATGAAAAGCAGGGAACGCCGTTTCCTGTAGATGGTGGAGCGGGCGTCCACGTTTACAGAGTCTTACAGGAAGCGCTGAACAATGTGGCGCGTCACTCTGGCGCCAAGCAGGCCTGGGTACGGCTGCGCTTTCTGCCGAACGCGCTGGAGCTGGAAGTCGAGGACCACGGCGCGGGTTTTACGGAGCGTCCGGCGCGGCAGGGAATCGGACTGGTGGCGATGCGTGAACGCTCTGAGCTGATGGGTGGCAAGTTACTATTCTCACGGCCGGCGGCCGGCGGAACCCGGTTGCACCTGACGGTTCCCCGAGAGAAGGCGGAGAGTTATGTCAAAGAAGATCACAGTGTTGCTGGTTGATGATCACAGCCTGGTGCGGCGCGGGTTCCGCCGCATGCTGGAAGACGAGCCCGACATGCAGGTTGTCGGTGAGGCAGGTGATGGAGAAGAGGCGATCCGCGCCGCACGCGAGTTGCATCCACGGGTCGTCGTGATGGATTGCGCTTTGCCGGGCATGAACGGACTGGACGCCACCCGCCAGATCCTGGAGGACTTGCCCGAGACCGCTGTCCTCATGCTCAGCATGCACACCGAGAACACGTGGGTCCGCCAGGCCATCGAAGCCGGCGCCAAGGGATACGTGCTCAAGAATGCGATGGAACTGGAACTGGGTCGCGCCATTCGGAAGGTTGCGGCTGGAGAAACCGTCTTCGACCCCCAAGTCGAACAGCATTCTTCACTCAAGGGCGAGCGCAACGGAGGGCTTACGCAGCGCGAACTGGAAGTCCTGCAGATGATTGTGGACGGCAAGTCCAACAAGGAGATTGCCACTGTTCTCAACCTCAGCGTCAACACGGTGGCGGTGCACCGCGCTAATATCATGAACACGCTGGGCATCCACAAGACGGCTGAACTGGTCGTGTACGCCATTCGCTCCGGGCTGGTGAACGTTCCGTGAATCGAAGGTCTTTCCTGTGGGGAATGGCTGGCCTGGGAGCGTTGTCGCAGTTGCCGCTGCTCGAAGCTTGGGCAGCCCAGGCTGGTCAGGCCGTTTCTCCGGAATTTCGATTTGTCGACGTTACATCACGAGTGGGAATTCAGTTCCAGCACAACAGCGGTGCCTACGGTGGAAAGCTCCTTCCGGAAACCCTGGGGTCGGGATGCGCGTTCCTCGACTACGATCGTGACGGCTGGCAGGACATTCTGCTGATCAATGGCATGGACTGGCCCGGCCACAAGAAGCGTCGATCCACCCTGCATCTCTACCACAACAATGGAAACGGGACGTTCACCGATGTGACGTCGCGCGCCGGACTGGATGTTGAACTTTACGGCATGGGCGTTGCGGTCGGCGACTATAACAACGACGGTTTCCCAGACATCCTGATCACCTGTGTCGGACAGAACCGGCTGTTTCGCAACACGGGCAAAGGCACATTTGTCGACGTGACCAATGCCAGTGGATTGGGGAAGCGCGAAGGTTTCAGCACATCGGCGGTGTGGGTGGATTACGACCGCGATGGACTACTCGACCTGTTCGTCTGCAACTACGTAAAGTGGTCCCCCGAGCGCGATGTCTTCTGCAGTCTCGACGGCAAACACAAGTCATACTGCACACCAGAAGCTTATCGTGGGCAGACCTGCTGGCTTTTCCGCAACCGCGGGAACGGGACCTTTGAGGACGTCACGGCAGCAAGCGGGATCTTCGACAGCAGTTCGAAGTCGCTGGGTGTCGCGCTTCTGGATGACGATCAGGATGGCTGGCCCGATCTGCTGGTGGCAAACGACACGCAGCCCAATAAACTTTATCGCAACCAGCGCAACGGAAAATTCAAGGACGTTGCCGTCGAAGCCGGCCTGGCATTCAGCAACGAAGGCAAGGCCCGGGCCGGGATGGGAGTAGACGTAGCGGACTTTGAAAATTCCGGCGCCCCCGGCGTGGCGATCACCAATTTTGACAACGAAATGGTCGGGCTCTACCGCTTGAATGGGAAGGGCTTCGAAGATATCGCGGCGCAGAGTGGAGTCGGCCCCGCCTCGAAGAACAGCCTGGGTTTTGGCTGTGCGTTTCTTGATTTGAACCTCGATGGCTGGCTCGACTTTGCCGTGGCGAACGGCCACATCGACGAGACTGTGCGCAACATTCGCGGCAATGTCGGCTACGCGCAGCCGCCTCAAGTCTTTCTTAACGCGGGGAAGGGAAACTTTCGCGACATCGCTGCGGAGGTGGGAGGGGGCTTCGACCAGCCGAAAGTGGGGCGTGGTCTCGCCTATGCGGACTTCGATCGCGACGGAGATGTCGATCTGCTGCTGACGACCAACAACGGTCCAGCGTATCTCTACCGCAACGATCAGCTGAGCGGAAACCGCAGCATCCGTTTTCGCCTCGTAGGCACTACGTCGAATCGTGACGCCATCGGCGCGAAGGTGCGCATCTTTGGCGGAGGCTCAACTCAATCCCGGACGGTGAAGGGCGGTTCCAGCTATCTGTCGCAGTCGGAACTCCCGCTCACATTTGGTTTGGAAAAGCGCGACCGGATTGAGCGCCTTGTCCTGGAGTGGCCGAGCGGAAGAGTCGAAGAGTACAAGAATCTGACGGCGGGCCGATGCTACGAATGCGTCGAAGGGAAAGGCATTTCGCCGCAAGATAGCTATTGAGGCCCGTTGGTCGCTGAAGATGTCACCGTCTTGGTGACGCTCCCCTCCGCCGCGATATCAATATCCACAGAATCGCTGACGTGCAGGAAGAAGTTGCTGGGATTCTTGATCCCCCATTGCGCGTAAGGAATCGTGAAGCGCGCGCTGGCACTCCAGTGGTCTGCACCAATGTCTACTTCCGCGGGGACTGTGATTTCGTGATCCGCCCCGTGAACGCTGAAAATCCCGTGGACCTTGACGGAGGACTTCCCCTGGGCTATGACTCTGCCTTCAACGCGGTCCGGATGAAACACAATCTCAGGATAGTGCTCACTCTCCAGTACGTCTTTGTGCATCTTGCGATCACGCGAGCCGTTGTCGGTATCGCCACTCCTTGCATCCACGACGATCTGTCCTGAGATCTTTCCTGAAGCCGTATCGAGTTGGAGTGTGCCAGCCCTCAACTTGAAGGTTCCGTGCACAGTGTGGAGAGCGGCGCTCAAGGTGATCTTCACAGTGGTGTGCGCAGGATCAAGCTGAAGGGTGGCGCCCTGTGCTGCTGAAGTGACACTTTCCCCAAGAAGTGCTGCTACGCCCAGTGTGAGGCGCAAAAGGATCGTGAAAGCCCGAAGGCGTGTCAAGTTCATGGTGTCAGGCAGTGAGCAAGCCCCATCCCAGAGTGAGCCCGTCGATGGCCAGGCTCACGGGCGACACGGCTCCCACATGCAGTGCCAGCAGCCGGCGAAAAATCTCGGGACGCCGGCGGAAGACTTGCAGTGTGCGCCGTTGCAGCCTGGGGCGCCGATCGAGTGTCAGCATCAGATGCGCCATCAGTTGAGGGCGCAGGGCCAGGCGGCGATGTTCTTGCTGATAGCGGCGGAGATCGCCGGAGCGAAGGCAGTCCGCCAGCACAAGCGCCTGGCTGAAGGAAAGACAGAGACCTTCTCCGGTGATCGCATCTACGGTGCCGGATGCATCCCCGATCAAAGCGACATTCCCGCGATAGATCCGTTTCAGCGTGCAGGTCGTGGTGATCGCGCCTTTCTCGGCAGAGGAGATCGGAGCGCCGGCCAGACGATCCCGGAGCTCCGGGAAGCTGCGGAGAGCCTCGTCCAGCCGGAGCGTTTGATCGTGTGAGGCGAGGGCAACACACATATCTTTGTTGGTGACAGCGGCGACATACATTTGAGCGCTGGGTCCCCAGTGAATCTCCATGCGATCCGTCCAGGGAGCGACCCGGTAGTGCTGCCGGAACGCGTAGCGGCAATTTCTCCTTCGATAGCCATCAAGGCCGCTCCAGCGCCGCACGCGCGAAGTCCCGCCATCAGCGCCGATGATCCATCGCGCGCGGATCCTCGTCCTTCCCATGTGAACCGCATCGCTCGAAATGCCCGTAACGGCGGTCCGCCACCGCAGGTCGATCCCAAGGCTGGCTGCCCGCTCGGTCAGGATGCGATGCAATGTGGTGCGACGCACACCCAGGCCAGACGCGTTGTTGGGAAAAGGCGCGTCCACGGAGAGACCAGAGGCCAGGAATCGAATGCCTGAAAACGGATGCGTGTATTGCGGCGACAGGGTGACGCCAAGCCGCCGGAGCGCCGCGATGCCATCCGGCATCAAGCCTTCGCCGCAGGCCTTATCGATCGGCGGCTCTGCGCCATCCGCTACCGCGACTGCAAACCCCTGCTGCCGCGCAGCGATAGCCGCGGCCAGCCCCGCTGGTCCGCCGCCGATCACGAAAACATCTGTCGAATCCAACAACTCCTGGACCTCACCACTGCAAGAGCAAAAGTTCCGAGCAGAATCCTGGTCCCATCGCCGCGAGCAAGCCCAGAGTCCCAGGTTCGGGGCGACGGTTCTTCATGACGTCCTCCAGCACTACGAGCACGGAAGCTGACGAAAGGTTGCCGACCTTCCGCAGGCAGGCCCAGGAAGCGTCCAGTTGTCCGTTGTGCAGGTCGAGCGCTGCCGCGGTGGCCTCAAGCACCTTCGGCCCGCCAGTGTGCAAAACCCAGCTATGGATTTCGTCACGCCTGTGCCCGTGATCAGCGAGGAACGCGTCCACGTCGTGGCCGAGGTGCTCCCGGATCAATACCGGCACTTCTGGAGAGAGCGTGATGCGGAAGCCCTTCTCGGAAACCTGCCAGCCCATCATTTCCTCTGTATTGGGGTAGAAGACCGAGCGAGTCGCGAGAATCGTGGGCCCGGGCCGATCCAGATCATCGCCCGTCACAATCACGGCGGCGGAGCCGTCGGCAAACAGGCCGGACGAAATCAGGTTGGCAACCGACATGTCGTCGCGCTGGAGAGTCAGCGAGCACAGTTCCACCGATACCAGCGCCGCCGCTTGCGAAGGATAAGCGCGAACATAGTCCGCGGCGCGCGCGATTCCCGCAGCGCCAGCGACGCAGCCCAACCCAAAAATCGGCAAGCGGCGGATGTTCTGGGGAAGGCCCATGCGATTGATCAACAGCGCGTCGATGGAGGGACTCGAAATGCCCGTCACCGAAGTGAAAAACAAAGCTCCCAGCTCGCGCGGCTCGATGTCGGCGAAGTTGAGCGCCCGGCAGAGAGCCTGTTCTCCCAGGTCGCTCGCGGTCTTGATCCAGATGTCATTGGCCTGGCCCCAGGTCTTGATGTCGTAGTACTCCTCGGTGGGAAGCGAGAGGTAGCGGCCATCCACGGTCACATTGCGGTGCAGGCGGGCGAGCAAGGCCGGGTTGCGGAGGCGTTCACCCCAGTATTCCTGTAGCTGCTCGAGGAGGAACTTCTGGGAATAATAATGCTTGGGGAAAGCGCTGGCGGCGCTGGCAATCTTCATGAGTATCCTTATCGGCCTGCCGACTGAACTATTCTCGTAGGCTCCAAAGACGGATTTGTCATGTCTTTGTTAAATCGCATGGCCAGCGCACATGATACGCCCTGCTCGGAATCGGCGCAGCCAGCCTCGGGCTCACTGCATGACAACAATCGAAGTCGGCGTATTTCCCGTTGAGTAACTGGCGAGCGAACTCAGGGTGCCGTCACTCTGGCTCAGGCCAAAGACCTGAATCTCGGCGCTGCTGCCCTGCGTTCCCACCAGCAGGTACTTGCCGCTGGGATCTGTGACCAGGAAGTTGGGGTTTGCTCCGGTTCTGAAGGGCGATTTGGTGAGAACCGTTAATCCACCCCCCGAGTCAATCGTGTACGCAGCAAGGGTGCCGGAACTGGTGTCGTTTGCCACGTAGAGAAACTCTCCGGAAGGATCGATCAGGAGCGCGATCGGAGCCGTCAACGAGCCGCCAATCGGGGAACCGGAGAGCGGAGCCAGAGATCCGTCGGACCCGATGCTGAATTCCGCGATGGAATTGCTTCCCTGATTCGCCGCATAGAGAAAGGTTCCTGTGGGATCGATCACAAGTCCATAAGGGCTAGTGCCATCGGTTGAAACGCTCCCGACCGCCGCGAGGACTCCAGCATTCACGGTGAAGATCTCAATCAACCCGGGAGAGCCTGCTCCGCCGCCGACATATAGAAAATTGCCGGAAGGCGACAGCTTCATGCTGATAGCCGAAATGCCAATCGGAAAGGGCGATCCGGAAACTGGGCTCAGGGCGCCGCTGCTGGAATCAATGGAAAAAACAGAAATGCTGTTCGATCCGGCGTTCCCCACATAAAGGAATCCGCCCGCGGCATCCATCGTAAGAAGTGTGGGCGCCGTGCCACCCGTGGCGGTTCGCGGGGTCACTTCCGTGAGCGCGCCGCCGCTGGCAATCGTGAACAACGAGATATTGTTGTCCGTAGAACCTGAGTTCGCAACGTACAAGAACTTGTTGGAAGGATGAAGGACCAGGGCCTGGGCCGCCGATCCGGCGGCAAACGGGCTTCCAGGGAGGGCAGTCAGCACACCAGAGTTGGGATCCTCACGATATGCGAGTATCTGGTTTGCCTGCGGAATGGTGGCGTAAACGTAATGGCTCGAAGTGGTGCCGCACGCCGTCCACATGGCGATGCCGGCACAAGTGATCAACAGAGCCGCTGCTTTTCTTAGCATCCGTGACTCCAGAAAGAAATTTTGCGAAGCGAAAGAATAGACAAATGCTGGTTCACCTGGCAACGCCCCAGGCGAAATCGACTCTACGCCGCCTTCTCAGTAGGTATCCCTATCATACCGGGACAATCGCTCCCTCGTCGTCTCCGCAAGGATTGGCGAGCTGGTTTTTTCGTTCTACGCTGCTGCAATGCGGGCCGCCTCAATCGAGGTTGTACCGCGCCCTTGGCCGTGAACTCGTCTGTGACGCCGTGCCGTAGACTCGAAATTTGTAACGTTACCCGTATGAGAGCCGCCAGGAACGGGATTGCTCAGTGCGCAAGACTCGGTCGAGAACTTGCCGGCGCCGAAGTATCCGGCAGGGCTTTGTCTTCACCGCCGCGCAAGAAGAGCCGCAGACGATCGAGATAGACGTACACGACCGGAGTCGTAAACAGCGTCAGAGCCTGGCTGACAATCAATCCGCCAACGATTGTGATGCCCAACGGCCGGTGTAGTTCGGAGCCGGTTCCTGTGCCAAGAGCGAGCGGAAGGCCGCCGAGCAGAGCCGCCATCGTGGTCATCATGATCGGCCGGAAGCGCAGAATGCAGGCATCGTAAATCGCTTCCGCGGGCTTCTTCCCCTGCGTGCGCTCTACATCGAGCGCGACGTCGATCATCATGATCGCATTCTTTTTTACCAGCCCGATCAGCAGGATGATTCCGATCGTTCCGATTACGTTCAGTTCGTTGTGTGTAAGGCGCAGGGCGAGGAGCGCGCCAACTCCAGCCGAGGGCAGAGTCGAAAGGATGGTAATGGGATGGATGTAGCTTTCGTAAAGCATGCCGAGCACGATGTACACGGTGATCAGGGCGGTAAGAATGAGAATCAGTTCACTTGAAAGCGAATCCTTGAAAGCAGCCGCGGTGCCTTGAAAGCCGGCCTGCACCGATGGCGGGAAGCCAATGTTGCGCTCGGCGGTTTCAATCGCCTGCGTGGCCTGGCCGAGCGAAATGCCCGGCGCGAGGTTGAACGATATCGTCACCGATGGCACCTGGCTCTGGTGGTTCACCGCGAGTGGAGTGTTGGACGTCTCATAGTGCGTGAATGCGGCCAGAGGAACTGGCGTTCCACTCGTAGAGCGCAGATAAATATTCTGCAAGGCCTCGGGAGTCTGCTGGAACTGGGGCGCGACCTCCATCACTACGTGGTACTGGTTGAGCGGCCGGTACATGGTCGAGACCTGGCGCTGACCAAAAGCGTCATAGAGCGCGTTATCCAGGGTTTGTGGCGTAATGCCCAGACGGCTTGCCGTGTCACGATCGATGACCAGTTTCGCCTGCAATCCACGGTCCTGCTGGTCGGTATTCACATCGCGCAGCTCGGGCAAGGTGCGCATCTTCTCAAACAACCGCGGCGCCCACTGGTTCAAATCGTCGAGGTTCTCCCCCTGTAGTGTGTACTGATATTGCGCTCCGCCGAAGCGGCCTCCGATCGTCAAGTCTTGCGCCGACTGCAGGAAGAGCGTCGCACCCGGAACCACCGCCAGTTTGCCGCGAAGACGGTTGATGACATCGTCAGCACTCACATTCGGGCAGGGCCGCCAGAAGTGACGAGCTTCGCATCTGGACCGCTGCTCCAGAGGCTTGAGCATGACAAAAAACCGGCCTTGATTCGAGGCTCCTGCGTTTCCGCCAGCGAATCCAACCACCGTGTCCACAGCCGGATCCTTCATCACCAGCTTCACGTACTGCTCCATCTTGCCCTGCATGGACTGGAAAGAAGTATCCTGGTCGGCCTGTACCTGACCCATGATGCGGCCGGTGTCCTGCTGCGGGAAGAAGCCTTTGGGCACCTGGACGTACAGGTACACACTCAGGCATGCTACCAGGATCGTCACAAACAGCGTGACCGGTTGGTGCGCCAGCACCCATTTCAAACTGTGGCGGTACGTGGTTAGAATCCGATCGAACACCCACTCACTGGCCCGATAGAAGAGATTGTGTCGCTCGCTATTGGCCGGCCGCAGGAACTTTGCGCACATGGTCGGTGTGGTTGTGAGCGAAACCAGCAACGAAACGCCGATTGCCATACTCAACGTAACCGCAAATTCGCGGAAGAGCCGGCCCACAATTCCGCCCATCATCAGCAAGGGGATAAACACGGCAATCAGGGACGTGCTCATGGAGAGAACGGTGAAACCGATTTCCCGCGCTCCCTTGAATGCCGCCCGCACCGGGTCCATGCCGCGTTCCACGTAGCGCGTAATGTTCTCCAG
The DNA here is from genome assembly GCA_020073465.1 of Terriglobia bacterium. Classification (GTDB taxonomy): domain Bacteria; phylum Acidobacteriota; class Terriglobia; order Terriglobales; family Acidobacteriaceae; genus Sulfotelmatobacter. The sequence continues at coordinate 65,156 of JAIQFC010000015.1, forward strand.
CACGACAATGGCATCGTCAACCACGAATCCCGTCGAAATCGCCAGGGCCATGAGTGACAGGTTGTCCAGGCTGTAGCCCAGCAGGTACATTCCTCCGAAGGTGCCAACCAGAGAAAGCGGAACAGCGATGCTTGGGATGATCGTGGCCCGCACGGTTCTCAGAAAGGCGAATACCACCAGGATCACCAGGGCGATGGAAACCAGCAGCGTGAGCTCGATGTCCTTCACCGAAGCACGCACGGTGATGGTGCGATCCAGAACAATGTCGAGCTTGATAGCGGGGGAGATCGAAGATTGCAGGTACGGCATCAATGCCCGTACCCGGTCGACCGTTTCGATAATGTTAGCTCCGGGTTGCCGAAAGAGAACGATCAGAACGCCGGGTTTGCCGTTGGCCAGGCCGACGTTGCGCACGTCCGCAACCGAGTCTTCGACCTCGGCCACATCCTGTACTCGCACAGGCGCGCCGTGACTGTAGGCCACGAGCAGGGGGCGATACTCGGCTGCAGTGAACAGCTGGTCGGTATCGCTGAGAGAGTAGGAAGTGTTGCTGTCAGATACCTGGCCCTTGGGACGGTTTGCGTTCGCGGCATTCAGAGCGGTGCGAACGGTATCGAGACCAACGCCCAGCTTGTTCAGCAGCATGGGGTTCACTTCGACCCGTACGGCAGGTGGCGCGGAACCGAACACAAACACCTGACCGACACCGTCCACTTGCGAAAGCTTTTGCGCGAGAATCGAATCTGCCGTGTCGTACAGGCGGGGCACGGGAATCGTGTCCGAGGTCAAGGCCACAATCGTGATGGGTGCATCCGCCGGGTTCGCTTTGCGATAGTTCGGATTATTGGGCAGGTTGGCGGGGAGCTGACTGCGCGCGGCGTTGATCGCCGCCTGAACATCACGTGCGGCCGCGTCGATATTCCGATTCAAATCAAACTGCAGAGTGACACCAGTCGAGCCCAGTTGGCTCGACGAGGTCATCTGGTTGACGCCCGAGATGCGGCCGAACTGCCGCTCCAGGGGAGTGGCCACGGCAGAGGCCATGGTCTGCGGGTCGGCGCCGGGCAGGCCTGCACCCACGCCAATCACGGGAAAATCCACTCTCGGCAGGGAAGCTACCGGGAGATAGTTGAAGGCGAGTATCCCCGACAGCAGCAGCGCCGCTGCTAACAGCGACGTGCCAATCGGACGCCGGATAAATGGACCCGAGATACTCATCGTTCAATCTGCTGACGCATCTCCCGGAAAGGCCTCGTGCGGAATGGGATTGCCGATCCTGTACTTTGCAAATCGCCGCGCTAACCGGTCGAACCACAGGTAAACGACAGGAGTGGTGTACAGCGTCAGCAACTGGCTCAGCAGCAGGCCGCCGACGATCGTGATTCCCAGCGGCCGGCGCAACTCCGCGCCTGTGCCCGGGATCAGCGCCAGGGGCAAGCCGCCCAGCAGAGCGGCCATCGTCGTCATCATGATGGGGCGGAAGCGCAGCAAGCACGCCTGATAGATCGCTTCCTCGGGAGGCTTGTGCTCGTCGCGCTCCGCCTCGAGGGCGAAGTCGATCATCATAATGGCGTTTTTCTTCACGATACCGATCAGCAGGATGATGCCGATGAGCGCGACGACGGTGAGGTCGTTATGGGTTACCTGCAACGCCAGAATCGCGCCGACGCCCGCCGACGGTAGCGTCGAGAGAATCGTGATGGGGTGGATGTAGCTCTCGTACAAGACGCCCAGCACAATGTAGACAGTGATCACGGCTGCCAGAATCAGCCACGGTTCGCTGGATAGAGAGTTCTGGAAAGCGGCGGCCGTCCCTTGGAATGCAGCGTGGATGCTGGGGGGCAATTGAATTTCCGCCTCGGCCTGTTGAATCGCGCGGGTCGCCTCGCCCAGGGATGCTCCCGGGGCAAGATTGAAGGAGAGAGTCACCACCGGGAACTGTCCCTGGTGATTGACCGCAAGCGAAGCACTCGACGATTGCATCCGGGTGAAAGCGGTAAGCGGAACCGGGGCGCCCGATGTGGTTGCGGTCGCGGCGTTGGCGGTAGGCGCGCCCGTGTTCTGCGCCACAGTGCCGGGCCGGATGTAGATATCCTTCAGCGAATCGGGATTCTGGGCAAAACTCGGCAAAACTTCGAGCACGACGTGGTACTGGTTCAGCTGTGTGAAGATGGTAGACACCTGCCGCTGCCCGAATGCGTCATACAGCGTATTATCGATGGCCTGCGGAAAAATTCCGAGCCGGGACGCGGTATCGCGATCAATTGAGATGTTCGTCCGGAGGCCGTTGTTGAGTTGGTCCGTGGCAACGTCGCGCAGTTCCGGCAGCGTTCGCAGCTTGTCGACCAGTTTCGGCGTCCACTGTGCCAGTTCCTGCGCGTCCGCATCCTCCACCGAATACTGGAACTGCGTGCGGCTGACCCGATCTTCCACGGTCAGGTCCTGCACTGGCTGCATGTAGAGGGTGATGCCCTCCACCCGGGTCAATTCCGGCTGCAGTCGCCGGATGATCGCGGAGGCGTCGTCCCTGCGCTGGTCGCGCGGCTTGAGATTGATCTGGATGCGCCCGCTGTTCGGAGTCGGGTTAGTGCCGTCCACACCGATGAAGGACGAGAGACTCTCCACATCTTTGTCTTGAAGGATTACCTTCGCCAGTTCCTGCTGGCGCTGGGTCATGGCATCAAATGAAACGCTGTCGGGTGCCTCTGAGACGCCGAGAATCACCCCCGTATCCTGCACCGGAAAGAATCCCTTCGGGACAATGACGTAGAGAACCAACGTCAGGACCAGAGTTCCGAAGGTGACCAGCAAAGTTGCGGTCTGATGCTTCAGCACCCATTTCACGGTGCGGCCATAGAAGGCGATGACCCCGTTGTAGTAGCGCTCCGTGACCTCGTAGAAGCGTCCTCGCTCGCCTTCTCTCCGGTGCTTGAGCAGCTTGGCGCACATCATGGGCGTCAAGCTCAACGACACTCCAGCCGAGACCAGAATCGTCACCGCCAGGGTCACCGCGAACTCACGGAAGAGCCTGCCCACGATATCTCCCATGAACAACAACGGAATCAGCACGGCGATCAACGAAACCGTCAGCGATACGATCGTGAACCCGATTTGCCCTGATCCCTTTAACGCCGCTTCCAGCGGCGTTTCGCCGGCTTCGAGGTAGCGATCAATGTTCTCGATCATGACGATAGCGTCGTCCACCACGAAGCCGGTCGAGATGGTCAACGCCATGAGCGTCAGATTGTTCAGGCTGTAGCCCAGCAGGTACATCACACCAAAAGTTCCGACCAATGAGAGTGGAACCGCCACACTCGGGATTACGGTTGCGGAAAGATTGCGAAGGAATAGGAAGATGACCATCACGACCAGCGCAATCGTCAGCATCAGTTCAAACTCGACGTCCTTCACCGATGCGCGGATGGTCGTGGTCCGGTCGGTCAGAATCTGTATCTTCACTGCGGAAGGCAGCGACGCCTGCAACTGCGGGAGCAGTTTCTTGATCCGATCGACCACGCTGATGATGTTGGCCCCGGGCTGGCGCTGAATGTTGACGATGACGGCCGGCGACAGGTTCATCCACGCCGCCAGGCGGGTGTTCTCGGTTCCGTCCACCACATTGGCGACATTGCTGAGCCGGACGGGCGCCCCATTGCGAAAGGCGACCACAATGGGCTTGTACTGGTCGCCGGAAAGCAGCTGATCGTTTGCCCCAATCGTGTAGGACTGCCGCTCGCCGTCGATCACGCCCTTGGCCTGATCGACATTCGCCTGAATGAGAGCGGCACGGAGATCCTCGAGACTGAGGCCATAAGAGGCGAGCGCGGTCGGGTTCGCCTGAATGCGCACCGCCGGTTTCTGTCCACCGCTGATTGAAACCAGGCCCACTCCGGGCAGTTGCGAAATTTTCTGTGCCAGCGCGGTGTCGGCGAGATCCTCGACCTTCGACAGCGGCAGCGAGTCCGAACTCATCGCCAGCGTGAGGATCGGAGCATCCGCCGGATTCACCTTGTTGTAGATGGGCGGATTCGGCAGGTCCTGCGGCAGGTAGGTCGCTCCGGAATTGATCGCAGCTTGTACCTGTTGTTCTTCGACGTCGATGTTCTGGTCAAGTCCAAACTGCAGCGTGATGACCGAACTACCAAACGAACTCGTCGAGGTCATCTGGGTGAGGCCGGGGACTTGTCCGAACTGGCGTTCAAGGGGCGAGGTTACGGACGACGCCATCACCTCCGGATCCGCCCCGGGATAGAACGTCACCACCTGAATGGTTGGGTAATCAACTTCCGGCAGGGCGGAAACCGGCAGCTGCATGAACGCTACCCAACCCACCAACAGCACTCCAACCATCAGCAGCGTGGTCGCTACCGGCCGGAGAATAAATAGTCGTGAAGGACTCATGAAGCAGGCGTCCCTGAGGGTGCGATGCTATGGCTCGTACCAGGATTGGGAGCGTTGCGCGGTTCAATCTTGCTTCCGGATTGCAGTTTGTCCTGCCCATCGGTGACCACGACGTCGCCCGGATTCACACCAGTCGTGATGGAGGACGTATTTCCCTGGGTCAAGGCCACCGTAACCGAGCGGGCCTCCACCGTCTTGTCGGGCTTGACGGCGTAAACATAGGCGCCTTGCGGACCGCGCTGAACCGCCGCGCTCGGAATCACGGTGCTGTTCTTTCGCACCTCAAGCAGAAGATCGGCATTCACGAACTGGTTCGGCCAGAGCTGGCCGTCCTTGTTGTCGAACACAGCTTTGAGTTTGGCCGTGCCCGTGGTTGGATCGATCTGATTGTCGATGGTCAGCAGCTTCCCGGAAGCAAGCTTGGTCTGATCGTCGCGGCTGAAAGCGTCCACCTGGAGCGTGGACTTCTTCATGCGCTGCGCAACCGTCGGCAGCAAGTCCTCAGGCAAAGTGAAGATTACCGCGATGGGCTGCAACTGCATGAGCACCAGCATGGGATTCGAGTCGCTGGCGTGGACAATATTTCCGGGATCGACCTGCCGCAACCCGACTCGTCCGTTGAAGGGGGCGGTGATGTGACAATAGACGATCTGCAACTTGGCGTTGTCGATCTGTGCCTTGTCGTTATTGACGGTGCCCTCGATCTGATGCACTAACGCGCGCTGCGTGTCCACTTGCTGCTGGGAGATGCTGCCGGAGGGAATCAAGGCCGTGTACCGCTCCAGGTTCAGCTTGACATCGCCAAGCTGGGCCTGGTCGCGAGACAGCTGCGCCTGGGCCTGCTCAAGCTGCACTTCGTAGGGACGCGAGTCAATCTCGATCAGCAGGTCTCCCTGCCTCACATTCTGTCCCTCGCGGACATGCACCTGCATGATCTGGCCGTCGATGCGGCTTTTGATGTTCGCGGTATTAAAGGCGGTGACCGATCCCAATCCGGACAAGTAGACCGGCATGTCCTGCCGTTGTACGGGAGCGGTAGCAACCGACACGGCGTGTGGCGCGGCCGCATGCGCTGGCTGCTTGGATTCTGCGGTGCAGGCCGAGAGAAATGCACCCATTCCGGCCAGAGCAAACGCCAGGACCAGACGAGAGACCGGAGAAATCGCAGATCCGGATCGCGGTTGAGAAGAATTCGAATCGATCATATTCACATTATCAGTCCGTCGCTCGTTCAATTTGAGGATCGCATGAGCAAGCTGACTATTAGACGTATTCATTTTCGGCTCGGTTGCGGGAATCGGTCCCAAATGGCGGGAAATATTCAGGCACAAGTCCGTCCATCAGGCAGTCCGAGCAGGAATGCATCTGCTATCGCAGAAGCGTATGAAACCAGCATCAACTGCGGCGTTGCGAAGGTCAAGTCCCGCGCACAGTTTTACAAAACTTTACGCCTTTTGACGATGCTTTTACTGTGTGAAAGAACTCAGCTGGGGCGCGGCCGGATGGCGCGCTTCGTAGTCGGCTATCTCCGCTTCGTGCTGCAGGGTGAGGCCAATGTCGTCGAGGCCATTCAACAGGCAGTGGCGCACGAACTCGTCGATGGGAAATTTCGCTCGAAATCCTTGGTCGTCTCGTACCTCGCATTGTTCCAGGTCGATGGTGACATGGTAGTCGCTGGTCTCCCGGGCCCGGCGCATTAGCTCAGCAACGTCGCTCTCGTTGAGACGGACCGTGAGGAATCCATTCTTCGTGCTGTTGTTGGCAAAGATGTCGGCGAAGGAAGAGGAAATCACGGCGCGGAAGCCGAAATCAGCGAGGGCCCACACTGCATGCTCGCGCGAAGACCCACAACCGAAATTCTTTCCCGCGACCAGAATGCTCGCACCTTGGTATCGGGGCTCGTCCAGCACGAACTCGGAGTTCTTCTTCCCGTCGGCGCTGAACCGCCAGTCGTAGAACACAAACTCGCCAAAGCCGGTGCGCTCGATGCGCTTCAGAAACTGCTTGGGAATGATCTGGTCGGTATCGACGTTGACGCGATCGAGCGGCGCAACCAAGCCGCGGTGTACACGAAACGGATTCATCGCGCGTTCCTCGTAATCATTGGAATTTCCAGTTGCGGATATCGGTGAAGTGTCCCACAATCGCTGCGGCGGCTGCCATCATGGGGCTGACCAGGTGCGTCCGTCCTCCGCGTCCCTGCCGTCCTTCAAAATTCCGGTTGCTGGTGGAGGCGCAACGCTCGCCGGGTTGCAGGATGTCGGGATTCATCCCCAAGCACATCGAACATCCAGACTCGCGCCACTCGAACCCCGCCTCCAGAAAGATCTTGTGCAGACCCTCCGCCTCGGCCGCGCGCTTCACGGTCTGCGATCCCGGCACGACCATGGCACGCACTTTCGCGTTCACATGATGCCCTCGCGCCACTCGCGCCGCCGCTCGCAGATCCTCAATTCGCGAATTGGTGCACGATCCGATGAATACCCGGTCAATGCCGATATCTTCGATACGCTTGCCGGGCTCCAGACCCATGTACTGCAAGGCAAGCTCAGTCGCCCTCTGATCGGCTTCGTTCAGTCGCGCAAAATCGGGCACGCGCCCAGTCACCGGCGCCACCATCCCCGGATTCGTCCCCCAGGTGACAAATGGGCAGAGCTGTGCGGCATCGATCTCGACGACTTTGTCGAATGATGCACCGGCATCTGTGGGCAGGCTGCGCCAGTAGTCAACGGCCTTGTCCCACGCAGCATCACGCGGAGCAAATCGCTTGCCCTTCACATAGGCGAAGGTCGTATCGTCCGGCGCGACCATGCCCGCCCGCGCGCCCGCCTCGATGCTCATATTGCACAACGTCATGCGACCTTCCACCGACAACCCGCGCACGGCTTCGCCCGCGTATTCGATCACGTGGCCCGTTGCCCCGTCGGTGCCAATCTGTCCGATGATGCCGAGCGCGAGGTCCTTCGCCGTGACTCCTTCCGCCAGGCGCCCGTGCACGTCGATCTTCATCGTCTTCGGCTTCTGCTGCGCCAGACATTGTGTGGCCAGCACGTGCTCGACCTCCGACGTCCCAATGCCAAAGGCCAGCCCTCCGAAAGCTCCATGCGTGCTGGTATGGCTGTCACCGCACACAATCGTCATCCCCGGCTGCGTCAGCCCGAGTTCCGGCCCAATCACGTGGACGATGCCTTGCTCCGGCGAGTCCATGTCAAACAAGTGGATGCCGAACTCTTTGCAGTTGCTCTGCAGGGCAGAGATTTGTTTCGCCGCAATCACATCGGTGATTGGAGTACCACGCGGTTCCGTAGGAATGTTGTGGTCAACCGTGGCCACAGTGCGCGAAGGTTGACGAACTTTCCTTCCTGCCGCGCGCAGGCCGTCAAAGGCTTGAGGCGAGGTCACCTCGTGAACCAGGTGCAGGTCAATGTAGATGATCGGAGACCGACCGCCCGGTTGGGCGACCAGGTGCGCGTCCCAAATCTTCTCAAACAATGTCCGTTTCGTTGCCATGAAAAGTGTGAACAGGCCCGAACGATACCGGAAAGGCCTGGAGACATCAGAACCCAGATTTCTAGTTTTTCACAGCTGGGAGACTGGGGGCAAGCCGCTAAGCTGACTTTCGAAGCCGGCCTCCCCAACATAGTTTCCAGCCATCGCTCTCAGGTATCATGAAGTCAGCTCTCCCTGAGAAATGATCAACGGCAAACGCATTGCGGTCGTCATGCCCGCTTACAACGCGGAGAAGACGCTCGAAGTGACGGTCGGAGAACTGCCGGATCTCGTTGACATCCGCATCCTCGTCGACGACCACAGTTCCGACGCCACCGTCGATCTCGCGCACCGCCTCGGGCTGCACGTCTTCCAGCACGACCGCAACTACGGCTACGGGCGCAACCAGCAAACCTGCTACCGCGAGGCTCTGGCCGCGGGCGCCGACGTTGTGATCATGCTTCACCCCGACTACCAGTACACGCCGCTGCTGGTGACGGCCCTGGCCAGCATGGTGGCCCACGATGTCTACGATGTGGTGCTGGGCTCGCGCATCATTGGCGGGACGGCATTAAGAGGCGGGATGCCGCTCTACAAATATGTCGCCAACCGTCTGCTCACCGCGTTCGAAAATATCTTCCTGGGTGTGAAGCTCTCCGAATACCACACCGGATATCGCGCCTTCAGCCGCAAAGTTCTGCTGGAGTTGCCGCTGCTCGAAAATTCAGACGACTTCGTCTTCGACAACCAGATGCTGGCGCAGTGCGTCCACTTCGGCTTTCGCATCGGGGAAGTGTCGTGCCCTACGAAGTACTTCGAAGAGGCCTCATCGATCAACTTCCGCCGCAGCGTGAAATATGGCTTCGGTGTGTTGGGCACAACCCTGACATTTGCCCTGCAGAGAATCGGGCTCGTCCACCTGCGCCGTTTCAGCGACAAGGGCCGAAAACTCGACCCCGGCTATCCCACCTACTACGCGCGGAGCACGGAGAGTGCAAGGTCCGCGTAACCAAGGCAACCACACTCAGGGCAAGCGGCAGACCCGCACTGTAGCGTTCTGGTAGGGACACTCCAAACCTTGGACGCCCGGCTGCTGCACAACAATCCAACCCACACCGTACCGCTCTCTCAGACGCAGAAAGTCCGGGGTGTGAAAGCTCTTCCAGCCGCGGAGCGCCTGGAATTGTTCCCACCACGTTTCCGCCAGCGGAGGAAACATGCTGACGGCTCCGCTGTCCTTATTCACATCGACGGTTCTGCTTCTCAGTGCCAGGCAGCGGAATCCGACCGTGTCTTCCCCGGAGATTCGCATGTAGTAAGGATCGATCGAGAAGACTGCATTCTCCGGCGTGTTTTCGCGGATCCAGACGAAGGCCTGTGCCCAGGGATTCTTTGGGGGCACTCCCGGCAGTTCGATGTGAGCACTAGCCGGAAACAGAGACCGCTGCGCCGCGAACATTCCAACGCCCAGGGGCACGAAAAGCACGAGCCAGCGCCAGAATCGAGACTCCAGTACATACTCGCCCAGCAGTCCTCCCGCCATGAGGAACGTCAGGATGTAGAGCAGGTGAAGGCTGCGCATGGGCTGTAGACGGGCCAAGGCTTCAAAGGATTTTGGGATCGAGAAAAGCAGCGCCGCCGCAAAATACGCCAGATCGTAGAAGATCAGCGCACGGCACATTCTTTCCATTGCTCGCCATTGCCGAACCCAGGCGATGCGGCCAAACCACCACAGCAGCCCCACCGGAGCGAGGATTCCGAGCCACTCATACCACGCCCAACGCAGGACGTAGTGCGCAGAGTGAAACTGTACGGCCTCGTGGTAAGCCGGAGTCGCCGCAGAAAAAAGGGCGCCTAGTGGCAGCAGGAAAGCCATCGCGGCATTCGAGACGACGGGCGTCTCTGGTGCTGGACGCCTCTCGAGTCTTTCCATAGCCGCCAGCAGAAGGCAGAAGGAAATCGTGTACATCGGCATCAGCGGGTGCACGCTGAGCGCGAATGCCAGCCAGAGCCCGGCTCGCAGATATTTCTTCTCGACGATTCGAATGATCGCGAAGACGCAGGCAAACGCAGAAAGATTCCGCGGATTCAGATACTGATCCACGATGTACAGATCGGTCCCGGCGACCGGCAAGGTCAGCAGAGCCGCAACCAGCGTAACCCCCGCCCACCGCGCCCTGGGATTCGGAAAGCACCGGCCACTCAACTCCCAGCAAGCCAGAAGAAAGAAGAAAATCGAGAGCAAGTGCCATAGGAATAGCCCCGCCTCAAACGGCAGATGCAGCGCCTGAAGCGAGAGCGCAATGAGGTTGGGGAAGAATGTCAGGTTGGCGTGTGAGCCAAAGAACTCCTGCCCGGCAGGAAACAATTCCGGATGCAGAATCCTTTCCACGCCCGGCAGGTAGATCTCCGCATCCTCGGCGAAGGGATGGTACCCATGCACCAGCAGCGCGCCCGCTGTCAGCGCCAAAAGAATGAGTGCGGTCTTGTGGTTCTTAGCGGAGATTCTGCCCCCTTTTGACTCTCTGAAGCCCGGTTACCCGGCCTCTAGTGATCAGTGCCCAGTGGCCAGCGTGCAAACCACAAGTCGTTTCCGATCGGTACTGGCCACTGACCACTGCCCTTGGCCACTGATTACCTTGCCAGTCCCCCCGGCGCGACGTAGCATCTAACTGAAAGCATGAGCACTGCCACCACCACCGGAACGCGGCCTCGCACGGGAATGGCTCTAGGCGAGATTATCAGTTTCGCCTACGACACATTCTGCAGCAACAAGGTGCGCTTTATCTTAACCGCGCTGGGAATGGTCATCGGCACGGCTTCGCTGATCCTGGTGGTGACCATCGGCATGACCGGTCGCCAGTACGTTCTCAGCCAGATTCAGGCTATCGGCACCAACGAAGTCTGGGCGGAATACCTCGGTGGCGCACCCCACATCAGCAATTCCAACCCGGACCCGCTGACCATTGAGGATCTGCAGGCGGTGAAGCAGGGGGTCCCCGGTGTTGCGGCCTCTTCTCCTGTGGTCCAACTTTCCGATCGCGTTCCTGTGGGCAACGGCAAAGAAAAGGACGTCACGATTCTCGGCGTGTACCCTGAGTACCAGGGTGTACGGAATCTCGTGATTCCCACCGGCCGTTTTTTCGACGAGGAAGACTCGCAAGCCCACAACAAGGTTGGCGTGATCACCGAGAAAATGGCGATCGAAGTTTACGGCTCGCCGCAGGCAGCGGTCGGAAAGATCCTCAAGCTGACCGGACTCCCCTTCACCATCATCGGCACGTTCAAGGAGCGGGTCGAAACCTTCGGCCAGTCGGAAATCGTGGACAACACCATGTTGATCCCCTACTCGGTCAGCCGTTATTTCATGGAGATTCCTACAGTCAAGCTTCTCTATTTCTCCATGGCGGACCCGGCGATGGTGATCTCGGCCAGCGCGCAGATCAAGCGCATTCTGCAGTCGCGCCACCGCGCCGAATCGGTCTACAACGTGTCGAACCTCACCGCGTTGCTGGCGATGGCGGACCGAATTGCCACCGGCCTGACCTGGGTGCTTCTTCTGATTTCGATGGTTACTCTGCTGGTCAGCGGGATTGGCATCATGAATATCATGCTAGCGACGGTTACCTCGCGCATCCGCGAGATCGGAGTCCGCAAGGCCATCGGCGCCACCAACCGCGAGATTCGCTTCCAGTTTCTGGCCGAGGCCATCCTGATCTCGCTCATCGGCGGCATCGCCGGCATCGTGATCGGCCTGGCGATTCCCTACTCAGTCCGCTTCCTCACCGAATACCGCATTCCGATCTCAGGATTGTCCGCGATCATCGCGATTCTGGTCTCGTCCGTAGTCGGTGTGATCTTCGGAACCGTCCCCGCCACCCGCGCCGCGCAACTCGATCCGGTGGAGAGCCTGCGCTACGAATGAGCTGTGGACTTTCGGGGCTGGGCTGGATGTAAATTACGGGGGACGACCGCAAACACCACAAAGCCGGGCTGGTTGGCCCGGCTTTCTTTTCGTGGAACTGGTTCGCTCAATCTTGTTTCGATTGTCGACCCAGAATGTCTTAGGCGACTCTGGGTGGTGTGCAACCGTTACATCCCATCACCGGCTTCCATCGCCTACTTACATAACCAGGGCCAGATTCTCCAATTCATGCTGCAGAACGGGCAGGGCGCATCCGGCCATTTCCACGCGGCTGGCGGCGTCCAGGGCCGCTTTCGGGGAAACCCCGTAACCACGGCCCATCAAGAATACCTGTAGCAGCTCGGCGGCCTCGTAAGAGTCGATCATGCCACTCTGCAGCAGATCGCTCCGCAATGCCGTTAGCTCGGTCACCGTAAATCTGTCTTTGTCTTGCATGGCCGTCATCACCTCCGACTCCGACCTTGTTACGCCTTGCCCTATTAGACTCATCGGCAGCTATACAAGTTGCATGCAATTAAGCTGCCTTTTTCCTCACCGGCTCTGTCCGTGATCCGAAAAGTTCGTTACATTGATTAACCCCTGTGATTATCGGAAGTTGCAGGCAACCCCGCGGCCCAGGACCCACTTCGGGAGGTCTCTTTGGTACCCTCCGTGGTCTCAAAACTGACACGTTGTGTCGTTTCCGAACAGTGCAGAATGGGTGAAGTAACCATTACCTCGTGCCGGGATGCTACTCCGCGGAAGTTTCAGGGCCGTGAAAACCGCGTCAGAACTGCATCCGCGGCCTGAGGTTTTCTCGTAATCCGGCGGCATATTGAGGGCTTTCCGAGCAACTTCTCCCATTCGAATGCCGCCATTTTTCTGAGCCGCAGCCTGCGAGTCGGTATAGAATGTCCGAAGCTCGACAGTCGGAAGACCCCCGGGTACCTCTCCCAAGCAGCACCTACAAAACAAAGACCTTGTCTAGAGTTGTCGCTAGTGGAGCGTCTATGAAGCTCATGAGTCTGCGGGTTCGCGGGTCGCACCTTGCGGCCGGTCTCGCCACCATCGCTTTTGCGGTGCCTTTCTGCGCACAGACTGTCCCGATTCTGCCCCAGCCGGTTCCGATTAAGCACATCGTTTTCATCGTCAAGGAGAACCGGAGCTTCGATAACTACTTTGGAACGTTCCCCGGTGCCAATGGCGCCACAAGCGGAACCCTCTCCAACGGCCAAGTGATGGCCCTCGGGCACACACCCGACCAGTCTCGGGATATTGGCCACGACTGGTATTCGGCGATCGAGGTGATCGATAGCGGGAAGATGGACCGGTTTGATCTCAACTACTCGTCTAACCAGGGTGGGGACTATCTGGCCTACAGCCAGCTGACCCAGGCCGACATTCCCAACTATTTCACCTATGCCAAGACTTTCGTGCTGGCCGACCACATGTATTCCTCCGAGCACGGTCCCAGCCTGCCGAACCACCTCTACACCATCGCTGCCAGCGCCAACGGCGTGATCAGTGTTCCTGACATCGACTCACCGAACTACTCCTGGGGTTGTGACACCGATGTTGCGATGACCGTGCAGGTTATCGATCCCCTGGGCAACATCACCAACCAACCCCCCTGCTTCGATTTCCAGACGCTGGGCGACCAGATGGACAGCGCCGGAGTCGGGTGGAAGTACTACGCGCCACAGTTCGGTCAGCGGGGATACACGTTTTCGGTTTACAACAACGTCCGGCACATCCGCTACGGCAGCGATTGGACGAGCAATGTCGTGCCCGAAGCGCAGTTTATCGCCGATGCCCTGGCCGGAAACCTGCCCTCGGTGAGCTGGCTGGTCACCGGCATTGCCAGCGAGCACCCTCCGAACAGCACCTGCTATGGCGAAAACTGGACGGTGAACCAGGTAAACGCGGTGATGCAGGGGCCAGACTGGCCGAGCACTGCAATCTTCATCATGTGGGACGATTTCGGCGGCTTCTACGACCACGTCGCGCCGCCCCAGATCGATCAATTCGGACTTGGTCCGCGCGTGCCGTTGCTGATTATTTCTCCCTACGCGAAGCCGGGATACATCTCTCATAAGCGCTATGAGGGTTCCACCATCCTGAAGTTCATGGAGGAGGTCTTCAAGATTCCCTCTCTCGGGTTGCGCGACGCCACGGCCAACGACCCGGTGGATAGCTTCAACTTTTCCCAAACACCTCTGCCGCCCCTGGTTCTTTCCACCCACCCCTGCCCGCTGGTCAACAGCAGCGCTCAGTTCGGACAGCAGTTGCTCAAGACCTCGGTTACCAACACGGTGAAGGTCTTCAATCCTCATACGACCACGATGAATGTGTCGTCGACCAAGGTTACGGCGGGAGACTTTACTATTTCTGGTTGCTCCGGCGCCAAGGTTAAGCCGGCAGATACTTGCTCGCTGAATATCACGTTTGTACCTACCGCACTGGGGCCTCGGAGTGCGACGGTTACAGTGACGGACGATGATGCCAGTAGTCCACAGACGGTTGCGGTCACGGGAATCGGCTCGGGGGTTAAGACTTCGGATCGAGTGCTTTTCACCAACCCGCAAGTGATTGGGACCACCACCAGCATGGTGTTCACAATCACCAACACCAACGCCACGCCGCTGTCCATTACCTCGATCAGCGAGGTGGGGGAGGACTTTACCCAGACGAATAACTGCCCGGCGTCGTTGGCGGCAAATGCGAACTGCAAAGTGACGGTGAACTTCACTCCGATCACCGCCGGACCGCGCTGGGGTCAGCTCACCATGGTGGATAGCGACCCGGGGAGCCCGCATCTGACACGGCTGGTTGGGACGGGAGTGAAGGCAGGAACGGCTCCTCCAGTACTGGCTCCGCCGAACGTGGAGCAACCGACCCATCTGGACGAGGATGACATCGCCGCGGCGAAGGACGACGATGACGACTAGCCACAACCGAACATCTCCAGGCGCGCCTTCACCATAGGCTCGGCCCGAGATCTTGATTGAGCTTCAGCCCTACGCGGGTACCAGCATCTTCTGTTGGGCCTGGGCGGCCAGGCTCTCGAACTGGGAGTGCTCCAGGCAGAGAGCATGCTGGCCAAACCGGGCCTCTTTTCCCACCACATGCCAGTAGGGCATCCAGCAGAACTGCTTGCTCTCGCCCGCCCCCTGCAGCACGACCAGAAACGGATACAGGGTGACTTCCTCTTCGTCCTCGCCGAGCCAGGATTCCAGCTTATCGGGAAGGAAGGCGTGCACCACCTTGAAGTCTCCGTCGCCTACGCCCAGTTGGAAGTCCAGGGTGATATGCAACTCCCGGGCACTGCCGCATGCAGGGCAGTTTTCCGGCGCCGCTTTCGAAAAGTCGTACAGCGTGTCGAATAACCGCAGGTGGGTCGAATACTTCTTATGACATTGCGGGCAGTATAAGCATTGTGCGGCCACGTCTGAACCTCCCTTTCCGGAAACCCAGATTCAGCCGGACGAGAGCGCCGAACGAAACGTATAAAACTATGAAGCCTCGACCGTCGCCTCATCGATGAGCATGATGGGGATGTCGTCTTTCACCGCATACACCCGGCGGCACTGCTTGCATTTCAAACTCTCCGGGTTCTGGCGGTACTCGAGCGGCTGCTTACACGCCGGGCATACCAGGATTTCCAGCAAATCTTTGGCAACCATGATCAGGCATTGTACGACACGGCCGCGAAGGCGGACTGTGACCGGGCTCACAATCCATTTCACCACGGAGTCACGGAGTCACGGAGAAACCTAACTGCGTGGAAGTACGATCCAGCATTTGTCTCGCGGCACAGAACCCGATGGCTCTTTGCCTTTCTCCGTGTCTCAGTGCCTCCGTGGTGAATGAATGTTCAATTCCTCGGCGCGCTCGGCGGCCTCGGCGGTGTAAGATTTTGTAGCCGAAGCCCGAAAGCTGAAGCCCGGAGCCCGAATGCCCGCCACTATTCTTGACGGCACCAAGATCGCAAACGACATACGCGGCGAAGTCGCGGCGGAAGTCGCGGCCATGGCCGCCGCCGGAGTGCGCCCGGGTCTCGCCGTGGTCCTCGTCGGGCACAATCCTGCGTCGGAGATTTACGTTCGCGGCAAGGTCAAAGCCTGTGAAGAAGTTGGCGTCTACAGCGAAAAGCACACGCCGTCAGAAGCCGCCACCACCTCCGAACTGCTCCGGTTGGTGGAAGATCTGAACCGGCGCGATGAGATCGATGGCATCCTGGTGCAGCTTCCGCTGCCCGCGCACGTGGACTCGAAAACAGTGCTGATGGCAGTTGATCCAGCCAAAGATGTCGACGGCTTCCATCCCGTCAACGTTGGTTTTCTCTCCACGCAGCGGCCCGGGCTGGTACCCTGCACGCCGGCGGGCGTGATGGAAATCCTGAAGCGCAGCAACATCGCGATCGCCGGGCAGGAAGCGGTGGTCATTGGCCGCAGTGACATCGTGGGCAAGCCTGTTGCCATGTTGCTCACCAACGCCAATGCCACGGTTACGGTCTGTCATTCGAAAACGCACGACCTCCCCGGGGTCTGCCGCCGCGCCGACATTCTCGTGGCTGCGATCGGGCGCGCGGGCATGATCACGCGGGAATTCGTCAAACCCGGCGCAACCGTGATTGACGTTGGCATGAACAAAGTGTCCGATCTGCCAGAATTCCAACGCCTTTTTGCGGGCAACGCGAAGCGTGAAGAGACCTTCCGGGCGAGAGGCTCAACCTTGGTAGGCGATGTCCATCCAGAGGTCGCCGAAGTCGCAGGCGCGATTACGCCGGTGCCCGGCGGAGTCGGGCCGCTCACCATCGCCATGCTGATGTTCAACACGGTAAAAGCAGCCAAGATGCGTCGGGGCAGCAATGTGCCGGAGTTTGCTGGCAAGTGAAAGGCTATTCACAACAGAGACAACCCTTGGCTGCGCTCGGGGCAGGCTCCGACGCAGAGAAACCCAAAGAAAGGGGAAAAGGGTTTTCTCCGTGTCTCTGTGTCTCCGTGGTAAACGTCCTTTCTGGGGAGGCAGCTTGCTGAGAGTCGGTCTCACTGGCGGCATTGGCTCCGGCAAATCGGCAGTCGGAGAGATGTTCGTCGCCTTGGGCGCACACCTGGCGCAGGCGGATCGCATTGCTCACGAACTGATGCGGCCTGGCGAGGCCGTGTACAACAAAGTCGTCGGCCACTTCGGCCGAAGCATTCTGAATCCCGATGGAAGCCTGAGCCGGGAAAAGTTGGCCGAGCTCGCCTTTGGAGTACACGCAGATTCGCCGGGAAGTCAGGTCTCGCGGAACTCCCGCATCGAAGAACTGAACCGGATCGTGCATCCTGCCGTCATTCGCAGCCAGGAAGAATGGATGGAGCAAATCGGCCGCCAGGATCCCAACGCGGTCACAATCGTAGAGGCCGCTCTCATTCTGGAGGCCGGGGTAGCGAAGCGCTTCGACCGCCTCATCGTGGTTACGTGCAACGAAGAGGCTCGAGTCGCACGTTTCGCGGCCCGCCAGAAGCTCGAGCTTGATGCCGCCCGGAAGGAGGTCGCCCGACGAATGGCGGCACAACTTCCCGAAGCCGAAAAAATCAAAGTAGCCGATTACGTGATCGACAACTCCGGCTCGCTGGACGCGACGAAGGAGCAAGTGAGGCGAGTCTGGGAGAGTCTGCGGTCGGAAGCCAGCAAGTCCTGAGTTGCATTGGCTGCCCGTCGCAACTCCTTTCCTTGCAACATATTATCTGTAAGTTATTGATTCTGGGTGAATCTCTCCTGCCCGCGCGAGGGCTTGGCCGGGACTGACCGTCGTCGGAGATGCCTCCAGAAAGCACAGATTTGACTTGTAGACGCGATTCAGGTCCGGGATGACCTTCCCGGGCCCGTCCACGCTCAAGAGCGCTCCTAAATCGTCTCTAATTGCTAAATTATCTTTTAGCTATTACCCAAGGCTGCAGGTCGCACGGAATCCCAGACGCCCCGTTTCGGGCACGGAGATGGGAACATGACGAAACATGCCTGCGGTGTCATCCTGGGAATGAAGCCACGTGCTACGCGGCGGCACATTGTTTAGAATCAAATACAGGGATCTTCCAGCTCCCCAACTTCGTATCACAGTCGAGTGGTTTGATTATGAAACTCATACGCCCTCTGATCCTGGCGCTGGCGATTGCCGGCGGATTCTTTTACTTCACCACCTGGCGTTCGAACGGGAAATCGAGCGCCCTGCATCCGTCGAACTGGCTCAGCCATCCGGCCAACGTCGAGATCACTGAGGCTGCGGGTGGAGAGCAGCTCGACAGCGAAGAGCAGAACAATATCTCCGTCTACCGTAAGAACATTCCCTCGGTGGTGAACATCACCTCGCGCGCCATGACCTTCGATTTCTTCTACGGGCTGGTACCGCAGGAAGGCCAGGGCTCCGGCTTTGTCATCGACAAGGACGGACACATCCTGACCAACTACCACGTCATCGCCGACGCACGGCAGGTGGAAGTCACCATGCATAACCGCAAGAAGTACAAGGCGACCGTCGTGGGCACCGACCCGTCGCATGACCTTGCGGTCATTCAGATCAAGGCGCCTGACCTGGTTCCATCGGTTCTGGGCGACTCGCGCAATCTGCAGGTGGGCCAGAAGGTTTACGCGATCGGCAATCCGTTTGGACTTTCAGGAACGATGACGCGCGGCATCGTGAGCTCGATCCGTCCGGTACGTGAGCCGAACGGCGCGACCATTGACGAAGCCATTCAGACCGATGCCGCCATCAACCCGGGAAACTCCGGCGGCCCGCTGATGAACTGGCACGGCGAGGTCATCGGCATCAACACCATGATCCTTTCCAGCGTGAATCAGAATGCGGGCATCGGCTTCGCGATTCCCATCAACACGGCCAAGGCGGTGCTGAACGATCTGATGACGCTGGGCCGCGTGCGCCGGCCGGCGCTGGGCGTGCGCACGATTCCCATCAGTCCGGAACTGGCCGACGAGATCGGACTTGCCGCTGATTATGGCCTCCTCATCGTGCAGGTGACTCCCGGTGGCTCGGCAGATCTGGCCGGACTCCGGGGCGGCACGGAACGCGCATACCTGGGCAATATCCCCATTATGCTGGGCGGGGACCTGATTGTCGCCATTGACGGCGAGAAGGTTCAGGACGAGCAGGACCTGGCACAGATGATGAACAACCACCGCGCTGGCGACACCGTGAAGGTCACCATCTACCGCGGCAAGAAGAAGGTGGATGTGGAAGTTCCCCTGGGCGAAGCGCGACAGCAGGTGTGAGAAAGGCAGCGGTCAGCTTTCAGCCTTCAGCTAAAACCCCTTGGCGCCGCAGGTGCGGCGCCTTCCCATGCCTCTCTGCTATCCGAGTTGGCGACTGACAGCTGATCCTGAAAGCTGACAGCTGCCTTTCTCAGAACTCGTAGCGCAACGACAGGGTTGCGGAGTTGCTCTGGAAGTCTCGAGCCAGTAGCGGAGCTGGCAGGAACTTCTCGTTGTAGTCGTAGTATCCCCAGGCGGTGCGCCAGCTGAGTCCCTTCACTAATTCAACATCCATCGAAGCCGTTGGCTTGTGAAAATTGAAGCCGAAGGAAGTTAGCACGCTGGGATCGGCCAGAGTCGGCGTAGCGCCGGTAGTGTTCGTCAGGTTGTACCCGACATTGGCGGTGACCCGTTTCACCGGCTTGAACATGAAGTTGGTGTACCCGAAGTGGACTTTGTTCTTGTAAAGCGAAATAGCGTTGAAGTACGGGGAACCTGAACTGCAAATTGTGGAATTCACAGGTGGCGTGGATGTCGTCACGTAGCAGATGTTGGTGGTGGAAAAGACATCGTCATAGTTGTAGCCGAATTCGACGCCGAACCTCGGCTTGGGATTCAGAGCCACGGTGAAACCGTAGTTGCGATTGTGTTCGCGGTGGAGGATGTCGGGCACGTTATTTCGGCTCTCCAGCACATTCACGGTTCCCGCCAGGTTAACCCAGGGCTTCGGTTTGTAGCTTGCCCGTCCCTTATAGTGCTGCAAGTTCTTCGGCGAGATGCGCGTTGGCGTCTTATCGGCGGAGAACAGTTCCAGGTCGAAGCTGGCGCGGAAGGCGTTGGTCGGGCGGGCGGAAAAACCCGCCAGCAGAGAATGGGCGTGGACGTCGGTCACTTCACTCGAGCTGTCGGTCGTCGTGGTTTGGCAGCTGCCATCGGCCAGAATCGTGGTGCACCCTCCGCGCGTAGCCAGGCTCGGATACCAGGTGAGATCGGCGAAGTCGACCTGGTTATTGGTGATTTCCCGGGTTTCGTAGCGGTAGCCGACGTGTCCGGTAATGCGTTGTGTGAAGTCATATTCCAGCTCGAAAGTGTTGAGCTTGGAGTTCTGGCCGAGAAAGTCCCAGCGGTGATCCTGGGTGATGTCTGCTCCGGAGCTGGCGCTGTGCTGCGGGCAGGTGGCGGCCGTGTAGGGTGGTGGGCAGGTTGCGGTATCGAACACGTTGGGCGTCGACAGCAACGTCGCGCCAAACAAGGACGTGGTGAGCAGGTTCCAGCTCGCCGGGATGCGGAAGTTAGAGAAGCGAAAGCTGTCGACCACGCGGAATTTCTGCGTGACCTTTACAGTGGCGCCGAAATCGGCGTTCGCGACCACACGCTTCGAGATGGAGGGGCCACTCATCGCCGACGCACGTTGGCGGGACCGGGTGGCCAGGCCGGTGAAATCTTCGAACCAGTTTCCAGCATTGCTTTCGGAAGAGCTGTACGAGGCTCTGGCCGACAGATCCAGGTTGCGGAAATAACTGGATTGCACAGTGAGCTGTTCGGTTGGATATGACACTCGTACCGGCGCCCAGCGGGTGTAGGCCTGATAGCCATTGCACGCGGGATTCATGGTGACGGGCGTGGTGGTGGCATCCAGGATAGGAGCGGCGCAGGGCTGGCTCCCCGCAGGGTTGTAACTGATGCCGGGATCCACCAGCGTCCCGCCCGCCAACTGGAAAATGAAGTTCTGGTCCATCCAGCTGCTGTCGCCTTTGTAGTACTGGAGGAACTGGTCGTAGCTGATGTTGGTGCGCGGAATGAACTTGATGTCGACGCCCACCTGGTAGGCGTCCAGCAGAGTGCGGGTGTTCTGGAACAGACCTGCGTCCGTTCCTTCATGCACGCTGCTGAAGGCCGGGCCTTCCATGTTGTTGCGGGAAAAGCCCAGCCGGAAGCGCACCCCCGATTGCGGCAGTAGCGTGAGGTTGTAGTTGTACATCCGCCGGACCGTCTGGAATTCGTGAGGGGAACTATTCACCTGCACGTAGGGATTGGCCGGGTTCAGCGGGTTGGCGAGCTGGTTGTAATCCCAGAAGTTCCGGTCCCGCCGGAACGTCATGCCGAAGTTGTACCACTTGTTTTTCGACATGCGCAGGCGCCCGGCATTCTCCGGATCGCCGCCCCATCCGAAACTGGTTAGAAAGAGGTCGTCAAACAGCCCGCCCTGATGGTCGAGGGAGCGCATGTTCAGAGTCTGTTCCAGCAGGCGAGGGCCTTGCTGCTCATTGACGAAGGTGTTGTACACGGGCTGGCTGCCGTTGGTATTCACGAAGCGGTAGCCAAGTTCAAACGATCCTTGATAGTGATAGTTGCCGTTGTCAACGCCCTGGTCGCCGGCGTTTTGGGCAGTGGCCATTGCCAGCAGGAGAGGCAGAAGCGTCAGCGCCGCTGCTGTGCGATTTCGCATCAAGCGCAGGAGACCACCGCAGGATATCAACATCGTTCGCGCAAGCCGGAAGTTCTGCATGGTCTCCTCCTACTTAAAGAAAAAGTGGTCGAAGTTCGAGCCATGGATCGTTGTGTGACACATGGTGCACGCCGAATACTTCTGGCTCTGGTTATGGAATGACGGCACGGGTGGCACGCCGGAATCCTGCGTCAGCGTGTGGCACTCCAGGCACAACAGGTTGACTTGGGCTCGCTTCAGCAGCCGCGGATTGGTCGACCCGTGCGGCGAGTGGCAGGAGATGCAGCCCTCAGTCTTAACCGGTTCGTGCTCGAACGCGAAGGGACCCGCCTTGTCGGCGTGGCACTTGAAGCAGACCTGGTCCTGGGCCGCGGTCGCCCGCAACTGTTTGGTCAGAAAGCCGCCGTGCTGGTTGTGGCAGTCGGTGCATTGCACCAGTCCCTGATCGACGCGGTGACGAAAGGGCCGGGAGAAGTCCTGCTTGGTCTCAGTGTGGCAGGTGTAACAGAGTAACGGCTGCTTCTCGACCAACAAAAATTGCCGCTCCTTAGCATGATGCGGCGAATGGCAGGCAATGCAGCTCACACCGTTCTTGTTGTGCTGAGACCGGTCGAAGTTGGCGTGCTCTTCTCCGAACTCGTGACACGACATGCAGCGCTTGCTGATTTCCTCAGTCTTGGCTCCGGTGAAGGTGAAGATCTTGCTCTTGTCACCGCCGCCGTCGACGTGCGCTTTCCCCGGACCGTGACAGGCCTCACAGCCCTGCCACTCCGGGCCTTTGTGGTTGAGCGTGGTCTTCCAGTGGGGCGTGGCCTCGAAGTTCTTGAAGATGTCTTCGTGGCAGGTCTTGCAGGTGTCCGAGCCCACATACTGGGAAGTGTCGATCGAGGCGCCGGGTGTGGGCGGCTTGGACTTGTCGCCCTGGTCCTTGGCGATGGCGGGCAAAACTGCAAATAGCAAGAGAGCGGCCACGACAGGCAGTTCGATCCGCAACCACTTAAGATTTCTGCGTTTCATTCTGTTCACACGCTCCTCCCGCAAATGCTCATGGAGCCCACGACAGATATATACGACATGATGGGGAGATTATCGAGAGTCAGGCGGAAGCGGTTGTGATAACTGTCACAAGGAGAGCTTACTTTTGGGCAAGACAGTCCCAATCTGGGACGGAGGGTGGATGAGTTCTCTCGGGGCTTTGGCAAGGATGCAGGTTGGCTTCCGCTTGAAAAAGCCTCCTTCTCCGCGATAGTCTATGGCCCTGCCTATGACCGCCGTCCGCTAACTCCGCTGGTTGCAACTCTGAGCGATGCGCAGGTCGAAGTGTGTGCCTCGTTTCTCGCCCGGGTTCTTTTCTTCAAACAGAAAGGATTACTGACATGCAATTTGTGGATAAGGTACTGGCCCGCCGCTTTGAGTCGGGGGAAGAGATGCCGCAGGTGTTTTACGCGCGGGCGTTCCACCAGACGCGGCCAGAAATCGGGGCCGCCGAGGAGGAGTTTTGTGGCGGGCACATGATCTTCGCGGGGCTGGAATCGCCCATCGGACGGGCGACCGGGATGGGGCTGGACCGGCCGTTTACTGCGGAGGATCTGGACCGGGTGGAGGAGTTCTACCGCTCGCACAAGGCTCCGTCGCAGGTGGACTTGTGTCCGCTGCATGAGGCGGCGGTGTTTGAGATGTTCAAGGAGCGAGGCTACGGAATCGCCGAGCTCAATAATGTGCTCTACCGGAGGCTGGATGCGAAGGAGGAGTTTCCGCCGGCTCCGGACGGGTGCGAAATACGCCGCGGTCTTCGCGAGGAGGCCGAGGCGGCGTCTGCCATCGTGGAGCGGGCGTTCTTTCCTGACGGCGCGCCTGAGGCATTTCGAGGGTTGCTCACCCCGCTCTACCAGATGGAGGGGGCCGTAACCTTCACCGCCAGCGTTGAGGGCAAGATGGTGGCTTGTGGCGCCGGGCTCATCATTCCGGAACACGGAACCTTCGCGGTCTGTGGGGCCGGAACGCTCACCGAGTTTCGGGGCCGCGGTTTGCAGACGGCGTTGCTGCGAGCCCGTCTCGCTGCTGCGGCTGCGTCGGGAAGCGAGTACGCGGTGATGGTAACCCAGGGCGGCACCACCTCTCAGCGGAACTGTGAGCGGCTGGGCTTTCAGGTGGCGTACAGCAAGGTGACGGTGATCAAGAATTTGTAATTGAGTAATTGGGGAATCGGGTAATTTAGTGTGGCGCATCTTGGTGTTCAATTACCCGATTTCCCGATTGCCAGATTACTCAATTTCATGAGTGTGGATTCCATTCGCGCTTACTGCTTGTCGTTTCTTCGGACGACCGAGAAGCTGCAGTGGGGCGATGCCCTCTGCTTCAAAGTCGGCGGGAAGATGTTCGCGGTCCTGGGGCTGGATCGTCTGCGGCTGTCTTTCAAGTGCACGCCGGATAGCTTTGCCGAGTTGATTGAGCGGCAGAACATTCGCCCGTCGCCTTACGTCGGACGCTACAAGTGGGTGATGCTGGACCGGCTGGACGCGTTGCGCGATGACGAAATGGAGGACTTGATCCGCCAATCGTACGAAATGGTGGCGGCGAAGGCGCTGAAGTCGAGGAGTGGGAAGGCTGAGGGCAAGAAGAAGGGTGGACGGAGGAAGCCTATCAAGGCTCAGGCTCGGAAGAGGAAATGAGATTCTAGCCTACTCGCAGCGTTGGCGGGCGAGGCGCCCGCCCCACACAAAGAACGGGGATTTGACTCTCCTCGGGGGCGTCGGCTAGCCTCAAGAGTCCCTGCATTCCCGGACGTCTTCAATCTTCATGCGCTCCCGGCATAAATCATTGATTTTGTTGCTGATGGCAACTCTGGCGGTGTGCACGGCGAGCCCTGCCATGGGCTCGGTGCGTCCCGTGCACGCGGAGCACGGCATCGTGGTCAGCGTGCATGAATTGGCCTCCCGGGCTGGGGTCGACATGATGCAGGCCGGGGGCAACGCCGTCGATGCCGCCGTGGCTACGGGCTTCGCGCTGGCGGTCGTGCATCCACCGGCGGGAAATCTGGGTGGCGGCGGGTTCATGCTCATCCGGATGGCCGATGGCAAGGTGCACTTCGTCGATTACCGGGAAAAAGCTCCTGCAGCCGCAACCCGCGACATGTATCTTGACGCCCAAGGCAACGTGATCGAAGGCGCCAGCGAATATGGCTACAAGGCAATCGGCGTGCCGGGATCGGTTGCAGGCATGGTGTATGCGGAGCAGAAGTACGGCAAGCTTACCCTCAAGCAGGTAATGGCCCCGGCCATCAAGCTGGCCCGCGAGGGATATGCGCTGACCTGGGAAGAAGCGCGGGATATGCAGGAAGACGAATATTTGGGGAAGTTTCCCGAGTCGCGGCGGGTGTTCCAGCGGAATGGAGACTACTACAAGCCGGGCGAGATTTTCCGCCAGCCGGACCTGGCGCGCACGCTGGAGCGGATCGCCGGAAATCCGGACGACTTCTATCACGGCGCCCTGGCGAAGGAACTGGCAGCGGCGTTGCAGAAAGGCGGAGGGCTGATTACCGCCGACGATCTGGCGCACTACGAAGTCAAAGAGCGGGAGCCGGTTCGAGGAACGTATCGCGGGTACGAGATTATCAGCGCACCGCCGCCGTCGTCGGGGGGAACGGTACTGCTGGAGTCGCTGAACATTCTGGAAGCGTACGATCTGGCCAAGCTGGGGAACCGGTCTGCACAATCCATTCATTTCACGATTGAGGCCTTCCGGCGGGCATTTTTCGATCGGGCGGAGTTCCTGGGTGATCCTGATTTCTCAAAAATTCCGGTGGCACAACTAATTGACAAGAAGTACGCTGCGGCGTGGCGGGAGTCGATTCAGCCGGCACACGCAAGTGCGAGCAAGGAACTGAAACGGCCGTCAATTTTCAGCGAACTGGAACAGTACGCGGAAGCACATCCGCAACCGCTCGCGTGGCACGAATCGACGCACACGACGCATTTCTCGGTTGTGGACGCGGGCGGCAATGCTGTGGCCGTGACCACGACTATCAACGATTGGTTCGGGTCTCGCGTGACCGCAGAGGGACTGGGATTCCTGTTGAACGACGAAATGGATGACTTCTCGGCAAAGCCGGGCGTGCCGAATTCTGATGGCCTGATTCAGGGAGCGGCCAACTCGATTGGGCCGGGGAAGCGTCCCTTGTCATCGATGACACCAACCATCGTTTTGCACGATGGCAAGCCTGTGCTCGTCTTAGGTTCGCCGGGAAGTTCGAAGATCATTACGACCGTGGCGAACGTGCTGATGGGGGTTGTCGATTACGGGATGAATATTCAAGAGGCGGTCAACGCGCCTCGTTTTCACAACCAGTGGCTGCCGGATGTAGTGAACGTCGAGCGCTGGTCCTCTCCCGACACGGTGAGCATGCTGAAGCAGATGGGATACAACGTTGAAGTCGGGCTGCATGACAGTGAGAGTGTCTCTCCCTACTGGAGTGATGCCGAGTGCATTGCAATCGACGAGAAAACCGGGGAGCGGCTGGGCGCGAGCGACGGGCGGAACAACGGTAAGGCGGTAGGGTACTGAGAAAGGCATTGTTGATTGTTGAATTTTGATTGTTGATTGAAAATCAAAGGCGTGTCGGCTTGAGCTCTTAATCAACAATCATCAATTTCCAAGGGACGCGCATGCTGAAAGCAGTTTCAACGTATGTGTACGTGAAAGAGCGGCTGCATCCAGGCATTCTGGATGGATTGGTCCGCAGCGGCGTGCAGGCGATCGAGATCTTTGCGGCGCGGCAGCATTTTGACTATGCCAACCGCAAGGCGCACGTCAAAGAGATTGCGGAGTGGTTCCGCGAGAGCGGTGTACCGCTGAACTCGGTGCACGCGCCCCTCTACGCCGACTACGAGTGGGGACGCGCGGGCGCGCCTCCGGTGAATATTGCTTCCACGGATCGCGCGGGCCGCATTGAGGCGATGGACGAGATCAAGCGCGCCCTGGAAATCGCCGAGCAGATTCCGTTCCGGTTCCTGGTGCAGCATCTTGGAACGAGCAACGAGAGCTTCGACGAGAAGAAGTTCGAGGCGGCGATGACCTCCATCGAGCATCTGCGGGCCTTCGCTAAGCCGCTGGGGGTGCGCATTCTGCTGGAGAATATCCCCAACGAGCTCTCTACGCCCGACAAGCTGGTTGAGATGATTCATGGGGCACATTTCGACGATGTCGGCGTCTGTTTCGATTTCGGGCATGCGCACATGACGAGTTCGGTGCGCGAGGCGTTCGAGATTGTGAGGAAGTACATTTGTTCAACGCACGTTCATGACAACGGGAAGGACAAGGACTCGCACCTGTGGCCGGGAGGGGGAACGATTGACTGGAAGGAAGCGATGGAACTGCTGCGCTCCGCCCCGCACACTCCGCCGCTGCTGCTGGAGTTGGAAAGCGACGAGAAGGTAAACCCGCTGGAGAAGCTGGGGGCGACGTTCGACAAACTGGAAACGGCTTAGAAATTGAGCAATTTGGTAATTTTGTAATTGAAGAACCTTGCGGTCGCAGCGTGTTCAATTTCCTCAATTACCCGATTACTCAATTACGAAATCACATGTCACCTGTAACTACCATTGCAGAAGTCGGCAAGCACGAGGGCCAAACCGTCACCATCCGGGGCTGGCTCTATAACCTGCGCGAGAGCGGGAAGCTCCTGTTTCCGCAGTTTCGCGACGGCTCGGGGGTGATTCAGGGTGTCGTGCCCAAGAACGCGGTCACTCCGGAGGTCTTCGAAGCGATCAAAACGCTCACGCAGGAATCGAGCGTGATCGTCGAAGGGAAAGTCCGCGCCGACAAGCGCGCGCCCGGCGGCTACGAGCTTGATGTGGCGAATGTACAAGTTGTGCAGCGGGTGCCGGAATCATCGCCTTACCCGATCACTCCCAAGGAACATGGCACCGACTTCCTGATGGAGCATCGGCATCTCTGGGTGCGGTCGCAGCGCCAGGCGGCAATTCTGCGGGTACGCGCCGAGATCATCAAAGCAGCGCGTGATTTCTTCGACGAGCGGGGATTTACGCTGACCGATCCGCCGATCATTACTCCAGCGGCGTGCGAGGGTACGACGACACTTTTTCCGGTCGATTATTTCGATGAGCAGGCCTACCTGACGCAGTCCGGCCAGCTCTACATCGAGGCCACCGCGATGGCTCTGGGCAAGGTGTACTCGTTCGGCCCGACGTTTCGCGCGGAGAAGTCGAAGACGCGACGGCATCTGACCGAGTTCTGGATGGTTGAGCCCGAAGTTGCCTACGCCCAGCTCGATGACATCATGGAACTCGCGGAAGGATTGATCAGCTTCCTGGTGAAGCGCTGCCTGGAGCGGAGGCGTGCGGATCTGCAGACCATTGGACGCGACATTTCAAAGCTCGAGAAAATTGAACCGCCGTTCCCGCGAATCAGTTACGACGAAGCGGTGAAGAACCTGCAGGAAGGGCACGCGAAGGGCGCGCTCGAATCGAAATTTGAGTGGGGCGGCGATCTTGGCTCTCCGGACGAGACGTATCTCTCAGCGCAGTTCGAGAAGCCGGTGATGGTGCATCGCTATCCGGCGAAAGTGAAGGCGTTTTATATGGAGCCCGATCCGCAGCGGCCGGAGTTGGCCTTGTGCGTCGATGTGCTGGCGCCGGAGGGTTACGGCGAGATCATCGGCGGCTCGCAGCGCATGGCATCCCACGAGTTGCTGGTGCAACGCATCCACGAACACGGGCTGCCGGAAGAGGCGTTTAAATGGTATCTCGACCTGCGCAAGTACGGCAGCGTGCCGCACGGCGGTTTTGGCATGGGGATTGAGCGGGCCGTAGCGTGGATCTGCGGGCTAGAGCACGTGCGGGAGACAATCCCGTTCCCGCGGATGCTGTACCGGTTGTACCCATAAAGGGATTGAGAAATTGGGTAATTTGGCAATTGAGTGATTGGAAGGCCGTCAGCGGGTTTAATTGCTCAATTACACAATTTCCCAATTCCTCAATTGTTGCTTGATCCTAAGATGACAACCACAACTTCCACCAACATCATTCCCAAGAAAATCCGTGTGATTGGCGTGCCGCTCGACCTGGGCCAATCTCGTCGCGGTGTCGATATGGGTCCGTCGGCCGTGCGTGTGGCTGGACTTGAAGCGCGGCTCGAGGCGCTCGGGCACCAGGTTGAGGACGGCGGCAATGTGGCCGTCGCCATTCCTGAGCAGAAGAAGGAAGGCGACACACACGCAAAATACCTGAAGGAGATTACAGCCACCTGCACCAAGCATGCGGAGCTGGTGATCAAGACGCTCGAAGCGGGGAAAGTCCCGTTGACCCTGGGTGGCGACCATTCGGTTGCGGCGGGGACTGTGTCCGGGGTGGCGGAATTTTATCGCCGGCAGAACCAGCGGGTCGGGCTGATCTGGATTGATGCGCACACTGACATCAACACGCCGGAGACTTCGCCCAGCGGCAACGTGCACGGGATGCCGTTAGCCGCGCTGATGGGGCTGGGGCCGTCAGAGCTGTCAAATATTTTTGAATTCTCTCCAAAGGTAAAGCCGGAGAATTGCGTGCTGGTAGGTGTGCGCGACATCGACGCTATTGAAAAGGAAAATGTGCGGCGCGCGGGCATCGGCGTCTTCACCATGCGCGACATCGACGAGCGCGGCATGCGCACCGTGATGGAAGAGGCTCTGCGTATGGCAGGGCGCGGCACCGCCGGATATCACATTTCGCTCGACATGGACTGGATCGATCCCGAGGATGCGCCTGGCGTGGGCACTCCAGTGCGCGGTGGCGCGACCTACCGCGAGGCTCACCTGGAACTCGCTGATGAAATGAGGTAGACGATGAACATCCGTTTCCGCTCTATTTTCCTGGCTGCGACATTTCTCGCAGTTGCGCCCTTCGCCTTTCCGCAGAACCAACCCGCTCCTCCACCCGAGAAAACGGCTTTAGTCTACGGGCAGAATATTCGCTATGTCGAAGCGGGGCAGGGGTCAGCCGTGATCCTGCTGCATGGACTCGGTGCAGTGAAGGAAATCTGGTTGGGCAATTTCCCTGCGCTGACTGCCAAGCATCACGTCTACGCTGTGGATCAGCTCGGCTTCGGTCATTCCGACAAGCCCCTGATCGACTACAAGATCGCCACCTGGGTGGACTTTCTCTACGGTTTCATGCAGTCGCAAAACATCAGCAAGGCAACGCTGGTGGGCAACTCCCTGGGAGGATGGATTGCCTTGGAGTTTACCGCGCAGCATCCGGAGATGGTGGATAAGTTGGTGCTCGTGGATTCGGCGGGGCTGATGTGGGGACAGGGAGGCCCGGTGGTCGATCTGAATCCCCCTTCCCTGGCGAGCACCCGGGCGTTGCTCGAATCCATCTTCTATGACAAGAAGATGGTAACTGACGAGTTTGTGCTGCATGTGTATACCAGCCATCTGAGCAACAACGACGGATACACCATTCAGCGCACGCTCGCGGGTTTCGCGCAGCCTCAGTTTGAGGATGAAAAGCTCAAGTCGATTCACGCACCCACGCTGGTGGTATGGGGACGCGAGGACAAGCTGATCGCAGTCGACCGTGGCGAGAAATTCCGCGACGGAATTCCAGGAGCCAAGCTGGTTGTGTTCGAACAATGCGGGCATGTCCCGCAGATGGAGAAACCTGCGGAGTTTAGCCAGGCGCTGCTGGAGTTTCTCGGAAAGTAACTCGAGACGCTCCGTTTCCAGCCTGAGTCAACAAGTGATCCTGCGGGTAGTAGAGCGGCTCAATATACACGCTCAATCAGGGCCGGAAGGTCGGCGACGCTGGCGATGATGTGGTTGTGAGGCTCGCGCTTCAGACGCTCTTCGCCGTGCGTGCCCGTCAGTACCCCTACAACCCCGCGTACCCCCGCGTTGGTTCCGGCTTGAAGATCGAGCGGCGTGTCTCCGACATTGATGACCTGCCTCACGTCCTGTACACCTGTGGCTTCCATGGCGCGAAAGATCATGAAGGGAGCGGGACGGCCTTGGCGTACGTCGCTGCTGGAAATGTTGGCGGTGAACAGGTCACGCCATCCGGTCTTCTCCAGAATTAACTCGCTCACTTCGCGATAGAAGCCGGTGGTCGCAGCGATCTGAATGTCGTGTTGGCGACACCAGGAGAATGTCGAAGCCGCGCCCTTGATCGGGACTATGCGTTCCGCGTAGAGGTCCTGCAGTTCGGTCCGAAAGCAATCGTAGGTCGCCTCGATCTTTTCCGTCTGAGCCGGGCCTGGTCCGATCTGATGCTCGACGAAGTGGCGGATCACCTCGCGCTTGGAGGCTCCCTTCCACTCCTTCAGTTCGTCCTCCGTGAAGGGAATGCCGCTCTTCTGCAAGGCCAGAGAGAAGGCGGCGAGAACCTCCCCGCGGTCTTCAATGATGGTTCCGGCGATGTCGAAAACAACCAGCCTGATCACGGCCATAGCCGACGAAGATTCTAGCAGTGCCGGGGAATGTTCCCCGCGATTGACGGAAGACTTGGCGCGCGTCCACACTGAGAGGTCATGAAAAAGCTACGCGTCGGCATTCTGTTTGGCGGGCGCAGCGGGGAACATGAGGTTTCTCTGCTCTCGGCTGCGTCAGTGGTCAACGCTGTTGATAAGGACAAGTACGAGGTGGTGCCGATCGGCATCACCAAGGACGGGCGCTGGCTGACGGCGGAGCACGCGGAGAATCTGCTGCAGGGCAAGCCGGTGCACGAACCCCGCCATCTGCGCGCGGGCGATCCCGAAACTACTCCTGGGGCGGCGGTGCTGGCTCAAGGAGAGTCGGTGGTGGTACCTCCCGAGCCGGTGCACCGCCAAAGTGGCTTGGTGCCTTTTCAGAGTGACGCCGGACTCACTCGCCGTGCCAGCGATCGTGCCATCAACGTGGATGTGATCTTCCCCGTGCTGCATGGGACGTTTGGCGAGGATGGGACCATTCAGGGCCTGCTCGAACTGGCCGATATTGCTTACGTTGGCGCGGGCGTGTTGGGTTCAGCGGCGGGCATGGACAAGGACATCATGAAGTCTCTGTTCATCGCCGCGGGGATTCCGATTGTGAAGCACGTCACGATCCTGCGTGGCGCGTGGGAGAAGGAGCCGAAGAAAGTTCAGAAGTTGGTGGAGAGCAAGCTGAAGTATCCCGTGTTCGTGAAGCCTGCGAACCTGGGATCGTCAGTCGGCATCAGCAAGGCGCATGATCGCAAGGAACTCGGTCCGGCCATCGAGGAAGCCGCAAAGTTCGACCGCAAGATTGTCATTGAGGAAGGCGTTGGCGGGAAAAAGAACAAGGCCCGCGAGGTCGAATGCTCGGTGCTGGGTAATGACGAGCCGGTCGCGTCGGTCCCGGGCGAGATCGTGCCGGGCAAGGAGTTCTATGACTACACGGCGAAGTATCTCGACGAAGGCTCGCAGCTGATTATTCCTGCAAAATTGAACAAGGCTGAAACCAAGAAAGTGCAGCAACTCGCAGTACAGGCTTTTCAGGCAGTGGACTGCTCAGGCCTTGCCCGCGTCGACTTTCTGATGGACCCGAAAACTCGCAAGATCTACCTGAATGAGATCAATACCATGCCAGGATTCACCGCGATCAGCATGTATCCCAAGCTGTGGGCGGCGTCGGGACTGGCGTACTCCGACTTGATTGACCGGCTGATTCAGTTGGGTCTCGAGCGCCACGAGGACAAGAAGAAGAATCAGTACAGCCGGTAACTCTCATTGTTGATTGTTGATTTCCTGATTGCTGATTGGAAACCGATGACCGGCCAGATGCTGCCGGTGTGTGACAATACATCTATGCCCAAACCTCTCATCGCAGTGGTAAGTATCCTGGCAGGGGTGTTGCTGCTGGGGAGTACTCATGTTTATGCCCAGCAGACTCCTGCGGCTACAACTCAGGCTGCCCCTTCCGCGAAAACTCACACTCCAACTGCCGCGACGAAAACGGCGACTACGGCGAAGAGCCCGGTTCCTCTTGCTCTCAAAACGCAGAAGGACAAGTTCAGCTATGCCCTGGGAATGAATCTCGGAGCGAACCTGCACAGGCAGTCCGTGCCGGTGGACGCCAGCATTCTGGCGCGAGGTTTGAGGGATGCCCTGGCCGGGGGCAAGATGCTGCTGACGGAAGACGAAGCTCGCGCCGCGCTCATGGCCGTGCAGAGCGAAGTCCGCCAAAAACAGCAGGCAGAAATGCAGAAGATTGGGGACGCGAACAAAAAGGAAGGCGAGGCATTTCTCGCCTTCAACAAGACCAAGGAAGGCGTGGTCGAGCTGCCCAGTGGCCTGCAGTACAAGATTCTGCAGGCGGGTACGGGAGCGAAGCCGACGGCTACCGACTCTGTCGTCTGTAACTATCGGGGCATGCTGATCGACGGCACGGAGTTCGACGCCTCCAGCAAGCACGGCGGGCCCGCGACGTTCCATGTGACGGGCGTGATCAAAGGCTGGACCGAAGCCCTTCAGCTCATGCCGGTCGGATCGAAGTGGCAGCTATTTGTCCCATCTGACCTCGCCTACGGCGAACGCGGCATGGGCGGTGACATTCCTCCCAACAAGACGCTGATTTTTGAAGTGGAGCTGGTCAAGATTGCCGACAAGAGCCAGGAGAAGGAACAGGAGCAGAAGTAGGGTGCGCCCCAAGCTGTCGACCACGTCTGAGATGGTAAACGAGGACTTGACCGACTAGCTGATTTGGCTTGGGATCAGCGGCACGAGGATAAAAGAAGCGTAACGGCTGGTGAGGGCGTGTGAGCAGGGGGATCAAGAATCTTGTACCACTTCTTGTGGTACTCGCTGCAACCATGTGCCTGGGGCAGTCCAGCACGAGGAAGGACCCTGCGTTCAACCCTGCGGACTACCCTAAAGCGGAGTTCGAGGTCAGCCAGAGCTCGCGCACTCTTGGCGCGATCAAGATTCGAATTATCCATGTAAAAAGGCGCAACTCAAATGCGTCTTCACCACCGCGTTCTCGAATTGGCGGTAACTGCATCTCGAGTGCCCATTCGTAATTTGAAAGCGACAGTTGGGAGTGGTCAACTGAACCTGCCCACCACTTCACTATTCAGCATCCAGTGCAGACCGTATGGATGCCTTGCAGGACCACCAGCACACTCTGGCCGAACGGGAAGCAGGTAGAAATGTCGCGGCTAAAGACCACAATTCTCTGTGTGGATGACCACTGGAATGGACTCCTCGGGCGCAAGATGCTGCTGGAGAGCCACGGCTACCGCGTTCTGGAAGCGACTGGCGGAGAGGAGGGGATGAAACTGTTTCACACTCACGCCGTGGATGCGGTGGTTCTCGACTACCAGATGCCCGGAATGAACGGCGATGTGGTCGCGGCCAAGATGAAACGCCTGAAGGCGCACGTCCCCATCATGCTGTTGTCAGCCTTTGGGCCCCTCCCCAAGAACAAACTGCGATCGGTGGACACTTTCCTGCCGAAGGCCCAGGAGACGAAGCTGCTGGTGCCTTCCCTGCGGGAGCTGCTCAACAGCCGGCCTAAGCCATTCTTTCACCGGTGGCTCGACACCTGGCGGGTCCGCAACCGGGCGGTGCTGCCATGAACTTTTTGAGACTCCTTCTAGGCAAGGGGTGCTCCCACCGCTTTTCGTGGCCACGGATCGATAGCGAGGGCCGCCACTACCAGATATGCCTGCTGTGCGGCACGGCTTATGAATACGACTGGGGATTGATGCACCGGACAAATCGATTGCTGAAGGCAGGTGTGCCGCTGCATGTGGTCCTCGCCCACAGGTCAGCCAGACCGAAGAGCTTGCCGTTACCGTTGGTTCCACCAAGTTCTTGACGAACGGCCACTCCCGCGATACCATCATCAGACCAAGTTCGCTCTTCGGGGCGGACCTGAATTTCATGCAGAGTGGCTGAGGGACGAGCCCTGAGACGCCACGGCAACCGAACCGGGATCATATATCCCGGCTGTCTGGTGCCAACTCTCTCCTGGAAACAGGGAACATGGGATTCGGCATGCGAGCTGTATTTGCATCCGATAGCCTCTTTTCCTTTTCCTGGAAAAAGAGGCCTTTGCTTTTTGGGCCGCTTTTTCCGGCTCGTCCTCAGCTATTCGCGGGTGCCCCAGCCTTCGCGGTTTTCGAAGGGTGGGTGACGAAGAAAGCGAGTAGCGACATGTCTCACTACGAACTGCGGTGCCGGGAATGCGGTCGAACCTGGGGAAACCAGCCCCGTTCGATCTGCGACGAGTGTTTCTCTCCTCTGGAAGTTGCTTACGACTATGACGCGATTCGGGGCTCGAATGGCTCCGGGATCAGCCGTGAGCGCATTGCCCAGCGGCCGCCGAACATGTGGCGCTATGCCGAACTCTTACCCCTCCCCCAGGGATTTGAGCCGCGCCTGCCAGTCGGGTTCACGCCGCTGTTCCAGGCGCCCCATCTGGCCGAGCGGCTTGGGGCCCTCCCCCCCAATCTCTACATCAAGAACGATGCCGTCTGCCTGCCGACTTTGAGCTTCAAGGACCGGGTCGTGGCAGTGGCGTTGGCCCAGGCCCGCAACTTCGGATTCGACACGGTGTCTTGCTCCTCCACCGGCAACCTCGCCAACGCCGTGGCGGCCCATGCGGCACGAGAAGGGCTCAAGGCGTGGATCTTCATCCCCTCCGATCTGGAGCCAGCGAAAATTCTGGGCACGAACGTCTTTGGCGCGAAAGTCGTCCGCATCGCGGGAAGCTACGACCAGGTGAACCGCCTCTGCTCACAGATTGCCGACGAGCGCAACTGGGGCTTCGTCAATGTGAACCTGCGTCCCTACTATGCGGAGGGATCGAAGACCGTGGGCTTCGAAATCGCCGAGCAATTGGGCTGGCGTTTGCCGGACAACGTAGTCGTCCCAATGGCCGGTGGGTCGCTGATTACGAAGATCAAGAAGGCGTTTTCAGAGCTGGTGCAGTTGGGACTGGTGGAGGATAAGCCGGTGAAGTTCTTCGGCGCACAGGCGACGGGATGCTCCCCGATCTCGACCGCGGTGAAGACCGGAGCCTCGGAAATCGAGCCGCAGAAGCCGGCAACCATCGCGCGATCACTGGCGATCGGCAATCCCGCCGACGGGCACTATGCGATCAAGACCATCACGCAGAGTGGCGGATGGAGCGAGGACATCAGCGATCCCGAGGTGGTCGATTCGATCCGCCTGCTGGCCGAGACCGAAGGCATCTTCACAGAAACTGCTGGCGGCGTGACCGTGGGCACGGCGGGCAAGTTGTATCGCCAGGACCGCATTCTGCCCGAGGAGACGACGGTGCTGTGCATCACCGGCAACGGCCTGAAGACCACCGATGTGCTCGCCGGCGTCTACCAGGCGGAGCGCCCGATTGCGCCCAAGTTAGCCGAGTTCGAGAACTACTTGCAGCAGACGCTGGATGTCGCCGAAGTGGCCAAGGCGGAAGTTGCCAGAGAAGCGTCAGCGGTGGGAGCGTAACCATGTCGATCACAGTGCAGATTCCGACCGCGTTGCGGCGGCACACGGCGGGCGTGGGCTCGATCCAGTGCGCGCCCGCGAATCTCGATCAACTCTTTTCCGTACTCGACGAGAAGTTTCCGGATCTGCGGCCACACCTGCGCGATGAGAAAGGGCAAGTGCGCCGCTTCCTCAACATCTACGTGAACGAAGAAGACATCCGCTTCCTGGGCGGCCCCAGCTATGCCTTCCAGGAAGGAGATGAAGTTCTGCTCGTGCCGTCGATTGCCGGCGGCGCGAGATAGGCACCCCGAACAGCTGGCCTACTGGGCCGGCGGCGTCACGGGTACCGTCGCTTGCGGCAGCTGCAGCACCTTTGATCGATCAATCACCCATTGCGGAAACACGGGAGCACCCTGTGGCGGCTTTCCGATCGTGATCGCCCAGTGATCGAGCCAGCCCGTGCCTTCCTCTCCCACGTACATGTCGGGGAGGCTGTAGGCCTGATCCCCGAGTGCTTCCTCGAGCGTGATGAAGCGATAGCCTCGTTTCCGCAGCATATCCATGAGCTCGCCGATGTGGTCAGCTTCGAGCTGGCTGGCATGTAGAAGCAGAATCTGCTTGGGCTCGTACCCAATTGTCTGCACCGCAAGCTTTTCCGTGTAGGCGCAGACGGCATCGTGGTAGGAAAGATAGGATTTCACCAGATCCTGCTGCAGAGCCGTGTCCCCGCGCTTTTTGGCGTCTTCGTAGACGCCGGCGTACATCCAGTCCCATCCGTCGAGGGTTACGGGAGCAATGCGGTAGCCGCGTTCCACGAGGAATGCTTCGGCTTGCCGGCGGGTCTGCAGATCGCGGCCGGTGTCAAGAAACGGATGGCGGAAATACCGGAGTTTCTTGTTGCGTTGCGCCAGCAACAATTTGATCACGCTCTCGCCCTGAATTACGTCGTCTTCCCAGGCCTTCAACCCCACCTGGTTCAGTGAGGGATGGCTGAACGTGTGATTGCCCAAATCAAATCCGTAATCGAGCCACATCTGCAGGGCCTTGATGCGCTCGTCTACCTCGCCAAGCTTGTAGAGTTTCCTTTCGTTGACGAAGCCGACCGCTGGAATCTTTTGATCGCGCAACGTACCCAGCAACTTGGCAGTCATCGCCGTGATGTCGGCGGCGGGGAGTCGGTCTGACATGCCGGCGGGAAGGTCGTCAATCGTGACGGCCACCTGGCGGTCGGGCTGCTTTGTGGCCTGTGCACTTGAAGAGGTAGCGAGCAGGCATAGCGTGCAAAGGATGGCGAGAAGTACGGAGTGAGGTTTCACGAAAGCAGTCCTCCTGCTGGGGATAGACATTGCGTGGAACCGTATTAGAACACGGCGAGCGGGTCGGCCTCGGTGGTTTTGTAGCGCACTTCCACTTGATGAAAAGAGCAACGAACGACATTCGCGGCTTGGCGAGTCTTCTCCCCGTGTGTTAGCATCTAACTAACTGGTTAATTAAGAGAAGCGACAGTTCCTTATGGCTCACGTTTTCCATCCCCGAAGCCAATCGCCCCGCATGGGCACCCGCGGGCAGCCGGAGGAGAGCCGTGCCGCAATTCTGCAGGCCGCCGCGAAGGAGTTTGCCGAGCACGGCATTGCCGGAGCCCGCACCGATGCCATTGCCCGCCAGGCAAAGGTCAACAAGGCGCTCCTCTACTACTACTTCAAGGACAAGGAGACGCTCTACGGAGCGGTGCTTGACAGCGCGTTCTCGGGATTGAAGGCGACGGTCTTTCAGGTGCTGGACAGCGACCAGCCGGCGCGGGAGAAATTCCTGTCCTACGTGGGAGCCTACTTCGATTTTGTTGCCGCCAACCAGGTCTATCCCAAGTTAATGCAGCGGGAGATGATGCGCGCCCGCGAAGGCCAGTCCTCGCACATTGACAAGGTGATCAAGAACTACATCCAGCCCATCTATATGCGAGTGGGCGAATTGCTGCGGAAGGGCATCGCCGAAGGCGAGTTTCGCCCCGTCGAGCCGGCACACTTTATTCCATCCATGATCTCCATGATCGTGTTCTATTTCAGCAGCGCCCCGGTAATGCAGAAGATCGTGCGCTTCAATCCCTTGGCTCCGGAGCGGATCGCAGAGCGGCGAGCCGCCGTGCTGGACTTTGTCTCTGCGGCACTGTTTCGTCCGGAAGTACGCACCTCGCAAGGAGCACGCCCATGAGCGCGCGCAACCGTTTTTTCATACTTCTCGGAATTATCCTCGTGATTGCGACGGTCTATTACTTTTTCTCCGCCGACCACTCCCGCGACCTGGTGATGATCGGCACCGTCGACTCGAATCAGGTCATCGTAAGC
Source organism: Terriglobia bacterium (assembly GCA_020073465.1). Lineage (GTDB taxonomy): Bacteria > Acidobacteriota > Terriglobia > Terriglobales > Acidobacteriaceae > Sulfotelmatobacter. Next base: position 103,428 of record JAIQFC010000015.1, read on the forward strand.
GCTCAGGTGAGCGGCCGCCTGCAGAAGTTGCTGGTCGATGAAGGCACGCCCGTCAAGGCGGGAGACCTGATTGCCGTGCTGGATCCCTCGGAACTGCAGGCACAGGAAGCCGCGGCGGCTGCCACAATTTCCAGCCTGCAGCATAAGGTTGCGGAGATGCAGCACACGGAGGAGTCGACCTCCGGCTCAACCACCAGCGACGTCGCGAATGCGCAAGCCCGGCTCTCTTCGGCGAAAGCACAACTGCTGCAAGCCAAGGCCACGTTAGATCGTACGGAATCCGACAGCCGCAGAGTGATCGAGCTGGCCAAGGTGGGTGTGGCCTCAGATCAGGACCGTGTGCAGGCTGAGACCAGCCTGCAGGCTGCCCAAGCGAGCGTGCAGGCACAGCAGGATCTGGTGAAAGCTGCAGAAGCCGATTTGAACTCGGCGATCGCACGCACGCACCAGGCAAATGCAGCCAAGAGCACGGTGGCGGCTACCGAGGCCGACCTGAAGAACGCGATTGCGCAGAAGAATCAGGCGGCCGTCCGGCTCGGCTATACCAACATCTACGCCCCGGTGACCGGGACTGTGTCGGTGCGGGCGGCGCGTCAGGGAGAGGTGATCAACATTGGCTCCCCAATCGTGACCATCGTCGACCTGAGTGATACCTGGGTGCGGGCGGCAATTCCTGAGACTTATGCAGACCACATCGGCTATGGAGATACGCTGCGCGTGCGGCTTCCGGGCGGGACGATTACCAACGGCAAGGTCTTCTTTAAAGGAGTCGAGGGCGATTTCGCGACCCAGCGCGACGTGAGCCGGCGCAAGCGGGATATCAAGACCATCGTGTTGAAAGTGCGGCTCGACAATCCCAAGGGCGCGTTTGTACCGGGGATGACGGCAGAAGTCTTGGTCTCACCCGAGCAACTGAAAGGCGGCACAGCGCAGAGCACGGCGGCGGGGCAGCAATGATCTCAGACTCAAATCCAAGGGCGAACGGCGGCAGGTCTTCGGTGCCCGCGGGTGCGGCGGCGAAGGGTGGAGACCAGCCTGTGCCTGGCTCTGAGGCGCCTTATGCGATCGAGGTCGAGCACATCGTCAAGAAGTTCGGCGACTTCACTGCTGTCGATGACGTCTCCTTCAATGTGAAAGAAGGCGAAATCTTCGGACTGCTGGGACCGAACGGAGCGGGGAAGTCGACGTTGATTCGCATGATGACTACGCTCATTCCCATCACTGCAGGGAAGGCGCGTATCGCCGGGCACGACGTCGCCAGGGAGCCGAACCAGGCGCGGCGCATGATCGGCGTGATCCCGCAGGCGCTGACCAGTGATCTCGATTTAACGGTGGAAGAGAACCTGCATATTTACGCCAAGCTTTACGATGTGCCCAAGAAGGAGCGAGAGCGCTCAATTGCAGAACTCCTCGAAGTGGTCGACCTGACCAAGTGGCGCGATGCACAGACGAAAACGCTTTCGGGTGGCATGCGGCGGCGGCTCGAGATCGCGCGCGGGCTGGTGCATCATCCGAGAATTTTCTTTCTGGATGAACCCACGACCGGCCTGGATCCGGTTTCGCGCGTCTCGGTCTGGGAAATGTTGGGGAACATCAAGAGCCAACGGCAATTGACGATCCTGATCACGACCCACTACATGGATGAAGCCGACCGGCTCTGCGACCGCATCGCCATCGTCGACCACGGCAAGCTGGTGGCGCTCGATGCACCGATGGCTTTGAAGGCCAGCGTCCCGGGATCGACTGTGATTGAAGCACAATTCGAGAATCCGCCGGACGATTGGGAAAAGCGCCTGCACACGCTGGATGATGCGACGTCGGTTCAGCACGAGGGGGCGGGGATGTACCGGATTCTCACTGGCAATGGTTCCCGGACTACGACCGAACTGGTAGAGATGGCGGTAGTAGCCGGTGTCGGCGTGAAATCACTGACCGTGCAAAACACGACTCTGGATGACGTCTTTGTGCACTACACGGGCCGGCAGTTGCGCGATGAATTGCAGAAAGCCCATGCCTTCGTCATGCCGCAACGCCCGGGGTTGAGGCCATGAGGGCGTCGAGGTTGCTATGAATCGAATGATGGCCATCGTCGAGCGCGAGATGCGCAAGTTTTTCCGTTCCCCGGCGCTGATGCTGGCGTCCATGATCTTTCCCCTGGTCCAGCTCATCATTCTGGGCAACGCGTTCGGCGGGAAGATCCGCGATGCCAAGCTTGCGGTGGTCGATCAGGACGGAGGCACGCAAGCTCTGAGGATCCGTGAGGCTTTTGACTCTGTGCGAGCGAATATCCGCACCTTCGACACGGTCTACTACGACAGCGACAAGCGGGCAGTCGAAGATGTCCGCAACGGCAAGATTCAGGGAGCGGTGATCATTCCGCCGCAGTTCTCGCGGCGCGTCTACGAGGATAACCATCCCCGCATCGCGCTGGTCGTGGACAACAGCGATAACTTTATGAGCTCGGCGGTGGAGGCGGAACTTGCCGAACTGACCAACGCTCTGAACCAACCGACCGTGTCGCCGCGCATCCTGCAGCAGACCGCGCTCGACATCGTCGAACTCTATCCCTACATCGAGTACATGAAATACCTGCTGCCGGGCTCCCTGGTGCTGGCCATGTTCGTCTCCGTGATGATCGGCGGCGGCATGCTGTACATCGACGACAAGGCCCGCGGCATCCACGAGGGCTACCTGGTCACACCGATCACGAAGCTGGAACTCGTGCTGGGCCTGAATCTCGCGGGCGCGATTAAGGCGGTCATGACCGGAGTAATCATCGTGACCATCGGGTCGCTGCTGGCGGGAGTCAGCAGCCTCTTTAATCCCGTGACCATGTTAGGGCTTCTGGTGATGATCGTGCTCACCTCGCTGGCCTTCAACACGATGATGTTCCTGCTGATGGTGCGCATTGAGGATCCGCTGGTTCCGCGCGCCATGTTCGGCATTCTCAATACGCTGCTGTTTTTCCCCAGCGGCTCGGTCTATCCCATTCAAGCGTTTCCCAAGTGGCTGCGGGCGATTGCCCGGGTGGACCCGTTCACCTACGCCGTCGATGGTTTCAAGTGCCTGCTGCTGAAAGAGACGACGCTGTCGGCGGTATGGGGAGACATGTTGTTCTTGACCGTCTTTGCCGCGGTTACCCTGGGAATCGCCATTCCGTTGTTCAAGCGCACGCTGTAGGGGATTGCGCAATTGAGTAATTTGGGAATTGTGTAATTGAGAAGGCCCGAGTCTTTGCAATTACTCGATTTCTCAATTGCTCAATTACCCAATTCCTCCTGGGAACTTTTGACATCCACCCGGCGTCCGTTATGCTAGAGAGGTCATGACCCTGCTGGATGCGAAAGAGTACGACGCAGAGAAGGAACGGAAGAAGAGAAAACGCATTATTACCACCGTAGCTCTGGTACTGGTGGTGAGCTTTCTCCTGGAAGTGACGGGCACGGTTTTGCTCAAAACACCGCTGTGGTTTCTCTATTGGCCGGAGGAGCGCGTGGCGGACAGGTTTTTCGACGCGCTGCAAAAGCAGAATTACGAAGCCGCCTATGGTGTCTGGATGAACGATCCGCAGTGGCAGCAGCATCCGGACCGGTATCAGAAGTACCCTTTCAACGAGTTCTACCGCGACTGGGGCCCGGGTGGTGAGTGGGGATTGATCAAGTCACACAAGCTCTACGCGGCAGGAGCGCCTCCCGGCGGAGGCACTGGCGTGATCGTCGACGTTACCGTCAATGACCGGGCCCAGCCGGCCCGGGTCTGGGTGGAGAAGCGCGACAAGACGATGAGCTTCTCGCCGTTCTGACCAGAGGGACTGTCGATTTTTGATTTTTGATTGTTGATTGAAGACTGAAGGGTGTCGGAGCTGCAATCGACAATCAGGAAATCAACAATCAGCAATCAGCAATTCAAGCCACTGCAGCCAAGTGCTCTGAGGCCTTCGCCAGCGACGCTTCATCCCCGACATTGAAACACGTTCGTGACCGGTCGATCTGCCGCATCAGGCCGCAGAGCACTTTCCCCGGGCCTACCTCCACGAAAGTCTGGACACCGTGTGCAATCAGCAGACGCATGCATTGGTCCCACTTGACCGAGCCCGTTACCTGGCGGACAAGCGTGTCGCGGGAGCGACTTTCGTCGGTGACGAAGGCGGCATCGACATTGCAGGCTACGGGGTACACCGGCGTTTGCAGCTTGAGCGCGGCGAGGTCGGACTCCAGGCGGTCCTGCGCCGGCTTCATAAGTGAACAATGAAAAGGGGCGCTCACGGGCAGCAACTTCGCGCGTTTAGCACCCCGTTCATCGGCAAGCTTCGCGGCTCGCTCCACCGCGGCGGTGCTGCCAGAAATCACAATCTGCTCGGGCGAGTTAATGTTGGCCGGCTCGCAGACTTCCCCGTGCGCTGCTTCGTGGCAGACGGACGCAACCTTGTCCGGCGCCATGCCGAGGATTGCGGCCATCGCCCCGACGCCCACGGGCACTGCTTCCTGCATGTACTTGCCCCGATTGCGCACGGTCCGGACGGCGTCGGCAAACGTTATCGTGCCTGACGCGACGTGCGCCGAGTATTCTCCCAAGCTGTGTCCCGCGACGTAGCTGGGCTTCGGAATCCGCATATCGAGCACACGCAGCGCGGCGACCGACACGGTGAGGATTGCCGGTTGCGTGATCTCGGTTAGGCGCAACTGCTCCTCCGGACCCTCAAAGCAGAGGCGCGAAAGCTTGTAGCCGAGAACATCGTCGGCTTCCTCAAATGTGAGGCGGGCGACGGAATGCTTCTCGAACAAGTCTCTGCCCATGCCCACGACCTGCGACCCTTGCCCGGGGAAAAGTAGTGCGATTGGGTTCTTGGTGTGCGTCATGACCTGTATGGAACTAGTCGGTGTGGGCCACTTCTGCTTCCGCGGGCACGGGCCGAAGCGCAGCCAGGCCGCGTTCGATGGAGTCGTTGATCCTTCGCCGGGAGAGTTCTGCCGCCACACGAATCGCATTTTTCATCGCATTGGCATTCGAGGACCCGTGCGTGATGATGCACACGCCCTTCACCCCCAGCAATGGCGCGCCGCCATATTCCGTATGGTCCAACCGCTTCTTGAAATCAGTGAACGCGCTGCGCGAGAGCAGGGCTCCCACCTGGCGGGTGATAGTCGCCTTCAGCGATTCCTTCAGCGCGGTCCGGACCAGGTTAGCCACACCCTCAGAGATCTTCAGCGCTACGTTGCCCACAAAACCGTCGGCCACGATTACGTCGACCTGGCCGTTATAGAGATCGCGGCCCTCCACATTGCCAACAAAGTTCAGCGGCAACTGCTTGAGCAACCGGAACGCCTCGCGGGTAAGTTCGTTGCCCTTGGTTTCTTCTTCGCCGATGGAGAGCAGGCCCACGCGCGGCCGGAACGCGCTATGCCTTTTTCCAAACATGGCGCGGAAGTAGACGTCACCCATCACTGCGAATTGTTCGAGGTTCTGCGGTTTGCAGTCGACATTGGCGCCCACATCCAGCAGGATGGCGGCTGTGCCGGGCGCGGTAGGAAACACCGCGGCGAGAGCCGGGCGGTCGACTCCCGGGATTGCGCCCAGCACTACCTTCGCCGTCGCCATGGCAGCGCCGGTATTGCCGGCAGTAACAAATCCCGAGGCGCGCCCCTCGCGCACCAGGCGCAGCCCGACGCGCATGGAGGAGTCCCGCTTGGCGCGTACTGCTTCCACCTTGTCTTCCATCGTGATGTATTCGCCGGCGTGTACGACCTCAATGGGCAGGCGGGCGGCAGAAGGATGCCGCTCCAACTCCGCCTTGACCGTGGCTTCCGGACCGATCAGCAGGACGCGCACGTCATAATTGCGCGCAGCCTGAATCGCGCCCTCAATCTCTGGTTTGGGCGCGCGGTCCGAACCCATCGCATCCAGCGCGATCACGCTAGGCATGGTTGATGAGAAAAACGAATCCAGAAACTAGCTGGCTTCTTCGACGTCGAGAACTTCGCGTCCCTTATAGTAGCCGCACTTGGGGCAAGCGCGATGCGGCATTTTCTTCTCGTGACAGTTGGGGCACTCGGACAGGGAGTGGCCCTTCAGTGCATCGTGCGCCCGCCGGGTCGAGGTGCGCTTCTGGGAGTGTCGCCGTTTCGGATTAGGCATGGTTAAGGATTCCTCTCGCGGGGCCTGGGGCCATCCGCCAAAATCTGTCATTGTTTCTTGCTGAATGCTGAATGCTAATTGCTTGCCTCAGTGCTCCAGTCTGCCGCGGATCTGTTTCAACGCCGACCACCGCGGATCGTCTATCGCAGCCGTGCAGGAACAACGCTGCTCATTCAGATTTGTACCGCAATGCGGGCACAAGCCCCTGCAATCCTCGCGGCAAGTCACCTTCAAGGGCAATGCCAACAGAACCTGCTCGCGTAAAACGTCCTCGAGCAGAAGACCTTCGCCTTGATAATAGCCGATCTCGGCTTCCGCGTCGGTCACCGACAGCTCGTCCCGACCCGCGTCTGTGCCCAGCGGCCGGTACAGCAGCTCAAAGTCGCGCTTTACGTCCTGCGCCACCGGCTCGAGACAGCGGGCGCAACTCAATTCGAAGCCCGCGGACAATTGTCCACGTAGCCGTATGTCTTTGATTATCTTGTGCTTGCCGTGATGCTCCTCGACCAGTTCGGCGCGTCCAGTTGCCTTCACCGGCGAACGCTGCCGAGCCTCGTCCCCCAGATCGATGACATCGGGCTGAAACTCCTCCTTGAATTCAATGGGGTGGAGTTCCAATTCTTTGATGTCCAGGAACATGAGGAACCTCCGCGCAACTACCGTTGTCTACCAGCCCGCGGAAGCACGCCAAGGGGACGTAAGTACCGCAAGGAGCAAGACTTAAGGATAAAGGGCAGGGAAACGAGTGTCAAGGAAAGGAGTGGCGCATTTCTCTAGGGAAATGCTAGACTATTCCTAGGGAAATACTATGGCGACACTCTACGTTGAAAATGTCCCGGACGCCGTCTACAAAGCACTGCGCCTACGTGCCCGCAAGAACCGCAAGTCGATTGCGGCGGAAGTCATCTCTCTGCTGGAGCAGAACATTCCTACCGAAGAAGCGCTTAAGCGGCGGCGCAAGGCATTTGAGGGTTTGGCACGCCTTCGGGCGACGCCACCTCTTAGCCCGGGGCCTTTTCCCTCTGCGGAGGAAATGATCCGCGAGGATCGTGAACGGTGACGTGCGTCGTAGTTGACGCCAGTGTTGCCGTGAAATGGTGCCTGCCGGCTGAGCAGGAAGAATTTGTCCTGCAGGCAGAAGAATTGCTGGCATCTTATCGTCGTAACGAAATTCGGTTTGTCGTACCAGATCTATTCTGGGTGGAAATCGCAAATGCGCTCTGGAAGGCGGTCCGAAGAGGGAAGATCTCGACGGAAAATGCTAACGCGGCGATGTCGCTGGTCGGCGACCTCGACATTCCGACAATTCCTTCTTTCGGCCTTTTGCCCCAAGCTTTGGCTTTAGCCGTACGCCACGACCGTACAGTCTACGACAGTCTGTATGTAGCTCTGGCGGTGCAATCCGACAGTGAAATGGTTACTGCGGACGAGCGCCTGGCGAACGCCCTCGCCGCGCACTTGCCGGTCAAATGGCTGGGTGCGCTGTGAGTGCTGCGACAACTATGGCAGTCCCAACGCTTTCACGGTTATCTCATCCGGAGTGGGCTTGCCATCTTTTTTCTTCACCACTCCGAAGCTGCCGGAGTAATCCCACATCGCCCAGCCAATCTCGTGACGTTCGAGGGCAGTGCGCACGTCCTTGATCCACGCGGCACGATCGCGCGGATCGGTAAAGTTGCGGAACACGCCAAACTCATTGCAGATCAGCGGCACCTTGCGTTGCCTGGCCCAGTCGGCGACCTGGTTGATTTCCGCCTCGATGCGGGAAGGGTCCCAGTGATCCTGCCCGTAGCGAATCACGTAGAACCGATCCACTGCCTCGGGCACGCCTGCTGCGACTTGCGCCGCATTCTCGGGCGATGATGGATAATGCAGCCCCTTCAGCCAGTGCCAGTAATACGCTCCCCAGGTGGCACCCTGATGGGTGAAGATGTGCGGTTCGTAGAAATGGAAAACATAAATCACGTTGGAATCGGGTAAGGGCTCGAGGAATACGAGGTCGTCATCGTCATCCCAGCGTGCGCCGGTGGCGATAATGGTGTGTTGCGGTGCGGCCCGCCGGATGGCCGCGGCCAGCTTGGCTTCCACTCCGTACCAGCGGTAGGCGTCCTTGAACTCAGGCTCGTTGAGGATCTCGAAGAACACGCGCTCGGGATCCCACGAAGCGTAGTGTCGTGCCACCATGCTCCAGAAGTCGGCGTAGCGCTCGACCGGTTCGGTGTCTTTCGTCAGGCGCTCTTTGAAATCCGAGTCGGGATGCATGTCGATCTCCACGGCGAGGCCAGCGTCGAGAATCATCTTCACCGCGTCGTCGAGATAGCCGAAATATTCCGCCGTTCCGTCGTTTTGCCGGGCGGCATCCATCATGGGCTGCGGATTCACGCTCAGCCGCACATGATCGAATCCCATGGATTTGATCAGCGCGATGTCAGCGGGGGTGTTCCAGCTTTGGAAGTGCTCTTTCGTGTATCCCTTCGGGTCCCAAACCTGGGCGAACCACTCGCTGAGGTTGATCCCTCGCCGAATATGTGCGAGCCGGGCGGGCGGAACGGAAGACAGTGTTTGAGGTGCAGTCTGCGCCAGTGCGGCGGCAGCAAGGAAGAACAGAATTAGACCGGTCCACTTCCGCCTCATGATCGTCTCTCCTTGAGGTATTAGGTCGTTAGCTCAGAATCGGCAACGCCCGGATTCTCTTCTTTGTCGCCGCATAGATCGCGTTGCAGAGAGCGGGCGCGACCGGTGGTACCGACGGTTCTCCAATCCCGGTAGGCGTCTCCGCGCTGGGGACGGCATACACTTCGACCACGGGCGTCTCGTCCATCCGGAGCGGGGCGTAGTCGTCGAAATTGCCTTGCACGACGCGACCCTTGTCGATCGTAATCTTGGCGCGCAGTGCATTGGAGAGTCCGTATACGATTCCGCCCTGAATCTGCTGCTCGAGAATGCTCGGATTCACCACCTGGCCGCAATCGACTGCCGCTACCACCCGATGCACCCGCGGCTGGTTGTTCTCCATGCTGATCTCAACCACCTCGGCCATGTAGGAAGCGAAGCATCCGAAGCAGGCGATACCGCAATACCGCCCCGCAGGCAGGGGCTTGTCCCAGCCCGACTTCTCCGCGGCAAGCTGCAGCACGCCGCGCATGCGGGCGGTGTGCCACGTGGTCGCGAAGTAGGGCAGATCCTGATCCTTGGCCAGAAGGTGCAGCCGGTACTGCAGCGGATCCTTCCCCGCGGCGACAGCAAGTTCGTCGATGAAGCTCTCCAAGGCAAAAGCTGCTTGCAGCGCGTAAACCGACCGCATCCAGCCCAGGGGCACAGCCGTTTCGGCCATCACATACTCGAGCGAGTAGTTCGGTACTGGGTAGACCGGGCCCGCCTCGTCCGGCAGGTCGGGATCGACGCCGTTGGCACCCGGTTGCCCTTTCTGGCCGCTGATCGAAGGCGCGATGAGGCGATGCGTCAACGAGACTGGGTAGCCGGAGCCATCCAGCGCGGCGGTAAGCTGATGCAGGCTGGCTGGACGGTAGGTTGAAAACCGCATGTCATCCTCACGTGTCCAGATCACCTTCACTGGAGCGTTCGCTGCTTTCGATACCAGCGCCGCTTCGACCGCATAGTCGTGCTCGAGGCGGCGGCCGAAGCCTCCGCCCATCAGGGTAACGTTTAACTTCACCTGGTCAGACTCAAGCCCAATCGCCTGTGCGACCGAGTCGCGGCAGTCTTGCGGAACCTGCGTCGGGGCCCATAGCTCGCACTTCGTGCCCTGAAAGTGGGCCGTGCAGTTCCCCGGCTCCATGGGGGCGTGCGCCATGAAGGGCAGCTCGTACTCAGCGGAGATTCGTCGCCCAGCGGCCTTTGCGGGATCGCCCGCCGAATAGAGGCTTGCGCCCTTCTTCGAAGCCGCTTTCTTGAGCGACGCTGAGACAGCGGCAGTATTCAGGTCTTTGTTGGGCCCATCGTCCCAGGTGACATTAAGTATGCGGCGCCCTTCCATTGCTCCCCACACGCTGTCGGCGACGACAGCGATCGCCGAATCGCTGACCTTGCCCACATAGCTCACGCCGGGAATTTTCTTCGACTCTTTATCGTCGAAACCCGTCACCTTCCCGCCGATCGTGGGACAGCGCGACAGCACTGCGTACTTCATCCCCGGCAAACGGAAGTCGATGCCAAATACCGCCTCGCCCTTTACTTTCGAAGGACTATCCACTCGGGGCAGGCGCTGGCCGACGATCTTGTAGTCCTTGGGCTGCTTCAGCGGTACATCCGTTGGAATCGGCAGCGTGGACGCCTTCTGTGCGAGCTCGCCGTAACTCAGCTTCCGGTTGGAGGCCGCATGCTTGACGCTCCCATTCTCCGCTGCGCATGTCGAACGCGCGACGCCCCAGGTCAACGCAGCCGCTGAGATCAGCATCTCGCGTGCCATCGCTCCGGCTTTGCGCATCGGGTCCCAGGTGGTGCGTATGCTGGCGCTGCCGCCGGTAGTCTGATCTCCGTACAGCGTGCTGGCCCCGGCTTGTTCGATCTCGATTTGCTTCCAGTCGGCCTCGAGTTCTTCGGCCAGGATCATAGGAAGGGCTGTGCGGACGCCTTGGCCCATCTCGGAGCGCGCTACCACGATCGTCACTTTGTTATCCGGAGTGATTCGCAGGTAGGCGTTGGGAGAGAATGCTTCGCTGCCGGAACCACCCTTCCCATGTGGGAGATAGAACCCGATCACCAGTCCGGCACCGGCGGCGACGCCGGCGGCGACAAACTCACGTCGTGAGAGTGGGCTCATCGCGCACCTCCGTTCCCCGCGGCCCGATGCACCGCCTTGCGAATGCGTTCATAGGTTCCGCAGCGGCACAGGTTGCCGTTCATCGCCTGCGTGATCTGCTCGTCGGTGGGACGCGGTGTCGTGGCCAGTAATGCCGCAGCTGACATGATCTGGCCGGTCTGGCAATAGCCGCATTGTGGCACTTCCTCATCGATCCATGCCTGCTGCAGCACGTGCAAGCCGTTCACACTCAACCCCTCAATCGTTGTGACGCTCTTCCCCGCTACTTGCGAAACAGGAGTGGAGCACGAGCGTATAGGCGAGCCGTCGACGTGCACGGTGCAGGCACCGCACAATCCGGCGCCGCAGCCAAATTTTGTACCGGTGAGTTCGAGGGTGTCACGCAGAACCCAGAGGAGAGGAGTTTCCGGAGAGACGCTGACTTTCTTTTCACTACCGTTTACGCGCAGTGTGATGTCGGCCATGTTGCTCCCGTGGTTGAGTGGGAATTAGGACAACATGGTACTGAACCGACAGAAAAAGGGGAAATGGGATTCGGGAGAAGGTGTTGTCAACCGCCAAACGCCGGCATGTCCGAAGATCGACTCAGCGAACCGAATCCGAAGCTATCTCCTGCGCAATCCTGTACCCGATCTCGGTCAGGAACTCCCGGAACGAGGGGATCTCGTACAGCCGCATTCCGAGTTCCTGTTCATCCTGCTGGACATTCCACGCATGTGCGCCCGAACCCGCATCGCGCACGGCGCTGCGCAGCTTCGCTGCTGTTGTTACGTCAAAGCTCTCCGACACGACCACGCTGTTGTCGGCCCAGTGCTCGACAATCACCGGCCCCTCTTCGGTTGCAACTTGCACCGTTGAAACCGGGCAGTCTGCTCCTGTACAAGCCGGCTGAGCTTGCGTTGCGGCTGTGTGGTAGCGCTGGGAGACGGCTCCAGCATAGAAGTGGGCAAATCTCTCCGCGGCCTGGGGAGACTTCCAGCGTGAAACATACAGCAGTGCCAGATCGGAGGTGCTGGGCGCGATTTCGGACCCGGCTCCCGACTTCGTCCGGCGATAGGTCACATACGCGCCACCCTGCCAGGCTGACGAAAGCTCATCAGCGATCTTTCGCTGGCCGTACTGCTTCAGCAGAGCGCGAACGTCCAGTTCTCCGATCCCGCCCGAGTCATAGACGTCATATTCGTTGTTGAGGAGCTGGTGCATGTCCGGAATGCGTACAGGCGGCAGCTTCTCACCGTTGATATAGGTGTCCGGCTGCAGCACCTCACGCGAGTTGCGGGGAGGCCGGGCAAAGACTCCCGCGAACGCCATCTCCTTGCCGCCTTTGTGCAACAGTTCGCCTTCAAAGATCAGGCCTTCGTTGTAGGCAAACGTGCCGGCCTCGCGGAGAATCATGGGCGCGTCGTGCAACATCTGGGAGTCAGCCACGGCTTTCACGGCCGGCTCTTCCATCTGGTAGATCAAGCCCGGTGTATCGGCCAGATTGCGACCCAAGGGTGCCAGAACATAGTCGACATAAACCACCATCGCCTGCCCCTCGACCACAGCCTTGCGCGCGGTGGCGCTGTCATCGTTGCTACTGTCTTTATCTTTGTCCTTGGCCGCAGCCTCGGCGGCCTTCATCCACTTCCTCAAGTCGTAATTCTGGTCCTGAAGGGCATGGGTCAGCTCGTGGGCAAGGATCGGCTCCTGGCGGTCGGTGGGAACCCAGTTCAAGAGAGAGATCGTCTTGGTCTCGTCGTCGTAGTAACCGGCGACATTAGCTCCGGTTGCCTTCACCAGAAAGTCCCGCAGGTTAAACTCCCGCGGCAGGAAGCCGAGCTTCTTCATGCTCAACTCCGCCTGGGCAAAACGCTGGGTGTACTCTTCCTTGGCGAGGCGTCCGCTGGCATATTTCTCTACGTCGGTTTTGCCGACCATCTGGCGCTTCACGACGGCGCGCTTCGGCATCCCGGTATCTTGCGCCGCGAAGGCGAAGATCTTGTCGACCAAAGCAAAAAGCTTTTTCGTGTCGGAGTCGGTCATTCGGACTTCCTCCGTCGTGTCTTTGCGCAGCCGGCGCGCGACATCCCCAAGGCTCTGGCTCTGACCTGCCGCCTGCGGCTCGGTCTGCTGGCCAAAGGCTGGGACGAAGAAGAGTCCAAGGAAGCAGACTGAGAAGAACACACTCCAGCGCTGAAAGGTCATGATCCGGGCCTCGCTCAAGGAACAAGATGCACTGCTGAAGATTTTCCTTGAGTCAGGGCAGGGACTCACGACAAAAGAACGGCGATCGTCTTACGAAGGTAATGAAAGGAAGGTTCTACGGCCTCGTTTTCGCGATTTCGGGCAAAACCTCGCGCTGTTTGCTCGGGGTGCCGCCGAGGTGGTGCTTGGTCAGGCCGTCCCGCAGGAATTCGAAGCCTTCCTCCGGAGTATCTACGAACTTGAACAGATCGAGGTCTTCCTGCGCAACCGTGCCCGCATCGACAAAAGCCTGGAAGTTCATGATGCGGTGCCAGTACTCGCTGCCGTAGATCACGACCAGAATCTTCTTGGCCAGCTTGTCGGTCTGCGCCAGGGTCAGGATCTCGAACAGTTCGTCCATGGTGCCAAATCCACCCGGAAAGATGACGAGCGCCTTGGCCAGATAGGCGAACCAGAACTTGCGCATGAAGAAGTAGTGAAACTCAAAGTTCAGTGACGGCGTGATGTACGGATTCGGGTTCTGCTCGAAGGGCAGGTTGATGTTCAAGCCGATCGTTTTCCCGCCCGCCTCGTGCGCGCCGAGGTTAGCTGCCTCCATGATGCCGGGCCCGCCTCCCGTGGTGACCACGAAACGCCGTCGCCGCGCGGGAATCTGGATCGACCACTCCGTCAGCAGGTAGGCCATGCGGCGGGCGTCCTCGTAATAGCGAGCCATGTCTACGCTCGCGAGCGCTCGTTTCAGGTCCTTTTCCTGCTGTCCGGGCGAAATGTTGGCGCCATTATTCTCCACGCTGGTCAGGTTCGTCTTGGCGGCGGCGCTTCCCTGAAAGCGCGCCGAACCGAAGAACACGACTGTGTCCTGAATCTGCTCGCGGCGGAAGCGCGCCAGCGGCTCACTGTACTCGGAGAGAATGCGCAGCAGGCGCCCGTCCGGACTGTTCAGGAACGGCTCGTTGCGGTATGCCAGCGGCGCGGATTTCAGCTTTTCCGTCATGTAGGGATTCCCCTCAGAGATCTACGGCGCGCTTTGCGCAGGGTATCAGCATACCGAAGTGGGAACGGAATGGGTATGAGAGTTCCTGCGGGTGGCGTCGCGGCTAAGTGTGCTCGTGGTAGTGAAGCGCCTCCCAGAATCCAATCCAGACGTCGAGCAGTCCCAAGCCACTGCAAATGCCACGGAAGAAGCCGCTCGAAACAAACGTACGAAGGTTCGGGAACGAGAGCAGCAGGTAGTTGTCGGTCCACTCCGGAGTCCAAGGAAGGATGATCAGGAGAACCCCCGCGACCGCACTGATCAAGACGAAGAGAAAGACTGAAGTCCGGTGCAGCCAGAGCTGCAGCCGGGTGTGCTCCTGCGAGTGCGCCGGTTTCGGCGGCGGATCGAGCAGCGCGGTTCCTGATTCCGCGGCGGGAGGTGCCACCGGCTTGCCAGGGCCGTTCGAAATTGGATTGGGATTGGTCGTCACACGTGGCTCCGCCGCCAAGCCGCATAGGAGCGATTCTCACATGCACCCAGAACAGGGTGATCCGGATGATAAAGAGGATGAGGGCTCAAACCCATCGAGCTATTCTACGACTTCAGGGCCTTGATGCGCTCGGCGACGTCACGGTAATCGATGTTGCTGCCGTAAACGTCCATGAAATGCCTGAGGGCCGCGGGTTTGTCTCCGGCACTCTCGTAGGCGGAGGCTAATTCGTAGTTCAGTGCTACGCGCGTCTCACCGTCAATACCCGGAACGTTGAGCGCCCTTTCATACCAGCGGACGGCGGCTTCCGGCACACCCTTCTCGAGGAAGCATTGCGCTAGCCAGGTATAGGCTTGCATGATCTGCGGGAAGGCGTGCCCGTGGTCCACCGACTGGCAAGCCTTCTGCAATTCTCCGATAGCCTCGTCCAGCAGCCCCATTTCTCGGAAAGCGATGCCGAGGTTGTAGTGCGTTTCAGGATCCTCATCTGCCGAGGCAACGTCGGATTCCAGATCCTGTTTCAGCTCGCCGAACATCTCAGCAAGATCGACTCCAGCCTCGTCGCCGAACGGCGAAGCCTTCGCAGCCGGAGCGGGAGCCGGTGCAGGTGCAGCAGGCGGCACGGCAGCCACCATCGGTTTCGCAGCCTGCACAACGGGCTGGGGCACAGGGGCCGGAGGCGTTGGAACGGAGGGACGTGCCGGAGTTCCGGCTGCCGCGGCGGCGCTCGCAGCCAGCGGCGAACTTACCTTGGGCTTTGCAACTGGAGCTGGCGGTGCTGGCGGCGCGGCCTTGGCTTTCGCCACAGGCGCGGCTGGTTGTGCTCCGGCGACCGGAGCCGCTTTCAGGAAATTGTCTCCCAGAGAGCTTTCCAGATCGGCCACGAACTCGCCCAGAACCGGGCCTTGGTGCTCGCCCGCAACTGCAGCCTCGACGTGTGCTGCCTCAACCTGCTCTGGCACTTCCGGGGCCTCGACTGGCTTGCCGGCGGCGCCGGGCAGGAACTCTTCGCCCAGCGAAGATTCCAGGTCAGCAACGAACTCCTTCAAGGCCGCGGGCTTCGGAGCCGGTTTGGTTTCAGGCTCGGGAGCGGAGGATACCTCCGCTTCCACCGGGACGTCTTCCACAGCAGGCGCAACGTCCTCCGCGACCGGCTCTTCCACGGCAACAGGGATGTCTTCAGCCACGGTCTCGGCAGCGGGGATGTCTTCAACTGTGATTTCTTCGCTTTCGACCGGAATCCCGAGTTCCTCTTCGCTTGCCGCTTGTGTCGCAGCTTCCACCTCAGCGCGGATCTCGGCCACTCTGGCCTCGTCGCTGGTCAGCGTCTGGAGCTTGGCCAGCGCAGCCCATGCCTGTTCGCGCATGTGGTTCGAAAGGTAGAAACGAATCTCGTCAATCGTGTCGGTAATCTTGTCGGTTTCTTCTACGTCCTGAGCGCCAGCCGCTTCGGTGGCAGGAGCTTCGTCTTCCACCGTGACCGTATCTTCCCACTCCGACAGATCGATTTCTGCCGGGGTCGCAGCCTGCTCGGCCGGAGCAGCCTCTGCCTCTTCCACCACAGCAAACTCGGCCTGGTCGCTCGGAGTGATCTCGATTTCATCCGCCGCCGCGGATACGGCCGACGGCCAGGGTGGCGCGGACTCTTCGGCTTCCTCGACCGCCACTTCTTCCGTAGGAGCAGGAGCCTCTTCCACTCCAGCCGCCGCAAAAACTACCGGCATCTCCGAAGGAATCGGCATCTCCTCGCCGGAGTGGGGAACGGCTGACGTTGAAGTGCGTTCCTCGTAGCGCTCCGCAAGTTCGCCATACCGCGTGGCCTCTTCCGGATACTCGGCCTCGGAATAGATGTTTTGCAGGGTGCGGCAGCAGACCGCGGCCTCGGCAAAACGTCCCGCACGCGTATGCAGGGCTGCCAGCCGCTGGTTCAGACGCAAATCACCGGGCGCCTGGGGCAGGGCTGCCATCAAGGGCCCCAGCGCTTTGGCCGGCATGTTGTAGGAGATGAAGAGCTCCGCGTCGGTAAGAGCCGAACGTACTGCCAGTGCAACTTCGTCCGAGTAGTGCTGATGAATCGAGGGTGAGGTCGCTTCCAGTTCGTCCACGATGACGGCAGCTTCTTCCGCCGAGATCAGCTTTGTACCCGAGGTGCCGCCCAGCTGGCTGACCACCTGCTGGTAGTTCTGCATGTGCAGAGGGTTGCCGGGTTCGAGCGTGGCCAGCTTCTGATACAAGTCACGCGCCCGGACCAAATCGCCGGATTGAACGCTGGCATGTGCCAGAAGTTCGGTGACTTCGCTGATATGCGTGGTTTCTCCAGCCTTGTGGAACAGGTCCAGCAACTTCTCCAACGAGGCCGGATTGTCCCGAACATGGCCGATTACGATATGCAGGTTTTCCAGGACCTTTGCAGAATTCTCCGCCAGCAAGCGGTCGGCATGCTGATCGTAGACCTGAAGCGCGTTTTCGTACTGTCCGGCCTGCATCAAGGCATCGGCGAAGGTCGCAATCGCAGGCAGGTCGTTGTGAATGGTGAGGAGCTTGCTCGCAACCGTTCCGGCATCGGAGAGCCGCCCGACCTGCAGGTAGGCCTTGAGCAGATCGCGCAGGCCTTCGGGATTCGAATCGAGATCCCCAATCTTCTGCAGCGACGTGATGGCAGCTTCGGCATCGCCGGACTCGATCAGGTTCTTGCCCTGCATCAGCAGCGCGTAGGTATTGCCCGGATCGAGCGTCAGCATGCGCTGCAGAATCTCTTCCGCGCCGCCCAGGGAACCCTTGGAGCGCATGCTCTCCGCAGCGGCTGAGAAGATCTGCCAGGCTTCGTTCTTCTTGCCCAGCCGGACGTAGACCTCGGCCAGACGTACTCGCATATTCACATTTTCCGGATCCATTTCCAGGATCTTCTGGAAGATGCGGACAGCATTGTCCAACTCGCCCGATTTCAGGAATTCTTCCGCGACCTGCAGATACTGGGCGCGGGCGTCATTGAACAAACCCTGCTGGGTATAGAGTTCGGCCAGCTTCAGCACGCTCTCCAGCGATGGCTTGAGCTTGCTGATCTTCTTGTACATGGCGATGGCCTTGACCGTGAATCCCTGGCCGGCATAGGCATCGCCCACACTCTTGAAACATTCGGTAGCTTTATCGACCTCGCCGAGGCGGGAGTAGAGGTCGCCCACGGTGTTGGTCACCGTCAGGTCCTTGGCATCGTTCTTGAGGATTTTTTCGTACTCGGAGATGGCATTCTGCAGCTTGCCCTGCTGGACATACTTCTCCGCAGCGCTGAGTACCTTTTGCTTGTTGAATCCGAAACCGAACGCCATATCTAGTCCGAACTCCAGCCCCTGGTCTTGATTGCGCCCACTGACTACCTTGAACCCCTGACTCTGTACCTATCGGGACGGCAGTCTCCTACCTTGAAGATGGCCGACCGGACAAGGCCAATTGTACGTCTGGTCGTCACGAACCGCATGGTTACCAAGGGTTACCGAAAGGGAGTGTACGAAAGAGTTACCAAGGGAATCAGGCGGGACTGCAACCCTCATTCCTATAAAGATGGCCTCCCAGAGAATGATGAAAGGAAGACTCGGCCTGGACTCCCATAAATTCCCGCAATTTCGCGGGGAAAAACCGGGCTTCGGACTCCTCCCGCGGCTGATGATCGGCGGGAGCGGTAGTACGAATTTGCTATTTGGCGGCCAAAGCGTGACAGTGTACCTTTCCAGATGCAAAACTGTGGGGAACCCACAATATATAAGGAAGGCCCAGCGCGCACATGACCTGGATTCGAACTCTCTCCCTCTCCGAAGCTGACGAAAAGCTCCGCCAGGCAATCGAAGGCGAGAAATCGCTCTATCCCAAGGAATACGCTGATCCGGTGCACCCTGATCCTTCGGGCGCCTCGTCGATCGTCGGCTCGCACACGCTGATTCCCGACGCGCTTTATCACGCCTTTAGCACCTTCGGCGCGCTCATGTCACCCGACCTTCCTCTCGAGCGCCGCCAGCACGAGATGATCGCGACCGTGGTCTCGGTCACGAACCGGTGCGTCTATTGAATCGAGTCGCACGCAGAGTTTCTGCGTAGGGTGACGTTGGATAAGGGACTAGTCGAGGCGCTGGAGAAGGATTACACGACCGCCCCGATCTCGGCCCAGGATCGGCTAATGCTCGACTTTGTGGTCAAACTGACCAAAGATGCAACCAAAGTCTGGAAGGATGATATCGAGGGCCTGCGCGCAGCTGGATTTGACGACCGCGGAATCCTGCAGATCACGCTGATCGCCTCCTGGTTCAACTACATCAACCGCGTGGCGGACGCGCTGGGAGTGGGAAGAGAGTAGGGACACGCCTTCCCACTCCGGCGTTACTGCTGCAGCGGTTGTTCCGGAACTGTTTCCGGAGCCACAAAGCGACTTTCGTCGCTGCCTGTCTTTGCTTCCGCCATCCACTCCCACACTCGCACTCCCCGCTCATCCAGGAAGCAGCGAGCTTCGCCGTATGCCACCAGACGGTGGAACACCGTGGTCACCGATGCGCCCAGATCCTTGTGCCTCCCAGCCACTTCGGGAAATCTGCGCCACAATTCCTCGCAGCACTGCCGCGGATGCAGTGGAGTCCGCGATTCCATCAGGATCTGCCGGCATGCCCGCGTGAACCCCTTCTTGCGGTCCGAGATTCCCCGATCCAATGTGATGCGCAGCTCGTCGCTGAGCACGGAATCGCCGAAGAGATCCGCTAGACCAGCCAGCATTTGTTTGATCGTGCCAATCCGTTTCATGACCTCGGCCCGCCGCTGGAGGAGTCCGGCCAGCTCTTGCTCGGCTGTCCGGAGCACCTCCTGCACGTGCGGCAGCATGGTTGTTGCTGTGTCCTGCCCTGCTACGATCGTGTTCATCAAGGCCTCCCCGGTCAAAGTGTTGGACTTGTTTACGGTTTGTTCCCACTTGCGCTGATCTGCACGGGGGCACGCGGGCGTTGCCTGGCTAAGGCAGTAGCCGTCTTCGACGGCGCCAGCTCGTATCCATAGCGGTCATTTTCCATCCAGACCTGCCTCAGCGCGCGCCCCCCTGCATCCGCTGAGAACACCAGCTTGGGCGCTGCCGGCCGGTCCAGCGACTCCACGGAATGGGTGAAGATCGTTGTCACCACGTGAGTTCGCGCGTCGCGCAGTTCAACACGGCCGGGTGTGCATGCCAGCGAGTATTCTCCCCCAGGAAAAGATTTGTCGCCGACGGTGAAGTCGAACGGGATGCTCACCTTAACGTAGTGTGGCGCATACTGCGCCTCGGCCACGCCGGCGAGCCACAAAACAGCAAACGAAAGCACTGTCAGGATTCGAACGTTTCGGTGATTCATACATCCTCCTCAGTCTGATCCTCCTGTGTTGTTGTGATCGCGCCGACCTTGGTCACACGAAGGTGAGTGTGACGCAAAGTTTTTTGCGACGCTATCCGTTTCTTGCGATCAATCTCTTGTGTGGAACATGCTGCATTAGACGAAAAGTCCATCCATGAGGATTATTGTTTGTTCTCATTGGCTAAATGAGATATGTTCATATCAGCGGATATCGATACACGCTGCGGTTGATGTTTTGTCAGAAGCGGGCGTACCTGCAGCGGCCACATTGCAGTAGACGCTGGGCCACTGTGTTGTCTTGGCTGGATTCCAATTGAATTGAAGAGGAAGACCTCCATGTCGCTCAATCACGATGTGAGGCTGGAAATTCGCCACCTGAAGCTGCTGGCTGCGGTGGCCGAGCAAGGCAGTGTCACGGAGGCAGGCCGGCGCCTGCACGTAACCCAGTCCGCGCTGAGTCACCAGCTGCGCGATGCAGAAGAAAGGCTGGGAACCGCGCTATTTCTGCGCCTGGGCAAGAAGATGGTGCTCACCCCAGCGGGCGAGAAGCTCCTGGACTCGGCCCACAAGGTACTTGATGAACTCCGCACCGCCGAGGCCCAGATCGAAGGACTCGACGGCGACACGCGCGGTGTCATCCGTGTGAGCACCGAGTGCTACACCTGTTATCACTGGCTGCCTCCAGTGCTTAAGAAGTTCACCACGAAGTTCCCAGGCGTCGAAGTCAACATTGTGCTCGAAGCCACCGCGCACCCCATTGCCGCCTTGCTCGACGGCCAGATCGATGTCGCGGTCACCAGCTGTCGGCCGGGCAACAAGAGTCTTCGGCTCACACCTACGTGTGAGGACGAGTTGGTGATTGTCATGGACCCGCGCCACCGGCTGACGGCGTCCACTCACGTCCAGCCGCGCGACTTGGCGGGAGAGTCGGTCTTCTGCTACCCGCCAAAAGAAGAAAGCACCCTGGTTCTGAAAGTGCTTCGTCCTGCCGGCGTCCAGCCCGCGCGGGTTATGGAAGTTCCGCTGACCGAGTCGATCGTTGATATGGTGTCGGCTGGCCTGGGAGTAGCCCTTCTGGCGCGCTGGGCGGTCAAGAATTACCTGGCCAGTGGAAAGATTGTGACCCGGCCGCTGAACAAGAGTGGATTCCGGCGGCGCTGGTACGCCGCCACTTTGCGCACCCGCCCCATGACACCCTATCTGACGGAATTTATCAACCTGCTGGTGCGGAGCTGCTCGTTGGATTCGGTGCCGAGCTAGCCTGGCTAAGTAGTCGGCATCCGTGTATGAAAGAACGCTCCTCAGTCGCCGGTTACCTGGAGGACTTCCAGAATCTCGGAGAGACCTGCGCGTACGTCCACCGCCGCGGATACCGGACCGAGCGCTGGTCGTACCGCCGCGTCGCGGAGACCGCTCTCCGCTTTGCACGAGAACTCGAGGAGCGCCGGATCAACAAAGGCGACCGCGTCATGCTCTGGGGTGAAAACTGCGCCGAATGGGTTGCAGTCTTCCTCGGATGTGCGAACCAGGGTGCAGTGGTCGTTCCCATGGACGACAGTGCATCCGTGGACTTCGCCAAGCGGGTCCTTCAGCAGGTTGCGGCGAAGCTAATCGTCTGCGCTCGCCGGCACACTGAACAAGCCGCCGGGGCAATGCCTAGCTCTTCCATCCTGATCCTCGAAGACCTCGAGCAAACGGCGGCTAATCATTCGGCTTCCGCAGTTCCCACAGCTGTCGTCAGCAGGGACGACATCTTGCAGATCGTCTTCACGTCCGGTACGACGGCCGAGCCTAAAGGTGTTGTCATCACGCACGGCAACGTGCTTGCCAACGTCGTGCCGCTGGAAAACCAAATACGCCCGTATCTGAAGTACGAGCGCCTCATGCATCCGGTCCGCTTTCTCAACCTGTTGCCGCTCAGCCACGTATTCGGGCAATTCCTGGGGATGTTTCTGCCTTCACTCCTGGGCGGCACGGTCATCTTTCAAGAAGAACTCAAACCCTCCGAAGTAGTCAGCACAATCCGGCGCGAGCGAGTGTCGGTGCTGGTCAGCGTGCCGAGAGTTCTGCAGTCATTGAAACAGAAGGTAGAGCGTGATCTGGAAGACCAGCGGGAACAGAGCGCCTTCCGCGAACGATTCCGTGCGTCCGAAGGCAAGCACTTCCTGCGCCGGTGGTGGGCGTTTCGCCACATTCACCGCCAATTCGGATGGAAGTTTTGGGCATTCATCTCCGGCGGCGCCGCACTCGACATCGACACCGAGGAATTCTGGGGACGCCTGGGGTATGCGGTGATCCAGGGCTACGGGCTCACTGAAACAACGTCGCTCATCAGCGTGAATCATCCGTTCAAGTTGGGCAAGGGTTCGATCGGCAAAGTGTTGCAGGGACGCGAGGTCAAACTCGCTGATGACGGAGAAATACTTGTGCGTGGCGGCGGCGTGGCCGCAGGTTATTGGGCCGGAGTTGCTCCCGGAGCTGCAACTAGTCGAGTGTCTGACGATGAAGGCTGGTACCGCACTGGCGACATCGGTGCCCTGGACGAAGCCGGCAACCTCTACTTCAAGGGACGCAAGAAAGAAGTGATCGTGACCCCGGCAGGAATGAACGTCTATCCTGAAGATCTCGAAGCCGGTCTGCGCCGGCAGCCTGAAGTGAGAGACTGCGTTGTCGTCGGCATCGAGCGCGGAGGAAACTCCGAGCCTTGCGCGGTGGTGATTCTGCGCGACGATGGCAGCCTGGGCTCAGTCGTCGAACGTGCCAACCAGTCTCTGGCCGAATACCAGCGGATGCGCATGTGGCTGAAATGGCCACAGGAAGATTTTCCGCGCACCAGCACCCAGAAGCCGCGCCGCAACCTGATTCGCGAGTTCGCGCAAGCGCAGCTGCTGCAGCCTTCCATGCCCTCCGGCGCAGGGAACAGTCCTCTCGCCGAGTTGATCCAGCATGTCTCGGGACGCGCTTCCCCCGCGTTGAGAGCCGACGCGAGTCTTGATTCCGATCTGGGCCTGAGCTCGCTCGACCGCGTCGAGCTGCTGAGTGCACTTGAAGATCGGTATCAGGTCGACGTCAGCGAGACGCGCTTCAGTGCCGCCCGCACCGTGGGCGATCTGGAGCGAATGTTGCGGGGAGAGGCGGTGCCGCGCGCACCCTACCACTATCCTGACTGGGTGTTGCGCTGGCCGGTGACGTGGCTTCGTTTTCTGGCTCACTATCTGCTGCTGCGGCCTGCGATTGTCCTGCTGGGCTGGCCGCGAATTGAAGGACGCGAGAATCTGCGCGGGTGGAAAGGACCCCTTCTTGTGATCGCCAATCACATCGGTGACGTCGATGTAGGTTTCATTCTGACCGCTCTGCCCGCACGCTTCCGTCACCTCCTGGCAACGGCGGCGGGCGGAGAAGCATTGGAGGCGTTGCGCACGCCTCCGCCTGGTACAAACTTGTTCAAGAGAATCTACGACCGAATCGAGTGGGTGCTGGGAGTCTCGCTTCTGAATGTGTTTCCGCTGCCTCGCGAAGCTGGATTCCGTCAGAGCTTTGCCTATGCCGGACAAGCCGTTGATCGTGGCTATAACATCCTGGTATTTCCCGAAGGCCGTCACACTGTGGACGGAAAGCTGAACCCGTTTCGTTCTGGCATCGGTTTGCTGGCGAAGAACCTGGGCATTCCCGTTCTTCCGATGAGGATTCTAGGGCTCTTCGAGATCAAGCAAGCCGGCAGGAAGTTTGCTCCTCCGTGGAAAATCCGGGTTCGAATTGGGCGGCCCTTGACGTTCGAACCCCGCACCGAGGCGGAGCAAATTGTCCAAGAACTTCAGAAAGCGGTCGCGGTGCTGTAATCGGACGCTCTCATTGTGTTCCGCAGGCGCTGCATTCCTTACTGTGACAACGAGGAACACAGCGCCTGGGGAAAGCACAGCCACTTCGCCGAATTACTACAGCGACTAGTTGATGGTTACAGACACCGGCGCAGACGGAATGCCGTTGGTGACCACGACCAGGCTGGCTGGCCCGATCGCGATCGTCGTCGGAATATCGAACTGCGCACTCACAACTCTCGTTCCCGTTGCCACGCCCATGCTGCTGAAGCCGTGCGTCCGGCAATACACCAGGGCGCCGGATGCGTCGGTGATCCGCACCAGGGGGAAGTTGGTGGCGCTCTGGTTGTCGTCACCGTAAGCGGCGCCTTGTGAGAGGCCGTTCAACTGTCTGCCCTTGATTAAGTTATTCGTCGTCCCGTGTGTCAAAGTGGTGGCCACGGAAGTGATCGTGGGGGCGCATCCTGCGCAGGGGCTTCCCACCGGAGTGTAGATCTCCACATCCGATGAGAAATCGGTGAACATGATCTGCCCGGTGGGGAGCACCACCATGTTGCCCACATAGGAACTGTCAAGGGAGGCATTCGGTGGGCCCGGCACTGCGTTGAAAGCGGTTCCATCCCATTCGAAGAACTTGCTGCCGGTGCCGAATACACCCGGGCTGGTGTCGAGCAGCACGTTGCCGTCAGGTAGCAGGGCGCCTGGGCCATCAGCGATGTCGAGACTGCCTCCAAACTTCGGAGCGGACGACCAGACGCCGGTGGCGGAATTGTAAATGGCGTTGTTGGTGGTCGCGCCAGCATAGAATACCGTTCCGTCGGGGCGCAACACTGCTGGCCCCAGTTCGCGCGATCCAGAATCCACCAGGTTGACGACTGTGCTTCCGGAGCTGGCCCAGGCACCGGTGGTAGGATCGTAAATTTCCGATCCCTTGGGGCAGCAGGCGAGATTCACATAGGCATCAACGGTGAGGACTTTGCCGTTAGGCAGCAGAGTCCAGCCTTCTTCGTCGTTCCAATCGTGCTTGCCTGTGCCGGTGGCAGTCCAGGTTACCGGACTGGTGCTGGTCAGGATGGCCTCATCGGTGGTGCAGCAGTTGGCCAGCATCAATTTGCCACTCGGTAATACGACGCTCTGCGCATCGCCAACGGTGGTCCATCCGGTGGGCGCGGCCACGCTGGTCCACGAATTAGCTTTCGGGTGGTACATGGCGCCCAAAGTGGTCCAGATAGAACCCCCGTTGTTGTACTCGCCACCCATCACGAACACGTTTCCACTGGGCAGCACGGCAGAAGCGAAGTAGAGAGGGTTATATCCAGAGGGTAGAGTGCTCGCACCTACCCACTTTCCATTGACATAGCTTCCGGTGCTGTCGGGCACCAGCCGGTACCACTTGTCTACGTGGGTGGTAAAGAAGAAGCTGTTCACGAGCACCGAGCCATCGGTGAGCAGCAGCATGTGGGCGACGGGGGACGGAGGAGCAGCTGTAACCTTCGTCCAGGTTCCTGCGGTGAATGGTTCCTGGGAGCTCGCCAGACTGGTCCAGGCCAGCACCACAACGATCGCGATTCCGAGTGTTCGGAATACCTTCATAGTTTGACCTCTCATGAATTTTGTTGGTCTTTGAACCCGGCTTTGGATGTGGATTTGAAATGAACCGTCGCCACAGAGCGGACATAACATGTCCCGACAGAACATCTCACAATCTCAAAGCCGCCGGATTATAACCCGGTTCGCGCGGCTTTCGGACTACTAATCAGCTAAATTGAAACTATTTTTTGCGGATGGCAAGAGAGGACGCAAGAAAATGCAATCAGCGGTGAAGGCGGGGTTGCAAAATCTTGCATTTCGGGCCGCCGTCGGGACACAGGCGGACGGATCTTGCATGCAGGAGCACGAAGTATCCCGCTCAATCCGTCCGGGTTACTCTTCGTCAGTCTGCGATTCTTCCTGCTGCAAGTCCGTCTGCAAGCTGACCTCAGGCAGTTTCGCTTCGCGCAACTGCTGGTTCAGTGCGGGAAGGTCGGTTACCTTGAACTCATTCCAACGCTTCATGGCCTCGTCTCGGCCACGTTCCGTTGCTGAAACTGCTTCCATTTGTGACGAGGTGGGCTCGGCATCGACCGGCCAGATCTGAGCGTACAGTGTCCTCGCCTGCGCGTTGATTCGCGAGAGCGTCGCCTGGTCCGAAGGCGGAGCGGACGATTCGGCCGCAGCGCCCAACATGTCCGCCAGCTTCTTCTCGAATTTCTCAATGGTGTTCTTGCTTGCGGCATCGGAACGCTCAGCTAGTTTCTGCAGCTGATCTTGAATCGAACCACCCTGCAATCCGGCTTCAGCGGTCAGAGTGACGATTGAGGCCAGCCTGGTCTCCACCTGAAACTTCTTCTCAAGGCCGGCCGCCGAAGTCCTTACCCGCGGATCCATCTTCACGGTCAGGGGCGCAGTGTAGCTCTTGCCGTTGACGGTGAGGCGAACCGTGTATCGGCCCGGAAGAACGGTCGGACCAGGGGGAAACCGAGGCGTGTCATGAGCAATTGCCGCAATCGGGTAATCGTGCCGCGTCGAGGTGGGCGGTGTGTATTGCAGGTCCCAGATCCACCGGTGCATTCCGGCCGCAGTCGACAGCGCCTTGTGCATGCGAATCCAGTACAGCGGGATCAACTGCTTCTTCAAGTCGGCTTCAGAAACCTCCGGTAGATCAACGCTCGAATAGCGCCGAATCAGCTGTCCTTTTTCGTCCAGAATTTCCACAGTAACCGGCCCGGAAGCTGCGCCAGCCAGGTAGTAGTCGATCACCGCGCCATCAGGAGGATTCGCTGCTGCCGGTTCATCCGGAGGAAGAGGCGTGTCCGTATTCGTGTCTCGACGAACGCGGAAAGCGGCAGCGGGCGCGAAAAGGCGAGCTTCACTCCTTGCCATCGACTCCGCCACCTCCCGCAACGGTGCAATGTCGTCGAGGACCCAAAACGACCGTCCATGCGTGGCGACGATCAGGTCGTTCTCGTGAATCCACAGGTCGCGCATCGCAGTGTGCGGCAGGTTGAGCTGCAGCGATTGCCAGTGATCCCCGTCATCGAATGAAACCCAGACCGAATTCTCCGTGCCGGCAAACAACAATCCCTTGCGCACAGGATCTTCACGGACCGTGTCGATTGGTCCGAAGTCGGGAAGGCCCGTGGTAATCAGCTTCCAACTCTTGCCGCCGTCGTGCGTGCGATAGATATAAGGATGAACATCGTTGATTCGGAAACGGCTCACCGAGACGTACGCAGACCGCTCATCAAAGTGGGACGCCGAAATCTGTGTGACCTTGCTCCACGGTGTCAGTTGCGGTGGTGTGATGTCTTTCCAGCTCTTCCCGCCGTCCGCCGTGAACCAGACCAGGCCGTCGTCCGTGCCTGCCCAGAGCGTGTTCACGTTCTTGAATGAAGGTGCCAGCGAGTAGATGACGCCGCGTTGCTTGTCGGCCCCGTTGGGAACGAGCGCCCCCACGCTTGCCGGCACGCCCGGATTCTCGCGAGTCAGATCAGAACTGATGGTCTGCCAGGAATGTCCGCCGTCCGAGGTCTTGAAGAGCACATTGGTTGCGTAGTAGAGGATGTGCGGGTCGACCGGAGAGAACATCAGCGGCTCGGTGCGGTTGGCGCGGAACTTGGGACTGCGCAAAGGAATCGGGGTGATGTTCTGCACCTGGCCGGTGGACCAGTGGAACTTGGAGACTTCGCTGCGGCCGCCGCCGTAGACTACATCGGAATCAAGCGGATCGGGAGCAACGTAGCCATACTCGATCGCCCCCACCGGATGCCAGTCGCGGAAAGTAATCTCGCCGTCGTTGCCGCGGCTGGCGATGCACACCGAGCCGCTCTCCTGCTGTCCGCCGCAGACTCGGTAGGGGAACGTGTTGCTGACCGAGACGTGGTAGATCTGCGCCGTAGGCTGGTTGTACCAGGAACTCCACGTCGCTCCCCCATTCACGGTAACGAGTGCGCCCTGGTCCCCCACGAGAAGGATGATTCGTCCATCGTTGGGGTTGATCCACAGGTTCTGATAGTCGTCGCCACCGGGGGCGCCCCGGAAGCCCGACCACGTCTTGCCGCCGTCGGTTGAGCGCATGGTAACGGTGCTTGCGACGTAAACCATGTCGGGATTCTTCGGGTCCACCTTCGGTACCGGCAAGTCACCGCCGCCGATGCGCCCGGCAGGGCGAGGATCGTCCGTTATCTGGGACCAGTTCTCGCCCGCGTCATCCGACCGGTACACGCCGAGCTTGCCGCTGCTTGTTCCCAGAGTTGCGTAGAGCCGTCGCGGTTCGCTGGGCGCGATGGCAACGTAAATCTGTGCAAGGTCTCTCGGGAGTCCTTTAGTCAGAGCATGCCAGGTGCTGCCACCGTCTGTGGATTTGAACAGCCCGCCGTGGCTTCCGTTGACTTCATTGTTGTCCTCCCACGGTCCCTCGCGGGCCTCCCACATCGAGGCATACACAACATCCGGGTTTGCAGAGTCGATCTGTACGTCAGAACCACCGGTGTTTTCGTCCTTCGAGATCACCTTCTGCCATGTTTGTCCGCCGTCGGTGGAGCCGTAGATGCCGCGTTCTTCGCTGGGTCCGTAGGGATGGCCCAGCACGGCAGCAAACACGCGGTTCGGGTCGCGAGGGTCCACGGCCAGTGCGGGAATCTGCTGGCCATCGCGCAGACCAAGATGGATCCAGGTCTTGCCCGCATCCGTGGACCTGTAGATGCCGTCGCCTACCGAGAGATCGGGGCGATGCAGGCCCTCGCCACTGCCTACATAGACGATGTTCGGATCGGAGGGGGCAACCGCAATAGCGCCTATGGATTGCGTCGGTTGACTGTCGAAGATTGGGGTCCAGGAGCGGCCGTAGTCATCGCTCTTCCAGACCCCACCATTCACTGCGCCAACGTAATAAACATTCGGTTGGCCGGGAACTCCGGCCGCGGCGCGGGTCCGTCCGCCGCGAAAAGGACCGATCATTCGCCACTGCAGTTCCTGGTAAGCATTTTCTGGGACCTGAGCCCTGATGTAGCCCAGAGAAAGGAAAATCAAGATACCCGTCAACACATTTCTAAGAAGATAGGATCGGATCACTAGCGCCCCCTCAGACGCCTCAAAACCCAAACCAACCAGGATAAACCAAAAGTGCTGTGACGGGGGGGGCTCTCGGAGACAATTTCTTGGTCCCATTTTCCTGCCATCAAATTCATTTTGAAGGTGTTAGCGGCTCCGTTAGAATTAGGCGTACTTCCTGCCGCCAAAGCCCATGAACATTCCGTTTTCGAAAAAGTTTCGCCGACGCCTGAGGCCTGTTTCAGGCGTAGTTCTGGTCGCAGCTGTCGCGTGTACGACTCTGGCGCAGAGTCCCATAGCACCGTCTTCGAGTGCATCAGAACAACCAGGACTCAAACCCATACTTGCCTACATCGACTCGGCCTGGGATACGCTTACCCGCTCGATGAACGACTGCCAGACGGTGGCCGATCCCAAACTGAATGTTGCGCCGGTCGTATATCTGCCGGCTGGCTTCCCGGAGCCCGCCGCGGTGCAGAAACTGGCCAGTGACTGCAAGGTCCGCATCGACCACCTTCCCCTGGAAATCCACCACCTTGGCGAGATTGATACCAGCAAGATTTACCCTCATGGCTTGCTCTACCTCGAGCACAAATACGTGGTGCCCGGCGGGCGCTTCAACGAAATGTACGGCTGGGACAGCTACTTCATCATTCGTGGGCTGCTGCGCTCGGGGCGGGTTGAGCTGGCGCGCGGCATGGTTGACAACTTCTTCTTCGAGATTGAGCACTATGGCGCGATGCTCAATGCCAACCGCACCTACTACCTGACACGCTCGCAACCTCCTTTTGTGAGCTCCATGTTTGTGGATGTCTATGACGCGATGCAGAAAGAGGGTCACACTGACAAAGCCTGGCTGGAGAAAGCCTACGCCGACCTCGAAAAGGATTATGACATGTGGATGCGCGATCCCCACCTCGCCGGACAGACTGGCCTTTCGCGCTACTACGATTTCGGGGATGGGCCACCCGCGGAGGCCGTGCAGGATGAGAGCGGCTTCTATCGCAAAGTGTCGATGTATTTCTTCTTCCATCCCGCGCAGGCGGACGACTACATCGTCGACAGCAACGCCGGACAGAAGCCGCCCGTGGCGGGATCTTCCTATTCTCTGCGCTTGTGTGATGTGCCTCTTACCATGGCTCGCCCCGAGTGCGAGAAGGCTCGCGAGTTCAAGCTGAGTTCGGACTACTACAAGGGCGACCGCTCCATGCGCGAATCCGGATTCGACGTGAGTTTCCGTTTCGGTCCGTTCGGCGCGGCAACCCACCAGTACGCTCCCGTGTGTCTGAACAGCCTTCTCTACAAGAACGAGAAGGACATGGAGCAGATCAGCCGCTGGCTGGGACGTACCGCGGATGCTGCGAAGTGGAGTAAGCGTGCCGAGGAGCGCAAGAAGCTGATCTCGCGATACCTCTGGGACCCCCAGCGCGGGCTGTTTTTCGATTACCGGTTCACTACCGGCCAAAGGTCCAGTTATCAATACGCGTCGATGTTTTATCCCCTGTGGGCGGGACTGGCTACTCCGGAGCAAGCCAAAGCCGTCGTCGGTAACCTGAAAGCCTTCGAGCAACCTGGAGGCCTTCCGATGAGTACCGAAGACACAGGCGCGCAGTGGGATCTTCCCTACGGCTGGGGCAACATCGAGATGATAGCCATCGAAGGCCTGCGCCGCTATGGTTACAACTCCGATGCCGACCGCGTTTCCTACAGTTTTCTGTCGATGGTGGCCGAGAATTTTCGCCGCGATGGCAACATTCGGGAGAAGTACAACGTGGTGACGAGATCGTCGGACGCTCACGTCGAACTTGGCTATCAGATGAATGTGGTGGGCTTCGGCTGGACCAATGCCGCATTCCTCGAATTGCTGCATGGGCTGCCGAAAGACATGGTCGAGCGCCTGGAGAAAGAACAGGAGCAACCGCTACCTGCAGCGCAGTGATGGCCGCACCGTGCCCCGAATCGAGTAGCGCCGCCGCGCCTAGAGCGGCAACCTGGCCTGCCACAGATTTAACCCACCTTATCGAGCAGGAGTTTCAGCGCCTCCGGCTTGACAATCGGCGTGGCGCCCACTTCACTTGCTACCCACGCTCCTACTCGATTCGCCACTTCACTCATGCGCTCGAGCGACGCCCCACGAAGATACTCATGGACCAGCGCCGCCGTGAACGCGTCGCCAGCACCGATCGTGTCCGCCACCTTGACCCGAAATCCCGCATGCCTGCTGCAATCGTCCGGAGTAGCCAGCACGCTGCCGCCATTGCCGCGCGTGATGCAGACCAGCTTCAGGCCATACATCTCAATCAGACGGCGGGCTGAAGATTCCTCCCGGTGATGCTCCACCTCAAACCCCTGCATGATTCGAGGCAGCTCTTCGTGATTCAGTTTTACGATAGTTGCGAGCTTCATGGAATCAGCGAGGACTTCCGCCGTGAAGAAGTTCTGTCGCAGGTTCACGTCGAAGACACGTACCGCATCCCGTCGCGTTGCCTGCAGAAAGCTGCGAATCGTGGACCGGCTCTGCGCGGAGCGTTGCGCCAGTGATCCAAAACACACCGCATCGGTTTCGGTGGCAAGCTTCTGCCATTGTGGCGTCCACTCCAGAAAATCCCAGGCTACGGACTCACAGATCTCAAAGCGCGGCTGACCGGCGCTGTCGAGTTCGACGTTCACCCTGCCGGTAGGATGCGTCGCATCTGTCTGAATGAATCCGCCCGACAAGCCAAGCTGAGTGAGGCGTCGAATCGCTTCGTTGCCGAGGTCGTCCTGACCCAGGCGGCTGGCCGGAATTCCCTCATCGCCGAGCAGGCTGGTGATGTAGGCGAAGTTCGCGGGAGCCCCGCCAAGCTGTTTGCCAGTCGGCAGCAAGTCCCAGAGCAACTCACCCAGACCGACGACTTTGTGTCTCGCGTGCGCCATCCCCAATTCCCTTGTCATTTCGAAAAGCGAAACCACGACGAGTGCGTTGTTGCTTGTACCTTAGAGGAAGCTGATCTCCTGTACCAACCGACTAATGCGAGTCCTGTTTGGTCTGCAACTGCTCGGCCAGCTTCAGTTCGCTTTCCGCCTCGTCCTTTCTTCCCATATCTCGATAGGCCTGGCCCAGCAGGTGATGCGTCGTGGGATTATTCGGATCCATTGCGGCCGCTCGCTGCAGGGCTCGCACTGCAAGTTCGAATTCGCCTTTCTTCTCCAGAACTTTTCCCATCAGAATGTAGGGTCCGGTCGAGGTCGCGTCCAGCCAGATCGAGCGCTGCAACAGCCGCTCGGCATCCTCGAACTGCTGAACCCGCGAGTACGCATCGGCCAGTTTGTAATACGTCGCCGCGTTCCCGGGATTGATTGCAAGTTCCTTCTGAAACTCTGCAATCGCCTCGGGCACCCTCGATTTATAGAGATACAACTCTCCCAGCAAAGAGTGTGCCAGCGGAAGCCTGGGGTCAAGCGCTGCAGCCTTCTGCGCGTATTCCTCCGCGACCGGATCGAACTCCTGACGAAGCAACATGCGCGCGGTGAACAGGTAACTGGCCGCCGAGTCCGGCGGCACGTCGAACATTTTGGCGAAGGCCTTGCGCGCCCCGGGATAGTCTTTGGTCTGGATGTAGCAGATGCCCAGAATGTAGGAGGCATCAATGTTTGCACGCGGATACCATGTCTGTACTTTTTCAAGCAAGGGAATCGCGTCGGCAGGATGCCCTCCCAGATAGTAAGAGAGCCCGAGCAGTTGCGCCGCCTCTCCGCTGCCCGGATCCGCGCTTGAAGCCTTCTTCAAATACCCGATCGCCTTCGAATAGTCGCTCTTCTTGTAGTAAACCGTCCCGAGTTCCAGGTCCAAACCTTTGGTGCCGGGTGCACTGGCCTCGATGGTTTGAAGTTCGGCGACAGCTTCGTCGAGCTTGCCTTGCTGCATCAGCTTGCGGCTCTGTGCGAAGCTGGGGCCGGGGGCCTGTCCCGTCTCGGTTGAGGGCGCCTCCGGTGGACTCGTCTGCTGCGCGAGGCTCAACGGGCCGCAAGTCCAAAGCAGCGCCCAAAGCCATATGCAGCGAACCTGCGATGAGGGTTGCATCAATTTGGTCTTCTTTCTGGGGATTACAGCACAAGTCACGTCGGGCACCAACGAGTATCCATGCGTCGCCGTCATCCTGGCTACCGGGGACGGGATTCCAGTTCCGCCGCGCGGTCGAGCTCGCGCGCTGCCTCCTGGGTGTTCCCCTTCTGTCTGAGGGCCTGAGCCAGCTGGTAGTGAGCGGGGGCGTACTGATCGGCCATCTTGATGGCCGCACGAAACTGCGCAATCGCGCCCTCCACGTCTCCAACCGAGAGCATCCGTTTGCCGGAATTTGTGGCAAACGTCGCTGCCTGAAGGTTGTTGCTCGCCGCCGTAATGCTGGATGCCGCCCGGGCTTCCTCCGCTGCACCGGCGGAGTCGCCCAACTGGCGCAGGACAGCGGCCAGGGTCGTGTGAGCTCCGGCAAAATCAGGTTGCAGGCGAATGGCCTCCCGCAGAGAGGCAGCGGCCTCGGGCAGTTTTCCCTCCTGTTTGAGAACCGTACCCAACGTGTAGTGGGCTTCCGCATAATTCGGTTGCGCCTGGATTGCCTGCTGAAGTTGATCCGCCGACTTCTCAAATTCCCCTCTCTGCCAGAAAAGCACTCCGAGCGTGTAGTGCGCATCGGCAAGGTCAGGCTGCAGCGCGATGGCATTCTGCAACTCGACGACCGCCTGATCGAGCTGGTCCTTGAGTTTGTAGGCCAGGCCGAGGTTGTAGTGCAAAGGCGCATTGTCGGGTGCAATCTTGATTGCTTCTCCCAGCTCCGTGATCGCAGCCTCAAAATCCGCGCGTTGCATGAACGCGATCCCCAGGTTTCCGCGAAAGGTGCCGTCTTGCGGGCGAAGCTGTATCGCCGTGCGGAATTTTGCAATCGAGCCCTCGGCATCGCCCTTCTGAAGGAGAGCCAGGCCGAGATCGTTGAAAGCCTCGGGATCCGCCGGCCGTAACTTTACGGCTGTTTCGAATGCGGCAACGGCACAGTCGGCATCGCCGGCACGCTGACATCTGCGGCCTAAAGCCACCTGGGCCTCAAACCAGTCAGGCTTCAGCGTGGCAGTGGTACGCAGTTCCTGCAGCGCCTCCGCATTCTTCCCCTGATTGATCAGAACCTCGGCGAGATAGTAATGCGACGCGGCATCGCGGGGGGAGAGCTCGATCGCCTTCTGCAGTTCGCTGGCCGCATCCTCCAGTTGATGCTGTTGTGATCGAACCACTCCCAGATGGAGATGAGCCGAGGCCAGCGCGGGCTGCAGGCGCACTGCTTCGATGAACTCCGCAGCTGCTTCAGCAGATTGACCCTGCTGCGCGAGAACGGAGCCCAGGTCGTCGCGGAGATCGGCACGCTGGGGAGCGAGCTCCACAGCCCGACGCAACTCAGAAGTAGCCTCAACCTGAGAGTTTCCCCGGCTGAGAATGCGGCCCAGGGTGCGGTGAGCTTCTGCGTCCAACGGAGCCGCCTTCACGGCCCTGCGCGCCTCGCTCTCCGCCTCGGCAAGAATTCCCTTCTGCGCAAGGATACCCGCCAGATTCAGGCGCACTGCGACAAAGGAAGGCCGGATCCGAAGAGCGGCTTTGAAATGATTCACCGCGCTATCCAAATCCCCTTGCTGCCACAACACCCACCCCAAGGTGGCCCGGAACTGAGCATTACCCGGCGCGCGGCGCACCGCCTGCTCGAAATCGGTGCGGGCAGAGGCCAGGTCGCCCTTGCGAAGTGCCTCCTGTCCGCGCTCATAAGCAGATCGCGCCGTTGACCGAGCGGGAGATTGTGTCTGTCCCCACGCTCCGCCAATTGAGATCAGCATCACAGCAAGGATGCGACGATAGCTGTAGTGCAACATGGTATATTTCAGGAAGAGAGGCGCCGCCAACTGTTTGTAAATCATATCCGAAAGGCTAGTTCCTTCGGTGATTCAGTTCTTCGAGGTTATCTCTCGCCCATGAAAGACTAGGATCGATCTGCAACGCGCGCTCCAAATGCGTTTTCGCTTCTGCGAAGCGCCCCATCTCGGCCAGGGCGCTGCCCAGATTCGCTTCCGCTTTGGCGTCCTCCGGGTGGACCTGCAGGGCCAGGCGAAACTGCATCGCCGCTCCCTCGAAATCATTCTGCGAAATCAGCGCATAGCCCAGGTTGTAGTGTGCGTCGAAATAATCCGGTCGGGACTTGAGCGCCGCCAGCAGGTAGGGAGTGGCTTTGTCAGGTTGCTCTGCGGCGAGTAGTGCCGCTCCCATGCCGTTGTTCGCGGTGGCATCGTCGGGGCGAAGGCGTAGCGCGGCTGTGTATTCTCCCAGCGCATCGTCCAGCTTGCCTCGCGCCTGCAGCATGGCGGCGAGATTGTAGTGTGCTTCAAAGTCGCCGGGATTCTTTCCCACGTTGTGGCGGGCGAGAGCCTCCTGCAGCACCATGCGGGGATCGCCTCGTGCTATGTCGTAGTCAACTGGCAACACCTGCAGCCACAGATGACACATCTCGTCGCTCGAGCGATTGCCTCCCCTAACGCGCGCCGGTGGATGATTAGGATTGAGCGCATTTTCCTCCGAGTTGTCGTAGACATAGCGGAGGCTCACGACCGTGCCTTGGGGCAACGAGACCGGCTCTTCATAACGGTAAACCGCTTGCCAGTTCAAGTTCCAGCCCGGGATGTGGATCAGGGTTCGCCGGGTACCGTCTGGCAACGTGGCGAAGGCTTGAATGTCCTTGCCCAGGTAGTGTGCGTGCGGATAGATCGCCAGCAAGGCAACGCTGACCGGAAGAGTGAATTCGTCGGTGACCACGAAATTCTTTTGCCCCGGGGGAATGTCGAGCTTGACGTCGTTCTCGAGTTGCAGCAGCATCGGCAGTTTCGTCGCAGGATGCGGCGTGAAGTAAAGGCCAATGCTCGGCTGTATGATCTCGGGCTTCCCCGAAGGTTGCAGGTGCGTGTTGAGAACGAGGTCTGTGCCTTTGTCCAGCCGCAGCGCCATTCCTTCCGGTTCCACGTAGGGAACGGTTCCCGGTTTCCAGAACAGCAAATGGCTGTCAGGGTCGAAGACCTCCGACTCGATACGAATTTCCATTCCGCCGAAGCCTGCGCCGGGCTCGCTTTCCCGGCGGCGGGTAAGTCCCTCCCGGTCGACAAGAATGTTGGCGTGATGCACGTAGCGCTTGTCTCCCGGTCGGATCTCCACTGCCTTTACCCAGCTAGTCTTTTCAATGGGAACGTGGAAAATGAAGTTCCAGTAGGTGTCGGTGCCCTGCGGCGGAAGGACGAGGGGCTTCTCAACCTTGAGAATGAGATCCGGTTCCCCCAGTCGCCAGCCCTCGGTGAACTTGGGCAGCGGAGCCAAATCGGCAGGGTTGCCCTCCACCGCTCCCTGCTCGACCCACTTCTGGATCAGAGCGATTTGTGCATCCGGTAACCGCATCTCGTCGGCGAACTTCAGTTCCTGCGGTTCGGGCAGCCACGGAGGCATGGTTCGCGCCTGCGTGACTTCGGCAATCTGGCGGGCGTGCTTTTTGACGTCGGAATAGGTGAGCAGCGAGAACGGACCTGCTTCACCGGGCCGATGGCACGAGGCGCAGGAATGATAGATGATGGGAGCAATGTCGCGGTTGAAGGTCACCGGAGAAATCTGCGGCGCGGGTTGTGCCGAAGATGCCGGCCCGGCCACTTGTCTCCCTGAGAGCGTTGCTGCCATCGCCAGCCCGGCAAGAACTGCCAGCGGCCATGCCAGGATTCGCAGCCGGAGAATCATTCCAGGTCCGAGATGTAACATCCCACTCCCCTGACGTCGTTCTGCGCAACAGCCTTGCCAACCAGCGTGGCGCGCAAGGCATCGTCCAGATCGTGGGTCGTGGGCGCGGGACGCGCATGGCCAAAGCTCTCGTACCAGTTATCGATTCGCCCGTGGTAAGTGAGTTGCCCACCGGCGCTGAATACCGCCACTTCCGGCGTCACGTGCGCCAGACTCAGCTTGACCAGAGCATGTCGAGGATCGCGCAACGCAGGTAGCTTATATCCGTAGTCGCGCAAGTATTTTTTGATGGACGCAGGTGTTTCGTCCTTGTCTGGAAATACCAGCCAGAACTGGGCCTTGTCGGCGTATTGCGCGCTCAGTCGCTGGATGGTGGGCGCGTAGCGGTTGGAAATGGGGCAGTCGGTGCGTACAAAGACCAGCGCAACGATTTTGCCCCCAGCGACCGCCCGTGGATCAGCCTGCCTGCCTTCAAGGTCCTCAGCGCCTCGTTGCGCATAGCCTGTAACGCCCAGGATGCAAAGCAGGACAGGCACACAGAGCCGGAGAGTAAGAGATGGTGAGCTTCGGGGCCGCCGGCGTAACGCCCCTTGCGGAACCACTGACGACCTCGTGATGAGCCACTCACAAGACAACCGCCGCTCCCACTTCCGCCCTAGATTAGACCACAAAAAGTAAGGAGGGAATCATTAGATTCCCTCCTGTAGAACTTCTGCAGAGGCAAGATCTAGAAAGTTATCCTCGCCCCGAACGTCAAAACGCGCATCTGCGAGCCGTAGGCTTTGGCGGTGATAGCGCCGCCGCTGGATGAATCGACCTGGCTATTCGGCAGATCGAGGTTGAGGTGATTGAACACGTTGTAGAACTGGAACTGCAACTGCGCCTTGACTTTCTCGGTAACCGTGAAGTCCTTGAACATCGACATATCGGTGTTAAAGAGTTTCGGGCCGCGGAATGTGTTGCGTCCGATATTTCCGAAGGCATCAAGCGCTGGTTGAGCCCAGGGACCCGCACTCGCGCCTGGCGCGCTACCCAGACCAACACCGCCGGTGTTCTCGAACCAGTAACCACCAAGTCGGGGATCACCGGAGCGGGTGCCATTTTTCACAGATCCCACTTTATCCGGACGGCACGGTCCGGTATCGCTGCTGGGAGAGCAATCGCTGAGGCTGGGAGTGAAAGGTAAACCGCTGGAGAAATTGGTGGCGCTGGTGATCGCCCAGCCACCAATGATCAGATCAGCCGCCCGGCTTACTCCACTGGCCCACCTCTTCCCTTTGCCGAAGGGCAGGGAGTAGGTTTCGGTAAGGATGAGCACGTGGTCGCGATAGTTGGGTTGCGCTCCGTAGCTGACGCGGCGGTCAATATTGAAATAGCTACTGTCATAGTTGGTCACGTGTTGGAAGGTGTAGCTGGCCTGGAACTGCAACCCGCTAGTGAAGCGTTTGTCGGCTGTGACCTGGAGGGAGTTGTAGTGGCTGTCGGCATCATTGCCAAAGATGCCAATTCCCTGTGTCCAACCGTAGTTGCCGGAGCCACCGGTCCCTGCCGGTCCGTTGAAATAAAAGGGCCTCCGTAGATTCTGAGGAATGCCATTGGCACCGCAGGTTACTGGATCCGGCTGGGTTGCGGAACCTGCCAGGAACCCACACCCTTTGACGTACCCGACAACGCTCGCGTCGTTAGCACCATATGACGGTCCATCATCGGTGAAGGTATGTGTGCCCTTGTTTCCAACGTAAGCAATCGTAGCCGAAAGTGACGGCGTGACTTGACGTTGCAGAGTCACGTTCCAGGCATCCACGTAAGGTAGAACATTGTCGAAGCGACGGGCGGTTCCACCCACACGGTCTCCGGGATAGAGTAGCCGGTTGCTGGGGCCGAGACACTGCGTCTGCGTCCCTGAAGGGTCGGTAATCGCATTGCAGTTGTTCTGCAGAGCAGTGGCGGGATCGCCGGAAGGCGGTCCCTGGTCGAGAGTGAACGCAGTAGTATTGGTTCCGAAGTTGATCGATTGCTGGGCCAAGACCGGCAAGGTCTGGGTGATGGTGTGCCCGAAAATCGTGCCGAACACGCCAATGTCATAGCTTCTGCCGTAGCCCATACGCAAAACGGTGGCGGGTGTTACCTGATACGCGAGACCCAGGCGAGGCGCGAAGTGCTTGTAGTCCGTACTGGTATTGCCCCGCAGGTTGACGCCATCCTGGCCCGCGATTCTGACTTCGCCGGTGCCCAAATCAATCCAGCCGCCCTTGCCGGTGCCGGCTGCCGCCTCAGGCTTGTAGATCTCCCATCGCAGTCCATAGTTAACCGTCAACTTCGGCGTGATGCGCCACGTGTCCTGCCCGTAGAAGAAGAGCCGCGGCTGGGTTTCGGAGGCATCGGTTGAGACGCTGACAAATCGAATAAAGCTGCTGGTGGTGCCGAGGAGGAACGAGGCCAAACCAGAGCCTGAGTTGCCCGGCAGATCAGCGGTAGTGTCGTTGTTGAAGGTAAGCTCGCCGGCACGATGAGAATCGCTGGGCACCCGCAAGTTGTAGGCGCGACGAACGTCGGCACCAAACTTGAAGCTGTGGTTGCCTCGTATTTTTGTCCAGTTGTTTACGAATTGAAACTGGTGTTCGCTCTCCAGCAGTGGGCAATTACATTGGTTGATGCCTAACGAGTACCCAAAACTGAAAGTGGAAGCGCCATTCGGCTCGTTGATGTTAAATGCCGGCATGCCTGTGCTGTACGCATCGCCCAGGTTCAATCCCGGAATGCCTGCGTCGGAGGCCGGCGAGGTCCCTGCTCCGCCTGGAGCGGTCTGTACGTGATAGCGCATGTACCCAAAACGAAAGTCGGTTAGCAGGGTATTACTGACTGTGTAGTCAAAACCGGCCGCCAGACTCTGGTTCTTGGTATGCGAATCTCCGGCGAAATTTCCTACCGAAGGATCGCTGGGAAGAGCGCTGCCTCCCAGCGTGTTGCCGAATAATCCCGGACCCGAGCGCAGGAACTTCTGCAAGCTGTAACGTCCAAAAACATGCAGCTTCTCCGTGGCGGTGTAGTCCGACCGCACATCGAAGCCATCGGAGTCGAGCGTGTTGTTGCCTGAAGCGCCAAAGTTGTTGCTGGTTAGATCCGGGCTGGGTGTCCCCCCTACAGGGAATAATGCGAGAAGATTTTGCGCCTGGGGGGATAAGCGATTCGCTGGAATAATGCCGCCAGCAAACTCTTTGCGTTGCCCCAACGAGACATCGCAAGTGGCCACAAATACGTCTGCGGCAGTCGTGCACGGGTCGAAAATTCGTACACCTGCATTGAACCAAGCGCTCAGGTCGCCGCCACGCTCGGCCGCTGTCGGTATGCGCTCGACCGCTGAACCGCCGACGTGGCTGCGCGTAGCCTGATAGTCCCCGAAAATGAACAACTTATTCTTAATGATCGGACCGCCGAGGGCGCCGCCAAACTGGTTCCAATTGCCGCTAGGCACAAGAACCTTGCCGGAACCTGGATTGGCAGCGATGACGGCAGCGCTAGCTTGGGTAAACGGATCTTTCGCATTGTTCGAGTTCGAGCGCTGGTAATCAAAAATCGATCCGTGGAGCTCGTTGCTGCCAGATTTGGTCTGGGACGTAACCACGGCGCCGATGGCCTTGCCGAACTCGGCATCGTAGTCTTGCGCCGTGATCTTCACCTCATTGATGGAATCGAGATTGGGGTTGATGACAATAATTCCCAGAATCGGGTCCTGGTTGTCGGTACCATCCAATTCGAAGCCCGTCCCGGCGAAGTGCTGACCGTTGGTAAGGATCTGCTGTGAACCCTGAGGGTTCTCGCTGGCGGCGTGGTTCCAACCATTCAGCCTCTGGGTCCCCGGCGACAGCAGCTGGAAGGTCGTGAAGTTCCGGTTGTAGATGGGCAAATCCTGAACCAGCTTCTCGTTGAACGTCGTGCTAACGTCGGCGCGGTCGGTCTTGAGCTGAGGGGCCTCTGAAGTCACCTCTACCAATTCCTGGGCTCCGCCGACTTGAAACTGACCATCAACGTGCGCGGCGGTGTCCGCCGCAACCGTGATGTTCTTGGCTTCAAAGGACTTGAAGCCAGTAGCCTCCCCTCTCACGGTGTAAACATCAGGGATAAGGTGGCCCACGCTGTAGTTTCCGTCTGCATTCGTAGTGGTCTCTACTACCGTGCCCTTGCTCACCGAGGTGACGGTGACCTTGGCCCCCGCAACCGCCGCACCTTGCGGGTCAGTGAGAGTTCCTATGATGCTGCCGTAGACCGCTTGACCGAACGCCACAGGCGTCCAGAGAGTACAGAGAAGTCCGAGCGTCGCCACTGCCGCAAGCAAAGACCTTTTCATGAACTTCCTCCTGAGAACTTGCCAAATGCAGATTGCCCCGGAAATGCAGAGGGAGAGACTTGGTTAAACAGGCTTGCAACTGGTAGTACAAAAACACTATTGTCTTAAGTTTCACTAGGTTTGATACGGTTACAGGACTAAACTGTCATGCTTGCAGTAGGATAGGTACACCTGTTACGTGGTCGTTAAATGGCTGTGACGCATACTTTCGCGGCGGGCCGGGAGCAATGCTTCCAGCAAATAGAGAGGCTTACCAATAGTCATAGCTTGCGGGGCTCCGAATCCCTGTGCAAGCTCCTCCGCTATCTGGCTGAGCACTCTCTAGACCATCCCGGTGTCGCCCTCAAGGAATACCAGATCGCGACCGAGGTTCTGGGCCGGTCGGCAGGGTTCGATCCGCAGAGCGATTCGACCGTCCGCGTGCAGGCTGGACGGCTGCGCATCAAGCTGGCGGACTACTACGCGCATGAGGGGGCGGATGACCCCATCGTGGTGGAGGTGCCGAAGGGGTCTTACGCGCTTTCTTTCCATGTCCGCGGCACCATGGCCCCCGGCACCACAGCCGCGCCGTTCAAGGTGCCGAGCGAGGAGACGAGAAAGCAAGGGCTGGGTGCAGGCCGCGACTGGGCACTCGCGGCGGTTGTCGCACTCTCGGCTGTACTGGTGGCGTCTCTGGCGACAAACGGCATCTTGCTGGTCAACCGGAACCGAGTGCAGGCTTCGGCCAATGAACCTGTGCCGAAGGCTTACCCCGTGTTCTGGAACCGTTTCGTCATCGGACCGCAGGAGCCGTGGGTGATTTTCAGTAATGGAGCGTTTGTGGGACGGCCTGAGACCGGCATGCGGTACTTCAATCCCGCCTCCGACTCGCGTTCCTTCATTCTGGATCACTACACTGGCGTCGGAGAGGTCCTGGCTGTTCACCAACTGGATCGCGTGTTCGAGCTTCTGAATCGATCCCTGCGGGTCAAGCGCGGGGCGCTGTTTTCGCTGGACGATGCCAAGAACAACGACCTGATTTTTGTCGGTTCCCCTTCCGAAAATCTGACCTTGCTGGACATTCCCGCGGCAACGAAAGAGTTTGTTTTCCAGAGAGTTACCAGCGGTCCCCGCAAGGGGGATTTGGGCGTCCTCAATGTCCATCCCGAGCCGGGCGAACCGACCATGTTCTTTGCGACTCCTGCCAACCAGCCCACCACCGAGGACTATGCTGTCATCAGCCTGCTGCCTGGGATCGACCCGGAACGGTCTATCCTGATCCTGGCCGGGAACTCGACGTTTGGTACACAGGCGGCGGTGGAGTACGTCTGCCGCGAGGATTCCCTGGCCCTGCTGCTGCAAAAGCTTGGTGTTTCGAAGCCGGAGGATCTGAAACCCTTCGAGGCCCTGCTGCGGGTCCAGATCAAGCACGGAGTTCCCGTGCAGGAAGATCTCATCGCCTTGCGTAACAGCAAGCACTAGCCACTGCGGCTACAATGGCCGAAGCATGATCGCCCACCTGCGCGGAAAGCTGCTGGCCAA
Organism: Terriglobia bacterium; assembly: GCA_020073465.1. Taxonomy (GTDB): domain Bacteria; phylum Acidobacteriota; class Terriglobia; order Terriglobales; family Acidobacteriaceae; genus Sulfotelmatobacter. Next base: position 145,920 of record JAIQFC010000015.1, read on the forward strand.
GCATCCCAATCAAGCAATTGTCGAGACCGGTGGTGTCGGCTACGACGTGACCATCAGCGTACCGACGTTTTCTGATCTGCCCGCTCTCGGCGCCGACGTCGCGCTGCACATTCACACGCACGTGCGAGAGGATCTGATTGCGCTGTATGGATTCCTGCGCCCTGCCGAAAAGCAACTCTTCGAAAAGCTGATCACGGTGAGCGGAATCGGACCCAAGCTGGCCATTACGATTCTGAGCGGGATGGCGGCGGACGAGATGGTGGGCGCGATCCGGGGCAACGACGTGGCTCGGCTCACACGCATTCCTGGTATCGGCAAGAAGACCGCCGAGCGCATGGTGCTGGAACTGCGTGATAAGCTGCCGGCCCCGGGGGCAACGGCACCAGCAATGCCGGTGATGAGTGCTGTCGAGGAAGATGTGCTGTCGGCGCTGGTGAATCTGGGCTACCAGCGCGCCGCAGCGGAGAAGGCGCTTTCTGTCGCTACTAAGAACGGCAAAGGTGGATCGTTCGACGTGATGTTTCGGGATGCCTTGGCGGGATTATCAAAGTAGCCTGCTACTTGCCGATGCAGAACGTGCTGAAGATCAGGTTGAGGATGTCGTCGGTGGTTGTTGCTCCCGTGATTGCGTCGAGGGGACGCAGCGCATTGTAGAGATCGAGCAACAGCATCTCGTGCGGGACTTTGCCGGCGACGGCATTCTTCGCGGCCTCCAGCGCAGTGAGCGAGTCCCGAACCAGGCCTTGATGGCGGACGTTGGTCAGAAATCCGGTCTCTCCCTGAGTTCCGGCTTCCCCACCAATGTGGCGCAGAATCTCGGTACGCAGATCGGCGATGCCGTCTCCCGTAATCGCAGACGTCCGAATCCCAGGCGTCTGACCACTGGCCACTGACCACTGGCCAGTAGCTCCCAGGTCACTTTTGTTCTGCACTGCAATCACTGGCCGGCTTGCCGCCTGACGAAGCAATTCCTCGTCTTCCTTCGTGGCAGGCTGCGACGCGTCCAGCACGACCAGCACCAGGTCGGCGTCCGCCAGCGCTTCCATGGATTTGCGGATGCCGATGGACTCGGCTTCGTCGAGCGCCTGGCGAATGCCGGCCGTGTCGACGAGTTTGACCGGGATTCCCCCGATGGCGACAGTCTCGCTGACCAGGTCGCGCGTCGTGCCCGGCGTCGCGGTCACGATGGCGCGTTCACGCTCGACTAGCCGGTTGAACAAGCTTGACTTGCCCACGTTCGGGCGTCCCACGATGGCTAGAGTCAACCCTTCGTGCACGATCTTGCCGTAGGCGAAACTGGCGCTGAGCTCTTCGAGGGGAGCGCGAACCGCCGCGATGTGATCGAGGATGGTCGCGTCCGGCAGAATCGAGACGTCGTCTTCGGCGAAATCGATGCCGGCTTCAAGCAACGCGATCAACTCCACCAGCTTTCGTTTGACCGGCTGCAAGCGTTTCGAGAGCGCGCCTTCCAATTGCTGCGCTGCAACCTTGGCTTGGTACAGAGTCTGGGAGTCGATCAGGTCGCGAACGGCCTCGGCTTGGGTGAGATCGATGCGTCCGTTCAGGAAGGCCCGCATGGTGAACTCGCCCGGCTCGGCCAGCCGGGCTCCGCCGGCGATGCAAAGCTCGACAATGTGCCGCAACACGACAGGCGATCCGTGGGCGGAGATTTCGATGATGTCGTCGGTGGTGTAGGAGTGTGGCTTGGCGAAATAGGTGACCACCACTTCGTCGATGCGCTCAGCAGGCCCGTGTGGGGCGGACACTCCTGTCCGCCCTGCTGCCGGCGGAACAGAACTGGCAAGGGTCCCCGATGTTCCTGCAACAGCTGAGCCGACTTCAGCCGTCGTCATGCGGGCGGGGGCGCCCGCACCACAAGGCTCGATCAGTTCTCCAAAGATCGCTCGGCCCGGCTCCAATTCATGCTTGAGGCGCAGCATAGGAGCGGCAATCTCACATGCTCTTGATCCGGCCAGGCGCACCACGCCGATGCCGCCGCGCCCGGGAGGCGTAGCGATGGCGACAATAGTGTCGTCGAGGTTCACGGAGCGATTGTAGCGGGTAAACTTAGGTACAACCAATGGGCCGACTCTGACGCGCAGGAGCTACGGGGGCGGCCTGGAGAGCGGAAGGAGCAAGTTTAAATTGTCAGTCGCTGACGAACTGCTACAAGCGAACCAGGAATTTGTTCGAAGCTTTAACCTGGGGAATCTGGCTGTCCAGCCGAAACGACGAGTGGCCGTGCTGGCCTGCATGGACTCGCGAATCTTATTCGAACGCTGCCTGGGATTGCATCCAGGAGACGCTCACATGATCCGCAACGCAGGTGGGATTGCCACTGACGATGCCCTGCGCTCGCTGATCGTGTCCCATCACCTGCTGGACACACAGGAGTTCATCATCATCAACCACACCGACTGCGGCCTGTTGAGAGTGCAGGAAGATGAGCTCAAGAAGCGGCTGACCGAAAAAATGGGCGCACCGGCCGAGCCTGCGCATTTTCATGCCTTCGACAACTTAGAAGAGAACGTCCGGCAGCAGATACATCGGGTGAAATCCCATCCGTGGATTCCGAAGCACATTCCGGTGCGAGGGTTTGTTTACGATGTGAAGACTGGGAAGCTGAACGAGGTGGTGGAACGAGCGTGAAACTAAGCCGTATCCATCGAGCCCAGCCGACCGTGACTTACATCATGGCTGACTAGAGTAGCACCGCTTTCGGCGTTAACCAGGCGAAAAACTCGGGCGGGGCGCCCGCGCCACACCAGCTATCGCGCCACGACCTTCTCAATCTCTGCCCGCAGTTCCGCATACGGCAGCGCCCCCGGATGGTACATCGCCACTTTCCCCGTGCGGTCGAGCAGCACCAGGGTCGGAGTGGTCGATGCCCCGTAGGTATCGAAGTTGTACCTGCTGATGGGAACCGGCATGTCGAGCAGTCCTGCGTAGAAACGCTTCCTGACGGCGTCGATGTAGGCCAGTTCATCCCTGGGCGCGGAGTTTTCGACTTGCGCGGTGTAGCCGTAGAGCCGCGTGGGGCCTACCACCTTCAATCCCTTCGGCGCAAATTCCGAGCGTAGCTGAGTGATGATGGGCGCTTCCGCCTTGCAGTCGCCGCACCAATGTGCCCAGAAGAAAAGAAGCACGGGCGAGCCCTTGAGTTGCGTCAGGAGGGGAGGCTTTGATCCCAGATACTGATCGGACTTCAGGGCAGGGGCGAGTTTCCCCTCGAAGGAGAGAAGGTTGAGATTCTTTTGCAGACGCTCGTGAATGGAAGTGGTTCCGTAGCTGCGCAGAGCCGCCTGCAGAACTGCCAGAGCTTGCGTCCGCTGGCCGCGAGCGGCGAGGATCTGGGCCTGAACTTCAATGGCCGCACCCAAAGCCATGGGCAAGTGTGGTTCCGCATCGAGTGCGCGGCGCTTCAGTTGATCGAGAACAAGTGTCTTGGTCTGCCTGGCGTAAGCGGAAGCCTGGTCGTACTGGCCCGCATCAAGGGCCGCCCGTGCCATCCACGAATAGGCTTCCACGTATTCCGCGGTCACGCCACGTTGTGCGCGGTAGGAATTGAGTTCCGACTCTGCGGCAGAAAAGTTATTCCGAGCCAGCGCGATGCGAACATCGTCGACAATTTCAGCCGCAGCAGAGGTCGCGAGTACAGTCGTGAGTACCAGTGGGAGTGCCAGCCTGCGAAAGCACATCCGAAGATCATCGGTCTTTTGCCGAAAGACGGTCAAATCAGGGCAGGGTATTTCCTATAGTCAAGGATTGCTAACCTTCCTTAAATCAGTTACTTAAGTGACAAGCTTGAGGAATTCTGTAGCTATTCCTGTGCATTCCGGCTAAAATGAAATTGCGTTTGATCTTTAGAGTTCCTTCGCAGTATCCAGCATCTCCGCTTAACCCAGCGCGTGACCTGCCTGCAGAAGAATCCTGAAAGACTTCAGCGCTACATCAACAAAAAAGGAAATTGCAACATCATGGAAACAGGAACAGTGAAGTGGTTTAACGACGCCAAGGGCTATGGCTTTATCAGCCGCCAGAATGGGGAGGATGTCTTCGTGCATTTCTCCGCCATCCAGGCCAGCGGTTTCCGCAGCCTGCAGGAAGGTCAGCAAGTGCAGTTCGACGTGGTCAAGGGCCCCAAGGGCTGGCAGGCCGAGAACGTGAAGGGTGTCTAAACCGCTTCGCCAGTAACAATTCGAAAAAGGGCGGCCAGAAATGGCCGCCTTTTGTTTTTCTTGCTCGAACGAACCTTCCTCCGACACGGCGATCCCCCAAGGTGCTGGCGAAAGTAGGGTCTCCGTACTCCTAAAACAACTATTGACAGTACGTGTCGTAATAGTACGCTACGTACTATGAAGGCTCAGAAGATCTCCAGGCTCGGGTACGCGCTTCTGGGACTGCTCCGGCAACGTCCCTCCTCGGGGTACGATCTGCGGAAAATCTTCTCCTCCACCGCGATGAAGACTTACAGTGACAGCCCGGGCGCCGTCTATCCGGCACTGCGCCGGCTGGAACAACAAGGGCTGATCCGCGGCAGCCTCGAGCACGGTTCTGGCCTGCGCCGGCGGCAGATCTTCCACCACACTCCCAAGGGCCTGGCGGAGCTTAAGAAATGGATTGTCCGTCCGATCACCCAGGATGACCTGGCTCGACGCGACCTGGAGGTTCTTCTCCGCTTCGCATTCTCCGAGGAAGTCGTCGGACCAGTTGCTTCCGTGCAACTGCTGAAATCGCTGCAAGCCGAGTTGGTGGTTCATCTGGCGGTCTTGTCCGAGCAACTCGCCGCGGCCAGGAGCAAGATGTCGATTTCCGGAAGGCTGGCGTTCGAATGCGGCCTCCGAGGGTGCGAATCCTGGCTGGAGTGGACTCGTTACGCCATCGCAACTTACGAAAAGCAAGAAAAAGGAGGCAAATCATGAAACTCTCAAACGCAATCGTGCGAGCTGTCGTGGCTTTTCTGGCGATCTGTCTTATTCAGGTGGTCGCAGGAATGCTTGTCGCCATGAAACCTCATCCCGTGCCGCACCTTCTGCAGTGGATGCTACTGACTAACGCGGTCATCGTCGCCGCGCTTACTGCTGTGGCTCTGCGCTCGGAGTGGCGGGGATGGAAACTGGGGGCGGTAATCGCGTCCATTCCGCTCGCTATCGAAGCGGTGAACCTGCTGGAGGGTGTTTTCTTCCTGACGAGTTCGGAGATCGAGTGGGGGAAAGTTCTGCTGTTCTCCGTAATTTCGGCTGTGCTCGCCGTACCGGTGTGGGCGCTGTTGTTTGGACGACGAACGGAGGCTCCGCCCGAGCACTACCATCCTATCCAGTCGAAATCACGCGCCGAGCGGGCGTGGAAATTCGCAGTCTCCGACGTCAGTTACATCTTCCTTTACCTGGTCGCGGGGCTGATCATTTTCCCGTACGTGAAGGAGTTCTATGCCACACAGCATCTGCCCGCAATGGGGACCATCGTAGGCTTGCAGCTGCTGGTGCGCGGGCCGGTGTTTGTCGTCCTATGCCTTTTGCTGGTGCGGATGCTGGGCCTGCCTCGTCTCGGTGGCGCACTGGCGGTAGGCGCCGTGTTCGCCCTCCTGAGCGGAGTGGCGCCCCTGCTGATGCCGAACCCATATTTTCCCGACGCGGTTCGCTGGGTGCATTTCGGCGAAGTGACATCCTCGAATTTTGTCTTCGGTGCGATCGTTGGGTGGCTCTGGGGCCAGCCGAAATTGACCGAACCCGTGGCCCTGCGCCAAGCCGCATAACGGGGAAGACTCAGAATCCCCAGCTGGAGCCGGACTGTATATCGCGGCTGACCTGCAAAATTCGGCTAGAACGCTGTCGCCTGCTCGCGGCGGCGGCCCTGAATCTCAATGTAGACGTTCACCAGCGATACCGCCGCCGGAGTCACCCCAGGAATACGAGACGCATGGCCCAAGGTGCGTGGCTGGACTTTCGTGAGCTTCTCCTGCATCTCGCGCGACAGTCCACTCACCGAGCGGTAGTCGAACCAATCAGGAATCGTGCGTTGCTCCGATTTCTTCAGGCGCTCCATGGCTCGCTGTTGTTGCTGCAGGTAGCCTTCGTACTTGATCTCGGTTTCAACCGACTTGAGTTCGTTTCTGACTTCGGAAGAAAGCTGTACCGCAGAAGGCACTGGGGACACAGAGGGATTCTGTCGAGCGAAGAATTCCGGCGTGAGCGTTCTCAGGATGGGGACGAGATGCTCCACTGTAACTTCGGGACGCTTCATGAGCTGTGCCAGCGTCTGGCCTGTTGCAGTGTCCCAATCGCCGGCGGTCGGTGCGCTGCCGGCGACAGCAGATTCCTCGGTGCTTCGCCCCTCGGAATGACAACTCCCTAACATTTCAGTGCTGATCCGCGTGCCTTCCAGTAGCTTCTTCAGCTTTGCCAAGCGCTCCTGTTTGGCCTGAAAATCTGCCCAAGCCTCATCAGAGATCAGTCCAACGCGCCGGCCGTGCGGCGTGAGCCGGCGGTCTGCGTTGTCAATCCTCAGATGCAGGCGGAATTCGGCCCGCGACGTAAACATGCGGTAAGGCTCGTTCGTGCCCTTCGAAATCAAGTCATCGATCAGAATGGCTGTGTAGGCCTCGGTGCGATCAAGAATCAGCGCCGGCTGGTTCTTTACTTTGAGCGCGGCGTTGATGCCAGCCATCAGCCCCTGGCAGGCGGCTTCTTCATAGCCGGAAGTGCCGTTGATCTGGCCTCCCAGAAACAGGCTGGCAATCTTCTTGGTCTCCAGCGTCCGCTCGAGTTCGGTTGGATCGATCGAGTCGTACTCGATAGCGTAGCCGGGACGCAGCATCTCCGCGTTCTCGAGCCCCGGAATCGACTTCAGAATCGCCAGTTGCACTTCCACCGGCAACGACGTGCTCATCCCGTTGACGTAGATCTCGTGCGTGTTCAGCCCTTCCGGCTCCAAGAACAGCTGGTGCATTTCCTTGTCAGGAAACTTGACGATCTTGTCTTCGATCGACGGACAATAGCGCGGCCCGATCGATTGAATCTGCCCGCTGTACATCGGCGAGCGGTGGACGTTCTCGCGAATGATGCGGTGGGTCTCGGGAGTGGTCCACGCGATGTAGCACGGAACTTGCGAGTCGTGATGCGTCACGCGCCTGGTGCGGAAGCTGAATGGCGTAGGATCGGCGTCCCCCGGCTGCACCGGGAACCGCGACCAGTCGATGCTGCGTCCGTCGAGCCGTGGCGGCGTACCCGTCTTGAGGCGGCAGCCGCGCAGCCCAAGTTTCTTCAGCGCCTCACCCAGCAAAACGGCGTTCGGCTCCCCCGAGCGGCCCGCGGGATACTGCTGCTCGCCGCAATGAATCAGTCCGTTGAGAAAGGTTCCTGTCGTGATGATGACCGCCTGCGCGCCTACAGTACGCCCGTCGCGAAGGCGAACGCCGAGAACGCGAAGAGGCGAGTTCTCAGTTCTCGGTTCTCGGTTCTCAGTAAAATCCGGAGCGCTCTCCCGCTGATAGCTGACAGCTGAGAGCTGACAGCTTTCCACGATCAGATCCGCCACTTCCGCCTGCATGATCTTCAGGTTCGGCTGCGATTCCAGCACTTCGCGCATCTTCAGCCGGTAAGCCTGCTTGTCGCACTGCGCCCGCGGAGACCACACTGCCGGCCCGCGCGAGGTATTCAGCAGGCGAAACTGAATGCCCACCGCGTCGGTGATCTCCCCCATGATCCCGCCCAGTGCGTCGACTTCTCGCACCAGGTGTCCCTTGGCGATGCCGCCCACTGCCGGATTGCAGGACATCTGTGCGATCAAATCGACATTGAGCGTGTACAGCGCAGTTTTCAGCCCCATGCGCGCCGCGGCCATCGCGGCCTCGCAGCCGGCGTGACCAGCGCCCACCACCACGACGTCGAATTGCTCCGTGAATGTCTGCATCAAACGGTGAAGACTTGCCAGCCCCAGAATTCCTGCGGACTCTTGCCCTTCATTCTAGCAAGATGCAGGGCGTCATCCTGAGCGCAGCCGAAGGGATCTTGCGCGCATCGCCACTACATTCATAGGCAAAACCGGTACCACGACCGGTGATTTCCATCACTTGCCGGGTTTCGACTCCATCCGTAATATTGGAGTGTCATATTCCGCACTCACGGGGGACGCCATGAATATCGCAGAATTCTCCGGGCAACTGGACGCGCGTATCGCGAAATACGACCTGCTCTGCCATCCTTTCTACAAGGCATGGGCGGCGGGCAAGTTAACCCGCGATGACCTGCGCGAGTACGCACAAGACTACTACCACCAGGTCGAAGCATTTCCCTCTTATCTGGCGGCGTTCGCCCTGCGTCTCGAAGAGGGCGAACTACGCCGCGCCGTGCTGGCCAACATGTGTGACGAGAAGGGCGTCGAAGGCGGAGTGGGGAACGATTCCGTGCCCCACTCCGAGCTCTGGCTTGACTTCGCCGAGGGCATGGGATCGAGCCGCAATCTCAGCTGGCACACTCCTGTTCCCGAGATTCGCCAGCTCACCACCCATTTTCAGCGGGTGGCCAGCGAAGCTTCGCCCGAAGAAGCTCTGGCCGCGTTCTACGCGTACGAATCGCAGGTTCCCCGTGTCGCAAAAGAGAAGGAGCGCGGTTTGCGCGAAATGTATGGTGCTGACGACAAGACTTGTGGCTACTTCTCGCTGCACGCGACCGCCGATGTCTACCACTCCCGCGTGTGGCGCAATCAGTTGGAGAAGCGAGTCGCAGCGAATCCGGATGTCGCCGACGCCGCCCTAGACGCCGCAGAAAATGCCGCAAGAATGCTGTGGTGCGCTCTCGACGGGATTGAGGCGCGGCGGACGGCCGTAGCGGCTTAGTAGTAGAGACCCAACTTCGACTCGGGAATTGATCAGGCATGTTGGTCTTGTGGCTGGCACTCATCACTACCACTGGCGGGCAGGCGTCGGTACCGGTCCAGCCTCCGCAACAGGACCCGGCTAGCCACGCCAGCCTCACTCACAACCAGATTTCACAAATTCAGACCAAGGCTGAGAGTGGTGACGCGTCTGCCCAGGAAGCTCTGGGGAAAGCCTATGAGGAGGGAAACGGGGTCCCGCGGGATGACGTGTCCGCTGTCAGGTGGTATCGAAAGGCAGCAGATCAAGGCAATGCTGCTGCCGAGGATGACTTGGGGGTGATGTACCGACTGGGTCAAGGCGTAGAAAAGAACAAGGAAGAAGCAGTTCGCTGGTACCGCAAGGCCGCCAAGCATGGGAATCCCCAAGCGATGTTCAACCTCGGAGCGTCGTATTACAACGGCGATGGAGTGAACTCTGATCTGAATCTGGCCGATGTCTGGTTTCTGCTGGCGAAGGATGCCGGGAGCGAACCTGCGAAGGACGCGGTTACTCGCACCGCTACCGAACTGGGAGTGAAGTCGGACTACAGGGCGATGCTGGTCATCGCGAGTATGTACGAAAAAGGTGACGAACTCTCGAAGAGCGACTCAGCGGCTGTTCAATGGTATCGCAGGGCTGCAGAAGGAGACCCCGGGGGGAAGGTCAGGCTTGCCGTCATGCTGGTCGACGGTAAAGGGACAGCGCGGGACTACACGCAAGCGCTCGATTTCTGCAAATCCGCCGCACAAGACCGCTACGCTCCAGGTCCGTTTTGCGTCGGATACCTTTACGAGCACGGGTTAGGCATGCCCGCCGATTTGAAAGAAGCGGCGAAGTGGTACGGTGAAGCATCCGCGCTCGGACATACCCAAGCCACGTTGAGATTGGCCGAGATGAATGTGAAAGGGGACGGCATCCCGATCGACCGCGCGGAGGCTTATTTTCTGTACTTTTCCGCGTACCGCCAAGGGTCGGACGATGCCAAGACGCAGGCGCGGGCCTTGTTCAAGAACCTCAGCAAAGAGGAGACTAAAAGTCTGGAGAAGAAGCTGCGCACACGGCACCTTGATCCCAAGAGCGTCTTTGCTGCCGTCGAGAGCGACGCGCCGGTAGACCGTTCCAGGGTTCGATTGGGCCCGGCGCTCGGCCGGTGATTCCGTAGTAGCAACTGTCTTTCGGAATCTTCCTGCAAACTATGTCCAAGCAAATCCCCATCGGTGCCCGCGGCGAAGCCGAGGAAACCGTTGCCTTCGGGCACACCCTGACGGCGCATCGTCCCGAGTTGCCGCCGGTTTATTCCACTCCCGACATGATCCGGCTGATGGAAACCGCCGCGTTCCATGCGCTGCAGCCCTACTGCGAAGGTGATGAGATCACAGTGGGAACCTCCATCAACATCGAGCATCGCGCGGCCAGCGGTGTCGGTGCCCGCATCAAGGCCGAAGCCGTGCTCGAGTCTTTCGACGGACGCTTCTTCACTCTACGCGTCACCGCTCGCGACGATGCGCAGGAGATCGGCCGCGGCACCGTCGGGCGCGCTGTTGTGAGCGTCGGCCGCTTCACTGAAAAGATGAAGAACGGCGGCCGCTGAGCGCATCCAATCCAACGTATGTCGAAGCTCGATCAGAAGAAGAAAGCTGAAACATTCCTTGCGATGCACTCCGGCAGCAACGCGCTCGTGCTCCCCAACGTTTGGGATGTTGCCAGCGCCCGCATCATCGAAGATGCCGGATTCCCCGCTGTCGCTACGACCAGCGCTGGCGTCGCATTCTCGCTGGGCTATCCCGATGGGGAGAGGATTCCCAGAGAAGAGATGCTGGCGCCCGTGGCCCGCATTGCCCGCGCGGTAAGAGTGCCCGTGACCGCCGATGTCGAGGCTGGATACGGGCCCACTCCCGAAGATGCGGCCCGGACTGCGCGGCCGTTTTGCCCAGGAGCTCAAGGCAAGCGGCACGTACCGGTCAATGGAAGGCGCGCCAACTCACGCCGAGATGAACCAACTGATGAACCGCATCTAAAGTTGCGATCTCTGAACCACTGAGAACTGAGAACTGAGAACCCCCATCCTCATCGGCGTCATCTCCGACACCCATGGCCTGCTTCGCCCCGAAGCTCTCGCAGCGCTCTGCGGATCAGATCACATCCTCCACGCCGGCGACGTAGGCTCGCCCGAAATCCTCGAGAGGCTCGCGGCTGTCGCACCTTTGACCGCCATCCGCGGCAACGTCGACAAAGCTGCATGGGCCCGCAAGCTCCCCACGACAGAGGTATTCGAAGCTGGCGGCGTTTCGATTTACATACTCCACAATCTGGCGCAACTCGACCTGAAGCCAAAGTCAGCCGGCTTCGATGTCGTGATCTCAGGGCACAGCCATATCCCCAGGCAGGAAACGCATGCCGGAGTGCTCTATTTCAATCCCGGCAGCGCGGGTCCCGGACGGTTCAAGCTACCCGTAAGTCTTGGCCGGTTGATTATCGACGGTGGGAAAGTTCGCGGCGAACTAGTGAACTTGCTGGCCCCTAACCACTGATCACTGACCACTGGCCTCTGTGCGATTGCTACAATCCAGATCGATGTCCCTCGACTTCCTGATCGAAACCAGCCACGCCGCGGCGCGCACTGGCCGGCTGCACACGCCGCACGGGGAAGTCGAAACACCGGTCTTCATGCCGGTGGGCACCGTGGCTTCGGTCAAAGGCGTGCCTCAGGACATCCTCGAGGACCTGGGAGTTGAGATTCTTCTGGGCAACACCTACCACCTTTATCTGCGTCCCGGCGTCGAGACCGTTCGCCGGATGGGTGGACTCCACGGCTTTATGTCGTGGCCACGCGCCATCCTCACCGATTCCGGCGGCTTTCAGGTATTCAGCCTGAATGAGCTGCGCAAAGTCACGGAAGACGGCGTGACGTTCCGTTCGCACCTCGACGGTTCCTCGCACTTCTTCAGCCCCGAAAGCGCCATGGAATCGCAGATTGGGCTGGGGGCCGACATCCTCATGGCGTTCGATGAGTGTACGGAGTATCCGGCAGACCGCGCGCGGGCCAAGGCTTCGATGGAAATGACGCTGCGCTGGGCCCAGCGCAGCAAGAAATATTTTGAGGAACACAAGCACGAAGTGCCGTGGAAGGGCAGCCCTCAGCCGTCAGCCCTCAGCTCTCAGCTCCCAGCACCCGGCACCGAATACCCGATTGAAGCCGGACCGAGTCCAAACGTCCCCGAAGACACCGCCACCTCTGGGACTGGCAACTGGCAACTGGCAACTGCCAACTTCTCCACCCAGTCTCTGTTCGGCATCGTCCAGGGCGGAATGGACCTCGAACTCAGAAAAGAGTCCGCACTTCGCACCATCGAGATCGGTTTCCCCGGTTACGCCATTGGCGGGCTCAGCGTCGGCGAGCCACGCAGCCTGACTCGCGAGATCGTCGAGGCCACGCTCGAGCATCTTCCCGCCGACAAGCCCCGCTACCTCATGGGCGTCGGTACGCCGGAGGAAATCGTCGAGTACGCCAGCCTTGGGGTCGACATGATGGATTGCGTTCTGCCCACGCGGGCCGCGCGTCACGGCCTACTGTTCACGTCCGAGGGCAAGGTGTCAATCAAGCAGGCGCGTTACGCCCAGGACCAGGCACCGCTCGACCCCAACTGCGCCTGCCGCGTATGCCAGCGCTATTCCCGGGCCTACCTCCGCCACCTCTATGCTTCGAACGAGGTACTGGCTCAGGTCCTAAATACCATCCACAACCTGAGCTTCTACCTTGACACTATGCGGCGGGTACGGCATTCTATTCGACTTGGGGAAGAGTCCCGTTTTCTTGCGGATATCCGGTCTCGACCGAAACCGTAGACTCACCCGAAGCAAGCCTGAAAGCTGAAGGAACCCGGCCGAAATCGATCCAAACCCCGTGGTGAAATCCCAGCTCTCGCGGCGCTAGGCGGCGCGACGTTTTTGGCGGACTCATCCGCCCTGACTTCATGAATACGCACTTGTGGTTGGCCCTACAAACCGGCGGCGGCGGCATGGGATGGCTGAGCATCGCCCCCCTCATCTTCATTTTCGGTATTTTTTACTTTCTCCTGATTCTTCCCCAGCAGCGCCGCCAGAAGAAATGGCAGGCGATGCTGGACCAGCTCAAGACCGGCGACAAGGTGACAACCAGCGGCGGCTTGCGCGGTACCATCATTGCTCTGAAGGATGACTCGATTCACCTTCGAGTTCCTCCGGATAATTTGCGGGTGGAAGTGACCAAGGCTTCGGTCGTGCAGGTCACGACCACCGAGGAAGAGTCAAAAACCAAGTAGTACGCGGAATTAAGCTCTAGAGACTGTCTTCGTCATGAACAAGAACCTTCTTTGGAAGTTAGTACTCATCGTCGGCACGCTGATCGTTTTCTTGTTCGGCATTTTCGGCATTCCGAAGGCCTTCTCGGGACAAGGCTTGCTCTCGGCCATGACCGACCGCATCCATCTCGGACTCGATCTGCGCGGCGGAACCCACCTGATCCTGCAGGTGCAGGTCAATGATGCGGTGAAGGTCGATTCCGACAACGCCGTCGAAGTTCTCAAAGAACAGCTGAACAAGCGCAAGATCGCATTCTCAGAAGTCTCCAAGCCCGATCCGGATAACAACCCCGACCACATTGTCATCAAGGGTGTGCCTCCGAGTTCTCGCTCAGACCTGTTGAGCATCGTCCACGACCGTTTGCCCGAGTACGAAATCACCTCGGGCACCAGCGACAACTGGAATCTTGCCATGACCCCGCCCATGCTCTCCGACCTGAAGAACCGGGCTGTGACGCAGGCGATTGAGACCATCCGCAACCGCATTGACGCGCTCGGCGTCAGCGAACCCACGATCCAGGAGCACGGGTTGGGGCAGTATCAGATTCTGGTGCAGTTGCCCAGCATCGACGATCCCGCACGTGTGAAGGACATCATGCAGTCCACCGCTATGCTCGAGATCAAACAGTCGTTGGGTGGTCCATATCCGAGCGAGCAGGCGGCGCTTCAGGAAAAAGGGGGAATCCTCCCGCCCGATGCGATTCTGCTGCCCGGACACAACATGCCGGGAGTTGGGGAAGAAGGCCAAGCCTGGTACCTGGTTTCACGCGTCTCGGCGGTCAGCGGAAAAGATCTTCGTGACGCTCAACCCAGCCGCGACCAGAACGGCCAGCCGAGCGTGAGCTTCACCCTGACCGGCGAGGGCGGCCAGCGATTCTACAACTTCACCTCCGCGCACGTGAATGACAGTCTGGCTGTGGTACTCGACAACAAGGTGCAGGAAGTTGCCAACATCAAGGAGCCGATCCGCGACCGGGGCGAAATCAGTGGTGGCCGCATGAGCGAGCAGGCCTCGAAGGATCTCTCCATGATCCTGCGTTCGGGTGCGCTGCCCGCGAGCGTGAAATACATGGAAGAGCGCACGGTTGGGCCCTCGCTGGGTGCGGATTCGATGCGCGCCGGTGTTCGAGCCGCCATCATCGGCATGCTGGCGGTGCTGATCTTCATGCTGGTTTACTACCGCGGGGCCGGCATCAATGCAGATGTGGCGCTACTGCTGAACCTGATTATTCTTCTTGGGTTCATGGGCTATTTCGAAGCTGTATTAACTTTGCCCGGAATTGCCGGAGTCATTCTGACCGTCGGTATGGGCGTCGATTCGAATGTGCTGATCTTTGAGCGCATTCGCGAAGAGTTGCGCAACGGCAAGACGCCGCCCTCGGCCGTCGATCAGGGCTTCAGCCATGCCTGGATCACGATCGTTGACACGCACGTGACCACGATTGTTTCGGCGGCGATCTTGTTCATCTTCGGCACCGGACCGGTGCGCGGGTTTGCCACGACGCTGACCTTCGGTCTGTTGGCGAACCTGTTCACGGCAGTCTTCGTATCGCGCGTGATCTTTGATTACCTTCTAAGCCGCAAGCAGCGCGGAGAAGCGCTGAGCATCTAGGTGTTGAGTAATTTGGTAATTGAGTCATTGGGTAATTGAAGGTCGGTAATCGGATGTTGTCGGGGTTCAATTTCCCAATCACCCGATTCCACAATTACTCAATTTTCGCTAAATCATATGCAGATAAGGGGTTAGACAACAGGTGGAGTTCTTTCGCAATCCCAACATAGATTTTCTTGGCAAGAAGTGGTATTTTCTCGCCTTCTCGCTGATCTTTAGCGTCGCGGGCGTGTTTTCCATGCTGTTTTGGCATGGAATCCCGTGGGGCGTAGATTTTCGCGGCGGAACTTTGGTGTACGTCAAGTTCGCGCACCAGCCGGATGACAACGCGGTGCGTACCGCCATGGACCGCGCGGGTTTGCGCAACGCCAAGATCCAGCGCTACGGACAGGTGGGCAACAACGAGGTGCTGATTGACCTCGATGTCCGCGAGACCAGCGAACAGGCGCTCGATCGCGGCAAAATCCAGATTATCAATGCGCTGGAGACCAATGCTCCGGCCGGAAAAATCGACCTCAACAACGCCAGTTCTTTGACAATCAAGAACTACCTGATGGACAAAGACCCGCTGCACGTCGGCCCCGACGATGGGAAATACACGGCGCAGGCGCAGGCAATCGTGAATGTCCGCGATAAAACGCAAGGTGGCGTGCTCACCTCGTTCGATCAGCTGAAAGGAGCGGTCGAACCTGCGGTAGCGGCCTCAGTGCAGGACGGATTTTTCCTCTCCGATTTCGGTGTGCGCAACGTGGAGATCGTCGGACCACAGGTCGGCGGCCAACTCCGCAAGCAGGCCGGACTGGCCACTCTTTATTCACTGGCCGGCATGCTGGTTTACCTCGGCTTCCGCTTTGAGTGGATCTACGGTGTCGCCGCCGTGGTGACCGTCTTTCACGACACGCTGATCACTGTAGGTGCATTCTCGTTGACCAGGACCGACATCTCCTTGACCGTGATCGCCGCGATCCTGACCCTGATTGGTTACTCTAATAACGACACCATCGTGGTATTTGACCGCATCCGGGAAAACATTAAACTGATGCGGCGAGAGAAGCTGTCGGAGATCGTAAATCGCAGCATCAATCAAACTTTAAGTCGAACCATCTTGACAGCGGGCCTTACGTTCCTTACCGTACTCGCACTCTACTTATTCGGTGGCGAGGTGTTGCACGGGTTTAGCCTCGCGCTCGTAATTGGCATCTTGATCGGGACGTATTCGTCGATCGCGATTGCGGCGCCGATTCTGGTCGCCTACCAGGATTGGCGGATCGAGAAGGGCAAGCGTCCCATGGCCATGCCTGCCAAGGCCAAGTAAATTACCCGATGGCAAGGGCTGTGCTATTGTGTTAGGCCTTATTTTATATACAGTTAGACGGTTTGGTCCGATCGGCTGTGACGGCTTGGATGGCTGCCATGGCACTTGTAGATTCAGGGAGCAAACAGGAAGCGGACGGTGTCTAAGTTTCCGTAGGGTCTGATTGCAGGGAGAAACCTTATGTTCGAAGACAGCCTTATCGAGTCTGGCGGCCGGCTAAAAACCAAGCGGGGAATGACGACGACGATCTCGTTCATCATTCAGATTGGGATCCTGATTGTGATGATTCTGATCCCTCTCATCTTTACCGAAGCCTTGCCAAGAACCCAGCTCATGACATTCCTGGTGGCGCCTCCTCCGCCGCCTCCACCACCACCGCCAGCCGCAGCCCCGGTTAAGGTCGTCCGGCAGATCCAGACGGATATCGTCAACGGTCAACTGCGTACACCCACCAAGATTCCTCAAAAAGTACAGATGATCAAGGAAGACGAGGCTCCTCCGCCGGTCATGGCGACCAGCGGCGTAGTGGGCGGTGTCCCCGGTGGTGTGCCAGGCGGACAGATGGGCGGCGTCATTGGCGGCATCATCAGCTCCACGCCCGTGGCCGTGCCGAAAGTAGCCACTCCGCAGCGCGTGCGCGTTTCCCAGGGCGTCTCGACCGGTCTCTTGATCCGGAAGGTTAACCCGAATTACCCGCCGCTAGCGCGGCAGGCTCGCATTCAGGGGACGGTCGTGCTGCAGGCGGAGATCAGCAAGAGCGGGGACATTCAGAACCTCCGCTTGATCAGTGGGCACCCCATGTTGGCGCCCTCGGCCATCGAAGCCGTGAAGCAGTGGAAGTACAAGCCATACCTGCTGAACGGCGAACCGGTGGAAGTGGAAACGACCGTACAGGTAAACTTCACGCTCTCCGGAGGCTAGACTCCAGCGGGCCTGAAGGTGTTATGAAGTGCAGGAAGTTTGTGTGTTTCGGCCCTCCCCTCCCACCCGAAACGGTGGCCGGGAGCGGATGTTCCAAAAGCGCTCGGATGAGGCCGCCGTACCGAACCGATCAACGTGATCGAACTTCACGGTATGCGGATGCTGAAACCGGGAATTGCGCCGTCATCCAGAAGAGGCCTTGGGCAGATGTTCTGCTCGCAGTTGTCTGAGCACAGCGCATCAACGTTCGGAGGTCAGGTCTAAAAGGTTCAGGTCCAAGTTCAGAGGAGGGAAAAGCAACTCATGGTCGCAACTATTGCAGGAGTAATTCTCAGCCACATGCCGGCCGTAGCTACCTGGATGGTGCAGGAAAGCGGCGGCATGCCTACCGACCCACTCGGTCTATGGAAACAGATGGGCTGGGTGGCCCGGACCGTGGTCGTCATTCTGTTCATCATGTCGGGATGGTCAATCGGCGTCATGATTGACCGCTGGATGGCGTACAACGCTGCCCGCAAGCAGTCCCGGTCGTTTGCCCCTGCCGTAGCGGGCGCTCTCCGCGACGGCCGCATCGACGAAGCTATCAAGGTCGCCGAGCGCAACAAGAAGAGCCATCTGGCCAAGGTCGTCACAGCCGGCCTGATGGAGTTCAAGGCCCACCAGGACAGTCCGGGAGCGATCCCTGGCGAAACCATCGAAGCCTCCAAGCGCGCTCTCGAGCGTACCGAAGCCATTGTCCACGCCGAATTGAAGCGCGGACTCGGCGGCTTGGCCACCATCGGCTCGACGGCTCCCTTCGTGGGGCTGTTCGGAACGGTGATGGGCATTCTGAACGCGTTCACTGGAATCGCGAACACCAAGGCTACCGGTCTGACCGCCGTCGCCGGTGGTATCGCGGAAGCGCTGGTCACGACAGCCATCGGGTTGCTCGTCGCCATCCCTGCCGTCATGATGTTCAACTACTTGACTGGCCGCGTGGAAGCGTTTGACGTGGAGATGGACAACTCGTCGAGCGAATTGATTGATTACTTCCTCAAGCGGCGTGAAGTGCGCCGGTCCTAAAAGATTAGGATTCGGACGACAGCAGACGGTTGCTGCCCTGAGTTGCTGGTCCGGCGCTGGAATTCCCGGCGCCGGGCTTTCCCGCTCCTGGCGGATTGATCGGCTGTAGGGAGATATCAAGCTATGGCATTAGCGAAACGAAATGAAGGAGCCAAGATCAGCTCCGACATCAACGTCACGCCCATGGTGGACGTGATGCTGGTTCTGCTGATTATCTTCATGGTGGTCACGCCCATGTTGCAGCACGGCGTGAGCGTCGACTTGGCCAAGGTCAACAGCCCGGAGCAGATGCCGGACGCCGACAAGGAAGACGCGCTGCTGGTTTCCGTGACCCGGGACGGCCAGGTCTACTTCGGCTCTGACCAGATTACGATCGACAGTTTGACCAACAAGGTGAAGGATCGCCTCGCCAACAAGCCGGACAAGCGCGTGTACGTCAAGGCGGATATGCGGGCCCGATTCGGCGGCGTAGTGCAAGTCGTCGACGCCGTGCGAGCCGCCGGGGTTGACGATCTGGGCTTGCTCACCGATCAGAGGAAAACTACTCCAGCCACCCCGCCAGCTCCAGCCGCGGGCGGGCAATAGAGGAGAACGACCATGGGAATGGCAGTTGGCCCGAGCGGAGGCCAAAACGCGAATATTAACGTAACGCCGCTCATCGATGTGTTGCTGGTGCTGCTCATCATCTTCATGGTGATCTCGCCGGTTACGCCCAAAGGACTGGATGCGCTGGTTCCTCAGCCGCCTCCGCCCAATGCCCCGAAGAACACCGCCCCCGACCGCACCATCGTTGTCCAGTTGATTGATCGTGGCGCAGGCCAGGATCCGGGCCTCAAGATCAACAACGAAGATGCGACCTGGGACAATCTGCAGGGCCGTCTGACCGACATCTACAAACTGCGCGCCGAGAAGGTCATGTTCGTGAAGGGTGATGATGCCATCCCCTTCGCCAACGTTGCGAACGTGATCGACATCGCTCACGCCGCTGGAGTGGACAAAGTCGGTCTCATTACCGCGAAGATCGAAGCGGGCGGCTAGATCCGCCCCCGTTGGAAAGCCCGGAAGGTGCGTTTTTCGCTTTTGGCCCGGCACGGGAGGACCTCCTCCCGTGCTCCCGCGGCCCGCGCTTGTCAATCCGCTGTCTCTGGGCCTAGGATGCTGTGGCAAGGGAGACTTATACCGCAATGAATAAGAATGTGAGACTGCTCACGCTGGCCGCGGTTGCGCTGGCACTTCTTTCCTCTGTGGGCTGTGATAAGTTGCGCGCCCGCGATCAGCTCAACAAAGGAGTGGAGTCCTACAAGAACTCCCACTTCGAGACCGCCATTGATCATTTCCAGAAGGCCGTTGAGCTGGACCCAAGCCTCACCAACGCGCGCATGTATCTGGCGACAGCCTACGTCTCGCTGTACATCCCGGGCGTAGATTCACCGGACAACATCAGCAATGCGAATCAGGCCATCGAGCAGTATCAGAAGGTGCTGAATGGCAAGCCGTCGCGCGAACAGAAGGTCAATAGCGCGAAGGGCATTGCCTATCTGGACTTGAACATGAAGAAGTTCGACGAGGCCAAGAAGTACTACCGCATGGCGTCCGATGTGGACCCGAATGATCCCGAACCGTACTATTCGGTCGGAGTCATCGACTGGACTGCCAGCTACCAGCCGCGCATGGAAGAGCGCGCTAAGCTCGGTCTCAAGCCGGAAGAGAACCTGAATCCCAAGAACAAGGATCAGAAGGTTATCTGCGACGCTCTGAAGGTAAAGAACATGCCTGTTATCCAGGAAGGCATTGACAGCCTGACCAAGGCTCTTCAGTTGCGTCCTGACTACGACGACGCCATGGCGTACCTGAACCTGATGCACCGGGAGAGGGCGGACGTCGAATGTGACGACCTGGCGGCTCGAGAGGAAGACTTGAAGACCGCGGCGCACTGGGTGGATGAAACCCTGCGTGTCAAGAAAGAGAAAGCGGAGAAGGCAGCCTCGGCTGCGCCCGGCACTGTGGACCAGTCGAAGTAGTTGTCGCAGTCTTTTTAGACCGTCGGCCTCTTTCGCGAAATGCGAAAGGGGCTTTCTTGTTTGTGGAACGACCCTCGCCGCGCGGCTACTGCCGGCTGTACAACCTCACCTCGACCTGCGGAAACAGAAACCGCTGCATCTTGGGGAACGCCTCCCCCAAAGTCTGCGTCAGAATCCCAGTCGTAGCGTCGGGTTCCGCTGGAGGACCGTTGTACATCAGCACAACCCAGACGCGCCGGGATTGCGCAGGTGCCGAGTGCAGAAATTCGCTCGTCGGTTTGCCCGTAAAGTCACGGTAGTCCAGGTGGTCGGCATGATGAGGAAAGAGAATCTCCGGGCCCAACGCGTCTGCCGAACTCCCGCGAGCCCGCAGCGACCTGTAAAACTCATATGGAACGCGAGTTGCGGCGATGTGGAAGAGCACGCCGTCGGCGGGCTGGGCGTGATCCATGACGTAGGCGCTGGCGGCTCCTATCCCGTCCCGGTCGAGATCGAAGTCGTGATCGTAGTAGGAGAGCATTCCGTAGAGCGATAGCAGCAGCATGGCCGCAAGCGCGGCAGGAAGCTGCCAGATTCCCCGCAAACGCGCCACTCCTGCTGCCGCGAGAATCAAGAACGCGGGCAAGCAAAAAATCAGGTACCGCCCGTAGAACACCGGGCGGGCCAGGGAGAGCACCAGGGTAAGCAGGACCGGAAACAATAGCCAGATCAGAAGGAACTGATATCGCCACATTTCCCACGAGGCACTCGCCCTCCTCGCGAATAGTTTCCTGCCCAGTGGAGCGACTGCGGCGATCACAGCGATGGCGTAAAGCCCAACCCCCTCCGCGCCAGCATTGCCCGCCATGTGTTCGTAGTAGTCGAGCAGATCATGGAAGCCGGGGCGATGAATCCATTTCAGCGGGCCTGCTCCCAGCTTTCCCACGAACACGAGCAGCGGCAGCACCGACACTGCGATCCAGATCCAGGCCCGCCGCACATGGGGCGGGACCGAGAGGGCGTGTTGCGCGTCTTCCGTTGACGGGGAAGACCGGCTTAGAAGCAGCAGTGCCAGCCATTGCGCCGCCACAAGCAGCAGCGCGTAGAAATGCGCATACACAGCCAGAACGCTGGTCAACGCATAGGCCAAGAGATTGCGGCGGGATGACTCTCTGAGGAACTCGACGAAGAATGCGCCTGATAGTGTGGCCAGCAGAACGAAGAGCGCATAGCTGCGCGCCTCCTGCGCGTATCGAATGTGATAAGCGTTGAACGCCAGCAGCGCGGTCGCAATCAGTGCCGTACGGCGGTCAAAGAGAAGCCCGGCCAGCCAGTAGATCGCAGGGAGCGCAGCCACGGCCGCGATCACCGACAGGCTGCGAATGAAAAACTCGCTTTGCCCGACGTGCAGCCAGCCGCGCAACAGAACGTAGTACAGCGACATGTTCGCTTCGCGCCACCACAGCAAGTGGAGGAAGTTCGCCCAGTCGAGCCGGGCCGCTTCCACGCTGAAGCATTCGTCGAACCAGAAAGGCTTCCGGGCGAGGAACAGGAATCGCAGCACTGTGCCGGCCGCCAGCAGCGTGAGCAATGCGGCTGTAGTCAGAGGGTCTCCGGCATTGGAGGCATGACTCGCCGAAGTGGACTTCGTGTCTTGATTCATCGCCGCATCGGAAGGCAGCATGCCGGGTCGCCGGAAAATCCTGGGATTCCAGATGATACTATGCTAGAAACATCCGATAATTTCGGGCGTTCCAAACGTCACTATGAGTGCGACCTCCGTGCAGAGTGTGCCCCGCGTCAGCCCTGCCGCCGTCAGCGATCGGTGGAAGGGCCGCGTATCCGTACTCGTGCCGGTCTACAACGAGGCAGCACACGTCGATGAGTTGCTGCAGGCGATCCAGGCGTCTCCCGTCAAGAAGGAGATTATCGTGGTCGATGATGGTTCGACTGACGGTACCCGCGAAAAGCTGAAGGCTCTCCCGGCCACGGATGACCTGTCCATCGTTTTTCACGAAAGAAACTGCGGCAAAGGAGCAGCGGTTCGCACCGCGCTGGCCCACGCTCGCGGCGAATACGTACTGATTCAGGATTCCGACCTCGAGTACGACCCGCAGGATTATCCTGCCCTGTTGCGACCGCTGGAAGAACGGGCCGCCAATGTTGTGTACGGTGTGCGTCCCGACCGGCCCGAACGTGGATTGCGATTCTTCCTGGGTGCCAAACTTCTGACGCACCTGTCGAACCTGCTCTACCGCGCGGGCATTCATGACGAGGCCACCTGCTATAAGGTCTTCCGCCGTTCGCTGCTTGGTCAGATTCAACTGGAATGTCAACGCTTCGAGTTCTGTCCCGAAGTGACCGCCAAGCTTTGCCGCATGGGCGAGAAGATTGCCGAGGTTCCGGTGTCCTATAACCCGCGGTCGTCTGGCGAAGGCAAGAAGATCCGCCACTCCGACGGCTGGCTGGCCATCTGGACGCTCATCCGCTACCGCTTCATTCGGCGGAGCCGCTGGCTCCGGCCCCCGGCCGAAAAGCCGGGGACTCCATTCGCAGTGAGTTTCCTCCGCAAGCCGCAGCAGTAAACCTGCTGCCGTTGATCTGGATCGGTGCCTGTCCTGATAAACTGCCGCTCGATGGACAGACCATCCCAGGCGGCAATCCCCAAATCTCTGCTTTGGCTCGTGCTCCTGTCATTTGGGCTGCAAGTGGCGACAATCGGCGTCGCCCGCCAGTACCGCGCTCGCCCTGGAGAAGACCACTTCGCCTTCGGCTGGGAGATGGGCCGGGTCGCCCGCTCGCTCGCGCTGGGCCAGGGCTTCAGCAATCCCTACGGAGGAAACACCGGGCCTACCGCATGGGAGCCGCCGCTCTATCCCTACCTGATGGGCGGCGTCTTCAAGGTGTTCGGAATCTACACCTATGCTTCGGCTTGGGTACTGCTCACCATCAACAGCCTGCTCTCCGCGCTCACTACCGTCCCGGTCTATCGGATCGCGTGCAAGACCTTCGACAAGCGTATCGCGATCTGGTCTGCCTGGACGTGGGCGCTGCTTCCGTATGTCTGGTACTGGTCCGTTCACTGGATCTGGGACACAACGTTTACCCCGCTCGTGCTCAGCCTGATTTTTCTGGTCGCCCTTGAACTGGAGGAGTGGCGCGGATGGTGTGGCTGGGTGATCTTCGGCATGCTGTGGGGCGTTGGCTCACTGGCGAATCCCTCGATGCTGGCCTTTCTGCCGTTCTGCGGACTCTGGATCTGGTGGCGCAGACACCGTCGCAGCTTGCCATCGATCGGCGGCGTAGTGCTGTCTTCCCTCATTTTCTTTGTAGTTCTATCACCCTGGCTGATTCGCAACTATCAAGTTTTCGGGCAGTTCGTATTCATCCGAGACGACTTCGGACTTCAATTCCGGCTTGGCAACTGGAAAGGCGCTGAGGGCATGCTGATGGCCTATCTCCAGCCCAACCTAAACCAGCTGGAGTTTGAAAAATTTCAGCGCATGGGCGAGTTGGCCTATGCGGCAGACTGCAAGCGGCTGGCCTTCGAGTGGATTCGAGAGAGCCCGTCGCGTTTCCTGATCGTCAGCCTGAAGCGGTTCTTCTACTACTGGAACGGCGTTCCCCGGCCGAGTGACAGCCGCGCTCCCTGGGACTTCCGCAATTCCCTCTTCCTCGCCTCGTCAGTGCTGTGCCTGTGGGGCCTGTTTCGCGCACTGCGCCAAAAGCGGCCCGGAGCGTGGCTTTTCGCGGGTCTCGTCCTGACCTACCCCACAACGTATTATTTCGTCTTTCCCCACGCCCGCTACCGGCATCCGATCGAACCGGAGTTGCTGATCGTGGCGGTGTTCCTGCTCTCGGAGGCGCGAAAAGGCAATCCGCCAGTCGTATCCGACGAGATCTCAGCGCGTGCCTCGCACCTCCAGTAGAATCGTGTGTTTGGCACGTGCTTGTGAATTCGATGCCCGGGCCACTGGTTTGAAATGTTTAAGAAGATTCTGATTGCCAATCGGGGCGAGATCGCGGTGCGCATCATCCGCGCCTGCCATGAGATGGGAATTGCTGCCGTGGCGGTCTATTCCGACGTCGACCGCACCGCGTTGCATGTTCGCAAAGCCGACGAGGCCTACCCTATTGGCGCCCCAGCCGCAACGGAATCCTACCTCAACATCCCGAAGATTCTCGACGTCGCCAAACGATCGGGGGCGGACGCCATCCATCCTGGCTACGGCTTTCTCTCCGAAAACGCGAAGTTTGCCCAGGCCTGCACCGATGCGGGGGTGAAGTTCATCGGCCCCACCGCCGCCTCCATGGAAATGATGGGATCGAAGACGCGCGCTCGCCAGACGATGGAAGCGGCTGGGGTGCCTCTCGTCCCTGGAACCGCCCGCGGGCTCGAATCCATCGAACAAGCTCAGCAGGTCGCGGAGCGCATTGGGTACCCGGTCATGCTGAAAGCCGCGGCAGGCGGAGGCGGCAAGGGCATGCGCCTGGTGCACACACCGGAACAGTTGAAATCGTCGCTCGAGGCCGCGCGCAGCGAAGCCGAACGCTCCTTCGGCGACAGCGAGATCTACGTCGAGAAGGCAATCGTCAATCCGAGGCACATCGAGATGCAGGTGCTCGCGGATGAGCACGGCAGCACCGTCTACCTGGGCGAACGAGAGTGCTCCCTGCAGCGGCGCCATCAGAAGGTGCTGGAAGAGTCGCCATCGCCGGTCGTCGATCCCGATATGCGGCGCCGGATGGGCGAAGTCGCGGTCCGCGTCGCCCAGGCCGCCGGCTACACCAACGCCGGCACAGTTGAGTTCCTGGTCGATCCGCAGAAAAATTTCTATTTCCTTGAGATGAACACGCGGTTGCAGGTGGAGCATCCCGTGACCGAACTGGTCACAGGCCTCGATCTGGTCCATTTGCAAATCCGCACCGCCGCCGGAGAAAAGCTGCCGTTCACTCAGGACGCCGTGCGTCTGCGTGGTCATGCCATGGAGTGCCGCATCTACGCTGAAGATCCCGACAACAACTATTTCCCCAGTCCCGGCAAGATCACGCTGCTGATCGCACCCACAGGGCCCGGAATCCGCCGTGACACCGGCATGTACGAGGGCTGGTCGGTCCCGATCGATTACGATCCACTCCTGGCCAAGCTGATCGGATACGGTGAAAACCGCGAGCAGGTGATCGCCCGCCTCGGCTGCGCGCTCAATGAATACTTTGTGGGCGGAATTAAGACGAACATTTCGCTGTTCCGGCGAATTCTGAGGAACCCGGACTTCCGCGCGGCGAATCTGGATACTGGATTCCTGGACCGAATGCTGAAGCAGCAGGATGTGCGCAATGAACTCGAAACCGATCCGCAGGCTGCACATGTGGCCGCGATTGCGGCCGGGATGTTTGCCGCTCTCGCTCCCGCAGCCAACGGCACGAGTGCGAGCACCCCAGACAATGGCTCTCGGAAGGTCTCGACTTGGAGGAAGATCGGACGCGATGAAGCACTGAGGTGAGCCACCGCCTGGCTCACCCTGTCGCGTCACTGGCCACTGACCACTGTTTCTCATGACCTACGACGTCACCATCGACGGCAAGAATTATCGGCTCGAACTCGAACGTGCTGAGGGCCTCTGGGTGTGCCGGCTCGACGGGCGCGAGATCGAAGTTGACGCAGTCCTTGCGCGTCCCGGCGTGCTTTCTCTCAGAATCGGCAACCAGGCTTACGAGATCAAATCTGAACGCGTTGCCAGCGACTTGCATCTCTGGGTCGGCAGCGCGCGTTTTGCCGCCGAGGTTCGCGATCCCCGCTCGCTCAGGAGCCGTGTCCGCGCTGCCGACGATCACGGCCCCAGGAGGGTCACCGCACCCATGCCAGGCAAGGTTGTGCGTATCCTGGTCCACGAGCATTCCGAAGTGGAGGCAGGTTCCGGCGTGGTTGTGGTTGAGGCGATGAAGATGCAAAACGAAATCAAGTCACCCAAGAAGGGAACAATTCAGAAAGTACTCGTGAGCGAGGGTGCGGCCGTCAACGCAGGGGATGTGCTGGTGATTGTGGAGTGATCCCTCACTCCACGCCGTTGTTGTCCAGCACCTTTCTAGCGTAGTAATTCTCCACCTTCGCCGAATCGCGCAGAACCTCGTAGTAAGCCGATTTGAGCAGTTGCTCGCGGCGATCGTGAATCTGCGTGCGAATCGACATCTTCACGCGCTCGTCCGACAACTCGCGCTGTCCCGCCGGCTCTTTCGCCACCAGCTTCACAATGCGAAAGCCCACTAGCTGTTTAGTCCCGGGGTTCAACACAGTGATCACCGGCGTGTACTGACCGGGCTTGAGCTTGGTCACCGCATCGCGAGTCGCGGGGTCGGTGTTCCGCAGGGATGACTCCGGCGCAGGTCCAATGTCGCCGCCATTTCCGGAGGTCTCCGGATCTTCGGAATAGTTCATGGCCAGCGTGGCGAAGTCCTCGCCGCTATCCAGCCGGTTGGCGATCATCTGAATTTTCTTGCGGGCATCCGCTTCGTTTTGCGCCTTCGCGTTCTGGTTGTGCACCTGCGGGTTTGGACCCGGGGTCACCAGAATCTGCGCCAGGTGATATTGCGGCTCGATCAGGTTGAACTCGGATTTGTGCGCACTGTAGTAGGAGTTGATGTCCTGCTCGGTGACGCTGATCTTCGAGGACACTTCCTTGTTCATCACCTTCTCGACCGTGATCGACCGCCGGATGTCGCGCTTGAAGTCCGTTACCGTAAGCTTCTTGTCTTTCAGCCGCTGCTCGAATTCCTCCTGGGAAAAAGGAGATTTGAACTCGTTGTATTTCCGGTCAACCTCATCGTCGGTGGCCAGCAGGCCAAGCTTCTCGGCGCGCCGCATCAGGATTTCGTCATCAATGAGCTGGTGCAGAATGTTCAACCGCAGGGTCGTCGCCTGCTCGCCGGCGGGCTGCTGCTGCGCGGACGCAATCTGGTTCTCGTAGTACTTGTCCACGTCAGAACGGAAAATCTTCCGGCCGTCGACAGTGGCCATCACGTCGCCGCCCACCTGCGACTTGCAGCCAACCAGGGCCGCCAGCGTCGCTGCCAGCAGCAGCGCTGCGGCAGCCTGGACAAAAAGCAAGTTTCTTCTCAAAGGAATCTCTCCCTCAACCGCGATCCGCTATGTATGACAAACGATTGCTCGACCCGCAAATCAGCAAACGAAGACCTGGGAAGCAGTGGAGACACCCGCCCGGCGTCATTTGGAGGCGGATGGGGCGTCCGGCACGTGAGTCGGTACGGGCTGCCCCGCGTCCCGCAATGCACGATCGAGCGCGGCGCGAAGCTCGCTGATCGGTACGGCGCCATCAATCTTTTCTCCATTGATGAACATCGTTGGCGTGGCCGACACGCCAATTCCATCCGCCTCTTTCGTCGACGCTTTTACCGTGCTCTCGTCCTGCGCCTTGATACAGGCTTCCAACTTCGCCGTGTCTACATTGTGCTTCTGGCCCTGCAGCATGGTCAGCTTGTCGAGAGCCGCAAACCGCGCGCCGGGTGTCTTCTCGCTGCTGACCTCATGCTGGTTCGAGTGGATGTAGTCCGCGAAGTCCCAATAAGCATCGCCGTTCTGTGCCGCCAGACAGTTCGCGTCCACCGCGGCATGCGTTGCCCAGGGATGGATTTCGACCAGCGGATAGTCCTTGTACACGAAACTCACGCGATCGCCGTACTCCTTCAGGAGTCCGGGAAACAGCGTCTGGTGCATCCGCGAACAGAACGGGCATTCAAAATCGTCGTAGTTGACCACCGTCACTTTGGCGGCTCTGGCCCCGCGTGAAGGCCGTCCAGTTACGTCGATCTTGTTCATCACCTCGGCAAAGGGATCCTTGCTCAGGTCAAACTTGACCAGCCGCAACATGGTGTTGTGATCCTTCGAAACCAGGAACTTATAGTCGGACTTCTTGGTGTCGTCGCTGCCGATGGTCACGGTCACCGAGTCGTAGTTAGGCCATTCGGTGCTGGGCGTCGCCGGCCCCACGGTGATATTCACTTCTGCCGGGATGTTGTACGAGGAGCGGACCTGGCGCTTGATCTTCCTGGCGAGATCGGGTGGGGCGGACTGGGCGACACATCCCAGGCAGATCAGAATGAGGACAAGAAAAGAGCGCCGGATTAATGTCACCAAAAACCGCCTCAGCATTGCAGACTAAGCTTTGATTATCTCACAGGGCGCGGACACAAAGCCGGTAGGACCGCAGAGACAAATGCACGGGATTCGGCCAGAATCCACTCGGCCGCCGAGAAATGCCGTGAAGATCATCCCACCCGGCGAAGCTGTTCCGCAGGCAAAAGTGAGTTCATCGATCCCGAGCGGAATCCTTCCAGATCCAGGGTCACGAATTTGAAGCCGAGCCCCTTGAAGATTCTCGTGAACTCCGCCGCCATGGCCGGATCAAGCGCGCGTTCCAGTTCCTCTTGGGCAATCTCGATGCGCACAATCTCTCCGTGGTGGCGCACCCGGAACTGCCGGAAGCCCAGCGCGCGGATCGCATCCTCGCCCTGCTCAACTACCGTCAGCGCCTCGGGTGTAACCGGGCGGCCATACTCAATGCGCGAAGAAAGACACGCCGAAGCCGGCTTGTCCCAGATTCTCAACCCAGCCCGGCGCGCCAGCTCGCGAATCTCTTGTTTGGTTAGCCCCGCTGCGAGCAGCGGCGCCGCAACCTGATGCTCGCGTGCCGCCTGCTGGCCGGGACGGAAGTCCCGCTGATCGTCCAGATTCACGCCGTAAACGATCGCATCGAAGCCTCGTGCAGCGCGAATTTCTTCCATGACGGTGAAGAGCTCATCTTTGCAGTGAAAGCATCGTTGCCCGTCGTTGCGGACGTACTCGGCCCGGCCGAGCTCCGCCGTCGCGGTCACCTCCACCGGGATTTCCTGTTCTTTGGCAAACGCGAGAGCATCCGCAAGTTGCGTACGGGCAAGGCTGGGCGAGTCGGCGATGACTGCCAGCATGTCGTTCCCGAGCTCTTGGCGAGTAACCCACGCAAGATAGGCTGAATCCACGCCGCCGGAGTACGCGACCAGCACGCGCCCCAGTCGCCTCAGTTCCGTTCGAAGCGCAGAATCTTTCTGGCGAAGGTGGGCGTCCGATAGTTGCATGGCATTTATGGTAACAGGACAGTAGGCAGGAACCTCAGAACAGGGAGCCGCAGTGGTGCAGGTTGGCTTCCAACGAGCATCCTTGCAGGGCGTCATCCTGAGCGCAGCCGTTTTTTCAGGCGGAGCGAAGGACCCTGCGCGCATCGCCACCATGCTCAGAGGGAAACGGGAGGCGCCCGTCCGCTAGTACAGCCGTTCCTGCCGCCGCAAGTTCCCAAAGGAACCGATATTCGCCAAAGTGAATGTGAAACGGAACAGATTCTCGTTGCGCACGTTCGCTATGGCAAAGCGCCGGTACTCCAGCGTCATGCCGCAGCAGTCCCAGTTGTAGGTGGTCTGTGCCGTGGCAAACTGCAGGAGTCCGGTCTCGGAATCAATCCCAAAGCTGCTGGCGGCGCTGAATCCGCGCTTGTTCAGGCCGCCATAGCCCAGCGCCACCCGGAACTGCTGAAACTTCTGCGTGAAGGCGGGCACGCTGGCGGTTGCCGGCTGCGGAATCTGCAGAAAAGCATCCCCACCTCCCACGGTGAAAGGTCCCACGTGGTAGTTTGCCAGCAGCGTGCTGGCGTTGATGCGTCCCAACTGGAAGTCATAGTCGAGATCCCATTCGGTGTCAGTGCGCTCGCTGGTTTCGACCCGCAACCGCGAAACGATCGGCGAGAGATGCCGCGGCTCCGTGACAAACGCAATCCCCGTCAGGTCCTCCGTAGTGGTAAACACGTTGCGCTGTCCCGAAGTCTGCGCGGTCAGCGCTCCGCCAAACGTTGGATCGACAAAGTACTTCTGCGCAACCTCCCAGGTTGCCACCTCGCGGACCCGGGGCGCGGGCAGGCACGATTCATTCTGCAGGTTCGGACGGTCCCAGGGTACGGTCTGCTCGGGGGCAGCAGCACCTACGGTCAGCAAGGACATGCTCGGACCGCATTCTTCGATATGCTCGGGCGGTCTCTTCGCATACAGCCGCATCACGAGTCCATATTCAAGTTCGTGTGTGTTGCTCAGAATGTCGCGATCGTCGAAGCGCAGGATATTTGCGAAATTGTCCACGCCGGTGACGTAGCGGTAAACCACCCGTGGTTCGATGACATGCTGCCATTTCCGGCCCAAAAACTCGCGATCGAAAATGCGCTCTACCGGCGGAGGACGTAACTCCACTGTGGTTTCCAGCGCCTTGCGGTTGATCGGATCGTTCCGGGCCGTGCGTGGACCCCCGGAAATCAGCCGCTCCGTGTAATAAGTATCGTGCAAAGTGAGCGCAGGACGCACCGACCATCCCCGGAACAACAGCGGCATCGAGATCTGGGGATTCAAGTCGAAGCGCCCGAGCAGATTCCCCGTGCGGAAGGCCGGTGTGCAAACCGCAGGCAAAGTGGGTGGGCACACTTCCGGTTCGCTGCGTGCCAGCCCTCCGACCGATGCGTCGAATGACCAATGGAAAGGCGAGCGCCACAATGGATGATCCAAGCTGGCCACATCAATACTGGGCGCGTGCAGGATTCGGATGTCAGTGTCCGCCGTGACGCTTGTGCCGGTTGCGCTGGCCTGGGGATTCTGTTGCAGCTCAAAGTTCTGATAGCGTTCCACCATCCCCCCGACAAAGAATCCATCTTTGGATTTCGTAAGGAAGGTCTGCGACTTTACCTCCGAGTTCACCGCCTGGCTGAAGACTTCGTTGAACGCCAACCGGAAGAGAAACGAACTCAGGTAGTCGATGTTGGCGACACCGCGAAAGCCATGCAGGTCCCCTTCCGCGACCAGACGCGCATTCTGGCCACCCTCGCGAACCGGCAGCAGTCCTCCACCCTGGTCGATCCCGCGGTCAATCACCCCAAAGTAGCTCAGATCGACATACGATGTGTCGCTCGGACGTGCGCGAAATTCGCCCCGCTGCGACCATCCCCGCTTGGAGTAATACTCTGCGCCTAGCGTCGCATCCATACTGCGATTGATCGCCCAGTAGACTGAATCGCCGATAACTTCACCTTTGGTCGAAGATCGCCCGATGGTCGGGATCAGGAATCCGGTTTCTCGCGTGTCCCGTTGCACCGGATGGGTCGCGTAGGGAAGGTAAAGAACCGGTATTCCATGCAGGAGAAATCTACTGTGATGAATCGTCGCATTCCCACCCACATCGACCACCACTTTGTGTGCCTTGAACTGCCACTTGGGATGCGGCAATTCGCAGGTCGTGATGGTTCCGTCATAGACCAGGTACCGGTCGGGACTGGTCTTTTCCACCCGTTTCCCGGAAAAAGCGAAAGGGGCTGTCGAGGTGAGGACGACACGGCTCCCCTGAAAGCGGAGCCCCGTGGTTCCCGTGACATCGTAAAAGCTGCCCGTTTCCGCGACGAGGTTGTAGTTCCCACGGCTGGCCATGACGTGGTCGTCGTTTGGGCCTCCGTCAAGCCTGAAGTGCCCGGTTGCCGTCGCTTCCCCCGTGTCGGCGTTGTAGGTCACCTCGTCAGCGCGCAGGATGTAAGTCTCGTAGTGAATCTCGACTTCCCCACTCAGCTTGTACAGAGGCCCGTCCTTCTCTTGCCGGAGGGCGCAAATGGTCGGCAGACCTTTGTCTTCGGATTCCGCCTGCCTCGCACAGGGTGTGTTCGGCGCTGATGCTGCGTCAGTCGTTTTCTGCTGTGATGTAGAACCGTTCTCGCCGGAACGCAACTGGCTGGTAACTAACGGAGGGGCGAGAAGCAAGTGACAAAGCAACGCCGCCGTGATAAGGAATCTGTTGCGAGCGGTCATCGAAACCAGATCATCGAAAGAAGGTCAATGGGAGATCGTCGGAAGCGCCACCTGCGCCTTCGGCCCTGCTTTTCGCGGCATCGTGAACTTAGCACGCCGCCGCCCCGCAGGCAAAGTGGCGAAAGAGGCTAGGATTCCACGCACCTTCTCATGGTTGTACGTTTCGTTCTGACTTCTGGCGTTGGCGTAAGACTTGGCCCATGAATTGTCCTTTGTGCGGTGATCTCTGCCGCTGCTCCCCCGAACTCGATACTCCCGCCCCGCCGCGCTGGATGCCCTACGCCGGCAGCGATCCCGCACATGCCGCCTTGCTCGCTCCTCCAACCACTGCGGTCGCGGAAACTCGGCACTTCGATCTTGACCCTCCGGACCTGAGCGAGCAACAGTTCATGGCCAGCCTGGAGGCATCGACCACGATCGGTACTACCCACTTGACCCACGCCGAGACGCCTCATCAAGCGCCGCCCTCAGTGGTTGTGCGAGCCTCCGAAAGCTTTGCGGACCCGAGTTCAGCCGGCAGCCCTCTGTCCCAGGCCCCGGAGGATGCCTCCGCTTGGCGCGAAGAGGTTTCCGCCAGGCTCAGCCAATACCGGTCGCGCCGGAAGGTCCGCCCTCCCCGTTATCCTTCATTGCGTCTGCCCTTCGAAGAGCCATCGCACGGCGCAGAATTGAGTGGCTCCGTGACCGCATTGACCCAGTCTTTCGGCGCGGTCTCAAATCAGGCGCTGGCGCGGGACTGGACGGAACCTGTCACCGACCCGGCACCCGCTGGAGCGTCGCCAGTGACGGGGATGTCCGCCGCGGTGCCCTCAGCCTCGCGAAGTTCGTCCTCTCCGCATGCGGGCGCAAAGATCATCGAGTTCCCGCGCTCCGCGGAAATAGGGCCACCGCTGCCCTTCGACGAACTGGCGGAACCCGTCACGGAGCGCCCGCGAATTCTCGATGTGCCCGAAGTCGCACCTCCTCTCCCCGCTCTCGGCGGAATCACCATGGAGGCGGACCAACGCACCGAGGCCGAGAAGCGCCCCGGGCTGGATACTCCCCTGCAACGCGCTCGCCTGGCGCGGCGTCTGTTGGCGGCTGCGATCGATGGACTGATCATCATGGCAGCCTCCGCTCTTTTTGGATTTGTGTTCTGGAAAATAGCCGCAATTCGCCCGCCACTGCTTCAGCTTCTCGGGTTAGCCGCCGGAATCCCCACCCTCCTTTGGGCGGCATATCAGTATCTGTTGATTGTCTATTCGGGCAGCACGCCGGGATTGCGCGTGTCCTCCCTGGAAATCAACTGCTTCGACGGCACACTGACCAATCGCCGTCTTCGCCGCTGGCGCGTCCTGGCATCTTGCCTGTCCGCCGCCTCCCTCGGCATGGGATACGCCTGGGTGTTCCTCGATGAAGACAGCTTGTGTTGGCACGACCGCATCACCCACACCTATCTGGCGCCCAGAACGCGGACTGCGACAACACTCGATGCGGCGGCACCCCTCACTCAGTGACGCTGGCGCCGTTTCCGAACCGTTGTGTGGCCGCATTTTGAAGCCGGAATCAGCGGATCAGAGCCAATCTGCCACGCTGATCGTCCCGATCTGAATTTCGGACTGGGCCTGACGAGTCCCCCGGTCGATGCCCGCCTGACCTGTGCTATCTTCAATAGGTTTACCTAATAATCAGTTCACGCATTCCTCTGAAGAATGGCCACATCGGTTGAAGGTGCAAAACCGGCAGTAAAGGTCTTCGTCGCCACCACGGTGATGTTGACCTTCATCTCCTTCTGGCGCGCCGCCGCCATCGTTCTCTCTGATCTCGCCTCGTCCGCCTATTACGCAGGTGGCGACGCCGAGAAGGTCATCGGCAAAAGCGCCCCCTGGTTCATCCTCGCGGTCATGCTGTTCAGCTACTGCGTGCGCGCTCTTTACATCGAGTCGAGCGCCATGTTCGTCCGCGGTGGCGTCTACCGTGTCGTCAAGGAGGCCATGGGCGGAGGCCTCGCCAAATTTTCCGTCTCGGCCCTGCTCTTCGACTACGTCCTCACCGGTCCCATCAGCGCCGTCTCCGCGGGTCAGTACCTGGCCGGCTTCCTCAAGGACATCGGCCTCTACCTGCACCGCCCGCTGGTCTTCAACGACGACCACTTCGCGGCCGCACTAGCCATCTTCGTAGTGATCTACTTCTGGTGGAAGAATACCCAGGGCATCCACGAATCCAGCGGGAAAGCTCTGCAAATCATGGCCATCACCACGGTGATGGTGGTGATCCTGATTGTCTGGTGCGCGATCACCATTTTGCGTTCGCCCGTGCAGTTGCCACCCACCCCCTTCCATGCGCAGATTCCCCTCAACCGGGAATCGATGGGCTGGTTGAACGGCACTTTCTTCACTCACTTGACCTTCATCCTGCTGTTTGTCGGCTTCGGTCACTCGGTCCTGGCGATGAGCGGCGAGGAAACCCTGGCGCAGGTCAACCGCGAGATCGAACATCCCAAGCTGAAGAACCTGCAGAAGACGGGAATGGTCATTTTCGTCTACAGCCTGCTGTTTACCGGGCTGGTCTCCTTCTTCGCCGCCATGATCATTCCCGACAACGTCCGACCCGGTTTCTTTGCCAATCTGATCGGCGGGATCGCGATGTACTTGTGGGGCCCTATGTGGGCCAAGCTGATTTTCCACGGCTTTGTCGTCATCGTCGGAGTTCTCATCCTGGCCGGGGCGCAAAATACATCGATCGTCGGGGCCAACGGCGTGCTCAACCGCCTGGCCGAGGATGGGGTCCTGACTGCGTGGTTTCAGCGCCCGCACCATCGCTTTGGCACCAGCTATCGCTTGATCAACCTGATCGTTGTGATGCAGCTAGCGACCATCATCCTGAGCAAGGGAAATGTTTTCGTATTGGCAGGCCTGTATGCCTTCGGCGTGATCTGGAGTTTCACCCTGAACGCGCTGGCGGTGCTGGTCCTGCGTTACACCGAACCCGAGCAGCGCCAGTGGAAGGTCCCGGGAAATCTGCGGATTGCAGGCAAGGAAATCCCGCTCGGCGTGATTCTTATTTTTCTGATCCTCTTTACTACGGCGGTGGTGAACCTGTTCACCAAGTATGAGGCCACCATCTCCGGCGTGGGTTTCAGCTTGCTCCTCTTTGTACTCTTCACCTATTCCGAGCACCGTACTGCCCGCGAGCGCCACGGCAAGCCGGAGCAACTCGACCAGTTCCGTGTCTATGGCAACCAGGAGCTGGGCAGCGGCGCCATGGGTGTACGTCCCGGCAACGTCCTGGTCGCCGTGCGCGATCCGCGGAATCTCTACTACCTGCGGCATGTGCTCGGCCACACCGTTACCGCCAAGCAGGACGTTGTCGTGATGAGTGCCCGCCTGTACCATCGCGAGCATACGTTCAGCGGCAGCTCCGTTTTCGAAGCCAGCCAGGTTTTCGATCACTACGAGCAGGAACTGTTTACCGCGGCCGTTGCCGTGGCAGAAAAAGAAGGCAAACCCATCCACCTGCTGGTGGTGCCGGCCACCGACGTCTTCGAAGCCATCATGGTGACCGCGCAGCGTCTCGATTCCTCCCGTGTCATCTGCGGCCTGTCCAACAAACTCACCGCCGATGAACAAGCAAAACTCACCGGTGACGCCTGGGAGCGCCTGCCCGAGCCTCGTCCACGCTTGACGATGGGAGTGTGTGGACCCGACGGTTCGGTCCGCGAATACGCTCTCGGCCCACACGCGCCGCGCCTCCGGCCGCAGGACGTCGAACTCATGCACAAGCTGTGGCTCAACATAACCTCCGACCCGAAGTTTGCGGGAGCCCACCACTACCACATCGTCGCTTTGGCCTTGGAAGAATTGAAGCGGGAGTTGAGTACAGAACAACGTGCCCAGCTCTTGCAGAAGTTGCAGGAAGAAATGGACCGCCGCGAGGGCAGCGCCGGCCCTGCCAGTCCCAACTAAGTCGCTTCCACACCAGACACTCGCTGAGGCGTTTCGATTGATTTTGGGTGGCGCAGCGCTTCCAGCACTGCGATGCCCGTGCTTGCTTTGAATACGCGGCTTCAGCCGCTGAGGAACGATTTGCCGGGGATTCTGGGTGACAGGATTCACAAGCGCGATGCGTGAATCGCCTCAAGCCAAGTCGATCGGTTAGCCCTTGAGCACGTGTTGCAGAGACTCCCGCAACTCCCGATACCGAAACGGATACCCGCTCGCAATCAGCTTGGTCGGTTCCACGCGCTGGCTCCCCAGCAGAACCTCTTGTCCCATCTGCCCGAACGCGAGTCTAACTGCGGCCTTCGGTACCGGAAAAATTGCCGGGCGCGAAAGCACACTGGCGAGGGTCTTGGTAAATTCTGCATTCGTCACCGGCTCGGGTGCGACCGTGTTTACCGGCCCCTGCACCAGGTCAGTCTTCAGAATGTGATGGATCGCGCCCACCATGTCCTGCACGTCAATCCAGCTCATCCACTGCCGCCCATCGCCAACCCGCCCGCCCACGCCGAGCTTGAACGGCAGCAGCATCTTGCCCAAGGCACCGCCCTTCGGGCTCAGCACAACCCCCGTTCTGATCTGCACCGTGCGAATTCCCGATACGTCCGCAGCTCGCGTCGCCTCCTCCCACTCCCGGCAAACTTCCGCCAGGAACCCCGTTCCCGGCGAACTCTCCTCGCGCAGCACTTCATCGCCGCGGTTGCCGTAGTAGCCAATCGCGGAACTGCACACGAAGACGCGCGGCTTTACCTTCGCCTGGGCCAGGGCCTGCGCCAGGTTTCGCGTGCCTACGACCCGGCTCTGCTGAATCTTCTCTTTCTTTGCGGGCGTCCAGCGCCCCACGATACTCTCGCCCGCCAAATGGATGACCGCGTCGAACCCGGAAACCGCGTCGGGAGCGATCGGCTGCGCCGGATCCCAGGGGATGTGTTCGTGACTGTCCGCCACAGCGTGTGTCACTCCACGCGTCAGCCGCACGATCTGCGCCCCGCTCGATTTCAGCGACGGCACCAGCGCAGCTCCGATCGGGCCCGAGACCCCGCTCACCAGGAGGCGCCACATCTGTAGGCCGGCCATGGTTGTCAATGTAGCAGAGCCTGGACAGTCGCGGGCATCACGTCCGGAAGAAAACTCCCGTTGAATTTCCCAAAAGGAACAACCGTTTCGGCGCTAATGAATTCCGGGATTTCCGCCGCGCGGACCCGGCTAACCCTACTGATGGCTCGTTGCTCTTCTCAGCTCCTCAATCTTATCCGGCCCCGTCGGACGCTATAATCAAGCCAAGAGCCCTGCGCCGCCACACCGGTTTCCCCCAGAATCTCCGGCCTGTTCGCGGGCTATAATCCTTCATGGCGAGTCTCCGCCAACAGATCGCGACCACCGCGCTCACGCTCACTAAGTTCCGCGAGCTGATGAAGCGGTTGCAGGAGAACCGTCCCCAGGACGACCTCTCCCTGGTCAAGAAGGCCTACGACTACTCCCTGAAGCACCACGAAGGCCAGACCCGCGCCTCGGGAGAGCCCTACCTGGTCCATCCTCTTGAGGTCGCCCTCGTCTTGGCTGAAATGAAGATGGATCCGGTCGCCATCGCTGCCGGTCTTCTCCACGATTCGGTCGAGGACACCTCGGTCACCATCGTCGATATTCGCAAGGAATTCGGCGAGCAGGTCGCCCACATCGTCGAAGGCGTCACCAAGATTAGCAAGATTGACTTCGCCACCCGCGAGGAGCAGCAGGCCGAGAACCTCCGCAAGATGATGCTCGCCATGGTCGACGACATCCGTGTCGTGCTCATCAAACTTGCCGACCGCCTGCACAACATGCGCACGCTCGAGCACCTTCCACCCGAGCGCCAGCACAAGATCGCCCAGGAGACCTTGGAAATCTACGCCCCCATCGCCCACCGCCTGGGCATGGGTAAAATTCGCGGCGAACTGGAAGACCTTGGCTTCCGCTTTCTCGATCCTCTTGGTTACGAGCAGGTGGAAAGGTCAGTCAACGCTCGGCGCAAGGAGGGCGAAGCCTTCCTGGCGAAAATGCAGCAGATCATCAACGACAAGCTGAAGGAGGCCGGCATTCAGGCCCGCGTCGAAAGCCGCATCAAGCGCCTCTTCAGCATCCACAAGAAGCTTCAAAAACAGCGCATCACCGTCGATCAGGTGTACGACCTCTGCGCTATGCGAGTAGTCACTCGCTCGCTGCAAGATTGCTACGCCGTCCTCGGAATCATTCACAACCTCTGGCGGCCGGTGCCCGGGCGCATCAAGGATTTCATCGCCATGCCGCGCCCAAACTTCTACCAGTCCCTGCACACCTCGGTGATCACCGAAGACGGCACTCCCTTCGAAATCCAGATTCGCACCGAAGAGATGCACAAGATGGCTGAGGAGGGCATTGCCGCCCACTGGAAGTACAAAGACGGCCCGGTCTCCGCCCAGGACGAACAGCGCCTCGCCTGGCTGCGGCAAGTCGTCGAGTGGCAGCGTGACGTCAGCGATCCCAATGAATTCCTCTCTACGCTGAAAGTCGATCTCTATCCCGAAGAGGTCTACACCTTTACGCCCAAGGGCAAAGTCGTCGTGCTGCCCCGCGACGCCACTCCCGTCGACTTCGCTTACACCATCCACACCGAAGTCGGCCACACCTGTGTCGGTGCCAAGGTCAACGGACGCATGGTGCCGCTGCGTCACAAACTCCATTCCGGGGACATCGTTGAGATCCTCACCCAGCCCGGCCACAAGCCCAGCCGCGACTGGCTCGGCCTGGTCAAGTCCTCCCGCTCGCGCAACAAGATCAAGCACTGGCTCAATGTCCACCAGCGCGAGCGCGCCATCGAAATCGGCCGCAAGCTGATCGAGAAAGAAGCCCGCAAATATCGCATCGCCCTGAAAGAGATCAAAGACGACGAACTGCAGAAGGTCGCCTCCGGCTACGGCCTCGGCCGTGTCGACGACTTGATGTCCGGCATCGGCTACGGAAAGTATTCCGCGCGGCAGGTACTGGCTCGCCTGCTCCCGCCCGGCGTCACCCCGTCGATGGAAGGTGATATCGAAGCCGAAGGCTTGGGCGCAAAGCCCGGCACCATCGCCAGCGTCGTCCGCCGCGTCTTTGGAGACCACAACGCCATCACGGTCAAAGGCCAGGGCGACATGCTGGTCTACCGCGCCCGATGTTGCAACCCCATCCGCGGAGAGGCCATCATCGGCTACATCACCCGTGGGAAGGGCGTGGCCGTGCACTCCATCAACTGTCCCAACGTCACCAATCTTCTCTACGAACCGGAACGCCGCATCGACGTCGAATGGGCCCGCGACGAAACCACTCCAACGTCCTATCCCGTGAAACTCACCGTCTTCTGCGACGATCGCTTCGGCATGCTGAAAAGCATCACCGGCGTCATCGGCGACGCTCAAAGCAACATCCGCAACATCGCCGCCCACACCGCCAATAGCCAGGCCAGCGTCGAAGTCGTGCTCGACATCGCCGACCTCAAGCATCTGGAACAGATCATCGCCGGCCTCCGCAAAATCCCCGGCGTGCACGAAGTGCAACGCCTGCAGAAAATCTAGCAGCAGTTCTCAGTTCTCAGTGAAAAGCTTAAGATCGTCGTGATAGATTGAATCCTCCGAGTCCTCAGTACCCTGTGCGGTTTGGGGCCCTAACTGAGAGCTGACAACTAAGAACTGAGAACTGGTTTCCATGCGCGAAGTCATATCCACCAAAGACGCTCCACAAGCCATCGGCCCCTACTCGCAAGCCATCAAAGCCAACGGATTCATCTTTGTCTCCGGCCAGGTCGCCATCGACCCCGCTACCCAGCAAATCATCACCGGAGACCTTTCCGCACAGACCGATCGCGTCCTGCGCAATTTGTCCGAGATTCTGGAAGCCGCCGGCAGCGGCCTCGGGAAGGTCGTCCGCACTACCGTCTTCCTGAAGAACATGGGTGAATTCACCGCAATGAACGAGGTCTACGCCAAGTACTTCAGTTCCACGCCCCCGGCTCGATCCACGGTCGAGGTCTCGCGCCTGCCGAGAGACGTGCTCGTGGAAATCGATGTAATCGCGTTGGAATAGAGGACAGACCTCAAACCCGGAACAGCAGGATTACACGGGCATTCTCACGAGACTTCCGTGTACTCTGCGTCCTCTGTGGTCTAGATGTTTCGGAGGAAGCCATGACAAAGTACTTGCTAGCAGTTGCCATTATCCTTGCACTGACGGCCGCCATTGTCCTAGCCCAGACCGCAACTAAGAAGGCGGCTCCCGTGCGCCCCAACACCAACGCCCCCACCAAGGTCACCGGCGACGGCGTGAAGACCGCCTCCGGCCTGCAGTACTGGGACATCAAACTCGGCCTCGGCCCTCTCGCCAAAGCGGGAGACCATGTGAAGGTGCACTACACCGGCTGGCTCACCACCGGCAAGAAGTTCGACAGTTCCGTTGGCACGGGTCAGCCGTTCGCTTTCAAGCTGGGCAACGGCGAGGTCATCAAGGGATGGGACGAAGGTGTAGCCGGAATGAAAGTCGGTGGCAAGCGCCAGCTGCGCATCCCGCCCGAGCTGGCCTACGGCGCGAGCGGATACCCGCCCATTATCCCGGCAAACGCCACGCTGATTTTTGATGTGCAGTTGGTCGGCGTGCAGTAAAGAGGTTTATCGCTGAGTACGGGCATGCCGCGATGGGTCAAAGGTTTCGACAGACCCCACGATGCCCACGTAGAGACAGCCGCCTCGACTGTCCAAGCCTGGGCGAAGCCCGGCGTCTCCGAGAAACTCCGTAGGCATGCAGGTAGGGAACGACTTCACTCGTGCTGTAAAAGCAGCACAGCCGCCGATAGTCCAGCCCTGTGGTCTACGGTCTAGGCTCTGAAACCCGCTTGAGATTGTCGGTGATTTTCCGCGTTTGAGTTATTACGCCTTGACCACTTTGCCGCTGCGCAGGCAGGACGTGCAGACGCGCATGCGCTTGGTCGCCGCCCCCACTCGCGCGTGCACCGGACGCAGATTAACGTTCCAGCGCCGCTTGGTCACGTTGTGGGCGTGGCTGATGCGGTTTCCCGCTTGCGGCTTCTTGCCGCAGATATCGCATTGTTGTGCCATGATGACTCCCAGAAGGATTCTGATCTTGTTGGGTAAAACATAGATTTTACAGGAGATTGGGCAGTTTCGACAAGGTTGGTTCGACCCAGCGGCCGAACCACGAAGGCCGTGATCTCTCGCAGCCAAGAAATCGGGTACTTACAGCATCCCGCGACGCCCTCAGCATACAGCCGGAAAGCACGCCCTGAGCTGAGTCGAAGGGCGGTGAAAGAATGCAGCCCACGGTCCAAGCGTGGGTACTGCAGCAAGAAGCGGTGAGCCCCGAAGGGGCGCAATTCGTTAGCCCAGGATGCAAGTCCTGGGTAGCGAAGCAGGTGGGACGAGTCCTGAAGGGACGGCACAGCGCTCTGACCTCGATGCCGCAGCACTTGAACCGCAAAGTGAAGCACCGCCTACCGCCC
Organism: Terriglobia bacterium; assembly: GCA_020073465.1. Taxonomy (GTDB): domain Bacteria; phylum Acidobacteriota; class Terriglobia; order Terriglobales; family Acidobacteriaceae; genus Sulfotelmatobacter. Next base: position 187,384 of record JAIQFC010000015.1, read on the forward strand.
TCAAAGGAGACACTAGCACCGAGGAACGCCAATTCCACGCTATGCGATACTGAACCCATGCAGTCCCCGCTCCAATCCCCCACCGCCGCCACCGACCCCAAGTCGGTGAAGGTCAACCTGACCACCGGCACCGGCGTCGACATCGAATGGAAAGACGGTCATGTTTCGCACTATTCCTTCGTTTACCTTCGCGACGCCTGCCCCTGCGCCATGTGCAACGAAGAGCGCGACAAGTCCAACCGGAAGCCAGGCCAGCCGCCCAAACCCTCTCCCGGAGCCCTGCCCATGTTCAAGCCCGCCGCCAAGCCCCTCTCCGCCGAGCCGGTCGGCAAATACGCCATCAAGTTCAACTGGAACGACAACCACGACCTCGGCCTCTACTCCTGGAAGTACCTCCGTGAAGTCTGCCCGTGCAAACAGTGCAAGCTGAGCCAGTGACGTGACGGCTGAAAACTCGAAAAACGTATGTGCAAGAACCACAAAATCAGCAAGTTAGCTTGCCGTAGGCGTGCCTTGACCGGGTCATTGTCAAGTGGTAATCTGTGAACATGAAGAGCAAGAGTGAAATGGGTGTCTTGGTTGGGTAACTCGGCAAGCTTACTGTTTCCACCTCTGGGCGAGCCACTGCAACTCCACGTAGTAAGTATAGTCGTTGTCCACTTTCCGTTCGTTTACGATCCATTGCTCTAGATTTCCGAAACTTTGGCTTACGGCAGACTCGAAGAAGCTCTTCAGCTTCCCCTCATCTGCAGTGCGGTTCTTAATGGCCAGCGCCATTTCCTCGAAAAAGCCCAGCAGACCGATGAGGTCCGCTCTTGCCTCTAGAATATCTTTGGTAAGCTGGACTCCCTTTGCATTGCGCATGATGCTGGATGGATCTAATTGCTGCTCGATTACGGCCCGCAGTCGGTTCTTCAAAGCCGCAAGAGTGGGATTGTTCCAGCGCTCAATGAGTTTGTCGGCGCGTTGGCTCCGTTCTTCTTCAATCCCTTTCATATAGCTGTAAAGCCCGAACGCCCCAGCCACCAAAGATGCCCCGAAAACGTAGTTTTGCCTCCAATGCTCGTCCCCTGCTCGGTGAAAAGCCCAGAGGATCAACATCTCGATCAGACAGAACGACCCAACTACCAGCCACACCAAGGGTATGTCAATTCGTATCTTGCGCATGCGTCCCCCAGTCGGCACGGATTCTACGCTGAATCCTGAAATCAGCAAAAGAGATTAAAATCAATCATCACCACCGGAGCCACTCCCGCATTGTCTTTTCTCGACCAACTCAACCCGCAGCAGCGCGAGGCTGTCGAAACCACCGAAGGCCCGGTGCTGATCCTCGCCGGAGCAGGCAGCGGTAAGACGCGCGTCATCACCTACCGCATCGCCTACCTGATCGAAAACATGGGCGTGATGCCCGAGTCCATCCTGGCCATGACCTTCACCAACAAGGCCGCCGCCGAAATGGGAGAGCGTGTCGAGAAACTCGTCGGTGGCCTGAGCATCGCCAAGCCGGTTATCTCGACGTTTCACTCGTTCTGCGTGCGTGTCTTACGCCGCGACATCGAAGCCTTGCGCATCCCATCCACCGTGCCCGGCCAGCCGCCCATCGGCCACACGAAGAAATTCGTGATCTACGACGAGTCCGACCAGCAATCCGTGGTCAAAGGAATCATGAAGCGCCTCGGCCTCGACGACAAGCAACTCACCCCGCGCACCGTCCTCTCCCGCATCTCCTGGGCAAAGAACCACATGCTCGACCCGCAGGAACTCTACCTGCAGTCCGCCGACCCCAAGACCGAAAAGATTGCCCATCTTTTCGAGGAGTACCGCAAAGAGCTGCGCAAGGCCAACGCCCTCGACTTCGACGACCTGCTGCTCGAAGCCATGCGTCTGCTCAAGGTCGCGGCGCCCGTGCGTGAATACTACAATCGCCGCTTCCAATACCTCCTCATCGACGAATATCAGGACACCAACCGCCCGCAGTACGAACTGATGCGCCTGCTCGCCGGGGATCGCCACAACGTCTGCGCCGTCGGCGACGAAGACCAGTCGATCTATTCCTGGCGCGGCGCCGATATTCGCAACATCCTGGAATTCGAAAAGGATTTTCCCGAGGCCAAAATTGTCCGCCTCGAGCAGAACTATCGCTCCACCCAGAATATTCTGCAGGCTGCGTCCGCTGTAGTCGCCAACAACATCCGCCGCAAAGGAAAGAACCTCTGGACTTCGCGCCAGGGAGGCACCAGGATCGGCTACTACGAGGCCCCCGACGGTGAGAATGAAGCCCTGTTCGCCGCCGACAACATCGCGAAGTATCTCCGCGAAGCCACCGAGCGCGGCGAAACTGCGCGTGCCGCCGTCCTCTACCGCACCAACTCGCAGTCACGCCTGTTCGAAGAAGCCATGCGCCGCTACGGCCTCAAATACCACGTGGTCGGCGGCTTCTCCTTCTACGAACGGGCCGAGATCAAGGACCTGATCTCGTACCTCAAAGTCATCCAGAACCCCGACGACTCGATCTCGCTCCTGCGCGTCATCAACACCCCCGTCCGCGGCATCGGCAAAGGCACCATCGAGACTCTGGAACGCCTGGCACTGGAAACCGGATTGTCGCTATGGGGCGCGATCGCGGAAGCCATCCGCCGCCAGTTACTCCCGCAGCGCGCCTTATCGTCGCTAAAGAATTTCCAGCAGCTGATCGAAGACGCTCGAGCGATGCAGGCAGGAACCTTCGCCGAACAACTGGAGGAAAGTGCAAGTGTAGAGGGGGTGCCTTCGGAGACGCAGGCACCACCCCAGCCCATGTGGGGACAGCCGCCCTCGGCTGTCCAGCAAGGCGAAGCCCTGTCGGCCTCCGGTGACGCCAACGATACCACCGCCTTCGATCCCTCCGAGTTCGGCAACATTTCCTTCGACTTCGCCGCCGCCGCCGACAGTAACGCCGGCGTCCCGCCGGCTGTCGAGCGGGCGTCCCGCCCGCTCCCGGGACAGCAAAATGCTAGCGCTACAAGCCCCTCCACCGCCGACCTCCTCAAATTCCTCATCGACCGCACCGGCTACATCAAGCTCCTCGAAGAGGAAGACACGCCCGAGGCCTACTCCCGCATCGAAAACTTGCGCGAACTGGTCAACGCCGCCATGGACTCCCACGACCGTGCCGAGACCCTCGACCAGTTCCTCGACCACGCCGCCCTCATCGCCGACGCCGACGATTACGACGAACGTTCCCAGATCACTCTCATGAGCCTGCACGCCGCCAAGGGTCTTGAGTTCCCATTAGTCTTCCTCAGCGGCCTCGAAGAAGGCCTGTTCCCCCATTCCCGCACCATGCTCGTCCCCGAAGATATCGAAGAAGAGCGCCGCCTCTGCTATGTCGGCATGACCCGCGCCATGGACCAGCTCATCCTGACCCGCGCCGTCTACCGCCGCCGATACGGCACCGATTTGCCCGAAGCCAGCGTCCCGTCAAGGTTCCTGGAAGAAGTCCCAATCCAGCTGATCGAAGAGTTGGGAAGACGCAGCACCACTGCTCGTGGAGGGACGGGCGCCCCCGCCCGTCCGTCGGGGCGAAGCCCCGCAGCCTACGATGCCGGGGGCACCCACTACTCCTACGAAGACGAAGACCAGAGCGCAGCGTGGCACGAATCACGTGGGGACACCCGCCCTCGGCTGCCCGTCGGGGCGAAGCCCCGAAGCAACTCGCTGGTCAAGCCCTACAACTCCATCGAGAACATCGCCGAGTTCTTCGCCTCCCGCGGCAAGAAGTTCACTATACCTAAGGCCCCGGTCGAAGAGCCCACGGGCAAGCGCGGATTCCGCCCCGGCCAGAGAGTCCGCCACCCTAAATACGGCGAGGGAACGGTCTACGAGCGCGAAGGAGAAGGCGAAGAAGCCAAGATTACGGTACAATTTCCACGCTTCGGTTTGAAGAAGCTGGTGGAGAAGTATGCCCAGCTGGAGCGGGCGTAGATTCGCAAATCACTGACTCTCTGAACACGTCGAGAGAGTTCCGAAGCCGCAAGGCCGCAGTCCCTTCAGGGACGGCATTCATTAGCCCAGGACGTAAGTCCTGGGTAGGCTGGGTGGTTGAGCGAGTCCCGTTAGGGACGATACAACGCGGCTCCAACTAAACCGTGTCGCAGGTCGCAATAAACGCGAGCCCCGAAAAGCCTGCCCTGAGCGGAGCCGAAGGGGCGAGAACCATCCGGGGCGCCATGCGCCCCGGACAATCCATTAACGACAAAAGAGGAATCAACCGCATTCATGGCAAACACAAAGTCACTCAGCAAAGAAGACCGTAAGAAGGCCCGCCGCGCCGCCCGCAAGAAACGCAAAGCGGAAAAGCCGCTCAAGCCCCGCGATTACGCTCGCGGATCGAAAAAGCCCAAAGTTAAGAAGCTGGCACGCGGCCAGGCCAAGCGGTAAGAGCAAAAACTCGTGTGGGAGCGGGCGACTCGCCCGCTCCGTCGCGAAGCGACGCGGGCTTCTGGCTAGAGGCTAAGAGCTAATAGCTAAGAGCCAGTTTTTTAGGAGACCACAACCGCTTGTCACAATCATCCACCGAACCCACCACCGTCCGCACCTCCGACAACCAGCTTTTCTGCTGCAAGTCCATCGACAAGCTGATCTCTGAATCAGAGACCCCCGGCCAGCGTCTGCAAAAGACTCTCGGCCCGTGGTCGCTGACTGCGCTGGGCATTGGCGCCGTCATCGGCTCCGGCATCTTTGTGCTTACTGGCACAGCCGCTGCCGGAGAGTACTTCAAGGCTCCGTCCATCCTCCACGCCCAGGTTCTCGACATCATCGTCAACTTCCTGCGTGGTGGTAGTACCTCGCAGATTCTCATGCACGGACGTCCTCCGGCCGGCCCCTCCATCGCGATCTCATTCTTCCTGGTTGCCCTGGCCTGCAGTTTTGCCGGCCTGTGCTACGCCGAACTAGCCTCGATGATCCCCATCGCCGGCAGCGCCTACACTTACTCCTACGCAACGCTAGGTGAGATCTTCGCGTGGATCATCGGCTGGGACCTGATCCTCGAATACGTCGTCAGCAACGTGGTCGTGGCGATTGGCTTTGCCGCATACTCCAAGGCGCAATTAGCGTCGTTCGGCCTCAACTTGCCCGATCGCTGGTCCACGCCCGTCTGGGAGTCCGGCCACTGGACAGGTGCTTACTTCAACGTTCCCGCCTTCCTCATCATCTTCATCCTGACAGTGTTGCTGGTGCGCGGTATCCGCGAATCCGCCGAAGCTAACAACATCATGGTCGCCATCAAGATCGGCGCCATTCTGACATTCCTCGTCGTGGGCGGCGCGCTGGTCAATCCCACCAACTGGAAGCCCTTTGCCCCCTCCGGTTTCGGCGGCATCGTGACCGGCGGCGCGATCGTCTTCTTCACTTACATCGGCTTTGATTCGGTTTCCACCGCGGCGGAGGAATCGCGCAACCCGCAGCGCGACTTGCCCATCGGCATCATCGCCTCGTTGATCGTCTGTACGATTCTCTACGTCGGTGTTTCCGTTGTGCTGCTGGGCATGATGAAGTACACGACCTTCGTCTCCGGCCCCGCCTCCGACGCTCCAGTCGCCTACGCGCTGCAAGTACTCGGCGCCAGCCGCTGGTCGCGTTCCATCATCGTCATCGGGGCACTGACCGGAATGATTTCGTCACTGCTGGTCTTTCAATATGGCCAGGCGCGCATCTGGTACGCGATGTCGCGCGACGGACTATTCCCCAAGTTCTTCTCGAAGATCCATCCCAAGTTCAAGACGCCGCACTGGTCGACCTGGATTGCCGGATTCGCCGTCGGCGTCCCCGGAGGCATCTTCGCCATCAGCGACGCCGCTGACCTCTCCAACATCGGTACCCTTTTCGCCTTCGCGCTGGTCTCGCTCGGCGTGATCATCCTCCGCCGCACCCAGCCCGACCGCCCCCGCATCTTCAAAGTTCCGCTGGTCCCGTGGTTCCCGCTGATCTCCATCATCCTCTGCGGTGGCCTCATGACCGGACTGACCGTCATCACCTGGGTCCGCTTCCTGGTGTGGCTGGTACTCGGCCTCCTGATCTACCTGTTCTACAGCCGCCACCGCAGCGAGTTCGCGAAGAGGTAGCTGTCAGCCATCAGCAAAACCGCCCTGTCATCCTGAGCGAAGCAGACCGATGAGCAAAGCGAATCGGTCTGCGTAGTCGAAAGCCTGCCCTGAGCGAAGCCGAAGGGGACCCCCGTACTCGTGTGCGCCACCACCGACCTCAAAGGGAGTTTTCACCACAACTCACACGAACTACCTTCCCCGTGCCTCCGTGGTGAATGACCCTTCTCTCGCAAATCCCTCTTCAAGTCTCTACAATCTGACTGATGCCCCCGGCCCCCGAGCGTCCGCCCAGCAGCCTCATCCGCACGCTACCCAAAGCCGAGCTGCACCTGCACCTCGAAGGTGCCATCGATCCCGCCACCCTGCAAGAACTTCGCGAGCGTCGCGGAGACCACGCTACCGCCGCCGAGGCCGAGCAACTCTACCTCTACCAGGATTTCCCCGGCTTTCTGCTCGCCTTCAAGAACATCACAGAGCATCTGCGCACCCCGGAAGATTACGAGCTCATCACCTACCGCCTGATGCAGCACCTGAAAGAGGAAAACGTCCTCCACGCTGAAGTCTACGTCTCGGTCGGCGTCTGTCTCTGGCGCAAACAGGATTTCGCCGCCATCTTCGAAGGACTCGACCGCGGACGCGCCCGTGGCGCCCGCGACTTCGGCATCTCTCTGCTTTGGATCTTCGACGCTGTCCGCCAGTTCGGCGTCGAAGAAGCGCAAAAAGTCTTCGAACTGGCCGTCCGCTATCAGGACCGCCACGTGATCGGCGTCGGCATCGGCGGTGACGAACAGAAAGCCCCGCCCGAACTTTTCCGCAGCGTCTACGGTTATGCCGAGGACAACGGCCTTCGCCTCACCGCGCACGCCGGAGAAACCGGCACTCCCGAATCCATCTGGGGAGCCCTTAACCTGCGCGCCGAGCGTATCGGACACGGCCTTACCGCCGCGCAAGATCCCGACCTGATTGAAGAACTCGCCTACCGCCAGATCCCGGTCGAAATCTGCCTGACCAGCAACCTCCGCACCGGAGTATGCAAGGCAATCGCCGAGCACCCGGCAAAGGCCTACTTCGATCAGGGCATCATGATCACGCTCAACACCGACGACCCCTCGATGTTCGGAACCACGCTCTCCCGCGAATACCAGCTGGCCCAGGACACTTTCGCCTTCACCGACGAACACCTCCGCGAGCTTGCCCGCAACTCCTTCGAAGCAAGTTTCCTCCCCGCCGAAAAGAAACTGGAATTCCTGAACCTGTTCGACGCCGCCGCCGCAAGATAGCGTTCCAGCTTCACGGTTGTAAGGTCGGAAAAACAAGCTTCAGGATTGGATTCTGGAAAGGCAGGGCTGCAGCCGTGCCTTTGAGAGCTGAATCCCGGGCGAAGATGCGGAACGGGATTGGTAGATTCCAGCCCCAGTGGGGCGGCATTTGATAGCCCGGCACGTAAGTGCCGGGTGGAGTGGAGCGCCGAGTGAGTCCCGTAGGGACGGTACGAGTCCTCACGCGCTGAGGGTTGATCTTTTGCTCGACCAAAGACAGTTGCAGCCGGCGCCAATCTTATTTCTTCCGCGGATCGGGTCTTGGGGTTATCCTTTCCCCTGCCCCGCACCCATGAAAACTCTGAAGATATCCGTAGTGGCCACGCTCGCCTGGAGGCTCAAAATCCCGCACGCGGTCTGGCCCGCCCATCCCCAGATGGCCGACTTCGTCCTAGCCCTTATCACGTGCGTAATCCTGCAAATCGCCTGGACTGATTCCAAAAAGGAGTACTCCGACCAAGCAACAGACAAAGTAGTAAAATCAACCTCCAAAAATTGAAGTTGCGCGTCTAATTTCAACTGAGAACTGAGAACTGAGAACTGAGAACTGAGAACTGAGAACTGAGAACTGAGAACTGAGAACTGAGAACTGAGAACTGAGAACTGAGAACTGAGAACTGAGAACTGAGAACTGAGAACTGAGAACTGAGAACTGAGAACTGAGAACTGCCCCATGCCCATCCGCCCCATCCTCCAACTCGGCGACCCGCGCCTGCGCGAAGTCGCCTTACCCGTGGAGAATCCATCCGCACCGGAGGTTCGTTCCCTCATCCAGGATCTTGCCGACACTCTCGCCCACTGGCGGTTGACTACCGGATACGGCCGCGGCATCGCTGCTCCCCAACTCGGCGTATCTCAGCGCGTGATCTTCCTGAAGCTTCCCGGAGTCGAGCCTTGGCCCGTCATCAATCCCGAAATCATCGAGTGGAGCGAGGAAAAGATCGTTGTCTGGGACGCCTGCCTCAGCTTCCTCTCGATCTTCATGCAGGTCGAGCGTCGCCGGGAAGTCACCGTCCGCTACCAGAATCTGCAAGGAGAAAGCCTCGAGTTCGTCGCCGGCGACGACCGTAATCTCTCCGAACTCCTGCAGCACGAAATCGATCACCTCGACGGCATCCTCGCCGTCGACCGCATCGTGGACATCAAAACCCTCTGCACCCGCGAGGAATTTGAAAAGCGCTACCGCGACTCGAGCCCCTACGCCGTCTCGTCCCCAGCTACAATCAGACTCTGAAAGTCGGGTGTAAGTAACAACAAGACCCACGCAGGGACAGCCGCCCTTCGACAAGCTCAGGGCAGGCTCTCGGCTGTCCAGCCCGAGCAAAGCGAGGCACGCAAGCCAATGTCGCCAACAGCATACGAACCCGGACACCCTCACCCTAAACGCCGCCAGCTCAAATTCCGTTGGCTACCCGGCCCCTACGCCATCGTCCGCCTCGCATCCGACTCCCCCGTCCCTGCATGGGCCACAACGGGCGACTTCACCTCCATTACCCGCACCTCCGACGAACTCTCCATCGTCTGTCCCGCCGACAATCTTCCTCCAGACGTGCACTCCTCGCACCACTGGATCTGCCTGAAGCTGGAAGGCCCCTCCCCCTTTTCGCAAACCGGAGTCCTGCTCTCCTTCATCCAACCACTCTCCGATAACAGCGTCCCCATCTTCGCCATCGCCACCTACGATACGGACTACGTTCTGGTGCAAGAAGAGTTCGCCGGAGCAGCCCTGGATACCTTACGCAATGCCGGACACGAACTAGTTTCGTGACGTTCCTTCGGCCCCCAAACCAACCCGTTCGATCTCCCATTTCCACCGCGCGCTGCTGTAGCACCTGCAGTGAGCCTGCGTCTGTGCTGTAATAGTGAATTAAGCATTGCCTATGTTGACCAACCACAAAACCCTGCGCCGTCGCTTCAAGGCGCTCCACCGCAACCTGCGCGGAGCCTCCATGGCCGCCCGAGCCCTCGCCTCGACCGACCACCCCCTGCTGGCGCACATCATTCCCATTCGCCGCTGCAACCTGGCGTGTACCTACTGCAACGAGTTCGACGATTTCTCGAAGCCTGTTCCTACGGATGAAATGTTTCGTCGGATCGACAAACTGGGCGCGCTGGGGACAGCCGTGGTCACAATTTCCGGCGGCGAGCCGTTGCTGCATCCTGAACTCGACGATGTAATCACGCGCATCCGCCACAACGGCATGATCGCCGGCCTGATCACCAATGGCTACCTTCTAGTCGCCGAACGCATTCAGCGCCTCAATCGCGCCGGACTCGAATGGCTGCAGATCTCCATCGACAACGTCAATCCCGACGAGGTTTCGAAGAAGAGCCTGAAAGTGCTCGACCGCAAGCTCGAGCTGCTCGCCGAACACGCCGACTTCCACGTGAACATCAACTCCGTGGTCGGCAGCGGCATCCGCTACCCACAGGATGCGCTCACCATTGGCAAGCGCGCCGTCGAGCTAGGGTTCAGCTCGACCATCGGCATCATTCACGACGGCAGCGGCCAGCTGCAGCCGCTGGGCGAGGAAGAGCGCCGTATCTACCACGAAATGCAGGCGCTGGAAAAAAGCAGCTTCACCCGCATCAACGCCTTCCAGGACAACATCGCGCAAGGCAAGCCCAATGACTGGCGCTGCCGCGCCGGCGCGCGCTATCTCTACATCTGCGAAGACGGCCTGGTGCACTACTGCTCGCAACAGCGCGGCTATCCCGGAGTTCCGCTCGCCAACTACACCCGCGAAGACCTGCGCCGCGAGTTCGTCACCGAAAAATCCTGCGCCCCTCACTGTACGGTGTCATGCGTGCACCAGGTTTCGGTCTTTGACGCGTGGCGCGCGCCGCAGCATCCCGCAGTTCCCACACTGGCCGCTGCTCCCAGTGATCTGGTTCAAATCGAATAGGGAGTTCTCCCGGGCGGAAATCCTCCGACCCGACAGTCACCGTACCAGGAACTTGTGTGACAAGGCGCATGCAATATAGCGTTTTGCATTATGCGTGCTGCTCCTAAATGGACAGAGTTCCCACGATACCCAGTCATCGCAGGCACAGCAATCCTGGCAATTGCAGTGACAATCGCCTGGTGGTCTAAGCTCGATGTCTCGCCGTTGTTCGAGACTGCGATGATTCGCCGTGGAGAGTTTTGGCGGCTGATAACTGGAATCTTTCCTCATGCCGGCGTTCTCCACCTAGCGTTCAACATTTACTGGCTCTGGGTCTTCGGAACCCTTGTCGAGCAGGTGTATGGACATCTCAGGGCTGCGGCCCTGATCGTTTTATTTGCCCTGGGTTCAGGCGCCTTGGAATTTGCCTTTGCACTTGGCGGTGTTGGACTCTCCGGTGTTGGCTACGGGCTCTTCGGCTTGCTGTGGGTTTTGTCCCGGCACGATGATCGATTTCGTGACGCCGTTGATCGAAGGACGGTTGAGCTTTTCGTGGTGTGGTTCTTCTTTTGCGTCGTGATGACAGTGACGCACATCTTTTCGGTGGGAAACATTGCTCACGGCGCTGGGGCAGTTCTTGGCGCTTTGACCGCTGCCGCGATAGTCCAGCCACGCCGTCGTAAACTCATTGCCGCGAGCATTGGGGTGATCCTGTTATTCGGCCTGTGGGGATCCACCCTCGGACGTCCGAGAATCAATCTTTCCGGAAAAGCGGGTTACGAAGAAGGGAAGTGGGGCTACGACGCCCTCGTTGCCAACCGCAATCAAGAGGCCGTCCACTGGCTTCGCGATGCAACAATCTATCAGCCGAGACTACCCGTCTACTGGTTCGACCTCGGCATCGCATACCAACGGCTTGGCAACAAAACCGCTGCGCAAGCCGCTTACCAGAAAGCGCACGACCTGGCACCGAACGAACCGGAATACTCAGAAGCTCTGAAGGAACTCAACTAGTCTCAATCTCTTTCGATAACCCAGGACACCGCTCACTTCTTCGGTTGCGCCGTAGGCGGCAGCAGCCCGTTCAGCCGCAGATACATCGCCGCCGAACTGTAGTGGTCGGCCCAGTCATTGGTCAGGGCGATGAGCGCGAAGGCCCGCGGACCCTTGCGTCCTCCGAACAGTTCCACCGTATCTCCAAGCTTCGAGTCGTCGGTCTTGCCGAGCGCGGTGCTGCAGAAATCAAAGCTTGCCTTCAGCGCGGCAACGAGTTTGTCCTTCCCGTCGGTTTCTTTCAATCCCGCCGGCTTGCCCTCCGGAATGTCCCCGATCTTGGCGCAGAGATAATTGTTCGACTCCACGATGTGCAGTACGAGGTGTCCGAACGTGACCTGCTTCTCAGTCGGTTTGTAGTTGAATTTGTCGGCAGGCATCTCCTCCACGGCGGCAACCAGGTTTCTCTGCTGGCGGGGCAGAATCTCCTTCACCACCGACGTGACAGGATTCTTGTCCTGCGCGACGGCAAAGGTCGCTGCGAGCACTGCGCACAGAATGATGGCGGTTTTCATAGTGGCCTCCCGGCAGACGTAATCATACCCTCTTCCCACTTTGAAACCCACCAAGGTCCGTGTAGGCGCGGGCGACTCGCCCGCGCAGCCGCCCGGTGCTACGCTCGCAGCAGAGTGCAGAGAAAGTACGAGTATCGCCGTTACCTGCCTCACTGCCAAAAAGACAACCGAACATTGTTCATCACGTAATCGATCTGGCATTGTTGGAGGTACCAGAAATTGCGAAGGATCTAGCGTTGGAATCGTGTGTGAGGGCAAATGGCAGGAAGTACTCACTCTGTGCCGCCGTCGTCATGCCTGATCACGTACATGTGATCTGCAATCCCCTCTCGGATGAGAACGGACCGATTTCGATTCCTGAAATCACCAGGACGATCAAGAGTGAATCCGCCCATCGCATCAACAAGACATTGGGGCGAGCGGGCCATGTCTGGCAGGACGAGTCTTTCGATCATGTTCTGCGTGGAGACGAGAGCCTCAGGAAGAAAGTCGCATATGTTTTGGAGAATCCCGTCCGGGCAGGGTTGGCGGTGAGTGCGGAGGATTATCGCTGGTTATGGTGGGACCAAGCCCTTGTCGAACGGATTGCCTAGAGTCGCGCGGGCGAGTCGCCCGCGCCCACACGAGTGTTGCGTGTTCCCACGATCTGTTATCCTGCGGAGCTGTTTTCACCTGACCAAACCATGAGATCCCTAGACCGCAATCGCCTGCAGTCCCTGATGCAACGCGAGCAGAAGAAGTTTGTCGACGAGCGTCCGAAATCAAAGGCGCTGTTTGAGCGCGCGCGCAAGTCGCTGCTCGCCGGTGTCCCGATGAACTGGATGGTGAAATGGGCCGGAGCCTTCCCGCCATTTGTGAGCGAAGCCCAGGGCGCCCACTTCTTCGACGTCGACGGCCATCGCTACACCGACTTCTGCCTCGGCGACACGGGCGCGATGACGGGGCACTCTCCCTTTGCCACGGTAAAGGCGGTCGAGGAGCAGGCACGCCGTGGGATCACGCTCATGCTGCCCGGAGAAGACTCCATCTTCGTCGCCGAGGAATTGCAGAAGCGCTTCAACCTGCCCTACTGGCAGTTCGCCCTGACCGCCACCGACGCCAACCGCTTCTCGATCCGCCTGGCTCGCCAGATCACGGGTCGCCCGAAGATTCTGGTCTTCAACTGGTGCTATCACGGCACGGTGGACGAAACCTTCATCACGCTCGAGGCCAACGGCAGCGCCGGGCCCCGCCGCGGCAATATTGGCCCGCCCGTCAATCCCGCCGTGACCACCAAGGTCGTCGAATTCAACGATCTCGCAGCCCTCGAGCGCGCCCTGGCGCCCGGGGACGTGGCCTGCGTGCTGGCCGAGCCCGCCATGACGAACGTCGGCATCGTTCATCCCCAGCCCGGATACCATAAGGCCCTCCGCGAGTTGACCCGCAAGCACGGCACGCTGCTGATCATCGACGAGACCCATACCATCTGTGCCGGCCCCGGCGGCTTCACCCGCGAAGAGAATCTTGAGCCCGATGTGCTGGTCTTCGGCAAGGCAATTGGCGCCGGCATTCCCGGCGCCGCTTACGGTTTTTCGCAGGAGGTCGCAGACCGCATTGTCGCCAGGCAAAATCTGGAGGACTGTGACGTCGGCGGCATCGGAGGTACTCTCGCAGGCAATGCGCTCTCGCTCGCAGCCATGCGTGCCACGTTAGCCAAGGTCCTGACCAAAGAAGCCTTCGACCGCATGATTCCGGTGGCCGAGCGCTGGAGGCTCGGTGTAGCGACAGTGATCACGCAGGCCGAGCTCCCTTGGCACGTGACCCGTCTCGGCTGCCGCGCCGAGTATCTCTTCGCCGCCACCCCGCCGAAGACTGGCACAGAAGCCCACGACGCCATGGATTTCGAGCTCGAGCGCTTCATGCATCTCTACGCCATGAATCGTGGAATCCTGCTGACTCCCTTCCACAACATGGCCCTCACGTCGCCCCAAACCGAAGCCGAAGACGTGGACCGCCACACCAAAATCTTCCGCGACGCGGTGAAGGAACTGGTGGGATAAGCGCCCGTGCGCGAATCGTAGCCTGCCGTTCCACTCCCAAGTCGGGCTCTCTTGGAGATTCGTTGTTACTTGGGCTGTGGCGCCGGCTTGGTATCCATTAGCATCGCACGATCGGCGGTACTCAAGTCGACTCGGGGATCTGCCGACCATCCCGGAAACCCCAGTGCCTCTTCCGCCTGCACTGGATCGGCGATTGAGATATCTCCGCCAATCAGAAATGAGCGAGGGTAGAACGAAATGTAGTAAGTCTGATCGGCCTCAGCCTTGAGTCGCACAACCCGCTTGGTTGCCGTGGATTGAAACACATATTCTCCGGGCGGGACTAACGCCTCGACGTAATGCTGGTTCTTCAGCTTTCCAATTTCGACGGCGCCGCAGTATAGGGATGGCGTTTTGTCTCCCCGTGACTCATTGCGAAGGAGGTAGACAGTTGCGGCTCCAGTCAGCTGTTTCGGCGGAGGCTGCCTCCGAAGCAACTCGGTCTGATCGAGTGGAAGGTCTCCGTTCACGTAAGCCGTGAAAATTGTGCCTTCGGGGATTTCTGCGTTGTCTCCCTTGAACAGGAAGAAGACAGGAACTGCGACGACGCTGGCGCCCGTTCCTGCTGTCCATGGTGCCCTGTCGAGCGTCTGCCCTACGGCCTTCTCTGTATATCCCTCACCTTTAAGCTTCGCATTGGCTCGCACCGGGACGGATTGCCCTGTGATCGCCTCAACGGAGTCGACTTCGAGGACTAACTTGCCCGGCCGGCCCATCATGCGATTCTTTTGTGTGGACGCGACCCGTCCTTGAGCGATGGCCCCTCGGGGGATCACGACCAGATCTCCAACCTTCACGTCGGTTGCGACGCGGAAACTCAGCTGGTCGCCGGTTTTCGCCTTCTTGGAAGTAATGAACGTAGTGGTGCGCACGCGGACGTGTGTCCCATCCTCAAGAAGTACTGCTTGCGGCGCTTCGCTGCTGCCTACCTTGGGCTCGACTCGCTGCACTGAGCTCTGGGCCGGAGGCGCATCCTGGGCGACGACGGGGAGAGAAGAAACAAGCAGGGCGAAGACAGCACAGCCGAGAAAGCTGCAGAGAGTGGCGCGCTTCATAGCACACCTCCTCGTCCGTCTATTCTGGCCTCGCCCGGAGAGGACGGCAGTGAGCCGGATCACGGTCCTGAGGCCAAAGTTACTAAAGCAATCCTTCTTGTTTCAACAGTTCCTCGATGCCGTCGATCAGAGTATTGGCTGCCTTCGTAATCCGGGGGTCCCCTGTTTGAGTGCCGGTCGATGTGAGTGAGTCCAACAGATCGCTGATCACATTCGGAAACCCTTGCGGAAGCTTGCGGCAATGGGTAATCATGAACTTGACCAGCTTCTTCTCTCCTGGATTTGGCAGTTCGTTCACAGCACACAGAATGTCGAAGTAGCTGGCCAGCAGTGCGGTAGTGCGATGGTGAGCGCTGACGGAATCCTGGCGCGCAATCGCCAGCTCGATCTGGTGAAGATATGACGACATATTCTTCCGCAGGATGGGGAAGTTCTTGGCCACGATGGCAGTCTTCAAAGCAGGCGGATACGGTTGTCGCGCCGAGGCCTGAAGCCGCGCGAACCATCCTTTCTTGTCTACCAGAATTTGCGAGTGCAGCACGTTGTGCCAGAAGCAGGTGGAGTAACCCACCGAGGCACGATGGTGCTGCAAAACGTCGGCTAGACGGTCCTCGATCCGGCGCGGATCGCGGAACATCGCATCCACGCTGACGCCGGTTTCCGCGTCCACCCATTCATCCCCCGGTTCCCAGAATGCGTTGCCGATTTCGGCAGTCGTATGAGGCTCAGCCACCTTCCGCCGTACTTCGAGCGGCAGGGGCTCGTCAGTGTAGACGTAAAGATCGATGTCAGAATGCGGGTCGGAAGATTCGGAAGTGCGAGACCCGCTCAGGACCACGGCCTCCACCGGCGCCAACTTGGCATAGCGAAGCGCCACGCGCTGCGCCAGGTTAACCGGCGCCGTGGACTCCGCGTTGGGGGGCGCATCTGGATGCTGTTCCGGCATCTCTTTTCCTACACTACCTGAAAGCCTACCCTCTGGTACCCTGTGTATTCCATGCGAGGGCCCTTATGCACAAGTCTGGCGCTTGGTCTGTGCCTCCTGTGGGCAGGCTGCGCCACCGTCGGACCACCGCAGCCGCCTTCGCTGGAACTCCCGAAGCCGCCGTCCGATCTTCGCGCCACGCGCAAAGGAGGCAAGGTTCTCCTGACTTGGACGATCCCTGCGTCCACCACCGATCGCCAAAGCGTTCACTCGCTGGGTGCAACCCGCATCTGCCGGGGACTCGATAAGGTTCTCCAGTCATGCGGCACGCCGGTGGGCGAGGCCCCCCCGCCACCGAACCTGGCAGACGTACGCAAGTCCTCGGGCCAAAAAGTTGCGGGATCGTACGGGGACTCGCTGCCCAGCGACCTCCAGCGCGGCAATCCCCTCGGCTCCATGACCTACGCTGTAGAAGTCCTCAACGCGAACGGGCGTAGCGCCGGGCTTTCCAATCAGGTGCAGGCGCCGCTCGTGCCAACTCTTCCATCACCGGCGGATTTCAATGCGCGGGTTACGGGCGAGGGAGTCGCTCTGACGTGGACCGCACCCCTGCCTTCGGAGCCGCAACCTGCAGCGCGGTATGTGTATCGAGTCTACCGGAGGGCGGAGGGCGTTCAGCAGCGGATTCTCGTGGGTGAAGTGGCAGCGACGACTGGGTCGAACTTCACTCTTACGGACCCCAGCATCGAGTGGGAGAAAACCTACTACTACCACGTCACCACACTCACGGCGATTGCACAGCCAGGAAAGGCGGAGATTCAGGTCGAGGGCGACGACTCCCCCGAAGTTAAAGTCTTCGCCGACGACGTCTTCCCGCCCGCCGTGCCCTCAGGTTTGCAGGCCGTATTCTCCGGCCCAGGCCAGGAACCGTTCATCGACCTGATCTGGGCGCCGGTCACGGATGTGGATCTTGCCGGATACAACGTGTATCGCCATGAAGAAGGAAAGGCCCCGGAGAGGGTGAATTCGGAACCCGTGAAGACCCCGGCCTACCGCGATAAGAGTGTCGCCGCTGGGAAACAGTATTTCTATTCGATTTCCGCCGTGGATGCACGAGGAAATGAGAGCACGCGTTCGGAGGAGGCGAGCGAGAGAGTCCCGTGAGAATTACCGGCTGTGTCCCAAGCTTCCCGAACTTCTGTGTCGTGTGATTCTGGTTGGCGCGCCGCATTCAGAATGTGCGTGCTGCTAGGATTTCGCCGGCACCCCAGAACACAGGTCCAGATTCCAGCCGCGAAGCGGCGTAAGAGTGCAGCCCACGGCGCCAGCCGTGGAGAGAGGTGGGAACCTGACAAGCCCCAGAGGGGCGAAAGAACGGTTCTCACATACTCTCTCAGCGCTGCGATGCCCGGGCCGTTTTCAGCAGGCGGCTTTGGCCGCCGCGGCGCAACCTGATTTCTCAACCTGCTAGAGCCGCGATTCCACTTCGGCCAATCGCCGCGCAAGAAATCCCCGAGCAACCTCATTCGTCACCAGGGAAAGCGCCCGCCGATAGGAATCAGCGGCCCGCTCCCACCGCTGCAATCGTCGCAGCAGGTCACCCCGGGCCGCCGGAAGCAGGTAGTATTCGCGAAGTTGCGCCTTCGCCTCTAGGTCATCGATCAGCCGCAATCCTGCCGCAGGCCCATCGGCCATCGCCACCGCCGCGGCATGATTCAGTTCCACCACCGGAGACGGCTGCACCCGCAGCAGCACTTCATACAGCGCGACGATTTGCCTCCAGTCTGTCTTCTCCGCATGCGCGGCTCGCCCGTGGACGGCGGCGATCGCCGCCTGCAGCGCATAAGGTCCCGCCCCTCCCGCACGCAGGGCTGACTCGACCAGTTCCAGGCCTTCGCGGATTTCTTCCTGATTCCACAAGCTACGGTTCTGTTCTTCGAGAAGAACTGGCTCGCCCTTCGCGTCCACCCGCGCGCTCCGGCGCGAGTCATGCAGCAACATCAAGGCGAGCAACGCCTGCGCTTCGTTTTGACCAGGGAGCAGCTGGCACAGCAGTCGTCCCAGACGGATAGCTTCGGCGCAAAGTTCCTGGCGGATGGCCGTGTCTCCCGAGTTCGCGCTGTACCCCTCATTGAACACCAGGTAAACCACCAGCATGACCGCCTCGAGACGCTCGCCCAGCTGCTGTTCGGGCGGAACCTGGTAGGGAATCCGCGCGTCGCGAATCTTCTGCTTGGCCCGGACCAGCCGCTGGGCCATGGTCGGCAACGGAACCAGAAAGCCGCGCGCGATCTCGTCCGTACTCAGCCCGCACAGAGTGCGCAAGGTGAGCGCAACTTGAGCCTCCAGCGCCAGCGCCGGATGGCAACAGGTGAAGATCAGACGCAGCCGGTCGTCGCCAAACGGATCGTGGTCATGCGGATCGTCATGGTTCAGACCACGCAGCATATTCTCCTGCGTCCCGGCGAGCTGCTGTTCCAGTTCTGCGATTTTCTGCAGTTCTTCGCGCTTGGACTCGAAGCGTTCCCGCCGCCGCAGCAAATCCACAGCTTTATGCTGCGCCGTCGAAACCAGCCAGGCGCGTGGGTTTGCGGGTATGCCTTCCTTCGGCCACTGCTCCACCGCCGCAGTGAAGGCCTCCTGCATCACCTCCTCCGCCAGCTCAAAGCTGCCCAGCAGCCGGATCAGACTGGCCAGAATCCTTCCTGACTCCTCCCGGAAGATGCGCTCAATGTCCATCCGGCCTCCTCTCCAGAGGTTAGCCGGACGGACATCCGCAAGGCTAGCTGGGCATGTCATGCGGAATGATGGGCCTCACCTCGATCGATCCCCACCGCGCCGTCGGAATCCGCGCGGCCACCCCGAGAACGTCATCCAGGTCTTTGGCTTCAATCAGATAGTAGCCGCCCAGTTGCTCCTTGGTCTCGGCGAACGGACCGTCGGTTACGACCTGCTTCTTATCCCGCACCCGCACGGTAGTCGCAGTGGAGGTGACATTCAGTTCATTCCCTCCACGGTAGTGCCCGCTTTGCACAATACTTTTGGTGAACTGCATGTATTCCTGAAGGATGGTGTTGCGCTCTGCTTCGTTCTTGGTGTCCCACTGAGCTTCGTTGCCATAAATCAGCAGCAGATATTGCATGGTTCTGGCCTCCTTTTTGGCCTTCTACGGGATAGTCGATCAGGAATACGATTTTCGACACCATGCGCGGAACATTTTGCAGTGCCCCAATGAACCCCAAGGACACGAAAGAGCACAAAGACGTGGATCCTAAGGGGTTTCCTTGGTGCACCTTCGTGTCCTCTGTGGTTAATGAATTTATAACCCATCATACTTTCTCTTCTTTCCCGTCTCGTACGGGGACGAGATATGTTTAGATAGATTCCTATGAAATATTGCCGCTTTCAACTGAATGGCGACGCCCACTACGGCCTGATCGAGTCGGTCGCCGGACGGGACACAATTCTGCGGATTCTCCTTGCCCCGCCCGAAGAAGCCGGCGGGGATATGGAAAGCCTGCGCACGCGCCGGATCGACCCGATTCCGCTGGAGGGCGCGACCCTGTTACCTCCTGTACGCCCCTCGAAGATTGTCTGCATCGGCCGCAACTATCGCGAGCACGCTGAAGAACTCGGCCATGACGTGCCGAAGGAGCCTCTCCTTTTCTTGAAAGCCACGTCCGCTTTGCTCGCCCCCGGTGGAACCGTGCGCCGTCCGAAGATCTCCGAGCGCGTCGATCACGAAGGCGAGCTCGGCGTGGTCATCGGCAAAACCTGCTATCAGCCCGCCGCAGATGAGGACGTTCGCCCGTACATCCTCGGCTATACCTGCGTGAACGATGTCACCGCCCGTGACCTGCAGAACAAAGACGGCCAGTGGAGCCGCTCCAAAGGTTTTGACACCTTCTGCCCCGTCGGCCCCCTGGTGACTGACGAGATTGATCCCTGGTCCGGCATCGGTGTCGAAACCCGCGTCAACGGCGCCGTCCGCCAGCAGGGAAACACCCGCGACCTGATCTTTACTCTGGACGTGCTGATCCGCCACATCGCACAAGCCATGACCTTGTTCCCCGGAGACCTGATTCCCACCGGCACCCCGTCAGGAGTCGGTCCGCTGGTAGCGGGGGATGTAGTTGAGGTCAGCGTGGAAGGCGTGGGCACGCTGAGGAATTCTGTGGTCGACGAGTAAGAAACCGTACTGGGGAAGAAAACGATGTGGCCCCCGTTTCGCGTCCTCCCAGAACACGATTCCGGCGTAAGATATATGACGTAGTCGCGGTTAGGAGGCTGGGATGCTCTCCTGCATTTCTGATCCCGGTAAGCCTCTGCCTTCGGTGCGGATTGTCTGCGTGGTAGCTCTGACCCTGCTCTTATCCGGTTGGACCACCTGTAGCGCGATGTTTGCGTTCAACAGCTGTGAAAGCTCGACTCCGCAGCCCCAAATCACATCACTCTCACCGGCCACAATTCCCGGGAACGCAGAACCAACCGTGCTTTCGGTGAACGGGAGCAATTTTGCCGCGCAATCGCAGATCATGTGGAACGGTACGGCATTACCGACCATGTTCATCAACTCGCGTCTCTTGCAGACCACGATAACCGAACAGACCGTTGCTTCCTTCGGAGGTTCAGCGGGAAGCACGGTGCAGATTTCGGTTATGTCCACGGGGCCGGCCACCGTTGCGGGGTGTCCTAACGGCGGGAGTTCTTCCACGCTGGTTCTGGTCATCAATTAGGGCGTTGCGGGATCGGCTACTGCAGCCGGAACCGCTCCTTCATCACCCGCTGCAGCCGCGGCTTGTACAGCAGGTCGTAGGCAAGTTCTTTATCCGGAAACATGGCAAGGGCCGCGCGCTTGGCGCCCGCGGCGAGTTCCGAGGCCTCTTCCACGGTCAGGCTCGGGTCCTGGCTGATCACCGACATCACCATGCTCATCATCAACTGCAGGCGCCGGATCTTCTTGCGTTCCTCTTCGCTCTCGCGCCGTGTTTCCTCCTCAGTCAGAGGAAAACTGCTCTCCCGACAAGCCCGCTCCGGAATGTTCATGATGGCCCCTTTGAACCCACTTACCCGCGCGGCAGCGCCGCACAATCAACTCTCTAGTGTTTCCCAGTCAATCGTATCCGACTGCGCATGCTCCTGAGCGATATCGTTTTGGGAAGGGCACGGCTTCCAGCCGTGCCGCCCAGAGCCAATAACAGCGGGGCTTTAGCCCCTGAGGTAGTCAACCGACTCAATATGAGATGCCTGATCCCCTATTTCCACTGAAATTAGATGATTTTCCCCAGCTCCGCGTTGCGGTCCACTTGTCTGCATTCTCTCCGAATTGGCGCCAAACGCAACTGCACGAAAGTGCTGTCCGCGATTCGTAATTTCGGAACCTAACCGCGCCCGCAACCCCAACCTTCAAAAGCTGCATTGGAGCCTGTGCTGTCCGATCGGACAGAAAGCCCGCCTCGCGGCAGGAGTAGAATCGCACTGAAGCACGGGTTCAGACCGATTCTCCGGTCGGAACTCCAGAATTGGAGAGGTCATGGCAGAGCTCCCAAAAGCACCGGCAGAAGCAGCACCACGTCCTGATCCCAATGAGAAACTGGTGAAGGTGTTTGAATCCGAGGAGGAGACCGAGGCCCTGGTCGTAAAAGGTCTGCTCGAGTCAGCGAGCATCGAGTGCGATCTCGCCCCACTCTCCCTCACCCAGTACGCCTTCCCCAATATCGGCGGCACCATCATTCAGGTGCGCGAGGAAGACGCGGAGACGGCGCTCCGCCTGATTGCCGAGTACCGCCAGGGACAGCCGGAGGCTGACGAGGAAGAAGATGACACTTCTACTGAAGAACCGCCAGTGAAGTCGTGACCGAGTGCCCATCGAGAAGAAACGTTACCGCTCCATCCAGATCCGTCCGGTAGACGCGCGCTCCCGAACTGTACAGGCGCTCCAGCACTTCGCGTCGCGGGAGTCCGAAGGAGTTGCGGAATCCCACTGAGATCACGGCAAAGCTGGGCCTCGCGACCGCCAGAAGTTCCGGCGTAGTCGAGTTCTGACCGCCGTGGTGCCCCACCCGCAGAACCTCGACCTTGGGATGATGCCGCGCCGCCACCCGCCGTTCGACCTTCTTCTGCGCATCTCCCTCCAGCAGCACCGACGCCCCGCCGAAACTGATCTGCAGCACCATGGAATCATTGTTCTGAGGTTTTGGACCGACATACCACGTACGCGGCGGAAACAGCACACTCACCGTAGCCCCGCCAAAGTCAAACTCATCCCCCTCCCAGTGATGCACAACTGCAATCCCGAGGCCCTGCGCTTCCGCGATCAACTTCTCAAGCGCATAGCTCGGCGGGATCAGTCCCACCCACAACTCCTTTGGGTGAAAGTTCTTCAGCACCGATCCCATGCCCCCGATGTGGTCGGAGTGTCCGTGGCTGATGGCAACCGCATCGAGGTGCGAAATGCCCCGCGACCACAAGTAGGGCGAGACGACATCCTCCCCGAAATCGAGTTGCGAGCCGCCCGCCCCGATTGGCCCCCCCGCATCGATCAGCAGGGTATGTCCCCGTGGCGTAACCAGCAACGTGGAATCGCCCTCCCCCACATCGATCGAAGTCATTTCCAGCAGGCTGGGATGAATCCTCGGTGTCGGCGCAATGAGCGCGAGGGCGAACGAGGCAATCAGAATGGCCAGCAGTCCGCCGGCAGCCAGGACCACACGGCGACGAGCCAGCATCATCGCCAGCACCAGCGCCACGGCCGCTGCCGTGATCATGAGGACCGAGGGCGTTGCCACTCGCAGGTCCGCCAGGCGCAAGCCACCCATGCCGCGCACCGTGCCCGTAATACCCTCCAGAGCCCACGCGGTCAGGACCACCGGAATCTTTGCCAGCAGCCGGGAAACATACCCCAGGCTGACCGCCGTGATCGCCGCCGGCATCATCAACTCCGTAAGCGGCACCACCACGATATTGGCCGGAAGCCCGATGGTCGTCGCGCGGTGGAAGTAGTACGCCATCGGCAGGGCCAATCCCATTTGCATGACCGCGGAGATGAACAGCAGTTCAAATGCTCCCAAGGCGAACCGTGCCACCACGCGTACGAGTCGCGCCGACCACCGCTCTCCCACGAATCGCGTAATCCTTCCCGCGACGAAGCGCAGATCGACACGAAACTGTGCGACACGCGGAGGCAACACTCTTCCGTAGTCGTCCGAGTCCCAGTGGGCGAGTGCCCGTCTGTAAAGTTGCGAAGTGCGCTCCAGGATCGGCAGTCCAATCGCCGCCACAATCAGCACACACACAAACGTCATCTGGAAGCTGGGCGTGAAAAGCTGGCGCGGATCCAGGATCAGCAGCCCCAGTGCGGCCGCTCCCAGCGCGTTCACCATGGCGCGGTCGCGGTAGAGCAGTCGTGTCCCCAGGTAGATGGTGCACATGAGCGTCGCGCGCCAGACCGGCGCACCCACGTCAGTCAGGAAGGCATACGCAAAACAAGAGAACACGGTGAGCAATGTGGCGGGCACGTCCGTAACCCGCAGCCGGCGCAGAGTCCAGAACACCACAAACGCCAGTATGCTCACGTTCATGCCCGACACGACAAGAATGTGATACGTCCCCGAACGCTGGAAGTCGACGCGCGTATCGCGATCGATGAAAGCTTCTTCCCCGATGACCATGGCGTCGATGAGCGCAGCCTGGCGCGCCGGCCACAGTTCATGCACCTTCGCAATCACGCTGCGATGGATGCCTGTTCGCCAGCGTTCAATCCGGGTGCCAACGAACCCAGAGAGCAGCTCGACATTCTCCGCCTTGGTCGAAGCCAACGCCGCAATTCCGTTGCCCGCGAGATATCCCTGATAGTCGAAGGCCCCGGGATTGCGGAAATTCCGCGGCGGTTTCAGCTTTGCGGAAAAACGAATCCGCTCGCCGTAATGGAGGATACGCATTGAAGGCGAACCGGAAGTGTTTGCATCAGGTGAACTGAAACCGGTCCCATTCGCGGTTTTGGGAAGGGCACGGCTTCCAGCCGTGTCGTTGTCGCCAGTTCCAGATTGAGTTTGTTCACCAGATTCCAAATTCCCACTCATCCGCGGACTGTAGACGCCAAGCCGGACCCCTGAGTGCACGGAGAAGCTCTGTCCCACCTCAGTCGTTGCCTCCTCGGTTTCGACGTCAACCGACTGCGCGATCTCCTCCATCCCTCCTTGTCGCAGGCGCCCGTCCCGCGTGACGTGGGCCACGATCTGCAGTTCCTGCCCAGTAGCAAACTCCTGGATTGTGAGATCCACCTGCGGTGAAGTTCCCCGCATCTGGATGTGCAGCGCTCCTGCAAGAAAAAATGCGCCCAGAGCCAGCGCTCCTGCCAGCCAGACACGGCGACGCACAAAATAGGCGCCGGACGCCAGGAAGGCTACTCCAGCCGCGACCCACCACAAGGCCGGCCGCCAAAGATACGCCCCGGCGACAATGCCTAGCACATACGCCAGCGCAGCCCAAAGCATCGGTTGACGAGTTGGCTTGAGATGGAATGCGGGAGGCCCGGCGGGCGTGACAGCAGCGACTTCCATAACACCCTGATACTCAGCAATCAACCGTCAGCAACTCAGCCAATCGAGCCTGCGATGGCTGAATGCTGAGTGCTGAGTGCTGAGTGCTGCCTTCTCTCCCGGTCACCGCACCAGGTGAAGAACAGTTTCCAGGTGATAGGTCTGCGGAAAAAGATCCACCAGATGCGCCCGTTCCACCCGGTAGCCCGCGCCCAGCAGTGGAACCAGGTCCCGCGCCAGCGTCGCCGGGTCACACGCAACATAGGTAATCCGTGGCGCGCCCACGCTTGCCAATGAGCGCGCCACGCTTTCTCCCAGACCACTTCGGGGCGGATCCACCACCGCCAGGTCGGGCTTATGGGGGAGGACTGTACCCTTCCCGGACCACCCCTTGCTCAACGAATGGCCCAGATACTGCTCCGTAGTGGCTTGAATCACCTCGCCATTCGAGGGCAAATTGTATTTCAGGTCCGACGCCGCAGTCTGTGACGCTTCAACCGAAACCACGTGACGAAAGTCACGCACCAGCACTGTGGAAAACAGTCCCACTCCGGCGTACAAATCCAGGACCAACTCTCCGGATCGCCCCTGCGTGACGATCTTCACGAGTTCATCGGTCAAATACCGGTTGGTCTGGAAGAACGCTCCCGCGCTGACCCGGTACGACGCCGATTGCGTTTTGTACGTCAGGTGCTGCTCGCCTAAGCTAACCAGGAATTCGTCCGGTTGCTTCGATGGCGCCCGGGCCTGTGCCTCCCGGAATGCGGCGACGCCGGCAATCTCTGGCAGCAGTGCCCGCAATTCCTCCGCCCACGCCTTTACCGCGGCCCTTCTCGCCGCTGCGCTGCACGAGACTTCAACCAGCAGCTGCGTATCCTCCGCGTTGGAAGAGAACTCAACTTCGTAAATCCCTTCGGCGACCATGCCCGCTCGCCCGGTTTGCCACAGCGCCGCAATCCCGCGGTTTATCAGCGGCGAGCTGATGGGACACTCCTCAACGGGCAGCAACTCATGGGAGGCAAGCTTGAAGTACCCCGCCACGAACTCAGGCCGCCCTTGCACCTGCAGCCGTGACCGGTTGCGATAATTCCACGGCGGCGACGGATGCATTTCGATTTCGCACGCCAACTCCAGCTTGGCCATCCGCCGCAGATTCTCGCGCAAGATTTCTTTCTTGATCTCGAGTTGATGCTCGTAGCTGGCGTGCTGGTAGTGGCATCCGCCACATGCAGCAAAGTGGGGGCAGCCGGGCTGAATACGGTGCGGCGAAGCCTCAACAATGGTCTCAACCCTGGCGCGCGCGAAGCCCGGTTTCTGCTCAGTCAACGCCGCTTCGATCTTCTCTCCCGCAAGGACAAACGGCACAAACACCGCCTTGCCGCGCCCGCGTTCGTCGGCCGGAAGACGCGCCAATCCGTCGCCGCCATAGATCAGCTTTTCAATGGTGAGGGGCAAGACTTGATTCTACGGCATCAGAAAGGCCAAACTTGGATTGCCGATTCCCAGTGGGAGCCAATCAGTATTCATCGGACAAGCAACCGTCTTGCTTGGTTCCGGCTTGCCGACGATAAGGGAGTTACTTGTGCTGGCTCGAGTAGAAACGCGGAGTGCGGTCGCGTGCGTGATGTGCCACTTGCTGTCAGTGGATCATGCATTTTAGCACGTGCATTTGCCAGATTGTTTGTTTACCCAGCCGCGGCCATAATGCGCGTCATGAAGGCCGAAAGCGTTCCGCTCAACGATATCGAGATGTATTACGAAACTGAAGGCGCGGGAGAGCCGTTACTGCTTCTTCATGGCGGTGCGGGTTGCCAGGAACATTGGGTCCATGCAGGCCGTGACCAGTTTGTGCGCGAACATACGCTCATCAAGCCGGATGCACGCGGTCACGGTCGAACGACCAACCCCCACAAGACGATCACCCACCGGCAGTGTGCGCTGGACACCTTTGCTCTGCTGGACCATCTCGGTATCGCGAAATGTCGGGCGATCGGATTGAGCATGGGCGGCAATATCCTTCTCCACATGGCGACGCTGCAACCGGACCGGATCAAAGCGATGGTTGTGGTAAGCGCGGCTATGTATTTTCCGGAGCAGGCCCGGGCGATCATGAGACAGGTTCCGGCACCTGACAGCCAGCCGCCGCAAGAGTGGGAGACCATGCGCAATCGTCACAGACTCGGGGACCAGCAGATCGTGGCTCTGTGGGAATGGACCCGCGGGATGAAGGACAGTTACGACGACATGAATTTTACGCCGCCTTCTTTGTCCAGAATCACGGCCTCCACCTTGATCGTCTATGGAGATCGTGATCCTCTCTACCCGGTCGAGATGGCCGTAGAGATGTATCGCGCGATTCCCCGGTCCGCCCTTTGGGTCGTGCCCAACGGCGGCCATGGGCCCGTCTTCTTCGACGCCGCGCCTCAGTTTGCCCAAACCGCGCTGGCGTTCTTTCGAAGCTCGGCCAGTCCGCAAGCCTGACAGGCGTCACCTGCGCAGCCCATTACGAGAATCACGATCGTGAACAGCGACCACTACCAATGACCGATTTTCTCCTCAGCCGGCAATCTGGAAATGGCGTATCGACAATGTCACAGCATCCTGCCTGCCGCTGCACCCGAAGCCCACGCCCACTGAAAGTTGAAACCGCCCAGATGCCCGGTCACATCCACCACTTCCCCGATGAAAAACAGCCCTGGAACCTTACGGCTCTCCATCGTCTTGGCTGAAAGTTCGTCGGTATCAACCCCGCCTGCAGTCACCTCGGCTTTCTCGTAGCCTTCCGTACTCGAGGGTGTGATGGTCCACGCGTGGATTCGCTGCTCCAGATCGTGTAACGCCTTGTTCGTCCACGAAGTGGGGGCATGCAGCTCCAGCCAGCGGTCCGCGAGACGATTGGGTAGGAGTCCGCGAAGGTTCGCCCGCAGGGCGCTCAGATTTCTCGGCACCTCGGGGTCGCGAAACCCAGCTGTGATTTCCTGTCCCGGCGCCAGATCAACCACGACCTGCCGCGACTTCTTCCAATACGACGAAATCTGCAGGATGGCGGGGCCGCTCAGCCCGCGATGCGTGATCAGCATCTTCTCCCGAAACTTTTGCCCGTCGCACGAGGCGACTACCTCGGCGGAAACCCCAGTCAGGTCGCAGTAGTGGGACCGGTCCTCCTCGTTCAACACGAGAGGCACGAGCCCTGGCCACGGCTCGCGAATCTTCAATCCAAACTGCCGCGCCAGGTCATATCCGAACGAAGTTGCACCGATCTTCGGAATCGACAACCCGCCGGTTGCGACTACCAGCGCAGGCGCGCGAAACTCTGCCTTAGACGCGCGAACAACGAACCCGGAGTCACGCGCGACTTCCTCAATCTGCGTATTCAAGAAGATGCTGACGCCGGCATCGCGGCATTCACTCTCCAGCATTCCGAGAATGTCGCGTGCCGAGCGGTCGCAGAAAAGCTGCCCCAGCGTTTTCTCGTGATACGGAATGTGATGCTTCTCGACCAGCGCAATGAAATCCGCGGGTGTGTAACGCGCCAGCGCGGACTTTCCAAAATGCGGATTCGACGAAAGAAAGTTCTCCGGCCCGCAGTGAAGGTTGGTGAAGTTGCACCGCCCGCCGCCGGAGATGAGGATTTTCTTCCCCAGTTTGTCGGCGCGTTCCAGCACAGCAACGCGGCGTCCGCGCCTACCCGCCTCGATAGCGCACATCAGCCCAGCCGCGCCTCCACCCAGAATCAATGCGTCGAATGAGTGAGTCACAGCCGTCACATGTAGAACAAGCTGAGCCGCGGCAGCCGGTATTTTTCCAGCAGGCGCTTGTGGACATACTGCTTTTGCAGTTGCTCAATCTGCGAGGACGGCATCTTGCGCCGGTAGGGAACCAGATCGCGGTCCGCTTCCGCGCGGACGGTCACAATCTCCTCGTCCGGCGTCGCAGCCAGCAGCGCCGCGAAGAGTTTCTCTTCGATCACCGTGAGATGACGCTCCAGGTCCTCGAGCCGCGCCGCTGGCTTCTTGGCTGAAGTCTCCGCCGCCAGCCTCCGGAGCGTTTGCGCCCCTTCCAAAGCCGCAATGTGAACCGAAACTCCCCCTCGCTCAGGCACTTGCGCCGCCTCCAGCAAGTCTGCATTCCGCCGCAGGAAGCCGGCGATCGCGTCCGGCTCAAACCCCTGCTGCTGGCGCGGTTTGACCGAACCTTGCCCTGTCCCCACCGCCGCCTCCTTCATATCTTCCGCCGCTGCCAGCACTTCCTGCGCACAATACGCCAGGCTATTCACCTTCTTCGTTTTCGACGGACGCTGGTCATATCGATCAAACGCCGCGTCGATTCCCCGCAGTGCCGCCTCCAGAGGAATGCCCGCATCCTTCCAGGTTTCAATCAGCGCCCAATCGAGCGTGGAGAGCAGCAACCCGCCACCCCGGCGGCGCAGGAATTGCTCCTCAATTTCGGTGAAGTAGTTGAAGTAATTGTCCACAGCGGCTCAGCGGGCAGAACGCAGGCTCGACGACGCGCGCCCGCCGCCTCCATCCCCCGCCTTGGATGTGGTTTTGGACAAACCTTTCCCCGCCGGCACATCGCGCCGCGCCGCCGCGTTGCGTTCCCAGATGATGCGCAGCCCTTCCAGGGTGAGAGAGTCGTCCACATCCTTGATGTACTTCGATCCCGTGCCGATCATCTGCCCCAGCCCGCCAGTGGCCAGGACCTTCGTCTCGCTCCCCAGTTCGCGAAGCAGCAGTTCGAGAATCCCGTCAACCAGCCCGAGATATCCGTAATAGAGTCCCGACTGCAGGCTGCCTACCGTGTTCGACCCGATCACCCGCTCCGGCTTGCGAATCTCGACCCGCGGCAGCCGCGCCGTGCGGTCGAAGAGCGCGTCCGCCGAAATCCCGATTCCCGGACAAATCACGCCGCCCATGTATTCGCCCTTGGCTGAAACACAGTCGAACGTCGTCGCCGTTCCGAAATCCACGATCACGCAAGGTCCGCCATACTTTTCAAACGCAGCCACCGCATTGACGATGCGGTCGGCGCCCACCTCCGCGGGATTGTCATAGTGCACCGGCATCCCCGTCTTGATGCCCGGCTCGATGAACAGCGGCTTCGAATTGAAATACCTTTCGCACACCTGCCGCAGCACCGGATCGAGCGGCGGCACCACCGACGAAATCACAATCCCGTGAATCCCCTTCGCCTCCAGCCCCGCCATGGAAAACAGATTGCGGAAAAGCACGCCATACTCGTCGACGGTGCTCGTCTGCACGGTAGCTACGCGCCAGTTCGCCACCAGCCGCTCGTAGCGCTCAGGCGTATCCGGCTCGCCGCCTTCGTGAACCTTGGCCACCCGGGCGAACACCCCCAGCACCGTGTTCGTATTGCCCACATCAAGAACAAGAAGCATAGTTGCTTTGTGTCATCCTGAACGAGCCGTTTCTTGGCGAGTGAAGGACCCGGGCGAGCCGCGTGAAGCGTCGCGCCCTTTGCGACGCAACAGTCGCGCGTTTGGCTCGCATCCTTATTTCACGTTCCGCACCGTCCCGCTCAACACCGTCCGCACTCCCTGCTCCGTCCGCAGCCGCAGGAACCCTCGTTCATCTAAACCTTCCGTCGTGCCGTTATACGGCGATCCATTGTCGTCGATGCGGACTGCCTTGCCTCGCACCCACGAAGACCGGTCCGCAAAGCGCCGCAAAATTGATGCTCGCGACTCCGGCACAGCGATTAACTCCCGATATTCGCGGTCCAGCGATTTTAGCAAAGCCGCTGCGAGCTCCACCCGCGACCACTCCGTACCCGAGGCCATCCGCAACGACGTGGCCTCATGCGCAATCTCCTCGGGAAAACTTGCCTGGTTCACGTTGAGCCCAACGCCCACCACGATGTACCGCACTCGTGTGGCCTCCGAATTCATCTCTGTAAGGATGCCGCAGACTTTCTTCCCATCGAGCAGCAAGTCATTCGGCCATTTCAAGTCCGGCTGGACGCGCGAATCCACCTGCTCAATCGCCGCCCGTACCGCCAGACCCGCTGCCAGTGACAGCACTAGAACGTCCGACGGAGGCAATTCCGGCCGCAAGATCACAGAGCAATAGATCCCCGTCGACCGTGCCGAATGCCAGGTATGCGCTCCGCGCCCGCGTCCGGCAGTTTGCTCTTCGGCAAGCAGCACGCTGCCCTCGGGAGCCCCATCCGCCGCAGCCGCCATGGCCGCCGTGTTGGTAGACCCAATCTTGTAGAAGTGATGCAGCTGTGTCTCGAAGATGGTTCCACGCAGCAGGGGCCGCAGAATTTCAGGCAGCAGCAAGTCGGGAACCGACCGCAACTGATACCCCGTTGCCGGATGCCCCGCCACATCCACTCCCAGCCCGCGCAGCTGCTGAATCAACCGCCACACCTCCGACCGGCTCGACGAAATCTCCTCGCCAATCTTGGTCCCGCTCACCACAACCGTCGCATTCTCCATCAGAAGCCGCACGATGCACCCCAACCGGAGATCCGTTGGTTGTGGTCCGTGCCCGTGTGCCGCGGACCTGCCCTGAGCGAGAGTCGAAGGGGACTTCGCCCGCGAAACCTTGCCCTGGCGAGTTGTCGCTCTCTTCTTGATGGGGGAATTATGCGGGAATTGCCAGGAAACAACAAATGCGCCGAGCATCGACCATCCATGGCTCTGCTAGACTCTCCCCATGATTATTGGCACCCACGTCCTCTTCTACGGCCATGTGGGGACAGCCGCTCTCGGCTGTCCGGCGGCCCAGGGGCATCGGGCCGCATCGCTCGTCACTGCACCGCATCGGTGAACGTCACCACAGGATGCCCCAGCGCAAACTCCCGTCCCAAAATCCGGAATTCATTCCAGGATCAACAGTATCTGTTCATCAAGATTCAGCCTTGTCATCCCGAGCCCGGCGTAAGCCGGGAGAGGGACCTTACGTCAGCCCGCAAGCCATTCGTAAGCAGACGAGTCGCAGGTGCATGCCGGGCGAGCTAGTGCACTTCGATCGTTGACACGCTCAAAGCCGGAAGCGTCACAGTCAACGAAGTGCCGCTTGCAGGGATCTGTCCCGTAAGCACAGGCCTCACAGGATTCTGCCCTTGGGCGGAACTCGCCGTGATCTGATATACGGTCGCGGTTCCGGACAGAGACAGACCATTGATCGCGGTGACCTGCTGCGAGGTCGAACGATTGATGGCCACGAACACAACCCGTCCCGGCGTAGTACTGTCCGTACTCGCATACACGGCGACCTTTGAGACGTCACTGGACGTTGCCTGGAGCGATGTATCCCCAAAGTTCGCGTTCGCTCCGTCGAAGCCTCGGAAAGCCCGGAAGCCCGCAAGAGCGTAGTCGTAAGTGCCGCTCGGAGGCCAGAGGTTGGCGGCGAAAAGCCCCTGCGCCCCAAAGATACCCAGCATGTCCGCCTGAGCGATGGTGCCGGCGATGTGGTTCCAGCCTCCGCCCTCGTACTCGGTAATAGAAAGCCCCTTCATGCCCGGAAATTCGGAATCTATTTTGGCCTGCAGCCGCCCCAGGATGCGGATGGGACTGCTGCCGAGTTCCTGGAATATCCACGGATTGCTGTTGCCGTTGTCGTTAAACGTCGGGTCCCACAGGGTCCGCGGGCTCTGTACGATGAGCTGCACCTGAGCATCAGTCAGCGTTGTGCCATTCATGAATATGATTCGCGTGCCGCCTGCGTCGTAGTCCTCTGGATACCAATGGAAGTCGTACACGTCCACCAACGGCTTCCCGTACGCATCGGACGCCGTCTTCATCGCCTGAAGATATTTGTCAGGGAACCAGTTTGTCCCGTTCGGCGTGGTGCTCAACTCCCCTTGCCAGTTGTAGATGCCTTGAAACCCGTAATGTACCGGTCCGAAGATCACGACATCGGGAAACTGGTCTTTCAGGGCCTGCGTCAAATTGATGGTCTTGCTGATGTAGTTGTCCGACGAGACCGGCGTTGATCCCTGCACTTCCAGATGCGTGAAATTCCAGAGTTCCGGCTCGTTATCCAGACTGACGAACGTCGGGTGCGCCGGGCTGGCTCCGAAGATTCCGGGGAGTTTCTGGTCCATGGCCCAGAGGAACTCGTCCATGTAGACATTCGCATCGCTGGTCGGAGGTGTAGTCGTGAACGCAGCGCTTGTGACCGTACTCTTCTTGTCGACCACCGTCTTGAATCGTGTCATGTCAGGGGGACTGACCACGCTGACATTGCCGCTCTTATCCGCAGACACCAATCCCTGAAGCTGCACAGTCATGATGCTTGCCAATCCGGCAGACTGATCCGCAGCGATCGGGCCGCGTATCGCCTCTGCGGGCGTGTTTCCTCCGCCCAGGAAGCTGTCGTTGCTGTAGGGGCCAAAGTCGCTGCCGGCGTTGGACGCATTGTTCTCCCAGTTGTAGGCTGTCCAGCGGTTTCCTCCCATGCGATCAATGGTGAAGTGGGGAGGACTGGAGACGCCGGAATACGAGTTGATCCCGTAAATCCAGGGCGAGATGAGCTTGGTCTGCGCAGGATCGATTGTGACCGTCACGTCCGGCGGGCCGATGACCGGCGTCGCCGATACTTCTTTGGAGTTCCCACTCTCTCCATTCGCATTTAATGCCGACACTACGTAGTAGTAGACCGAGCCGTTCGTCAATCCGGTGTCGGTGTAGCCAGCGCTGGTGGGCGCCCCCACCTGCGAATACGGACCTCCACTCGCCGTGCCTCGTTTTACGTGGTAGCTGGTCGCCCCGCTGCTGGCAGTCCATGAAAGGATTACCTGCTGGTCCCCCACGAGGGTTACCAGTCCTGTCGGTACGCCCGGGGGCTGTCCTCCTC
Organism: Terriglobia bacterium; assembly: GCA_020073465.1. Lineage (GTDB taxonomy): Bacteria > Acidobacteriota > Terriglobia > Terriglobales > Acidobacteriaceae > Sulfotelmatobacter. The sequence continues at coordinate 220,665 of JAIQFC010000015.1, forward strand.
CTCCGCCACTTCCCCCGGACGAGCCGTTGCTACCGCACGCTGTCATCAATGCGACGGCAACAATTACCAGCCACGAGCGCCAGAGGCCTGCCTTGGAGTGCCCTAGAATATCGTTTATGTAAGACGCCATTCGCCTATGGTATCCGAGAAACTGCAATAGGCGAAGACCCTCGTCTGGTCACGAAAGTGGGGCTGGAGACAGGCCAGAACGGCCAGTGGGAAAGGTGGATTTTAGGCCGCTACCACGCGCAGGCTCATGTCGACCGCTTGCGGGGAGTGGGTCAGTAGCCCGACAGAGATGAAATCTACCCCGGTTTCCGCGTAGGCGCGGACATTTTCCAGGCGTATGCCGCCCGAACACTCCAGCGGAATCCTCCGCTCCAGCTTCGCGCAGCGCTCCACCGCGGCGCGCACGGTCTCCGGTGACATATTGTCGAGCAGGATCGCCTCTGCGCCATTGGCCAGCGCCTGTTCCAGTTCCTCAAACGTGCGAACTTCCACTTCGATCGGCTGCGAGCCCCGCCGGTTCCGGTGTGCCCGCTCTAGTGCCGGCGCAATTCCGCCCGCCAGCGCAATGTGATTGTTCTTGATCAGGACGCCATCCGACAGATCAAGGCGGTGATTCTGTCCCCCGCCGCAGCGCACCGCGAACTTGTCAATCACGCGAATCCCCGGCGCCGTCTTGCGCGTGTCCAGTATCCGCGCCTTCGTCCCGTGCACCGCTTCCACGAACTTGCGCGTCAAAGTAGCGATCCCGCTCATGCGCTGCAGGAAATTCAGGATCACCCGTTCACACGACAGAATCACCCGCGCATTGTGACGGATCACCGCCACCGACTGCCCCTTATGCAGCCGCACTCCATCAAAAATTTCCGGATGCGTTGTGACCTCGTAATGCGCCGTCACCGCTCCGTCCAGCACCGCATACACATCCAGAATCCGCGACGCGCACCCAATCCCCGCCAGAATGCAATCCTGTTTCGCGAGGACCGTCGCCACCGCCCGCTGGTTCGGATCGATGCAGGCATAGCTGGTCGCATCCCGCGTCGCCCGGTCTTCGAGCAGCGCGTTCTCGAGTATTGCCGTAATCCGTCGCGAATTCCAATCCATGTTCGTGTAGGGCGGGCGCCCTCGCCCGCCGCTCTTGACTCATGTGGGGACGGGCGACTCGCCCGTCCTGCATAGCCCACGACTACTCATGTGGGGACAGCCGCCCAAGCCTGCCCTGAGCGAAGCCGAAGGGGCTGTCCATGCGGGTCGAAGACCCACCCGGGCCTTCGTGCCGATCATCCTAGCACTGGATCGAGCTCATCCCAGTCGCGCAGCGACGGCATTCATTAGCCCGGCACGTAAGTGCCGGGAAACCCGAGAACGAGAGACCGAGTCCCAGGGACGGCACAACAACCAATTCCCAGCGCAGAAGGTTGGTGTCACCCCAACTCCTCCAGCTTACTCTTAGACTTGGCCTGCAAAGTCCGTAACTCCTCCGCCCGCCTCCGCAACCCCTCCACCACTTTCTCCGGAGCCTTCGCCAGAAACTGCTCGTTCCCCAGCTGCTTCTGGTTGTTGCCCAATTCTTTTTCGATCTTCTCCAGTTCCTTCGTCAAACGTTCCCGCTCCGCGGCCACATCGATCTTTCGCTCATACACCACATGCACATCAAACCGCGCCGTATGCCGCGCACCGGCCCGCTTGGCCAGCGAGGCTTCCGCGAACGTGATCTTTTCCACATTCCCCAGCCGCTCCACCGCCCCGCGATTCTGTTCGATCATCCCCCGAATCCCCGGTTCATGCGCAAACACTTCGATCGGCACCTTGACCTTCGGCTCAACTTTCAGCTCCGCCCGCACATTGCGCACACTCACAATTAAGTCCTGCAAAATCGCCATCTCCGTCTCAGCCGCAAGGTTGAACCGTTTCTCGTCGCCTTGCGGATAAGGGGCTAGTGCAATAGATTTCAGCGGCGGGTTTCCGTCATAGATGGCCTGCCAGATTTCTTCCGTGATGAACGGCATGAATGGATGCAACAGGAGCAATGAGCTCTCGAAGAGCTTAACAAGGTTGCTGCATGCTGCCCGCACGGCTTCTCCGCTCTTACCCTCCTCGAAGGCAAGGCGTGGCTTGAATAGCTCAATGTACCAATCGCAAAGGTCTCCCCAGAAAAAATCGTAAATACGATTCGCAGCTTCGTGGAAGCGATAGGTCTGGAGCGCGTCGTTAACGTCCTTTGCCACGCGGTGAAATCGCGAACTGATCCAAGCATCCTCTAGCCTAAGCTCCAAGAATCCGACATAACCTTCGCGCATATCGGCCTCGTAGCCATCTCGCGACCACAATCCCGCAGCCTGTACCCTGTCCACATTCATGAACATGAACCGCGCCGCATTCCAGATCTTGTTGGCAAACGCCCGGTACCCATCCGTCCGGCTCTCATTGAAAGCAATATCCGTCCCCGGAGCCGCCATCGCCGCCAAAGTAAACCGCGTCGCATCCGTCCCAAACCGCTCAATAATCTCCAGCGGATCGATCACGTTCCCCTTGGTCTTCGACATCTTCTGGCGCTCGGCATCGCGCACCAGCGCGTGGATGTACACCTGCCGGAACGGCACGCTGTCATTCTTCTTGTCTCCCCACCCGCTCGCCTTCTTGATGGCCGCGTCCTGCTCATGTCCCTGCATAAAGTGGCATCCGAACATGATCATGCGCGCCACCCAGAAGAACAGGATCTCGTACGCCGTAATCAGCAGGGTCGTTGGATAAAACACCGCCTGATCCCGCGTCTTCTCCGGCCACCCCAGCGTCGTAAACGGCAGCAGTCCCGACGAAAACCACGTATCCAGCACATCCGAAACCTGCTCCAGCTTCGTGCTGCCACACTTCGTGCACGTCAGCGGAGCCTCGCGCGCCACCGTCACGTGCTTGCAGTCTTCACACGTCCACGCCGGAATCCGATGTCCCCACCACAACTGCCGCGACACGCACCAGTCGTGGATGTTATTCATCCAGTTCAAATACACCTGGCGATGATTCTCCGGAACAATCGTGATCTCGCCGCTCTCAACCGCCTCCTTCGCGCGCGCCGCCAGCGGTCCCACCTTGACGAACCACTGTTCTGACAACCGCGGCTCCACCACCGTCCCGCAGCGATCGCACTTGCCCAAGGCGAGCGAGTAATCCTTCTCCGCTACCAGGAATCCTTGTTCTTTCAAATCATGCAGCACCCGCTTGCGCGCCTCGAACCGGTCCAGCCCCGCATACACGCCTGCGTTCGCATTCATGTGCGCGTGCTCGTCCATTACATCGATCTGCGGCAGGTTGTGCCGCTTGCCCGCCTCAAAATCATTCGGATCATGCGCCGGAGTCACCTTCACTGCGCCCGTCCCAAACTCCGGCTGCGCCAGTTCATCCGTAATAATCGGAATCTCCCGCTTCATCAGCGGCAGCAGCACTTTCTTCTTGTGCAGATGCGTATAGCGCTCGTCCTTCGCGTTCACCGCGACCGCCGTATCGCCCAGCATCGTCTCCGGCCGCGTCGTCGCCACCGTGATGAACTCGTTCGTCCCCACCACCGGATACCGGATCTCCCACAGCTTTCCCGCGACCTCTTCGTGCTTCACCTCAAGATCGGAGATCGCCGTCTCGCACCGCGGACACCAGTTCACGATGTACTTCCCGCGATAAATCAGCCCTTCTTCATATAGCCGGACGAACACCTCGCGCACCGCGCGCGAGAGATTCTCGTCCATGGTGAAGTACTCGCGGTCCCAGTCGACCGACGCCCCCAGCCGCTTCATCTGGTCGAGAATCGCGCCGCCGTACTCGCGCTTCCACTCCCACACCCGCTCGATAAATTTCTCCCGCCCCAGGTCGCGCCGCTTCTTGCCCTCTTTCGCGAGCTGCCGCTCCACCATCATCTGCGTCGCGATCCCCGCGTGATCGGTCCCCGGCAGCCACAGCGTGATGAACCCCCGCATGCGATGCCAGCGCACAATGATGTCCATCTGCGTCTGGTTCAGCATGTGCCCCATGTGCAGCCGTCCCGTCACATTCGGCGGCGGCAGCAAAAGCGTGAACACCGGACGCGTCTCATCTTCTGAACGGCTCGGCGCAGGCGTCGGCACGGAGAACAGCTTCTCCTTGATCCAGTACTCCGCCCAGCGCGTCTCAATCGCGCCCGGCTCGTAAGCTTTTGGCAGTTCGTGTGGCATCAGTGTGTGTGGCTGCAGAAACTTGTGTAGGGACAGCCGCCCCCGGCTGTCCGGCCCACCCCGCCCGGCATCTCGCCAACAAGAGATGAACTTTGATCTTACAGTCGCAAGAAAAGAAGGGTCAAACCATCACCGGGATAGGAGGTAGGAGGTTTTGAAACCGGACTCCATAGTGAGAATCTAGTAAACAAGGGCCGGTCGGGCTGGGGCCGAGCGGGGGGCGGGGGGGCGCGGGCGAGCGAAGGAGTACTGTCAGAACTGCCCTCGGCGGAAGCCGACCATATGCCATTGTTGTTGGATGTTGGATAGCCAGTTGCGTGGCTCTTCGTACTTTCGCTGTGCGCTCGGCGACGGTGCGATGGAGCGGAGCCAACTGAGGCGATCGATGGCGATTTTGATGCTATCGCGAATGGCCATTGGCTCAAATGCACCCTTCGTTGGAACCACCGCAAACCCGTCGAATGCGGGATCATCCAATGGAGACGACGCACGGAACGGAATGCGGCGACACGGCTGGATAAACACTGGCCAAGGTACCCTTTCGAGCAACCGTTCCAGTTCATCGTTGTTTGCAGGATCTACCAGCCGACAACGAGAGTTGAGGTCCGGCACCCGCGCCAGAGCGGACGGAGCTATCATGACTCCAACCCAGTTCTGGGCCTGCTCGAACTGATAAGCATCAATCACGGCCCGGCCTGCGACGAAGACACTTTCTGCGACCCTAGATCTAAAGAAGTCACCAAAGGCAATCGCACCTCGAAGTGGGATGCCCTCATCCAAAAGGTGGCTCAATAGCCGTGAGCATGCACCAGCGACCGCAATGAGTGACTCCGGGCTGTCTCCCTTTGCGGTCAAAACAATACTGTCGGAAAAGACAACGAAATCGACTTCTCTGTCCTCTGTTGCGTTTCCGAGGCAGTCGATATATCGACGTACTCTCTCGCCTGAAGGATCAGCAGCTACCAAAGCAGAAAAGCCGAGAACGTCAAGCAACGCAACATATCCACCATTCACGGAGATTCTCCATTGTCTGAAGCAACGTTGATCCTCGTCAGGCCGCGAGCGATCTCAGTCCGATCACCTTATCCCTGAGGTCGTTCATTGCCCCCACCGCAAGGCCGTGTTTACCTTTGGAATACTCGATGAGCTCAACATTGTGTGTCTTCTTGATCGCGGCTTTAATCGATGGATGTCGAGTCTTCTCCACGAGAGCATAGTGAGGGTGTGCGCTCGGTGCAGAAATGTTGACATTTTCGAGCACGAGCTGAATATCTGGGTCGGTTAGGCTGGCCCCAACAAACAGAATCGTATGTGTCAAAAACAGTGCGTCGAGAACCTGGTAGAAACCCGGATGGTCCCTCTTGGCTGTGTAGTAGCTGGAGCGTGACAGCACAATCTTAGTGGGATCAGAGACACAACCATGAGCCTTCATGACTAGGCGAACTCTCGATCTGATATTCTCAACCGCGAATCTGTCGTAGTAGCGACATATGTTGTAACCACTCCCAGCATTGCCAGAAATACAGTAATGGTCGTATATCTCGTCGTAATTAGTTGTGATAACAATCTTCGGATCGAGTTCCAAGATTATTTTGTGCAACTCATTTGGAGAAAACTTTGGCGTTACAAAAGTATTCCGAAGATAATCTGCAAAATCGGCAGGGTTAGTGCGTTCCGTGATAATTTCAGCCGCATCCAAGAATTGGTATTTCTTGATCAATGACCTAGCTACCTTTTTATCTGCTTCATCACGTATCAGCGCACTAGCATCAGTCAGGAATGTTTCCCAGTTCGGTGGATGCGTATTTCCGTTCTCCCCTAGACTTCCCATGGACACTCCCGCACCCATGAAGACGATGCAGCGACGTTCAGCCAACTCTCTTGCGAACGCGGGAGGCCATTCGATAGCCACAGCTAGTTTCCCATCCCAATATTCCTAGCAAGGGCTCGAACGATATCGGTGAGAGTCTTAGCGTAACCGTCCCGTTGCTTAAACTGGCTACCCACCAAACCGTCAGCCGCAACCAACTCCCTGATCGGTGCATTTACCGATTGCGCCAACGGGACGAGACTGTACATGTGGGGAACATCACCCAAATGCATGGTCGCGACATCGCGCCCATCTTCCCAGAAGCCCCCCAGTGAGTGTCTGACCTCGCTAGGAATATCTTGCAGGAGCTTTTCGTATGCTTTGGTGGGCCGCCTGACACCACCCTTAGACTTGGCGATGTACTGCTGAACCGTGTAGCCCGCAAAACCTCGCTTGATTGCAGGTTCTTTCTTGATTTGAAACTCAGCCAAGGACTCAGAGTCTGAAAGGTCAAACCCGGTCTCGTAAATCTTCAGCCAGTGAGACAGCCATTCAGCAATATTTCTAACTCCAAAGATGCTGAAGAGGTCCGCCCCCATCGGGCTTACAAAGTACTGTGTTCCAAGTAGCACAGTGCGGTTAAGTGAACCAAGGCTAGGTCCTATATCGAAAAACACGATGTCATACTTGCCCTCAAGTGAAGCGCAGAGCGCCGCACACCAATTGCTCTTCCGCAGACCACCGATATTGCCGCCCGCAGCTTCGCTCCACGCCTGGCTCAGCGTGTCCTCGACAATCGAGAGCCGTGGATGGCCCGCGAGAACGTCTGTTCCAAAGCGGTTGGCTGAGGCCAGGATCGGCGTAATGTTAGGGTCGATCGCTGCATCGCCTACCTGGAGGGGACGTACAGCATCGAGAATTGTTCCAGTCTTGCCCCGAGTCTCTTTCTGGCGATACAGCTTCTGCGTTGTGGCTTCGTCCAGCACGAGTTGCGAAGTATTGCATTGTGGATCGCAATCGACAAGAAGAACACGTTTCCTTAACTCCAACGCAAAGTGTGCGGCGACGTTGCATGTCAGCGTTGTCTTGCCAACGCCACCTTTGTTATTGAAAAAGCAGATTGAAATCATGGTGTCAGAGGATTATCAGTTCATACCAACCTTTTTGCAAGAATCGACGGAAACCTGGGGACATCCATGATAAGTAAGAGTCAAGAGGAGACGGAGGTCTCCGGACGCTTGGAAGAGTGGAGTCTCGAAGCGGGAGTGGGGCGGATAAGTTGGGGAACGGCGTGCGATCCTGGGTAGCGGCCAAAGCAGCAGCCTGGCCAGACATCCATTTGCGGGAAGCGGGTGTGAGCCCGATCCACGAAGTATGAGTTAGGGTTTTCC
>JAIQFC010000016.1 GCA_020073465.1 Terriglobia bacterium
GATGGCCCACGCGGAGATCGTCCGCGCTTTGGAGGCCGCTCTGGACCCGGCGGACCCCCGCGCGAAGGTGGACGCAAGTTTTTCCGGCGCAAGAAAGTCTGCAAATTCTGCGTGGAAAAAATCGAGAACATCAACTACAAGGATTACCGGCTGCTCGGCCAGTTCGTGGCCGAGAGCGGCAAGATCGTGCCGCGGCGGTTGACGGGCGTGTGCTCGCCGCACCAGCATCGCCTCTCCGCCGCGATCAAGCAGGCGCGCAACATCGCCTTGCTGCCCTTTGCCGGGCGCGCATCGTAGGAACATCAGCTGTCAGCTATCAGCCTTCAGCTCTCAGCCTGTTCGCGCTGAGGATTTGGAATTTGCTGATGGCTGACAGCTGATAGCTGATAGCTCAAGATCGGAGTCATCATGGAAGTCATTCTCAAGGAAGATGTAGCCAAACTGGGTTCAAGGGGCGACGTGGTGAAGGTCGCCGAAGGGTACGGGCGGAATTTTCTTCTGCCGCGCAAGCTGGCCATTGAGGCCAGCGAAGGCAACAAGGCCGTCATCGCGCAGATGAAGGCCGCCTCCGTTCGCCGTTCCGCCAAGGAAAAGGCGCAGGCCGAGGAACTCGCCAAGCAGTTTGACGGCGTGTCAGTGTCGTTCCAGCGCCGCTCGGGCGAGCACGATCAGCTCTTTGGTTCCGTCACTTCGGGCGATATCGGCGACGCGCTCACCAAGAAGGGATTCAACGTGGATCGCCGCAAGATCCAGCTGCACGAGCCGTTGAAGACTCTTGGCGAATTCACCGTGCCGGTGAAACTGCACAAGGACGTAACCGCGCACCTGAAAGTCGTCATCGAGAAGGAAGCGGTCGTAGAGACGTAGCTTGCTACGTCTCCCTTTTCCGGGCAAGGGAGATTGCCCGCAACGTCTCTGCGATACGAAGGTCGTGCTGGCTTGCATCACAAGCAGGGCAATTCCCATGCCAGACTCCAAGCCCGCCCTGTCCTCCACTGTTCTGTTTCGTCCTAAATCCTTGCCAAACAATCACCTAGCCTCCCCAAAACCCGCCGCGGCCTCTATAATTTCTGCTCACGGTTCCACTGACAACCCGTCTATCCCTATGCAAGCCCGGATACGGCATAAATACCGGGCGGGTAGAGGACATAATAAATGCCGGCCGATGCATGGGTAGTGCCATTTGCGGTTGGCCAACGGGCCCACTCGGAAACGAAGAGCGAGAGAGAAGCGAGAGTCAGCGGTAACCAGAGCACCAATGCGCGGGACCGCATGGCTGGGCAAGAACGCCGCATAGACGACACGATGCTGATCCGCGAGGCGCAGCGCGGGGACCGCGCCGCCTTCGAGGAACTGGTGCGTCACTACGACCAGGCCGTGCTGCGGCTGGCTCTTCATCTCACCGGCAATGAGCACGAGGCCCAGGACGTCTACCAGGACGCCTTCCTCAAGGCCTACAAGAACATCGGAAGCTTCCGGTTCGAGTGTTCCTTCTACACCTGGATCTACCGGATCGTAACCAACCTGTGCCTCGATCACCTGCGTAAGAAGCAGGTGCGCAAGGAAGATGCGCCGGTTGCAAAAGACGCGTCGGGCGGCGAGTACGACCTGCTCGATCAGGTGGCCGACGGGCGCGCGGGAGCAAATCCGGAGCGCGACTTGATGCGGCGGCAACTGGGTGCGCGAATCTCGGGCGCGCTGGATAAGTTAACGCCCCGCGAGCGCATGGTTTTCGAGTTGAAGCATTACCACGGGTTGAAGCTGCGCACCGTGGGCGAGATTTTGCATACGACGGAAGAGACCGCCAAGAATACCCTCTTCCGCGCCACGCAGAAGCTGCGCGGGGCGCTGGCGGACATGAGATAGGTCTCAGGTCTTGGGTATTAGGTCTTAGGCCTAATACCCAGCACCTAAGACCTAAGACCCAAACAGGGTGGAACTTATGAAGTGTGAATGGGTAAGAGAAAATATCGTGCTTCAGGTTTACGGTGAGCTCGCCGATGATGCTCGTCACGAACTGGAACAGCACATTGTGCGCTGTGCGGACTGCGCAGCGGAGCTGAAGGCGGAGCAGGAGTTTCACAAGCTGCTCATGCAGACTCCTGCAGTTGAGCCGACGCCCAATCTGCTGGCGTCCTCGCGCATGCGTCTGCAGGAAGCGCTGGAAACGGCCGAGCCGGGCCGCTTCTGGTACAAGCTGGCTTTCGATCCCGCACACTGGCTGCGGCAGGTTCGATTCTCACCCGCGCTGGCATCCGCGATCCTGATCGTCGGCTTTGCCGGCGGAATTGGAACCACCTACAAGGTCCTCGGCGGCCCGCGCACTTCCCAACCTCCCATCGTTCAGCCCGCCGTCAACGATGCTTCGATTACCGGCATCAATTCGGTCACCCAGGATCCTGCCACAAATCAGATCAGCATCAAGTACAACACCGTCTCCACACAGGAAGCGCAGGGATCGCTCAATGATCAGCGTATCCAGCAGTTGCTTCTGTATGCCGCGCGCAACAACTACAACTCGGGCGTGCGCATGGATTCGGTGGATGTACTGACCCGCAAGCCGAACGATTCCCAGATTCGCGAAGTTCTGATTGACCGGCTGCAGAATGACTCAAACCCCGGCGTGCGTCTGAAGGTGCTGGATGCACTCGGCGGATTTGTGAAAGATGACACTCGCGTCCGCGATGCCGTGCTGGCGGCGCTGGTGAATGACACCAATGCCGGCGTCCGCACCGAAGCGATGCGGTTGATTGAACCCGTGAAAGCCGACGGCAGCGTGCGGGGAGTGCTCATGACGCTGGCCGCCAAAGACTCGAGCCAGTACATCCGGTCACAGGCCCGCACCATGGTGGCCCAGTTACCTGAGATTGATTAGTGAAGTCGATGTGGTTGCAACAGATTGAACCGAGGTGGTCATTTTGAAACGTTCGCCACAATTCGTCGGGTTAGCTTGCACGCTGTCTCTGCTTGTGCCGCTGGCCCTGGCACAGGAAGCACACATCTCCCGCGATGGCGGCAACTGGAGCCAGGAAATCACTGGCACGCTGATTGCAGTGAGGAACTTGCGGGTCAAAGTCGATGCGGGATCGGTCATCTTGCGAGGCGGGCAGCAACAAGCCATCAATTACATGGTTCATACCCGTGCCAAGACCTCCTCCGAGCAGGATGCCCGCCGCCAGTTCGAAAACTTCAAAGTCAGTGCGTGGGTCAAGGGAGATACCGCCTGGATCGTGGGCGACTGGCAGGGAAAGCGCCCACGTCATTTTTCCGGTGAGTTCACCATCAACGTTCCACGCGAAATGGGTTGGGTCAAACTCGAGACCGAGGGCGGTGGCATCGATGCCACGGGCGTGACGGGCAAGGTCGACGCGGAGAGCGGCGGCGGTGCCATGCGCCTGGATGACATTGGCGGTGGGGTCAGTGCCGAGACCGGCGGCGGATCGATCGAAGTAGGGACGATCAGCGGAGACATCGGTCTCCACACTGGCGGTGGCTCCATTGAAGTTCATCAGGCGAATGGCAAGGTAGTCGCCGAAACCGGCGGGGGCAGCGTGGAGATTCAGTCCGCCGGGCAGGGTGCCAGCATCGAGACCGGCGGGGGCAGTATCGAACTGAAGCAGTGCAACGGCAAGGCCAAGGTTTCCACCGGCGGCGGCAGCATCGAACTGGGTGACATCAACGGGCCAGTGGACGTCGATACGGGTGGCGGCAGCATTCATCTGGCTTCCGCCAAGGGCCACGTTCGCGCACAGACCGGTGGCGGAGGCATTGAACTCAACGGAGTTCCGTCGGCTTATGCCGAAACCGGCGCCGGCGGCATTATCGTGAAGCTGGTCAACACCGGGAGCGAGCGCAACGATTCGGTGATCGAGACTTCGGCGGGAGACATCACCCTCTATATCGCATCCGACGTTGCGGTAACGGTGCGCGCCAGCGTTGATCTGGGAAACGGACACCGCATCACGTCAGACTTCCCGGATATTCATATCACCAGCGAAGGTGGGCCCTATGGTCCCAAGACGCTCACCGCGGACGGCAAACTAAACGGTGGCGGACCGGTGGTGAAAGTGCATACGGCGACGGGCGATATCTGTCTGAAACGCGCCGGCCGCTGACGAATTCTCAGAGGAGCAGACGCCTGAACCTGGCTCTGCTCCGGCAAGTGACAGCAACACCGGAAGCTTTAACAACCCAGTGTCGAGGGAATGACCCATGCGTAGATACGTTCTCACGAGCATTGCTCTGCTGCCTTTGTTGCTTAGTTTCGCCCACGCCGCACAAACCTGGTCGGTCGATCCGCCTACACCTCTGCTTGGCATTCCCAGCGAGGAATCCGGTACCGGCGCCTATCTCGGTGTGGATGTCGCCGATGTAACCTCCGAGCGTTTGAGCGCCTTGAAGTTGAAGGAAGAAAAGGGAGTCGAGGTGACCACGGTCGACCAGGATGCCCCGGCGGGCAAAGCGGGCCTCAAGGAACACGACGTCATCCTCAGCATGAACGGCACGGCGCTCGATAGCGGAGCGCAGTTGCGGCGTATGATCCGCGAAACCCCGCCCGGCCGCGTGGTGACTCTAGGCTTGAGCCGGGACGGCCAGCCGCTGACCGTGAAAGTTCAGCTTGGGGACCGGCGCAAGGAATTCGCGTATACCCCCAAAGTGAAAGATTTCCATTTCGAGATGCCGACGATGCCGAATGTGTCCGACATCGAGATTCCGGAGATCAACGTCGTGGTGGTTCGCTCCTCGGCGCGCAGCGGACTCATGGTCGAGAATCTCACTCCGCAGCTCGGCGAGTTTTTCGGCGTGAAGGGCGGCAAGGGCGTGCTGATCCGCTCAGTGGAGAAGGGCAGCCGCGCCGAGAAAGCGGGATTCCATGCCGGCGACGTCATTGTGAAGGTCGGCAACCAGCCCGTCCAGGACACCAGCGACTTCAGCCATGCTCTGCGGCCGCACACTGGTTCGATCAGCATCGGCGTGATCCGCGACAAGAAAGAACAGAACCTGAACCTGACCCTTCCGGAGCGCAAAGACTCCGGTGAACTTCTGGAGGAAGAGAGTTTCGAAGAGCCCATGCTCGATGCCGATTCGTACATCCGGCTGAGCCAGGTGCAAGACGAGATTGCCCAGCTCCAGCCGGCCATCGAGTTGGCTTCCGAAGAAGCGGTGAAAGCGTCGAAGGATCTGCGGAAGTCCCTGTGTGACCAGAAGAAACACATGCGCGAGCAGTCGGAGAAGATGAAGCGAGAGTTACTGCCACAGCAAGAACAGATGAAGAAAGAGCAGGAAAAGCTCCGGAACGAAATGCTCAAACTGCAAATGGAGATGCAGCACTTCTGGCTGAGCATCTAGTGTCTGGTGTATTGAGAGGCTTGTTGAAGACAAGCAAGTAGTGGCCTGGCACTGCACGCCGACCATCTGCGAGCTAGCCACCCGCCGAGGCTCCCCGGGCCAGGGGCGCCGAGCAAACGCGATTCCGTCCCGCCTGCTTGGCGGCGTAAAGACCGGTATCAGCCGCCCGCACCAGTTCATCCCGCGATGTGCCGTGGTCAGGAAGGGCTGCCACTCCCGCGCTGATCGTCACCGTGCGCGGCACGCCGGGAAACTGCCAGCCTTCCACGATTCTCCGCAATTTCTCGGCTACGCCAACCGCGTGCTGGGCGCTGGTCTGGCTGAGCAGGACCGCGAACTCCTCGCCTCCATAGCGGCACACCACGTCAATCTTGCGGAGCTGCTGGTGGAACAGCGACGACACCTGTCGCAACACCTCATCCCCCAGCAGGTGTCCGAATTCATCATTGAGTGGCTTGAACTGATCAATGTCGGCCATGATGACCGCCATACCCGTCCCGTAGCGGCGGGCGCGCTCGATCTCCTCCATGATTCGCAGCTCGAAAAAGCGCCGGTTAAAGATGCCGGTCAGGCCATCGAGATAGGCCAGTTGCTTTACGCGCTCCACGTAATGCGCGTTCTGGATGGAGGTTGCACAAATGTCGGCGACCGACTCCAGAGAACTCAGCTCGCTATCCCGAAATGCATTCGGCTTGGAGCTGTCGAGGGTCAGCATCCCCAGCGTCTGCCCGAACGAAACCAGCGGAATACTTAGCCGCGATGCCGATTCCACAAAGAACTTGAGATGTTCCGGAGTCCCGGCCAGGTCCTTCTCAATGAACGTGCCGTTGGTCGCGAGAATACTCGACCACGGCTCCTGACCGACGGGAAAACGCATATTCTCGGGCGCGCGGGGCGTCAGCGTTCCATGGTGGGCCCGCAGGACAAGCTCACCTTCATCACGCAAAAAAAGCGAGGTGTGCGAGACCTGAAATGCTTTCTGGATCAGGCAACATACCCGCGAGAGCAGTTCCTCAAGGTCAAGAACGGCGGTGCTTTGCTGGGCGATGGCATTGATCGCTTCCAACTGCCGAGCCCGCTGCCGCTCCAGCGAATACAGGCGCGCGTTTTGCAGCGCCATCGAGGCCTGCGTCGAAAACAGGGTGAGCAAGTCGATGGTGTCATTATCAAATGGAGCAACCTGGTCACTTTGGCAGTCCAGTACGCCAACCACCTCGTCCCGCACCATCAAGGGGATCGCCAGCTCGGAGCGTGTGGACTGAGCGGTGCAGATATAACGCGGGTCCTGAGCCACGTCGGGAGCGTACACCGGCAGTTTCTTGAGGGCGGCAGTTCCGGTGAGACCTTCGCCTAATCCCAAACGAATTTGATCCTGTCCCTTGTCCCAGCCAATCTGCGAGCGGACACACAACTGCTGCGCATCCTTGTCCAGCAACAGGATGGCGACGTTCTGTAGATGGAAATAGTCGCGAGCGATGCCCAGAATACGCTGCAGCACTTCATCCGGATCAAAAGTGGACAGCACAGCCTGGCCAGCGTCGTAAAGGACCGCTATCTTGGCCATTTATAAGGGGATTGTACCGTCGAAGGTAAGAGGCGGGAGGTTCCGAAAGTAACTTGGGCTGCAGCGCGGCCCCCAGGCTAACGCCACTTTCTTGCGGTGCGGATCAACCCATACGCCACCAGGCAGAACCAGAAATCCACGAGCATTCCCAGGTCCAGGTGGAGCGGGCGGTGCCGGGCCACGGGCGGCAGTGAAGGGGCCAGGACGAAATACACCACATTCCCCAGCACGACAGCGAGAAAAGCTTGCAGGAGATTGACCATCACCGATGGTTTAGACACCGGTGGTTTAGACACCGCCGCACCTCTCGCCGGTTGCCGGAGGCCGGCATCCAATCCTGCTAACATCTTTGCGGAACCCTTGCCGCATGCTTGAGCTCTCCACGCCGGTTCAATACATCAAGGGTGTGGGTCCGCGCATCGCCGAGGTACTGGCCACCAAGGGCATCTCGACCGTCGACGACCTTCTTCATTATCTGCCCTTTCGCTACGAAGACCGTCTGAATCCGCGCGGGATCTCCGAGCTACGCGCGGGAGAGATGGCAACGGTCATCGGAGAAGTGCGCAATTCGGGCTTGTTCCGCACCCGCCGCATGCCAATCTTTCAACTGACCGTTGGACAGGGGCGGACACGGCTGCGTTGTCTCTGGTTTCACGGTGCTTATCTGCAGGACAAATTCACACCCGGCCAGATGATCGCCCTCTACGGCAAGGTGGAGCAGGACCGCAGCGGAGAATTGCAGATTATCCAGCCGCAGTTTGAAATCCTGGGCGATCCCAGCGACGGAGCCAATGGCGGCGCCGAGAAGAAGGCTGCGGAATCGCTGGAAATTGGCCGAATCGTGCCGATCTATGAGTCTGCCGGCCAGGGACGCCTCACCTCCCGCTGGTTTCGCCGCGTGATTCGCACCGCCCTGGAGAATCTGAACCCGGATTTGCCGGATCCCATTCCCGCCATTGTGCGCGCCCGCCTGGGCCTGGTCTCACCGCGGGAGGCTTTGTGGAAGGTGCACTGGCCCGAGGCCGGCGAGAGCTTCGAGGACCTGCAATCCTCGCGCACACCGGCTCACCTCCGCTTGATCTTTGACGAACTCTTCTTTGTTGAGCTGGGACTGGAGCTGAAGCACCGACAACAGAAGGCGCAAACCGGAATCGCATTCCGCCTGGACGATCGCGTTCGTGCGGCGATCAAGAAGATCTTGCCGTTTCATCCTACAGCTGCCCAGAAGCGCGTGCTCAAAGAGATTGCCGCCGATATGGAAAAGCCTTGTCCCATGCGGCGTTTGCTACAGGGCGATGTGGGGTCAGGCAAGACGATCGTGGGCTTCGAGGCAGCCATCATCGCCATCGAGAACGGATGCCAGGTCGCGCTCATGGCTCCGACCGAGATCCTGGCCCAGCAGCATTACTTTTCCGCGCGGAGAATTCTGGAGAATGCCGGGTACAAGATTGTGCTGCTGACTGGCTCACTGGAATCCGATCGCAAGCGCGAAATCAGGCGACACCTTGCGCAGGGGAACGCGCAGTTGGTGATTGGCACCCATGCCCTGCTGGAAGAAAAAGTCGAGTTCTCCAGGTTGGGGCTTGTAATTGTAGATGAACAACATCGCTTCGGCGTGATGCAGCGGCTCAAGCTGATGAAGAAGACGAGCGAAGGCGAGGAGAGCAGTCGGGCTTCGCTCGATCCCGCCGGATCCCAGACCCGGCCCCACACGGGTCCGGCCGAGCCAGACGTTCTCGTCATGACGGCAACCCCGATTCCCCGAACTCTGGCTCTCACTCTGTACGGTGACCTCGACCTGAGCGTGCTTGATGAACTGCCACCTGGGCGCACGCCCATCGTGACGCGCCGTATTGAGGATGAGCGCTCGCCCGAGGTGTGGGACTTCGTTCGCAAACAGGTGGCCGCTGGACACCAGGTCTACGTGGTCTATCCCGTCATTGAAGAGAACGAAGAGAGCGAGCTCAAGGCTGCCATCAAGATGTATCGCGAGTTGAGTGGTCACGTCTTCGCCGATTTCAAAGTCGGGCTGCTGCACGGCCGCCTCGATCCCGACCTGAAAGACCAGGTCATGCGGATGTTTCAGAAGGGTGAGCTGCAGATTCTGGTCGCAACAACCGTCATCGAGGTTGGTGTTGATGTGCCCAATGCGACTGTCATGGTCATCGAGCACGCCGAGCGTTTCGGTCTCGCCCAGTTGCACCAGCTGCGCGGCCGCATCGGACGCGGAGCCGCCAAGTCCTATTGCGTGCTCATGACTGGCGGGAAGGTAACAGAAGAAGGCGAGCGCCGCCTCGATGCCATGGTGCGCACCAGTGACGGTTTCCAGATCGCGGAACTCGACCTCGAACTGCGCGGTCCCGGGGAGTTCTTCGGTACACGCCAGGCGGGCATGCCCAGCTTCCGCGTCGCCAACCTCATCCGCGACCGCCAGTTGCTGGAAGCGGCGAAACGCGAGGCCGCTGCCGTGATCGCCGGGCCAAACTCCGAAATCTCACCGGAAGAACTCAGCCGTGCTCTGGTCCACATGCGCGTGCGCTGGCAATCCACGTACGGCCTCGTAGAAGTGGGGTAGGAGTTCGACCAATGGCGGCGGCAGGGTTGGCCCGGCACATGTTGTGCTGCGACCTTACTGGGTAACGGTAGCCTGATAGCTCACGGTTTGCCAGCGCCCATTCCGGCGCACCCAGACCCGCGTGTAGCGGTAAGGCCCGCTGAAATCCTCCCCAAGCTGGTGGCCTTTGACGTCGGCGCGCGCGGTGACGACGGCCATATCGCCGTAGATACGAACGACCATGTCCGTCACATTCATCGCTTCATAACGGAGCTGTCCGCTCTTGCGGGCCGAGATGGCGTCTTCTTTGGTCGTGACCTGGCCCAGAGGAGTGATCGCGACGTAGTCTTCGGCGAGGATTCGCTTGGTGAACTCAGCGTCCCGATGAAGGGTCGCCTCTTTGGACTGGCGTTCCATGTCAACGATCTCGCGAATCGTGTCTTGATCGGCTGACTGGAAGGGGGGCCTGGGGTGAACGGCCACGTGCTGCGCGGCGAAGACGGGCAGCGCCGCGAGCGCGCACCACAATAACGCTAAACACTTGTTTGCCACAATGAGACCTCCGCGTTATGCGAAGAGACAGAGATCTGCCTGACCCGAGTTACGCATTCTTGGATGCAACAGTTCCGTGAAAAAGTGCAGAACTCACAAGATTTATCGGAACAACCCGCCAGACCCTCCACAGGTTACTGGAGCGCGATCCAAACAGTAAAGACTGCGGTGTTGTCTCTTCTGTTTTGAATTCTTCTGAATGCCCGTCCTTATCGGTTTTGCGTCTCATATTGATTCACACAACTCTCGTGCTGAGAGACTTCGCCGAGCGCTTCTAGTAGAATCAACCGTCCCATTCCCCACATGGCTGACGTTCGCCGCGGTCTCATCATCGTCAACACTGGCCCCGGCAAGGGCAAGACAACCGCGGCCATGGGCACTGCCTTGCGGGCCGTGGGCCAGGGAATGCGCGTTCTCATGCTGCAATTTCTCAAGGGCTCGTGGCACTATGGCGAACTGGATGCAGTGAAGGCGTTCGGCGACAAGTTCGTCATGAAGCAGATGGGGCGCGGATTCGTGAAAGTGGGATCAGAAAAGCCCGACCCCGAAGATGTGCGGATGGTTGAAGAGGCCTGGGCAGAAGCCGACAGGGCGATCCAGTCAGGGGAGTGGGACTTGGTTGTCCTCGATGAGATCAACTATGCCATCACCTACGGCATGCTTGATCCGGCTAAGGTTGTCGAGAGTCTGAAGCGGAAGCCGGAAATGGTGCACGTCATCTTGACGGGCAGGAACGCGCACCCCACAATTGTCGAGGTCGCCGACACCGTGACCGAGATACGCCAGATCAAGCATGCCTACGAAAAGGGCGTGATGGCCCAGAGAGGGATCGAATACTGAGAACTTAGTACCCAGTACCCAGTTGCCAGCAAAACCGCGGCGCGCACTGGTCCTGGCAACTGGCAACCTGTTTTATGGCTTGGTTCAAACGCGAATCCGCTGAGCTGGACACATCGGGCGAGAAGAAAGTCCGCACCGAAGGCCTGTGGGTGAAGTGTGAAAACTGCCGCCAGATCATCTGGAAGAAAGATCTGGAAGAGAACATGAACGTTTGCCCGAAGTGCGACAAGCACTTCAGGATTGACGCCCGGACCCGGCTTGCGCAACTCCTCGATGATGGCCAATACGAGACCTTCGACGGCAACCTGGTCTCGACCGACCCGCTGAAGTTCGTGGACTTGAAGGCCTATTCAAAACGTCTGCAGCAGGCGCAGGAGGAGACGGGTCTCAATGATGCGGTGATCAACGCGCAAGGGAAACTCTTGGGACGTCCCGTAGTGGCCAGCGTTATGGAGTACGCGTTCATCGGAGGCAGCATGGGCGCCGTGGTGGGCGAGGCCATCACTCGCGCCGTGGAGCGGGCCGTCGAGCTTCGCATGCCCCTGATTATCGTCTCCGCGTCGGGCGGCGCCCGCATGATGGAAGGCGTCGTCAGCCTCATGCAGCTGGCGAAAATCTCGGCGGCGCTGGCACGCCTCGACCAGGCGAAGGTCCCCTACATCTCGCTGTTGACCGATCCGACAACCGGCGGAGTGACAGCGTCGTTTGCCATGCTGGGCGACTTGAATATTGCCGAGCCCGGTGCGCTGATCGGATTCGCCGGCCCCCGCGTGATCGAACAAACCATCCGCCAGAAGCTGCCGGCAGGCTTCCAGAGGAGCGAATTCCTGCTGGAGCACGGGATGCTCGACGCAGTCGTCCATCGCAAGCAGCTGAAACCTTACATCGCCCGCGCGCTGGACTTTATGGCTGCTTAACAGCAGCTGTCAGCTATCAGCCTTCAGCCATCCGCTAAACCCAGCGCTCCAGACCCTCGGCGTCCTAAGCGCTTCCACGACTTTTTCGGAAACCTGCGGGGCTGGTAATCTGGCATCCAAGCTGATGGCTGATAGCTGACGGCTGAAAGCTGCCTCATGTCCTACGAAACCGCAGTTGCGAGCATGTTTGCGCTCGGTCACGAGCTGGCCCATACGCCATCGCACAAGTTCGATCTGGAGCACATGAAGGTGTTGCTCAAGGCCATGTCGCACCCGGAGGGGCGGTTCTACAGTGTGCTGATCGCGGGTACAAACGGCAAAGGCTCGACTGCGGCGACGCTGGCGTCAATCCTGCAGGCGTCGGGCCTGAAGACCGGGCTCTACACGTCGCCGCACCTGGTACGCATCAACGAGCGCATCCGGGTAAACGGGCAGGAGATCAGCGACGACGATTTCGCCGAAATACACGGGGAAGTCGATCGTCTGGCGGGCCAGCTAGTCGACCGGGGAGCGTTGCCCTGGCATCCCAGCTTCTTCGAGATGATGACCGCAATCGCGTTTGAGCGCTTCGCTCGCGAGAAGGTCGACATGGCCGTGCTCGAAGTCGGGATGGGTGGGCGCCTGGATGCCACCAACGTCGTGGAGCCGCTGGTCAGCGTGATTACCGACATCGCACTCGATCATCAGAAGTTTCTCGGCAATTCTGTGGGCGAGATCGCGCGAGAGAAGGTCGGGATCATTCGTCCCGGAGGTGTGGTCGTCACCCTGCCGCAGCAACCCGAGGCCAACGACGTCATTGGGAACACAATCATGCAGCTAGGCGCCCGGGGTGTAAGCGCAGTTCCTTACGTGCCGCCGGTGTCACCCGGCAGTACCCAATACCTGGTACCGAGTACCGAGAAGAAGTCTTTCACCGCCGAGCACTCAGAGAAAGCCGAGGAAAACCGAGGCCATTCTCTCTATCGCTATCCGCTGCAAGTCATGGGCAAACAGATTCTGGTGGAGACGCCGCTGATGGGGCGACACCAGTTGCGCAACGTGGCGCTGGCCATCGCCACGGCTGAGGAGTTGAGGAAGCAGGGGTTTGCCGTCACGGCCACGGCGATTGAGCGCGGGATTCGCGAGACACACTGGCCGGGAAGGTTCCAGGTAATCCGTGCCAGCGAGGGTTGGCCGGAGATCGTGCTCGACGTAGCCCACAATCCCGCAGGCGCATGGGCACTGCGTTCCGCCCTTTCGGAGCGCTATGAAGACCGTCCACTGGTTTTCGTTTTCGGTGCCATGCGCGACAAGGCAATCTCGGAGATGACGGAGATTCTGTTCCCCCTGGCGAACCGGGTGATCGCCACGCGGGCGGAAAATCCCCGGTCGGCTTCTCCAGAAGAAATCCAGCTGGCGGCCGGACGAACAGGGGTCGAGATTGAAAGCGCTCCCGATGTGGCGGACGCTTTACAGCGGGCCAGGTCTCTGGCTAAACCTGACACTGCGGTCGTGATCACGGGATCGATCTACGTGGTGGGTGAGGCGATGCGCCTCCTCGGGGCGGGAGTCTAAGGCGCTCCCCAGGGGATTCCCCTAGAATGGAACAGTGGCGGAAGTGAACTCATCGCTGGAGCAGGTGGAAGGTGGCGCGGGCGGCACGCCTGCAGCTGCCGTCCCTCGCTCAAGTCCGCACACGATCTCCGGCGTCAAGTACGGTTGGGCGAGCCGCCTGCGTTCGTACTTCATCCTCGATCCGCTGATCTGGGTCTACACCCTGGTGATGGGGCTGCTGGCGATTCCCGGTGGCTGGTTCGACCAAGACGGACGCCGGCTGCACTGGTTCTCACGCACGTGGTCGTGGCTGATCATGAAGACAATCTTCTCGCCGGTGAAGGTAATCGGCTTGGAGAAGATCGACACTTCCAAGCCCCACGTCTATGCGGTGAATCACGCCTCCGCACTCGACATTCCGGTGCTCTACGTCTACCTGCCGTTCCAATTTCGCATCGCCTTCAAGAAGGAGTTGTTGTCATACCCGGTCATCGGCTGGCAACTGAGGCGCTCCGGGCAGGTGTGCATTGATCAGCAGAATCCTTCGCATTCGATCAGCAGCATCCGTGCAGCGTTGAAGGGGCTGAAGGCCGGCCTGCCGCTGGTGATCTTTCCGGAGGGTGGACGAACCCCGGACGGCGAAATCAAGCCGTTCCTGTCCGGCGCTTTCTTTCTGGCCATCAAGGCGCAGGTGGATATTGTTCCCGTGGCGCTGGTGGGAACCTACGAACTCCTGCCCATGGACACCTACCACATCAAGTGCCGGCCGCTCGAGATGCGGGTGGGCGAACCGATTTCGACCACCGGCTTGACGCTGCGGGATCTGGAAGCGGTGTCGGGCAAGGTGCAAGAGGCGATTCAGGATCTGTACGATCGCCAAGGCCCAGCTTCCGCTTAAGCTGCAGTTTCCGCCGTAACTTTTTCTCTCGCTGGCCCGTTACCCCTATGTACTCCAACCCGCGGAGATCTCGTTGAAGGCTCTGAAGAAAGAAGCGGACGAGCGGCTTCTGATCGAGGCTGCGCAGAAGGACCCGTCTCGCTTTGCGGAACTCTATGAGAACAACTTTGCACGAGTTTACGCGTACGTGCTGCGGCGTGTGGGAAACCGTGCGGAAACGGAAGACTTGACCTCGGAGGTCTTTCATCAGGCGCTGGCGAATTTGAAACGCTTTGAGTGGCGCGGGATTCCGTTCTCGGCCTGGCTGTTCCGGATTGCCGCGAACTTGATCTCCGACCGCTGGCAGCGTTCAGGCCGTGAACAGGTTGCAGACGATCCCCAGCAAGTCGAAGCGGCGCAGGCCAGTCCGGCCGAGATCGAAGAAGTGGAGCGGCGCGCCACCCTGTTCCGGCTAGTTGAAACCTTGCCCGACGAGCAGCGGCGCGTGATGGTGCTGCGGTTCGTGGAGCAGAAAAGTATCAAGGAAGTCGCGCGGGAGGTTCGCAAAACTGAGGGCGCGGTGAAGCAGTTACAGTTCCGAGCGCTCACGAGTCTGCGGGCGCGCATGGGGGGTGCCGATGCCTAAGCGCTCTCTGAGTCCGGGGAAGAACAATCCCAGCAAGATCGAGCAACTGAACCGCGCCGTGGACGCAATGTTTGCCCGCACAGACGGCAAGCCGCCCAAGGTGGATGGGAGCCTCGAGCCCCTGGTACGGATTGCCGCTGATTTGCGCGACCTGCCGCGCGAGGAATTTAAGACAAGACTGAGAACTGAATTGCTGCAAGGGAGAAGGAGAAGAACCATGACCACCGTCGCCGAGCCCGTTGCAACCGTGCGCACGACTGCGATCCCACATCTAACGGTGAAGGACGCTGCCAAGGCGATTCGGTTCTACGAGAGAGCCCTGGGGGCGACCGAGACATTCCGATTCGAGGCCGGTGGGAGAATCGCGCATGCCGAGATCAAGATTGGCAATTCGTTGATTGGGCTGTCGGATGAGTGGGAGGAGGGCGGCCGGCTCAGCGCGGAGTCATGGGGTCATTCTCCCGTTT
This sequence comes from Terriglobia bacterium, assembly GCA_020073465.1. Classification (GTDB taxonomy): domain Bacteria; phylum Acidobacteriota; class Terriglobia; order Terriglobales; family Acidobacteriaceae; genus Sulfotelmatobacter. Next base: position 15,300 of record JAIQFC010000016.1, read on the forward strand.
CATTCCGCATCTTCGTGGACGATGTTGATTCCTCTGCGGCTCGTGCCGTGGCAGCGGGAATGCGAGTTTCGATGCCCATCACGGATCAATTCTACGGATATCGCGAGGGCAACTTCGTCGACCCGTTTGGCTACACCTGGAATATCGTCACAGTGAAAGAAGAGATGTCGGTGGAGGAAATGCACCGCCGGCACAATGCTATGCACGTGGAAGCACCGCCACCGGCTGTCGATCCCGTTCGCAAAGGCTTCCGCACGGTTACTCCGTATCTGGTCGCGCCCGACGCCGAAAGCGTAATCAATTTCGTGAAACAGACTTTCGGAGCGGAAGAGACATTCCGCGACGTGGGCTCGGCGGGTGGATATCACTGCGAAGTCCGCATCGATGACTCCATGCTGATGATCGGCGGCGGCGGCCCGGGTCTGGCCTGGAAGGGAGACGCGGTGCTTGGGGCGTTTCACGTCTACGTTCGCGACTGCGACGCAGCCTACAAGCGTGCCCTGCAGGCAGGCGGCAAGCCGCTCGATGAACCCGCGGATCAGCCCTACGGGGAGCGCGCGGCCAGCGTGATCGATGCAGCCGGCAACCACTGGTACATCGCGACCTACAAGGAAACCGGCTACAAGTGGGAAGGCGCGCCCACGGTTCAGCCCTACTTGCATCCGCTGCGGGCCGAGCCGGTGATCAAGTTCCTGAAGCGCGCTTTCGGAGCCGAGGAGCTGGGGCGGTACACCGCGCCCGATGGCGTCATCCCTCACATCACGCTGAAAATCGGCACTTCACACCTGGAGATGGGAGAGGCGCAAGGGCCGTATCAGCCGATGAAATCGATGTTCTACTTGTACGTGCCGCAGGTGGATGCGGCGTACCGGCGGGCGATTACGGCAGGAGCAACGTCCATTCACGAACCAGCGGATCAACCTTACGGAGACCGCGTCGGCGCTGTGACCGATGCGTTCGGCAATCAGTGGTACATTGCGACGAGCGTGAAGGAGATTCAGAAGTAGTCGCTAGACTGTCTCAATCACCGTTGCTTCCCAGAACCGGGCCACCTTGCCTAATCACGATCCTCGGACTCTGGTAAACGATGGAATCTCTAAACCGTTTTGCTGGGTTCTTGACTCCGAACGTGTGGGTGCGGCCGCCGCGTCCTTCGGCGGCCTTGCTGCCTTCATATTTCCAGTCCTCTTCGCCAAGAAACGAAATGTCGACGCGCCAGATCACAACCATTTTGCCGCGCTTTAGTCGTTTTGTTTGGTCGACGGCGTAACGCCAGACAATGTACCAGCCAGGATGGTTGTAATGGGATTGAAGTGCCCAGGGCCGAGTTGAACCTTTGGATTCCAACGCCTGTTCGGGTGGAGGATTCAATCGGCCGCGCAGTGAGAGATCAGGAAATCGTTGTTGAGCGACGTCTGGATGTTTGTGTTTCTTGTAGGGGCTCAGGGCGTGAAGGGCTTGCACACCCATGATCCCGACGATCCCGCTAAAGACGTTGGCCTGTTCGAAGTAGATGTCAACGAGTTCGGCTGTGCGCTCTTCAACGTGCTCTATGGCTTCGCGAATATGGGTGATCTTCAGCTCGGGAGGGAGTGCCACCGAACGAACAAAACCTTCTGCATCGAGAACCATTGCACACAAAAAGTCTCACGATTCATCCGGCAGCACAAGCTTCTGCTGGCGGGTATCGTGGCGGGAGGTACCTCGATCGGCACTGCCTCTGCCGTTTCCGTTCAAGTTAGCGAGTTTCGGGATTCCCGCAACCGCCATCTGGAAGAACGTCCGGTCGTGCTCCAGTCCTATACTTTCGTAGCCCACAGAAACCGCGGCTGCGATCGTCGAGCCGCCACCCATGAAGGGGTCGAGAACAATCCCAGTGCCTAAGGGCAGGGCCGCTCGAACAATTTGCCGCATGAAGGATTGCGGTTTCAAGGACGGGTGAGGCGAAATCGCGCGCTCTTCCGGTCGTGTTGGAGAGGAAGCGACTACGTCAGAGAATGGAGCGTCTCCTGAAACGCGGCGCAAACCTCCAGTCTTCCACTTGCGCAGGTTATCCTGCACTCTTCCTTCGCAGGGTTTCCGAAAGAGGCCCCACGGTTCCCATGCGGAACGCGGCATTACAGTGACATCGGGGAACTCCTCGTGCGCATTCTTGGGCCGGTCGCCGCCGCGCAGTGTTTGCACGAGGCGGATGATCTCGCCGCGCTTCTCAAATCCCCTTTCCAGCAGCGGGAGATAAACGAGGTGGGAGAGCAGTGGGTTCGTTGCGATAAACAGATGCCCGCCGGGAGCCAAGACTCGCAAAGCCCTGCGCGCGAATTCGGAGAAGAATCGCCTTAGGTCTGCGCGCTCCTCCTCTGACAAAACTGTGAATCGCGGCAGCGGGCTTCGCGTGCAACCGTCGAACGAAGGTGGAATACGCCACACCCCGCCGCGGCCCTTGCGCAGCTTCTCCTTTTCCACATGCGTATATTCTTTCAGTCCGTAGGGCGGATCAGTAACGATAGCGTGGATGGAATTGGCGGAACGGGAGTCCATCCACTCAAGGCAGTCAGCCAGGTAGAGGCTGTAGCGCACTCCGTTCGCGCGGGAGGTGAATTGGGGTTGGTTGATAGTGGCTGAGGCAGCCATACTGGATAAGTACCACGACTTGGGACTTCATGGGTACTGTTAAACGCTTGCCGCGAACGCCTCCCCCCGATTCAGCAATTTCCGGATTTGGCCGAGCGCGGGTTTGACCCTCCCCCATCCCTTCAATAGACTGAAATATTCAGCAACACCTGCAGGTTCTCAGCTTATGGCAGACAGTATTCATGTGAAGCTCCCGGACGGGAGCGTGAAGGAAGTTCCCAAGGGGACGACGGCGCTCGATATCGCGAAATCCATCAGCCCGCGCCTGGCGGACGCAGCGCTGGCCGCCAAAGACAATGGCAATCTCATCGATCTCACCCGTCCGCTGGAGAAAGACGCCGAACTCCGCATCTTGACCGACCGCGATCCGGAGGCGCTCGAAGTTTACCGGCATTCGTCGGCACACCTGCTGGCGGCCGCGGTCCTGGAGCTCTTCCCCGAGACCAAACTCGGTCATGGCCCCGCCACGGAAAGTGGATTTTTCTACGACTTCTACCGGACGACTCCGTTTACGCCCGACGATCTCGAGAAGATCGAGAAGAAGATGCAGGAACTGGTGCAGCAGAACATTCCGTACGCGCGAGAATTTCTGCCACGCGACCAGGGGCTGGCGGAGTTCAAAAAAGAAGGCGACTTCATGAAGTGCCATTTCATCGAGCAATTCACCAAGCCCGATGAAAAGATTTCCATCTACCGCACCGGCAAGTTCACCGACTTCTGTCGTGGGCCTCACATCCCGTCGACCGGCAAGATCAAGGCTTTCAAGCTGCTCAACATCGCCGGCGCGTACTGGCTGGGAGATGAGAAGAATCCGCAACTCCAGCGCATCTATGGCACGTCGTTCTTCTCGAAAAAAGACCTCGACGATTACCTGAAACACCAGGAAGAGACCAAGAAACGCGACCACCGCGTCCTGGGCAAGCAGCTCGACCTGTTTTCGATTCAGGAGTTGGCGGGGCCGGGACTGATTTTCTGGCATCCCAAGGGCGGCATCATCCGCAAGGAGATGGAAGACTGGATGCGCGCGGAGTATCTGAAGCGCGGCTACGCCCTGGTCTGCACGCCGCACGTGGCGCGGCGGCAGTTGTTCTTCACTTCGGGGCACGAAGGCTACTACTCGCAAAACATGTTCGACGCCATGGAGCTCGACGACGCGGAATATCGTCTCAAGCCGATGAATTGTCCCGGCCACATTCTGATCTATCGGGATTCGCTGAAGTCCTACCGCGACCTGCCGGTGCGGCTGGGCGAGCTGGGCACTGTCTACCGTTACGAGCGCTCCGGCGTGATGCACGGGCTGCTGCGGGTGCGCGGCTTCACGCAGGACGACGCTCACATCTTCTGTACTCCCGAGCAGATCGAAGACGAGATCGCGGCCTGCCTGGAGTTTGCTCTGGACGTGCTGAAGGATTTCGGTTTCGACAAGTTCCAGACCGAGCTGTCGACGTGGAATCCCGACGACCGCAAGAATTTCGTGGGCAGCGAAGATCAGTGGAACCATGCGACGCAATCGCTCGAAAAGGTGCTGAAACAGCGGGGAATCGAGTACAAAACGATTCCGGGCGAAGCGGCGTTCTACGGGCCGAAAATCGACATCAAGCTGGTGGATGCCATCGGACGCTTGTGGCAGCTCTCGACCGTACAATTCGATTTCAACCTGCCGCAGCGCTTCGGCCTGGAGTATGTAGCCGAAGACGGCTCCCGCAAGCAGCCGGTCATGGTTCACCGCGCCCTGTACGGATCGGTCGAGCGCTTCTTCGGTGTGCTGATCGAACACTACGCTGGAGCGTTTCCGGTGTGGTTGTCGCCGGTGCAGGCTGTGATGATTCCGATCAGCGAGCGGCATGCGGAGTATGCGAACAAAGTAGCTGCGCAACTGAAGGCAATCGGCGTGCGCGTGGAGGTCGATGCGCGCAACGAGAAGATGAATGCCAAGATCCGTGAGCACGCACTGCAGAAGGTGCCTTTCCTGCTGGTTGTGGGAGACAAAGAGGCCGATTCCGGCAAGGTGAACGTCCGCAGCCGCGGGAAAGAAAAGACGGACGACATGCCAGCGGCGGAATTCGTGGAGAAGATCAGGAAGCTGATCGCGGAGAAGAGCCCGGCGCTGTGACGAATCACGTAGAGACCGCCGCCTCGGCTGTCCCGGCGAGCGCCCGTGAGCCGTAGGTCCCAATGGCTGCCAATACTCGGGAACCTCAACTCTTTCTCTTGAGTTGAGGTTTTGAATCACTATTCCCCGGCCAGCTCCATCCGAATCGGACGGGTGTAGCAATTCGCTTCGCTCGGCTAGACAGCCGAGGCGGCTGTCCCTACGTAAGCCCTGCCCAACCCCATACCGTGTTACGAATCCCGAACAAACACCACTATTCCCTTGCCTGAGGGTCAGGGTCGGGCTAACGTGATGGCCTCTTTCCCTCCCCCAGGAACAAGCGGTTCAAATTCGAGAGAATTAGCGCGGCCTTTGCTGCCGCGCATGAAGGGGTGCAACCATGAGTATTGGACACTATGGGTGGGTTCCGGATCTGCCGGACCACCGTGATCTAGTCTATTCCGCTCCGACTGCGTTCATTACGGCTCTTCCAACGGCCGTGGATCTCCGTCACGAGTGCCCTGCGGTTTACGATCAGGGACAACTGGGGAGCTGCACGGGCAACGCCATCGCCGGAGCCTTTGAGTTTGAGCGGCTCAAGCAGGGACTCAGCGACTTTGTCCCGTCACGTTTGTTCATCTACTACAACGAGCGTGTGATCGAACACACTGTGAACTCCGATGCCGGAGCGCAGATTCGCGACGGCATCAAGGTTGTGGCCAAGCAGGGTGCTCCGCCCGAGGCCGACTGGCCTTACGACATCAACAAGTTCACCGACAAACCGCCCGCCAAGGCGTATTCCGATGCGGCCAAAAACCAGGTGACTTCCTATCACCGAGTGAGCCGCGTATTGAATCAGTTCAAGGGCTGCCTGGCTTCTGGCTACCCGTTTGTACTTGGCTTCACCGTTTACGACGCCTTTGAAAGCGCCCAAGTCGCCCACAGCGGGCACCTCGACATGCCGCAGCCAGGCGAGAGTGTGCAGGGTGGACACGCCGTTCTGGCTGTCGGCTACGACGACAAGACTCAGAGGTTCATCATCCGCAACTCCTGGGGGGCGAATTGGGGCATGAAAGGCTACTTCACCATGCCCTACCAGTACTTGATGGAACCGAACCTCTCGGACGACTTCTGGACGATCCGGATGGTTGAGGCCGGCGATGGGGAAAAGAAGCCGACCCCGAAGAAAAAGAAGAAAAAGCACTGACCGCACATCGGGTCGAGCCGTACTCAAGGCCGGACGCGGACTTTCAGAGTGAAGGTCCGCGCCGGCTCTGACCTGGCCTCCCAGGAGCGCTTGTACTCCAGCGCCAGTAAACAGTTCCCGGGTGCGACGGCTCGGAAGCGCCAGGAGTGCGTGCCGCTGCCGCCGACCTTTCCAGTTGCGGGTTGAAACGACTCATGGACCAGAGAGCACGCGGGTTCGCCGCTCCCCTTGAGTGTCCAGCGATAGCCTGCCGTCGGGGTCTCAGGCAGCGACAGCTCGAACTCTTCCCCGGCGACGAGTTCAACTTCCCTTCCGTTAGCGCTCTCGTCGAATTGCATGATTTGAAAACCAGTCGAACGTACTTAATGTCTATGTGGTAACTCGTGAACCGGGCTGCGCCCGGTCGGACAGCCGGGGGCGGCTGTCCCCACACAAGCATTTTCACCCCTCAGTACAGTTGCAGGCACGGAGCAAGCGGTTTCTCGCGAAGCCGGGCCCCTCTGCTGGCATTGCTGGTTCTGGTTGTACCATGTTTCCGTGCATCCATTGGCAGAGCATCTTTTGGCCCATATCCGGCGGCAGGAACTGCTGAGCGCCGGAGACCGCGTGGGCGTGGCCGTCTCCGGCGGAATTGATTCCGTCGCCCTGCTCCGCCTGCTGCTCGAGTTGCGGCACGAACTCGGGGTCGTCCTCTCGGTTGTCCACTTCAATCACAAGCTGCGCGGGGCTGAGTCCGACGCCGACCAGGAATTCGTCGCGAACCTGGCGCGTGTGCACGATCTCGAATTCCATGCCGAGAGCGGCGATGTGGCGCAGCATGCGACCGAGAAACACACTGGTGTGGAATCGGCCGCGCGCGAGCTGCGCTACGGATATTTTCGGCGGCTCCTGGGCGAATATCCCGAGAGCAGCGTCAAGCTCGACAAGGTCGCGACTGGCCACACGCTCGACGATCAGGCCGAGACGGTCCTGATGCGGCTGATTCGTGGCACCGGATTGCGCGGCCTCGGCGGGATTCATCCCCGAATCTTGGTGGACGACGTCGGGGAGGAAATCTCCGGAGAGATTGTTCGTCCATTACTTGGAATTCGTCGGCCCGAGTTGGAGCCGTATCTCAACGGACTCCAACAGCCTTGGCGCGAGGACCCGACCAATCCTGACACGAAGTTCACTCGTAACCGCCTGCGGCAAAGAGTCCTTCCCCTGCTTGAGCGCGACTTCAATCCTTCTGTGGCTGGAAACCTGGCGGAGTTGGCCGAGATTGTACGGGGAGAAGAAGATTACTGGGAGAACGAGATCTCCGGGTGGTTGGGCACCACTGTGCAATGGTCCGAGCCGGAATGGGCACAGGCTCCCTCGTCCGCCCGTGCGGAGTCGTCGCTGCTGCAGATCGCTCCTGTGAAATCTGACCTGCAACGCCGCCTGGAAGAGCCCGGGCCTCTGGTGATGAACGCATCGGTGAGCCGGGCCTGGCTCCTCACCGAGCCGTTGGCGGTCCAGCGCAGACTGGTGAAGGCCATCGGGGACTATGCCGGTATCCCCTTCGAATTCAAACACGTCGAAGAGATCCTGCGATTCGCCGCCGAAGATGGCCCCTCAGGGAAAGGGTTGTCGCTGCCTCTCGGTTGGAGGCTGGTTCGCGAGCCGGATTCTCTAGTCTTCCTCACCCCCGACCTCCGGCAGCAGGACCGAATCCCGCAAGACTACGAATATGAGCTGCCGTTGCCCGGACGGGCCGCCGTGCCCGAAACCGGCACCGTGATTGAAGCGGTACGCGTGCGGCCTGAACCCGAGACGGCGGGGTATAATCGCGGGCAACTCCTCGACCCGGAACTGCTGTGCGGACCGTTAAGGGTGCGGAACTGGCGTCCGGGAGATCGGTTCTGGCCGGCCCATACGAAGTCCCCCAAGAAGATTAAGGAATTGCTGCAGCAGCATCACATTACCGGCCAGGCTCGCAGGCTTTGGCCCGTAGTTACGGGCGGGGACGAGATTGTATGGGTACGGGGGTTTCCGCTTCCCGCCAGGCTCGAAGCGAAGCCGGGCCAGGAAGCGGTGTTGATCCGGGAGACCGATTCAGAGGCAGATTCCGGCTCCTAGCCGCGAGCTGAGAAGCATTAAGGAGCGCTCTTTCATGACCGGTGCGAAACCCGAGCCACTGCGACAGGTAATTTCCGCCGAGCAGATCCAGAAGCGGGTGAAGGAATTGGGGCGGCAGATTTCCGACGACTACCAAGGGGAGACGATCCAGGCTCTCGCAGTGCTGGAAAACAGCTTCATGTTCCTGGCTGACCTGGTTCGAGCGCTGGACGTGCCGGTGATCTGCCAGTTCATTAAGCCAAAGTACACGCGGCCGCAGAAGAACAGCACCAGCGACATCATGGAAATCTTCTTCAGCCACGAACCGGACATTCGCGGGCATCACGTCCTGCTGGTGGAAGGCCTGGTGCATTCCGGCGTGACCAGCGAGTTCCTGATGAACGACCTGCGGGCGCGGGGAGCTGCCTCGGTAAAGCTGGTGACCCTGCTGGACCGCCAGTCGGCCCGCCGGGTGGCCTTGCAGCCGGACTATTTCGGCTTTCTGGTGGATGAGACGTTCCTGGTGGGGTACGGGCTGGGCGCGATCGAGCAGACGAACCGCAATCTACCGTATCTGGGTGCAGGCTAAGCCCTTCCGTGACTTAAGTCACTCGATTCCCAACGCGCCTTTTTTGCCGGGAAAAGGTAGAATAAGACTCTAGGGAATTTCGCCTATCCAAAAGCGCCGAGGGGCATCTAAATTAAGTGCAAAGACCTCGGGGCTACGTGTATGTAAGTTTCCCGTGTTTGCGTAGGAGCCTTTTAGGTGAATTCAACTGTCAAGACCGTAGTTTTCTGGCTGGTAATTGGCCTTTCCGCACTGCTGTTGTGGCAGGTGATTCAGGCAGGCCGCAGCGGCCAGAAAGTGCAAGATCTCAATTTCACCCAGTTCATGAGTGATGTCGACCAGGGCAAGGTCCGGGACGTCACCGTGGACGGCATGCAGATTCAGGGCAAGCATCTCGATAATTCCGCCTTCCACACTACGGCTCCAGCCAGTTATCCCGACATGATCAAGGCCCTTCGCGACAAGGGCGTCAACATTACGTTCAAGGATGCCAGCAATGGTAGCTGGCCGCTGCAGCTGCTGGGGACGTGGGCGCCACTGATCCTGCTGGGCGCGCTGTGGTTCTTCATGATCCGCCAGATGCAGACGGGCGGCAACAAGGCGCTTTCGTTCGGCAAGAGCCGGGCGCGGTTGCTCTCCATGCAGCAGAAGAAGGTCACGTTCAAAGACGTGGCTGGCGTGGATGAGGCCAAGGAAGAGTTGCGCGAGATTATTGAGTTCCTGCGCGAGGCGCAGAAATTCCAGAAGTTGGGTGGACGCATCCCCAAGGGCGTATTGCTAGTCGGTCCTCCGGGAACCGGCAAGACTTTGCTGGCTAGAGCAGTCGCCGGCGAGGCGAATGTTCCCTTCTTCTCGATCTCCGGCTCAGACTTTGTGGAGATGTTCGTAGGCGTCGGCGCCAGCCGCGTCCGCGACCTGTTTGAGCAGGGCAAGAAGAATGCGCCTTGCATCATCTTCATCGACGAAATTGATGCGGTCGGTCGTCATCGCGGCGCCGGCCTCGGCGGCGGCCACGATGAGCGCGAACAGACTCTGAATCAGCTGCTGGTTGAGATGGATGGCTTCGAATCGAACGAGGGCGTCATTCTCATGGCGGCAACGAATCGCCCGGATGTCCTGGATCCCGCATTGCTCCGGCCGGGACGCTTTGACCGGCGCGTGGTGGTGAGCCGGCCAGATGTACGGGGACGCGAAGAGATTCTGCGCGTTCACACCCGCAAGATTCCTCTTGCGGAAGATGTTGATCTCTCGGTATTGGCCCGCGGCACTCCGGGATTCTCCGGCGCGGACCTCGCCAACATGGTCAACGAGGCTGCCCTGGCTGCGGCGCGGCAGAATCGCAAGGCTGTGCTGATGTACGACTTCGAAGTCGCCAAGGACAAAGTCCTGATGGGCGTCGAACGCAAGTCGATGATCCTTTCCGACGAGGAAAAGAAAGTCACGGCGTACCACGAAGCCGGGCACGCGCTGGTCGCGGCGAAGCTGCCAAACTCCGATCCCGTGCACAAGGTCACGATCATCCCGCGCGGCATGGCGCTGGGCGTCACGCAGCAGTTGCCCATCGATGACCGCCATAACTACACCAAGGATTATTTGGAGACCGACATCGCCATCCTCATGGGCGGACGGCTGGCGGAAGAAATCTTCCTGACGCAGATGAGCACGGGCGCCGGCAACGACATCGAACGTGCCACGGAGCTGGCTCGCAAGATGGTCTGCGAATGGGGCATGAGCGATCTGGGCCCGCTCACCTTCGGCAAGAAGGAAGAGCAGATCTTTTTGGGCCGTGAAATTGCTCAGCATCGCGACTACAGCGAGGACACCGCGATCAAGATCGATGGCGAAGTCCGCAAGCTGGTCAGCCAGGGCTACGAAACGGCGAAGCGGATTCTGGAAGTCAATCGCGATGCATTGCAGAGAATTGCCGCTGCATTGCTGGAGCGCGAAGTGCTGGATGCTGCTGAAATCAAGTTGCTGGTGGAAGGAAAGGAACTGCCGGCCAAGCCTCCGTCGCCCGGGAAGTCCGACGACGGCGTGCAGCAAGTTCTGAAGCCGGAGCCGGGCCGTCCAGGCATCGTCAAGGGCGGAGAGAGTCCGGCGCGGGCGTAAAGAGCAGGTGTCAGTTCTCAAACTTAGGGGCGGCCGAAAAACGGCCGCCCTTAGTTTTGGGGATTAGAGGCACTAATGATCGGGTGTTCGGGAGTTGGTAAGAACGCCCTGATTACTGCAGTTGTGTCTCAGTACACCGCCGTAACGCATAGCACATCGATGCCTGCACCCTCAGTCTTGCACTCCTGGTGCCCGCCTGCCTGATTCGGGTGATACCGGATCATCAACCGATGGTTGTCCAACCAACGCACGTCCGTGTCCTTCCAGTCGCTTGGCCCAATGTACTCGTAAACCTGCTCGGATCGAATGCTCCACTTTTTCCTTACGAAGACGAACGTTGTATCCCGACTGAGGAATCCGACTTGATATTCGTACCGCGCGACGTGCTGGAAATCCGGCGACACGATAATTCGTGGACGGGATGTGCAAGCTCCCATTAGCAGAAGGAACATCAGGGCGAGGGTCAGAGGAAGAACGAGAACCGTGCCAGCTGCACGTATGCAGACCTTTAGCAGAGGCGTGCGACCGTGTGCGCGAAAGAGCCAGACCATCAATGCTGTAACAACCCCGAGTACAGCGAGTACTGTGACGAAGGGCAAGCAAAAGATCAGAAGCTCAGTGATACGGATGAAAAGACTGGTCATCGGCAGCGCCTCAACCACGAAACTGTATCGGAACGGTCAACCATCGGGATTGCCGGAAAATGCTCGGCTTCAGTCTGTTAGCGTAACATCGCCATTTCACAATTGCGCCCAATGGTTGGTCTGCTAGATGAGACGATCAGCTTAGGCTCCTCAGCGATTCACCGAGGCCATCATGTGTTCGGGATAACGCGGCCCCGCGGCAGCATCGCTTGGAAAGACGTCGTTGATCCGTTTCAGGTCTCCGGCGCTCAGCTTCACGTCCAGAGCTCCAAGATTCTCCTCCAGGTATTTGCGGCGCTTGGTACCGGGAATGGGGACGATCTCATCGCCCTGCGCCAAAACCCACGCGAGTGCGAGTTGCGACGGCTTGCAGCCCTTCTCTTTGGCAATCTCTTCCACGCGCCGAACCAGGTCGAGATTCTTCTGGAAGTTCTCTCCCTGAAAGCGGGGAGTGTTGCAGCGGTAGTCGTCTGCCGGGAGGTCTTCGAAGCGCTGAAACTGCCCGGTAAGAAAGCCACGCCCGAGCGGGCTGTACGCGACAAAGGCTACGCCGAGTTCCCGGCAGGTGGCGAGAATCTCGCCCTCAGGATCGCGGCTCCAGAGCGAATATTCCGTCTGCAACGCGGTGATCGGATGAATCTTCATCGCCCGCCGCATAGTCTGCGGCGAGGCTTCCGAAAGACCGAGATAGCGCACCTTGCCTTCCTTCACAAGCTGCGCCATGGCTCCAACCGTTTCTTCGATCGGCGTATTGGGATCGACGCGGTGCTGGTAATAAAGGTCGATGGTTTCAACCCCCAGGCGCCGCAGGCTGGCGTCGCAGGACTTGCGCACATAGTCGGGCTTGCCGTTGATGCCGCGCACCATGGGATCGTTGGGGTCGCGGACAATGCCAAACTTCGTGGCCAGAACAATCTTGTCCCGCCTGCCCTTGATGGCGCGACCGACAAGCTCTTCGTTCTTGTAGGGACCGTAAATGTCGGCGGTATCGAGGAAGGTGAGGCCCAGTTCCAGTGCGCGGTGGATGGTCGCAACGGATTCGTCATCGTCGCGTCCGCCGTAGAACTCCGACATGCCCATGCAGCCCAGGCCGAGAGCGGATACCTTGGGGCCGGTGCGTCCTAGTTGACGAAATTGCATGATTGCTCCTTGACCGCGGATGAAATCTGCGGCGCGCCGGCCGCGACCGCTACCGCACGTAATGGTATAGAGATGCCCGAGACTATGTCCAAGCTCCGGAATTCCTGAATCATCCCACTTCCCCCAGACATCTTGATTGGGGAGGGCCCTTGCCGCATGGATCAGGTATCAATCTGGTTTGAACGAAAGTTTGATTTCTCTTTCCCCGTGGAACTGCATCCGAACCTGTGCGCCCGTTTGCGCGGGACACCCGCCAGCCTGGAAGAAATCCTGCAAATTCCTCGCGACCTGCTGGTGAGAAAACAGGGAGAGAAGTGGTCGATCCAGGAGCAGGCCGGGCATTTGCTGGACCTCGAATCCTTGTGGATGGCCCGGGTTGACGATTACTCGACGGACAAGTCAGAACTCACGGCAGCTGATCTGAGTAACCGGAAGACACACGAGGCTGGTCACAACGACCGTCCCATCGCGCAGATTCTCGCAGAATTCCGAACGGCGAGGCTGGGGCTGGTGAATCGAGTGGAGAAACTCGATTCCGCTCTGTTTGCCCGCACCATGCTCCACCCGCGATTGAAGAAGCCAATGAGGTTGGTGGATCACTTGTTCTTTGCCGCGGAGCACGACGATCATCATCTGGCCCGAATCTGGGAACTGATTCAGGAAGGTCGCGGCGCGGCCCGGCCCTGACAGTTACGGCGTGACTCTGATGAGGGGCTTGGTGCGGGCTACAACCTTGCCGATCTCGACCGCAGAAACTCCGGCGGCGGCAAGCGACTGCGTGAGCTTGGCAGACTCCGCAGATGCGACGGAAATCAGCAGTCCACCTGCCGTCTGAGGATCGAACAGTAACGCCTGCACCTCGTCAGAGACCCCGGCTTCGTAGCCGACGGCGCATTCCGCAAAGTCACGGTTATTGTTGAGTCCTCCGGGAATGTAGCCGGCGCGAATGCATTCGAGCGCCCCTTCGAGAACAGGGATTTGTCCTGCACGGAGTTCGAGCGAGACATCGGACGCGATCGCCATCTCGCGCGCGTGGCCGATCAAGCCGAAGCCGGTGACATCGGTCATCGCGCTGACTGCAAATGCCGAGCCTTGCTCGGCCGGACGGCCGGGGGCGGCCGTCCCCACACGGCCAGTGGTGATTATCTCTGCCGCCGTTTTGTTGAGCGTCGTCATCGACTGAACGGCGGCGTCAATCCACGCTTTCTCGGCTTTCCCCTTCTTGATCGCCGTGGAAATCACGCCAGTGCCAAGGGCCTTGGTGAATACCAGGGAGTCTCCCGGCTTGGCGCCACGGTTGGCGAGCACTTTCTTGGGATGAATGAGACCTGTAACGGAGTACCCGAACTTCGTCTCCTCATCCCGAATGCTGTGGCCGCCGATCACGGTGCATCCCGCCTCAACCATTTTCGAGAGCCCGCCGGCGAGGATTTGCTCAAGGATTTTCAGGTCTGCCTTCTCCGGAAAACAGACTAGGGCGAGCGAGGTCAGCGGCTTGCCACCCATGGCGTACACATCGCTGAGCGAATTCGTGGCCGCGATCTGGCCGAAGGTGTACGGATCGTCGACGACAGGCGTGAAGAAATCCACGGTCTGCACCAGCGCCTGGTCGGGCGCGATTTGATACACTCCGGCGTCGTCGGCGTAGTCGAAGCCGACCAGAACATTGGGGTCGTGTTGCCGGGCTAATTTCCCAAGCACCGTGTCCAGCGCCGCTGGACTCAGCTTGGACGCTCAACCCGCAGCTTTTACCGACTCCGTCAGCCGGAATGGCTTGCCATCTGACATGGCATTTATTGTACCGAGTTGTGCGTGAGCAGTTAGGTTGGCCGCGGAACTTTTTCTACCACGGAGACACGGAGGCACGGAGAAATCTTTGGCTTCGATTCGGTTTGGTTATTGATTCCTCCGTGTCTCCGTGACTCCGTGGTGAAAAGGCGGGAGACGCTACTTCACCGTAACATCCATCACTTTTATTTCCGGATACTGCCGGTTCCACTGCGCCGAGATGCTTTCGAAGGTCAGGCGGAAGGGCTCGCTCTGCGCCGGGGCCAGCGGAGAGGTACTGAGGTCGACGGCTTCCGGGTACGGACCCTCCGTCTTCAGAGCTCGCAAAGGCAGGGTCTCGCGCTGAGCCATCTGCCCCATGTCATCCCTAAACACAACCTCGACCACGGCTTTAGTTACGGTCTTATCTCCCGTATTGGTGACGGTGCCATCGACGTAGCTTACAGTGGCGCCCACAAAATTCTCTGCGGCACTCATTTTGATGTCGGAAATTTGCAGCTTGGCGGTGTACGCCGGAGGCGGCCCAGGGGTCCCCTTGGGCTCGGTGCGCAGCAGCAAGGCAACGATGACGGCGACAGCCATGACAATCGCGACTGCGATGGCGATAGTTCGCCGGCTGGAATCCCGCTCCTCGCTCGCCGCCGGTGGCTGGCTCAGTCCGCCCATGAGCGAATTGTACTATCGCGGACGACGCGCGAGTGGCGTGAGCCCGGACTGCCCGCCGCTACGCCCTCCGCATCAGCAGCCTGGCAGCGTTGTCGTGATACAGCCGCTTCAGAACCGAGTCCGGCAATCCGAATCCGCTCAGGCTCCAGTGATAACCGAACTGCTCGATTTCGTAGAAATGCTCATCAAGCGTTTCGAGAATTCGAAAGGTCGTGTGGTACATGGGCTTGTCGAATCCCATGTCCGTTCCGTAGACGAGACGATCCGCATGTTTCGCGTAGAATTTCGCGGCGAATCGCGGGATCGGCGCGGTCTCCGCGTACCGGGCCGAAATATCGGCGTAGAGATTGGGATTGCGCTCAAACAGTTCACCCAGGCGGGTCAGATCGTAATCCAGGTTGGCAAAGTGGCATGCCACAAACGTTGTGTGCCGATGCTTCTGCACCGTGCGTTCGAGAATGTCGATCATGCCGGGAAGCTTGACGATGTCGGGTTGATTGTCCAGCCGCCACTCATAGGCATTCATCAGGCCGTCGTTGGTCTCGTCCATGGGCTGGTACATCCAGATCGGGTCGGCGACGTGCAGGCTCAGCGGCATGCGTAACTCGGCGCACTTCTCAAATACTGGGGCAACACGGTCGTCGTCGGGATGCAGGCCCACCGTCTTCTGCTCACCGGAGGCCAGGCCCTTGCCCTTGTCGTGAATCTCCCCGACTCCGACGGCGCCGGTGGCGTGGCAGCGTTCGAGCTCCTTGACCGCCGACGCCGGAAACCGAGGCTTGTCATAGTCCGTGAACTGCAGGCCGCACCACATCTCGAAGCGCTCGGGATATTTCGCGTACTTCCGGAAAATCTCGTCGAACTCCGCACCCGTCCTCATGGTCAGAATGACGGTCTTCTGCACGCCTACCTCGTCCATGTTCCGGACCCACTCGGCAATCTGCTCGGGCGTCTCCGCGTAAGGATGAGAGTGCATATCAATGATGGGAAATTTGGCCTTGGTGATTTCCGTTACCGGAACCTTGTGCAAGGATTTTGGGCGATAGTCCTTGAGAAGGATCGTCGCCGGGGACTTCTCACCTGGCGTTTTCGCATCGGTCGCCTGCGGGTGCGCGGCCATCTGCGACGCGTAACCGAGAGTGGAAGCAGAGGGAACTACGGCTGCGACTCCGGCGGCAGCCGCGGCGTTGAGGAAAGATCTGCGATTCATGGGGCCTCCAGGCAAGCGCCTGTATTGTCGGCGGAAGCGGAAGTGGATTGCAACCGTCCGGCAGATTATGGGGCGGTCTTGAAGAAGGCAATCACGAAGAGAATCCCGAGCAGAAGGTCCACGCCAGCAAACGTCAGATCACTGGCGTGCAGCCGATTTTGCAGGTAGAGCACGATCAGAGAAACTCCGTACCCGAACTTTTCGAGAATCGAGGGAATAATCATCAGCCGGAAGCGGACAGGGTCCCGCGCGATTACCAGGAATGCCACCTGCCACGCCAGTCCCACGCTGACGAACCCGTAGTAGAAACCGGGATGCGTGATCGCGGGCGGATCCTGGCGGCCGATCATGTCGAAGATGAAGTACAAGGGAGTCAGGACCAGTACGCCCCAGATACCGGCAATCCAGAAGACGACTTTTGCGAATTTCATTGGTTGTCATCCGCTGCCGGCGGCGGCCAACAGACACCCCGCAGGCCTTGAGCTCTCAAATCAAAAACAAACCGTGGAGCGGCGGACGCCCTCGTCCGCCGGGGTAGCGGCACGGTCCTCCCTTGTAGCTCCGTAGCAATGGCTCCCCGGACGAGGGCGTCCGGGGCTACATTCTCCTGCTCCTACTCGCCGCCGACCGTCAACCCGTCGATGCGGATGGTGGGGGCCGCGACGGAGCCGCGGAATTCCAGGTCGTTGGCGATCTCGGAAATATTGAAGAAAAGCTCCTTCAAATTGCCCGCCACGGTGATCTCTTCTACCGGGTAAGCGAGTTCTCCGCCAGAGATCCAGAGGCCGGAAGCGCCCCGCGAGTAATCCCCAGTGACGAGATTCACGCCCTGGCCGAGAAACTCGGTGACGTAAAGACCTTCCTTGATGCCGGAGATCAACTCTTTTGGCGTCTTCGAGCCGGGTTGCAGAAAGTAGTTGCCGGGCCCGATGCCGGGCATTCCCGCCAGGCCACGAGACGCGTTCGCGGTAGTCTGCAGCCCCAGCTTTTTGGCCGTGTAAGTGTTCAGCAGATACGACTTCAGCACGCCGCTTTCGATCACTACCGTGCGGCGTGTCGGCACACCTTCTCCATCGAACGGGCTGGTGCCGAAGCCCCCGGGCATGGTGCCATCATCGATGACGTTGACATTCTCGCCCGCAATCTTCTGTCCCAGCTTGCCCGCGAGAAATGACGCGCCCCGGTAGACCGAATCTCCGTTCACTCCTTCAAAAATATGCTCAAGGATCGAGGTGGCCACCATGGGATCGAAAACGACCGGAACATGTGCCGTCTTCGCCTTGCGCGCGCCCAAACGGCGCAACGTGCGTTCTGCTGCGATTCTGCCCACTTCCTCCGGTGGATCGAGCTTCTTCAACGTGCGCGCGACCGAGTACCAGTAATCGCGCTGCATGGCGCCATCTTCCGTTTGCGCGATGGGAACGGCCGCCACAGAGCAGTAGGATCGCCGGTATTCGCCGACGAATCCATGAGAGTTGGCCAGCACTTTGTGGCCGGTGGCGGCGTCGAACGAGCCGCCTTCGGAGTTCTTGATGCGCGGGTCAAAATCGAGCGCGGCTTTCTCGGCGCGGCGGGCGTAATCGATACGATCGGGACCGGGCAGCGAATAGACGTCTTCGTGGTAAAGGGCGAGATCGCCGGAAAGCGAACCCAGCTGCGAGGCCTCGGGAATGCCGCCAAACGGGTCTTCCGACGTGATCTTCGCCAGTGCCAGCGCGGAACTCACCATGCGGTCGAGGCCTTCGCGGGAGAAGTCGCTGGAGTAGGTACTGGCGGCACGCTGACCATAGAAGACTCGTACGCCGATAGACTTCGCTCCCGACTCCTTCAGAGTCTCAACTTGGCCGAGGCGAACGAGAGTAGAGAATTCATCGCCTTCCCGGACCACGCATTCCGCCGTGGTTGCGCCCCCGTTCATGGCGCGGCGGACAATGTCCTGCGCGATCTCGCGGAGGTCAGTTTCCAGTTTCGGGTTTCCAGTTTCCAGTTGGGTCGAAGGCATAAGAGAAATTCTTTACCACGGAGTCACAGAGACACGGAGAAAATCAAAGACGGGCAAAATCAAGTTTAAGAACTTCTCTGTGACTCCGTGTCTCCGTGGTGAAAAGCCTTACTGCATGAAGCCGCCAACATCCTTCTTGGCGGTACCGCCGACAGTGAGCCGATCCACCTTGATGGTCGGAATACCAACGCCAACGGGAACGGCCTGCCCATCCTTGCCGCAGGTGCCGACGCCTTCATCCAGCCTCAGATCATTGCCAACCATGGATACTCGCGTCAGCACGTCAGGACCGTTGCCGATCAACGTTGCCCCTTTGATCGGGGCGGTGATCTGGCCGTCTTCGATCATGTAGGCCTCAGAAGCCGAGAAAACGAACTTGCCATTGGTGATATCGACTTGGCCGCCGCCGAAGTTCACCGCATACACACCGCGCTTCACGGAACGAATAATGTCTTCGGGATTGTCCTGCCCCGCCAGCATATAGGTGTTGGTCATGCGCGGCATGGGGATGTGCTCGTAACTCTCGCGGCGTCCGTTGCCGGTATCGGCAATACCCATCAGCCGCGCAGAAAGCTTGTCACTCAGATAACCCTTCAAGATGCCCTTCTCGATGAGCACGGTTTCCTGCGTCGGCTCGCCTTCGTCGTCCACATTGAGCGAGCCCCGCCGCCAGGGCATAGTGCCGTTGTCGACGACCGTGCACTTCTCGCTGGCCACCCGTTTGCCGATCAAGCCAGCGAATGCGGATGTCTTCTTCCGGTTGAAGTCTGCTTCCAGGCCGTGGCCCACGGCCTCATGCAACAGGACTCCCGGCCATCCCGGCCCCAGGACAACTTCCATTTCGCCAGCCGGGGCCTCGCGCGCATCGAGTTGCAGAATGGCCTGTCTGGCCGACTCCCTGGCAAAGAACTCGGGGTTTTTGTCTCCAAAGAAGAAATCTAAAGCGACGCGTCCGCCACCGCCGGATGTGCCGCGCGCCGAGTTTCCCTCGGTCTTTGCAATGCACGAAACGTTCATCCGGGCCAGCGGCTGAGAGTCCTCGGCAAACGTACCGTCGGAGCCAACCACCAGAATGTTGCGCAGTTCATCAGCATAGCTGGCACGAACTTCCTTGATGCGCGGATCGTACCCGCGGGCGGCCTTGTCGGCGCGCATGACCAGCTCGACCTTGGCCGTGATTTCCGCGTCAACCGAAGGCAGGGTCACCGGATACAGGCTGCGGGCGGCGGTCTTCTGGAAGCCTGCGACCGGGGTCTTCGCCGGAGCACTCGCAATCAACGCCGCGGTGCGGGCGGCATGCAGAATGCGATCCGCGGAAAGATCGTCGGTGTAGGCATATCCGGTGCGCTCGCCCGAGACCACGCGGACTCCGCAGCCGGCAGAAATACCCTGCGAGGCCGACTTGACCATGGATTCATCGACCATGAGCGTAGTGGAGGAAAGGTACTCAAAATAAAGGTCGGCATAGTCGCCGCCAGCCGATAGAGCCGCCCCCAGGTAGCGCTCCAGATCGCGCTCAGTCAGGCCGTAGTGATCGAAGAAGAAACGTTGTTTGTCCACGTGATTTAGATGCCCGTGAGTGTAGGTACGACTCGAAGGCAAATCCCTTCCATTATCCCATACGAAGCTCGGGCGACAACGATCGAGGGCATCTCTCATCCACATGCCTGAATGTGGCTCTGGTCATTCGTCACAGACATGGAGTTTCATGAAGTCACACAATGCCAGCATGACGCCCGACGCGCTTACTCGTACCGTGCAGGAGTTTCTGAACGAGGCTGCCGGGGCCGTGGTCCTTGAGGATGGTGCGGTCGTCTTCGATCTGGGCAGGGCGAAGTATGCGATTTCCGGGGAGTACAACAAGTGCCTGCTGCACCTGTGGTCTGCGGAGCGGAACACAGTACGCCGGGTGCTCGATGCGGAGGTGAAAAATGGGACGCTGCGACTGGCTGTACAGCGGCTAGGCCAGTCGCGTCCCACCAAATTGGAAATCTGCCGGGAACGCGACCGGCGTTCTCCGTCGGCCAGGAAAGCGTGCCGGGCGGCCTATGAGCACAAACTGAGGCGAGCCTTGGAGCGGCATTTTCCCGGATTCACAATCTCCCGGTTGACTACTGGAGTTGACCTCGAGAAATCGTTTGGACCGATCTATGCGCGAGGGCTGCTGCGGCAAGGACAGTCGGCCTTCGCGGTTCTGGGTGTGAACGCACAGGAGACGCAGGCGTCGATCGATGCCGCACTGACCTTCGGCATCCTGTGGCTGAACGTGTGCAGACAATCTCACGCTGGAAAGCACCTGGTCGAGGGACTGAAACTCTTCGCACCCCATGGCACTTCGACAGTCGTCCGCGAGCGCATGGCGAACCTCAACCAGGCTGCAGCCAAATGGAATCTGTATGAACTCGATGAGCGCCACGACGCTCTCACCGAGATCGATTGTGCCGATCGGGGAAATATAGCGACTCGGCTGGTGCATTCCGTAGACGAAAATGCCGCCCGAGAGCGGTTTGCAGAATCGATCGCCAGGATCGCGAGGACTCTCCCGAACTGCGAAGTCGTCGTACTCTCGGCGGCGGAGATCGCATTCCGCTGGCGTGGATTGGAATTCGCCCGTACACGCCTGGGCGCAGAGCCGGGGTCGTTTCGCAGTATCCAGGAAATCGTGTTCGGCGTGGGCGCCGAGGAGCGCGTTCTGAACGCGAGAAACGAATCCACATTTCAGGGATTGCTGGCCGCGCTGCGCGATGCCCGCCACCCGTACGGACCGCGGCAGCATCCCTTGTGGCGAATGCATCCCGAGCGTTGGCTGGAGTCTCTGGTGGTGGGCGATGTGAGTGTCGTCGACGAGCGCCTGGACTCGTCACGCGTGTACTCGCAGGTGCCGGCATTTTCAGCATCCGACCGCGCCATGCTCGATGTACTCACTGCCACCCGCGACGGCCGCCTGGCCGTGGTGGAACTCAAGGCAGATGAAGACATCCATTTGCCGCTGCAAGGGCTGGACTACTGGTCACGAGTAGAGTGGCACAATGCGCGCCGCGAGTTTCCGCGCTTTGGATATTTTGGCGGCCAGGAATTGTCCGCTGAGAAGCCGCTGCTAGTTCTGGTGGCGCCGGCGTTGCACGTGCATCCCGCTACTGACGTGCTGCTGCGCTTCATTTCGCCGGATATCGAGTGGGAGTTCGTGGGGATTGACGAGCGGTGGAGAGAGGGAGTGCGCGTGATCTTTCGTAAGCGGCCGGAGGCTCGGACTCACCACGGAGGCACTCTTCGGCTGAGCTCAGGGCAGGCTCCGAAACGGAGGAATCACGATCTGCAATTGCCCATAACTAATTGAGTCTAGTCCTTCCATGCCCCGAGCAGGCGCCGCAGATCAACGAGTTGGCCCAAGTGATACGCGTTGTGATCCGCGACCAGCAGGGCTTCGCGCAGGATCGTCTGGCCGTCTCCCCACGGGATGGGCGCGTACAAGTCGGTCGCCGGATCTGCCACCAGATCCTGCATCGCATTCAGATTGCTCTGGAATTCTCGAATGCTTTTGGTCCAGGCTGCTGCGCTCGGTGGAGCTTGAGTTTTGGGCCAGTAGCCCTCGGGCCAGTCGGGAGAAACGTGTTTGGGGTTACGGCTGAACTCGAGGATGTCCCATTGCGCCAGCCGCATGTGTTCGAGCAGCATCCACGCGGAATGCGGGAATCTTGCGGGCTTCTTGCCGCGGAGGTTTGGCGGCAGCCCTTTCACCACGTCGTCGAACGTAGCGTGGGCTCCTCCGCCAGAGAGAAGGTATAGCAGATGTTCACGCAGAGATTTGTCGCCGGTTTCTGTCATGACCGTCCCTCCTCAGCAGCGTATTGGATGCCGAACATTCTATCCTCGCTACAATTGCTAGAAACCATCTAACCGTCCCATGAGCGGCTTCTGGGAAGGGCACAGCGTCCAGCCGTGCCGCTATCGGCCAACAACAACGCGGGCTTTAGCCCCTGAGGGCTTCGCTCCTCCCGGAACATTCTGGAGACCAGTTGAGAGCTTCTAGATGGAAATGCCGAAAGGATCTCCGTGACTCCGTGCCTCCGTGGTGGAATGATCCTCGGCCTTCTCGCCGCGATACACCCGTGAGATACCACGCACGACGCGTCGCATGGGCAGCCCCCCCTTGTCATCAGCAAAGAAGATCTCCCCCATCCGGCTGCCGCGGTAGCACCACCGTTTCAAAATCGCCAGGTGCTCCATCGTCTCCAGCGAAGATTTTGCCCGGACCTGCTGGAACGAGTCCAGGGCTGCCTGCACCCGTGACTCCATGGATTGCGATTTTGCGTGTTCGGTGGACTGGATGCAGAACTGGACTGGTCCTGAAATGAAGCCCTTCTCTACGCGGAAGAAGGCCACCGATTCAGCGAGATGGCTCGGCTGCATGATCAGTGCCGACATGCGGTCGAGGCGATGAACCGCTTCTGGAAGCTGGCTGACCAGAGGCTTCAACTTGTCCAGCCGCGCGTGGACAGCCGCTGCCTCTTCGAAGGCCAGGCTGCTAGAAGCGGCATCCCGCTCCACCGAGAACTCGCGGACCAGGGAATCTCCGCCGGAGTCAAAGTAGGCCTGCACCCGGCCGACTTCGGCGGAGTATTCCTCATCGGTGCAGCCCTTGAAGCAAGGGGCCAGACACATTTTCATCTCAGAATAGATGCAGCCGGGGAACTTGGGATCAGGGTGCAGATCGTCGACGCACCGGCGCATCTTGAAGAAGTCGAGGGAATCGTTCATGAACTTCTCCGCCGCTGCCCGCGATGGAAACGGCCCGTAGTAAAGCGAGCGCACGTTTAGCCTGCCGAGCCGGGTCGTGATCGAGGCGCGCGGATACTCATTCTCAAGATGCAGCTTCACCAGCGGAGCGAAACGGAAGCGCAGACGCTTCTGGTAAGTCTTGGGGAAAGCTGTGCGCAGCACTTGGTAGAGAACGAAACCGGATTCAAAGTCTGACCCAGTCGGAGTGTACTCAACCGTCCGAACGCGATCGCGCAGGTTCAGCTTCTTGGTGCGCTCTTCCACCGGACCAAGCAGGCGCTGGAGGCGACGACGGAGATTGGCAGTCTTGCTGACGTAAGGCTCGGATTGGGCGTCTTCCCCTCGCAAGAGAAAGACGGCTGGAGCCGCGGGAACAGCAACAAAGATCTCGGAATCGCGCTCTGGGACGAATTTTAGGCGCTCGGTCAGCACGAGGTCATTGTAAGCAAGTCCTCACCACAGAGGCACGGAGAAGTCAGCGATGCAGTGAGCGCTCAGCGATCTCGCGCACTCTCTGTGGCATCATCCCAGAACGTTGTTCAATCGATAATGGATGGTCCGTCGGTTCCAGCACAAGATATGGCCGCTCGCCGATGTTTCGACTGTGAACGTTGGTTTTCAGATTCAGGGTCTCGGGATACAAATTAATTGAGTTGCTCAGCCAACCGAAGTACGCGGGTTCATCGAGCAGTTTAGGGTTGTCCCAGAGATCGACGAGCCTGTCGAAGTTGGTCTTGCTCAGGGTAGACCACACACCCCAACGAAAGAATTCGTGGCGTCCAATTATGGGAATCTCGATCAGGCAGCGGACAAAGAAGTCCTTGTTCTTAATGACACAGAAATCGGCATTGAGGAAAGAATCAGCATCGGACCGTAGACTCTCAGACCAATAATCTGGCGCATCATAGGCGTAGTCGAGCGGCAGTCCCTCGTGCCACTTTCCGCAGGTATGACATTGAAATCCTTCCAATTCCGGCATGGCGGCATTTTCGACGGTCTTAATGAGAGTTGGCAACAAAAACTCTCCGTGTTTCTGCCTCTGTGGTAAGAACTACCGATAGCTGGCGCTGCGCAGTTTCTGGCGGAAGTCGGCGCCGTCGAGAGTGACGATGCGGCACATCTCGTGCAAACGCGAGCGCATGCGCTCGCCAATGCGGTCCCCGAGGGTTTCGCCACGTGTGGCCGCCCGCGCGGGTGACAGGGAGGTGGAAACGCCGGCTGCGGGCTGATCCTCAAAGTTTGTCGTAATGATGGTGGTGCGGTTGTCATTGTAGCGCGAATTGAGAATCAGGCTAACCGTGTCCCAGACCCACTCCGTGGGCTTCACGGCGCCCAGTTCGTCCAGCACGAGCACGTCCGTCTCAAAGACCGGGCGAAGAACGTCAAGCTCCGTGGTTTGAACCGTCGCATTGTAGGAATTCTGGATTTCCTTCAGCAGTTCGCGGTAGTCGTAGAACAGGCAGGAAATTCCCCTGGTAAGGATCAGCTCCTTGATGATGCCCACTGCCAGATGGGTCTTGCCAGTACCGATCTTGCCGATGATCAAGAGCCCGGTACCGTCGCGCGGATCGTACTCCTCAACGAACCTGGAGGCGGTAAGGTGGGCAAGACCCAGCGACGGATGCGCTCCAGGAAAATCTGGCGCGTAGCTGGCGAGCTCGCAATGCTCGTACCGGCGCGGGATGCGGGCTGCTACCAGCAGGGAGTGCGAACGGGCACGCAACTGGCAATCGCAGCGAGTCACGCGACGGTCCGTGTGCGTCCCCGAGCCAGCCGGAACTGTCTTCCAGCCGGTGCCGCCGCATACAGGGCAGACTTCTGCAGGAGCCTTAATCGCTCGAATTACTTTTTCCAAGTCCGACGCCATATTTTCTCTGTCTTGACTTTGCACTGGAGGGCAAGGTTCACGCAAGTCTGAAACCCGGGCCTCCTGTGTACATCCTGTGAACTAGTAACACCCGCTGTGGAGAGCGGAGGAAAACGTTTCCCGCACGGGATGGCCCGTTGATCACCCCAGTCAGCCGGACCAGGGCGGCCTGCTCGTTGAAACCCTGCTTCCCGAGCCCCAATTCGGGCCTGCCGGGTGCGAAACAGGCTTCCCGTGCGGATTTTCACAGTTGACATTCGGAATATAGAGAGCACAATACGAGCGGTCAGGTTTCCCAACACCGCCACAGCTTACCTCCTCGGGTGTGAGCTGGGCACCAAAGAGACCTGCGAGGAGAGACTCATGAACAAGGCCGATCTCGTTGACAAGATCGCGGGCGCTTGTGAAATCAGCAAGGCGCAGGCTACAACTGCGATTGACACCGCCGTGGACAGCGTCACTGCCGCACTACGGAAAGGGGATCGGGTGGCTCTGATAGGTTTCGGCACATTCTCTGTGTCCCAGAGAAAAGCACGAAACGGGCGCAACCCGCAGACGGGTGCCACTATCAAGATCGCTGCCCGAAGAGTCGCGAAGTTTACTCCAGGGGCCGAACTGAAGAAGGCAGTCAACAAAAAGTAACCGGATGCAAGATCAGGATTCGTAGAAGACGGCAGGGGGTCGGCCCTGCCGTTTTTGTTTTTGAAATCAACTCGGCGTCATCCTGAGCGCAGCCGTCTTTCAGGCGGAGCGAAGGACCTAGCGCGCATCGGAACTGCTCATGCCAGGAAGCGAGTCTCCCCATGATCCCGTCAATTCATAAGAGAGTCTTATTCCCGTCGTTCGTCCTGCTGCTGGCGCTGCTGTTTCCCGATAACGGGAGTCTGCCCTTCGGAGTCTGGCGCCGGGTATCCGACACGCCCGTGATTGCTCCCCTGGGAGATGGATGGGAGTCGGCGGGAACCTTCAACCCCGCCGTCGTCACGCGCGAAGGCAAGATTGTCATGCTCTACCGCGCCCAGGACAAGGCAGGGACATCAAGACTCGGCTATGCCGAGAGCAGCGATGGAGTGCACTTCACGCGCCGCGCTGAGCCTGTGTTCTCGCCATCGGCAGACTATGAGAAGGACGGCGGCGTAGAAGATCCCCGCCTGGTTCAGTTCGGCGATACCTACTATCTGACCTACACCGGCTATAACAAGAAAGATGCACAGCTCTGTCTCGCGACCTCCCAGGACCTGATTCACTGGGACCGCAAAGGCGTCATCATTCCGGCCAACAAGGGAAACTGGAATGTGAAGT
The DNA here is from genome assembly GCA_020073465.1 of Terriglobia bacterium. GTDB lineage: Bacteria > Acidobacteriota > Terriglobia > Terriglobales > Acidobacteriaceae > Sulfotelmatobacter. Next base: position 41,384 of record JAIQFC010000016.1, read on the forward strand.
GGACGAAGTCGGGCGCGATCGTCCCGGAAAAGATCGACGGCAAATATTGGATGTACTTCCTGGGCACGAGCGCCGACAACAAAGACCAGGCCGGGCTGGCTTTCTCGCCCGATCTCCTTCACTGGACGGAAGCCACGGACGCGCCAGTCCTGCCAGTGCGGCCGGGACAGTTCGACTGGCGCGTCGCCGAGCCCGGCCCGGCGCCCCTCCTCACCGCAGATGGAATTGTCCTGATCTACAACGGCGCCGACGACAAGCTTGTATACCGGACGGGCATCGCTGTGTTCGACCGCCACGATCCGCGCCGCCTCATCTGGAGGAGCAGCAAGCCCGTCTTCGCCCCGGAAAAAGAGTGGGAAAAAATCGGCCAGGTCCCCAACGTAGTCTTCGTCGAGGGCATGGTCCAGAAGGGCGACAAGTATTTGTTCTACTACGGCGGCGCTGACACCTACGTAGGCGTAGCAGAAGCACAAGTCACCCGGTGACTGTTATCTCACTCCAAGAGGCGTCATCCTGAGCGCAGCCGTTCTTCAGGCGGAGCGAAGAGCCTGCCCTGAGCGAAGTCGAAGGGATCTCGCGCGCATCGCCACCGTGTTCAGGGAAGGCACAAACCATGTGGAGACAGCCGCCCCCGGCTGTCTGGTCGAGCAAAGCTCGACTAGTTGCCCGCTACACAACCTTGATTTTGGGTGGCGCAGCGTTTCCAGCGCTGCGAAAAAGCCCCCATTCTGATTTGGGCCTTAGCCCCTGGGAGAAGCCTGCCTTGACCCCCCGCCGACCACACCCCTAACATGCAGTCTGGGCCATGCCTCCGACCGTCCCCTACCCAGTTTCTGCGTATCGTGCCTCTCGTGGCCCCGCCCTCGTCGCGACTCTGCTCCTCATCGCGCTAATTTTGCCCGCCCAGCAATCGAAAACTCCTCCATCGCCGGGTCAGCCCCCCCTCGCCAACTTCACCGACATTGCGGAGAAGGCCGGCCTGACCATGCAAAACATCTTCGGAGGCATTGACACCAAGAAATACATTATTGAAACCACCGGAACCGGCGTCGCGATTTTCGACTACGACAACGACGGTTGGCCTGACATCTTCCTGGTCAACGGCACCAAGCTCGAAGGATTCCCTGCCGGACAAGCTCCCAGCAACCGCCTCTATCGCAACAATCACGACGGGACTTTCACAGACGTCACCGTGAAGGCAGGTCTCACCTCGACCGGATGGGGACAAGGCGTCTGCGTCGGCGACTACGACAACGACGGGTGGGAAGATCTCTACGTCACCTACTACGGAAAGAACCGGCTGTATCACAACCAGGCAGGAGTTTTCACCGAGGTTGGCGAAAAGGCCGACGTTGCCGGATCAGGCAAGGCGTGGGGAACCGGCTGCGCATTCGTCGATTACGATCGTGACGGCCATCTCGATCTGGTCGTCTCCAACTACGTGGACTTTGATCTGGCGTCGGCTCCCGCCCCGGGCGATCGGGCGACCTGCATCTGGAAGGGAGTTCCGGTCATGTGCGGTCCGCGCGGGCTCGCCGGGGCGAAGAACATCCTCTACCACAATCGCGGCGACGGTAGCTTTGAAGACGTTACGAAGAAAGCGCACATCGACCAGACCGATGGGCACTATGCCTTCAGTGTCTCGACCTTTGATTTCGACGAAGACGGCTGGCCCGACATCTTCATTGCCTGCGACAGCACGCCCAGCATTCTCTACCGCAACAATCACGACGGAACCTTCACCGACGTCGCAGTCACGTCGGGAGCCGCATTCAACGAAGACGGCCGCGAGCAGGCGGGCATGGGCTCGACCATTGCCGACTACAACGGCGATGGCCACCTCGACATTTTCAAGACGAACTTTTCCGACGACACATCCACTCTCTACCGCAACAACGGTGACGGGACCTTCATCGATGCCACACCAGCCGCCGGTCTCGGGCTCTACACGCAATACCTGGGCTGGGGCACGATGTTTTTCGACCTTGACAACGATGGCTGGCCCGACCTGATTCTGGTGAATGGCCACGTCTATCCCGAAGTCGACAGCCAGCACCTGGGCAGCAGCTACAAGGAACCGCGCATTCTCTACCACAACAACGGTGACGGGACGTTCAGCGACATCTCATCGACCGCGGGCTCCGGCATCACGACCGTAGCTTCGTCGCGTGGAGTGGCGGTTGGCGATCTCTGGAATGACGGCAAGATGTCCGCCGTCGTCAGCAACATGAATGCTCTCCCCAGCCTGCTGGTGAACCAGATTCGAACTCCCAACCACTGGATCGCCATTCACACCGTAGGCACAAAATCGAATCGTGACGGCATCGGCGCGCGCATTCGTGTGAAAACCGCTGCAAGACTCCTGGTCGATGAAGTTCGCAGCGGCTCCAGCTACAGCTCGAACAGCGACATGCGTGTGCACTTCGGCCTGGGCGCGGCGACCAAGATCGAGTGGGTGGAAGTCCGCTGGCCGAGCGGTCTGACCGAGCGGCTCAACGGCTTGGCAGTGGACACGATCCACACCGTGAAAGAAGGTTCCGGGAGCGCGGTGGAGGCCAGTCCCAAGAAGCCGTGAACTAGAGCTAGCTTGAATGTCCCAGAACTGGATCCCCGGTCATGCGTGAACCCTGAGTCGCGGGCAAAGAGGGAGAACGAGATCAGCAAACCCCAGCCCCGAAGGGGCGGCATTCATTAGCCCAGGGCGTAAGCCCTGGGTAGGTGGGGGATTTGCGCGAGTCCCGTAGGGACGCACGAGTTTTTCCGCACACACTACTTCCCCGCTTTGGTATTCTTCGCGAACTGCATGGTTCGCGTAATCCCCTCGCCTTCCTTCACAAAGACGAGTTGATTCACCTTCACATCCTTGATCGTGTCGACCTGCCCACTCGGCCAGCGAATTTCCAACAAATCTACTTTCTCCGCCTTCCCCAAACCAAAATGCACACGCAAATCGTTCTGCGAAATGTAGCTGCCCCCGCTGCGAACCTCGTCGATCTGACGATGCGGCTTGGACTCTCCCGGAACCTGCGTTACGCAAGTCACCCGCGCGCCGATGCCGCTGCGGTTCGACTTGGTGCCGATGGTGCGTATCTTGATCCAGTTGTTCCCCAGCTTCGAATCGCAACGTAGAAGTTGGGGATAATCGTTGACCGTATTGACCACTACGTCGACATCCCCGTCGTTATCGAAGTCCCCGAAGGCGCACCCTCGCGACGCAGCTGGATCGGAGATGCCGGGTCCCACCTGTAACGAAACGTCCGCAAAATGGCCATTGCGCAGGTTGCGATAAAGCAGTTTCCGCTGCGCGTAGCCCGCCTCGGTTTTCAACTGCTCGACTTCCGGATACACGTGCCCGTTGCAGATCAGGATGTCTGGCCAGCCGTCATTGTCGAAATCGAAGAATCCGCAGCCCCACCCAAGGTATTGCGTGTGCGCGCCCAATCCGGCCGTGAAGGTTGCGTCTTCGAAGTTGCCCCCGCCCTGGTTGTGATAGAGAGACGGAGTGTCCCCGGCAAAATTGGTCTTCACCAGATCGAGGTTGCCGTCGAGATCGTAGTCCGCAGCGGAAATTCCCATGCCCGCCTGCGGCTTGCCATCCGGGCTCAGCGCGCAGCCCGCCTCGATTGCGATGTCTTCGAACGTCCCGTTTTTCTTATTGTGGTAGAGTGCGCTGGCGGTCGAGTCGTTCGCCACATAAATGTCAGGCCAGCCATCATTGTCGAAGTCGGCCGTGAGCACGCCCAGTCCATAAGTACCGTTGGCCCGGAAAATTCCCGCCGCCTCGGAGAGATCGGTGAAGGTGCCGTCGCCATTGTTGTGATACAGGATGTTCTTGCCGCCCTGCAGTCCGGGAGGCCCGCACGCCACCATCACGCTTTTGTAGAGACATGGCCCCGACTCCGGCACCGGCGCCGTCGCCAGGTCGAGATCAATGTAGTTCGCCACGAACAGATCGAGACGCCCATCGCGGTCATAGTCGACGAACGCACATCCTGTGCTCCAGCGTGTGCCCTTGCCCGCAACTCCCGCTTTCTGGCTCACGTCGGTGAACGTGCCGTCCCCGTTGTTGTGGTAGAGAACGTTCTTGCCGAAGTAGGAGACGAACAGGTCGTCCCATCCGTCGTTGTCGTAGTCGCCGACGCAGACACCCTGCCCCCAGCCGGAATGCGCGAGTCCCGCCTTCGCTGTTACGTCGGTGAAGGTGCCGTCGCGGTTGTTGCGGAAAAGATGTGAGGTCGGCTCAGATCCGGCGGGAAAGCCCTCGAGCCGCGTGCCATTCACCAGAAAGATGTCGGGCCATCCATCGTTGTCGTAGTCGTAGAACGCAACGCCGCAGCCCGTGGTCTCCAGCAGATACTTGTTCTTGTGCTCGCCACCGAAGGTGGTTTTCGCATTCAGCCCGGATTCGCGGGCAACGTTGAGGAAAGTAACGCCCAGATCGTCGCCGGGGGACTCTTCCTTCTTGGGATCGGCCTTCTGGTTCTGCTGCGTGCTCGCCCGCGACCAGCGCGGCCAGGCCGCGCTCAGCAGACTGTCGAGCGACAGCACAAGAGCAGAGCGGCTTAGAGATTTCAGAAAGACGCGGCGTGAAGGGAACAAGAGGTCGCTACCTGGCCCGCTCGGGTCGTGCTAGAATTCGCCCCTGCCATTCTTATATTCAGTGAACCGTGACTTTGCAAGTTCGACACAGAATGTTGTCATTCCGAGCAAAGCGAGGAATCTGGGTTTCTCTCGACTCCTGTGCCGAACAATAGTCACGCATGGCCTGCTGGCGATCCTGATCGCGCTGGCCTTAGCCGCACCTGCTCTAACCGCGCAGTCCGCGCCGCATCCCCCGGAACTCTCCCGCACCATCCGCACCTGGGAATTCCTTCCCGTCGTAGGCACTCGAGCGGGATTGTTTGGCAACGAAACCGGCCGGATGGAAGCTTGGGTCTATCCGCTGAAGATTTTCCGCGACCTTCACTTGACCTTCCACGTGGGGGATCGCGCACTGCCCGCTGAGAGGCTGGCGCGTACGCTGACGGTTCGCCCCGAGTCCGCCACGATCCTGTATGCGGGGGACTCGTTTCGTGTGCGCGAAACCCTTTTCGTGCCCGTGCATGACGCGGGTGCCGTGATGTTGTTCGACGTAGAGACCGACCGTCCGTTGGCCATCGAGGCAGCATTCGTCGGCGACTTCCAACTGGAATGGCCCGCTGCCCTCGGGGGAACTTTTGTTGAGTGGGACCCGAAATTGCGGGCCTTCGTCTTCGGAGAGGAGACGCGAAAGTTCTCTGCGCTGGTAGGCTCCCCGACCGCGGAAGATGGCCGTCTCGCCTACCAGACGAACTATTCGTCCTCGGACGAAAACTCCCTGCGCCTGGGCGTCACACAGAAAGGGAGAGAGTCGAAGGTGTTGCTGCTCGCAGCCTCGGTTACCGGACGCGCCGATGCAGAAAAGATCTACCAGCACCTGGCAACTTCTTATTCCGATCTGCAGCGCGAGTCCGCCGATTACTACCGCGCCTATCTCAACCGAACAGTGAGTCTCGAACTCCCTGACGATGCCCTGCAGCAGGCTTACGACTGGGCGCGCGTCAGCACGATCCAGGGTGTGGTGAACAATCCTTACCTTGGCACCGGATTGGTTGCTGGATACCGGACCTCGGGAACCAGCCAGCGTCCCGGGTTCGCGTGGTTCTTCGGACGCGACTCCGAGTGGACTTCTTTAGCCCTCAATGCCGAAGGAGACTACGAAACCACTCGCGCCGCGCTCGACTTCATCAGCAAGTACCAGCGCGAGGACGGCAAGGTACCCCACGAAATTTCGCAGAGCGCCAGCCTGGTCCCGTGGTTCAAAGATTATCCGTATCCCTACGTGTCAGCCGATGCGACGCCGCTGTTCATCATCGCCATGAACGACTACGTGGTGCAGAGCGGCGATGTCGCCTTTGCCCGCGAGAAATGGGACAACCTGTGGAGGGCCTACCAGTTCCTGCGTTCCACCTACGACGCTCAAGGCTTTGCGCAGAACGCGGGCATCGGCCACGGCTGGGTGGAAGGGGGACCTCTACTTCCCGTTAAGAACGAGTTCTATCAGGCCGGACTCGGAGTCGAGGCTCTACACGCGCTCTCCAGCCTCGCGGCACTTCTCGGCAAGGACGACATCAGCAAGCAGCTCGCAGCCGAGTTTGATCGTCAAAGGCCAGCTCTCGATCAGGCCTTCTGGTCCCCCGAAAAGAAGATCTACGCCTTCGCCTTGAAGCAGGACAACCAGCATTCGGATGAACCCAGCGTGCTGGCCACGGTCCCCATGTGGTTTGGCCTGCCCGATGCAAGCCGTGCCGACCAGATGATCACTCAGCTATCTGACGCCGATCACGAGACCGACTGGGGCATGCGCATCATCTCCTCACGGGCGAAGAACTACGATGGATCGGGATATCACTACGGAGCGGTCTGGCCGCTGTTTACCGGATGGGCGTCCGTGGCCGAATACCGGTACCACCGCGCGTTGTCCGCCTATTTCAACCTGCGCGCAAACGCGTTACTCGGTCTAGATGGTTCCCTCGGCCACTTCTCGGAGGTTCTCTCCGGCGACTACTACCAGTCATTCTCGACCAGCTCGCCACACCAGATCTGGTCGTCAGCCATGGTCCTCAGCCCGATTCTTCGCGGGCTCTTCGGGTTGCAAACTGACGTTCAGGCGCACCAGATCACACTTACCCCGCACGTACCCGCCGACTGGCCTTCGTTCGGGATTCGCAACGTCCACCTGGGAGCGATGAGCACCGACTTTCAATATCACCGGACGCTCGACAGCATTGTGCTCGAGACCAGGCGAACCGGAACCGGGGATGGTTGGGTGGAGTTCTCTCCATCCTTCAGTCTGCGCACGACCGTCGTCAGCGCCGCGCTGAATGGGAAGGCGATTCCTTTCAAGGTCCAGCAGAATGCCAACGATCAACATGTGCTGGTGCGCTTTCCCATTCATGACGGCTCAAACACCCTCGTGATCCGCGTAAGAAATGATTTCGGGCTGGCACTTGCGAATGACCTGCCGCCGCTAGGCAGCGCCAGCCGGGGTCTGCGAGTCGTGTCCGAATCGTGGAATTCGGCGCGTAACCAGCTAACGCTTGATGTCTCCGGCGCGTCTGGTGGGAAGTATGAGCTTGCCGTCTGGAATCCTGCCCAGATCAGCGCGGTGGAAGGTGCCCTGCTCAACAAGCAGGACAGTCTGCAGATCCAGTTTCCCGGAGACGCGAGCGAAACGTATGTTCATCAGCAAGTGGTGATTCACTTCGGGAAGCCTTAAGCCGCGTTTTGTTTGGTCGCTCCAGCTCCGCAGGCCGAAAACAGATACACTGAAACACGGAAAATGAGCAGAGCGTGGCTGTCATACGCTGCTTTCCAAATGGAGTCACCACCATGAGAAACAGAACCACCCTGCTGGTATTAGTCTCCGCAATTCTGTGCTGCACATTCGCCAACGCTCAGACTCCCGGCACCGCCGTAGATGCGGAAGGTCATCAGTGGTGGCAACATGCGGTCTTCTATGAGATCTACCCCCGCAGCTTCGCTGACAGCAACAACGACGGTGTCGGCGATCTGAAGGGCATTGCCTCGAAGCTCGACTATCTGAAGGATCTGGGCGTCGATGCGATCTGGATTTCTCCTTGCTTTCCTTCTCCGCAAGTCGACTTCGGATACGACGTTTCCGACTACGAGAACATTGACCCCATGTACGGAACCCTGGCCGATTTCGACACGCTGGCCAGCGAGGCGAAGAAACGCGGCATCCGCATCATTCTCGATTTCGTGGTGAACCACAGTTCCGATCAGCACAAATGGTTCATCGATTCGAAGTCCTCCAAGACAGCCGAGCATCGCGACTGGTACGTCTGGCGCGACGGCAAAGCGAACGGTCAGCCGCCCAACAACTGGATTTCCGAGTTCGGCGGTTCCGCGTGGACGCTTGATCCCACGACCGGCCAGTACTACTACCATTTCTTCTATGCCGAGCAGCCCGATCTGAACTGGCGCAACCCGGCTGTCAAAGACGCCATGTTCGACGTGACTCGCTGGTGGTACAAACGCGGCGTCGCCGGCTTTCGACTCGATGCTGTGGATACGCTCTTCGAAGACCCCAACCTCCGCGACAATCCGACCGTGCCGGGAAAGAACTCCTACGGAGATCCGCTGCAGGACCGCGTCAACAACACCAAACTGCCCGAGGTTCACGATGCACTGCGCGGGTTACGCAAGGTCGCCGACGAGACTGGGGCGGTGCTGATCGGCGAAACCTGGACCAAGGATGTCTCGGAACTCAGGCAATACTACGGCGAGCACAGCGATGAGCTGCAGATGCCCATGGATCTGATGTTCACCAAGCTGAAGTTTTCGGCGCCGGTGTTTCGCGAACACATTGCTTCCGTCGACGGCGCCGGAGGCTGGCCTGTCTATGTGATCAGCAACCACGACATCGTGCGCTCCTCCGACCGTTACGGCGACGGAGAACACAACGATCAGATCGCCAAAGTCATGGCCGCGCTCTACCTTACCCTGCGCGGAACGCCGGTCATGTACTACGGCGAAGAGATCGGCATGAAGACGACTCCTCCGACCAGAAAAGAAGATGTGAAGGATCCCATCGGCCAGCGCGGATGGCCCCAGGAGAAGGGCCGCGATGGTGAACGCACTCCAATGCAATGGGACGAGTCCGCCAATGCCGGCTTCTCGCAGGCCTCGCCGTGGCTCCCCGTTCCGTCCACTTTTAAGAGCCACAACGTTGCGGATGGGCTGAAAGACAAAAACTCAGTGCTCGACTTCTACCGGAAAGTGCTGAAGGTGCGCCACACCAACCGCGCTCTGCTCGACGGCGATTACACCGCACTCAATGACAACGATCAGAACGTTCTCTCGTACCTGAGGGTCTATAAGGATCAGGTGGTTCTGGTGGCGCTCAACATGTCGGGCTCAGGGCAGAAAGTGAATTTTGAACTGAGTCACCACGGATTTTCCTCGGCGAAGAGTCTGGTGTCGACTCCAAAGTCCTCAGTCAAGGGAGATGTGGTCACACTGGATCCCTACGGAGTGTTGATCGCTCAGCTCTCGCACTGACCAGGATCTATTGGCGGTGGGAACGCTCACTCTCCTGTGAGAATGCGCCAGGCTTCGCGGCCGGTGACCACCACATTCTGTACGCCTTTCACCGCATTGATGTATTGCGCGCGTTCGAACGCCGCGGGGTCGGGGCTGCGCAGCTGGCTCAAGCTGCCCTTCATCTCGGTGACCGACTCGTATTCGAGCTTTTCCATCCACTTGCGCAGGCCAGACTCGATGTCTCGAAGGTGCCGGATTCCGTTGCGCAGCAGGGTCGAACACAGCATGGTAACGTCGGCGCCCACCAGGAGAAGTTTCACCACGTCCTCAGGCCCGTGGACGCCACTCGTAGCCGCCAGGCTCGTCCGAATGCGGCCAAACAGAATGCCAATCCAGGTGAGCGGCAGCCGTAACGCGTGGGGCGTGCTGAGCAGCACGTTGGGCTGAATCTCCAGTTCCTGCAGATTGATGTCCGGCTGGTAAAAGCGATTGAAAAGCACCAACCCGTCGGCTCCGGCGGCGTCAAATCGTTTGGCCATATTGGCCATGCTCGTGAAGAACGGCGTCAGCTTGGCAGCAACTGGAATCCTCACGGCAGATTTCACAGTCCGCACAATCTCGACGTAGTTGTTCTCGATCTCGCTGCCGGGAAGGTCCAGCTGGCTCGGGATCTGATAGAGGTTCAGTTCGATGGCATTCACGCCCGCCTGTTCCAGTTGCCTGGCATACTCGACCCACCCTTCCATCGTGAGACCGCACAGACTGGCAATGACCGGAATGCCCACAACCTCCTTCGCGACGCTGATGTGGCTCAGATAACTCTCGAGCGCGGGCCCGGACTTGGCGGGCGCCGGCGTCTCCCCTGCCGACGACTCTTCAAACACCGAGTAGAAAACCAGGGCAGAAGCGCCAGCATCTTCCAGACGCCGCACGCTGTCGAGGTCCTGGGTGAGGGGAGACGCAGACGGTACCAGGGGAGTGCGCAGCTTCAGTCCAAGGTAAGTCGTGGAAAGGTCAGCCATGTTCGTCCTCGCGACAATCTGCACGGCCGGAGGAACTAGCTCTCGGGATTCGCGGGGGAACGCGAAAGTGGAAGCCGAGGGAAGCCCGGTCACACAGGACGGATCAGTACAGATATCGAACCCTGCATCTTAGCGAATCCGGCGGAATTAAGCACGCGTTGTCCGCGCGGGGACTCGCTCTGTTTGAGCTGCATACAACCAACCCAGGCGTCATCCTGAGCGTAGCCGTTCTTCAGGCGGAGCGAAGGATCTGGCGCGCATCGCCACCGAATCGCGACACGACTGAAACCCAGACTCAGCTGGGAATGCAGCCTAAGGGGCGTTGCCTCATGCTTGGAACGTCAGCGTGATCCCCCCAGAGCGACGTCGCTCTTCGCAGGTGCGGTCATCTCCATCGCCCAGATGCCCGCCGGACGCATGTACATCGAGGCCCGGAAATTCCCCGTAACATCGTAGGCCTCCGGCGTTCGGAACCAGTAGCCCTTGGTCTCATACACCACGTGGTAGACGCCCCAGGCGGTGTGGTACGCCTCATCCTTCATCCCATTGCTCAGCATCAGCGCGGCTACACTGAATGTGGCCCCGGTCCAAACCTCGCCTACTTGCTGATTCCCCTGGAGGGGCAAGCCATTCGCCCCCATCCCGCTCACCGCTCCCATTTCTCCATTGCCGAACTTCATCACGTTGAAGTCGAAAACCTTCTTCAGCGCCTTTCGCTGCATTTCCTGTGGCACAAGATCGCCCAATCCCGTCATGTTCGCGTACCACTGACCCGCCAGCTGCTCGGCTTGAATGTTGTCCTTGTACTGGCTTTCGGTGTCGTAAAGAAAATATTCGCCGTTCCAAAGCTTCTTGATGTAACTGGATTGTGATTTGGCAAACAGGTCGTGGTATTTGGCGGTGCTTTGCGCGTCCCCCAGAGTCTTGCTGATTTCCTCCGCCGCCCGGAGTGCTGCCAGCCACAGGCCCCCAGCGTACGCGCTTTCCCCCCGCACTACCCATTCATCGTAGGTTTGATCGGGAAACCCATCGCTTTGCGGGATTCCATCTCCGTTGAGGTCAAATCTTTCCAGATAGGCCAGAGCCTCTTTCACCGCAGGCCACGTGTCCTTCAGGAAGGATGTGTCCTTCCGGCCGGTGAGAACAAAGTCCCGGTAGACCATCAGCACGAACTTGGGGTTCAAATCTTTCCAGTCATTCGTATTCTGCCAGCCGAACTGGTTCACCTGAATGAACGGATCCTCCCCCGGGACCCCCAGGTCGTGCGGCACCGCTCCCTTGGCTTTTCGCGTGCGGAACTGCGGTTTCCCCATCTGTTGCGACTTCCACTGCCAGATATACTTGTCGCCCAATTCCCTCGGCACGGTGTCGGCGAATGCCCGCAGTACCTGCTTATCGAGGTCGGGCCAGAACCTCACCATCGGCATCGACCCGTAGAACAGCACGTCGAGCGTGTTATAGAACGAATAATCGAAGCACTCCAGAAACCCGAAAGTCGATGGCGTTTTCTTGCTCGTCTCTACCGGACGCCCCCAAAGCGAGCCCCCGTCCGCCAGAATGTAGAGTTCATTGAAGAGCGCGCCGCGATACCACAGCGGTTTGCTTTCATCGTTGATGTAGGGGGCTTGCCAGATATCGATCGCATCGCTCCACTTTGCCGCGTTGCCCAGGCCATCGGCGGCAATCTTCCACGCGTTCGTCCCGCTGGTTCCGTAGAAGTCCGTGTAGTGCCGGTACCACCTGCGGCCCGATCCGAATTCCGTGATCGGCAGGTCCCACGAAATCACCATGGGAACGATTCGATTCTCGCCCGGCTTGAGGGTGAAGCGTACCGCGATCGCGCCCGCCAGAGTCTCGTCGCTGCTGATCCACTGTTGATCGCTGTTCGCCAGTCTTCCATCCTTTGCGAACGGGGCCCAAACCGAGGCCGCATCCAGGTCCGGCCTGTAGGTCGTCTGGTACGTGATCTCAACCCCCGGAGACTGCAGGCTGGCAATCGCCATCTGCCCATCCCATTCGTCCGTCACCGCTGAGCCGTCGCGGTTGCGGTCAAAAACAATCCCCTTCATAGCCACGCCGTTCAGCGTCTCGCTCCGGAAGTGATTGTGATCCCCTTCACTCCGGTGCTCGCTGAAGTCGCGCGAAAACCCGCGTGCCCAGCCCATCATGTTGGTCCAGGAAAGCAAAACGGAAACGGTTACTGTCTGGTTGGTCGGGTTCTCCGCGTGCCAGCGATACACGGCTACGGGATAACTGCTCTCGCGATAGTTGTCTGGCAAGATCGGCGAGAACTGCTCCAGAACTACATGCGCGGGAAACTTCTCCCAGCGGTAGTCGTACCAGGATTTCGGGTAAAGCGAGTAATAGTCTCCGGCTCCGACCGGATAGGCCCACTTCCAGCTGGTGAGCGATCCACCTTTCGGATGGTCGCACGAGAGCACTTGCGCCACGCTCTCCGCTGATCCTTCTACCTTCTGAAACATGGCAAACTGGTTGGCATAGAGCGTTTCATACTTGTGGACGCCGGTCTTCAAGTGCCACCGCGAGAAGTTCCCGGCGTAGGTTCGCGAGAACGTTCCGGCACCGATTCCGCCCACCGGCGCACCCTGCCAGTAGCCGTCATCGATCATCGTGTCGAGGGCGGGCTTCTTCGTGCCGGGATTCGCCAGAGGCTCGCCGATGCCCCGCTTCCATGCAGCTTTGGGAATGGAATCACCAGCCTGCGCCAGCGATGGCAGAAAGGACAACACCGAACTCAGCAGTGCTCCGTACGCGAGCCATTGCCTCATGCGACCTCCCGGACATGCATTCAGGGTTACAAGCCGACTACGCCGTAGACGGAGCGAAGGCCGGAACCTCTAGAAAATCGTTTTTGTTATAGCACGCACCCAGGCCGCTGTCGAGCACTATCCGCTCGCCAGATTAGAAAAGTCTCGACAGCACGCTATCCGTTTGTTGTGCGGAACCGCTTGCCTCTGGTGCTATGATGCGCGGAGCAACGTCATCCAACGCTGATCAAAGGCGGATCCCTATTTATGGCGATCGCGACTCCGAATAGTTCTACCAATTCCACGTCGGCTTCTTTCAACGCCTCATCCTCGTACACCGGACCGCTGGCGGTGGTCACGACGTTGTTCTTCATGTGGGGCTTCCTGACCTGCCTCAATGACATTCTTGTCCCACACCTGAAATCGATTTTTGACCTGAATTACACGCGGGTCATGCTCATACAGTTCGCGTTCTTCGGAGCGTATTTCATCTTCTCCATACCCTCCGCCTGGATCATCGACTGGATTGGCTACCAGAGGTCGATGGTGTTGGGCCTGCTCACTATGGGCGTGGGCGCATTTCTCTTCGTACCGGCGGCCAGTGCTCCGTCCTATCCTTTGTTCCTGGGTGCACTTATTGTTCTTGCCGCAGGCATTACCTGCCTGCAGGTGGCGGCGAATCCCTACGTAACCGTGCTGGGGAAACCCGAGACTGCTTCGAGCCGCCTCAACTTGACGCAGGCATTCAACTCCCTGGGCACGTTTCTGGCGCCTTTTTTCGGCGGCCTCCTGATTCTTAGCGCAGCCCCTAAAGCCATATCCGACATACGCGCCTTGGCGCCCGACGCCCTGCAGGCGTATCGCCTGCATGAAGCGGCGACGGTCAAGACTCCCTACGTCGGCCTGGGCATTGCCTTGGTCGTGCTGGCGGTCGCCATTGGCAGCTTCAAGTTGCCCAAAATCGAGCACGCTCAGCACAAGGTCGGCGAAAAAGTAAACGACTCCATCTGGAGGCACCCGAACCTGATCTTTGGCGCGATCGCAATCTTCGTCTACGTCGGCGCAGAGGTTTCCATCGGAAGCTTTCTGGTGAACTACTTCAGCCAGCCCGAAATTGGTGGACTCACGGAGAAAGTCGCTGCCAGCTTCGTCGCCTTCTACTGGGGCGGCGCCATGGTTGGCCGTTTCATCGGATCGGCCTTCTTGAGCGGAGCGAAAACGGCTTATATGGGTTTGGTGGCAGCCGTTGGCGTCCTGCTGGTAGTAATTTCGTACCCGGTTAGCACGCATCTCGTTACGGATGGCCAGTCCGGATTCGTGGCCTTCCTGTGGAAAGTCGCCACAGTGTTGGTTTCGGCCCGACCGCTTTTCGTGCTAGTCACGATCGTCGCAGCTGTTCTGGCAATCGCAGCGGCCCTTCGTGGCGGCCGCGTGGCCGCAAAGACGGGCTCACTGCTTGGTCTTTGTGCGGTAGCAACAAGCGTACTCGTGGCAACTTCCATGCTCAGTACGGGACAAGTAGCCATGTGGAGCATCATCCTGGTCGGCTTCTTCAATTCCATCATGTTCCCCAGCATCTTCACCCTGGGCGTCGCCGAACTAGGCCCCCTCACTGGAGACGGTTCCGGGATCATGATCATGGCGATCGTTGGCGGAGCCATTATCCCGGTCGCGCAAGGCGCAATTGCAGATCGTATCGGCATCCATCACGCCTTCTTCCTGCCGGTCATCTGCTACATCTACATTTTGTTCTTCGCACTGAGCGGATCCAAACCCAACAGCGAGCGGCATGCCAAGGCATAGAAGCCGCAGATCCGGAGTGGCGAGTCACTGGATGCGCACGACCGACAACTCGACGGGGGCGTCATCCTGAGCGCAGCCGTTCTTCAGGCGGAGCGAAGAGCCTGCCCTGAGCGAAGTCGAAGGGATCTGGCGCGCACTGCCACAACATTGCAGTTCTGCCAGCGCGGTAAGTAGCGTCGGAACCCCAATCGCGCCCGGAGGCTCGAGATTTGATATAAGATCATTTCGCGCCGAGATTCCCCTATTCCCCGGCTCCGAAACCTGAAACCAACTCATGGCCCCAACCAAGAAACCAGGCCACAAACCGCATGTTGTCACCCTCAAAGCGGTTGCCCAGCATCTGGGGCTCACTCCCGGCACAGTTTCCGCGGTCCTCAACGATTCTCCCTCGGCCCGCTCCATTCCGCAGGCCACCAGGAACCGCATCCATGCGGCCGCGAAAGAGCTCAACTATCGTCCCAACTTTTTCGCCCGCACTCTGCGCAACAAGCGCACCTACACCATCGGAGTGATTGTCGAGGAAATCGGCGACTCCTACGGCTCCTCGATCATCAGCGGCATCGAAGAGTATCTGCGCAAGCGCGACTATTTCTTCCTCACGGTGGTGCACCGCCACAACCCGGAGTTGCTGAGCCGGTACTCTCAACTGCTTTCGGAACGCGGCGTCGAGGGCCTGATCACAGTCGACACGACCGTTCTCGAAGCGCCAACTCTCCCCACCGTCGCGGTGGCCGGCCACAAGAAGCTCAAGGGCGTTACCAACATCATCCTCGACCACCAGCACGCCGCTTTTCTGGCCCTCAGCCACTTGAAGGAGTTGCAGCACGAACGTATCGCCATCATCAAAGGCAATCCGCTCAGCTCCGACTCGAAGGACCGATTCAGCGCCATCTGTGAGGTAGCCCAGCAAATCGGCATCACGATTGATCCCGAACTGACTGTCCAGATCGACGTGGACGAATCGACCCCGCAGCTGGGCTATCCCTTCACCAAGCAACTGCTGGCGCGAAAGAAACCGTTCACCGCCCTGTTCGCCTACAACGATCTCTCCGCCATCGGCGCCATCCGGGCCCTGCAGGAGCAAGGTTTGCGCGTGCCGCAGGATGTCTCGGTCATGGGCTTCGACGACATTCCCGGTGCGGCGTTTCACACCCCCAGCCTCACCACGGTGAGGCAGCCCCTCATCCGCATGGGCCAGGTCGCAGCCGAGAGCCTGCTGGAGCGGATCGAAGGCAAGAAGGACTATCCGTCGGAGATTGCCATTGAACCCGAGCTGGTCGTGCGGGAATCCACCGCGAAGGCCCCCAAGCCCTAGACCGATCTGCTTGTGTGGGGACAGCCGCCCCCGGCTGTCCGACCGGGCGGAGCCCGGTTCTTAGATTCAACACAGAGACCGTGAATTCGCTTTAGAATGAAGCGGCCTTGATCCCGTCCGCGGACCGGCTGTCGAGCATTCATGCCCCTCTCCGAAATAGCGCAGGCGACGACTTCTTCCCGAGTGCCCAACATCGCCGCCAACGCCGCCTTTGTGCCCATCGGCATCGTGACGATCCTTCTCGGCCCCATGCTTCCGAGCCTGTCGGCGCAGTGGTCACTGAGCTACGGCCAGGCCGGCTCTCTGTTTACTGCCCAGTTCGTGGCCTCAACCGCCGCCGTGCTCTTGTCCGGGGCACTGATTGCTCGTTTGGGATTCCGGTTTACGATCAATGCCGGGCTATTGGCCATGGCCGTGCCTCTGGCAGCCCTCCCGTTCAGCTCGTACCCTCTCGGTGTTGCCTGCATTGCGTTGTATGGAGCGGGATCCGGTCTCGCGGTTCCAGCGGCGAACTTGCTGGTCGCCGAAGTGAATCCCACCTGCCGTAGTGCCGCTCTGAACCGGCTCAACTTCTCCTGGAGCGTGGGCGCCGTGGCCTGCCCGTTTCTCGTGGCCGCAGCGATCAGGAGCCACCACATCACTCTCCTGCTGGCGTCGGTCTCCGGATTTCTGCTCCTTGTGCTTCTCGGCATCGCAACCATGCCCTGGCAGTCAGGCGGTCCCGCGGCCACGCCCGGCAACGACGGCAAGACTCTTGCCCCGATCAATTGGGGAACATCCGCCTTCCGCGTTCTGGGCGTGCTCTTCTTCCTGTACGTGGGAGCGGAAAATGCATTCGGCGGCTGGGTCGCGTCCTACGCGAAGAGTCTCGCCACCTTCTCGAACGCTCGCGCCGTGATGACCCCGTCGTTTTTCTACATCGCGCTCATGATAGGAAGGTGGCTGGCGCCGTTTCTGTTGCGGGCGGTGGATGACGTCAAGCTGGCGCGCGCCGGGCTCCTGCTGGCCTGTGCAGGAATGGCGGGCCTGCTGCTCTCGCATTCCATGCTGCCTGTCGTGCTCAGCGTCAGCGTCGCTGGGATGGGTTTCTCCGCCGTCTACCCGATCACCATCGCGCTGCTCTCGCGCGAGTTCGGCCCTACAGCTTCACGGATCGGGTCCATCATGTTTACTGCGGCGAACCTGGGAGGGGCATCCTTACCCTGGCTGGTTGGCCATGTCTCGGACCGTTTCGGGAGCCTCACCGTGGGCCTGGGTGTTCCGCTGGTGGCCGGCATTGTGATGTATGTGCTTTACGCCGTGCAGTGGGGATCGGCTCCCAGGCAAGTTCCAGCCTGAGACCGGCGCAGTCAACTCACGGCTGCCCCGGTGGCGAAGCAGCGTTGCTCGTGGCTGCGGCAGGGACTTTCGCCGCGGGCGTGTATGGAATGTCCACCGATCCCAACCGTCCGCTAACCGCGTCGCGAACCACCAGGCGAACCCGAACAGTATCCGTTGCGGGAGCAAACTGCACCACGTGAGAGACGCCGCGCCCGCTGATGGCGGCGTATTCCTTGTCGGTCAGTTGCTGCTGGACCTGGTCCTGCAGATATTGCAGGGGTTTCCCACCACGATCCAGCGCACACACCGCCAGGTCCAGCCTTAGTTCATGACCTCCGCCGTCCGTCGGACTGAAGGTGATCATCTTCGAGTCAATCGCCATGAAATATTTCGCCTGGGTTGGCTGATCCGGAGGAATCGCCTCCGCCACCACGAGCACCGAGGTGGAAGTCAGCAGGTCGGCGCAGGCAGCCTCCTGCAATTGCGGGTCGTTGCTGTTCTTCTCACCTGCATTGGCGGGTGAACCTCCAGCCCGCGCGTAGTATCCCTGACGGAACGACAGATTGACTCCCGGACGCGTGCTCTTGACCACGATCTTGTGGAACTCGCCGTGCCAGTCACTGGCGTCAGGATAGTAGGCGAGTTCGTAGTATGAAGAGCCTTCCGTAACTGCCGTCTTCACGCAGTCAGCAAGATCGTTGTTGTTGACGCAGATCTTTCCGCCCGTCTGCTCGGCCACTTCCTCCATGGATTGCTGCATCGCGAATCGTGCCTCGTTCTCGCGATTCAGGGTGTTCTTTTCTACGTTCTGCATCGCTCCGTAGTCGGTATTGGAACGGCGCGTGGCCACATCGAAGAACTTCTGGGTCTGCACCCCGGCCGGATTCACCGGATACACCGCCACCTTGGCATCGGCCAGCGCGGTGGTCACCGCCGCCACTTGCGTCTCGTACGTGCGAGTTGCCTCAAATCCCAGGTTGTAATGCCGCATTGCATCCGGAGCAATGGTGAGAGGAAACGACGAGGAGATCCAGATCAGGTTCTTGCGGCCGCTATACCCGCTCAAGTGGCGGGCGATCGCTCGCAGCGCATCGAGCGTGGTCTGGACACGAATGTCCATGGTCGAGGCAAAAGTTTCCTTCTCGAAGCGTTGGATGGCCATCATCTGCAGATCGCCGCCGGGAGGACCTGACGGTCCCGATGGCGCCGAGCCTGCGCCCCCCTGTACTCCGATCGTTGTCGGTCCTTGCGGGCCGTCATCCTGGCCCCCACCGCCGAACATCTCTTCCGTCTGCGCTGACATGCTGCCCTGGTCGTCGCGCGCATCAACCGTTGCCATCTCCGCGCTGTCCAGCGACAATGCCCTCGTGGCAGCGTCGCGCAGAAGCTTTGGGTCCCGCGTGAAGCTCTGCAGCAGTTTCAGTTCCCGCCCGAGCAGGAAGACGGCCACCGGGGTATCCGGCGGGATCGACGCCAGCATCTTCACCATCTGCCGGCGCGCCTGCATCCCGGCGTCGATGTCGGTGTTGAGCCCGTCCACAAGCAAAACTGTGGGCGGGACCGGCAGCCGCCGCGCGCCGATCAGGTTCGTGTATACACCCGCCGGCATTTTGGGCGCCTGCTTCGCGGCCGCCGCGACAGTGGTCTGGTTCACGAACTCGAATTGCGCGATCTTCTGCTCCCGTTGTCCCTTCTTCCCCGGGATCTGCTCGAACACCTGGAAGTCCTTGGCACTCAAGTCCGGCACAATATGGCCGCGATGATCGGTCACGACCACATCGACGGCCACCAAATGAGTTGCCGCTTTAAGAACGGGAACCGACGCCGGCGTTGCGGGAGAAGCCGTCTGCTGTGCCGCAGAAGTGGAGGGTTTCCCGGGCGTGGTTGCCTGTCCTCCCAGCCGATTCCCAGCCGCAAGAACAAGTGCCAAAATGAAAGCTGAAAGCCAAGAAGCTCGCGCGGTCAATGCTGACTTCATACCAACCTCATAGCTACGCCCCGATCTGCCCTCGGCAGTTCTTCCTGTTGCAGCCAACTATACAATATCGATTAGGTGCTGGGGTGGACGGCGCTTCACAGATACCATGAAGAACTGGATCAGATGCCGGGTGTCCCATTTCTCGCGGTTCTTGCGAGAAGTGGAGTATTCGCTTGCGTCATCGTTGATGGCTGTCACTATTCTGGTGATTGTGCCCACGCGGGGGCTGCTCGGTTCGCAGGCCGAGAACCGGTCCCAAGATGCACTGAAGCAGCACTACGACGCAGCCGCCGCCTACCAGCAAGCCAAAGACCAGGAACACGCCGCCGCGGAGTACAAAGCCTTCCTTGCCGAGGCCCTACATCGCATCGCCAACGGAGAAGCCCAAACGGGCCAGTTCGCCGCCGCCTTCCCACTTTTTGCGGAAGCTCTGGAGTTCGCGCCCCAGGAGGCGCAGCTGCGGATCGATTACGCCACCGCATCGTTCGATGCGGAGAAACTGCTGCAGGCAAAAATCGTGGCGGAGCCCGCCGCGCAATCAAGCCCCGGGAATGCGCAAGTACGATTGCTGCTGGGAAGGATCCTGTTTCAACTCGGAGAGTACAGCCGCGCCAGAGAGGAGCTGGAAGCCGCTGTTGCCGCCAACCCCGACTTCAACACGGGCTACCTGCTGGGCCGAACCTACCTGTTGCTGCACGAGGAAAAGCGTGCCCGCGTTTTGTTCGATGAAATGGTCGCGGGCCTGGGCAACACCCCTCTCATTCACATTTACTTTGGCAAGGCTTACAGCTTGATGGACTATCCGGATCAGGCCGTCGAGGAATTCAAGCAGGCGATTGCTCTCGACGCCCATGCCCCCGATGCGCACTACTACCTGGCGCTGGCCCAAATGCGTCACGATGAAAGCGCCGGCTACAGCAAGGCTATTCCCGAACTGCGATCAGAGCTCGCGATCAATCCCAATGACGTGCGCAGCCACTACATGCTGGGTTACATCGCGCAGAAGCAGCACAATCTGGCAGAGGCAGAAACGGAGCTCGGCCAAGCCTCCGCTTTGCAGCCGAACGATGCCAACACCCTGGTGAATCTCGCAGAGGTCTATACAGGCCAGAACCGTTTCACCGACGCTGAGGCCGTGTTTCGAAAAGCGATCAAGCTGGCTCAGAGTGATCCTCAGAACGCGAATCAGGCCGGGCGCGCCCACTACTTGCTCGGACGATTGCTTATGAAGACGGGACGGGAGGACGAGGCCAGACAGGAGATCAGGATTTCCGCAGAACTGGACAATCCAGCGGCGGTCAGTTCGGGACTGAACGCAGAGGCACGGGTCATCAGTTCCAGCAGCATGGCACAGCAGCAGGACAGCGAGGAGCGTGCCGCACGGCCAGCTCCAAAGACTGTCTCCCAGGAGGAATTGAGAAGACTGGAGGATTTCAAGAACCAGCTGAGCCCAGCGATCGCGCAGGCGTACAGCGAACTCGCGGCCGTTGCCGTGAACCGGCAGGACTTCAGAACGGCTGTGAGTTTCCTTCAAAAGGCCGCGGTCTGGAACCCCGCGCTTCCCGGACTCGACCGGAGCCTGGGCATGGCCGCTTTTTACGCAAAGGAGTACGACCTGGCTGTGAAGCCTCTCGAACGCCATCTGGCAAGCCATCCCGAAGACAGCGCAGCGCGCTCCGCCTACGACCAGGCTCTCAAACAGCAAACTTCTACCGAAAACGCGCCTCGGCCTAACTAGCATGCCCTTCGACCATGCCGAACGAACCCGCGACGCTGTGGTTTCCTCCGGGTTCTCCGCGAATCCTTTGCGTCGTCGGCGGTTCAAAGCTTTTCCCGCGGAGTACCACAACATTGTCCGGCGTCATCCTGAGCGCAGCCGTTTTTCAGGCGGAGCGAAGAATCTTGCGCGGACCGGCCCAGTCTTCAAGGGCACATTGCATCGTCACAGAGCGCCGGCGACGGCTCTCTCGCTCGTCGTCTGCCTTCTGGCCTTGGTCCCAAGCGCACACGCCCTGGGCCAGAAGAGCTACATAGAAACCGTCCGCCGCCCCGGAAGCCTCATCATCGCGCATGGAAAGGCCTTGGCCACGATCTTTGTCGACAGCAATGACTATGCCGGGGTGGTTCGCGCCGCGCACGACCTCCAGGCAGACATCGCTCGTGTCACCGGCGGGACTCCCACAATCACAACTGAGTACAAAAAGCTCGGAACGAACGCAATCATCATCGGTACAGTTGGCAAGAGCACGCTCATTGATCGCTTGATCGCCGAAAAGAAAATCGACGTCCTGTCCATCGCAGGCAAGTGGGAATCGTTTCTCATTCAGACGGTGACGGATCCCTTGCCGGGCGTCAGTCGAGGGCTCGTCATTGCGGGCAGCGACAAACGAGGCACGATCTACGGCACCTACGATCTTTCCGAACAGATCGGAGTGTCGCCGTGGTATTGGTGGGCCGATGTTCCCGTCCAGCACAAGGATGAGCTGTACGTAAAGCCTGGTCGATACTTGCAGGGTCCGCCCGCCGTCAAGTACCGCGGCATCTTTCTCAACGACGAGGCGCCAGCGCTCACGGGCTGGGTGAACGAGAAGTTCGGTGGCTACAACCACAACTTTTACGTGAAGGTTTTCGAACTTCTGCTGCGTTTGAAGGCCAACTATCTCTGGCCTGCGATGTGGAACAGCGCTTTCAATGAAGAGGATCCTTTAAATCCCAAACTTGCGGACGAGTACGGCATCGTGATGGGGACCTCGCACCACGAGCCCATGTTGCGAGCCCAGCAGGAATGGAAACGGCACGGCAAAGGTCCTTGGGGTTACTCCACAAATGCAGAGGTGCTGCGGAATTTCTGGAAGGAGGGAGTCGAGCGCAACAAGAATTACGAGAGCATTCTCACGCTCGGCATGCGAGGAGATGGGGATTTGCCCATGTCGGAGAAGGCGAACGTCGATTTGCTGGAAAAGATTGTCGCCGATCAACGGAAGATCATTGCGAGCTCCATCAATCCCAATCTGTCCGAAGTGCCCCAGGACTGGGCCCTCTACAAAGAGGTGCAGGAGTACTACGAGAAGGGCATGCGCGTTCCGGACGATGTGACCTTGCTGTGGTGCGACGACAATTGGGGCAATGTCCGCCGACTGCCGACCCAGGACGAACGCAAACGCAGCGGCGGCGCCGGAATCTACTACCACTTCGACTACGTAGGCGGTCCCCGCTCCTACAAATGGCTCAACACGATTCCTATCACCAAAATCTGGGAGCAGATGAGTCTCGCCTACGAGTACGGAGCGGATCGCATCTGGGTCGTGAATGTGGGCGACTTGAAGCCGATGGAGTTTCCCATCGAATTCTTCCTGAACCTGGCATGGAACCCGCAGCGGTGGCCAAAGGAGACTCTATCGGAATTCGGCAGGCTGTGGGCAGCCCGCGAATTTGGGCCTCAGCACGCTGGGGAGATTGCCAGCATCGTTGCCAGGTACACAAAGTACAACGGCCGCCGCAAGCCTGAATTACTGGAGCCCAACACGTTCAGTCTTACGGACTACCAGGAAGCGGATCTCGTTCTGGACGAATGGCGGTCGATCGTGGAAAAAGCGGAGCGCCTCTATCGTGAATTGCCCGAGAACATGCGCGATGCCTTCTTCCAGCTTGTTCTCTATCCGGCCAAAGCCTCTGCCCAGGTCACCGAGCTCTACATCACGGCCGGCAGGAATCAGTTGTATGCGAACCAGGGCCGCGCCAGCGCCAACGATCTCGCAGTGAAGGCTCGCAATTTATTCCGCGAAGATGCAGAACTGTCCGACCGGTACAACCACACCCTGGCAAATGGCAAGTGGAACCACATGATGGACCAGACCCACATTGGCTACACCTCGTGGAACGAGCCCGCGAAGAACGACATGCCTGAAGTGTGGGAGTTTGAAATTCCTGCGGGGGCAAAGCTGGGGGTTTCGGTCGAAGGCTCGGCGTCGGCATGGCCGGGTCCGGCCGCTGTTGCCATGCTTCCGGGTTTTGATGGGTTCAATCGTCAGCGCCGTTATATCGACGTTTTCAATCGCGGGCGCTTGCCATTTGAATTTCGCGCCACTGCCAGTGTCCCCTGGATCTTGCTGAGCGCGACCCGGGGAACTATCGATGGAGAGCAGCGTGTTTGGGTAAGCATCGATTGGGACAAGGCGCCAAAGGGTACGAGCGTTGGTCAGATCAGTGTGGCTCGCATCAGTGAACCGCCCGTCACTGTGCGGGTGAAGGCTTTCAATCCCCAAACGCCAACCAGGGCTTCTCTGACCGGCTTTGCAGAGGCTGACGGGTATGTGTCCATCGAGGCAGAGCACTACACGAAGAAAGTCGATGAGCTTCCAGTTCAGTGGGAAAAGATCGAGGATTACGGCCGCACATTGTCGTCCATGACGATCTCTCCTGTCACGGCGCAGAGTGTGATCCCGCCCCAAAAGTCTCCCCACCTCGAATATCGAATGTACCTGTTTGGCTCTGGCCAGGTTCAGGTCGACGCGATCATGGAGCCAACGTTGAATTTCGTCCCGGGACGTGGGCTGAGATACGCCATCTCGTTTGACGACCAGCGGCCCACGATCATCGACGCGCTCGAACACAATTCTTTGGAGGACTGGGAGACATCGGTCAAGGACAGCGTTCGCAAGGTGAGGTCCGTTCACAGACTTGCCGAACCCGGTTATCACACGTTGAAGTTCTGGATGGTTGATCCGGGAATCGTTCTCCAGAAGCTCGTCGTGGATTTGGGTGGTATGAGGCCGAGCTACCTCGGTCCGCCGGAAAGTTATCGGGGCGGCAGACCCGAACCCGTCCGCCCGTGAGCCGGACGAACGCTGTGTTCTTTCATTGCTTCAAGCTGAAATCAACAACTTAGCGGTGTGATCAGGGACCTGCTGAAAGCCGGCTGTCTGGAATCAACGGGTTAGCGTTTCCGCCATTCCCGAAAACAATATCACAAAGCTATATTCGATCGCCAGGGCCATTTACGGGTCGCTGGACGCGAATCGACCTTGGGATGAACCCCCTGAGTGTGCCCGCAAGGAGATCATCGCAACATGCGCATGCTAGGCTGCTAGAATGGCCATTCTGGCAAAGCTCGTAACCGCCGTTGGCCTTCTTCTCCGGCCTCTGACTGGCATGGTCCTCTGCTAACCCGAGCAGAATCAATCACGCTTCTCAGTCGAGCTATTAGAATCAAGTATTTCCAAAAGTAATTCATGATCGACCTCTTCAAGGCTGCCCACGGCGCAGCGGAGTCTTCTCGTGAATCCCCTCGCCCTCGACAACGGTGTAGATGAAGTCTGCAGGTAAGTCATGAAGAATTTCTTTCTTCCCGCTGGGCCACGCAACTTCCACCGTGTTCATGCTGATATCGGGACCCAACCCAAAATGTAATCTCAGGTCGTTCTGCGATAGATAACTGCCACCACCACGCACTTCATCGAATTGCACCAGGTCTCCGGCAGTCACAGTCACGCGCGCCCCAATCGCAGCTTTGTTGCTCTTCGTCCCCACCAGGTGGAAGAGTACCGCGTGATTTTCGCTGGCGGTGCGATTAATCAGCAGCGTGGGTGGCTCGCCAACGTTTAACAGAAGCACGTCAATCTTGCCGTCGTTGTCTACATCGCCGAAAGCGGCGCCGCGGCGCGAGGCCCGGGGCAGTTTGTCGAGTCCGGAAAGCCCCGTGACGTTGTCGAATGTCCGATCGCGATTGTTGCGAAACAAGAGAAGCGGTTCGCGGTAGGGCACGCCGCCCTTCACCGCCTCCATTTGCGGATAGGCATGGCCGTTGGCCACGAAGATGTCCGGCCAGCCATCGTTGTCCATGTCGAAGAAAGCCGTTCCCCATCCCACGTAGGGGAAGGTCGGCAACAGCAACCCCGCGCTCGAGGCGATATCGTCAAACCCCGGCGCTCCGAGGTTGTAGAAGAGCGACATTCCCTCCTGGCTGAAGTTGGTGACGATAATGCTGAGGCGTCCGGTGTGATCGAAATCCGCCGCGTCAATACCCATGGATGCGTGCAGGCGTCCCTCACCCGTGAGGGCCGCGCCCGACCACAAGCCAATGTCTTCGAACGTTCCGTCGTGCTTGTTGCGGTAGAGATAGTTGGCTCCCGTGTCATTCGACACATAGAGGTCAGGCCAGCCGTCATTTTCGAAATTCGCCCAAAGCGCCTGCATGCCGAAGCGATGCTGCGGATCGCTGACACCAGCTTTCTGCGAAACATCTTCGAAGGTTCCATCGCCACGGTTGTGAAACAAAAAATCGGATTCGCCGGTCAAGCCATCTGGCCCACAGAGGACGCGGACTGCGAGGTAGTTGCAGGGCGAGCCATTGGGATGCGTGTCCGGCAGCGCATTCATGTCTTCGTGCACATAGCGCGGTACAAAGAGATCGACATGGCCGTCGCGATCGTAGTCTCCCCACGCAACTCCGGTGCTGAAGCCGCCCACGCGGACGCCGGCTTTCTCCGTAACGTCTTCGAACTTGCAATTGCCCAGGTTGCGGTAAAGCACGTTGCCGCCATAGCCGGTGACGTAGAGATCCTGCCAGCCATCGTTGTCGAAATCGGCGACAGCCACGCCCATCCCCCAGCCTTTGCGGGTGAGCCCGGCAGCACGAGTGATGTCGGTGAACTTCAGGTTGGCGTCCTGGTGATAGAGCGTGACCATCGGATCGCCGCCGCGGCGGAAGCGCTCGACCGACGAACCGTTGACGGTGACGATATCGAGCTTGCCGTCATTATCGCAATCGATGAAGCCCACGCCGCCGCTGGTGGACTCCATGATGTAAAGTTCGTCAGGAGAAGAGATATGCGAGACTGAGAGGCCGGCCTGACGAGTGACATCCTCAAATCGGGGCGCTGGGCGCGTTGCGGGTAGAACCTGGGCGAAAGAGATCGCGGACAGCAGGAGAAAAACAGCCGAGGTGCGCATCCGAGTGGGCAGATTGTAGCATGTTGAGTCTTGGGTTACTTTGGGGCTTCGCAGGTTCAGTGGTTGTGCAGTTTGTAAGGAAGCGAGCCAAACGCGCGAGTATTGCGTCGCAAAGAGCGCGACTCTTCGGCGCGCTTGCGCTTGCTCAGGGCAGGCTGCTTCGCGCGGCTCGCCCAGATCCCTCGCGGCGCAAAAAGCGCTTGCTCGGGATGACAAGCTAAAACGGGGCCGGACAGGAATGAGATTCGTGAAGAGACTGGGGCTGTTGTGCGCAATCTACGCGATGCTGGTTCTTCCGCTGATGGCGCAATCTGCTGCGCCCTTGCCGACGGTTGTGTCGGCTGGGATCCCGCTTCGAATCATCGTGGTGAATTCCGCCGCGGAAGCCGAGCAGATTGTCTCGCGGCTCAAGAACGGCGAGGACTTTGCCGTGCTGGCGAAAGAGAAATCCACCGACCCCACCGCCGATTCGGGCGGATACATGGGAATCATCGACCCGTCGATGCTGCGGTCCGAACTTCGAAACGCCCTATCCGGGGTGAAGGCGGGTGGGATTACTCCGGCTGTCCGCATCTCTTCGGGCTATGCGATCGTGAAAGTCCTGTCGCCCAACTCCGTGTCGGAAATGGAGAGCGCAAACCGTGACCGTCTGGCCGCGCTCTCGGCGATCGGCAGTGTGAAATATACGCCGAACGTTTCCGGCATTGGGGAGGCGGAGTCTGCGATCTTCCGTTCTCCTAAGCCTACGGGATGGGCGCAGGATCTGCGCCTGATCTGCGAGTCGCGCAAGCAGACTTATGCCAATGCGGTGAAGAGAATGGAAGATGTACTCGCACCCGCCAATGCGGCGACGCTCGCGGCGCAACCGCCGCTCGATGCGACGCAGGAATACTACGCGCTGGGCGAGCTCTACGCCTATCCCGGAGAGATGGACCGGGCAATCGCGCAATACCTCAAGGGATACGAACTGGCGAAAGCGAAGGCGTCCGAAGTAGCTCCCCAGTTTGAAGAGGAACTTGGAATTGCCTACCTGCACAAGGCGGAGATGGATAACAACATCTACCACGGGCAGGGCGACCAGTGTGCGTTTCCCCTGCGCTCAGGCATGGCATTTTCGAAGAAAGAAGATTCACGGCGGGCGATCGAGTATTTCCAGAAGTTTCTGGAGAAAGTTCCTGACGATCTGACGTCACGGTGGCTGCTGAACTACGCCTACATGACCATTGGCGCATATCCCTCCGGCGTGCCGCAGAAATACTTGATCCCGCCTTCTGCCTTTGAGTCGAAGGAAGAGGCGCCGCACTTCGTTGATGTGGCGGCCGCAGCAGGACTCAAGCGGTTTTCCATGGCGGGCGGCGTCATTGTCGACGATTTTGAAGGCAACGGCCTGCTCGATGTCGTGACCTCGAGCATGAACATGTGCGAGCACCTTTACTATTTTCATAACAACGGCGACGGTACGTTCTCCGATCGCAGCGAACAAGCCGGACTCATGGACCAGCTGGGCGGCCTGAATATTCTGCAGGCGGATTACAACAATGACGGCTGCATGGACGTTCTCGTGGTGCGCGGAGGATGGGAGATTCCGATGCGCAAGTCGCTGCTGCGCAACAACTGCAACGGTACGTTCACGGATGTAACCCGCGAGGCAGGTCTGGCCGAGCCCGCGACGGCCACGCAGACGGCAGTCTGGGCCGACGTGAACAACGACGGGTTTCTGGATTTGTTCGTGGGCAGCGAGAACGGCGGGGCTCAACTGTTTCTGAACAACGGCGACGGCACCTTCAAGGACATTTCACATTCCGCCGGAGTCGATCGCGTAGCTTTCACCAAGGCGGTGGTGTCAGCGGATTACGACAACGATGGGTATCCTGACTTTTACGTCTCCAACTACGCGGGAAACAATTTTCTCTACCACAACAATCACAACAACACATTCACCGACGTCGCTCAACAGGCGGGCGTGCTCGGGCCCTGGATCAGCTTCCCCACGTGGTTCTTCGACTACGACAATGACGGATGGCCCGATTTGTTCGTGACCAGCTACTTCATCTCGATTGATGAGAGCGTGCGCACGTATCTCGGTCTTCCTCACAATGCCTTGGGTCAGAAGCTCTACAAGAACATGGGGAATGGGACTTTCAAGGATGTGACCGCTGAAGTGGGGCTGGACAAAGTCTTCATGCCGATGGGCGCCAACTTCGGCGATATCGACAATGACGGATTCCTGGACATCTACCTGGGCAATGGCAACCCCAACTATGCCTCGCTGCTTCCCCACGTTCTGCTGCGCAATCACGATGGAAAATATTTTGCCGACGTGACGACGGCTTCCGGAACGGGTGAGTTACACAAAGGACACGGCGTGGCGTTCGCCGACATCGATCGCGACGGCGATGAGGACATCCTCACACTCACGGGCGGCGCTGTTCCTGGGGACAGTCACGAATTCCGGCTGTTCGAGAATCCGGGGAACGGGAATGACTGGATCAACCTGAAACTGGTGGGAGTGAAGAGCAACCGCGGCGCCGTCGGGGCGCGCATTAAGGTCACGGTCGAGAACGAAAGCCGCGGCTCGCGCTCGATCTATCGCACTGTGGGAAGCGGAGGATCGTTCGGGGCGTCTCCGCTGGAGCAGCATATCGGCCTGGGGAAATCAGCAAGGATTGCGAACATCGGAATCTGGTGGCCGGCGAGCAACACGAGACAGAGCTTTGCGAATGTTGGAAAAAACCAGTTTCTTGAAATCAAGGAACTCGCCAAGGAATATACGAAGCTGGAGCGGCGCGCGGTGCGGCTGGGTGGGGCGAACCGGCAGGCTCTGTCGTCACAAAACACGGCTGCCGCGAGTTTGACGGGTCAATGAGGCTATGCGGCGCTACCTAAATGCAGAATAGAACAATGCCAACAGCAGGGTGCCCAAGGAATTTCGCGATGCGTCTGGCCGTGATTGCCGTGTTGCTGCTCTCCGCCTGCCTGGCGTGGGGAGGCGAGCAGAAATATGCGGTCAAGGGGATGGTGATCCGAGTAGACGCGGCTCACAAGACTCTCGACGTGTCCTGCCAGGCCATCCCGGGTTACATGGAAGCGATGCTGATGCCCTTCACGGTTCGCGACGCGAAAGAACTGGAAGGCTTGGTACCTGGGGCGATGATCCAGTTTACGGTGGTCGTCGGGGATGAGTCGTCGTATGCTCAAGGCATTCAGGTGCAGAGCTACCAGGGCCTAGAGGTTGATCCGCTCACGGCTCGACGTTTGAAGCTACTGAACAAGGCAATCAATACGTCACCATCGGCGGTCAAGCCAGTGGCGATTGGACAGCAGGTGCCGAGCTTCACTCTGCTCGACCAGAATCGGCATCGAATGAGCCTGTCGATGTTCGCTGGTAAGGTGGTCGCCATCAGTTTCATTTACACGCGCTGCGCGTTGCCGGATTTCTGCTTCCGTACTTCCAACAATTTTGGCCAGCTGCAGAAACGCTTCTCCGAGCGCCTGGGCCGCGATCTGGTTCTGCTCACGGTCACGTTCGATCCCGCGCACGACGACCCCGACGTGATGCTGAAGTACGCGAAGATCTGGAAGGCGAACCCGTCCTGGCACTTCCTCACGGGTTCCGTGGTCGAAGTTCAGCGCCTCTGTGCCCGGTTTGGCGTGGACGCGTTTCAGGATGAAGGCTTGATGAACCACTCGCTGCATACCGCTGTAATCGACCGCACGGGAAGACTCGCAGCCAACCTCGAGGGGAATCAGTTTACGGCGGAGCAACTGGGGGATCTGGTGCAAGCGACGCTGGACGCGCGGTAAGCGAAGCTTCTCCAGATCACAGAAGCGGGTTGTGGAGTGTGCTACACTCTGTGTCCGCAGTCCTCCCCGTTAACGTTAACGCAGGTCAGCTGAAACCCGAGGTTGTTTCGTTGTGAGGATTACCACCCCCAGGCAGGCCCCCGCGATTGTCCACCCAGGCGGCCGCATGCGTGCGTGCTCTGTCCGATTCATCGTCGCCGCGGTTCTGCTTTTTGCGCTCGGATTGTCCGGCTCTCCTCTGCGTGGGCAAGGAACGGCAGGTTCTGCGCCCGAGGCTCAGCCTCAGGCAAGAATGGACCTGTCACTCATCGGATTCGGCGGCTTGTCGCCGTCGGCGCGCCTGGCGGAACAGTCCAACATGTCGCTGGATTTTCTTGACGACAATCACATACTCCTAACCTTTAATCCGAAAAAGATGTTCACCCGGCTGCCGGACTGTCCGCCTGCGCACGACGACCGGATCATTCACGCCGCTGTTCTTGAGGTGCCGGACGGGAAAGTTGTGAAGGAAGCCGATTGGTACCTGCATGATCATCGCCGTTACTTCTGGGCTCTCGGATCGGGCCGCTTCCTGCTGCGCAGGCTCAACAGCCTTTACCTGGTCGACTCCGACCTGCACGAGAAATTGTTGCTGACCTCACCGCGACCGTTCCTGTGGATCTCGGTGACGGCGGACAGCAGGCAGATCATCGTGGAGCGTGGCGATGGCCCGCCAGCCAAGGCGAAGGATCCGGCGAAGCCTGCAAAGCCGACAGTGAAGATCGAATTCCTGGACGTTGACAGCCTGGCGGTCCAGCGGGTGATCAAGTCGGAAGGCGTGGTGAACCTCGAAGCATTGAGCAGCGGCTTCGCCGACGTCATTCACAGCAAGATCGGCAAAGTGTGGCTGGTCCGGTTCGGCCCATCGGGCCGGGAGCGGGAAAATGTCACGCGGGTGCGCTCGCGATGCGTTCCGGACATTGTTTTCTCCAGCGGCAACACGGTGCTGGTAGGCCGCTGCGCGATGAACAGTTCCGAGTACAGTGTGAGCGCCTTCACGGTAACGGGCCATCTGTTGTGGAGGCAGCATTGGAGCGGACACCGCTACACGCCGAAAGTGCGGCGCAGCGAAGAAGGCAGCCGGATTGCCGTAAGTTCGATCGCCAGGGTGGTACTCGATGCCGCTTCTGCGGAGGACGATGCTAATGCGGATGCGGATCGCGGGCTGAGACAGCATGTGCAGGTGCTGGATACGGCGAGCGGGAGTGCTGTTCTTTCTTTGGAAGTCGCGCAGCCGTCACTGGCCGCGCAGAACATCGCTCTGGCACCCGCGGGCCGCCGGCTGGCTTTGTTGCAGGGGTCCACGCTCGCTCTGTATGAGCTTCCGGAGATGTCCCGGGAGGAGCGAGCGAAATACGAAGGCGTGAAAGCGGATGTGCCGGGACTGTATACGGTTGCTGCCGAGCCGACGCCAACTGGAGCAGCGCCGGAAGAGACGACGTTCGCCGCAATAGATGCGGCTGAGGAAGCGACGCCGGCGAACGAGCCGGCCGAGGCTCAGGCCGGAGGAGAACCGTCCGCGAATGAGCCGGCGCAGGCTGCAGCTGTGGCCCCTACCCAGGAAACAAAAAAGACCGAAGCGGAGATGCCAGCAACCACATTGCGGGCAACGGCACGGATTGTGGTCGAAGACGTGGTGGTGATCGATTCAAAAGGCCGCCCGGTGAAAGGCCTTCCGGAACAGGCGTTCCAGCTGATGGAAGACGGCAAGGTCCAGAACGTCCGTTCGTTCGAGGAATATCCAAAGACAGAGACCTCGCCAGTCATGGAGAAAGTTGCATCGGCCCCGGGGAATTCGACACCCACGCCAGCGCCGCAGGAAGCTCCCAAGTTGCCGCCGAACATATACACCAACAACAGCTCCAAAGGATCGGAGACCGGCTCCGCGACGATCATCGTGCTCGACCTGCTGAATACTCCATTGCAGGACCAGCAGCGCGCAAAAGACCAGTTGATTACCTTTATCAAGAACAGGCCGGAAGCGTCACAGATGGCGCTTTGTTCCCTCGGTTCGAACCTTCGCTTGATTCAGGGATTTACTCACGATGACAACGTCCTGATCGCCGCGGTAAATGGCAAGAAAGGCGGAGTGAAGGCGCCGCCGTGGCAGTCGGATACGGGACTGGAGAAATCTGTTCAGCTGGCCCGGGACGCGGCCCTGCAGATCGGCCCCGGAGCGCTCATGCAGTTGCAGATCGCCCAAAATGCAGTGGATGAACAGAAGGCGCAGGATGTCGACACGCGCATGCGGTTCACGATGGATGCATTCATGCAACTGGCCCGGTATCTGTCGGGAGTGCCCGGAAGAAAGAACCTGGTTTGGCTGTCAGGATCTTTCCCGCTGAACATCTTCCCCAATCCCGATGTGAACCTCTACCAGCCGGTGACGCGCAACTATGAGACTGAGGTCAGGAAGGTGACGAACCTTCTGGCCGAAGCGCACGTTGCTGTCTATCCAGTGAGTGTAAAAGGAATAGAAACGCAAACGATGTACGCCGCGGCAAACAACGGCACTTACGAACCAAGGGCGTTTGCGGGGCAAAATGTGCCGAACAATCCGGGATCGGGCACGGCGCTACTGGCAAATACCAGTGCGAACCTGCCGCTGTCTTCGCGAATGGACCGGGAGACGCGCGAGTTCCGAGAAACGGTTGCGAGCGAACAAAGCGCGATGGACCAAGTGGCCACCGATACCGGCGGAAAAGCTTTCTACAACTCCAACGGCATCGAGGATGCGATCAAGACCGCCGTCGACGAGGGATCGCACTACTACACGCTCTCCTATACGCCGACCAACCGGAAATACGACGGTGGGTTCCGCAAGATCAAGGTTGCCCTAGCGCAGAAGGGGTATCACCTGGCGTACCGGCGCGGGTACTACGGTGTAGATCCGGATCTGGGATCGAGAGACACGCGGGCTCCGGCGCAGCGCATCGGCGTCGCAGCCATGCAGCAGGGAGCGCCCCAGTCGCGGCAGATCGTGTTTGCGACGAGAGTGGTACCTATCGGCAAACCGAAAAAAGTGGATGCGGCGCAGGCGGGAATGGCGGCACGTCCGAAGAAAAAAGGGGCCCCAGCCGGTCCGGTGGAGATGCAGCACTACGGGATCGACTACGCGATCACGCCATCGGATCTGCGATTTTCTGCCAGCGCCGCCGGGCTGTATCACTCGGCCCTCGGCTTCATGGTGACCGCCTTCAACGACGACGGTAGAATGGTCGCAAGCCTGGTCAGCACCGCGACGAGCGACTTGAAGCCGGCGAACTACAAAGACGTGATGACGGGCGGATTCCGGTTGCACCAGGAACTGGATGTGCCGACGGAGGCCGTCTCGCTACGGCTGGGGGTAGAGGATGCAACCACCAGCCACGTGGGAACAATGGAGATCGCTCTGCCGGTTCCCGTGCCTCCGGAGTTGCCGAAGGTCGCGACCCGATCTCTTCCACCCATCGAACCGGACTAGGCCCTTCAGGGGTGGCCTGCCGGAGGAGCCATCCCCTTGCCTTCGACGATGCGAATGTAGGTATCGACTGGTGGATTCTCGACGCGGTCGATCTTACCCGACGGCCAGCGCACCTCAATGCTGTCCATTCTTGTCGCATTACCCATGCCCAGAATCTCGCGGGGATCGTGCGCGGACAAGAAGCTTCCGCCACCCGTCTTGAGCCGGCGTTTCTTCGCTCCACCGGCAGACCAGGTGAGGATTGCGCCAATACTGTCGGGATTGCTGGCGGTGGCGACGAGTTGCACTCCGACCCAGTGATTCTTATGCACTCCTTCGTTGTGCAGCAGGACGGGAGCTTCGCCGTTGCTGCAGACCAGCACATCGAGGTAGCCGTCATTGTCGAAATCACCGACGGCCAAACCACGCGCGAGAAACTTCTTTTCAAACACGGGTCCTGACTCTCTACTGACGTTGTGAAGAACTCCTCCGCGGTTCTCGTACATCAAGAGCGGCTCGCGGTAAGTGGTTAGAGGGCTGACCAGCCCGGTCATATCGTCGGGGTAGCCGTTGGAGAGAATCAGATCCGGGTCGCCGTCATCGTCGTAGTCAAAGAACTTCAATCCCCATCCGCTGAGGTTGCGCGTGTCCTTTGCGATCTCCCCAGGTGTGTCGATGAAGGTCAGGTTGTGTTCATTGTGGTAAAGGCTGAAAAGTTCTACGTCGATGTTTGCCACGAACAAGTCCTGCCAGCCATCGCCATCAAAGTCCGCGGAGTCCACGCCCATTCCGGAACGCGCTTTGCCGGTGTCGCTGTAGGCCACACCAGCTTCGAGTCCGATCTCTTTGAACTTGCCGTTTCCCAGATTGTGGAAAAGAAAGTCGGGGACTGTGTCATTGGAGACGAACAGGTCCATGCGTCCGTCGTTGTCGATATCGGTTGCTACCACGCCAAAGGACTTGCCTAGAACGCTGGCGATGCCGGACTCGCGGCTGACGTCGGTGAAGGTGCCGTCACCGTTGTTATGGAGAAGATGACTCTGTGCCGGTTTGTACACCCGTGGCATGCAATAGTATCTGCGGCCGGTCTGACTGCTGCCGCAGCCAATGCTCTTGTCGTATGTGACGTGGTTCACGGCGAAAAGGTCCAACTTGCCGTCATTGTCGTAGTCGAACCAGACGGCGCTCATAAACCATCCGGAGAGGCCGGTTCCGGATTTTTCGGTCACATCGGTAAAGGTGCCGTTGCCATTGTTGTGATAAAGCGTATTGCGGCCGTACGCGGTGATGTAAATGTCGGGCCAGCCATCGCCGTCGTAATCGCCGACGGCAACACCCATGCCGAAAGACTTGGTGTCTCCGATCCCAGCCTGTTCGGCGACGTCGGTGAAAGTGCCGTCGTGGTTGTTGTGGTAGAGCGCGTTCCGCAGCGGCTTCTGTGGCGTGAAGAAGTCGGAAGGGCCGCTGTTGACGATAAAGATGTCCATCCAGCCGTCGTTGTCGTAGTCGAGGAAGGCGCATCCCGGGCCGATCGATTCGGGATAGTAGCGTTGGTCAGACTGCGCGTTGTCGTGAATCCAGGTGATGCTGCTTGTCTTGGGAGAGACTTCCTGAAAGACGATGCCAGAGTGCTCTGACTTATCCGCGGGGACTGCCTTTTGCTGACAGTAGGCCGAAAACAGCAGGCACGTAGGGGAGGCTATGAGTGCGGCAAGACGGTGAAGGCGAATTCTCATCAGGATGCAGACGCGACGGACCTACCGCTTTCAAGCCGATTGTATCGAATTGCTTCGGCCGCTACTGCTTAGGCGGAGTGGGAGCGGAGTTCTGCGTCTTATTCAGGGCTTTGCGCGCCTGTTCCTCGGCTGCTCTTACCTGTTCGCTTTGTGGTCCGGACGGATCGAGCTTGAGATACGTGTCGAAGTCTTTCACCACCGCCGCGTACTTGTGCTCCTGAATGTGAATGTTGCCCAGTACCAGGAAAGTTCCGGCGTTGTTGGGATTTAGTTCGCTGGCCTTGGTGGCAACCGCCTCGGCTTCGGTGGAACGCTTCATTCCCGCGAGCGAGCGCGCCAGCTCCAGAGCGCAGCGCCAGGAAGAATCGTTCTCAGTGGCACAGCGGCGGGCGAACTCCTCCGACTCAGAAAAACGGCTGGCGTCATTCAACATTTCCGCGAGCCACATCAACGCGTCCGGATACCGGCCGGAACTGAGCTCCACGGACTTTCGCAAGGCCTGCTCTGCAGCCGCTTTGTCGCCCAAACGATGCTGCGCGACCCCAGTCTCCGCGTAGGCTTCGTAATAGTCGGGATACTCTTTGATAGCTCGCTCGAAATATGTAAGCGCGCGGCGATAGTCCGGCTTGGTGCCGTTCAGCAGCTTGAAGCCCTTGTCAAAGTCATCGCGAGCCTTTTCGGGGATGCTGAGCTGGTGGGCCGAGATCGCATCTCCGGGGACGGAACCTGGAGCGACGGCGGATCGGCGGAGAGTGATGCTTACGTTCGAGAGCGGAATGCCACCCAACATGATGTCGAGCGTAGCGGTTTCGTAGCCCTTCTGGTGAGCTGTAATGCGGTAGTCTCCGGAAACGACTCCGTTGAACTGAAATTCGCCTCTGGTCCCGGAGACAACGGGTGGGGAAGCGGTGTCGCCTGAGATCCTCTGCAGTTCGAGGGCGACGGCACTCAGCGCGTCGTGAGTGTCGTCGTCGCGAACAACGCCGCTGATGAACAGACCCCTGGCTGGTGCGGTCTGCTGAGGGAGAGCTTCCGGGGAAGAAGCAGTGAGCATAAATGCTGCGATCAAAAGGCTGACCCGGCACCGCCGACTGCACATGACATCACCCGTTTTCGAGCTAGCATGCTACCACCGCTTTGGGGATTTGTGGGCGAAAAGCCGGACGGGCCCGGCGCCGCACCGAGCTTTGGGGGATGCCTTGGAAATATGAATTTCCGTAGGCGCCCAGGAAAACCGGTTCCATTTACGAACCAAAGAAATTTGCTCACAAAATCGATTTTTCTTGACAGTTATTGCGAAACCAGAGTAAAAGTGCCGACGGCGGTAAAGAGCGTGTACGTTAACGGGCTGCGTGTATGCGTTTTCAGCGCCCGCTCAAGCCGTGGCAACCGACGGAGCAAGGTTGTCTGAACTCAGAGTGACCCCGCGGTGGAGAGCCCCCAGGGGCAGGAGGCAAATCTAATGAGACCGAAATTCACTAGCGCGTTTCTCAAAACCATCGGAGTGGCAGCCGGGTTGGCCCTGTTCATCGTGCTGCTGGCACCAACAAGCTTGTATGCGCAATCGACCGGAACGGTCACCGGCACGGTCTACGACCAGGCGGGCGCGGTGGTGCCCAAGGCGACCGTTCAGCTGACTAACGACGCTACCGGGGACACGCGCAAATCAACGAGCAACGACGCCGGATATTTCTCTTTCGGGGGCGTGCAGCCCGGTGCCTATTCGGTGAAAGTCTCAGCCTCCGGTTTCAAGGGGTGGCAACAGTCGGGCATCCCCGTCAGGCCGGGCGATCTTCGCGACATCTCGGGCATTTCCCTTCAGGTAGGAGCTCAGGGGGAAACGGTTCAAGTTGAGGCGGTGGCAGCGGAAGTGGCGCCGGTAGATTCTGGTGAAAGAAGCGCCGTGCTGACCTCGAAGCAGATTGAGAACATGGCACTCTTGGGCCGTGACGCGACCGACCTCATTCGGACGCTGCCCGGATTCGCCGCTTATAACGGAGGCGGCTTGGGCAATCACCTGGCCCAGGATCCTTCCATTGTGTCTCCTACCAGCGGCGCCGTTGGTGAAAACTATGTCGGCGGCGGCAACCTGTTCCGCGGCGGCAGCGACCTCATCATGGACGGTGCACACATCCTTGACAACGGTTGCAACTGCGGTGCGACGGCGACCGTGAACGGCGACATGGTCTCAGAAGTCAAAGTGCAGACCTCGAACTTCGGCGCAGACAGCGCCAAGGGGCCACTTGTTGTCAACGTAATCGGAAAATCGGGCACCACGTCGTACCACGGCGAAGCTTATCTGCATGCCCGCGACGCCTCTCTCGATTCTCTGGATTGGTCCTTCAAGCACCAAATGCTCTCGTCACCTCCGGGGTTGGTAACGCCGGCGCCGGTGCGGTTTATGTATCCCGGATTTCAATTTGGCGGGCCGGTTCCGGGCACGAACAAAAAGGTGGTTTTCACCTCAGCGTTTGAGTACTACTACCAAAATGGCGTTCCCCTTCAGGGCATCACTGTTCCCGGTCTGTTGACCAACAACGTCCCGACGCTCAGCATGCGAGCGGGTGATTTCAGCACGACGGGGTCTAACTCTTCGCCAGGAAGCAGCACTGTTGCGGATAATGCCGACCTCTGCAGTGGTCTGGGTTATCCGAGTAACTGGTCACCGCTTTGCGGAGATATGGGCTTTTCAAGTGCGTCAAACCCGATCGCGTTGGACCCTGGAGCCCTTGCTCTGATGGGCCAAGTTCCGTTGCCTAATGCAGATCCGACGAAGACCGGTGGGTACAATCTGCTGGTTCCGGAGAATCTCAATCAGAATGGATGGATGTGGAGGACGCGCGTCGATTACGCCATCACCGACAGCACAAAACTCTATGTCACGTATCAGGTCCAGAAGGAAACGGACAATGTTCCTGTCCACCTCTGGTGGCAACCCACAAACTCCGTCCCGTTCCCCGGTGGAATGTCGTCGAAAGACAATTCCCAGACTCTTTCGGGCCATTTCCTGAAGGTCGTAAACCCCACGCTGACCAACGACCTTTCGATAGGCATCGGGTATATCAATTACCCCTTGATCAAGAACAGCAAGACAGCGTGGACGACAGGAGAGGTGGGATACCCCTACGCGCAGGCTTTCCCGAACAACGCGTCGAACTGGGCGCCTGACTTCGGAAACGGCTACTGGCTGTCTGGCATGCCGCAAATGATCCAGCCGGACATTTTCGAGACTGGCTGCAAGAGCGGCACGCCATGCAACGCGCCATTTGTGTGGCAGAAATGGAACTACTCGCTGGAAGACAGCGTGACCAAGGTGTACAAGACCCACACCATCAAAGCTGGCTTCTACTGGGAGAAGACCACGAACAACCAAGGTGCCTTCTCCGATTACAACGGTCACTTCGAAGCCGAAACCAGCGGCAACCCGCATACCAATCCGGTTGCAAACTTCCTGATGGGCTATGCTGGCTACGATCAAGTTAACAAGTACGCCCTCGACAACCTGTGGTACCCAACCTATTCCGGGTATGTGCAGGATGACTGGAAGTTCAATAAACGCTTAACCCTTAACTTGGGATTACGCGCCGACCATCTTGGCGAGTGGCGGACCCCCAGTGGGGCGGGCGTGGCTACGTTCATTGGCGACCCGAACAGCGCGGCGAACAATCCTAGCGGCAGCGCCCCTGGATTCAATTGGCATGGTCTCAGTTCCAGTATTCCAGTTACGGGCCGCAACGTGGCTACCATCACCTGGGAGCCGCGCCTTGGAATGGCGCTGGATCTACGGGGCAATGGAAAGACGGTTCTGCGCGGCGGCTGGGGCGAATATGGCTACCGCGACCAGTGGAACGATTACCAGAACCCCACCGACTTGGCGCAGGGAGTCAGAACCTACAATCCTGGACTGGTCGTTATGGGCAACTCGATACCCGGCGGCCCTATTGGAATTAACAGTATCTCGGGCACCGTGGATCCTACAAACCTTGGGTGCGGCCCGGGTGCGAGCAGTGGGCTTTCTTGCGGAAACCTAAACGGTTTCGCACTGACTGATCACCAGCAGCCGATCACCCGCAGCTACAACTTCACAGTTTCACAACAGGTGCCGTGGAGTTCACTGCTCGAAATTGGATACGTGGGCAGCCAGACACTCTACGCCAGCGTCGTCGGGAATACGAACAACTTGGACGCTCGAGGCTTGAACGTGATCCCGCTGGGTGGACTGTTCACGTTCTCCGGCTGCTCATCGCCCCTTTCCTCAACGGACGCAAACTGTGACATTGGTCGTAAGTACTCAACCGGCAACGGAGGGGTCGTCAACGGCGCGACTGGTGCGTACACTCTGGGCAGTGCTTACAGCAACAACGTTGCGGCGGTGACGCAACACATAGGCAAAGCTGACTACAACGGGCTGCAGGTGAGCTGGGTTCGACAGAAGGGCCGCCTTACCTACAACCTGAACTACACCTGGTCAAAGGCGCTCGGTACCCTTGGAACCGCCCAGCTTAACGGTGCGAACGCCGATGGCCTGAACCTCGCCAATGACTACGGTGTGCTCTCGATTGACCGGTCACACGTCGTCAACATGTCCTACACGCTTCAGACGGGTAATCCCATCAAGAACCGCGCTTTGGCATACGCGCTGAACGGCTGGACGCTGTCAGGCATCACCACTTATCAGAGCGGCGGAAATATCAGCACCCAGCAGGACGGGCAAACCAACCTGAACCTGGGCGGCAATGGTCCGTTGTCCGGGAACATCCAAACGGATCCGAATAACTGCCCTATAGTCAACGGTTCGCATCTTCCTTCCTGTGAGCAGTCCTATGGCATCAACGCGATGAATTGGCTGGGCACGAACAACGTAGTGCTGCAGCCAACCATTACTTGTAACCCGACGGCAAATCTGCATGCACATCAGTTCTTCAACGCCAATTGCTTCTCCGTCAGCGCTCCTGGAGAGCAGGGCTGGCTGCACCTGCCCTACATTCACGCCCCAGCTTACTTCAACAGCGATCTGGCGGTATTCAAGACGTTCAAGGTCACAGAGCGACAGAACGTGGAATTCCGCCTCTCCGCCTTCAACTTCCTGAACCATCCGCTGGATTCATTCCAGGGCGGCAACGGGGACAATCGGATCGGCCTCAACTACGTTGGCACTGACCCGGCCGGCAATGCCTGCGGGACGTCTGCCGACATAGTAAGCACCACCACCGGGTACTGCCCACTGGGGTCCGGCAGCTGGGTCAGCACTGCTGACACGAGCGCGACGAGCCCTGGGAAGGCAGTGCACCCCGGGTACGCCAGCACGCGGTTCGGCCGACGCATCGTGGAGCTGTCGGTTAAGTACAGGTTCTAGCTTGACCAGCTAGAGGGTTGTGCTGAAGTCTTAACGGCTGGCCCTACTCGGGCCAGCCGAACTTTTTCTGCGTCCTAATGCTCCGGAGTGCTGCCCCGCGCTCCCGGATCCCTTGGCGTAGGAGTCGGTATAGTATCTCCATGCTCGGTGGCCACCGAAAGCTAGTCCTGATTTCTGTGGTGCTCTTGACCCTCGCCGTGTTGCCAGCGGGGGTGTGGCCGCAGGCACACTCCGCTGAAAATAAGAAAAAGCCTACAAGTAAGTCAGCGGCGGAGTTCGACTCCCTCGCTCGACGAGCCGCAGCAGCTTGGAAGGCGAATCAAGTCGAAGAAGCAGTGAAGCTATATCGCCAAGGTGTGGACATCCGTCCTACCTGGTCCGAGGGCTGGGATCACCTGGGCAACTCGCTCTATCAACTTGAGCGTTACAGCGAGGCCCGCGACGCCTATCGCGAGATCACGATTCTAACCCCCAAGAATGCAGCTTCCTGGGCTTACCTTGGCCTCTGTGAATACGAGCTGCAGGACTACCGGCGTGCCTTCGACGACATGTCGAAGGGGGAAAAACTGGGAATCGGAGACAACCGCGACCTGACTGGCCAAGTCAAATATCATCTCGCGGTCCTGTGGAATACGGTTGGGCAGTTTGATATGGGGCTTAGGGAAATGCTTTGGTTCACGCGTCAGAATCTCGGGAGCCCGGAGATTCTGGAGGCCATCGGGCTGAGCGTGCTCCGGGCCCCCGTGCTTCCTGATAAGGTTCCAGCGGAGAAGAAGGAGATGCTGATCCTCGCCGGGGGCGCGAGCTTTGCGGCGAATGTGCAGAAGATGGACGAGGCTCGCAAACTCTACCAGCAGCTTGCGGAGAAATATCCAAGCGAGCCGAACGTGCACTTTGCGTACGGTCAGTTCCTTTCTCACGTGGATATCGATGGCTCGCTTCGAGAATATGAGAAGGAAATCGAACTGAGTCCTT
The DNA here is from genome assembly GCA_020073465.1 of Terriglobia bacterium. Lineage (GTDB taxonomy): Bacteria > Acidobacteriota > Terriglobia > Terriglobales > Acidobacteriaceae > Sulfotelmatobacter. Next base: position 82,977 of record JAIQFC010000016.1, read on the forward strand.
CCCATGTACTGGCGAAACTTGAGGCTGCACTTCTGTATCTCAAGGAGGGAGAACTCGAAAAGGCGTTGAAACAAGCGCAGGAAAGCGCCAAGCTGCAGCCGCAAAACGCGGCCGCGCACAACCTGTCCGGCCGCGCGCTCACGGAAATGGACCGTGCGTCGGAAGCGATTCCAGAACTCGAGCTGGCGACGCGGCTGCTTCCTGACAATGCCAGTTTCCATTTGAATCTGGCGCGAGCGTATCAGAAGTCGGGAGAAGCGACTCTAGCGTCAAAGGAGATTGCGACGTTCAATGAACTGGAGAAGAGGAAGGCAGAAGGACAACCTGCCAGCCCACCGCCAAACTGATCTACTTCTTCTCCGTTGGGGAGTTGGGCTCCTCGATTTTGATTGTTCGATCTCCCTGTACATCCTTCAGCACCTGCCGGATTCCGCTGGGCCAGAGAATCTCGATTTCTCGCACTCGCGACGACGAACCCAGACCGAAGTGCACTCGACTGTCGCTGGAGGAGGCATAGCCCACGCTGGTGGTGACGTGGTTGTATTGCGTCATTCCATCCTCGCCAGTGGCCTTGATCCGGGCGCCGATTCCCATGCGGTTGCTCTTATTCCCGCGCAATTGCAGCTCGACCCAGTGGTTCTTACTTTCAGTGACGTTGTGAAAGACCTCGAGCTGGCCATTGAGGGTGGTCACGACTACGTCGATACGGCCGTCGTTGTCGAGATCACCGAAGGCGGCCCCGCGGTGCACGGCGGGAGCCAGGAAGTCCGCGCCGGCGGTTGCACTCACGTCCTCAAACTTGCCGTTGCCGAGATTTCTAAAAGCCGAGTTTGGCTGGGCGCGTGGCCAGGAGAAAAAGCGTTCCGGGTCGGCCAGGACATGGCCTCGTACGACCAGCAGGTCCTTCCACCCGTCGTTGTCAAGATCGTAGATGCCGTTTCCCCATCCGGACATTTTCATCGTTGCCCAGCTCAACCCGCTGCGCGTAGTGGCGTCGTCAAACAAGGCTCCGTTGTCGTACACCAACAGGGGGAACGTCTCCTTTTCCAAGGCCGTATACCAGATGTCGGGCTTGCCGTCATTGTTGACATCGCGAAAATCCACGCCCATCGACGAAAGCGGCTTGCCGTCAGCGGAAACGGCCACCATCGCCATCTCCCCGATCTCTTCAAACTTCTTACCCCCTAAGTTGTGGAATAAAAAGTTGGGACTCTTATCATTCGCGACAAAAATGTCGGGATAGCCGTCGCCATCAAAGTCGGCTATGGCCACGCCCATGCCCTTACCGAGGTGCTCAGCAATTCCGGATTCCGCGGAAACATCCGAAAAGGTGCCGTCGCCGTTGTTACGGTATAGCGTGTTGGGGAGAGGTTTGTACCACTTCGGATCGCAGTAGTCGCGTTCTTTGCCGGTAACGCATACGGGGTCGTGATCCACTTCCCACTCGACGTAGTTTGAGACGAATAGATCGAGCAGGCCATCATTGTTGTAGTCGACCCAGGCGGCCGCAACCGACCACATCTTCTTGCCCTTCCACATCCCGCCAGCGACGCCGGCTTTGGCCGTCGCGTCGGTGAATGTGCCATTGCCGTTGTTGTGGAAGAGCTGGTTCCCCGTGACGTTGGCGAGATAAATGTCTGGCCAGCCGTCATTGTCGTAATCACCGACGGCGACTCCCATACCGTAGCCGGCGCCACCAAGCCCTGCTTTGTCGGTGACATCGGTAAACGTCAAGTTCCCGTTATTGTGATACAGCCGATTCCTATATTGTGGCCCGTCTTTTTCCAGCGAAGGAATGGCAGCACCATTCACGACGTAGATATCCAGGTATCCGTCGCCATCGTAGTCGAACAAGGCCAGACCACCGACCATGGTTTCCGGCTGATTCCTGTTCGAGCTCGGGGAACTGTTGGAGACAAAATTAACCCCTGCCCGTAAGGCGATGTCCTCAAACCGGATTACCCCGGAAGGCGCAGCGGGGGGAGTCTGGGAAAAACAGAGGACGGCGTGGAGCAGGACAACAATCTCGGCTGCCGCTGCGGCTGGGAATTTCATAATCGTGTGACGGGCCATTCCCGAGGCGGCTTTAAAAGTGATGCCGTGGAGGCAACCACCGTAGCGTTCGAGGCAGCCAACATCTATTGTAATGGGAGTCTGAGCGGATGATAGAATCTGCGGCCACGACGACAGCCAGGCGATATAATCAGGGTCTCCATGATCCGGGTAGCGCGCTTTTGGCTGGGGGTGGGACTGCTGTTTGCCGGGGCTTGTGCCGGGGTTGGCGCTGCGGAGGCCCAGAGCAGGCCTCCATCTCCGCCTCAGTTTCCGCAGGTTTCCCAGCGGGCAACGGAGGCGTTCCGCGAGCATCGTCTTGAGGACGCGGCGAGACTCTACCGGCAGGCTGTGCGACTTCGTCCGAGTTGGGCGGAGGGGTGGGGATATCTAGCAGCCTCGCTCTACACGCTGAATCGCTACGCGGAGGCGCGGGAGGCCTATCGCCAGACCACGGTGCTGACTCCAAAAAATGGGCCCTCGTGGGCTTACTTGGGATTCTGCGAGTACGAACTGCGCGACTACCGTCACGCCTTCGACCATCTTATTAGGGGCACGCAACTTGGCTTGGGAGCCGATCAGGGGTTGCTTTCAAAGGTTCATTACGAACTCGCGCTGCTCTGGGATACAGCCGGGCAATTCGACATGGCGATGAAGGAGATCACCTTCTTCGCAAAGGTAGGCGACAAGAGCCCGCCGGTATTCGAGGCGACCGGTTTGATCGTGCTGAGGATGCCGCTGTTTCCCTACGAGATCCCGGCCACAAAGCATGAGCTGATCATGAAAGTCGGAGAGGCGGGATGGGCAGTGAACGCACGTCAGCTGGAAGAGGCCAGGCAGCTTTACAAGGATCTTGTGACGGCCTACCCGCGCGAGCCGAATCTGCACTACGCCTACGGATTTGCCCTGGCCGTCTCGGACCAGGAAGCTGCAGTGGCGGAGTTAGAAAAGGAACTGGAAATAACGCCCAAGCACGTCCCGGCGCTGATCGAAGCGGCTTTCCTCTCTCTCGAGATGGGGCAGGCGGAGAAAAGTGAGGCGCTGGCGCGGCGGGCGATCGAGATTGAGCCGAAGAATTACGCTCCGCACAACATCCTCGGGCGGATTCTGGTGCAGCACGGGCAAACTGCGCAGGGCATCCAGGAACTGGAAACGGCCGTGCGGCTGGCGCCGAGCATTGCTGCTGCGCACTTCAATCTGGCGCAGGCGTATCAGAAGGCGGGCCAAAGTGCCGCTGCGGCGCGCGAGTTTGCTGCTTTCAAGGAATTGGACCAGCACAAGGACGGTCAGGACGCGAATGCAGAGGCACGTTGAGCGGATGCCTCGCCTGCTCCGCGGCAGCACACTGTTGTTCTTTGTGGCGGTTTGCTTTACCGGGAGCGCGGTCCGGGTGAGGGCGCAGGTCACGGAGGACCCGCTAGCTCGGCACCTCGACGCCGCCGAGGCCTCTCTAAAGAACGGAGATCAGGAGCACGCGGCAGCGGAGTACAAGGCGTTTCTGGGCGAGGCACTTCACCGGGTCGCGAATGCCCGGGCACGTGCCGGAGATCTCTCGGCGGCGGCGAGAATTTTTGCAGAAGCTCTGAATATTGCGGGGGATGATTCGGGATTGCGGCTGGACTATGCCTCGGTTCTTTTCGACCAGAACCGAAGCAAGGACGCGGCTGTGGCGGCTCAGGCGGTCGTCAATGCAGAGCCGGACAACATGCGGGGGCAAGTTTTGCTGGGACGGGCTCTCTTTGAGCAGAAGGAATATTCTGGGGCGGCAGCGCACCTGGAGAAGGCAGCGGCTGCGGGTGAACTGGGGGAAGTGTGGCATCTGCTGGGGATCAGCTATCTGAGGCTCCAGCAACTCGACAACGCTCGTTCACTGTTGCGCAGAGTGGTTGCAGGTCTGGGAGATACTCCGCAGAACCGGGTTGCAGTCGCGATGACCTACTACTACGGCGACTATCCCGATCAGGCGATCGAAGAGCTCAAGCGGGTGATCGCGCAGAACGACGCCATTCCCGATGCGCACTACTTTCTGGGGCTGTCGTATCTGGCGCGCAATGAAGCTGCGGGATACGAGAAAGCCGTGCCCGAGTTTCGCTCGCTGCTGAGGATCAACTCGGAAGATTTCCGGGGACACTACATGCTGGGCTACATCGCACTTCAGCAGCGCCATTTCGACAAGGCGGAGGAGGAGTTGCATCGGGCTGCGGCGTTGAATCCTGCCGATGAGGGAACACAGCTCCTGCTGGGGCAGTTGTACTCCGACACAGGGCGGGGGACGCAGGCAGCGGAGGTGTTACGAAAGCTGATTGCATTGCAGGGGAGAAGGGCACCGGACTCCGGCATGGTTCGCGCGCACTACATGTTGGGGCGGGTCCTGCAGCAGAGCGGCAAGGCCGAGGAAGGGGCGGCTGAGATCAGAAGCTCAGAGCAGCTTCGGAGGCAGTTGCGTTTGAACCCAGCGGAGATTTCGGAGAACAGGGAGCGCAGTGCCGCGGCGGGAACGGGGAATGGCAGCGAGCAAGGCTCCAGGCGCGCGGCGGCAACGCCCGCGGAGCAGGAGCGAGCGCAGGCGTTCATCAAGCAGTTGAGTCCCGTGATCGGCGAGGCTTACTACAATCTGGGCGGCATCGCTGCCCGGCACCAGGATCCCGCAGTAGCGCAGGAATATCTTCAGAAGGCCGTGGGGTGGGATCCGACGCTGCGGGCGGCGCAAAGGCCGTAGCCGTATGGATGCGAGGCTCCAGGTTCGAATCTTGGCGGTGGCGATCGGGGCCATGTTTTTCAAACTGGCGGCGTGGGGGCAGGTTCACGCTACACCGCCGATGCGCTTCCACGATGTGGGCCGCCAGGCTGGACTCACGACGGTGAGCCCGACTTCGGCAGACAAGCGGTATCTGGTTGAGACCATGGGCGGCGGAGTGGCTGTGTTTGACTGCGACAATGACGGCAAGCTGGACATTCTCGTGACCGGGGACTCCACGATTGATCGCTATCTGCATGGCGGAGATCCGATGGTCACGCTCTATCACCAGGACGGGCGCAAGGGCGGAGTTCTCCATTTCACCGACATTACGCAGTCGGCCGGGCTCACGACGCGCGGTTGGGGGATGGGGGTGGTGGTCGGAGATTTCGACAACGACGGGCTGCCTGACATCTACGTGACGGGCTACGGCCACAACGTGCTTTATCACAATCTGGGTGGATGCAGGTTTGAGGATGTGACCGAACGCGCGCACGTGGGAGGTGGAGGCTTCAGCGTGGGAGCAGCCTGGGCGGACTACGACCGCGATGGGCATCTGGACTTGTTTGTGTCGCGGTACGTGCACTCCGATATTCAGCACCTGCCGCAGCCCGGCTCGCCATCTTTCAACTACAAGGGGCTCCCAATCGAGGTTCCGGGAACTGAGGGGGAAACTTCCCTCCTGTTTCACAATCGCGGGGACGGAACCTTCGAAGAGGTTTCTGCAAAGGCCGGTGTGGACAACTCCGAGAAGAGGCGGGGAATGGGCGTAGTGTGGGGCGACTACGACAACGATGGCTGGCCAGACCTTTTCGTCGCCAATGACATGGACGCGAACTACCTGTACCGCAACAGGCACAACGGCACGTTTGAAGACATGGGAATGATCAGCGGAACGGCCGTTGATCCGTCAGGCCTGGAACTGGGGAACATGGCGGGAGATTTCGGGGACTTCGATCGGGATGGGAAGCTGGATCTGGTGGTTACTCGCTTTGGCAATCAACCGGTCAGTCTGTACCGAAATCAGGCAGAGAAGGGATTCAGCGACATCACGTGGGATGCGAAGATTGGACGTCCCAGTTCGGCACCGGTGAAGTGGGGGACGGGATTTGCGGACTTTGACAATGACGGCTGGCCCGACATCTTTGTCGCCAATGGCAACGTCTCCCCGAAGGTGGACACGCTGCCTAACGAGGCGCGTTACCGTGAACCGGTTCAGCTGTTTCGGAACCGCGGGGACCGTACCTTCGACGAGATCGCAGACAGTGCTGGACTGAGCGAGGGACTGCTCCAGTCGCGGCGGGGAACCGCGTTCGGCGATTTGAACAATGACGGCAATGTCGATGTAGTGGCGTACAACGTCGGCGGACCACCGTCGGTCTTCGTGAATGAGACGCGTAGTTCAAACCATCGTGTGCTTTTCAAGTTGATCGGGACAAAGAGCAATCGAGCCGCGATTGGAGCGCGAGTCACAGTGCACACATCAACTATGACTCAGATTGCAGAAGTGACGGGCGGGGGAAGCTACCTCTCTTCGAACGATGGGAGGCTGCATTTTGGACTTGGCAGCGACTCCACGATGACGACGGTCGAGATTCAATGGCCGAGAGGGGCGAGGGAAGAACTACACAATGTTACGAGCGATCGGCTTTATACGATTGTGGAGGGTGGTGGCATTCAGGGCACAGCCGCACTGCCTCCACCAGCTACGATACAGCTGGTGAAAGGTAAGGCGCAGTAGAAGGGCAATCCGCAAAACGGGAGGTGTTCATTTCCATGCGATCCATTCGATCTTCCTTGATGAGGTCTGGCAAGGGTCGTGGGAGCAAATGCGTTTCCATGGCTTGCGGCGGGGTCATGGCTGCACTCCTGGTGCTGAGTCAGCTAGCCATCGGCCAGTTGAACCAACACGATGCCGCGAGGCCGCAGGATATGCCGGCCGAGACAATCGCGCCTGAAATTAAAGGTCCTGTGAAGGTGACGGTGGAGATGGACAAGCCACGAACATTCATGGCACCGCGCGCGATGGCGGTCAACGCTTCGGTGTCCGACGGTCACCTGATGGATGCCGAACTTCCGGCGCTTTTGCGCGGAGCAGGAATCACCACGTTGCGTTACCCGGGTGGGGCCTTTGCCGACAACTATCACTGGTCTACGCACAAGCCGACGAGCTCACAGGCGCCGGTGTCGCAGCGCTACGGCGGTTATGCCCCCAACACCGATTTCGGTCACTTCGTAAGGTTGATCGACCAGGTTGGAACCACGGTGATCACGGTGAACTACGGTTCGAATCAGGACGGCAGTGGCGGCGGCGAGCCGGCGGAAGCAGCGGCGTGGGTGGCGTACGCCAACGGAGATCCGACCGATACGAGCGTGATCGGCAAAGATTCCACGGGTTTTGACTGGCAGACGGTGGGGTACTGGGCTTCACTTCGGGCTTCGCAGCCACTCGCCACCGACGACGGCAAGAACTTCCTCCGCATCGCGCATCCGAAGCTTAACGTGAAGTACTGGGAGATTGGAAACGAAGTCTACAAAAACGGCTACTACGGTGGAGAAGGTGACGAAGTCGACATGCACGCACCGTACCCCAAAGAGGCGAAGGACAACGAAAAACAACGGCGCAAGAATGCGAGCCTTTCCCCAGCAGCGTATGGCAAGGCGCTGCTGCAGTTCGCGAAGGCGATGAAGGCGATGGATCCTCGGATTAAGGTGGGAGCCTCGGTGGACTCGCCGATCCCCAACAAGTGGGATATTCAGGAATGGACGATGGATCCTGTAACCGGAAAGTACGTCCAGAATACCAAGTTTCAAAAAGCGCAGGATTCAGGCCTCGACTGGGACCGGAACGTCCTGCAGGTGGTGGGCAAGGACATTGATTTTGTTTCTCTCCATTGGAACACTGGCAACACGAGCGAAGCGTCGAACTGGAAGGAACTGGACAACGCCAACCTGCTCTCCACGCCTCACGATGAACTTCCTCAGATTGTCGGCGGGCTGGTCGAGCTGTTTCAGAAGTACTGCGGGCAGAATATCCAGAACATTCAGCTGCTGGTGACGGATGTGGGTCCTAAATCGTTTATCAAGGTGACGGATCCCAATGTGGTTGGGCTTTTTGCGGCGGACGCGTACCTCAATCTCATTGGCGATGGAGCAGCGAACATCGACTGGTCGGAGCTGCACGGGGGCAGTTTTCTCGACGAAAAGAGCGAAGCGAGGTCTGCGTATTTCGGGCTGCAGATGATTCACAATCTGATGAACTTCAATGAAACGCTGGTGTCAGCGGCATCCAGCCACGCGCTGCTCGCGGTCTACGCCGCCAATCACAAGAACGGAAGCGTGAGCGTCATGCTGATCAACAAGGACCCGAAAAATACCGCGACCGTGAAGGTGACAGTCAACGGCGGGAAACTGGCGGGACCGGGCATGCGATTCGACTATGGGAGAAGTAATCCCCCTTCGGGAAAGGTAATCGCTGGCAATCAGGTTGAGGACGTCGGGAACAACTTCACCGTGACGGTTCCCGCTTACACAATCACCGATCTGCTGATCCCTCAGGCGCGGTAAACCTGGCAACCAATCGAGGGAGGCGAAAGATTAACGTTGCTGCGCAATACCAGGGTCGGTCCGATGGATCTGCGCTGAAGTGATGTCTGTCCGGATCGGCGTGTCGGCCAATGGATGACAATTAAAGGAGAGGATCCAAACAACCCAGATGTGCTCTTCGCGCGCGGCGGGCTGGAAGACGCCCTGCCCCCGGTCAATCCAAAGCATGGGACGCCCGAGCTATCCGGGCTGCACTTGCTTGCTCAATCTATCTTTGAAACGACTCTTGTGGAATACGTTCCCTTTGCCACAAGAAACACAGATGCAGGACTGCCCTTTTTTGTCGTCACAGTGAAGTAGAATCCACTCTTCGTCTTCTTCTAACGCAGTATGGGGAAAATCAAAATACTGGTTGGGCTGGGCTTGGTGCTCGCGCTCTTTCCGCTTCGTCACGGGAACGCGCAAAGCGATGGGATACAGATTCCCACGTCCGAGCGGATCATGAGTCGAGGGTGGTGGCCAACCAAGGGCTCCGCAGCCCGCGAGGAGTATGTGGGCTCAGCGGCATGCGCGCAATGCCACAAACACAAAGTTCAGACTCAGAAAACCACGCCGATGGCCAATACAGCAATGGCTCCATTGGATTCGACCTTCCTGACTTCTCGGCCGAAGATCGTTGGCCAGCTTGGACCTTATCACTACGATCTCGTCCACAACGACAAGCAAGTTCAGTATTCCGTCAGCAATGGCAAGTCCTCGGCTTCCGGTTCCCTGATCTGGGTATTCGGAAGCGGCGAACACGGCCAGACCTATGTGTACGAGCAGGACGGAACCTTCTACGAGAGCCGCGTGAGCTACTACGCAAGTCCGCAGGCTCTGGATTTGACTACCGGCCATTCCCCGGCCACACCCTCCAAGGTAGAAGCTGCATTGGGACGGCCCATGGACCCCGACGGCGCGCGTCTCTGCTTTGGCTGCCACACAACGGCCTCCACGACACACTACCGTTTTGATCCAGGCCAACTCATTCCCGGAGTGGCATGTGAGGGTTGCCATGGTCCGGGGAGTCGGCATGTTGCCGCGATGAACCTCGACCCGGACGTCAGCGGTCCGAAAGACATCCTGAATCCTGCCAATCTTTCGCCTATAGATTCAGTGGAGTTTTGTGGAGTCTGCCACCGATCGCGAATAGATGTTGTCTTGAACCGGGCAACGGGGCTTGAAGACGTGCGGTTTCAGGGTTACCGGCTGGAAACCAGCAAGTGCTTTGGAACCGGGGATGCACGGATCACGTGTATCGCCTGCCATGATCCGCATGAGCGGTTGGTTCGCGACTCTGGGGCTTACGATAAGAATTGCCTGGCGTGTCACGCCGCGAAAGCGAGTGTCAAAGCACCAGCAGATCATTATGCTGTGGCGTGTCCAGTGAAAGAGAGAGATTGCGTCACGTGTCACATGCCCAAGGTGGAAGCTCCGAGCATGCATTCCACATTCACAGATCACCGAATACGAATTGTGAAGGCCGGAGCTCCGTTTCCGGAGTGAGAGCGCCGGATCTTGTCGAGCTTCAATGGACGGGACCGCGGACCGTTGACCTCCCCCCCCACAATTACCAATCTGCTGATCCCGCACGTACGTTAGAAGCTTTGTGGGAGAACCAGAGAGCAGGCTAGAGAGCCTGTGCCAGCGGCTGTGGCGACACGGTCTCCTGCACTTCCCGAAACAGGTGAACATTGCTCCGCAATACGAGAGCGGGCCCGATGTAGCTGCTGGCCGGAATCGGAGTGCGGTTCACGAAATGATCCAGCAGAATCCGCATGGCCACTTGGCCTTGAAGGTAAGGATTCTGGTATATCGACGCAAGAATTGTTCCCTGCTGCAAATGGGGTACCATCTGCGGGAACAGGTCGGTCGTGATTAGGGTAACGATTCCTGCCAGACCGTATTTCTTCAGCGCGCGGCAGACCGGCAGGCAGTTGACCGTGCTCACATAAATTCCGCGCAGGCCGGGCTTGCGTTCCAGCAGTTCACAGGTCTTGCGATAGCTTTCTTCCTCGGACTCGTGTGCCTCCAGAACTGCGACTACTTCACCGCCGGCACAGTCCGAGGTGAAGCCAGAAGAAAATCCCGCAGTCTTGAGGCGATGCTCCTCGGTGCTGAGCATGCCTGTGACCACTGCGGCTTTTGAAGCTGGAGGAACAAACTTGGCCATCAATTCCGCGGCCAATCGTCCACTCAACTCAGGGTCGACGGCGACGATGCTGGAACGGCGGCTGTGGGGGGCGTCAGTGGTGGTACAAACAACACGAATGTTGTCTTCCTCGGCCTGGTCGATCAACGGACCAATGATTTCCGGGTTTCCCGGAGTCGTGATGATTCCTTTCACACCGCTATTGAGCAGCGCCGTCATTTGCTTTTTCTCGTCCACACCCAGGCTGGGGACCGGCTTCTGAACCAGTTCGACCCCGAGACCGCTGGCCCGGCCTGATTCATCGAGAATCCCGGCCCTCATCTGGTCATAGTAGAGGCGGATTTCGCGAGGGATGCAGATGCCGATGCGCAGAGTGGCGCGACCCACAGACAGGGCGCGCGCCGCGGGATTGGGAGAATAAGCCAGCCGGTTGGCGATCCGCAGCACTTTCTTGCGGGTTGCCTCGCGGATGCCCGGACGTCCGTGCAAGGCGCGGTCGACGGTGCCGATAGAGACCTTCGCCAGTTCGGCGATGCGATAAATTCCGATGCGTTTCATTCGGTCCTGAGCGGGGGAGGAGCGTTCTTGTGCTGGGAGGACGGCACCCGTAGCCTAGAGATCCATGATACTCCTAACCGCACGTTAACGTACACATAAAGGATTTTATAGGGGTTTTCGCTGGGTGAAACCCCGGCCAAGCTTTTCATGGCCGACTCTGGTCGGTCGCCCTTGCCTCTTGGCGTAGTTTCTCTGTCAGCCAGGCATGGGAGCACTTGAAATGGGCCCGGACATGGTGGGAACGCCCTATTTTCCTTCCACGAAGACTTCCACACCGTAGGGCGGCAAGTTCACCGCGCTTCCTTCCTTCCCGGTGAGCAGGAGCTTCATGGGCCGCGGAAGGGTTACGTTCCGGTTTTCCTGGGTGAAGTTGATGAGGAGGAAGACCTGCTTTCCGTCGCCGCTGCGGCGGGAGACTTCCACGCCATCCGGAGTGGCGATCGGAGCGCGCGTTACGGCACTGTTCTTGATCATCCATTCACCGGCTGTAGCCATGAGCTTGTCGTCAAGCACGGCGCCGATGTAGGTGATTCGGCCCTTGCCGTAGGTGCGGGTGATAGCGGCGGGCTTGCCGTCGAGCCAGCCGTTGGACGGGCCATATTTCATGAGCACTTCGGCGTTGGGAGCGAGGGTCTTCAATTGCTCAGCCCACACCTTGACCTGTCCATCGCCCCACGCCCCTGACAGCGGGAAGTCCTTTTCCAACGCGTAGTACTGCTCGACGCGCCCGCCGAGAGCTTCGCCCAGGTATCCGGGCTGACGTTGCGGCAACAGGCCGTTGGAGTCGTCCTTCATGCCGGAGCGCGGGCCCAGCACCAGGAAGCCGCCGTTGCGCACGTATTCGAGCAGGTGGTCGGCCAGATCTTTGGGGAGCACATTCAGATCGGGGGCGACTACCAGCTTGTAGTGATCCAGAGGAGCGTAGGGGCTGATCACATCCACGGAGTCAGTCAGCTTGCGCAGGGAGGTGTAGTAGCTCTTCAGCAAGCCTACATCGTCGTATTTGTCGTTGTGCTTCTGAAACTGGATGGCCCAGCGGCTGTCATAGGAGTGCAGCAGAGCGACCTGGGACACAACGGTTGTGCCTCGGAAAAGGTCCTGCACCGAGGAGAACTCGCGCCCGATCTGCGCGATCTCATCGTAGAGCGGAACCGGCGTGCCATCCGGCCCGACGAGGGTGCCGTGGTACTCCTCCTGTCCGTTGAGTGCGCTTCGCCATTGCCAGTAGCTGACATCGTCGGCGCCGTGCGCGATCGCCTGCCAGGCCATGGCGCGGACCTCTCCCCGGTTCAGGAAATTGTTGACTCCGGCCCAGTTGACGGCGCCGGGCTGGGTCTCGATGACCCAAAAGTTGCTGCGCTTGAAACCGCGGGTCAGATCGTGGGTCAGACCGTTGGAGAATGGATCGACGTGTCCGGTGCCGACGTAGTCATCCCAGGAGGCGAAGGTCAGGGGTTCCGAAATCTTGTAGTGATCGAATCCATCGAAGAAGCCCATGAAGTTGCCGGTGACGAACTGGCGCGGGTCGGCATGAGCGCGGATGACGTCGATTTGATTCTTCTGGTAGTCGTTCCAGGTATCGGTGACGAAGCGTCTCCACTCCAGCACGAGGCCGGGATTATTGCTATCGCCGACGGGAATCGGAATCTGATCCCAGCGATCGTAGGTCTGGCTCCAGTAGGTGCTTGTCCAAAGGGTATTCAGATTGTCGAGTGTCTTGTACTTGCTCTGCAGCCAGTCCTGAAATTGTTTGCGGGTGTAATCGTCGAACGACATGAGGGCGTAGCCGTATTCGTTGTCGATCTGCCAGCCCACGACGTTGGGATTGTGTCCAAAATGTACGGCCATAGCCTCGGCGATCTTGCGGCAGTAGTCGCGATAGACAGGCGAATTGACGGAGCCGTGCGCGCGGTTGCCGTGGACGGCGCGGCGGCCGTTTTCATCGATGCGCAGAGTGTCGGGATGTTGTTGTGTAAGCCAGGCGGGAGGGCCGCCGGTGGGAGTTCCGACGACGGAGGCGATGCGGTGCTTGGCGGCCAGGTTGATGGCCCGGTCGAGCCAGTTGAAATCGTAGTGGCCCTCGGAGGGCTCCATGCTGCTCCAGGCAAATTCGGCGAGCCGAACGACCTTTATATTGGCTGCCTCCATCAGGCGCAGATCCTCTTCCCAACGGGACTCCGGCCACTGCTCGGGATACCAATCCGTGCCGACGAGGATGGCGTCGCGGCCGGGGAGTTGAGTGGGAATCGCCGTGGTATTCGGGGTTGTCTGGGCGAAGCCCGTCAGCAGGAAGGATAGAAATAGGACGAAGCGGAACCACCAAAGTTGCTTCATGAGCAGCCTCCTCGAATGGACAATGTAGGGAGCTCTGACCAGATCACGTTACAGTCTACGGTCGTGGTCTGTCATCCTGAGGTCCGCGGTTGGTGCAGGCCGAAGGACCTATGCATTCCGCGGGGAGCTACATAGGTCCTTCCCCTTCGACTAGCTCAGGGTCAGGATGACAGCGCAAATCGTGGAGCGGAATTAACCAGCGTACCCTACGGCGTCACCGTAGTCTGTTTCCCTTCGTAGCGTACTACTTTGTCGGGCTTATCTTCCTGGTTCACTCCCACGCCGTGGTTTTCTTTCGTTAAGACCACGCGGAAGGTGCGACTCTGCAGCATGCCGGGAAACTCACCCTTGCGGTCACCGATGGTCAGGGTTTGCTTCGCATCGTCCCAATGAAGGGGGATGGTTGCATACACGCCCTTTTCATAGTTGTAGTTGTCGTTCTCGTCCTCGTAGAGAACGAAGTTCCCGTCGGCTCCGCGATAGATGCGCAACTCCACCGGATCCGCAGGTTTCTGGGTCGACCATTCTACGTCCGGTCCCATAGGGACGATGGAGCCTGCCCGAACGTAAAGCGGCAGATGATCGATCGGTGCGGCCGCGTCGACCGTCTTTGATCCGTCTACGGTACTGCCATTCCAGAAGTCGTACCACTTCGCTTCCGGCAGATAGAGCCCGCGGCTTGTGGCTCCGGGTTCAGTGACGGGATTCACCAGGAAGGCCGGGCCATACATGAACTGGTCGCCGATATCCGCCACGCGTGCGTCGGTGCGGAAATCCATAACCAGCGGCCGCATGGGAGTGTAGGCCTCGCTCGTCGTCTTCCACGCCAGGGAATAGGTGTAGGGCAGCAGCCGGTAACGCAGGCGGTCGAAGTTCACCAGAACCTTCTGCGCGTCGGGGCCGTAAGACCACAACTCATTCTCGTCGGGATTGCGGGTTCCGTGAACACGAAGGATCGGATTGAAGGTGCCCCACTGGAACCAGCGCACAAACAGCTCACGAAAGGCCGGATCGGCGGGGCTTCCAAAGACGAAGCCGCCGATGTCGGTGGTCCAGTAGGGAATGCCGGAAAGCGCGAAATTCAGGCCCGCAGGAATCTGCCGCCGGAAACTGAACCAGTCGGAGTTGATGTCGCCGGACCAGGCGGTGACTGAATTCCTCTGCGAGCCGGCGAAGGCGGAACGGGAGAGGATGTAGACGCGCTTCTTGTCGGAGGCGCTGCGCTGGCCTTCATACACCGCGCCGGTGTCGAGCAGCGGAAAGTCATTCACATAGCGGTCGCCACTTCCCGCGGCCAGCTTCTTTCCGAGAAGGATGTTCTCTTCCTGACCTTCGGTCTCAGGCTCGGTGGTATCCATCCACCAGGCGTCGAGGCCGATGCTGAACAGCGCCTTGTTGACCTGCTCCCAATAATATTTGCGGGCCTCGGGATTAGTGGCGTCGTACACGGCCATGGCGTCGGTGTGGTAGGGCGGCTTGGCGAACTTGAACTTGTCGACAAACCAGCCGCGCTTGTCCATGTAGTCGTAATTCGTGGAGCCGGGCTCGAAGAAGGGCCAGATCGAGATCATCAGGTGGAAGTTTTCGGCGTGGAGCTGGTCGACCATCCCCTTGGGATCGGGATAGTTCTTGTTGAAGACGAACTCACCCTTGCGATTCCACCAGAACCAGTCCTGCACGATGTTGTCGGCGGGGATGTGCAACTCGCGGTACTTGCGGGCAACGCCGAGAATCTCGTCCTGCGTCTTGTAGCGGTTCTTGCACTGCCAGAATCCGTACGCCCACTTGCCGAACAGGGGCGCCTGGCCAGTCAGTTCGCGGTAGGCGGCGACGATCTTGTCCAGTTCCGGGCCGTAGAGGAAGTAGTAGTCGACGGCATCAGCCACTTCTGCGCTGATATAGAGATAGTTGGCAAAGCGGTTGTTGAAGCGGCTGCGGGACTGGCTGTTCCAGTAGATTCCGTAACCCTTGTTCGACACCAGGAGAGGCACGGCAATGTTGGTGTTGTCCTGAGAGATGTCGACCGACTCGCCGCGATAATTCCAGACTCCGGACTGGTGCTGTCCGAGACCGTAGAGGCCTTCGTGAGACCCGTAAATGTTCACGAAGGACTCGGCGCGGTAGGTGTCCTCACCGTTCACATGTACGGGCGTGAGCTCTCGGGAGGCTTCCTGCACGAGCTGCTTGCCATCGAGTTCCCGGTAGGTGATGGCGCCATCGATCCGGGTAACGCTTACTTTGACCCGCGCGGTCGAGATGGTGATGTCGTCGTCGGTCTCTTCCATCGTCCACGCCGGAGTGGTCCACGTGGTCTTGATGATGACGTAATTGGGATGCTCCTGAAACGACGAAGTCGGCGAGTACAGGACGTGAATGATTGAGTCCGAGCATACCTGCACCTTGAGGAAGCCTGTTTTCTGGGTGAACAGCACGCCGTCGGCCTGCTTCTGAACGGCGGTCACTGGGTTTCTGGGCATCCATTGCGCCTCGGACGACGGGGGGAAGGTCAGGCAGGCGGACAGCAGGATCAGAACTGGAAAGATGGCAGCATGAAATCTCTTCATAAATTCGCTCTAGGCCTCTGGCGAGGTATCCTACTCCGATGGAGTAAGCGTTTACAATAACGATTATCTAGAGGGCCTGGAAGCATCCCCTGTTTCTTGGAGAGGCGAGTGAGGTCATGAGAGCAAGTCTTCGCGGTGCCGTGTTCGCGCTGATTCTTCCGATCGTCTCCAGTGCGTGGTCGAACCTATGGGCTCAGAAGTACGAGTATCCGTTTCAGGATCCGAACCTCCCGGCGGAGGTTCGCATCAACAACATCCTCTCGCTCATGACGGTGGAGGAGAAGATCAACGCGCTGAGCACGGATCCGAGCGTGCCGCGACTCGGCATCAAAGGCTCGTCGCACATCGAAGGATTGCACGGCGCCGCCTTTGGCGGCCCGGGGGGATGGGAGGGGCGCGGCCTGAAGCCGGTACCCACGACGCAATTTCCGCAGTCGGTGGGATTGGGAGAAACGTGGGATCCGGACTTGCTGCGGCAAGCGGCTGCCGTGGAAGGCTACGAAGCTCGCTACATATTCAACACCGACTTCGAGTATTCGATTGGGCGACGCGGCAATAAATACCGGCGGGCGGGAATTGTGGTCCGAGCCCCCAATACCGATCTGGCGCGTGATCCGCGCTGGGGCAGAAGCGAGGAATCGTTTGGGGAAGATCCCTTCCTCACGGGAACGATGGCGACCGCTTTTGCGAAAGGCTTGCAGGGGGACGATCCCAAGTACTGGCTCACGGCTTCGCTGATGAAACATTTTCTGGCCAACAGCAATGAAGACGGCCGGGACGGTTCATCGTCGAATTTCGACGAACGGCTTCTGCGTGAGTACTATTCCATGCCGTTTCGCATGGGAGTGATCGAAGGCGGATCGCGCGCCTACATGGCTTCGTACAACGCGTACAACGGCATTCCGATGGCGGTTCATCCCATTCTCCGGAGCATGACGATGCACGAATGGGGACTCGACGGCATCATCTGCACGGACGCGGGGGCGCTCACCAACACGGTGACACAGCACATGTATTACCCCGACATTGATCAGGCTTCCGCGGGCGCGATTCATGCCGGGATCAACCAGTTTCTCGACAATTTTAGAGCTGGTGTCACGGCTGCGCTCGACAAGAAGCTGCTGAATCTTTCAGAGATCGACGAGAACCTGCGCGGAATCTACCGCGTGATGATCAGGCTTGGTTTGCTCGATCCGCCGGAGATGGTGCGCTATTCCGCCATCAAGGGAAGCGGGCCTGCCTGGGATAGCGAGGAGCACAAGGCGCTCGCGCGGCGGGTAACGCAGGAATCAATTGTCCTGTTGAAGAACGCGGATGGATTTCTCCCCCTCAACAAAGCGTCCCTGAAATCGGTTGCGGTCATCGGGCCCTATGCCGATCAAGTTGCGCTCGACTGGTACAGCGGCACTCCTCCGTACGTGGTTAGCCCGCTGGAGGGAATCAAGAACAAGCTTGGCAAGGACGTGCGCGTCAGTTTTGCCCACGACAGTGCCAACAACGAGGCGGTCAACATAGCCCGCGCTGCGGATGTGGCCATCGTGATTGTGGGCAACCATCCGACCTGTAATGCGGGATGGGCGAAGTGTCCGCTGCCCAGCGACGGGAAGGAAGCGATCGACCGGCAGTCCATCACACTGGAGCAGGAAGAGATCGTGAAGCAGGTCTACGCCGTGAATTCGCGGACCGTAGTTGTGCTGATTTCCAGTTTTCCCTTCGCGATTCAGTGGACCCAGGAGCACATTCCGGCAATCCTGCACATGGCCCACAACAGCCAGGAGGAGGGCAATGCCTTGGCTGACGCGCTGTTTGGAGACTACAACCCCGGAGGGCGGCTGGTTGTGACCTGGCCGCAATCTCTCGATCAGCTTCTGCCCATGATGGATTACGACATTCGTCATGGCCGGACCTACATGTACTTCAAGGGCAAGCCTCTCTATCCGTTTGGCTACGGGTTGAGTTACACGTCGTTTGAATACTCAAACCTGAAGGTCAGTTCTGAGCAGGTGGGATCGTCGGGAGAGGTGACGGTGAGTGTGGATGTTCGCAATTCAGGAAAGCGCGCGGGCGACGAGGTGGTCCAACTCTATGTGAAGCACATCGGGTCCACAGTCGAGAGGCCGTTGGAAGAGCTGAAAGGATTCAAGCGAGTCGCGCTCGGTCCGGGTGAGAAGCAGACCGTGCGACTGGTGGTGAGCGGCAGCGTGCTGTCTTATTGGGACGTAACGAAGGGGAGCTTCCAAGTTGAGCCGGATGAGGTGAACTTGACGGTGGGAAGTTCCTCGACGGATATTCGGCTGCAGAAAACGATCAGCGTGACACAGTAGCGAGTCGCCAGATCAGATACGGGCGAACCGCGCTGCCAGCCGTGACAGGCGCACCAGGCGGTACAGAGGGAACAGGGACGCGGGAAGGCGCACGGCTTTCCATTCGTTCGGGCCTGGCGTTAGTGCCAGACGCCGCAGGAAGCGCATCCGGTCTGCTCTTCGTTCGCGAAGGCGCATCATCAGACGGAAGTAGGCGAGCGACTCGACATCAGGAGCGTTTCCGCTGACGAATTGTACGGCGACCTCATCTGCCAAGGCCGAAGCCTGCTGATCTTCTGTCGTGCGCAAGGAGGCAGGGACGGGTGAGTGCGCAAATCGCCTCGCGAGGTCAAATGTGACCCGCAGGATTCGTGCGATGCCGAGCGTGGTTGCCTCCCGTTCAATCCACTTCCAATTCAGATTCGGCAGCTGCGCGATACGTGCGATGTCGCAGAGCCAGATGAGACGTCCCCAAACATGCTTGGCGGCGTGGACGGAGAGGATCAGAATCTGATCCTCTGGGGAAAGCGTTTTCATCGGGCGGCCCGCGACTGTCACCGTGACCCCGCGCTGGAACAGGGCCTCCATGTCGACTTCGACCGTGTAAAAGCGCGGCTGGATGGCCCACTGTACCTCAAGCAGATTACGTCCAGCGGGGCTGTCGAAGGAGCACTCATATCCTGACCGCAAGTAGGCCCGCTCTTCTGCCGGCGAAAGCTGGTCGTGCGGCGTGTAGCCAAGGTCGCGCACGGCTTCCTTGATTCGCGACAAATCCTGCGGACGAATCAGCAGGTCGATGTCGCCGGATTGCCGCAGCGCCATGTCGCCGTAGATTTGTTCAGCTAGGGCGAGGCCTTTGTAGGGCATGGCCTCGATCCCCAACTGGCCCAGGCAGTCGAGAATGCGAATCAGCTCTCGTGAAAGAAAGAGACTCTTGTGGAGATTGGCGTGATATCGGTCTTTTAGTTCGCGTAGTACTTCCACTGGAACTTCGCAGGCGCCGCGGGATAGCGCTTGGTGGAGAAGCGAGAGAACACCGTGCTTGTCCGCGAGCGAGAGGACGGATTTCCACGAACCAAGTTGCGTCAGCAGCAGAGGAATGCAATCAAGAGCCTCCCGTTTAGGAGAAACCGAACAGGCGGCCAGCAGCAAAGCCCACTCTGGGCCGAATGAGGTGCCCGATACTGGCGCGATCTCAGCCGCAGGCATTGGCGCTCCTCCGGATGCAGTCTACCTGAATCCTGGGCCAGCAGAGCCGGTGGGTTCGCATCTCAATAAACGAGGGTTGTCATCAAAGTAGCGTTGTCATCCCGAGCGAAGCGGGGGATCTGGATTGTTGCCCGCGCTATCGCCGGTTCAGCAATCAGCAGAAACCCAGATCCCTCGCTCTGCTCGGGATGACAAATTGTTCGGGATGACAGATTGCTCGGGAGGACAAATTGGACGGGGTAGACAAACGGATGGCTGGTCGGATCAGAGGGGGTCAATCAGGCGGTAGCGCCGGCCAGCGTCGGAAGAGCCCGAATCTGAACCAGATTCGCCGCCGCGGGCTTGCGGGACAAAAGATTCGCCGATGGGATTCCGGTTCTGGCGAAGGACTTCTCGCAATCCTGCGTCGAAGGTCCGCGCATGTTCCCTTCCATGAAGGCGAGGCCGGGGCAGCGCGTGCAGGTCGAGCCGTGGGCGCACTGCGAACAACTCGGCAAATCCTTCAAGCGGATCGAGCGCACCTCCCTCAGTTGATCGGAGTGTTTCCAGATATCGATGAACCGTTGTTTTCGTACGTTGCCGCTAGGCAGGGGAAACTGCACGCAAGGGTAAACGTCGCCGTAGGGCGATACGTAGGCAGCGGTGTGTCCGGCGCTGCAGGGCAGCGCTTGCATCTGGTCCTCGCTGGGCGAGGCGGCCACGGCGCAGAATTCATCCACGTCGCCGACCAGCGACTGGTCGCGGAAAACCTGTTTCAACGCGCTCTCATCCACGCCGAGCCTCACAGTCGAACGGTTCCCGTCCATCATGGGCGTGACCGTGGGATCGAGAGTTGAGTTGACGCCCAGCTCTTCCGCCAGCGCGCGCACGCCTTGATAGTCCTGCATGTTCTCAGTCATCAGAACGTTGGCGATGATGACCTTCAGCCCTTGCGATTTGAGGAAACGGATTGCGTCGAGGGAGCGCTTGAGCGAGCCGGGAACCAGGGTGATGGCGTCGTGGACTTCGGGACGGTGCGAGTAAATGCTGACCTGGACCGACTCCACGCCGAGATCGCGGATGCGCGCCGCCTCGCGCTCGCGGATCAGCACGGCGTTGGTCTTGAGCTTGATGCAGAAGGTCAACCGGCGCGCGTACTCGAGAATTTCGAAGAAGTCGCGGCGCAGCATGATCTCGCCGCCGCTGATGGTCAGGATGAAAACGCCGGCCTCGGCCATTTCATCCAGCAGGTACTTGATTTCGGCGGTGGTCATCTCGCCGTGGTCGTCATGGTCGAGATAGCAGTGAACGCAGCGCTCATTGCAGCGGTAGGTGAGGTCGAGCTGGACGCTGAGCGGAACGCCGAGGGCCAGCGCCTTCTCGCTCATCTCCTGCATGAGCACGCTCATCGCGCTTCTCCGGCGGCTGAATTCGGCTGCGGGATGGGCTCTTCCGAAACCTGCAGAATTCCGTGGCCGGCCAGTTCCCGGGCGAGGGCCTCTGCATCCTGTAGTGCGGCGCCAGCTTCGACCTCGAATTCGGGCACGATGCGGTGCTCGACGATTTCTTGGAGCGAGGTCTTTCCGTCGGCGGCCTGCCAGATGATCGTCGCAGTCTTGTTCAGGGTGTACAGCGTGGAATCGGCCCCGGACATGATCATCATCTCGCCATCGAGGCTGCGGGCGGCCAGTTTGGGGCTGCGGGCAATGTAGAGTTTGCTCATCGAACTAACTCCCAGACCCGCGCGTCGGGCACGAAAGTGAGCCGGGACACGGGCACGCGCTTTACGAA
Source organism: Terriglobia bacterium (assembly GCA_020073465.1). Classification (GTDB taxonomy): domain Bacteria; phylum Acidobacteriota; class Terriglobia; order Terriglobales; family Acidobacteriaceae; genus Sulfotelmatobacter. The sequence continues at coordinate 104,241 of JAIQFC010000016.1, forward strand.
TTCGAAGGCAGAATGAAAGGCCAGTTGCACCAGTTCCTGATCTTCGGCGAAGAACAGCAGGTTGGCGAGCAGAGCGCGGGCGGCCTCGCCGGGCGTAACCGGATCGATCCGATTCTCTAAACCTTTTTCCAGCAGATAGAGAGCGGCAATCGGGGCCGAAACATTCTCGCCCAGCTTGGCTAGTTCGCCGGTAAAGGGAGTGCCAAAGGCGGTGTATCCATCGTCCCGCTTGCGTACGTAGGAAATCTCGTCGGTCAGCAGCGTGGCATCGGGTGGCGCCAGGCGCGAGATCGTGGTCTTGCCGGCTCCGGATACTCCCGCGAACAAGAATGCTTTGCCGTTGCGGATCGCGCTGGCAGAGTGCAGCAGGAAGCCGCCTTGCCTCGCCAGCACGAGGGTATGGACGATACGCAGGACGGCGTCAATCGAGTAGGGATTCGCCGATTGCCGAATCCAGCCGCGTCGCGATGCCGGCTCCCACTGGGCGCGAAAGTCGCCGCGTTCGAGCGACCAGCGGCCTGATTGCTGGGTGACGCGTACGTCCGCGTCCGGATCGGCAGGACGGGGCGGGGTCAAATCGACATCGAACTCCACTTCGGCATGATCCGAGTTTCCTACGAACCCGGCGTAGCGATCTTGCAGCATGGTCAGAAAGCCGGGGTCGCTCGTATTCACGCGCACGGGCATGCCTCCGATTTCAATGACGAGGCTGAGCTGCTCGACTTCTGTGGCTAGTTCTGGCATTGAACCCCAGCGGCTAAAGCCGTTTCTTCAAAGCCTGTCGTGATCGCAGCGCTGGAAGCGCTGCGCCACCCAAAAACCTCTCAAGCCCCAAAATCACAAAGGCCCGCAATCACTCAGAACGCGCTCAGGCAATTGGCGAAACGCCGAGTTCTTCAGCAACGCGCTCGCGCATGCCGTGCACGCCGACAAGAATCCGTGCGGCCGAATCGAAGCGCCGCACCAGTTCCGCCACGGCGCGGCCGGAAACGCCGAGCTTTGATCCCGGCTCGATGTACCTTCCGTTGCGCACAATGAAGGAAACTCTGCCCAGCAGTTCGGATGCGGCTACTGGCGGATCCGGACGCGGCATGCCGTCGCCCTGCGTGATGATGAAGTTCTGATCGCTGGCTGAGGTCGAGACGACGCGGTGCGCAAAGAGTCTCTGATCGCGGGCGAAGAGCACGATGTCTCCCCGGGAAACTCCGCCGCCGGCTCGATCCACGATGAGCGTGTCCCCCGGCATCACGGTGGGTAGCATGCTCCAGCCGGTGACGCGGAGGCGCAGCGTTCCTGACGAGCGCAATACTTCACGCGCCAATTCGCACTTGAGAAGGTGCGCAGGGTCAGGCGCTGCGTTCTGAAATTCCGTCATGACACTTTCAGGTTTAAGCTGCAACTACCCTGCGTGGCGTTCATCTTGCCGCAAGACAGGGCTGAAGTCACAAAAACTTCTTCGAAGCGGAAAGACGGCTTCTCGTAGGGTTTCTTAGTGGTAGTCGCAGTGGGCGACTGGTCGGAAGATGAGTTGTTTATGGTCATAAGACGAACCTAACCTATTGTAATGCCGGTTGTGATGCCTGGACGGCGCAGCCACCGTGGTGACCAGCGTCGGGACAATCCTGATCGCTGAGAGTGGAAAAGTATATCTGAGAGGCGCCGAGCAAAGTGCCCGAGCCGACCACGTTATCGACAATGATTCCGCTCGTTCCGCCCGAGGCTGGAAGGGCCAAGGTGGCTACAGGGCCGGCCTCCCTCCAGGTCATGGAGCCGTCCACGGTGAGAGCGCCCACGGCAGTCGGCCACACAGGCTGTGTGCCGCCGGTCGTTCCTGCAACGTCCACGAGTTCGACGTTGCCATTGCTGTCGAGAATGCGATCGCCGACAAACGGCGCTGTGAGACCTGCCGACCAAGGGAGGATGGGGGTGGCGTCGATGCGGCCCTGGTTCAACCAGCCCACTGAGGTGGGGCTAAGGTCGGGATCGCCTGTGATTATATCGGGAGCGGCGCCCCAGGCGGGAGTAGTCGGTCCCGATGTTCCCGCGTGCTGCACCACCTGAATGAACAGAACATTGGGATTATCGGCAGAACGCACCAGCACTTCCTGACCCACGCTATAAATAGTCAAGGGGTGCCACTGGGTGACAACGAAATTCATGATACAGCCGCCAGGGGCCGCACTCACACAGTTGGTCGGCCAACCGTCGGCTTGAGCGCTGACGAACACTCGCTCCGATGCGCCGCCGGTGGTGTTGGGGTTGGCGATGTCGGTCACGGGAGAGCACGGCTGATTCTGCGTTCTGGTCAGCACGGAAACAGTCACAGGCGTGCCGAACCCGCCTGGACTAACCGGGACTTGGTATACAGTCGGCTGTGCGCCCGTATTGCCGCAGACGTAGTAGTTTCCTGTCCCGTCGAGCGAATTCAGGTAAGCGCTGTCAAAGAAGCCGTTGTACATGGGCTTCGGGGTTGCGCTGCTGGTCCCTACTACAACCTCGGAGCCCGTGGTGCTTGCAGCGAAACTCGTCGACAGCCGATACAGGGCCGCGCAAGGGGTGGACCCAGTGCAGTTGGTGGTTCCATCACTGGACGCTGACACATAAACGGTTCCAGCTCCCGAGTCCACAACAGGGCCAGCCACGATGCCGATGCCGGTGCCAAAATCCAATCGGCCGGACGCAGTGACCGCTCCGGTGGTGCTATCGACCCGGTAAAGAAATCCATCGGCAGCGCCAGCAATCACGTTTCCGGTCACATGATCGAAAACTGGGCTAGTGAGCGCCGCCGTTGTGCTGACCAGTACGGGCCACGTGGCGTCCCTGACCTCCGCTGGCGTGCCTTTGAAAACTCCGGTGAATTGGTGGAGTGATCCGCCGCTGTCGCCGACCCAGGCGACGTCATTTTTGTAGTCAATAAAAACGGATGACGTTCTGTCGTCAGTGTGTGCATTGCTCAGATCGGTGAGATTGATCGTGGTCATGCACGGTGCCACGCATAACCGGTAGGCGGCAAGAGGTACAGTCGTTGGGATCCCTGGAAGGGTCACCGACTCGAGGCTGTTGGCCACCCATTTCAGCAAGACCAGTTGGGCATCGGGCCCAGCCGTCTGCACAAACGCTAGCTGGGAACCGTCAAGCGACAGAGCCGGAGAAGTCAGGATCCTAGCCGGGGTAATCGGAGACGTGTTGTACGCCCACAATACCGACGGAACCGCCCCGCCACACCCCAAGTAGAGGTTGTTGAATGCGACAATGGCCGCTTGAGTCAGGCTCCCCTGCAGGTCCGTGCTGAAGACAACGTAGTCGTTAGTGCAACTTGCGGTGGTGCTGTCGAAGGAGAACTTTGCGGGATAATTTCCCGCGACAGGGGGGCCAGCGGTGGCGCCTAGATCCTCCGCCCAGTCCCGATGCATCTTTGGGAAGCGCCGCGTACCGCGGGCAATCCGAAATAAATCTGGCGCGCTTGCCTTGGACAGTTCGGGCTGCACGAGCACGCGCTGGCGGAACCGCTCCAACTGCTGCCAATACCTGGGCCCGTTGGCTACGAGTCTTGCCCGCTGCGGGCTAGCCGCCTGCGAAAAAATCAGATGCCGGTGCGACCAGTCGGTGACCAGTGGAACGCGCTGGTGGGCGGGTTTGGCCGCGTGGCCAGTCAGCACCCATCCCAAGGTCACCAGACCCAGCAAAGCAACGCAAAATCGAACGAATCGTGACGCAATCCCGTTCATTGTCGGACTCCAAGACTCGCGAGATACACTGGGCTTTCTAGTTAATGTGCTTTGACCGTGGCGCAGTCGGGCGACTCATCATACATCGTTCACGAACTCGCTCTCACTTACTGCGTGTGCAAAACACCAACTGGTCGGCGACGTACGTCCACCATTGGCGGGCTGGGATGGGCGCGATTTTACTACTATTGCAGCCCCCACGCAACGAAAGACGGCGGCCGGTCCCGCCAATTGGCGCGCTGCGATGGGAGTTCGATCTGCACAAGAAGTGAGGCGTTTATGTGAACGGTTTTCCCGCACGATCCGAATCAAACTCCGGTTACCATTTCTTGAGCAGGAAGCATCAGAAAGCTGTCGGAACCTCGTAGAATAGATGAATTCAGCATCTGGGAGCCTCGGCGCGGATCCCCTACAGGGAGGAACCGGGCGTCAGAGGAAATTGTGCATTCATACGGAGGTTTGTGTACGGCATTGAACCCACAACATGGACTAGCTGAAGACTCGACCACCACAGCGCCTTCGCGGGACGCCCGGTACGTGCTCACTTTCGAGGAGATCGCGAATCTTGCCGGAGACGGGGGCAAGCCAGCGGAGACGCTGATGAATGTGGTGGCGTTGATTGCCAAGCGGTTCGGGACCGACGTGTGCTCGGCGTATCTGCTGGAGCCGGACCGGGCCAACCTGGTGCTGGCCGCGACGCTGGGGCTGCGGCGCGAGTGTATTGGCAGTCTCCGCATGGGGATCCACGAAGGTCTGGCTGGACTGGTGGCGGAGCAAGTGCGTCCGGTCGGCGTCGAACAGGTGAAGACCCATCCCCGCTTCAAGTATTTCAGTGAAGCAGGCGAAGACGATTACCACTCGTTCCTGGGAGTTCCGCTGATCGATCGTGGCGTGCTGCAGGGAGTGCTGGTGGTGCAGACGCTGGAAGCGCGCGCCTTCACGGAAGACGAGATTCGAATGCTGACCGAGGCCGCAACCCAGGTGGCGCCGGTGGTGAGCGTGGCCCGGACGCTGGACCGCTTCATCGCCCCGGTCCAGGAACGTCTGTGGGCCGTGGCACGCAATCTGTGGTGGAGTTGGGACCACGATACTTCCAGTCTGTTTCTGGATCTGGATCCGGCGCGGTGGAGCGAGCTGAATCACAATCCCGTGTCGTTGCTGGCGGAGTATCCGCTGGCCAAGTTGGAATCGCGCGCGGCGGAGCTGGTGCTCCATAGCCGGATCAATTACGCCTACCGTCGCCTGGAGGAATACCTGGAGGCCGACCGCACGTGGGGGGCAAGGCGCGCTGGAGTATTGCGGCCGCGCCCGGTGGCGTATTTTTCCGCCGAGTTTGGCTTGCACGAGTCGCTCCCGGTTTACTCCGGCGGCCTGGGCGTTCTGGCCGGCGATCATATTAAGAGCGCTTCGGATCTCGACATTCCCCTGGTGGGGATCGGCCTGTTTTATGGCCAAGGATATTTCCGGCAGCGTCTCGACAAGAACGGGTGGCAGCACGAGGAGTACATGGAGACGGACGTCAACCAGTTGCCCATGGAGCCTGCCATTGGGACCAACGGCCGTCCCGTCATCGTGCAGATCAATACCCGCAGCGGCTCGATCCGGGCGCGGGTGTGGCGGCTGAAGATAGGGCGGGTCGACTTGCTCCTTCTGGATTCCGACGTGGAGGGAAACGCGCCCGAGGACCGCGAGACCGCATCCCGGTTGTATGGTGGAGATCGCCGCATCCGCATCCGGCAGGAATTGCTTCTGGGCGTCGGAGGCCTGCGCGCACTCAAAGCTCTCGGCATCACGCCCGGTGTGCTTCATCTGAATGAGGGACACTGCGCCTTTGCGGTGCTGGAAGCGATCCGCAGCCGGATGGAGGACGAAGGCATCGGATTCGATGCTGCCGTGCCGCGCGTGTCGCGTGAGGTTGTCTTCACCACTCACACGCCCGTGCCTGCCGGCCACGACCGCTTTGACGCCAGCCTGATTGAAGAGCACCTCGGACCGTTGCGCGATGCGTTAGGTCTGACGCAGGAAAGCTTTGTGGGACTGGGACGGGAGAATCCCGGCAATCCCGACGAGACATTCTGTATGACCGTCCTGGCCCTGCGGCTTTCACGGCGTGCCAATGCCGTTTCGGCGCTGCACGGCGAGGTGTCGCGCGCGATGTGGACGGGATTGTCCCCGGGGAAGCCGGAAGACGAAGTTCCCATCGGCCACATCACGAATGGCGTGCATGTTCCCTCCTGGCTGGCGCCGCAGATGTTTCGCCTCTACGATCGTCACCTGGGCACCGGATGGCACCAGCGCAGCAGTGAGGCGAAGATTTGGGAAGGAATTGAAAACGTCGATGACGGGGAACTTTGGGAGACGCATCTCAACTTAAAGTCGCGGCTGCTGGAGTTCGTTCGTCGTCGCGCCGTGGAACAGGCGGAGCGCCGCAGCGAGCCGCGGGAAATGCTGCAGAGGCTCGAGCGCGTCCTCAGTCCCGACGCGCTGACCATCGGGTTTGCCCGGCGGTTTGCCACTTACAAGAGAGCCAACCTTATTCTTACGGATATCGAAAAACTCGCGTCGATGGTGAACGACCCGAAGCGCCCAGTACAGTTCGTTTTTGCCGGGAAGGCCCATCCGCTGGATGAACCGGGAAAGCGAGTTCTCCAGCAGATCGCGGAACTGATGCGCGATCCGCAGTTTTCCGACAAGTTCGTTTTTGTCGAGGACTATGACATCAATGTCGGACGCCACTTCGTGCAGGGCGTCGACGTCTGGCTCAACAACCCGCGCCGCCCGCTGGAAGCATCGGGCACAAGCGGCCAGAAGGTAGTGCTGAACGGCGGGTTGAACCTTTCCGTTTTGGACGGATGGTGGGCAGAAGCGTATGACGGTCTGAACGGCTTTGCCATCGGAACCGGCAGAACCCACTCCAACATGAGCGTTCACGATGCCCGCGACGGGGAGGACCTGCTGCGGGTGCTGCGCGATGAAGTGATCCCTCTCTACTACCAGCGAGATCGTGACGGACTGCCACGGGGATGGATCAAGCGCATGAAGAGGACCATCCGCACCCTGGGCTGGCGCTTCAATGCCGATCGCATGGTCATGGATTACACATTGAAGTGTTACGTTCCAGCGGCGGGTGGGACCTCAAGCGACATGCGGAGCACCTAGCAGGGGGGCATGCCGCCCGGCGCGGATCGCGCCGAAGCGCGGACAGTTGCGACGATTAGAACTAGGTTGCCCAAGAGTAGTGGTCCGAGCCAGCGGGCAGAAGATCCTCGAATCCCACCACGGAAACGTCTCCCGGCACGCGCAGGCCGGCTTGGCGGATGGCGTGCATCGCTCGCGCGAATTCCTTGGCGCCAGCGAACACCAGCGCGCGCGAATCGTTCTTCGTCGACTTCAAGCGGTTCGCATCCCCTGATGTCCGCCTGGTTCGCAGCGCTCGTGCGACCGGGTTCGGCTGGTAATTCAGCGCCCGGGCCGCCGCGAAGATGCGATCCTGGGTGTGCTGCGGGATCGCGCTGGACTGCGGTGCACGATTCAGCACCAGAGAAATCGTTCCGGTGGACAGCCCCAGGTGTTCAGCTACCGATTTCAGTGTGATGCAGTTTTGCTTCGAGCGTGAATTTCTGCGATGAATCATTGGCTGTTGCTCCCTCCCCAGCGTGGAACGAGCCCATGAAGGAAATCGGGCTTCGGTTGTGGAACCAGGAATAGATACTCGGAGCAACAAGGCGAGGGAGCGAACGTCAGGGTCCGCGCGGCCGACTATTCCACTGCAGGTCGCAAGATCAATTTGACAAATCCTGCGATGGAAGTCCAATTGAAAAAACGTATTGTAAAGATTAGCCGGTACGCTTGCGGGGCTTGATCGATTCCCAATCTTGCTCCGTGAGCACGCGGCCAAGATTGCTGAACTCGCCGGCGCCCTGGAGAAATTCTCCGCCGTCCATGCGGACGACCTCGCCGTTCACGTATCCGGAGCCATCGCTGATCAAAAACGTTGCCAGATTCGCCAACTCCTCGACGGTGCCGAAGCGGTGAAGGGGATTTCGTTCCAGCGCCAGCTTTTCGAGCTCAGGACGAGGCAGCACGCGAGAAAACGCTCCTTGCGTGGGGATCGGGCCGGGAGCAATCGCGTTCAGGCGAATGCCGCGGTCGCCCCACTCGACGGCCAGGCTTCGAGTGAGAGCCTCGACGGCCGACTTCGAGATGGCGGAGGGAACGACGTAGGCCGATCCCACGGGCGCGTAAGTGGCGGAAATGCTGAGCACCGTCCCGCGGTGACCTGCCTTGAGCCAGCGGCGGCCGCAGGCCATGGTCGCGTGCAGCGTGCCCATGAGCACAATGCCAATCACAGACTCAAATGCTCGCGGCGAGAGTTCCTCGGTGCGCGCGATGAAATTGCCGGCGGCATTGTTGACCAAGACGTCGAGAGGGCCATCTTTCCAGATGGAATCGCTCATGGCCTCAACGGCGTCGAGGCTGCGCACATCGCAAGGCAGAGCGTGGATGCGGCCGCCCGTGGCCGTGGCCAACTCGGCTGCGGTGTTGTTGAGCACCTCTTCGCGCCGGCCACAGATGTAAACTTCCGCGCGCAGTTCGAGGAAGCGCCGCGCCATCCCTTTGCCGAGCCCGGTGCCGCCGCCCGTGATGAGAATGCGCTTGTTGTTTAGCAGGCCGTCGCGAAACATCATTGCTCTCCCATCAGGATTCCACATGCAACTCGGAAGCCGTAATCGGCGTACTGAAATTCAGGAGGAATACTGGAGCGGGCCGAGCATCGTGCCACCTTGACGTGATGCCGCCACGAGCCTCCGCGCGACGCCCTGCGCTGGCCGTGCTCGGGGCCCGTCGGATTGTGCTCTGGCGAAACCGCGTAATAGTTCGGGTCGTACCAGTCGCTGCACCACTCGTGAACGTTCTCGCAGATGTCGTAAAGACCGAAGGAATTGGGAGCGTAACTGGCGACGGGCTCCGGCCCAGTCTGCCAGCGCGCTGCATAATCAGGCATCGACTGCGGAGGCTCATCGCCCCAGGGGAAGTTCTTTTGCTCAGCGCCACCCCGGGCCGCACGTTCCCACTCCGCTTCGGTCGGCAATCGATAGGCGCGGCCCGTTTCCGAGTTCAGCCATTCGCAGTACCGCGAAGCTTCAAACCAGGAAACGCCGGTAACCGGATGCTGTGGATCGTTGAAGTTCGAATCCTTCCAGAAGGGCGGCGGCGACGCGGAGGTCGCGCGCAGAAACACTGCGTAATCAATGTTCGTTACCTGCGTGGCGGCGAGCATGAAAGCATTGACCCACACACGGTGCACGGGACGCTCGCAGTCTTGCCCGGACTCGGAGCCCATCAGGAACCAACCTTCCGGAACACGAACCAGGAATGGCTCGATGGAGGCTGAAGCTGCAGAGTGCGAGCTTGATGGAGTGGCCTTCATTAGAAAAAATGCGGTTGCCGCTTATTCCTCGTCGAGGTAGATTCTAGCAGCGCCGGGGCGGATGGAGGATGCAATGCCGAAGAAGAGGCTGCAGTTTACGGTGAAGCTGGAAGGCAAAGCGGGAAGTTCCGTGGCCTGGCTGAACGCCCCATTTGATGTGCCGGAGACTCTTGGCACACGGGCGCGGGTGCCGGTGTGCGGGACGATCAATGGCTTCCCGTTTCGTTCCTCGCTCATGCCCATGGGCGGCTGCCATGGGATGGCGGTGAACAAAGCGATGCGTGCCGGGGCGAAGGCGAAGGCCGGGGATGTGGTGGAGGTGGTGATGGAGCGCGACGACCAGGCGCGCACCGTGGAAGTTCCACCCGAGCTTAAGAAGGAACTGGCGAAGAACAAAAAGGCTCAAACGAATTGGGAGAAATTGTCGTTCACGAATAAGAAAGAGATGGCAATTTCGATCCGTGAGGCGAAGCAGGAGCAGACGCGTGCGCGACGACTGGCCAAGGTCATGCAGATTCTGAAGACGGGCGCGAAGTGGACTGGCTAGCCGCGGATGGTCCTTACTACGTCGGCGATGTCGTTCTCCTGGAAGAGGCGGATGGCTGCGATGCCGGTGGCTCCTGCTGCCAGGCAAGACTGAGCGTTCGCAAGCGTTACTCCACCCAGAGCGAATACCGGAATTCCCATGTGGCACGCGGCTTCTAACGCGGCCAGACCGACAGCAACATTGGTTTGCAGATCTTTCTTTTCGAATACCGGGGCGAAGACGGCGAAGTCTGCTCCGCTCTTTTTGGCTTGAGTGACCTCGTCGACCGAGTGACACGAAACGCCAACGATTGGGACTTCGGGAGAATTCTCGCGGGCGGGGGCCTGCCCTGAGCCTGCCGAAGGGGCGCCCGCGCCACACCTCCACGCTATGCGAACATCGGACGGGGAAATGTCGTCCGATCGAAGGTGAACGCCGTCGGCTGCTGCGGCGAGGGCGACGTCTGTGCGCGAGTTGATGAGGATACGAGGTCTCAATTCTCGGTCCTCAGTTCTCAGGTGCGAGTGGACGACCCGGACGGCTTCACGGGCCAGCGACTCCAGTTCGCGTGAAGACAGGTCTTTCTCGCGAAGCTGAATGTAGTCCACGCCGTAACGGGCAGCTTTTGAGATCTTTGCCAACAGGTGGCGCCGGCGATCGGATTCATCGCCGGGGAAAGCCTTGCGATCGGTGATGTAGTAGAGCTGGGGGCGGGAAGCCATGGTCTTCACAGTACCGGGCAGGTTTACAAGGAAGCGAGCCGAACGCGCGATTATTGTGTCGCAAAGAACGCGACACTTCGCGCGGCTCGCCCAGATCCCTTCGACTTCGCTCAGGGCAGGCTCTTCGCCGCGCAAAAAACGCTTGCTCAGGATGACAATCAAACTGTCAGCCGGAGATACCTACTTCAATTCCGCCAGCTTCTGGGTGGCCAGCTGTCCGGCTTCGTTGGTTGGATTGTCTTTCTTGACCTGTTCGAGGATCCGCTTGGCTTCGAGAGGCTGATTGGAAGATTGGTAAAGATCCGCGAGCTGCAACTGCGCCGTCACCTTGCTGACCGAGGTCGTGGGCTTGTTCATCAGCTCTTTGTACAGAGCCTCGGCATCCTTCGTGCGCTTCGAACTCGAGTACAGGGATGCCAGCGCTAGTTTCGAAACGGACGCCAGCTCTCGATTGCCGGATGAGGCCACCTGCTTCAGGTCTCGCTCGGCAGCGGCGCTGTCGCCCTGATCCGCTGCGGTGATCCCGAGAAAATAATGGGCCATGTCGGCCGTGCGCGTATGAGGATACTTGTCCGCAATCGCCTGAAACTGCTTCCGGGCGGCGTCCGTGCGCTCCTTGGCGGAAGAAAAACTGGGAACGTCGGGCTGGGGCGGCGAACCGGCGGGGCGCAGAGGGGTGTCCATGGTGCGGACCGCCTGGGAGAAGTCGAAGCTGGCCTTCTCGTCCTGCCTGCCCAGGTAGTACCAGCCACCCAGAATGGCCGCCAGCACAACCGCAACCACGGCGCTCGTGATGATCAGAGTCGACCGGTGCTCGCCCGTCCAATGGGCGGTCTTTTCGGCGGCCTCCATGGTCACACGGCTAAAGGCATCCTGCTTCAGTTGATGGCGGGTTTCTGCGCGCACGGACTTCCCTTCTACGGTTGGAGATGGCTGGACAAACACCCAGTTTAGCAGGCGGAAAATGGGATGGTCAAAGCGGAGGATTGCGAGGTCGTGGTGCAGTTTGCCTCTGAACAACGCGGCGATGCGCGCAAGATCCCTTCGGCTTCGCTCAGGGCAGGCTCTTCGCTCCGCCTGAACAACGGCTGCGCTCAGGATGACGCCCTGCAAAGATGCTCGTCGGAATCCAAGCTGCACCGCTTCGGATTGTGACCGTTAGAAGCGGAGCAGGTACGACACCTTCACAAAGAACTGGCGGCTGTCATTGATGAACCCGTCTGGCGTCGTACGGAGGCCCGTGGATGTCGGTATCAGCCCCCGGTCCAGATTCTGCAGGTTGCTGTTGTATCCCACGTAGATCGCCGTGCCGGGGTGTACCAGGTAGGTGATGAGGAAGTCGGCGTTGAAGTTCTTCGTGGGTGACAGCGAGCTGATCAGCGGATTCGAAAGCACCGAGTTGTACTGCAGAATCATACGCGCCGAGAGTTCTCTCGTGAACTGGTAGTTCCACTTGCTGCGCACAATGTGGTTGGTCACGGCAGTGAGGTGCGAGTCGCGCTCGCGAATGTGCTCGAGCAGGTAAGTATTGTCGATGCGCAGCCGACCCGAGGCGTGAAAAATGAGGGTGAAGTTTCCCTGATCCTCGTGGCCGATTTTGGGGGTGGCGCCCGCCACCGGGTTGTAGTTCACACCCGCACCGGAAACGAAGAACCAACTAAGGTCAAACTGCTTGAACCAGCTGGTGCCTCCCTCGATTCCCCAGAAGGGTTGCGGGTACGACGTCACTTTCGTGAGGCTGCTGTAGTCCTGCGGCCGCAGGAAGACTCCGTCATAAGCATAAGGGTGGAAGTTAATGAAGGTGCTGCGAGTCATATCGATGCGCAGGCCGGGAAGGCCGAAGTAATCGAGCGTCGTGCCGTGGTGGTCCCAGATCGCGAACTCCTGGAGAGTTGGGCCCCAGGAAATAAGGAATTTGCCTTCGGGCCGGAAGAAGTAGCTGGCGTTCACGTTCTGCTGGCGAATATCCACCCGGTTCACGAAGCCTGCTTCGGTAACGAACCCAGGGCTGTAGTCCAAATACAGGGATTGCAGGTTGAACTTTCGGCCCGACCGTTCCAGGTCAACCTTGTAGCCCGGCCCGGCGAGGTAGGTGCCATCGGTGTTCAGCGTGGAACTGGTGACCGCCGCGCCCTGCACGCGCCAGTTCTGGTTGAGCTTGATGTTGGCGTCTGCGCCGCCGACGCGGTTGTAGCCGCCGCCAAATTCACGGTCCGTGAAGATGGCGCCGATGGTCGACTGGTCGAGGATGTCGCGGCTGACCCGTCCGATCACGAAGGTCGCGCGCTCGCCGCTGTGGGGATCCGTAGGTGGTACGGCTTCACCCGGCGCGCGGTCATCGCTGGCCAGAACGCCAACGGCCCAGGGCCCGGCTTTGCCGGTGAGGCGCAGGCCAAACTCGGGATGTCCGATGCGGCGGGTGAAAACGAGATTGATCGGCGTAGTGAAGTAGTTGCTGTTCTCGAGAAAGAACGGGCGCTTCTCGGGAAAGAAAACCTCGAACCGCTGGTTGACCGTGATTTGCGGGTCGTCGGACTCGATCTGGCTGAAGTCGGGATTGATGGTGCTGTCGAGCACGAAGCTGTCGTGCAGGATGAACTTGGAGTCGAGACCGACGTCGGGCTTAAGTGTACGGCCCTCGAAGAAGGGATTGTTGGGATCGCGCTGGTCAATGTCCCGGAAGCTACGAAACAGCCCGTAGGGGATCAGTTGGATGTTACGGCTGGGCGACACGTGCTCCAGTCCAGTCGCCGTTGCGGCCTGATTGAACCGTCCCTGGATGCGTATGGAGACCCGTGGCCAGAACAGGTTTTCATTGGTGCGCGGAATGCCCCGGTTCAGAATGATGCCCCACTCCTGCTGGTCCGTGTTGGGGAACCGGAGACTCTTGAACGGAATCGCCATGAGTACCAGGTAGCCACGGCCGGTGAGATGACCCTCGGAACGCCACACGGTATCGAAGGAAGGGTCGAACCCGCTGAAGTCGGCGGGGGAGTTGTTGCGAATGGAGCCCTCGGTCCAGAGTGCGTCCCACTGAATGCCCAACGGATTCGAGGCGAAGGCATAGCCGCGGCGGGCATCGTGGAAGGTGTCGATCATGATCTCGACTGCGTCGTCGGAGAAAACATCTTCGCGGCGGGTCATGCGGGCGCGAATCCTTGAGGGTTCGGTGTCCCAGCACACGAACACCGCATAGAGGTTGTGCTGATCGTAAGCGAGGTAGACGTCGGTATTCTGCGTGGGCTCGGCGCCGTCTGCAGGCTCGCGCACGATGAAGCCCGTCACTTTCACCATCTTCCCGGCTACGCGGGCGCTCGGTTGCATGGCCTCGAAGTCAGAGAGTGACGGCGGAGTGTCGATGCGCGGAATCTGAATGCTCGGCGGCGCGGCGAAGGCGAACGACGCCAGCACGAGCACCACAACGACTAACCACGGATTCGTCAGGAATTTCCCTTTGAGGCTGAAAACGAAGAACATTTGCGCTGTGATTTCTTGTTGTGCCGAGTCTTGTGGCAGACAAGTGCTGCCCCGGTCCACCCCAAAGACCCAATGTACAAGAATGACGTCTCACGCCTGGAAATGTTAGACAGAATCCGCATCACACAAGGCAAGAGTCTGAGTGCATAATTTGAAAGAGTGGTAAGGAGACGACTGCCTTGAAAGCATTGAGCCAGGACTGCAGCCACCTGAAACAGATTAAATTCGAGACCACACACAAGCATGAGTGCGAGGATTGCATCAAGACAGGAGATACCTGGGTGCATCTCAGACTATGCCTGAGCTGCGGGCACGTGGGTTGCTGCGATTCCTCAAAGAACAAGCACGCAACGAAGCATTTTCATGGGACGTCGCATCCGCTTATCCGGTCGATCGAGCCGGGAGAGCGCTGGACCTGGTGCTATGTAGACGAGTTTTCGCCGGGAGAGCTCTGAAGGTGCAGGCAGGAATCCCCGCCACAAAAACAAACGCCGCCGGTTTCCCGGCGGCGTCGTCCACAACCAATCCCTCTACCGCGGAGCTTCTTCCAGCAGTCCCTGCTCGATCTTCTCCTGGCACTCGATGCAGTGCCGCGTCCAGGGCACAGCTTCCAGCCGCTTCGCGTTGATTTCCTTGCCGCAGTGTATACATTCGCCGAAGCTGCCTTCGCGGATGCGCGCCAGCGCCTTCTCCACCATCTGCAGTAGGTGCCGCTCATTGTTGCTCTGGCTGAACAAGAACTCCTTGGTGTAGGAACTGGCAGCCCGGTCGGCGATGTCCTGTGCCGTATCCTCATCGGCCGAGCGGCCATCTGCCTGCGTGCGAGTCACCGTGCGGCGCAAATCCTGCTGCCGCATCTCCAGCCGTTTCTTGAATGCTTCCAACTTCTTCTTATCCATAGGTCACTTCGTGAGTCACTCAAATAAGAGCCACTTCAAAAGCCTTAGGACGCATCCTTCCGGATGCGTCCCTGGGCACAAGGCCAAACGAAGATGATAAGCGCCAAAATTGAGATGCGTCAACCGGGCCAGGGGCTGCAAGTCCTGTCTGTACGGAAAAGGATTGTAGGTTCCGCTATGGCACAAGCGATGTGACGCACGTCACACATGGCGGGCTTCGGCACGACCCGGGCTTCTGGCTTCGGCCATCGGGCTTCAACAAAACCTGTCGCCGGTTGGGGGCAGACTCCAGACAGGGCAGGGAGGTTTGGCCGAGGCCCGAAGCCTGAAGCCGCCAAAGAGGCGGTGCCGTCAGCAGTAATGCAACTCAAGCTAGCGCGGCAGCGGTTCTTTCATGCTCGCCAGTGCATAGGCCATGACAGCCATGGCGGCGGCGTTCTCCCGCAGTTCGCTGGGGACAACCTTGTCCAGCGTATCGGCAGCGGTGTGGTGGTAGTGGAAATAAGTTCGGCCATCTTCCATGATTCCGAACGCCGGAACGCCTGCTTCCGACATGGCGGCAATGTCAGCCCCGGGCGGGTAGGTGCTAGGCTGCAACACGGTGGCTCCAAAACTCTGCAGGACGTCGGTAACGGGTCGAAGCAGGTCCATAGCCTTCGGGCTGATCTTAACGTCAAAACCTAAGGGATGTGCCGCGCCGGCATCGCTCTCAATGGCGGCGACGTGGCGAGCAAACTCCGTGGAATAGTCTTTGGTGTACGTCTGGCTGCCGGCGCCGCCGCTCTCTTCGTCCATCCAGGCGATCACACGGAGCGTGCGCTTGGGATGCAGATGCAGCTTTTGCAGGACCTCGGTGCACTCCATCGCGATGACAACTCCGGCGCCGTCATCAATCGCGCCCGTGCCCAGGTCCCACGAGTCGAGATGGCCCGAGACCACCACGATCTGCTCGGGATGCTCGCTGCCTTTCAAGTCAGCGATCACGTTGTGACTGACGCCATCCGGCAGCTTCTGCGGCGTGAGTGTGAGGTGCATGCGGACCTTGCCTTGTGCGGACAAATGCGCGATCAGTTCTGCGTCTTCCGCGGTCACCGCTCCGGCTGGGATTCCCGCCGGGAAGCTCCAGCCGGTGTGAGGAAGGCGGAAATCGGCGCTGCCCACGGACCGCACCAGCGCTGCCGCCGCTTCCAGATCGGCTGCCGCCTTTGCACCGGCGCCGCGGTAGCGGACTGCTTCGCCATAGGCGGGAAAGGCCAGGCCTCCGGCGGCCTTCTGCTTGTCGAAGATCTCGTTGAACAGCACGATCTTGCCGGCGACCTGGTCATGGCTCAACGCTCTAAGCTCGTCGAAGTTGTTTACGACGACCACGTCTGCGGTTAATCCCTCGGCGGGTGTCGAGGTGCTTCCACCCAACGCGGTCAGAACAATTTTCTGGGTGGTTCCCGGAGCCTGGCCTGCGTACTCAACCAACTCCGCGCTTTCCGCCCCGCGAACCCAGTGCGGCACTTTCACTTCCTCAAGATGAACGTCCAACCCCAGCTGTCGCAGCTCCGCCGCAACATATTCCACCGCAGCCTTAGCCTGGGGAGAGCCGCTGGGGCGAGGTCCGATGTTCTCGGTCAGATGGGCAAGTTGCCGGTACGCATAATCATCCGCCAAGGCGGCGGACTTGATCGCCGCTATTTCTTCCAGCAACTGCGGGGGAAAGTTGTCCTGCTGTGCCGGAGACGTCTGCGGCGCCGCCGCCCACGAGGGCGGCTGGGGCTTCTGCTGGTTCTGGGCGGCACGGGCCGGAAGGACAACGTTCAAGAGAGCGGTAACGAGAATGAAGCCGGATAGGGTCTTGGGCATGGTCGTTGGTCAGTGTATCTGACGGCGGCGGAAGGACGAAACAGTAAGAGCAGCGAACGGCACGCCAAAACAAAAGTGGCTCCATTTCTGGAGCCACGATGCAAAGAGGCAATCGGTGGGTGATGTCAGGAAAGGCGATGCAGGACGCCGCTCCGCCAGCCAGAGCGGCGGTTCGGGAATTGTGGACAACAATGGAAGAGAGTGAAGGTCATTGTGCTTTGAGTTTGCGGCCTCTTTTGTTACCTCACAGAACAGCACTTGCCGAGCCAAAAGGTCAGCAGTTTGTGATCTCGCGCACGTGAATTTGTAAGTTAATGACGGACATAGGCTTACCGCAGGGAGGTACGGAAAGCAGGACGCCGGGGAACATCCGGAAATCGTGCCGGGGAGTGCAGAACAATGCACATTCGTTGCACGGCACTGCCTGCGCCGCAGCGTCTCGCGCCAAAAGCCAAGCCCCTCGCGGCTTTTGGCCGGGCGAGGGGCTTGATGTGGAAGGCGAGTCCTGAGCCGAACCTAGCTGTTTCCAGCGACGGTGCGCAGCTTCCCCGGCAGGAAATGATACGGCGGCCAGGGACCGCTGATCGCCACTTCGCAGTTCTTCAGTTGCTTGGCGGCGGTGCTGTAGCGATTCTGGTACTTTTCGACGCTCTTGGAGTCGATCAGGTGGGCGATATCGATCAGCATGCCCTCGGGAGCGACCTTCTTACAGCTAACTTCTTCTTCCAGCGGGTTAAACAGCTTGTGGACCTGCACTGACAACGCCCGCGCCTTGGTCTGGCGCTCGCGCTCGCGGGAGGCCTTCACCTTCAGCTTGGACAGGTAATCGCCGCCGACGGTATCGGGCAGCTGAACGTCGATCATGGCCTCGCGTAGGGAGCCATCCCGGACGACCAGCTTGATGTGCATTTCGGATTTGCCCCGCAGCCGGGCCACGCTCAGGCCAAAGGCGCGCCGGTTAACCCGGACGGCTTGCCGTAACGCGTCATCGCTCTCGAAAATAGTTCCAAACCGGAAAGGCAGCACGGTGGAATTGCGGAAGCAGGAACTGACTACGCGGGCATGCTCGATGGCAGCCTTTTGGTCAAGATCGCCGGCATGCTCATACTCGCTGACGATGACCGCGAATTCACCGCTGGGATAGCTCAGAACTGCAGCGCCGTTCACTCCTTGAACGCCTTCTAACAGGAAAGGGCGGCGAGTGCGGGTTCCATTTGGGAGGGTTTGATGCTCGGTAAGACAGTACGCGTACCACGCCATGTTTGACTCTCCGAACCGGGACGGAGGCGAACCGGGCCGCCTCTCGGGTCAAGTTTTTGCCAAAGCTTGAACGACTAGTTGGAAGTAACGAAACGGGCGGTACAGGGTCAAAAACCGGGGGCGCTTACAGTCGCGTCTCCATTAGCATCTTACTTCGACTAATACGAAAAATGCAACTTTTTAGTGGCAAGCAGCATCTCTTGGTCGTTTTTACAGTGTAAAAGCCACCGGAAGTCTGGCATCTACTGAGGCTGGTGTCAGAAGGAACGGTGGTTGAAGGATGGGCCAGCCCGCCGGAGGTGGGCACCCGCCAGTTTTGAGAAGTTGAGAATCACGACGCAGTGGCTACCAGCAGAACCGGGAAGGGCACGACTTGAAGTCGTGCCGCATCATGCTCCCACGCAGAGCTCGGCTTCAGCCGCTGAGGGCCATGCATCTAACTTGAATCCCAGGAACGCGGAGCAGTAACGGCATTCGGCCGCGTTCCCCACGAGCTTTCCCATCACCGGATTCCGATGAATGTACGTCCGATGTCCGTCAAAATCCTGCGCGTCGCGAATGCGATGATCGGTGAATCCTTTCTGCCATATTTCTCTGGAACTGATCTCGATTCCAACCGCGTGCGAATAGCCGCCCTTGACCAGTTGCACCGCGCGCTCCAGCGTCGTGTCCAGCGCCGGGGTAAATAACAGGTGAACGTGGTCGGGCATGAGCACGAAAGCATGGAGTGCGTATCGTCCTTGTCGGCGATACCCATACAGAGTCTTCAAGAAGAGTCTGGCGTATGCCTCCACGACGAAGAATCTCCTGCGCTGAAAGGTCGAGAAGGTCACGAAATAAGTTCCTTGGGGAGAGATCAGACGGGTAGGTTTCATCGCGCTAGCCCTCAGCGGCTAAAGCCACGCTTCTACCCCAGCCTAATGCGGTACGACTGGAAGTCGTACCCTTCCCGGTCAGAATATCTTCCCGGTCGTCCCGATTAGGAAAAGCGACTCGTGAGCGACTGCCGATCAAACCCTTTCGACTTGGCCGGGTTAAGATATGAGCACACGACACGAAACTTATTCCGAAAGCGCATTGAGGAAGGGTTATGGCACATACGGTCTTTTGCGTGAAGTTGAAGCGGGAATTGCCCGGGTTGGACGAGCTTCCGTTTGATAACGACTTGGGCAAGAAGGTGTATGACAACGTCTCCCAGGAAGCCTGGCGGATGTGGATGGAGCACTGCAAGATGCTGCTCAACGAGTACCGGCTGAATCCGGCGCGCCGCGAGGATCAAGAAGTCATCGTGAAGCAACTGGAGATGTATTTCTTCGGAGAAGGCGCGGCCGTACCTAAGGAATACGTGCCGCCGGCGCCGAAGTAGGTCTGGCTCGGAATCTTGAACACGCCGGCGCTACAAGCCCCCCTGTAGTCAGCGTATGCTGACTTTGATGATGCGCATTCACGCTGCTGTAACAATCCGCAGGAGTCCAGCAGTAGAAACCGTGTAACGGCTGGTTGCTTCGGGAGTTACTCTTGCACGATTTTAGTACACATTTCATCACCCCTTAACATATCCCTGCTACAACCAGGGGTATGGATCCGCACGTGTACAACACGCTGATCCTCTCGGACCTGCACCTGGGTGCAGAGACGAGTCATGCGCGCGAAGCCACGCGCGTGCTCAAGGAGAATCGCTTCCAGCGGCTGATCCTGCTGGGCGACATTTTCGCTGACCTCAACTTTGCCCGCCTGACCAAAGAGCACTGGAAGTTTCTGGGATACATCCGCAAGCTGTCGAACCCCAAGCGCAATGTGGAAGTGGTCTGGGTGGAAGGCAATCACGACCACGGGCTGACCAACATCATGTCGCACCTGGTGGGCGTGCGGGTCTACCAGCAGTATGCTTGGGACTACGACGGGAGACGGCACCTGGCGATCCATGGGCATCAGTTTGATGGGTTCCAGGTGAACCGGGTGAGGTTGAGCCGGTGGGGGACCTCGCTCTACCTGCAATTGCAGAAGCTGGACTTCAGGCGTAAGCCCTTGACGCGGCTGATTGACCGGCTGAACACGCGCTGGCTGCGGATGTCGCCGAAGGTCGCGGCGGGTGCGCTGGCGCATGCGCGGCAGCATGACGCGGAACGAATTTTTTGTGGGCACACGCATGAAGCGTTGCACACCGAACAGGACGGGATTGACTACTACAACGCAGGCGGGTGGGTGGATTCCCGGCTGACGTATTTGACGATTGATGAAGAAGGAGTGCGCATCCATGAATACGACGAACGAGCTGACCATCGTGATTCCGGCGAAGGACGAGGCGAAGCTGATCCCGCGTTTGCTGACTTCGCTGACGAAGCAGGACTACTCGAAGATGCCGAGTACGAGAGTGTTGGTCGCTGACGCGAACTCGACGGATGGCACGCCTGAAATCGTGATGAGCTTCCGGGACCGGCTGAACGTGAGCGTGATTCGCGGCGGGATGCCGTCGGTGGGGCGCAATCGTGGTGCGGCGCAGGCGGAAAGCGAGTATGTGCTGTTTCTGGATGCGGATATTGAACTCGCGCATTCCTCGCTGCTGCGGCGGTGCATGGAGCGGGCGCAGCGCGCTCAGCTACACTGCGTGACCACGAACATCCTGTGCCGCGACGGAAACTGGATTGACCGCCTCTTCTATGCAGGCAATGATTTCTTCCAGTACCTGTCGTGTTTGCACCGTCCGTTTGCGACCGGGATGTTCATGCTGTTTGAAACGAAGAAGTTC
This sequence comes from Terriglobia bacterium, assembly GCA_020073465.1. GTDB lineage: Bacteria > Acidobacteriota > Terriglobia > Terriglobales > Acidobacteriaceae > Sulfotelmatobacter. The sequence goes on from JAIQFC010000016.1 coordinate 124,884, forward strand.
CGCGAGCTCGGCGGCTTTCACGAGCAGGTGCTGTTTGCGGAGGACTACCTTCTCAGCCAGCAGGTGGAGCGCAAGCGCTTCACCATCGTGCGCGGCGGGGTCTACACCACCAACCGGCGTTTTCAACGCATGGGGCATCTGCGAGTGGGGTGGTTGTTCCTGAAGACGGCGCTGAACTTCTGGAACGAGGACTACTTTCTGCGGGATCACAAGTACTGGCAGACCTAGTGCGCGGAGTGCTGACGCCCGAGTCCCCGTGATGGAGGTTAAAAGCCATCTCACAAATAGGTTTTGGGAAGGGCACGACTTCCAGCCGTGCCGTTCCAAGGACCAGGAAGGATCGGGCTTTGGCCACTGGGGTCATCCGAAGGCGTGCCCCGCCTGCATTTAGGAATGGCTTTGTAGTCTCGTCTCGTAGATGGGAAGTCCCTCAGGGGCTGAAGCCCTCCATCTCAATTGACGCGAAGCGGCACGGCTGGAAGCCGTGCCCTTCCCGATTCCAGAAACGGAAACCCGATTCTTCGGTCCTCACGAGTTACTTATCTCGACCACCCGTCTGCTCTACAATCGCGTCGGGAGAATTGACATGACGATATTTGATCCAACTCGGGGCCGAGTTATCGATGGAGGCGGCGGGCGCGGTCTGCTCCGGCTGATAGGCCTGGGCGTTGCGGCATTCGTACTCGTGATCCTATTGTTCAACTCGGTCACTACCGTTAAAACCGGTCACGTGGGCGTGCTCACATTCTTCAACAAGGTGACGGGCGAGACTCTGGGTGAGGGCATCCATCTCATCAATCCGCTGAAGGCCAACCACGAAATGTCGATTCAGACACAGACGCTGAAGGAATCTGCCAGCGTGCCTTCCAGCGAAGGCCTGATGATAAGCCTCGACACCTCGCTCATTTATCACCTCAATCCCGACCGCGCGGCGGAGCTCTATCAAAGGACCGGAGCCGACTACGAGGATAAGGTGATCGATCCCAATTTGCGCTCCGCCATTCGTGAGGCCACCGCCTCGCACAGCGCCAACGCCCTCTACACCGGCGAACGCGAAACGGTGGCCAAGCAGATTTACGACCAGGTCACCACCCAACTGAATCAGCGCGGCCTGATTGTGGAGAGCGTCCTTTTGCGTGACATCCAACTACCGGCAACTTTGAAGGCTGCCATCGAGGCCAAACAGCAGGCCGAACAGGAATCGCTGGCGATGAACTTCCGCCTGCAAAAGGAAACGCAGGAGGCGCAGCGTAAACGCATCGAAGCCGCCGGTGTCCGCGACTTCCAGCAAATCGTGGCGCAGGGCATCACTCCGTCGCTGCTGGAGTGGAAGGGAATCGAAGCCACCGAGAATCTGGCCAAGAGCCCCAACTCGAAAATCGTGGTCATCGGTAACAGCAAGAATGGGTTGCCGCTGATCCTGGGACAATAGATTGCTCGCGTAGAGACAGCCGCCCCTTCGGCAAGCTCAGGGCAGGCTCTCGGTTGCCCGTTCGCTCGAAGGGCGAAGATGTGGCGGCACTGCTACCATGAAGCCGTGATTCCGCTGCTCGACGTCCGACAACTGAGCATCGAATTCCACGTGACGGCAAGTGGAGTAGCTGCCCCGCGGGCAGCCGGACAGCCCCTTCGACTTCGCTCAGGGCAAGCGGGAGCGGCTGTCCCCACACGATCTCTGTTCGCGGTCGGCGATCTCAGTTTCTCGATCGCTCCCCGAGAAGTCCTCGGGTTGGTCGGTGAATCAGGCTCGGGGAAATCGGTCACCTCGCTCGCCATCATGCGCCTGCTCCCGCCGCAAGCGCGCGTTTCTGGTGAGATTCTCTTCGCCGAGAGTAGCGCGGTGCGCAACCTCCCTCGCCTTTCTGACGACTCCATGCGCCAGTTGCGGGGATCGCGTCTCGCAATGATCTTCCAGGAGCCGATGACCGCCCTCAATCCCGTCATGCGCGTGGGGGATCAGATTGCCGAGGCGGTCCTCGCCCATAATCCTCTGCCCAAACGTGAAGCCTGGCATCGCGCGGTGGATGCGATGAACGACGTTGCTATCCCGGAGCCTGCCCGCCGCGCCCGCGACTATCCGCACCAGCTCTCGGGAGGGATGCGCCAGCGGGTGATGATCGCCATGGCCATCGTGAACCGTCCGCAGCTGCTGATTGCCGACGAGCCCACGACCGCGCTCGACGTCACGATTCAGGCGCAGATTCTCGAACTGCTGGCTGAACTCCGCGCCAAGTTCGGGCTAGCCATGCTATTTGTCTCGCACGATCTCGCCGTGGTATCGCAGGTCGCCGATCGCGTCGCCGTGATGTACGCCGGCAATCTGGTCGAGCTTGGTCCCAAGCGCGAAATTTTCCAGGCGCCAGCTCACCCCTATACGCGCGGATTGCTTCATGCCGTACCCGATCTGAAGACCGACCGCAACCGCCCACTGCAGACGATCGAGGGTGCGGTGCCTCCGTTGCAGGCCATGCCTCCGGGATGTGCCTTCGAACCGCGCTGCGGATTCCGCGTGTCTGACTGCCAACGTGCCATGCCTCCTCTGGTCGAAGTCTCCGCGGGACACTGGGCGCGCTGTCCGGTCGTGAACCCAGGAAGCACATAGAGACGCGCCCGTTTCCGCAAAACGCCAGAGCACGGTGCATCCCAGCTCCCGCGCGTTCCCTGGGTCTATAATCGGCAGTTTGTCCGGTGCTCCTTGCGCATACTTCTTCTTAGCGACATCCACGCCAATCTCGAAGCATTGGAAGCGTGCCTCGCTGCCGCCCCGTCATTCGACTTGGCGGTGAATCTGGGCGACATCGTGGGCTACGGTGCCAGCCCCAACGAGGTCACAGTCCGCTCACGCGAGTTGGGGAAGGTATTCGTTCGCGGCAACCATGACAAGGCCGCCACCGGCCTGATCGATCTCGAGGACTTCAATCCCATGGCAGCTGCTGCGGCCATCTGGACACGGGATACGCTGACCTCGGAGAACCTGGAGTGGCTCCGCGCTCTCCCCAAGGGGCCGCGTATCCTGGACGGTCTTCCTGACGTGCAGATGGTCCACGGCTCTCCCGTCGATGAGGACGAGTACGTCGTCTCCCTCGGCGACGCGCTTGTTCCCCTGATCACGCTCACTGTGCCGCTGACTTTTTTCGGACACACACATTTGCAGGGCGGCTTTTTTGCCGGCGCCGCCGCGGCCGACGGCTTCCGGCCGGAATACCGCACCGTCGGTCAAGCCGAGTCGGTCGCGCTGCAACTGAAGCCGGAGACGCGTTACCTGATCAACCCCGGCTCGGTCGGACAACCACGCGACGGCGACTGGCGCGCTGCGTTCGCCCTGTTCGACACCGACGCACAGGTCGTCCATTTCCACCGTACGCCCTACAATCTGAAAGACGCGCAAGACCGCATCCACGCTGCGAACCTGCCGTCCCGGCTGGCGACGCGGCTGGCTGCTGGCCGCTAACCCGCGCAAGAGGCCGCAGCCATCCTCGCCGACGCCCGTTGTAAACTCGGGACATGCCCTCTCACTCCTCCCGCGGCACCGGAGCCGGCTCCCTTTTCGAATCCCGCGAGCATCCTCCCCAGCACTACCTGATTGCGCACAGCGACGGCGGTGCGCGCGGCAACCCCGGCCCCGCCGGATATGGAGTGGTCATTCAGGATGAATCCGGCCGCAAGGTCGCCGCTCTCAGCGAATATCTCGGCCACCAGACCAACAACTTCGCCGAGTATCAGGGCCTGATCGCCGCGCTTGAATACGCGCTGCAACACCGCCCCAAAGCGCTCAAGCTGATCAGCGATTCCGAGCTGCTGGTGCGGCAGATCAAAGGCATCTACAAGGTGAAGAATCCCACGCTGAAGGATCTGCACGCCCGCGCCAAGGAATTGATCAGCCAGCTGGACTGGTTCTCCATCGGCCATGCCCTGCGGGAGCACAACCAGGAAGCCGACCGCCTGGCGAATGAGGCCATGGACAAAGGAGCCGGACGTGTGGCGCGGGCGCCCCTTCGGCAGGCTCAGGGCAGGCTCTCGCCCGTGCAATCTTTACCAAGCACCGGCGTTGCCGGACAAGAATTCGAGGGAATCGTGCGCGACGGGAAAGTGCTACTGCTGACCGGTGCCCTGCCGGAAGGAACTCGTGTGCAAGTGCGAGTGAAGAAGTAGGCATAGATGGGCGAGACCGGGTGCCCAGCTACCGGGCTTCGCCCGGTCGGACAGCCGAGGGCGGCTGTCCCCACATGAGCATCTCACCCGGTGAGCTAGGAGCTAGAAGCTGCGTTCACTCCGCCGCCGACGTGTGGTCGTGCACGATCTTCCATCCCTCAGGAAATCTGCGGAATACCAGCGTGAACAAGCCATGAGGCGTTTTGCCATCCGGCATCGTCAGGTACCAGGCCCCACGCACGAAGGCCGCATCGTCCCCCAGCATTTCGACGCGCAGGCCTGAGAACTCCAACTTTCCCATTTCATGACCGGGACCCGCGTAGGTAGCGCGGTAGCGATCGAGGGTCGCCTGCCAGCCGTTGTGCTCCTTCGCGTCCGAGAAAAAGGTCAGCTCCCGGGAATTCCAGTATCCCTGCATGAAGCCTTCAAGGTCGTGGTGATTCCACGCGTCTTGCTGTGTGTGAAGCACGTGTTCGATAGCAGATTTCGAATCAGAGCTGGCCGCTGGGGCGGATGAGGGCTGAGCGTCTCCGTGCACGCAGCTCAAGAAGAAGAGGAAAGTGAGAAATAGGACAGCGGCGAAACGGTTGCGCATGCCAACCTCCACGAGCGCACTAGTTTCGCACGGTGGATCAGATTATGGGGAAGATCTTGGAGCGAGGCCGGTCAGCCCTTACGCCCGGCCCTTCTTGGCTGCGACGGCAGTCTCTTTCCCCGCGACTTCCCAGGGCCGCTTGGGCCGATCGACCACAGCCTTGTCACGATCCTGAATGCGGTCGTATTGATACGCTTCACTCACCGTCCCCAGCGATTCGTTGTACAGGCTGGGCAGACCGAGAGCCACCTTCAGTTCTTCGGCGAAGGAATGCAGCGCCTTCAGGTGATCTGCCGTGGCGGGAGTCTCATTCTTTGATGTCTTCAAAAACTGCTGGTATCCGCGATTCACCAGCTTCGAAATCTCGCTGCCGATCAGGTACCCAGGATAGGCAAAGATCTTCACCGCGTCGTCCGGCGTTTTCTGAATCGCAGCTGACACGTTGTACTTTCTGAGGAACACGCGTCCGTTTGTGCCCGGCGCGTCCGTTATGTCGAACCCATGGTCGCGCAACCAGGCCAGCGCTTCTTCATAGGTCCGTGCTTCGATGGTTTTGGGCATTGCTTTCGACTTGAGCCTTTCCTCGTCCTTATCTTAGATGCGGATTTCCTTAGAATGAGAACAGGTAACTTTACATCTTCCGCATCGCCGTGCCATGTTTATCATCTAAAACAACATACTACATACCGCGTTTCGTCTCCTGATTCACATTACGATGGTCATGGCGTCGCGGTTCAGTGATGACGCAGAATTCCAATAAACTCGCGAAAGTGTTCGAGGTCGCATCGATGAATGGGCCGGAAGAGGCCACGTCCAGCCTGGGCCTGAGCTTGTTCGACCGCATCGGCAACACGCCCCTGCTGCGTCTCGACGCCGTCGCCCAGGACCTGCCGGGCGTAGCACTTCTGGGCAAAGCGGAATGGCAAAACCCCGGCGGCTCGGTGAAAGATCGCGCCGCCGGCAACATCGTGCTGGAAGGGCGTCGCAGCGGGGCGTTTCGCGCCGGCAAGATCCTGCTCGACGCCACCAGCGGCAATACAGGTATCGCCTACGCCATGCTGGGAGCCGCGGAAGGATTCCCGGTTACGCTCTGCATGCCCGAAAACGTCTCCCTCGAGCGCAAGCAGATCCTGCAGGGCTACGGCGCCAACATTATTTATACCGATCCTTCTGATGGATCGGACGGCGCCATTCGCATGGCGCGCGAACTCGCCGCGGGACATCCCGACAAATACTTCTACGCCGACCAGTACTCCAACGACGCCAACTGGCGGGCTCACTATCAGCACACCGCGAACGAAATCTGGCAGCAAACCCAGGGACGCGTCACCCACTTCGTTTCCATGCTGGGGACGAGCGGTACGTTTGTCGGCACCACGCGCCGCCTGAGAGAGCTCAATCCCAGAATCCGCTGCATCTCGCTCCAGCCGGACTCCGCCTTCCACGGCATTGAAGGCGCCAAGCACATGGCCAGTGCTATCGTGCCGAAAATTTACGATCCGAAGCTGGCCGACCAGAATCTGGAGATTGCTACGGAAGACGCATACGCCATGGCTCGCCACCTGTCTCGCGGGGCGGGATTGCTGGTGGGCGTTTCGTCGGCGGCTGCCGTCGCCGGCAGCCTGAAAGTTGCGCAACAGCTTTCTCTCAAGCGAGGACAACAAGCCGTGATCGTCACCATTCTGTGCGACTCCGGCGACAAGTACCTGAGCGAGAGGTTCTGGACAGAGCAGTAAGGAATTGTTGATTGTTGAATCTTGATTGTTGATTAAGACCCCGAGCCCAAGGTTTTCAATCAACAATCAACAATCGATAGCGATGCTGAAGCTCGCACGCGCAGACTACGAAGCGCTCCGCCGCCACGGCGAAGAGACCTATCCACACGAATGCTGTGGCGTGTTGCTTGGACGCATGGACGACGACGGGACGCGGGTCGTGACCTCGACCGCCCGCTGTGGAAATACCCGCACGGACTCGCCCCAAAACCGCTACAACATCGACCCGCGGGAACTGGTTCGCATCCAGCGCGAAGGCCGCGAGTGCGGCGAGGACATCATCGGTTTCTACCATTCCCACCCTGATCACCCCGCCCGCTGGTCGTCCACCGATCTGGCCGAGGCCCACTGGTTTGGCTGCTCTTACGTGATCACGAGCGTAGAAAAGGGCAAAGCCGCGACCACCAACTCGTTCGAGCTCACGGGCGGCGAGGAGAACGATAAGCAGCTTGTCGATGAGAAGGTCGAGGTTGTGTAGCCCGAAAATGTTTACGTAGGGACAGCCGCCTCGGCTGTCCGGTAGAGCGAAGCTCGACCAGGTTTCGTCAGCGCCCCCGAGAATGTGAAGGTCACTTTCCTCGAAGTGCTCCCGCCGCAGAGCGGCGAAAGAGTGCAGCCCACGGCGTAAGCCGTGCGTCAGCAGAGCACAAGAGCAAGCCCCAGCGGGGCGAAAGAGTCCTCTTCTACGAATGCTTCTCGTGTTGAAATCCCTTGTCCGGCAAGAATTCTGCTGGATTTTCACAACTGCATAAGCATCGGAGCCGAGGTTCGCGCTTCGTGTTAGCAACTCTGCCACCGCGAAAACCCGCGTCTAGTGCGGGGTTTGCGAGAATCCACATGCGGCTCTGCACCAAATTCGGTCAGCGCCCTGTGGAGGGGCTGCACTCGATTGAAAACACATAGAGTTACAGGCTGCAGTTTTTGATTGACTCTGAAATTAGAAGGAGTAAAAACACACTCGTTCTTTGACAACTTCTTAAGTTTTTCCGGTTGGTGCGGCGTCCGGGGCTCAAGCGAAGTCACTTTGCGTTATCGCAAGATAAGGGCAAGGAGGGCAAGCAAGGGTCTATAGCAA
>JAIQFC010000040.1 GCA_020073465.1 Terriglobia bacterium
CCACACATACAACCGCTTGCGCCGGATGCCAAGATTCTCTGCTACTGCCCTTACGCTTTCTCCTGCCAGCACCCGCCGCACCGCCGCTAGCTTCAACTCCGTTCCGTACTCTGGCTGATTCACTTGCTCTCGTGACATGCGTTCTCCTTTTCGAGAACTGTCACCATTTTCTCTGTCTCAGTTTTGGGGTGCACTCCACCCGTCTGTCCCCAGGTTTTCCCTTTCCTCTTCCTTGCGAGCCTCGCCTCGTGCAGAGTTGATGAGAGCGGAGGCGCGCAGATGCGTATAAATGAGCTTCTTCCTCTCCGGTGGCGAGGGCTCCCTCTCTGATACCTCGGCTGATTGTCCCGCGATCGACTGAATGAGAGTTGTCGCTGTGCGGATGTCGTTCATGTGTTCCTCGGGCAGATGATCCGACCAGCGGGTCATGGCCGACTTGCAGACGGCTAGAATCTCGTCAATTCTGATCTGCACTCCCACCCGCTGCTGAGTTTGAAGGAAGTGCCCAAGTTGTTGAAGCTTGTAAGAAACGTCATCCAGCTCTTCGGCCAGATTCCTTCGCCTCGCGAGGGCCCGAGCCGCTTCAGCGGCTACTTTCGCGTCTTTAGCGACGATTAAAACCCAGATGCCCACGCCGAGGCCTGCGATGCTGGCGACCGTACCGACGGCTGTCCAGACGAAGTTCGGATCGTGCCAGTTGATCATCGAGGCGCGGTGTCCAACGGGGATGGTAGCACACCGAGCGGGGCGAGCTTCGCGTCTAGTCAACCCTTTCCCAACCCTCCACCTCTCCCGGTTTTGATTCCGATCGCGGAGGACACTGCCCTGGAACCATGCGGGGCCGAAGCGATCGGGGCGCGACGAACCGCACTCTGCCGTGACGTTCTTCGTGTTCATGCGACTTCGCCGCCATGGTAGGCTATCGGCGGGACTGCCCGGGTGCCTTCCACGGGCGCTCTCGTCTAAGACCTATGGCAGTCAACCCCAAGGCCTCCGGCCAGCCTCTACCTTCGTCATCCAAAGGCATTTCCGGGGGTCCGCCGGGCGACAAACCCGCGCAACTTCCTGCCCAGAGGCGGGTTGAAAGTAATGTGAGCACCGCCGCCATGGATCGGGGCGTCCTGATGGCCAGTGTCGGGTCACAGCCTTCGAGCGGATTGTCTCCCGCAATGGCCGGAATGGAGTTCTCCGACGCGGAGGTCATGCTGCGCGTCAGAACCGGCGATCAGTCCGCGTTCGACTACCTGGTGCAGAAATACCGGCGGCCGCTGGTGGGATTCATGTACCGGATGGCGCGCAATACCGCAGCCGCGGAAGACCTGGCGCAGGAAGTTTTTCTGCGGGTGTATCGCTCGCGCGAGACTTACGAGCCCAGCGCGAAATTCACGACCTGGCTGTATCGGATCGCGACCAACCTCGCTGTCAATCATGCACGCGACACGCGCCATGAGCGTCCCGAGGTCACGGTGAGCATCGACGAGCCGGACGAAGACACGGGCGCGACTTTCGAGGTGCCGGACGGCACGCTGACGGCGGAGCAGGCCATGGTTCGGCGCGAGCGGCTGCTCGCGATCCGCCGTAAGGTGGAGGCACTGCCGGAGCGGCAGCGGTTGGCCGTCATCATGCATAAGTACCAACAGATGGACTACAAACAGATTGCGGAAGTCTTGAAACTGAGTGAGTCGGCAACCAAGTCCCTGCTCTTCCGGGCGTACGAAACGTTGCGGGAACAGTTAAAAGAGTTTGTCTAGCAGGAAGTTGTCTTTGCGAATGACAGTGGCGAAGAGAGGTTGGGGGAAGCGGTTATGAAATGCGATGAGATTCGCGAAAAGATGCCCGATGTGGCCGCCGGACTGATTGCAGCCACGGGAGACGAGAGCAAGCATCTGGCGACCTGTGATGCTTGTGCAGGAAAGCTCGCAGAGTTCCGCCAGACGATGGCGTTGCTGGATGAATGGCAGGCTCCGGAGCCTTCGCCGTACTTCGATGTCCGCCTGCAGGCGCGGCTGCGCGAAGAAATGGCCAAACCGCAGGCGGGATGGCTGCAGTGGTTCCGCCGTCCCGTATTGGCAACAGCACTCACGTTGTTGATGGGAATCGGAGTGGGTCTGTTCTTCACGCGGGGGCGAGGAATCTACAATCCAGGACCGGACCAGTCCATTGCGGAAAACTTTGGGTCGGTCGAGCCCGGATCGGCCGTCAGCGACTTGCAGGCCCTGGAGAAGAATCACGAGTTGTATGCCGATTTTGAGTTGCTGGACGACTTGCAAGTGCAGGACGACGTGGTGGCGAATCCGTAAAGGTGTGCGGAGTTAAGACGTGCTGAGCGGGAGCCGGATCGTAAGACTTGTTTCTGGCCCAGCAGGAGAGGCTACAGTGAAGCGGGTAAGGTACATTGCGGAATGCATTGCGGCATGCGTGTTGGCCGCGATGCTGGCTGCTCCCCTTCCCTCGCTCGCGCAGCAACGGCGCCAACCCAGGCAACAACATCCTCGGCAACAGCAGGGTCATGCCGGGGACTGGTTGCGGCGCTATAAGAACCTTCCTCCCAGGGAGCAGGAACGGGCGTTGCAGAATGATCCCCAGTTCCAGCGGCTTTCCCCCGAGCGCCAGCAGATGTTGAGGCAACGGTTACAGCGTTTCTCCAGCCTGCCGCCGGAACAGCAGGACCGGGTGCTCAACCGCATGGAAACCACACGTTCTCGCCCCAGGAGCGCGAGATGCTGCAGGGCGCTGCGCGGCTTCCCCTCGCTCCGCCGGAAAGCGGTGAACAGCCCGCCCCGCAGGAGTGAGTGGCCTTTTCAGTTCAGGCGCTACTTCGTGATCACCCCGCAGGCGATCCTGTCTCCTGCATTCCCCGCAGGATCGGTCTTCATGTCATCCGCCTTGGCGTGGATCACAATCGCCGTTCCGCCGTTGCTGAACAGGGAGTGGCTGTCCTCCAACAGGGTTACGTCCTTGTTCTCAAACCGGCCCTCTGCTTTGCCATTCGCGTCGGCGGTGAAGTTGTGCATGTCGCCGGCGTGATGGCCATCCGGATTGTCCAGGCCGTGCTTCTTGTTCTCCGGGTTGAAATGCGGGCCAGCCGACTTGAAGTCGGGACCATCGCACTTCGCATTCTGGTGAAAGTGTATGGCGTGCTCCCCGGGCGTCAGGTCGTGCAAATGAATCTCAATGCTGACCCCCGGTCCCTGTTGCCACAGGATCGCGGTGCCCACACTCTTGCCCTGCGCATCCTTCAGTTCAACCTTGGTCTTGGCCGCGCTCGGCAGGGCCCCGAAGGCCAGGACAACCGTCAGTGCGATGAAGTACAACCCCAGCTTTTTCATGCCGGGGATTATAGCCCGTCTCGGCTCCCAAAATTGTCATCTGCACTGAGGTTCGCGTGAACAAACTGCGACAATGTCCACAAGGTTGTGGAGTATACTGCGAGGAAGTTTCGAATCTTTTCTGGGAAAAGTGCACTCATGTCGCTGAAGGCAGTGGAGCAGGTGGCAGATCAGGTTCCGGCAGACGATTTTCAGGCTCTCGAAGAGAAAATTTACCGCACCATAGAGATGTACAAGGCGGCGCGCCAGGCGCAGGCGGCAGCCGAGCGCGACGCTCAGCGCGTGCGCCAGCAACTGGAAGAGCGCGAAGAGCAACTCGACACGCTCCGCCGCGAAGCCGTACAGCTGCGAAAAGAACGCGAAGAAATCCGCAGCCGCGTCGAGAAGATGCTGGAACAGATTGAGTCCATTGCCGACGAACAGGCGGCGAGTTAGCGCATTTCGTCAATACACACGTCGCAATTACAAAGGAGCAGGATAGCTATGGCTACGGCGACGAAAGATCCAACCGTGAAAGACGCCCAGAACAGCAGTGTGCGGGTGGAGATCTTTGATCAAGCCTACAATCTGCGCGGGTCCGACCCCGAGTACATTCTCAAGCTCGCCGAGTACGTCGACTCCAAAATGCGGGCCGTGGCCGAAGCTACCAACACCATCGACACCGTCCGCCTGGCCGTGCTCGCCGCCCTCAATATTGCCGACGAATATCACCTGCTCAAACGAAAACAGGACACCGGGGCAACCGATTACCAGAAGCGCGCGCATCTACTAGCAAGTGCGCTCGATGAAGTGCTGGAAGAGAACCGCAAGGCAGGCTAACCTGCCGCGAACAGGTCAGACCCTTACATCTTTTTGACGCACTGTCTCGCCTTGCTGTACTTGGGGACCGCACCGTTTGCCCTGGCCACGCCGGCACTTGATAACTCCCAGGAGGTCCGAGTAATCACCAACTTCTCCTCTGGCTCAGGATGATCTTTGATCCACAGATGCAGCGGTGTATGGCCGTCCGCTTCTGTCCAGAAGTTAAAGGTTTCCTGTCCCTGCGCGGTGGCGGTTACCACGGTCATCACGTGAATCTTGCCAGCTTGGGTGTCGATCATCGCGCGACGACCAACGGGAACGCCGCGCGCTAACTCGATCATCTGCTCATTTCTTATGATCTCTTCAGCCCTCGGTACGTTGGAACTGGCTGCCATCTTAATTGCGGAATCCACATCAGCAAGCCACGGGAATTTGGTTAGTTGCTGAGCCCCGGTAACTACGGCATTGAGCACGCAAACACCGTTTTGGCATTCGCCTTCCGTTCGGCAGGTGTCGCCATGAATACCGATGAGACAACTGCATCCGAACGCAAATTGAGGCGTGCACTTGTATTGGCCTGTTGAAGTGTCCCATTGACAGCCGTCGTTGGGGCACTTCGCGTAGAATTGACCCCAGGCGGGAACTGAAAAACATAGCGCAATATTCAAAAACCATGACATTCTCTTCATCTCTGTCTTCTCCTCTCTTGTCAATTCCTCGGGGCTTCAGGTTTTAGCAAGGAGAATTGTTCTCTGCCGTGAGCCCGGTCACACCGAATTGCGAATCGTGCGTACACCGTTAGGGTGGCGGGTGGCCCTCGATAAGAGCGAAGGCGATCCGATTGCCGGAAGCGCGACGCATCTATTAGCAAGTGCGCTCGATGAAGTCCTGCAAGAAAACCGCAAAGCCGGCTAGAAGTATCAGTTGACATTCGTAGCGCCGGCATCCTGCCCTCGCAGGGCGGGAGCACGGCGGCACTACCCTCGCGGCCTACTTCGCTGTCTCCCGCTGCCGCTCGGGGGACTCCGCGTCCAAAACCTCCCGCACCTTGGCCACAAGATTCGCCAGCGAGAACGGCTTGGGCAGAAACCACAATCCCGGATCCAGCACTCCGTAGTGCACGATCGCATTATTCGTGTACCCGGAGATGTACAGCACTTTCACCCGCGGACACAGGCGTGCTACCTCTTCAGCCAGCTTGCGGCCATTCATTCCCGGCATGATGACGTCTGTGACCAGCAGGTGAATGTCCTGGTGATTCGCCCGGCACACCTCCAGCCCTTGCTCTGGTCCTGACGCCGTCAACACCCTGTAGCCGCAATGACCCAGGACCGAAGATGCCAACTGCCGCACCTGCGCATCGTCTTCCACCAGCAAGATCGTCTCGGTCCCACGCGGGATCCCGGCTGGCTTCTTCTCCGCTCCCAACGCCTCGGCCGGTCGATCCACGCGCGGTAGATAGATCTTGAACGTCGTCCCTCTCCCCGGTTCGCTGTAAACCCAGATGTAGCCTCCACTCTGCTTCACGATTCCATAGACGGTCGCCAGGCCCAGTCCAGTGCCCTTCCCCACATCCTTGGTCGTGTAGAACGGTTCAAAGATGCGGGCCTGTGTCTCTGCACTCATGCCAACTCCCGTGTCCGACACCGCCAGCAGGATGTAGCGTCCAGGCTCGAGCGGGTGATGATCCTGCGCATAGACATCATTCAACTCCACGTTCGCAGTTTCTAACGTCAGCTTCCCGCCGTGGGGCATGGCATCGCGCGCATTCAAAGCCAGGTTCATGATGACCTGCTCGATCTGCCCGGGATCCGCCTTCACCGAACCGAGGTCGCGCGCCGGGACGGTCATCACCTCAACGTCTTCTCCGATCAGCCGCCGCAACATCGTGTCCAGGTTCAGCATGATGTCGTTCAGGTCGATCACCCGCGGCGAAAGCACCTGCTTCCGGCTGAAGGCCAGCAATTGCCGGGTGATCCCCGCCGCTCGATCCGCCGCCGATCGAATCTGCGTCGTGGCGTCATACAACTTGGACCCGGCGGTCAATCCCTCGGTCAGCACGTGGCTGTAGCCCATGATGACGGTCAGCAGATTGTTGAAATCGTGCGCGACCCCGCCTGCCAGCCGGCCGACCGCCTCCATCTTCTGCGACTGCCGGAGCCGTTCTTCCAGGGCGACACGCTCCGTCACATCCTGCACCAGCGAGGCCACTCCAAGGACGTTCCCTGCGTCATCCACCAGCGGAGTGTTGTACCACTCGCAGGAAATTGTGCGGCCATCCTTGGTGAGGTTGTCATTCCTGCTGCGGGTCCCCCCTTTTCGCTTGAGAAGCTCTTGCCCGATCTTCGCCACCTGCTCGCGCAGGGCGGGCGGCACGATGAAATTCGAGTCCCGCCCCATCGCTTCTTCCCGCGAATATCCGAAAACCCGCTCCGCCGAAGGACTCCATTCTGTAACCCGAAGCTGCGTATCCCATTCAATCACTGCAAGCGGCGTGTGCTCGAAGTGAATCCGCAACTTCTGCTGTGACTGGCGAATCTCCTCTTCCACCCGCTTGCGGTCGGTGATGTCACGGCAAATGCCCAGCAAGCCGATGATTTGGCCATTCGAGTCACGATACGGCCCCTTGGTCGACAGGTAGGTCCGCGTCACTCCGGCCGAGACTCCGATCTCTTCAAAGGTTTGAGTCTTTCCAGATTCGACGACCTTCCGGTCTCCCGCCATAATTTCGCGGCCGTTTTCCGGGGGAAAAACTTCTGTGTCACCTTTTCCAATCACTTCCTCAACTTGCAGCCCCAACAAACGTGCTCCGGCGGTGTTGATCATCATGTAGCGACCCAGCAGATCCTTGACGAAGATGGCGTCCGTCGTCCCCTCTGTGATGCCCTGGAGCAGAGACAGGTTCCTCTGCAGCTCGCGCGAGCTCTGCAGCAGCTGCCTCTGTACCACGAACAAGCGCCCACCTGCCGCCACGAACGAGATCATCACCAGGAATATGGACCACAAGAACTGCTCCTGGGCGATTCTCAGGACCAGGGGAAACACGATCGCCGGAATGAGCAGAGGAGAAAACTGGGCGAGCAACTGCATAGCCGGGCCGGGGAGTTCCACCTCTCCTACCGCCTGCTGCTCCCCATCGTCCCAGGTCGCCGCGATCCCAACCATCAGACAATAGGCAATCGTCCACAGCAGATCGAGCCACGTTCCCTGGCTATAGTTTTCTGCAGTGTAGGCGTACAGCGTCGTATTCGTCGTGATTCCAAATGCGAGAAAGAAAGCCGCCAGTCGAAGGAAAAATGCGCGCGCAGCTCGAAAGGGAGTGAGTAGTCCTCGAGTCAGGAAGCTGAGTACCAGCAGTCCAAAGAAGATGATGCCTACGTCGAGAGCGCGCACTTCCATCGCTTTTCCCGAAATCTGCCAGCGTGACGGGACATAAAGCAGCGACAGCTCAAGAGCCAGCACCAGCGTGCACACCTGCACAAAATCGCAGAAACGCAGCCACCGGAAGCCGCTCTCCGGATCCCGCGGACTGAGAAAAAGCGTCATCGCGGCCGGAACGGCCCAGAAAAATACCAGGACGTCGCTCGGCCAAAGTGTGCCGGGAGAAACCTTAAGGTAGTCGTAGTAGTAGGTGTAGGAAACCCCGCCCAGAAAGGCGAGCACGAACGAGAGCGAGACCAACCGCCAAACCCGGCGGCCAAATGGGCCGGAGCGATCTGCGGCAAACCAGGCTGCAATGGCTGCCAAAAGCGGTGCAGCCGCCGCTCCGATGATGTCGCCCCACAGCGACGCTGTCGGCGTGCCGTACCGGCTTGCCAACACCGCGACGTGCACACTGATGAGGATTGCCGCCGCGGCGATCGCGGACATACGCTGCTTAGGCATCACTCAACTCTCCGGCGCTTCGCCAACGACCGAAACAGGAGTGAACACACGCTGGGCCAGAATTTCGCGTCCAGAGTATACACTCACGCCTCCGAGCCGGAATCAAGTACTTCCGTGGTCCGTCCCTGTCTTCTAGTGGGTGCGCTGGTCCTTTGCAAGTCCTGTGTGGGAACGATCCATTACTTTGGTTGCAAGCGGTCTGCCATCTTTTTGCAGTCTTCCACTTGCCAACCCGCCGGGATTTGCCTAGCATCCAGATTGAAAGTCGGCCTGCCAGGTTGGTGATGGCGGGTAACCGATATTTGAACCAATGCAGAATGAACGGGGACTCGACTCGAACTAGGATCCGGTGAGCGACGCTCCGCCATGCGGAGATGCCTAAAGGGTCTCGGCGGGTTCCCAACGTCTACCGACGGGTTCATTCTCGGCCCCGTCACACGGCATGTTGGGTCGGCTTGATTGTTTTTGTGTATGTGGCGCGGACCTGCCCTGAGCGATAGTCGAAGGGGCCCGCCCGCGAAAGCTGTCCCTCTCATCGACTGCGACAGCCTGATCGATGCTTCTCCTGCTAAACTGACCAGGTAGCGATTCCACCACTCTCGGCATCTAAAGAACCGTGTACCCTCAACTCCTCCATGTCGGACGCTTCTTCCTTCCAACCTATGGACTGCTGGTGGCTTCGGGAGTCCTGATCGGCTTGTGGATCAGCGTTCGCAACTCCGAGCGCCTGGGCATCGACGGCGAAAAATCGTGGAATCTCGGCATTCTCGTCGTCCTCTGCGGAATTGTGGGCGCGAAAATCCTGTACATCCTCAACGACTGGAGCGAGTACGCCGCGCATCCCAGTGAAATCTTCAGTATTGCCACCCTGCAAGCCGGCGGGGTTTTCTCGGGAGGCCTGCTGGCGGCCTTCATCGCCGCCGCGTGGTATGTCCGCAAGCACCACATGCCCGCCCTCGGAACCTGCGACGCGTTCGCTCCCGGCCTGGCTGTCGGACACGCCATCGGCCGCATTGGATGCTTCGCCGCCGGATGCTGCTACGGAAAACCCACGCACCACATCTGGGGCGTGACCTTTACCAGTTCCATCGCGCACGATGTCGCTGGGACACCCTTGTATCAAGCCTTGGAGCCGACGCAGCTGTTTGAGTCCGCCGTCGAACTCGCAAACTTCTTCTTCCTCATGTGGCTGCTGAAGCGCAGAAAATTCGATGGCCAGATTATTGGTGCCTTTATGTTCATCTACGGTGTCGCCCGTTTCTTCCTCGAATATTTGCGCGACGATCCCGGCCGCGGGTCGGTCTTCAACGGAGCACTGACGGTGACGCAGGTGATTGCTATTGGATTGGTGATCGCCGGTGGCGTGATCTGGTGGCTGAGGCCGGGGGCGAAGGCAGTGACGGCGCAAACGGTGGGGGCGACGAGGTAAACGTCGAATTCATCCAAAGACTTGAAATCGTTTAATCCTCGTAGTCCTCGCAGAGATAGTCGTAGGTTTCGGAGCCTTTAGGGTTTTCTTCCAAGGCTTTCAGGCGCTTTGGGACTTCTTTATTCGCTTCCTTGTGCGCCCTTAAGTAATCCTTATACAGTTCTACGGCGCGCTGTTTGGCCTTCAGCGAGCCAGCTTTGTAGGATTCGGGATTGGTGTACGCATCGGGCTCCATGTTCGCCACGTTCCACCACGTGGCGTAAGCGTTGGCCATCTCCAAGCGGATCTTATCCGACACCTCAGAGTCATGATATTGGGTAAGAAAGGCCTCGCCGTGCTTGATGACCTGTCGAAATTGATCCGGCCCCTCCTGACAGGCCCCGTGGCTCCAGCCAAGACGGGTCATCATCAGGAAGGCTTCGCGCCCCCACCGTGAACTCAGATATTCAGTGGCGAGTTGATGGAGATCGACCGGATCTTTCCTGAGATTCCACGCACCGTCAGGGCTGTAGTAGAAATATTCGATCCCGAGCTCCTCGAATTTCATGACGAAAGATGTCGGCTGCCGCCACGTTGAAGGACTGGCGTCAGGGCCTCCTCCAGGTGGAAGCCAGCTCGGGACGAGCTCATGAATACAAAAGGCTCTTGCCGGGTAAAGAGTGGAAGAGGAGGGTGTCGTCTTCCATTCTTTTAGAGCATCGCCCATCACTCGGAGAATCTCGGTCGGTTTACCACTGCGCATTGCCTTCGTAATTTCCCGGCCTTGGTCAAAATCTGCTTCCTGACATGCGCGTAAAGCGACGGAAGCGTCCGCGCGCGTTAGGTCGGGCCCGTACATGGCCCAAGCCGGTTGGAAACACACGAGTAGAATGGATACCGAGAGGTAGTTCTTTGTCATAAAACTCACCGTTTTCTTAGTGAATTTTATTGAGCTTCCACCCACACTGAATACGTTACTTCCGTGTGAACCAGCCAGGCACTCTCGATTGCTCCCCCAATTTTCGCTGGCGCGATGTCGTCCGCGATATTCTTACTCAACGACAGGCCCTTGCATCTATGTCTGAAGACCGTCCCATAACGTGCTCTGTCGAGTCTGATAGCGCTGGCAAGAGGCTCGATCAATTTCTCGCGACACGGCTGGACAACATCAGCCGGGCGCGGGTGCAGGAACTGATTGCCGACGGGAAAGTGTTGGTGAACGGGGCTGCGGGCAAGCCGTCGCTGAAACTGCGTGGTGGAGAACAAATCACGGTGCTCGCCGCTGCGGAGCGGCCTCCGTTGCGGGCGATGGCGGAGGAGATTCCGCTCGACATTCTTTACGAAGACGACGACCTCGCCATCATCAACAAGCCCGCCGGGATGATGGTGCATGCCGGTGCGGGCGCGACTGACGACGACCGCAATCGCGGAACCCTGGTCAACGCCCTCCTGCACCATTTCAAGAATCTCTCCGCCGTTGGCGGAGACCTGCGCCCGGGCATCGTGCACCGCCTCGACAAAGAGACCAGCGGCCTCATCGTGGTCGCAAAAAACGACGAAGCCCACCGCAAACTCGCCGCCCAGTTTGCGCGCCGCGAGGTCAAGAAGACTTACATTGCCCTCGTGCACGGCTGGCTCAAGCAGGATTACGGCACCATTTCTCAAAGCATCAGCCGTGACCGCATTCGCCGCACCCGCATGACCACGCGGCTCGCCGGAGGACGCGAGGCCATCACCCACTATCGCGTCGTGCGCCGTCTCGATACCGCCTTCGGCAAGTTCGCCCTGCTCGAGGTCAAGATTGACACTGGACGCACCCACCAGATTCGCGTGCACCTGGCATCCCTGGGTCATCCCATCGTGGGCGACGCGCTCTACGGCGCCCCTCGGGAATTGCGCCCCCATCGAGGAACCGCGCGAGAGACCGCGTCCACGCCCTCTCTACCCCGCAATTTCCTCCACGCTGCTGAACTGGTCCTTCGCCATCCCCGCACCGGAGAAACCCTGGACCTCAAAACCGACATCCCCCCCGAATTGCAGGAATTTTTGCGGTCGCTGGAAGCAAGTGCTTGAGCGGAGGGTTGTTGGGCAGGCAGGGATGCTTCGACTGCGCACGAACTTCGCTGGCGCGAAGCTCGTTCTCCGCTCAGCATGACATACGGAATGGAGTGTAGTTCCGGTCGTCTGGTTCATCGTCTCTGTCATGCTGAGCGCGGCACGGAGGAGCGCAACGCGATCCTCGGTGCGGAGTCGAAGCATCCCTATTGCCGACCCGAACACTAGCGCGCACCTCCCCGGTTATAATGTCTTCGAGATGCGAACCCCCGGCACAGCGGCGTTACGAGCGGCCGCCGGAGCTTTCCTGCTGCTGCTCGCGGCGTGGGCGATGGCGCAGTCCACAACTCCCGCCCCTTCCAACACAACTCCTGCGGCGGGCACGCAGCAAGCTCCGGCAAAGGATGAGCCGGCCGGAAGCTCCGACGAGGTCGCCCGCTTCAAGATCGGCACCAACGAAGTGAATGTGGTCTTCACCGTCACCGACAAGCACGGCAAGCACATCACCGATCTCAAGCAGAATGATTTCCGCGTCATCGACGACAACAAACCTCCGGAAGAAGTTCGCAGCTTCCACGCCGAGACGAACTTGCCCCTGCAGGTCGGACTGCTCATCGACGCCAGCAACTCCGTTCGCGACCGTTTCAAGTTCGAGCAGGAATCTGCGATCGAGTTTCTGAACCAGACGGTGCGTCTGCGATATGACAAAGCCTTCGTCGTGGGATTTGATGCGACTCCCGAGGTCACGCAGAATTTCACTGACAACACCGAGGCTCTCGCGCACGGCGTCCACGAACTCCGTCCCGGCGGTGGAACGGCGCTCTACGACGCCCTCTACTTCGCCTGCCGCGACAAACTGCTGAAGGCTCCGCAAAACACGCCGTCCCGGCGCGCCATCATCATGCTCAGCGACGGCGAGGACAACCTCAGTCACGTCAGCCGCGAAGAAGCCATCGAGATGGCGCAGCGCGCCGAAGCCATCGTTTACACCATCAGCACCAACGTGAGCGGAACCAAGGGCCAGGGAGACAAAGTCCTCGAGCGCATTGCCGACGCCACCGGCGGCCGTGCCTTCTTCCCCTTCCAGATTCGCGACGTTGCCAATGCCTTCGCCGAGATCCAGGACGAACTCCGCAGCCAGTACGCGATTTCCTACAAGCCCGCAGACTTGCGGAAAGACGGCCACTACCGCACCATCGAAATCGTCGCCAACGACCGCAAGAATTTCCGCGTCCGCGCCCGCCGCGGCTACTACTCCCCGACCCAGTAAGCCCAGCCCCGGGTCGTGATCCACTCTGAATGGCGTCATCCTGAGCGCAGCCGTTCTTCAGGCGGAGCGAAGGACCTTGCGAGCAGCGCCACGGCGCCCTGTTCCTCGGTTGAGATGTTGCCAGATCATCGTTGAGCCCCCCCTGCGATATCATTCCCTCCATGCCCGGATACTCCGGTACCCCGCTGCCAAAGAAACTAGGCATCAAGGAGAACTTCCGCGCCTATTTTGTGAATGACCCGCCGGAAGTCCGAACCGAACTTCGTGAGGCACTGACGTCTTGCACTTGTGCGCGCGACCTGAAGACTCCCCTCGATTTCGCCATGGTCTTCACCAAGTCGCGAGCCGATCTCTCTCCGCAATTCGCGCACCTCGCAAAAGCTCTCGCCCCCGCCGGAATGCTCTGGATAAGCTGGCCCAAGAAGAGCTCGGGAGTTGCAACCGACCTCGACGAGAATGGAGTGCGCGAGATCGGCCTGGCCGCGGGTCTGGTGGACGTGAAAGTCTGCGCGGTAACGGACGTCTGGTCTGGCCTAAAGTTCGTACGGCGCATCAAAGACAGGAAGAAGCATTGAGGATCGGGATTTGACAACTCGGGCTTTGCTAGGCGCGGCTTCCATAGGCTGATGAAGCGCTTTGGTCGTGCTTGGTTTTGGGTGGCGCAGCGCTTCCAGCGCTGCGGCAGCCGGCTTGTTTTGAAGAGGCGGCTTTATAGCCGCTTTGGGTTCCTCTGCTCACCTCGTTGCGAAAGGATTCGAACAACACTATGGTCCGAGTAGGCGTAATCGGCTTCGGCCTCGCAGGACAGGCATTTCATGCCGCCGTCATTCAGGGAGTCGCGGGCATGGAGCTTGCCTGCATTCTCGAGCGCCACGGATCACGTGCCCACGAGACCTATCCCGACGTCCGCGTCGCCCGCACGCTGGACGAACTGCTCTCTGACGAAACGATTCGCCTCTGCGTCATCGCCACGCCCAACGATTCGCATTTCGACCTGACCCGGGCCTGCCTGCTCGCCGGCCGTGACGTCGTCGTCGACAAGCCCTTCACGCCGACGATGGCGGAAGCTCAGGCACTGGTCCGGCTCGCCGCCGAGCGCGGGCGTCTCCTCACCGTCTACCAGGACCGGCGCTGGGACGGCGATTTCCTCACAGTCCGGAAGCTGATCGCCTCCGGCGCGCTCGGTACCATCGCCGAGTATGAAGCGCGCTTCGACCGCTTCCGCCTCGAACCCAAAGCCAACGCCTGGCGCGAGCGCCCCGATCATCCTGCCGCCGGAGTCCTGTGGGACCTGGGGCCCCACCTCATCGATGGGGCCTTGGTTCTGTTTGGCGAGCCGCAAACCATCACCGCCTCCGCCTTCTGTCAACGCTCGACCTCGCAGATCGATGACTCGTTCGACGTCTACATGGAATACCCCCGGCTCCGCGCCATGTTGAAAGCGCGCATCATCGCCTACGCCCTGGGACCGCATCTGCTCATCCACGGAACGAAAGGGTCATTTCTGAAATACGGCATGGATCCTCAGGAAGAGCGCCTGCGCAGCGGAAACTTTCCACGCGGCAAGGACTGGCCTTCCGATTGGGGAGAGGAGCCGGAAGCCCAGTGGGGCACGCTGAGCCTGGTGGGCCAGCCTCCGGCGAAAATCAAGACCGAACGCGGCGACTACCGCGGATTCTACGCCAACGTGCGCGACGCCATCGAGAAAGGCGCGCTGCTTGACGTATCTCCCGAGCATGCTCTTCGGGTGATGCACGCGCTCCTGCTCTCGCACAAAAGCAGCCGTGAAAGTCGCACGATTCGCTGGGACGAAGCTCCGGAGTAGTACATCCAGAGCGCAGAAAACCTTGTCACAACGTGGATTCGGCTCGGGCTATGAAGGAAGGAAGATGCTCACTGCTCTGGCCGCGGCACATAGCGAAGGATGACGCATCCCGAGGACAACGGGCGCGCTTCAAGAAGCTTCAGCCTGAGCCGGCTCAGGTTGCCCCCGAACAGCGGCTTGCCGCTTCCCAGCACCACCGGGACAAGGCCAAGGCGGTATTCGTCGAACAGTCCCTGCTCCATCAGGGTTGTGGACAAGCCGGCACTGCCAAACACGAATATGTTTCCTTCGCCCTGGCGCTTCAGTTCCCGCACCTCAGACGCTACGTCACCTTTGACAAGTTTCGTGTTGTTCCAATCTGCCCGATCGAGGGTTCGTGAGAAGACGACTTTCGGCAGGCTGTTCATGAAGGTGGCGACCTCGCCCTGTGCGGATTGCCAGTACGCAGCCATCCCCGCATATGTGATGCGGCCAAACAAAAGCATGTCGGCAGTGCGTAACTGCTCTACCGAGAGACGCTCCAGTTCATCGCCCCAGACGTACTGGTGCCAATCTAACGCCCAACTCTTGACGCCTTCGAAGAAGCCGTCGAGGGTCAGCAAATTCCACATGATCAGTTTGCGCATCGAAATTCCCTGAAAGGCCGCGCTTCCAGCCCGCCTTCTTTCTAGCTAAGCAAATACCGCTTTCTGGCGTTGCTGAACGGAACTTCCACTCCAGGCGCAAACGCCTTCGCGCCGGTCATAACTTTCTGCAGCGCGTCCTGAAACTTCTGCATCTCCTCATGCGTTCCGACCGTGATGCGCACACAGGTTGGCATCACAGGCCAGATGCGTCCGATGAAGACGTTCTGCTTCGCCATGGCTTCGATCACTTCTTTGCCCGGACGCTTGGTGTCGAGCAGGAAGCAGTTCGACTCGGAAGGGATGTAGGAGTATCCGTTGCGATCGAGCCATTGAAAGGTCTGCTGGCGGTTGGCGGCGTTGATCCGTTTGCGTTCGGGGACGAGGCCCGGGTCCTTGAGGCTGGCCGAGGCCGCTACAAGGGCGGTGATGGGCATGAAGTTCCAGCCGGCGCGGTCCATGATCTTTTCGAGCAGGTCGGGACGAGCGATCGCAAATCCGCAACGCAGGCCGGCCATGCCGTAGGCTTTGGAGAAGGTACGGAGCACAACTACATCTTTGCCGGCCTTGACCAGATCGAGCGTGGAAGGTGCGTCGCAGAAATGGATGTAGGCTTCGTCGACCATCACAACGGAACCCTTGGGTTTGTTTTCGACGAGGTACTCGATATCGGAGTGCGGCGTGATGGTGCCTGTGGGATTGTTGGGCGAGCAGACGTAGAAGAGTCCGGCGTCAGGCGCGGCAGCGATCATGGCCTTCACGTCGTGAGCGTAGGTTTTGGTGAGCGGAACCTTGACGACGCGGGCTTCGGAAGCTCCGGCCGCGAACCCTCCGGCTTCGTAACCGGGATCGGCGGTGACGTAACTTTTCTGCAGCGATGTGAAGGCGATCACACCGAAGCGAAGCGGAGGGGTGGACCCGGGAAACGCGTGGACATAGTCCGGGTTGAGGCCTTCGAGTTGGGCAAAGGTGTGAACAAGGTCGTCGGTGAAATTGTCGAGATAGCGTCCGCCTTGAGGGATGATGGCGGAAATCGCGTCGCGCGCGGACTGGCTGGGGCCGAGCGGATTCTCGTTCGAATCGATCATCACGCCGTCCTTAGAGACCGGCCTGGTGCGCGCCGCGGCCGCCAGCATGGCCTCGGTGACGATCGGAAAGGCAGCGACCGCGGAGGCGGCCGCCGAAAGATGCAGAAATGACCGGCGCGAAAACGGCAAACGACGATTGTGGTTCAGCATCCGACGGTTTTACCACAGAGCCGGCGGAAGGGCACGGACGAAGATAGCAACCCGCGAAGACTTGAACTCGAAGAGCGATCTACTCCTGGCGCGGTCTCGCGTAATATCCCGACCGGGCCTGGATCTTGTAATTCTGTTTGCACTTGATCTCAAGCTTGCGGTAGCTGCCGTCCTCAGTGTTGTTCGTGGGGGTGTATCCAATGTTGTACTGGCTGCGCAGTTCGGCCGCGATCTGGTCGAAAGCCTCTTTCAGCTTGTCGAACTTGTTCCCCACGTTGATGACGCGGCCTCCGGTTTGCTCGGTGAGTTTTCTCATCTCGCCTTCGCCGCTGTAACCGCCAAAACCGCCATAGAATCCGCGATCGGCGCAGAGCAGGACATAGACGATCGAATCCGCCTTCTGCGCGGCTTCAATGGCATCCCTGACCTTCAGCTTGCTGCCTTCATCCTGCCCGTCAGTAAGAAGAATCATCGCCTTGCGCCCAACTTCCTTCGCCAGCATGTCGTGCGCGGAAAGATAAACCGCATCGTAAAGCAGCGTCCCTGCCGGGTCGTGAATCGGAACCGGCTCCCCGCCTGCGCCCGGCAGAGGCGTTCCGCTGATGAATCCGGTGTTAATCTTGGCCTTGTTGAGCGCCGCCTGCAGGCGATGCACATCCCGCGTGAAGTCCTGCAGCAGGTCCACAGTCACATCGAAGCTGATCACGTATGCCTCGTCCTTGTCCGTCAGGATCTGCTTCAGGAAAGCGCCTCCGACTTCTTTCTCCATGTCGAGGACGTTGCGCTGGCTGCCGCTCGCATCGATCATGATCCCCAAAGTGAGCGGCAGATTCGATTCTGCCGTGAAGTACTTAACGGCCTGTGGCTTGCCGTCTTCGTAGATCTCGAAGTCGTCCTTGGTCAGGTTCGGGATCAGCGCTCCCTTTTTGTCCTTCACATTGAAAAAGAGCTGCACCACGTTCACGTTGACCTTAAGGGTCTCCGTAGGTTTCTGATCGTCGGTCTGCTGGGTTGAGGCCGGGTTCTGCTGGGCGGCCAAGAACTTCGCCGCAGCCAGCGCCAGGGTCAGGAGAAGCACAATCCGGGTTCGGGGGGTAAGGACTTTAGGCATTCAGGATTCTCGTTGGGGTTCTTTGTTAGTCTAGTCCTGTAACTTAGATGCACCAAATCGCCGGATTCAAGCATCCCAAGATATGGGGAGACAATTTTTCTTGGCCTTCGCTCGGCCGCTGGCCGGGAATTGCGACCTCAAACTGGCGGCTGGCAGGATTGGAACGGGAGAACGAATGCCATTTGTAAGCAGTCGTAAGTGTGTAAGCGTCGCGAGCGTAGCGCTTTTGCTCACCGGGACACTTTGCGTGCCCGCTTTGCATGCCCAATCTGTCCCAGCCTCCACCGCTCAGACCCGGAAGCCCCCGCAGGACATCCCCGACGCACCCTCCTCGGTTCAACCGCCGCCGCCGCAAGACAAGCTTCCAGCGCAACCGCCCGCCACCGCGCCCGATTCAGCCTCGGCCCCGTCCCGCCCTGCGGATAGCCCTCAGCAAGGCGACCAGACCCAGTCCCCTCCCCCCATGCCGCCGGTCCAGACCGTGCCGGCGGGCACCACCACGGGCCAGAGCGCCGCCACCAAAGAGCAGCTTTATAAGTTCGTCGTAACCACCAACTTCGTCCAGGTCCCGGTCACGGTGAAAGACCACGATGGCCGCCTCGTGGATGGTCTACTGTCCAAGGATTTCGTCGTTCTGGAGAACGGCAAGAAGCAGCAGCTTTCGTTCTTCACCAGCGACCCTTTTGAACTCTCCGTCGCCCTCGTGATCGACCTCGGAATGCCCGACGCCGCGGTTCAGAAGGTGAACCAGACCTTCCCGGCTCTCATTGGAGCCTTCAGCCCCTACGACGAAGTTTCCGTCTACACCTACAGCAGCACGGTGAGCCAGGTCACCGATTTCACGGGAGCGACTCAGAGGCTGACTGCTGCTTTCAATCAACTGAAGACCGTGCGCGGCCATAATAACGGCCCCGCCGTGCTCGGCGGCCCGCTCGGCCCGCAAGGTCCCACGGTAAACGGGATTCCCGTCGGTAGTTCGGCACCCCCGCCCGTCTACACTCCGCCCAAAGAGGCCCACGTCCTGAACGACGCCATCCTCCATGCCGCGCTCGACTTGAGCAAGCGCGACAGGACAAGGCGCAAGGTGATCTTCGTGATCAGCGACGGCCGCGAGCTGGGCAGCAAGGCCAGCTACAGCGACGTCCTCAGGCTGCTGGAGACCCAGGGCATTCAGGTGAAAGCCGTCGCCGTCGAAGGCGCAGCTCTGCCGCTTTACAACAAGCTCGAGCGTCTTCATCTGCCCCGCGAAGGCTACAGCAACATCCTGCCGAAATATTCCTCCGCCACCGGCGGTGGCAACGTCTACACCGAACTCTCCCGTAACGCCATCGAAGATGCCTACGCCCACATCACCTCGGAAGCCCGCAACCAGTACACGCTCGGCTACACCACCCGGGCCACCGCCAGCACCGCCTACCGCACCATCGAGGTCCGCGTAGCCCGCCCCAACCTGAAGATCTACACCAAGGATGGCTACTACCCCATCGCCCCATCGCGAGCCCAGTAGGGATTGTTGATTCCCTGATTGTTGATTGAAAGCCCCGCGAGACCGGGGTCTTCAATCAGCAATCAACAATCAGAAAATCAACAATTCCCGATCAGCCCGCGCCGCATGGACCGCCGTTTCTTCCCCGGGGGTCACGCAAGTAACCTGCGGGTCACCTACCCCGTATGGTATAAAACCAGCAAGCCCCCGTAGGGACATATTGTGCGCGGAGGCACCCGCAGGGGTGCGGCCGCGCGTTTGAGGAAATGCTTGAGTTTCATCAACTTCGCAGCCCGCGAGATTAACTGCAAGATCGTGTACTACGGTGCCGGATTGGGCGGCAAGACCACGAACTTGCAGATCATTTACCAGAAGACCGCGGACCAGCAGAAAGGCAAGATGATCTCCCTTGCCACGGAAACCGAGCGTACCCTCTTCTTCGACTTCCTGCCCCTCGACTTGGGCAACGTGCGCGGCTTCAAAACCAGAATCCACCTCTACACCGTTCCCGGACAGGTCTTCTACGATGCTAGCCGCAAGCTCATTCTGCGCGGTGTCGACGGTATCGTGTTCGTCGCCGACTCGCAGGAACAGCGCCAGGATGCCAATGTCGAGGCCCTCGACAACCTGATGTCGAATCTGAAAGAACACGGCTACGACTTCAACAAGATTCCCTACGTCCTGCAGCTCAACAAGCGTGACCTGCCCAACATCCTGCCGGTTGATCTTTTGAGCACCGAACTCCGCAAGAAAAACGAGCCCGTCGTCGAGGCCGTGGCCTTTCAAGGCGTCGGCGTCTTCGAGACCTTGAAGGAAATCGCCAAGCAAGTCCTCACCGAACTCAAAGCCGGCGGGTAGATCAAACACTTTCCGTTGTCAAAGCGATGTGCTTGCTATGAGAAAACATCTTCGTTCCACTCGCTTCATATTCGCCGTGGTCCTGTGCCATATTCCAGGCTCTTTTGCGCATGGCCAGACCGGCCCACGGGTGCCAACTTCGCCTGAAAAGAAACCCATCATGACCAATCGCGCCCACGGATCATTCGACGTAAAGCTCACCCCCCAATCCGACGACAAATCCGACCCCACCTTCGGCCGCATGACCATCGACAAGCAGATTCACGGCGAACTCGAAGCCACTAGCAAGGGTCAGATGCTCACCGCCGGAACCGAAGTCAAAGGCTCGGGTGTCTACGTTGCCGTCGAGCGTGTCACCGGTACGCTGAAAGGCCGCAGCGGTGGCTTCACGCTCCATCACACCGGCATCATGACGCGGGGCACTCCGCAACTAACCATCACCGTGGTCCCAGACTCTGGCACCGGTGACCTTGCCGGGATTGCGGGCACAATGACGATCACCATCACCGATGGCAAGCACTTCTACGACTTCGACTACACGCTGCCCTGAACGGCTGTCATGCTGAGCGAGAACAGCCTTCGCGCCCAGCGAAGGCCATTCGCAGTCGAAGCATCCCTGCCCTCAAGAAGCAAACCGTCCCCGTAGAGAGATCGCCCAATTTGGAACTCGTTAGCATGCGAATCGTCAGGCGGTGACATTCGTCACTGCGGCCAATCCGGAATTTCCTGAAGATAGGTGCCTCCACCGTGGGGCCTTCATGTCCCGTGACCGCAAATACTACTGCGTATACATCATGGGAAGTTTGTCTGGCACGCTGTATATCGGGGTCAGGGGAAACCTTCACCGCAGGACTTTCAACACAAATTCCACCAAATTTGAGGGTTTCACGGATCGCTACGAGGTCGTTCGACTGCTCTACTTTGAATTTTACGATGACGTGCACAAAGCACTCGCGCGTGAGAAGCAATTGAAGGATGACGACGCTCCAAGAAGGTGGCGTTGATTCAGCGCAGGAATCCGTATTGGGTGGACTTGGCGGGGGAGTGGTATCCATGGATGAAGTCAGGTGCAGGTAGGGATGCTTCGACTCCGCACTGAGGATCGCTTCGCGCTCCTCAGTACTGCGCTCAGCATGACAGATCATTGGCTATCCGCATCAAAGGCACTTCGGTCGATTTTCCATCGGGCGTCTCAACAATTTCTTGTTTTCATTCCATTGTCATGCTGAGCGAAGAAAGGCCTTCGCGAATAGCGAAGGCCTTTCGCAGTCGAAGCATCCCTACCCTCATGAGGGACCCCCGCCTCCTAGAATTCAGCCCCATTCCCTGCGCACTCCGCAAAAACAAGCTTCCCAAAACCGGTCTCGTCGGTCTAACCGGAGGCTCACACCCCTGCTGGTCTAAAATGCTTGCGGCGTATCTCGGGAGAAAATTCATGCGTACACTAGATCGCTCGTTCCTTGCACTGTTGGCGCTTTCACTCCTTTCTTCACCTCTCGCATTTTCACAATCCCTGCACGGCATCGACCTCACTGACCTCGATCGCAAAGCCGAGCCCTGCACCGACTTCTACGAGTTCGCCAACGGCACCTGGCGCGCGAACAATCCCATCCCCGCCTCCATGACCCGCTGGAGCAAGCGCTGGCAGGCCGGAGAATCGTCGAAAGACAAATTGAAGGAGATCCTGGAAGCCACCGCTCTGGAAAAGGCAGCGAAAGGCAGTACCGAGCAGATCATCGGCGACTACTACGGCGCTTGCATGGACGAATCCCGCGTCAACGCCCGCGGCATGGAGCCCCTCAGACCCTGGTTCGCCAAGATCGACGCCGCCGCTGACACCACCGCCCTGCAGCGCGTAATGGCCGAGATGCACGACATTCTCGTCACGGATCCCTTCACGCTCGCCGGCCAGCAGGATCCTCACAAGCCATCCATGGTCCTGGCCGACATCAGCGCCAATGGCCTCGGCCTGCCCGACCGCGACTACTACCTGAAGCCCGAAGACCGCTTCAAAGAGGCTCGCGCAAGGTACCTCGAGCACGTCGCAGCCATGCTCAAGCTTGCGGGTTCGGATCAGAGGACCGCAACCGCGGGTGCCCAGGCCATCATGACCTTGGAGACGAAATTCGCCGAAGCCTCCCTTGATAACGTCACCCTGCGCGATCCCTCCGCCACCGACCACAACACCACGTTCGCCCAACTCGAAGCCATGGCGCCGCACATCAACTGGGCGGAATACTTCAAGCACAAGCAGCTCCCCACCGACGTCGACATGAACGTCGACCAGCCCAAGTTCGTGCAGGAAGTCGACCGCCAGATGCAGCAGACTCCGCTCGCCGACTGGAAGGTTTATCTGAAGTGGCGCCTGCTGGACTCGACCGCCAACTCGCTCTCCGCCCCGTTTGTTGAAGAGAACTTCGCCTTCAACGGCAAGTATCTGAGCGGCACAAAGGAAATGAAGCCCCGTTGGAAGCGCTGCGTCGAGTCCACCGACCAACTGCTGGGGGAAGCGCTCGGCAAGAAGTATGTCGAAAAGTACTTTCCGCCCGAAGCCAAGGCCCGCATGCAGGAGATGGTCCGCAACCTTCTGGCCGCCATGCGCGACGACATCCTCAGCCGGCCGTGGATGAGCGATGACACCAAAGAAAAGGCGATGGCAAAGATTGCGACCTTCCAGCCCAAGATCGGCTATCCCGACAAGTGGAAGGACTACAGCCACGTCGACATTCGCCGCGATACATTTTTCGAGGACATGATTGCGGGAAGAAAGTTTGTGGAAGAGGATGACCGCAACCTCATCGGCAAACCGGTGGACCGGGCCCGCTGGGGCATGACGCCGCCCACCTCTGACGCCGAATATAGCCCGTTGCTGAACTCCATCGAGTTCCCGGCCGGAATTCTGCAGCCCCCGGCTTTCGACATGAACGCCGTCGACGCGGTGAACTACGGCGCGATCGGCGTGGTTATCGGCCACGAAATCTCGCACGGCTTCGACGACGAGGGCGCGCAGTTTGATTTCTTAGGCCGCCTGCGCAACTGGTGGACCGATGCTGATCTGAAAGATTTCCAGGGCCGCGGAGCCTGCGTCGCCGACCAGTTCGACCACTACTTCATCGAGCCGGGCGTCCACCACAACGGCAAGCTGGTCCTCGGCGAAAGCATCGGAGACCTTGGCGGCGCCAAGATTGCCTATCTCGCCTACCAGAAGTCGGTGGAAGGCAAGCCGCGCCCCACCGACATTGATGGCTTCACTCCCGAGCAACAATTCTTCATCGCGTGGGGACAATTCCGCGGCGATGAAATTCGCCCCGAAACCCAACGCCTGATGGTGCAGTCGGACCCACACCCCATCGCGAAATACCGCGTGATCGGCCCGGTGTCGAACTTGCCCGAATTCCAGAAAGCCTGGAGCTGCAAAACCGACGCCCCCATGGTCCGCCCGCCGGACAAGCGCTGCGAGGTGTGGTGAGTTAGAGGAAGGGACCTGCCCCGAACTGGCGCCGCTATCACCGCGGCGTCATCCTGAGCGCAGCCGTTCTTCCGGCGGGGTGAAGGATCCAGCGGGGAGCATCCCTGTCGGTGGCAGCCTCCGAGGCTGAATCCCCGATTACCAACGTAAGCCCGCGAACCTGTTTTCTGCTGTAGCTTCGAGTTCCCGTTCGCTAGGCTGACCACGGGACGTAGTGTGCGGACTCAATCCGCCGGACTCGCTCTGTGATACTTTGCTCATTCTTTCGTTCTTCCAACGACGGCGGCCTCCTGCTCTGGTGCCTCATCGGCGTCGCCGCCGGCATCTGCTTCTTCATCTACGGATTCCGACTCCTGCTGCGCCGTCGCCTCATCCTCGACACACCATTTTCCAAGATTCGCAGTGCCTCCATGGGGATGGTCGAAGTCAGCGGCCTGGCGGTCGGCCCCTACACCATGGTCGCGCCGGTCACCGCCAGGCCTTGCTACTACTACCGCACCTACGTTTGGGAGTGGAAACAAAGCGGCAAGAATAAAGAATGGGTCAAGGTCGCCGCTGAGTCCATGCACGTCCCGTTCTTCCTGGACGACAACACCGGGCGCGTCCTCATCGACCCGCGCGGCGCCGACCTCGACCTCCACCGCGACTTCCAGCAGGAGTTCTGCGACTCCTTCTTCACCACCAAAGACCCAGCACCCGACAACGTCAGCAGCTTTCTGGCGCGACACGGCATCTCCACCAGCAACAAGATCAAGGTCGAGGAGTACTGCATCAAGCCCAAGAACGCGCTCTTCGTGCTGGGCACGCTGTCTGAGAACCCGGGCCTCGAGGTCGCTCCTAATCCAATGCCGGACCCTGATGGCGCTTCCCTGATCTCGTCTCACGGAGTCACGGTTTCCTGGTCCACGAGCTTCCGGTCCACAGGCACCCTCGATGCCGGATCCTTCATTCAGCGGTTGGTCGCAGCGAATGCTCCACCGCAGAAAGTCATTCACCTGTCGATACAGGCAACTGCAAATCCCAGCAACCCGGCGGAACAGGAGAAAATCGCCGCCGCGCTCCTCAAAGCCGGCATCTCAAATCCTGCCGCCTGGTCGGCCGCCGGCATAGGAAATCCCGCACTACAGGTCAATGAAGATCCTTCCTTCACCAACCAACCCGTCCTCAGCACCGCCACACCAACTACTGCCACAAATGCCAACGGCTTTGATCACCACCCCCCCGTCGTGCTGATGAAGGGGACCAATAACAAGACCTTCCTCATCTCCTGGCGCAGCCAGCAAGATGTCGCCCGCTCCTTGGGATGGAAGTGCACCTTGATGATCTGGGGAGGCCCCATCCTCGCCCTCCTCAGCCTTTACGTCCTTCTGAACATCACAAATCTCCTCTAGCTCGTGTGTGGCGCGGACCTGCCCTGAGCGAGAGTCGAAGGGGGCCCCGCCCGCGAGTCCGTGGACACACTTCAGACTTGGCCACAAGTGCACCACGCTACTAACCCTGTTGTGCGCCACGTCCCGAGGGCATACCACACTCCTCTAGTACAATGACTCGCGTGAGCGACGCTGTCCGCATCGGCATTCTGGGCGATTTCAACCCCGACTTTCGCTCCCACCACGCCACTACCGACTCGCTGCAGCACGCCGCCCGCAAGCTCAAGATCGAAGTCGAATCCGAGTGGATCCCCACTCCCTCGCTCAGCACGCCTGATGTCGAGAAGAAACTCGAGTCATTCGACGGCCTCTGGGCCTCTCCCGGCAGCCCCTACAAGAGTTTCGATGGCATGCTCAAAGGCATTGAGTTCGCCCGCCGCCGCGACTGGCCCTTTCTCGGCACCTGCGGCGGATTCCAGTACACGCTCATCGAGTTCGCCCGCAACGTTCTCCACATCGCCGACGCTGACAGCGCCGAGAACAATTCCGGATCGAAGAACATCGTCATCTATCCGGTAGCCTGCGCCGTCCCCAACCGCAAAGGCGACGCTCCTAAGCTCTCCGGCGCCGTCCCCGAGATTCGCCTGCGCCCCGGCTCCTACCTGCAGTCTTTCTATGGGAAGGACAAGGAGACTGCGACCGAGGAATTTTTCTGCAACTTCGAAGTCAATCCTGAGTTCGAATGGATCGCCATGGAAGCCGGATTCCCCATCGTCGCCCGCGGCGCTCAGGGAGAAATTCGCGCCATCGAATCGCCCACCCACCGCTTCTTCCTGGCCACACTATTTCAACCCCAACTGTCGTCCACAGAAAAGAAACCCCATCCGGTAGTGCTGGCCTTCGTCCAGGCCGCCAACGACTGGGGCAAAAAGAAGCTGGACGACAGCGTTCTCGAATGACTCGTTTGGGACGGACACTCCCTTCGACTCCGCTCAGGGCAGGCTTTGTCCGCCAACTCTGTCCTGCAAGGACGCCGCCACCCAGTTACCAAAGTCCCAGCCCCCCGTACCTCCTCACTAACCCCCAAGCGGTATCTGGAGCTACCCCGCACCCCCGGCTAGAGTTCCCCCTGAGGAGCGCCCTTCGTCCTATGCACACGCAGTGGATCAACTACCGCATCCCCTTCACCACGCTGGTCAGCTATATTCCCGTGATCGCCACGGTCGTGACCTGTTTCTTCAGCGTGATTCTGGCTCGTGCCACGCTGCGCTACGTCGAAGCCACCGACAAGGGTCTCGCCCTCGCCCGTGAAGAATTCGAGCGCGAATGGTCTCCCGAGCTGCACATCAAACTCGAACGCGTCTCACCCGCTGAGGCCCGTATCGTGGTCACCAACTTGGCGAAGACCTCCGTCTTGCTGCAAATGTGCCAGTTGAAAAAGCTGACTCACGTGGTCCCCAGCGAGCGCTGGTTTCTGAACGATCCCCTGGTCGGCGGCATGACCTGGATGCAGGACATCAGCAAGCGCCTGCTCAGCACCACCGACGAGGATTTCGAAGGCCCCGTCGCCGCCTCCATGACCTTCTACGCCTCCGGCCGCATGTACCGCACCGACTGGTTCCGCTTCCACATCCAGGTCCGCGAGAAGCGCATCACCCGGCTCGACCCCAGCAACATTCCCGCGCGTCGTGTCCGCGTCATCGAACGCAAGGGCCCCGAACGCCGTAGCGATCTCGTCCAGGACCTGGCCGCCGACGCCGCCCCCAACAAGCAGGAGGCCAAGCCTGACTCCAACTTCTTCGTCACTGGAGCTTGATCAGAGGCTGATCGACCAGAAACTCCTGGCAGTATGACCTCGCGTTCGTCCAGGAATCGACAGGTGGTGTAAACGCCTGTCTGTAATCGCCAGACCTAGGCGACCGGCCCTTCGATTCCCTGTGCGGTTGGGTGCAGCGGAACGAGTGCTCAGCGCACGTCGACTTGCTCTCGCAGCAGGGCGCGACGACTACTGCTGTGAGGATCGTGACAGTCCACGCATTGCCCTTTCACGACTGGCGAGTGCCGCTTCAATTCCACAGCTTTCTCATGGCATGCGAAACAATTCTTTTCCTTCGTCATTAACAGACTCAGCAGGGTCATGTCGCCTTCGGTCTGCGTCAGATGGCAGACAGTGCACGAAAGCGCCATGGCGGAATGCACTGACTTCCCTCTGCTCTTATTGGCGTGACAAGAGGAACAGTTCGCATCTTTGGGGAGGATGCCCGGGTGCTCGATGGTGGATGCTCGCACCGCTCCCGGCAGTAGGAGAAGAAGCAAACCGATCAGGGCGCTTAGCCAGCGCTTCATCGCAGTCGCCACCTCCGCCGGTGCATTACCGAGTCCATTTGGCCAAGATTGCGAGCGCGAGTATGCGGAGCACTGAAGATCAATGCAATAGCGCTTTTATGCTACTGGCCGGCCGGAGTGGGGGGCGCCCAGCGTATGGGTGTACAGGCCGTTACGTTTTGTGATCCCAGTCACATTGATGGTTGTCCTATATCACAGTGCCTTGGCAGGTTCGGTGACAGACTCGCGCAGATTTTTCGTCGTGGGTTGTTAGCCCTGTGACGTGCGTGGGGGCTAGAGAGATTGATCAGCCAGTCAGTTACATCCGGCAAATTGGGAAGCAGAAGTAGCAGCATTCAGGACATGAGATATCTGGGCATTTCAGGCATGTAGCAGCCGTGGTGCTCGCTGTCCGAGGCGGTCACTGACCGCGAACTCCGGGCAGCTGGTTCGAGGCAGTGGGGAGATTCGGTTCGCAGGAGAAACGGATGCCAACAAACAGCCGGGGGATGGCCAGCGCGGGCAATCCCCCGCCTATCGCTCGTAGACGATTTGTTGAGGTGCTCCTGGGTAGCGGATTTGTGGCGACCGCGGTTGCGTTCCTGTATCCCGTCTTGCGCTATCTCGTGCCCCCGAAGGCTCCCGACTTGGGCAGCGACGCTGTGGTAGCCGGGCGGGTCGGCGAGTTGAAACCGAACAGTGGAAAGGTCTTCCGCTTTGGCAACCATCCGGGACTATTGATTCGCACCTCCAGCGGAGAGTACCGCGCCATGTCAGCGACCTGCACGCATCTCTCCTGCACCGTGCAATACCGCGACGATCTGCGCCAGGTCTGGTGTGCCTGCCACAACGGTAAGTATGACCTTAACGGCCGGAACATTGCCGGTCCTCCGCCGCGGCCTCTGGAAAACTTCGAGGTGCAGGTGCGCGGCGACGAGATATTCGTGAGACGACGGCTGGAGGCTTGAGATGAGTCCGCTACGCAACCTGCGCAGTTGGCTGGACGAACGGCTCAGCTGGGATGAACTGGTCGCCCCGTTGCGGAAGAAAACCGTTCCTCTCCACCGGCTTTCCTATTGGTACTTCCTTGGGGGCATCACTCTCTTTCTGTTCGTAATCCAGGTCGTGACCGGGATCCTGCTGCTTCTCTACTACCGGTCTGGAGCGAACGAAGCCTTCGAGAGCGTGCAGTACATCATGACCCAGGTGAAGTTCGGCTGGCTGATTCGGTCCATTCACTCCTGGTCGGCCAACTTGATGATCTTCACCGCGTTCGCGCACATGTTCAGCGTGCTGTTCCTTAAGGCGTACCGCAAGCCGCGCGAGCTCACCTGGGTCAGCGGAGTCATCCTGCTGTTTCTGGTCATGGGGTTCGGTTTCAGCGGCTACTTGCTGCCGTGGAATACCCTGGCCTTCTTCGCCACCAAGGTTGGCACCGAGATTACTGGGCAGGTCCCAATCCTCGGTAAGCCCATGATGATTTTTCTCCGCGGTGGAGAAGAAGTGACCGGGGCAACGCTGACCAGGTTCTTTGGATTCCATGTCGCCGTTCTGCCCGGATTGGCAACTGTGCTGATCCTGCTGCACCTGTTGCTGGTTCAACGACTTGGAATGAGCATCCCCCCGAAACTGGAAGTTGAGTGGACCGCGAATCCGTCTGCCCGGCGGGAAATGAAGTTCTTTCCTAACTTCCTGCTGCGGGAATTGATGGCCTGGTATGTGGGCCTGGGAGTATTAGGCGCGCTGGCGGCGGTCTTCCCGTGGAACCTGGGTGTCAAGGCTGATCCGTTTGTGGCTGCCCCCGCGGGAATCAAGCCCGAGTGGTACTTCCTTTTCATGTTCCAGACACTGAAGCTTATCCCGCCCAAGGTGTGGCTCATCGACGGGGAGGTTCTGGGTGTACTGGCTTTCGGCCTGGTCGGCTTGTTGTGGCTCTTACTGCCCTTTTTTGAGAGTGACCAACCCTCACGCACGAAAAGGTGGATCACCGGGTTTGCAGTCTTTGCTCTTGCCTACGTGGCAGGTATGAGTGTCTATGGCCATCTTGCGAAATAACCTCCGACTGTACGGCGCAGCCCGCTATTTCGGGCTGGCCTATGTCGTGCTCGCCGCGTGCCTGGGTTTCGGGCAGACGAAGAACTCCTGCCTGGATTGTCACTCTGTCCTGCCTGATGCCCTGGGAGTGAGCCAGGAGACGTTCAGCCAGGACATCCACGCACAAAAGGGCTTGACTTGCACCAGTTGTCACGGAGGCGACGCGACCAGCGACGATCCCGACAAGGCCATGAGTCGAAAGGCCGGGTGGAAGGGGAAGATTGATCGCAAACAGATCCCGCAGCTGTGCGGAACCTGCCATTCGGATCCGGCCTATATTCGCCAGTTCAACCCCAGCTTGCGCACGGACCAGTTAGGCCAGTA
This sequence comes from Terriglobia bacterium, assembly GCA_020073465.1. Lineage (GTDB taxonomy): Bacteria > Acidobacteriota > Terriglobia > Terriglobales > Acidobacteriaceae > Sulfotelmatobacter. Next base: position 29,472 of record JAIQFC010000040.1, read on the forward strand.
CCGCACGAGTGTGCACGGCAAGCGCCTCGCGGCGGGAGACACGAAGGTTGCCGTGTGCACGGATTGTCATAGTGTCCACGATCTAAGGGCGCCCAGCGATCCCCGTTCCACGGTGAACCCGGTCAACGTGGCCAGCACGTGCTCTCGTTGCCATTCTGACGCGGGCTACATGAAGGGATACTCCATTCCCACAGATCAATTCGCCAAGTACAGCACGAGCGTGCATTACCAGGCGCTGGCGGTGCGCGGCGACCTGAGTGCGCCCACCTGTACCACGTGTCATGGAAACCACGGCGCGGCGCCTCCGGGAGTAGACAGGGTTCAGAATGTGTGTTCGAACTGCCACACATTCCAGGCCCAGATGTACGAAAAAAGTTCGCACAAAGCCGCCTTTCAACGTGCTTCGCTCCCAGGCTGTGTCGTGTGTCACAGCAATCACGGCATCATCCATCCAACCGACGCCAAGCTTGGCACCGGTCCGGACGCCGTCTGCATGCAGTGCCATACCCCAGGGGACGCATGTGATCAAGCCAGGGCAGGATTGCTGAGTAGCTTGAAGCGATTGGACGAGGCCGTCAAAAGTGCAGACCAAGTTCTCGGTGTCGCCGAGTCATCTGGCATGGAGGTGAGTGAGGCTCGGCTGGGACAGGACCAAGCGCGGGATTCGCTGACCAAGGCTCGGGTCACGATCCATAGCTTCCGGACCGACCTGGTGGATCAGGATATTCAAGCTGGCCTGAAGATCGCCGCCAAAGACCTGCAAGCTGGGAAAGAAGCCATGGTTGAGCGCAACTATCGCCGCGTTGGGCTTGGAATCTCGCTCATCGCAATCGGGATAGCGTTGGCCGGACTCTGGCTGTACATCAGGAAGATAGAGAGTTAGACCCGCGTTCTTTTTGAAACGGTTGTTGCCAGGTATCAGGAACTTGGAACAGAAGTGAGGCGTTTCGCCCTCCGATTCATCAGTCCTCGACCGCCCGGCAGATCGGGCGGAAAGCGATGCGTTCCCACGGGACGGACGTGAGAGAGGAGTGCTGGTATGGCAATTCTGAATGGACGCAAACGGCTTCTCATTGGGATTCCCGCAGCACTGATTGCCGTAGCCCTGCTGGTCGTGTTCCTACAAGTGCGCCGACCGACCAATACCCGCCGCGCACTCTACATCATCGGCGAGCCCGAAAAAGGCGCCGCGCTGTTTTTTGGGGACAAGCAATGCGGTATTTGCCATGCCATCAATGGGTCCGGGGGGCGCGTTGCGCCGGATCTCTCCGGGAAGCACCCCGGCACGCCCGCAATGGGGTGGCTGGTGACGGTGTTGTGGAACCATGGGCCCGGCATGTGGCGGCAGATCCGCCAAAAAAACGATCCTTATCCCCAGTTGGACGCTCAAGAAATGGCGGACATATTTGCGTTCTTGTACCAGGCGAGCACCATTGACCGCGCCGGGGACCCGGGCGCCGGCCAGCGGGTATTCAACGAGAAAGGCTGCATCCGCTGCCATTCGGTAGGCGGGACGGGCGGGCAAGCGGCGCCCGAGTTATCCAAGATCGCTGCCGGGCTTGACGCGAACGCCTGGACACGCGCCATGCTGAACCACGCCGGATCGATGATTAGCCCGATCACCAGCTCATTAGGGCAATGGCCCCAGTTCACCGGCAATGAGATGAATGATCTGATCGCGTATGTGAGGCTGGGCGATTCCCAGCCGGCGACGAAAGCGCGGGAAATACCCGGCAACGCAGAGCGGGGCTGGGCTGTGTTCCAGAGCCGATGCATCCAGTGCCACTCCGTGCGCGGGCAGGGTGGCAGCGTGGGTCCGGAGCTGGGGCCCGAGCGTGATTTTCCACTTACGACGGCGCAGTTTGCCAGCGTTCTCTGGAACCACGCACCCGCGATGCTCCGCCAGGCGAGCGAAAACAAGATTCCTCCTCCGATTCTTCAGGGCAACGAAATGGCGGACTTGCGGGCGTTCCTTGCGAGCCTGCGATACTTCGAGCCCGCTGGGTCTCCCCTGGTTGGCGAGCGCGTGTTTTCCGATCGCGGCTGCGCAGCATGCCATGGCCTGACGGCGGAAGGCACAAAGATCGGGCCCGGGCTGAGGTCGGGCAAAGAGGCTTTCACTACGATTTCGTTCACCGCCGCTCTCTGGCGGCATGGTCCGCGCATGATTGATCGCGCGGAGGAACTCGGCATACCGTGGCCGACCCTGAAGGCTACCGACATCGGCAATCTGGTGAGCTTTCTGAACGCACCCGCGCGCCCGAAGTAACTCACGCTCCGGGTCGCCCCAGTTCGTCGGCAAACCGGAAGCCATGCAGCTGTTGGTGAAAAATCGCCATTCCACCCATTGACGGTCAATGAGTGTAAACGCCTGCTTACAACAGTTGACTCGAAGGGGCATAATGTCAGCGATAGAAATGCCACGGAGAATGAACAAAACTGCAAAGGTTCTGATGATCATTCTCATTGCTGGACTCGTTGCAGGCGTAGCGGGTGTTGTTGAACATGGCTGGCAACACCCAGCAGACACCATCGGGGCAGCAGTTTGGCTGGGAATAGCGATGTTGTTTGTTCTGGAGATCCGCCACTCCAAAGCCGACGCGGGTCAATGAGCGAAATCGCCTGATAACGGAAGTTACGCGCAACACAGTCAGCATTCATGCAAAGATAGCCGCCCAAACATCGGGCGGCATCTTCGGCCTAAACGTAAACCCTGTTAGGAACACGAGCCGCTACTGGGTATTCTGAGTTCTTATTTTCTCCGCGGTCTCCGCTTCTCACCAGATCGCCAAAGGGTTACCCAAGCCATCCTGTGTTGTGGCTTTTCTCTCGAAAACCGTTATCGGAATCGGACGGCAACCGCTTGAAAAATCGGATTGCCATTCTCATCATAAGAAACAGCGTACCCGCCCACGGCAATGCCCAAGTTGTTCACACCATTAGCAGCACTTGTGTCGCCCGGGAAGCCAAGGCTCTTCACGACACTCAGGTCATGCGTATTCCAACGCGTGGCCTTTCCAATCCAATTCTCATCCGTGCAGTTACCGACGACGTCGCCAAGGTCATTGATGCCCCACGCCACACTCCACCCGTAATCGAGATCAGGCGTGGTGGTAGGAAGAACGTTCACTGACCACTTTTTGTTCTTAGGATTCTGTTTATAGAGAGCAGGAAAAGCATTCGATTCCCACACGTCGCCTACAATTTCACCCAAATTGTTGATGCCGAGCGCTTCGGTGTACGCAAAGCCGTGAGCCTTGGGAAGCCGTTTCACTTCCCATTCTCTGCCATTTTGGATCGGGTCCCACACCACGGCAGTTTCCCACCATTCGTCTAGGCCTGGATCATAATAGTAGGCGTCCCCGGCGATCTGACCGGAGTCGTTAACCCCCCAGCCACCCCAATATCTTAAAGTGACGCCCTCGAAGACGGCCCCAGGTTGTTCCAAGCCACCGGTGGGAAGCGCATGGATCGCCCAGGTCAAAGTGAACCTGCCGTCAGTCCAATTCACTCTTGGTGTCCAGACGACAGCTGTTACTCTAGAAGTCCCCTCTACCTCTCCGACTCCGACTGTCTGGCCCACGATTAATGTGCCCTTGTGATTAATTGCATAGGCGTAGCTCGCAAAATCGCCCGGAAGTGCGCCCAGGTGATATCCAGGGTGGTTCGGCATCCAGGCATATGCTTCGGGATTGCCATTATCGCCCGTGATGGCGCCTGCGATTATCCCTGTATCGCTAATCGCCGGCAAAAGTTCGTCCACAGCGCCGCTGCTGACGCCGCTTTCGAACCAAACGTTCGCGTTGCGGCCAAAAAGCGGTACGCCGACCATCCGTTGATCTCCAGCGACATCACCCACACCGACAGCAACTCCAAAGTCGTTGATACCATGCAACGAGGCCCAGGTTCCGCTGGGATAGACGCCAAGATCCCAGGTTTTAGACTCGTCGTACGCATTGGCGGGAGCCGGATAACTTCGAGGTTGAGCAGTCATCCTTGCTTTCGAGAGCAAGCTCGCCATTCGATGCCGCGGAGTAAGGTATCTACCAGGGCGCGTCATTTTTTCTTGATTCTGCGCCCAGACAGTGGAAATGAAACCAAAACACAAGAGCACCCAGAAACAACGCTTTAAGGCCTTCATAATTCCTCCTTTGTTAAATTCGAGCTCGTAGTTGCGGCGGGGAGAGCGTACGCTGCGAGTGCAGGCCTTCTAACAGCGAAGTTTGTGATCGAGGATGACGAGCGAGTCGGAGGTGTGATGCGCTCGCAGCTCTCTACACCCTGCCCCGTCCACACCGCGCCTGGGCGTTGAGAACAAGTGACTCGGAACCATCGGCACGACCTGAAGGGCCGGTACAGATTCCTTCACCAGGGTCACCGGAAGCGGCGGGGTCATCTCGTATGGCAGTAACTCAGACTCATCGTAGGGGGTCTCGGGCACATCTTCCGTTGGAACCGCAAAAGACAAGCTTAGGGCGAAAGTCGCTAGCAAGGCGAGAGCGGAGCGGAGTACTCGCATACGCCCAATCCGACATCGAGGGAACAAGCCCTCGGTTCAACTGAGGTTTTGTGCAGAAGAATCAACCTTCTCGCCTGAGAGGGTGTTGCATCCCGTGATGAAGGTGCTCTTCGGGGAGGCGAGAGAACACGTGAGCATTTTCGGCTTGGGGATCGTCCGTGTCAGTGATCGCGGTCACTGTGAGGCCCGTGCTTCTGTCAATTGGCGTCAAATCTCCATTTCACTCATTGACCCTGGGTCAGCCAATTCTCAATGAGTGTAAACGCCTGGTTTCGACAGTTAACAACCCTGTGCGATACTTGCGAGACATGTACGTCCACTAGCTTATGACAGACTGGTTCGCACGCCCCGTCCTGCACGTGACCGACGTTGAGGCCTCGCTCCGCTTCTACGTCAATCGACTCGGCTTCACGAGTCCTTGGCGCTACGATGAGGACGGCAAAGTGTATGTCGCACAGGTCGACCGGCAGGGCTGCGCGCTTATCCTGGCCGACACGTGGCCGGAGAAGATTGGCAAGGGGCTGATGTTCATTTCGCTGAACGTCGAGCCCGAGGCGCAGGTCGCCGCTTTGGACGCGCTCCGCGCGGAACTCGAGGCCAAGGGCGTTCCGGTCAAGGAGGGCTCGTGGGGTTACCGGCTCCTGGTCGTCGATGATCCCGACGGCAATCAACTCTTCTTCAACTATCCGAACGAAACTGCATCGGGCAAGATTGCTAGAGATAAAGCGTAATCGTCCAGCCTCACCCCGCCGGGACGCGCAACAACAGCGGCGAAGTGGCGCTGCAATTCCCTGAGGTATTCGAACGGTTGTTGAAATATCGCCATTTCACTCATTGACCGGGACTCCCCCGGTTCCGAGGTCAATGAGTGAAATTTCGCCTGATTACGGCAGTTAGACTCGTGTAAGAGATAGCTGAATATGACAAAATGCCAAGTTCGGGTTCCGATCATTTGCCTCACGCTTGCACTCGTGACATCAGCGGCAGTGGCAAAACGCATGAACCCGAAACCCGTGACCCCCGTCGTGTCCCGCGGAATCCGATATTCAGCAGACCGTGACGGACGAGACCAGTACGTTGTTGCCACGGACGTTTCCAGTGGAATGCAATTGTGGAAAGTGAAAGTGTTCCACACGACCATCAAGTTCTGGGTCGAGGAAGACGTACAGTGGGTTTTCATCACGGACCTGAAAGTGATCGACAACTCTCTTTTCGTCCGGGATGAAAAGGCACGATGCTACGCGGTTGACCTGAACACCCATGGCGTGCGCAAAGCATCGTGCAGCAAGGCATTTACACAGCAGGATAATGCGCCGCAGTAGGACAAGGCGCTGTTTCCAACGGATGAATGTTGTAACATCCCCATTTCACTCATCCAGTACCGCAATGGCTAGGTTTGTTCGGCTCACAGGGGAATTCTAGGCTGACTCGCGGCCAGATTGCAGTGATTGTTGAAATATCCCCATTACACTCATTGACAGGGTTATGACTTGTAGGCGCCTGATTGAACGGCAATCGTTGAGGAAGCTCCAGAACGTGGTTAGCTAAAGCGCCGGTACTTCGGTCATTTGGAAGTTTCCAGATCCGTTGCATGGGACGGTTCCGCCGGTCAGACTCCATGTGCCGGAAATCACTGTGCCGCTCACGTTGCCTTGCAAGGTAAGGACGTTGTTTTCTGTCGGGAACGTTGTCGTGACGGTCATTCCGAAGGTGCCCGTGACTTCCCCGTGGACCTCGCCGGTCCGAGTGAAAGATGCGTTCTGAGAAGTCTCGGAAGGAAAGCACGAGGCCGGAACCATAAACACGAGCCCCGTCACATTGACCTGAGTGCCACTAGCTTCCGTAAGGACCGCCTGGAACGAGAAGGCTGACGTTCCGTCAGGATTCGAGACCTGGGCATTCCACATGCCATCGATGAGTCGGGTGTGAGAACCAGAGCCGCACCCGGAGAGCATGAGTCCGAGCGAAAGCGCTATTAAGATCCTGATCGGTTTCATGTGGTTTCCCCGCATTCGTTCGATTTCAGTCCAGTCCAGTATATGGAACCGGAAAACGGCCTTCGAGTTGCCTGGGAAGCCGCGCGGAATCTGTCAAGGACTCGTCTCGGAGCGCTCCAGCGTCCTTGGGAAGTCCGACAGTTGTTGTAACATCGCGATTTCACTCATTGACCTTGGGTCAAGCCAATTCTCAATAAATGAAAAGGCCGATTTCGACAACAATCAAACGAGCGTCGGGGGTTAATCCGCTTTCCCTCCGAATGGATGCGCTTCCCAGTTCTGGGCCAAGCCCGTGGCGTGAGTGGACGGCCATCGCAGAGGAAACCCAGCTTCGCCTAGTTCGCGCGATAAACTTCCTGCCAGCCCCCGGCGGGGAGAAGAGCACCTATACCTGCGCCGAGGAGGCCGAACACTGGCGTGAGTATGGCCTTTCCCTTGTTGCCGGTGCAGACGATGGAATTGGGGGAACAGTCATTATCGATGGCGGCCCCAGTTCCGAGGCCGGCACCCGCCCCGATAGCTGCGCCAATGAGGGCGTGCCGCCCGCGATGCCCCGCGCGGCGTGAGGATACTTTCTGCACGCTAGAGCGGGAAAGAGTCTGGTCTGCTCCCTTGGACCGGATGATGATGGCATCGTCGGTGGTGGATTGGAACTGGCCTTTGAAGGATTTCTTGCTGCTGACCACGACGCGGACCTGCTGTCCGGGGCTGAGTTGTTTAAGGTTGTTCCATGCAGGATTCTGGGCGCCACAGAGCGAGGAACTGACGAGCAGGCCGAGGAGTGGGAGCACCACGCGGAGGCAAAATGTGCGCACGGGGAATCTCCTGTTTAGAACACACCGATCTTACACCCGTTCAGCCCCATTTTTCGGACAGCCCGATTTGTATCTTAAACTGTTGTAATATCGCCTCTCTGACTTGGGTTCTTCCCCTGTTCCGGGGTCAATGAGTGAAATCGCCTGTGGGTGTTGAAAAAGTAGGTCAGCAGAAGATCTTTTGGGCTGCGAGCAAGCCGTTGGCGAGTTTTCTTCTCTCAGTTCGGCTAAGTAGTAGCTGGCAGAACCGCTGTTGTCGGCTGGCTGAGGAAGCGCACCAGGCGCTTGATGTTCTGGGCTACCGCTGCCAGGAAGAACTGCTCCCGCACGAACTTCAGTCTGCGCAGGCGCAAGCGACGTAGCCCAATCTGATTC
>JAIQFC010000017.1 GCA_020073465.1 Terriglobia bacterium
GGATGTGTTTGTCGATCAGCCGCAGCAGATGGTTTTCAGGAACTTGATCTTCCAGACGGAAGTAGTAGAACAACGCTTCTGAGCGGTCCTGGCGCCCCATCATGATCAGCAGGCCTCCGAACATTGAAATCCAGCGCAACATGAGAAGGAACTTTTCCTTCTACCATGCTTTCGCTAATTCTCACCTGCCAATCTCAGTGACTTTTTCAACACCCACAGGCGTTTACACCAACTACCGCCCGGCGACGCTCCCTGGGGCTCTCTCTACCGCCGGAAATGCTCCCACCCCCGAGGCTCGAGTTCGTAGCCGATCTGATTTCGGTTCATCAGGAAGATCTTCTTCTCGCGCGTGATGTGCCCGATGTACGTAATGGGTATTCCCGCGATGCGCGAAGGCACACGCTTCTTGGGCGCTGCCGTGAACAGCAGTTCGTAATCTTCCCCGCCATGGAGCGCGAATTTGAGATCTACTTCCCGCGCTGGCTTTCCCACGCTTGCCCGGGGAATGAGTTCCGCTTCAATCTCCGCCCCGACGCCGCTCTCTTCGCAAATATGCGCCAGATCGGTCGAAAGCCCGTCGCTGGTATCGATCATGGCGGAGGCCAGGCCTTTTTCGCGCAAAATGCGGCCGAGCTCGATCCGTGGCTCCGGGAAAAAATGACGCCGGTAGTCGCGCGGATTCAGCTTGCGCTTCGGCTTCTTCCTCATCTGCCACACGGCGGCAGCCGAGCCGCCCAGCTCTCCACTGATATAGATTCGATCTCCCGGCCGCGCCCCCGAACGCAAAACGCTTTTCCCCTTGGGCACGGTCCCCACCACGATAATGTCCGCCAGGATTCCGTTGGGTGATTCTGCCGTGTCCCCACCGGCCAAAGTCACACCGAACTGCTCCGCCAGGCTGATCAGGCTGCGGACAAAGCGTCCTACCCAGCTCTGCGGCAGGTCGCGCGGAAGGGCCAGCGACAAAAACGCGGCAATCGGCTCGCCACCCATGGCAGCAATGTCACTGAGGCCCCGGGTCAGGCAACGGTGACCGACAGATTCCGCCGGATGCCAGTCCCGGCGGAAGTGAATCCCTTCGAGGGTGAAGTCGGTTGTGACCAGCGTGTCTTGTCCTTGACCTCGGCCCGGCAACAGTCGCAGCACGGCGCAGTCATCTCCAATGCCGGTAAGAATCCGTGTGGGGCGGACACTCTTGTCCGCCAGCCCGCGACGACGCGGGTGGCTAGTCGCCATCCAGCGGACTTGAGCGATCAAGGCTTTTTCGGCAAGAGGCACAACGCGACCACTATAGCGGACGCAGCCTGACTGATGCTGGATTCCCCGGCGGGATTCACGAAACCACGAGCCGTTGACGCCAATGGCTACCGGAGTCGCAGAATGGCCCGATCCGGGCTACACTGCCGTGCGGTAGTACGGAGTCCTCCCATGAGAGCACGTGTCGTTTTGGTGCTTGTCTCCCTGATTGCCTCCGCAGCGGTTGCCCAGTCGCCTCCGCCCGCTTCTCCTGAGACGGTCGTGGTGCCCAGCGGCAATCTGCGACTCAAAGGCTTCCTCTGGAGACCTGTCGGCTCCACTCCTTCTCCAGCCGTGTTGTTCGTTCACGGGTCGGGTAGTACCGATGGCGCGCATACAGGCGAGCTCGCGATTACCGACGCCGCCGCGAGGCTCGGCCCAGTTTTCGTCAAGCACGGCTACACATTCTTGTATCTCTTCCGCCGAGGTCAGGGCCTCTCCGCTGACCAGGGGCCCTTCATGCAGGATGTCCTGCACCGCGAGCAGGCGGAAAAGGGTGATGAGGCTCGAAAGCGGCTGCAAATGATCCTGCTGACGACGGACCACCTCGACGATGTCATGGCAGGCTTGTGGTTCCTGAAACACCTGGCGGGAGTTGACGTCCACCGCATCGCGATTGCAGGGCACTCATTCGGTGGTCAACTCACTCTGCTGGCGGCCGAGCGTGACAACAGCCTGCGTGCCGCGGTTACGTTTGGCGTTTCTGCAGCTTCCTGGGAAGGCTCGTCCGCAATACGTGACCGCATGCTGACCGCAGTGCGTACAACGACCGTTCCCATCATGCTGCTCCACGCGGCGAACGACTATTCCACCGCACCCGGCAAAGCCCTGGATGCCGAACTGGCGCTGCTCAACAAGCCGCACGGTCTGAAGATCTATCCGCCATTCGGAAAAACCCCGGACGATGGCCACATGTTTGTCTACACGGATATCGCAGAGTGGGAGGCAGACGTGTTCGCTTTTCTCGACAAGTATTGCAGGCCCTAATGCCCGCCCCGCAGGTCAACTCTGAGGTTGGCCTCTCGACCTGCCGGTAACCCGTCCCTGATGACCTCCGATTACCCGGTCTTCGGTAACCGCGGAGGGGCCTCCTGGGTCGTTGACACGGGGAACCCAGTTTGTTACCGTTAGCCAGTCATTCACTTAACCTTTGGCCGAGCTAAGTTCCGCATCCGGTTCGGATTGCGGACGAGCTGAGTTCTTTTGGCGTTGGCCCCTGGTTCCGGTAGGCAAACGGGCGCGGCAATTTCCATTTCCCAATTGGGAACGCAGCCCGAAATCAGGATGACCGCACAGGGTTTCTGCAACCACAGAGCCGCCCTGAATTTCCGGACCTGATTTCAAGCTATAAGAGGCATACTTGCGAAAACGCTTTTACATCCTATTTGTGGCCCGCGGGGACGACGGCCAGCTGCGTAAAATCTCCATCCCCGTGCATTACCTGTACGTGTTCGTAGTCGGCGCCGCAATAGGGTTCCTGAGCCTCACCGGTATCGCCAGCTCCTACACCCGCATGCTGCTGAAGGTTTCCCGCTACAACCAGCTGCGCACGGAAAAGGAACAGTTGAAAGACAGCTACTCCCGGCTGGAACAGGTCGCCAAGGAACGCGATGTTCAGGTTGCGTCCCTGGGCTCGATCGCCAGCGAAGTTTCGGCGCTCTATGGCCTTAAGTCACAGCCGACGCTGGTGACAGCCACGGCTGAACAGATTCAGGACGCCGAGGTGACTTCCTCCCTCGACCAGCTTCATGCCTTGCGTACATCAGCGCTCACCGGGGCCACGATGGTCGGCCTCACCATGGGCCTTACCCGCAATGCCACCACCGCTGACTGGATTCGCGCCAACGCTGCCCCCAATCTCTGGCCGGTGGAAGGCCAGGTCACCGGCAGCTTCGGTGAGCGCATCGACCCGTTCAACGGGGAAGGCGCATTCCACAGCGGCGTAGATATCGGCGGCACTTACGGACAGCAGGTGATTGCACCCGCCGATGGCGTGGTCACATTCGTGGACTTTCAGGGCGGATACGGCAAGGCCATCATGCTCGATCACGGCCACGGCATCAGCACCCGCTACGGCCACCTGTCCGGTTATGCCGTCACCCCAGGGCAGCATGTCCATCGCGGGGACGTGATTGGCTACGTCGGCCTCAGCGGACGCTCCACCGGCCCGCACCTTCACTATGAAGTTCGCATCAACGACACCCCAGTCAACCCCTACAAGTATCTCCGCTTGACTGTGGCCCACAGTGGCGGCTTCAGCACCGGAAGCTAGTTTCTCTTCAGCCTTTCCCTTTCATATACTTGCCGGCATTACCGACGTAATGGCAAAACTGCACCGTCTCGTCGAACCCCACCTTCAACAGCGCTACCATGAAACCATTCCTCCTCTGCACGCCACGCGTGTGCGCGCACACATCCACTCTGGAGTCGCCCGCTTGTCCACGGAGAATCAACAGAGAAGGCAGTTTGGCCGCTACGAGATCGTTGCCGAACTTGGCCGTGGCGCCATGGGTGTCGTTTACAAGGCGCGAGACCCCCAGATCGATCGCCTGGTCGCGCTGAAGACATTTTCCATGCCGGGGCAGGGGGCGGAGCAGGAAGAGGAATATCGCCGAAGGTTTCTATTTGAAGCACGGGCTGCCGGACGCCTGAACCATCCCGGCATCGTGACCATATTCGATGTCGGTGAAAGCCCGGAAGACCACAATCCCTATATTGTTCTCGAGTTCGTTGCCGGGGAAACCCTGAACAAAATCCTCCTCCGCCAGAAGAGGCTGCCATTCGCCACTGCGCTCCGGCTGGCCGAAGGACTGGCGGATGCGCTCGACTATGCTCACGCCCAAGGCGTCGTGCACCGCGACATCAAGCCCGCGAACATCCTGGTCACCGAGAATGGACATGCCAAGATCGCCGATTTTGGCATCGCCAAGTTAAATCTGAGCCACTTGACCGTCCCTGGCAACGTGCTCGGCACGCCTGCCTACATGGCTCCGGAACAGCTCTGCGGCGAGGGCGTCGACGGCCGTTCAGACATTTTCTCTCTCGGCGTGGTGCTTTATGCCATGGTGACCGGCCACTCGCCGTTCCACGGCGACAGTGCGACTACGGTTTGCTTCAAAGTTGCAAATCGTGAACCGGTGCCGGCGAGCGCCTTTGATCTCGATCTGCCTCGCACCTTGGACGCGGTCATCTCCCGGGCCATGGCCAAAGATCCCGCCGACCGGTACCAGCGCGGGGAAGAATTTGCCAACGACCTCCGTGAACTGCGGATCCAGTACAAGCCAGGGTCAACCACTGCGTCGATGGGAACTCTTTCCCGGGCCACGACCGGTTCATTCAAGGTTTCTTCATCAACCGGCGCGCGCCCGGCAGCAGCCAGCAAAGCGAACCGAGTTTTTGACGCCGCACTGCCGAAGGCGGCGTTAAGGGACATTGTTGTTGGCGCAGCTCTGACGGTCCTGATCATCGCCATCGGTATCCCGGCAAGGCAGGTCTTCCTTTCGCACAAGACGGCGGCGGTTTCCACGGGGAGCAGCGTCGATCAGAGCAGCATGCAGGGTCCGGTTGCCCCCGTCAGCAGGGATGCGCCGGCTCCGGTTTCACAACCTTCAAGAAATGAACCCGAACCCGCGGCGTCACCATCGCGCAATTCGTCCCCTGACGGCACGGCGCCCAAGACCGCTTCCACCAATTCTCGAGCGCCGCGGACTGCGAGCCATCCGGCGGGCAGCTCACATGCAAAACCTGTGATCGTGCCGACCGCGACACTGGACCTTGCGGTGCAACATCAGTTCAAGGAAGCCACGCTCTCCATCTGGATCGATAACCATCTGGTTCTGACGCGCTCCTTGCACGGGGGCGCTCAGAAACGCCTGGTGGTCTTCAGCGGCGTTCGCGGCGTCGACTCGGAAAGCATTCAGGTCCCCGCCGGGGCGCACACCGTCCGGCTGCGCGCACAAACCCCCGACAAGTCCATCGACATCTCGAAGACGGTCTCAGCTGAGTTCGTCGGCGGCGGCGTGAAGAACTTGCACGTCACCTTCGATCGCCACAACTCCGCGATGCACCTGGACTGGCAGTGAAAAAGCAGTTGCCAGTTGCCAGTACCCAGTTGCCAGTCGTTCCGTGCCGCGGTTAGCGTTTGTCTGAGAACTGAGAACTGAGAACTGAGAACTGAGAACTGAGAACTGAGAACTGAGAACTGAGAACTGAGAACTGGCAACTGGCTACTGCCGTAAACCCATCCAGCTCTCCGAAATCACCAGAGAGTTTCCGGGATTCTGCGGATCATACTTCACCGAAGTGTGCAGTCCGAGCCGGCAAGAATGCAGATTAATCCAGTGGCGAAGATGCGTGACGTCCTGCGAGCACTCATACGAGACTCCGGCCACGTCGTACTTGTAAATCAGCAGCGTCGCCGCGCGGCGGCCATTCTCCGGAGCAAGTTCCTGGACATCAATGACCGTGCCGTCGGTGATTCGGCCCACTCCGTTGAGCCACATCCTTCGTTCGCGTTCCAGCTCGTCCGGAGTCCTTGGCCTGCGCCGCAGCAGCGCATAAGCGCTGAGCGCCACGGCGCTTCCCGCCGCAATCAGCCAATAAGCTCGCAGTGAATCCATACCTGGGTGGGGAAAAAGTCCGCCGCCGTCTCTACATCAGCATAAGCCGAAAGCCAGTTGGTTGGAAATAGTCGCGAGGGTTACTGAGGTGCCATGCGTGGAATTGCAGGGCATGCAACGCCGATCAGGATTCGAGGATTGCCAGGAACAACGAAGCGGACAAACCGGACTGCGCAGAATCAACCTGTGTTTTTCTGCGAAATCCGCGGCCTTGCTGGGCTCACTTCTTCTGCTGGCAAACGTACTTGCTGACCATCTCCCCAAACCCGCCTTCGGATTCTTTTCCAAAGTCGTCGTCGCGTTTGGACTTCTTGCTGACTACAAGCCTTCCACTGCGGTCGCGGGAATAGAACCATTCCGTGCTGGGAGTAGCTGTGCCATTGGCGCAATTGAATCGCACGCGTGCGCGCATCTCCACAAACGGTCCACCCTGTGGGAGATTGGCCGGTTCCTTGTACTCAATGCGTACCAGGGCGGTGCGCATGTTGTTCTTCAGGATTCGCAGCGTACTGACCGAGACCTTGTCGCCCTTGCTGGTCTCGCCGACGGAATGCCAGTCCCCGGCGGCCAGTGCCACCAGGCCGATCAACAGGACAGGCCCCAGCACAATGGCGCCAAGAACCAGCAACGTCTTCTTTAAGTTCGACATACCCCTCGCCAACGAGCAGCAGACACTCTGGCCAAAAAAATCGATTCTGTCAAATGCCCACCCCTCCACCCGTGGCCAAACCCGTGGTATGGTGGTCGGGCGCCGGAGTTTGCGTCGTGGTGGGGATTTCTATGGAAACGCTTTATTCCACAACACTTGACTCTACTGTGGGAGCATTGTTTCTTGCTGCTTCCGACCGCGGGTTGGTGGCCCTCGAGTTTGATGCAAGGGTTCCTGGCCAGCAGTCGATTCGTCCCAACCCCCGCGACCTGCGCCAGGAGCAGAAGCAGGTTGCGTTCGAGCAGTCGGAGAAACCTCTGCGCCCTTACCTGCGTGAACTCAAGGAATACCTTGCCGGCCGGCGCCGCAAGTTCACTTTCCCTCTCGATCTTCGAGGCACGGATTTCCAGCTTGCCTGCTGGCGTGCGCTCCTGGCGATTCCCTACGGCGAGACTCGTACCTACGCCGATATCGCACGCGCGGTCGGCAAGCCGAACGCCTTCCGCGCCGTCGGGATGGCGAACAATCGTAACCCGATCGCGATCGTCGTCCCCTGCCATCGCGTGATAGCGTCCGACGGCACGCTCTGCGGTTACGGCGGAGGCCTCGAAATCAAGCGCCGCCTGCTGGAGTTGGAGGGAGCCCTGACAGGGATTCTGGCTGCGTAGCGGCTTAAACTCCCTGATTGCTGATTGCTGATTGTTGATTGCTGATTGAAGAGGCCCGGGTTTCAATCAGCAATCAGAAATCAACAATATCAATACACCAACCTTGACGAACCACGGAAAACCCTCCACTCTCCGCAAAGCCGGCCTCTTCTACCTCGTCTTCGTGATGTTCTCGTACACGACCGGCGGCCCTTTCGGCATCGAGGACATGGTCACTACCGCCGGTCCGGGGATGACGCTGCTCTACTTGTTGGTCCTGCCGTTTTTCTGGTGCATTCCCGTTTCGCTGGTTTCGGCTGAATTGACTGCAGCCATGCCCGTCGAAGGCGGCTTCTATCGCTGGACGCGCGCCGCCTTCGGCGATTTCTGGGGATTCCTCGCGGGATGGTGGAACTGGTCCGCATCCTTCCTTCTCGGCGGAGCCTACGCGGTTCTCTTCACCGACTATCTGGTCTACTATTTCCCGCATCTCACCGGCTGGAAGCACTACCTGGTTTCACTGGCGCTGATCGCAGTCATCACCTGGATCAACGTCCGCGGCATCCAGATGGTCGGCCAGGTCGCCACCGCGCTGGAGATTTTCATCTTCATCCCGGTGATGGTGATGGTCGTTATCGCCCTGACCAAGTGGCACCACAACCCGCTCGTGCCCGTCGTGCCTCCCCATCAGGGACTGTTCAAGATTTTCGGCGTCGGGCTGGCGTTGGGCTTGTGGTCGTACTCCGGTTACGAGCAGCTCTCGACCGTCGCCGAGGAAGTCGAAGACCCGCAACGCAGCTACCCGCGCGCTCTGGCGTTGGTCGTGCCGCTCTCGATTGCGACCTACATGCTGCCCATATTCGCCGGCCTCGCCGCACTCGGAGACTGGCAGAACTGGCACACGGGATATTTCTCGGACGCGGCGGGATTGATCGGCGGCCGGTGGCTTGGCACGTGGATGACGCTCGCCGCCATGGTTGGCAACATCGCGCTGCTCAACGGCACCGTCCTCACCACCACGCGCATGCCGTTTGCCATGGCGGAAGACGGATACCTGCCCGGCGCACTTACCAGGAAGCACCCACGGTACGGCACGCCGTGGATTGCCATTATCGTATCGGCGATCATCTACGGCTTGCTGGCGCGTCAGAAAATGACGCAGCTGATTACCGTCTACATCTGGCTGCGCTCGGCCACGACCGTGCTGACCGTGCTCTCCGCATGGAAACTCCGTCGCACGCATCCTGAAATGCCGCGCGCATTCCGGATTCCAGGTGGACGCGCGGGATTGCTCTACGTGGTCGGAGCGCCGGTCGTGATGGCCGTGTTAGCGCTGCTAGGCAGCGACCACTTTGCTCTGATTGGGGGCTCGATTGCGATGCTGTTGGGGCCGGTTGTGTATCTTGTCGATCTTCAATTCCGAAAGAAGTAGTCCCCGGTAGCTCCTGTTTGTCATCTGACAGCACGAGAAAGACAACCTAGCTGACCCAATCCAGGAACTTGTACCACGCTCCCGCAAACGGCAGGAACCACGGCTTCCCGTTGTACATGCCCAGCGGTGCCCCCGGAAACGGAATGCCTACGAATGGATTCTCTGGTTTGTCGCCTGCGATCAACTCAGCCATCTTCTGGCCTTGATACGTGGCCATGGCGACGCCGTGTCCGGCATATCCCAGGGCGTAATACATGCCATCCATCTGCCCGGCATGGGGCATGATGTCAAAGGCGAAATCGAGCGTGCCGCCCCAGACATATTCGACCTTCGCATCGCGCAGTTGCGGGTACACATCGATCATCCCCCGCCGCAAAAGTTCCGCACTCCGCCGCACCGTCTGATCGTTCTCCGGGAAGAATGCTGCGCGGCCGCCAAACAACATGCGGCGGTCCGGTGTGAGCCGGTAATAGTAGAGGTAGTTTTTCGAGTCGTAGATCATGCGGTTGCGCGGGCTGAGTTCCCGCGCCAGCGCTTCGGGGAGAATCTCCGTCGTAATGATGAACGACCCGATCGGGATAATCCTTTTCTGCAGCGCGCGGGTTGCGCTCCCCGTGTAGCCGCTGGTCCCGACGAATACCTCCCGCGCCCACAGAGGACCACGCGAGGTGACGACCTTCCATCCGGCTTCACCTTCGCACGATCCGCGTTGCATGCTTTCGACACGCGCATGCTCGAAGACATCAGCGCCCGCTTTCATCGCCGCGCATCCGAGTCCCACCACGTACCGCGCCGGATTCAGCCCGGCGCTGACTTCGTCCACCATGCCCCCGTAGTAGATATTCGAGCCGATTTCCGCGCCAAGTTCCTGACGCTGCACCACGCGCAACTCGTGGTTGAACTCGCGCGCAATCACGTCCACCTGCCGCGCGTAATCGTCGAAGTGGCTCTGTTTGCAGGCCACCTCGAGGTGCCCACAGCGCGAGAAATCACAATCGATGTTCTCCTCGCGGACGATCTGTTCGACGCAATCCATCGAGGCCAGCGAGGCGGCGTACATGCGCCGGGTCAATTCCCGTCCGTACATCGAGATCAGCTTGTTTACCCCCAGCTTCATTCCAGTGAGCACCATGCCGCCATTGCGTGAGCTCGCGCCCCAGCCCATGGTTTCGCTTTCGAGCACCGCAACTCTTGCTCCGCGCTTCGCCAGCGTCCGTGCCGCTGAGAGGCCGGTGAATCCTGCGCCGATCACTGCTACATCTACGCGTTCCGGCAGGGGACGCGAAGCGTCTGCCGCCGGCATTTCCGCCGTTGTCAGCCAGTAGTTTTGCTCTTTCATGTTTATGTTTCGTGAATGCGTAAACGTTCCAACTGCATTACCGCAGAGAACACCGAGGGCACGGGGAAAGGCCCGGGGCCTCGATTGATGCAGGGAGCGACCGAGCATTCTAACGCGGCGCGGTTCCGCAGGTACATGTACTTCCGTTCCTGCTTGGCCCCCCGGGGGCAGCGATTTCTTCCACCTCGGTAATCTTGCTCCCCGGTTACCGCTCCCCCTAGTCTGGAGATGCATGGCTCTTCGCTGCCTTCTGTTCTCCTCGGATGAGGGAACGGCCCAGCCTATTTGTCGCACCCTGGCCGACCTCGGCATCGAGGCGGAACACTGCTCGGCGGCGGTGCAGGCGGTGGAGCGCGTCACCGGCCATTTCTTCCACCTGGTAATTGTCGACTGGGATAACCAGCCCGAAGCGGCATTCCTGCTCAACACGGCGCGCGAGCGAAAGGCGGCCGAGCGACCGATGTCGCTGGCCATCGTCGGCAACGACGCCAGCGTGCCTCAAGCGCTGCAGGCGGGCGCCAACTCGATTCTGCGCAAGCCGATCCAGGTTAATCAGGTGAAAGACACGCTGAGCACCGCGCAAGGACTTCTGCGCGCGAAGTACGAGCCAGCACCCGCGGCCCAGGCCGCAGCGGCCGCGGCCGCATCCGGTGGTTCTGCGGGCACCGTCCCCCACGAAACTGCGACGCTTCGCGCTGGCGAGTTTCTGCAGTCGGGGGCAACGCCGAGCACGCAGTTCGTCACCGAGTCCGAGATACCGAAGGTGCTCGATCAGGCAGCGACGGCCGAAATCGATCCGCTGAAAGACCTGGAGCCAATGGCGGCTGCTGTCGAGACATCGGATGCCGCTCCCGCGCCGCCTCCGCCGGAGCCGGACGAGCCGCGCGGCCTGTCCTGGTACATGAAGGCGCGTGTGGCGCCGGCACCTCCAACGGAACCGGCACCCGCAAAAGCCGAGTTGCCCAGCTTCTCTGACACCCCCTCGCATAGCGAAGCCTCTGCGGAGCCTGGCGCTCCAGACGCAGCTCCCGCCGGGACCAGTTCGGAGAAAACTAGTGAACGCGAGCAGCGAGCCGAGGCCGTGCTCTTTGCATACATCACTGGGGAGGGCTCTGAGGAGACTGAACCCAAGCCGCTCCGCAAGTTCGGCAAGCTGGCAGTCGCCGGTGTAGTCGCGGTGGCTTTGGTGATCGCGTACGTCACCGTCCCGCAATCTCTGTGGCGCCCAAGAGTGAAATCGCTGATCGCTCGCACAGCCCGCGCTGGACACAACTGGCTCAACCCGCAGCCCGTGACTACTCCCCAGGCGCCTCCGTCCCATGAAAACTTTGGCCGGGCCGGCGATGAGTACAAACTCCCGGTTGCTGAAAACATTCCCGATGCGACCACGGATCCCTCGCAAATCCGCGTGCTGCCCGTCATTGATCCGACCGCGAAGCAGCCGAATGGAGCCAACGCCGGCGCTGGTCAGAATGCCGTGCCAGTCAATACGGCAGCCAAGGATGTCCCCGACCCATCTCAGCCCGATCCGATTCAGGTGCAAGAAAATCAGAACCCCGGAGATCAGACTTCTCAGCCTCCGCAGCCGGGATCCGCAGACCAGGCAACGGAAAGCCAGCCCGCAGGCGGCGCCGTCCAGACCCCTGCGCAAAGCGTCCCGGCACAGGTTCATGTGGAGACGACGCCAGCTCCTGCTGTGACTACGCCGCCGACGACAGTGCCGCCAGCCGCGCAGCGAAATCCGCAGCCGCGCACTTTACCCGCGTCGACCAGTACATCGATTCCCTCGAGCCTGAAGTCCCAGATGGCATCGACAACTCCGGAAGCCAGCGGGAACAAGCCGGTGGAAGCCGCCTTGCCCTCGATTGAGCCGGTCGAACTGCCCGAGGCCGCAGCGCGCAGCCTGCTTTTGCAGCAACCGGATCCTGTTTACCCTGAAAACGCGAAGGGCCAGCAGGGTACTGTCGTGCTGGAGTTGCTCATAGGCCGTGATGGTTCCGTGCAGGACGCCAAGTTCCTGCAGGGTTCGCTCGCCTTTGCCCGCGCTGCCACCGATGCCGTAAGGCAGTGGCGGTTCAAGCCTTACACACTCAACACTCATCCCGCATCGGTGCGGACCGTCATCACCCTGAACTTCAGACCCGCTTCCTAGACCTCGAAGGAACGATTGCGCGATGCTGACTCCGCAAACCGTAACCCCTTTGTTTTCTTTGGCACTCTGTGCACCCAGGCCCAGCTCTCGATGACAGAACTGTTCCTGATCCGTCTGTTGAGAAGCGGGGGGCCGCGCCCAGTTACCGACGAGGCGCAATTTGAGCAGCTAAGGGGCGAAAAGCCGCATCTAGAGAGATATAATGAGAACACTTCCTTAGGAAGTAGTTCCTTCCCGAAGACAAAGAAGACAAATCGGATGTCGATGAAAACCAAAGCAGCGATTCTTGTTTCGTCCTTCGCCGTACTACTGTTCGTGGTTGTAGGTTCGATGGGTGGCGTGCACGCCTCCTCGAACGACGGCGCCTACCGGCAACTGCAGGTCTACAGCGAAGTTCTCTCGCGCGTGCGCAGCGAATACGTCGAGGAGCCGAACATCCCGAAAGTGACCGATGGCGCCTTGCATGGCCTGCTGGAGTCGCTCGATTCGAACTCCAGCTACATGACCGCCGACGCTTACAAGCAGTACAAGGCGCACAAGAAGGAATCCAAGGGCGAGATCGGAGCAACGGTTTCCAAGCGCTTCGGTTATGCCGCGGTAGTTTCTGTCCTTCCAGGATCGCCAGCGGAAAAGGCCGGCATTGAAGCCACTGACATTTTTGAGTCCATTGAAGGCCAGAGCACGCGTGACATGTCGCTGCCCGAGATTCACAACGTGCTCGCCGGGACTCCCGGCTCGACCGTGAACGTGTCCGTCGTACGCGCTCGCCGCGCCGAGCCGCAGAAGGTCGTGATCACGCGTGATGTCGTCACCATCCCGCCAGTCTCTGAAAAGATGATGGAAGACGGCATCGGCTACATCAAAGTGGACGCGCTTACCAAGGGCAAGGCGCAGGAGATCGCCGGCAAGATCAAGTCACTGGAAAAGTCCGGGGCGAAGAAACTCGTTCTTGACCTCCGCAACGTGTCCGATGGCGACCAGGGTGAAGGCGTCGCGGTTGCGAACCTGTTCCTGAATCACGGGACGATCACCTATCTGCAGGGACAGAAGTATCCCCGCGAGGCTTTCAACGCCGACGCGGCGAAAGCCGTTACCACGCTTCCTCTTGCTGTGCTGGTGAACCGAGGCTCGGCAGGTCCGGCTGAGATCGCGGCAGCCGCGATCCTGGAGAACGCTCGCGGCGACGTGGTGGGCGATAAGACCTTTGGCGACGGTACGGTGCAGAAGACCATCGATCTGCCCGATGGCGGGGCGTTGATTCTCTCCGTGGCCAAGTACTACTCACCCAGCGGCAAGGCCATTCAGGATGCGGCCGTCACGCCGAATGTGGTCATCGCAGACGAAGCCGACAGCGTGGTTCCAGATGACGACGAACAGCCCAGCGCACCCGATCAGGACACCAAGCCCAAGAACACGGTGGATGATCAGTTGAAGAAGGCCGTGGAAGTCCTGAAGAGCCGCGCCAGCTAGCTCTAGTATCTGAAACACACCACACGCGCGCGCCGCAAGGCGCGCGTTTTGTTTGTAGCTTCAGCGTCCCGGCAGGGACGCCCGACAATAGCCCGGCGTTTCCAACGCCGGGGGATTTGCAGAAAATGTGAATACCGCCCCGTTAGGGACGGCTGAAACATCTCGTGAGTCATTTCAGCCGTGGCCTACGGCACGGATTCCGCTCGCGCGATTACCCGCCGCTGAAGCGGCGGGCTACTAAGCGGCGGGCTACTATCGGAGGTCCCTCCGGGACCTTCCTTGTGCTGACGATCGTACCCATTTGCTCGACGCTACTGCCATGCGGTCCATTGCTAAGTGCTATCCTGACCTTTCCTGAGCATGAAGTCTCTCTACGAACATCTTCCCCCGGTTGAAATCGCGGGCCGCAAACTCGTGGGCCGCGTGCTCTTCGGCTTGCTCGTCCTGATTTCTGCGCTGGTCGGAGCGACCGCCGGACTTCTCCTCGTCTACACAACCGACCTGCCCCAAGTCGACGCACTCGAGGCCTATCGTCCCAGCTCGATCACCGAGCTCTACGACGATCAAGGACGCGTCATCGGATCCTTCGCCCTGCAGCGTCGCGTGGTGGCCAGCTACGACGACTTCCCGCCCGTGCTGCGCGATGCTCTCGTCTCCATCGAAGACAAGGATTTCTACCGCCACTCCGGAATCAACTTCTGGCGTATCATCGGCGCCGCCTATCGCGATATCGAATCTGGCGGCAAAGTTCAGGGCGCATCCACGCTGACCATGCAGCTCGCCCGCAATCTTTTCCTTTCGCCGGACCGCTCCTTCCATCGCAAAGTGCAGGAGACGATGCTCGCCATCCAGATCGAGCGCCGCTTCACCAAGCCGCAAATCTTTACTCTCTACGCCAACCAGATCTTCCTCGGCCACGGCGTCTACGGCTTCGAGGCTGCCTCCGAGTTCTACTTCAGCAAGCCCGCGAAAAAGCTTACGCTCGACGAAGCCGCGCTGCTCGCCGGACTTCCCAAGGGACCGGGAGTCTACACTCCGATCTATCACCCCGACCGCGCTCAGAAGCGCCGCAATCTGGTCATCAATGCCATGCTCGAAGACGGCAAGATCACCGCTGCACAGGCCGCCGACGCCCGCTCCGCCCCTCTAGTCCTCCGTCTGGCGCACGATACCAACTCGCTCGCCCCGTATTTTGTCGAAGAAATCCGCCGCTACCTCGAAGGCAAATACGGTTCTGACCAGGTCCACGAAGGCGGTCTCAAGGTTTACACCACGCTCGACGTTGACCTGCAAAAAGCCGCGAACCAGGCTGTGCTCGACGGGCTTGCTGCCTACGAGCGCCGCCACGGCTGGAAGGCTCACCTCGAAAACGTCCTCGCCCAGGGGCTTACCATTGAGAAATATTCTGATCCTGATTGGGACGACGAGCCTGAAGTCGGTGGATACATTCACGCTCTGGTCACGTCGGCGGGCACAGGAATTGCCACGCTGAAGTTTGGCCACTACACCGCCGCGCTGGCGCAATCCGACGTGGCCTGGACTCAGCAGAAGCTGCAAGCCATACTCAAGACCGGCGACATCTGCTACGTGAAAGTCCTTGCTCTCGCGCCCAACGGCGCTGCCAAGGTCAGCCTTGAGCAGGACTCCGGCTCGCAGGGAGCGCTATTGGCCATCGACAACACTACCGGCGGCATCAAGGCCATGGTGGGCGGGCGCGACTTCAACGAATCCAAGTTCAACCGCGCCACGCAAGCTCTCCGCCAGGTCGGCTCATCTTTCAAACCCTACGTTTACACGACTGTGATCGATCAAGGCGCCAGCCCTGACGACACCATCCTCGACGAACCCATCAGCTTCGACACTCCCTCTGGCCCCTACTCGCCGCACAACTATGACGAGAAGTTCGAAGGCATCATCACTTTGCGCCGCGCGCTGGCGCAGTCCCGCAACATCCCCGCACTGAAGCTCGCGAGCAAGGTGGGGATCAAGACTGTGATCGATTACACCGGACGCTTTGGCGTCACCGCCAAGCTGCCTCCGTACCTGCCGGTCGCACTCGGTTCGGCCGAGATCACGCTGATCGAGCAAACCTCAGCCTACAGCGTGTTTCCAAACGATGGTGTGCGTGTGACGCCTCACTACATCACGCGTGTCACCGACTATGATGGGCGCGTGCTGGAGGAAGATTTCCCTGAGGTCAAGGATGTGATCAGCACGCGCACTGCACGCATCCTGACGGCGATGCTGCGGGAAGTCGTTCTCCACGGTACAGGAGTCGCAGCCGCGAAGCTGCCCTTTCCCGTCGCCGGCAAAACCGGCACGACGAACGACTTTACCGACGCCTGGTTCGTCGGCTTCTCTCCCGGCATGACCTGCGGCGTCTGGGTCGGCTATGACGAGAGGAAGTCGCTGGGGGCAAAAGAAACGGGAGCGCATGCCGCGCTCCCGATCTGGATGAACTTCATGACTACAGCTATGGCCGGCAAAGATCCTGGCGACTTTCAACCGCCTCCGAGCATGCCGCACGTCGCCCAGAAGCTGGACACCCCCGACACCGCCCCCGCAACAGAAGAATCCCACTGAAAAAGTCCACGTAGGGACAGCCGCCCTTCGACTTCGCTCAGGGCAGGCCGTCGGCTGTCCGGCCGAGCAAGGCTCGGCGGTGCGTGTGCCCAAACCCAGGCTGTTGCGATTCAAACGACCACGCGGGCGGGGGGCGCCCGCGCCACACGGTCAGCCCTGCGGTACCTTGGCCAGCTGCAGCACATTCCACACCGCATACGCAACCAGCATGCCGAATACGCACGCCGTCATCAGGGAGCGATGGCGTGTTTCCATCAGGTCGGCGAGAACACCCGACACGAAGATGAACAGAAACGGAACCGCACTGAGAAGAAAACCCGTGCCCGCCTCGTGCGGATGCGCCATCCCGAGAATGATGAACAGCACCGCCAGCAGCAGCGGCGCGGTGTTGCCGAAGTAGCGGGTGCGGGGCCAGATCGCGTAAGCCACAACTGTTGCTGGCAGTGCCAGCACGAGTGCCGGACAGGCGCGTCCTATCTGTGCTGCAACCTGCTTGTAGACTCCCAGTACCGAGAAGCCCCGCCAGGTCGCTCCCCAGAAGGTGGCGTGACGCATGCCTTCGGCGAAGACGCGTGGGTTGAGAAAGTACACTGCAAGCAACAGCAGGAATCCCAAGGTGCACGCCGCTCCCCAGATGACGAGTCCTGCCTGGCGCCGCACCGGCGCGACGTAAAGCAGAAACGCCAGCGCCATCGGCACCACCACAATCATCGAGAACTGTGAACCCACAGCGATCGCCAGCGAAATTCCCAGCAGGACGATGCGGCGCCAGTTCCACAGTACGACTTCACGCGGGGCGTACAGCGTGTGGGCGACAGCGATCGCCGTGAAGATGGTCCCGAAGGCTCCCCATGCCGCAACGATTTCCGGATCGGTGTGCCATACGGCGCTGGCCTGGATCATGGCAGGCGAGAAGCAGTAGAACGTGAGCGCGACGAATCCACCGGTATTGCCACACAGTCGCCGCGCGACATACCACAACGACGCGCCCAGAAATACTCCGCACGCCAGAAATGGCAGCCGGGGAAGCCATCCCCAGTAGCCGGCACCTTCGCTTTCCAGCGCACGCTGCGGCCACGCCAGCAGAGGCCCGGCGGATGCCAGGTAGAGCAGCGGCGAGTGCTCCGAGTCGAATCCACCCTGGTCCCGGTCTGAAATCATCTCCTGCTGCAGAGTTGGAGCGCCGTTCCCGCTGAAACCAACGTTCGTCACCACATCGGCGAATGGAGCTCCCGCAATGCCGCGCCCGTGCCACTGTTTCCAGCCCTCGCGAATGCGAATCGCTTCCAGCGCGTCGGGTCCGTTCGGCAGGCGCAACTCCGCGTGCACCAGCCAAATCACCTGCGCCAGAAACGCCAACAGCAGCAGTCCCGCAAGAAATTGCGGACGTCCAAAGCGGTCGCGTGTGAAATATCCGCCCATAAGGGTGAGCCGAGTGTTTTACCATGTCGCAGTCCCCTTAAGGGGAAACTTCTGCAATGGTCGAACTTCAGAAAGACGCTGGCAGCGGATCGCCGCCCGAGTCGCCTCCGGCTCCGAACTTCGCTGTCGCCGCTCAGCCATCCTACGCCCGCACCCTATTCTTTGGTCCGGGCGGCTTGCGTCCCGGCTGGGGATTCGCGTTCTACGTGGCCATGTTCTACCCGCTGTGGGGGCTTGCCGGCGTATGGGCAGACTGGTGGCACTTCGGCTCGACGAGCGGCCTATGGTCGATGATGGTGGAGGAACTGGGCGATTTTCTGACGGCGCTGATTCCCGCACTCGTACTATCGCGCGTCGAGCATCGCCCGTGGGGGGCATACGGGTTTCCCCTGCGCCGCGCCTTTGGCAAGCTCTTCTGGGTAGGCGCGGTCTGGGGGTTCTCTGGGATCAGCCTGCTGCTGGCCGTCTTGTACGGCCTGCACGCTTTCAGCCTCGGTCACCTTGCGCTGCATGGAGTGCGGATTGTGAAATTCGCCGCATTCTGGGCCGTGATGTTTCTCCTGGTCGGACTGTTTGAAGAGTTTCTGCTGCGCGGTTACACGCAGTTCACGCTCACGCGAGGGATGGGTTTCTGGCCGGCCGCGTTCGCGCTGTCGTGCGTGTTCGGACTAATCCATCTCCGCAACGAAGGGGAATCATGGCCTGGGCTGCTGGCCGTAGTCTTTATCGGTCTGTTCTTCTGCCTCACGCTGCGGCGCACGGGGAATCTCTGGTTCGCGCTTGGCTTCCACGCTGCCTGGGACTGGGGGGAGACGTTCTTCTATTCCGTGCCCGACAGCGGCATGGTTTCTCCTGGCCATTTACTGCAATCATCTTTCTCCGGTCCGAATTGGCTGACCGGCGGAACCGTCGGGCCGGAAGGCAGCGTCTTGTGCTTCGTAGTGATCGCGGCGGCAGCACTCCTGTTTGAGCGGACCTATCGGGAAGCAAAATACAAAATTTGATTCCTCTTTTGCCGGCGTCATCCTGAGCGGAGCCGCTCTTCAGGCGGAGCGAAGGATCTCGCGCGCATCGCCACAGCAATTAGAACCAGACTGCACCACGACCCAAGTTTGCAAACTAACTAGCGCGCATCACACGACAGGGACGCCGCAGTGTCCCAGTTCGGGAGCCGAAATTCGCAACTGCTGCCTCGCCCCAATCTCGTCCGTTTCCCCGTCCCTTATACTGCCTTCATGCCCCCCGCACCGGACTTGCTCACCCCACTTCGCCGCTACTGGGGATACAGCACGTTCCGTCCCTTGCAGGAGAAGATCGTCGGCAGCCTGCTTGCCGGCCGCGATACCTGCGTCGTAATGCCCACCGGCGGCGGCAAGTCTCTTTGCTACCAGCTCCCCGCGGTCATTTCCGGCCGCACCGCGGTGGTGATCTCTCCGCTGATTGCGCTCATGCAGGATCAAGCCGCACAACTCGCCCAGATGGGAATTCCCGCGGCCGTGCTCAACAGTTCGCTCAGCGACGAGCAGCAATCGAAAGTCATGCGCCAGGCCCGCGACGGCGCATACCGATTGCTTTATCTATCCCCCGAGCGCTTGGCTCGCGGGGAAACGCTGGGATGGCTTCTGCACGTTCCCATCGCATTTTTCGCCATCGATGAAGCGCACTGTATCTCCGAGTGGGGACACGAATTCCGCCCCGAATACCGCCAGCTGAGCTGCCTGCGCACCAAGTTCCCCGGTCACCCGATCGCTGCGTTCACGGCCAGTGCGACCCGACACGTGCGCCATGACATCCTCGCCCAACTCCAGTTGCGCGATGCCGACAAATACATTGCCAGCTTTCACCGTGCGAACCTGCACTATCTCGTCCGCGAATGCGACGCGTGGGAACAGCCCGCCCTGCTGGTGAATGCTCTGCGCAACTATAGCGACGGCAATGTCATCGTCTACGCGCCCACTATCAACAAGGTTGAAGAGACGGTCGATTTCCTCGAGGACCAGGGCATTCCCGCCGTGGGCTACCACGCCAAAATGGACAACGCCGACCGCCGCCGCAACCAGGAACGTTGGATGTCCGACGAAGTGCGCGTGCTGGTTGGCACCATCGCCTTCGGCCTGGGCATCAACAAAGCCACCGTGCGCGCCGTGATCCACCTGGCGCTGCCCAAATCGATCGAGCAGTACTACCAGGAGGCCGGACGCGCGGGCCGCGACGGCAATCCCGCGGACTGCATCCTGCTCTGGCAAAAGCGCGACGCGGGACTGCTCGGCTTTTTCGCCAACCAGATTACCGACGCCGCCGAGCGCGACCGCGCCTGGCAGCGCTATCACAAGATTCGCGCGTTCGTGGATTCCCGCCGCTGCCGCCATCTTCAGATATGTACCCACTTTGGAGAAACCCCGAAGTGGACTTCGTGCGACGCATGCGACGTGTGCGGGAACATTCCTGAATGGTTAGTGGCACCCGCTGTGGCTGCCCAGCGCGTGTCACGCAAGTCCGCACCCGGCAAGGCCGCAGCCGATGCGCCGTCGCGACCTCGCCCGGTGCCGGCGGCCAGCGCCGTCGGCGATGTCGATCTAGATTTGCGCGAATACCTTCGCGAGTGGCGCCGGATAACGGCCAAAGAGCAGGGCATGCCCGCCTACCTCGTGCTCCACGACACAGCCCTGGAGGAGATTTGCCACGCTCAGCCATCATCGATTGCAGAGCTGCTGAACATCACCGGCATCGGCGAACGTAAGGCGGATATGTACGGCAACCAAATTCTCGCCGCTCTGCAGCGCTATCGCGAAGGGGCCCGTGCCGGCGCCCAGCCGGAGCGCAAGACGGCTCCTGCCCTGGAAACTCTGCGCCTAATCGCCGAGGGCCGCACCTTCGATGAGATTGCGAAGCTTCGCGGGCGCCAGATCAGAACCGTCGTGAACGCTGTCGCCAACCTCGTCGAAAGCGGCTCTCTCGAATTCAATCCAGAGTGGATCGACAGAAACAAGCTGGCGGTCATCGAAGCGGCCTGCGCCCAGCTTGGCCTGGAACGGCTCAAGCCCCTGAAAGACTCTCTCCCGCCTGAAGTCACCTATGAAGAGATCCGGCTGGTGGTTGCCCGCCTGCGGCGAGAGCAAAAGGAGAAGTCTGCCGCGATTCCAGCGTGATTTGGGCAAAGAGGCTGTCCCCTAAGGACCCGGGAATTCGCTCTGGATTCGATCAGTGGTATAAACGCCCGATTGCAACACCCTACCCGCAAGCTGGGTAAAATGGCGGCCTGCGAGTTCGTCCGCGCTGGGCGAATCGCCAAATCAAAGGCAATCCGCACGCTTGTGGTGGAAGGTCGGCCTGAAGTTAGAAACGGAAATAACCAATGAAAGTCTGGCGGATGGTGCTTCTCCTGCTTCTCGTGGTTGCGATAGTTGCGGCGGTCAGCGCTGGCGTATTGATCCGGCAGGGCTTCAGCGCCAAGTCCGAGCCGTCCTCCTTCGAGAAAGTGCTGGCTAGAACCGTGAGAAATCTGGCGATCCCGAGTCGTGACCGTCACCTGAAGAACCCCTGGAAAGCCACACCGGAGGCGTTGAAGGAAGCCCGCGAGCATTTCACGGCTCGCTGTGCGATTTGTCATGGCCTCGATGGCAGAGGACAGACGCAACTTGGGCAGAACTTATATCCCAGAGTGCCTGACCTGCTGTCGCCACAAACGCAGGGACTCACAGATGGCGAAATCCATTACATCATCGCAAACGGAGTTCAGCTGACCGGAATGCCTGGCTGGAGCAATCCGCATGAAGAGACCGAAGACGACAGTTGGAAACTCGTTCTCTTCGTCCGCGATCTACGGCCACTGACCACCCAGGAAGAATCTCAACAGAATGAGATCTCGCATTCCGCCCGGTACGTAGGCTCACAGGCTTGTGAAAGATGCCACACCCAGATCTATGCACGCTGGAAGAAGACCCCGATGGCAAACGTAGTGCGCGATCCTAGCGAACATCCCGACGCCATCATCCCAGACCTCGCTACCGACCCCGTGGCCAAGTTTACGAAGGATCAGGTTGGGCTTGTGTACGGCAGCATCTGGAAGCAGCGCTACTTCACGAAGATTGGTGACGACTATTTCCCTGAGCCCGCTCAGTGGGACATCATCCATCGTGTGTGGCGTCCGTATTTTGTTGCCAAAGGAGCTGACTGGTGGGAACCCTTCTATCCTCCTGACAACATGAAACGGCCCACCGGGCCCACGTGTGATGGCTGCCATTCCGTGGACTATAACATTCGCACCAAGCAGGTGGTGGAATGGAATGTAGGCTGCGAGCGCTGCCACGGGCCGGGCAGCGAGCATGTGGAGCAGCCGGAGCGCGGCAACATCCTGAATCCGGCGCGCAAGGATTACGTTGCAGCCAGCGATAGCTGTATCCAGTGCCACTCGCAGGGACGCCCTCGGACCAATCCCATCGAGGGGAAGTACTACGACTGGCCCGTTGGCTACCGTGTTGGGCTCAGGCTGCAGGACTTCTGGACCCTGGAAGACCACACGCTCGGTCAATCCAGTTTCACGCATTTTCCGGATGGCACCGCACACAAGAACCGGATGCAAGGGAACGACTTCGTGCAGAGTGTCATGTACCGCCGTGGCATCACGTGTTTCAGCTGCCACGACGTGCATGGCACGGACAACTATGCCCAACTAAGAAAGCCAGCCGACAAGATATGTTTGGACTGCCACGGTCCCTTGTCACTCAATGGACCTCGTACTGCCACACTCGAAGAGCACACTCATCACAAAGATGGCAGCCCGGGAAGCCAATGCGTCGCATGCCACATGCCACAGATTGAGGCGACTCTAGCAGACTTGAAAGTTCACGCTCACACCTTCAGGTTCATCACGCCAGACATGTCGGACAAATACAAGATTCCCAACCCGTGCACTTCATGTCACACCGATAAGTCCAATGCATGGGCGACAGAGGCATTGCGCCATTGGTCTGAGCGATCTCCCTGGAGAGCTGAGTAGAACGTTCTCGTACGCCAAGAAGCGCCCACGGCCGGGATGTCCATGAATGATGCTGGGCCCGGAAAATACCTGTCGCACAATCACCACCTCTTCAACCACGAATGGGCACACATCATGCGATGGGCGTCAGCTCTTTGGCTGCATCGCGCCCGGACCGTACGCAGTCCGGCACTCCGATGCCCCGATACCCGTTTCCAGCCAGTGCAAGTCCCGGCAATTTCTGACGCAGGCGCTCGATGCGATCCAGCCGATCGAGGTGGCCCACGCCGTATTGCGCCATCGCCGACTTCCACCTGTAGACACGAGCGAAAAGTGGCGCGGCGCGAAGGCCGAGGATCTGCTGCAGTTCGTTGCGAATGATCCCGACAATCTGCTCGTCGGAGAGCCCCCAAACGCTCTCGGCACTCTTCCCCGCAAAGAAGCAACGCAGCAGCGCGCGATCTTCCGGCGCACGATACGGAAACTTGTTGTGGACGAAGGTTGCCGCCAGCATCTGCTTGCCCTCGCTTCGGGGCACGAGAAATCCGAATCCGGGAGGCAGCGATTGGCGCACCTCGCGATCAAATCCCAAAACAACGGTAATCGACGAACTGTACGGAATGCCCGCGAGCTCCGCCGCAAGCTCCGGGCTGCAGATCGAAAGCAGCCGCGCCGCGCTGTGCGTGGGCACGGCCAGAACGACCGCATCGAAGTGGTCAGACTGCATCTCCGCCGAGACCACCCAACCGCCAGCTTCGGGTTGGACGGCCTGCACCAGCGCGTTGGTCACCAGCGAAGCCGGCGACAAGCGCGAAACGACGGCCTCCGCCAAATGCTGCATCCCATTCTTCAGCGAAGTGAACAGCGGAGGCGCCGGACGCTTCGCCGCCTGCGACATTTTCTTGCGCGCAGCCAGCATCGCCCGCCCCAGGCTGCCGTGGCTCTGCTCCATCTCGGCAAACCGCGGAAGCACGGCACGCACACTCAGCGATGCGGCTTCGCCGCCATACACACCGGAGAGCAGCGGGTCCGCCAGGCAATCAACCATCTCCGCGCCGTAATGTCGCTCGACGAACGAAGCCACGGTCTCATCGCCCTCGACCGCACGCGGCGGATGAAACAATTCGCTTCCCATGCGCAGCTTTGTCTTCCACGAGAAAAGTGGCGAGAACCCGGTCGCCAGGATTTTCGTCGGCACCATGAACATCAGCCCGTCGGGCATCGCGATCAGCCGCCCGCGAACCAGAATGTAAGTCTTGCGATCCGCGTCGTTCGAGCCGATGAGTTGGTCGCCCAGTCCCAGATTCCTGCACAAGTCAGCCGCCCACGGCTTCTCAGTGATGAAGGAATCGGGACCGGCCTCGACGATGCAGCCATCGATCTGTTCAGTGCGGAGAACTCCGCCCAGCTGCGAAGAGGATTCGTAGAGGGTGTATTCGAGCGCAGCGCCCGTCTGGCGCCGCTGTTCCTCGAGGGCGTGGGCAGCGGAGAGTCCCGAGATCCCACCGCCGATGATCGCGATCCGTTTCATGAGCGACGGCTGCCAGCCTTGGGTTTTGGGTTCGCCGAAGCCCGAAGCCCGGAGCCCGAAGCCGAATCTCCCGCGGAATATTCCCGCACCAACCGCGCAAGATTCTTGACGTTTTCAACGGGAGTCTCCGGCAGAATGCCGTGTCCCAAATTGAAGATGTGTCCCGCTCGTCCGCCAGCGCGTTGCAAAATATCCTCAGCGCGCGATTTTAGTTCCTTCCACTCAGCGAACAGCAACACCGGATCAAGATTCCCTTGCACCGCGCAACCATGTTCAAGGCTGCGCCAGCCCTCATCGAGCGGAATACGCCAGTCGAGCCCGATCACTTCCGCTCCGGTTTCTTTCATCGCAGGCAGGAGCGTGGCGCTGTCGGTCCCGAAATAAATGACCGGCACTTTGCTCTTCTGCAAACGCTTCACCAGGTCGGTGACGTGCGCCAGAACATATTTTCGATAATCTTCCACGCTCAGGCATCCCACCCAGCTATCGAAAACCTGAATCACATCAGCACCCGCACGCACCTGCGACGTCGAATACTCCGCCGTCACCGTGACCAGCTTGCGCATCAACTCGTCCCACTCCGCTGGCGAGTTGTACATCATCTTCTTGGCATGAACGTAATTGCGCGATCCGCCGCCTTCGATCATGTAGCTGGCCAGCGTGAAGGGCGCACCGCAGAATCCGATGACTGGCAGCCGTTCGCCAAAGTGCTTCGCCACCAGGCCCACGGCTTCGGACACATATCCAAGTTCGCCAGCGCGGTCGGTGCGCAAATTCGCGATGTCTTCCTTCGTGCGAACCGGCTTCTCAATCACCGGACCCTCTCCCGCCGAGAAGTGAAACGGCAACCCCATCACTTCAAGCGGCAGCAGCAGATCAGCGAAGATGATGGCGGCATCGACACCCAGCGCTTCGGCCGCGGTAATCGTGACCTCGGCGGCAAGCGATGGTTTCTTGCAGATTTCGAGCAGCGAATGCTGCTTGCGCACCGCGCGGTACTCGGCCATGTAACGTCCCGCCTGCCGCATGAACCAGACCGGAGTCCGCTCCACCGGCAGCGATTTGCAGGCCCGCACGAAGATGGAATTTGTCGCAGACATGAACTTGCCACTGTAGCATTTTTGGAATGCCCAGTGTGTGGCGTGGACCTGCCCTGAGCGAAGCCGAAGGGGCCCCGCCTTCGTGTCCGGCGTCATCCTGAGCGGAGCCGGTTTTCAGGCGGAGCGAAGGATCTCGCGCGCATCAACGGTGCACTCAAAGGGCAAATTGCACCACGACCGGCGCGGACTTGCCCTGTGCAAAGCCGGAGGGCCCGCCCGCGCAAGGTCTGGCGGTGGATCGGAACCTGTAGAATTCTGAAATGTGGTTGAAAGCGTTAGGGCTCGCGGTTGTGGCTGGACTGACCATCCTTCTCGCTGCCGCCTCGCAGGGGAAAAAATCACCGCCGCCCACCTTCTACAAAGACGTCCTGCCCATCCTGCAAACTCACTGTCAAAGCTGTCATCGTCCGGGCGAGATCGCTCCCATGCCGCTGGTGACGTACGAGCAGACTCGGCTCTGGGCGCCGCAGATCGCGGATGCGGTCGAAATGAAAATGATGCCGCCCTGGTTTGCCGATCCCCGCTACGGCCACTTTGCGAACGACCCGTCTCTCACCGGGCAGCAGATTGCGACGACCTCCACATGGGCCGCGGCCGGCGCCCCCGCTGGCGATGCTCATGATTCACCTGCTCCCCCGAAATGGACCGACGGCTGGAACATTCCTGACCCCGGTCTCGTCGTGAAGATGCCCGTCCCAGTAGAGATCCCAGCGCACGGAGAGGTCGAATACACTTACGAGATCGTGCCTACACATTTCGCCGAAAACCGGTGGGTGCAGATGTCCGAACTGCGGCCATCGAGCGCGGCGCATGTGCACCATGCTGTGGTCTACATCCGGCCACCCGACTCGCAGTGGCTCCGGCACGCGCCCGTGGGCAAGCCCTTCACTGCATCCACGCTCACCGACCCGGAAGAGCGTCGCCAGGCGCACGAAACTACCAGCGACCTGCTCCTGGTCTACGCACCTGGCAGCGCTCCCGACCAATGGCCCGACGGCATGGCAAAGTTCGTTCCGGCAGGATCCGATCTCGTCTTCCAGATGCACTACACCACCAATGGCAGTGCGGCGGAAGACCAAACCAGTATTGGACTGGTATTTGCCAAAAATCCGCCGAAGCAGCGGGTGATCACGCTCCAGCTGAACAATCATGCGCTGCTGATCCCGCCGGGCGCCGACAACTTTCGGGTCGAGGTGCAGGGGACCTTGCCCAACGATGCCACGCTGCTCAGCCTGTTTCCCCACATGCATCTGCGGGGCAAGCGCTTCGAGTACGACATCATTCACGACGACGGCGGCGTCGAGACGCTGCTGCGCGTGAATTACCATTTTCACTGGCAATTGAGCTACAAGCTGGTCGAGCCGCGCGCGTTGAGGGCCGGCACGAAACTCCGAGCCATCGCCTGGTACGACAATTCACGGAGCAATCCCCACAATCCCGATCCCGAGAAAACGGTGACCTGGGGTGACCAGACTTCGGACGAAATGATGGTTGGATTCTTTGATGTGGCGGTGCCCGCGGGGATGGACAAGTGGCAATTTTTCGTCCGCCATGGGGAGAAAACCGACACGAAACGGGAACCGGAGCGGCATTAGTATCGTGACTGCGTGTATCTATCGCGGAGCAGCCGGAGATTTTTTCCGCGTGAGAGTAGCGCCGCCGTTCCGGCGGGCGTCCCTTCGGCAGGCTCAGGGCAAGCTCTCGCCCGCCGCTCCGGGGGCGAGACGCCCTCGAGACAGCCGGCAAGATGCCGGCGCTACCCGTTTGAATCGCGCAGCCGCTTGCCCCGCCGCTTCTCCTCTGTAACACTGGACAGGGTTCATTCCCATTGAGCGCCACTCCAACATCTCTCTCCAGCTCTGATTTGCAGAAATGCGCGCCGGCGCCTAGGCGCGGTCTTGCCTATTTTGTCCTCGCGGTCTTGTTCGTCGCAGTGTATTGCGGGTCACTGTTCTCCCCGGCCCTGCTCGACGATGCTGACAGCACCCACGCCGAAGCCGCGCGCGAAATGTTCGTCAGCGGCGACTACGTCACGCTGCACGTGAATGGCGTCCGCTATCTGGAGAAACCTCCACTACCGTACTGGCTGGTGGCGTTCAGCTACCGCGTATTTGGGGTGAACGAATTCGCGACCCGCCTACCCATGGCCCTCTCCGTGCTCCTGCTGGGAATACTGGGGCTGTGCTGGGGAAGACGCGCGTTTGGAGAGCGGGCCGGAATCTACGCCGCGGCCTTTGTGTACACGTGTGCTGGAGTGTATCTGTTCACCCGTGTCTTCATCCCCGACGTCTTGCTCAGCTTGTTGATCGCGGCATCGCTCCATTTCTTCTTCACAGCCATGGAACCGGGCGAGCGACCGTGGCGCTGGTACGCAGGATATGCCTGCATGGCTCTGGGAGTACTGACAAAAGGATTGATCGCGCTGATATTCCCCGGGGCGGCAGCGTTTCTGTATCTCGTCATCACCGGTGAATGGCGGCGTTGGCGCGAGTTTCGGCTGCTGTCAGGGTTCGCTCTGTTTCTGGCCATCGCTGCGCCGTGGCACATCCTGGCAGGACTTCGCAATCACGGCTTCTTCTGGTTCTACTTCGTCAACGAACATTTTCTAAGATTCCTGGGCAGGCGGTATCCGCGAGACTATAACAAGCTGCCGTGGGCGCTTTACTGGTCACTGCATCTGGTGTGGCTGTTTCCGTGGAGCTTGTACTTGCCGGCGATGCTGCGCACGGCTATCGACGAGTATCAAACCGCGCGCGCCAATCGGATTGCAAGCATTCAGCCCGATACCCAGAGAAGTACGCAGGCCAGCTTCGCTTCTCGCGCGCGCCTGCTGTGCTGGATTCTCGCGGGCACGGTCCTCGTTTTCTTCGCGATCTCGACCAATCAGGAGTACTACACGTTCCCAGCCTATCTGCCGCTCCTGCTCTTGATTGCCGACGGGATGGTCCGCTCGGAATGGACCGAGTGCAGCCGGAAAGTGCGTGGCGGCTGGTTGCGAACGTCGGCGGGGGTGGTCGCCGTCATCGGGCTGGCCGCAAGTGCAGTGTTGTTCGCAGTGCTGTGGCAGTCCCGAAATCTGCCCTTCGAGCCGGATATCGGAACCGTACTGGCCAAGCACAATATTGCGGAAGATACGCTCTCAACTTCCCACGTCCTGGATCTGAGCTACGCTTCGTTCGCAGCGTTGCGGTTACCGGCATTGCTGGCAGCAATCGCACTGGCGCTGGCCCCGCTGGCTTCGTTTCTACTGAGGCTGCGCCGGAAGCACTATCTGGCGACCTCAGTGCTGGCATTGGGAATGGCGATTTTTCTGATCGCCGCACACATCGCCCTGGGCAGGTTCGGACCCTATCTCGCGTCGAAGGACCTGGCGCAGCCGATTGCGGCGCGAGTGCAGCCAGCCGACCACGTCATGATTTACGGAGATCAGGCCTTCGGCTCGTCTCTTCTCTTCTATCTGCAGCGTCCCATTCAACTGGTCGAGGGGCGCACCACCTCGATGTGGTTTGGCTCCACATTCCCTGATGCTCCGAAGATTTACCTGACCGATGCGGACCTACAACGCGATTGGGCGAGCGAGGGAAGAGTTTTTCTGTTTGTGCCGCCACACCAAAAGGAGAGAGTGGACGCGCTTCTGCCGAGCAGGTTCGTCGTCGCACAGGCCTCGGGAAAATTCGTGTACAGCAATCGGCCCTAGGTTGTGAGGTGCAGCGTCCTGCTACAATTTTGCGCTAGCGGTTTGCTGAAAAACTCTGATTTTGGGTGGCGCAGCGTTTTCAACGCTGCGGTAAGGTCTCTCCTGTCTGTCAGGGCTTTAGCCCCCGAGGTACCTAGACCAAGTTTTCAGCAAACTGCAAGAGAACTCCCGCAGAAAATGCAGAAGACTGTCGATCCATATCTCTGACCACGGTAAATATCAGATGAAAGCAACGCGATCTCTGTTTGCAGGACTGTTGTTACTCCTGGCGATCTGCGGAGTTGCGATCCACGCCGCACGGGGACAGTCGGGTGCAGGTACACATGCTGGTGCGGGTGCTCCCACTCCCAAGAAGGCGGAAGAACAGTTCAAGAATATCCAGACGCTGAAAGGAATTCCCGCCGACCAGCTGATTCCTACTATGCAGTTCATCACCGCGTCGCTGGGAGTGGAATGCGATTTCTGCCATGTTCAGGGCGCTTTCGAGAAGGACGACAAGAAGCCCAAGCAGACCGCGCGGAAGATGATGGAAATGATGTTCGCCATCAACAAAGACAGCTTCGAAGGACATCGCGAGGTGACATGCTATTCCTGTCATCGCGGCAGCACGGATCCGGTTGCAACCCCGGTGGTCGCCGCTGAAGACTCAAAGGAAGCAGCGCCGGAAGCCAGGAAAGGCGAGGACAAAGAGGTTCCCGGTCCATCAGCAAATGATCTGTTCGACAAATACGTACAGGCGCTGGGCGGTGCCGCCGCGATCGACAAGACCACCAGCCGGGTGGTAAAGGGCAGCATCGATTTTGGCGGAAAGCAGTTTCCGGTCGATGTGTATTCGCAAGATACCGGCAAGCGGGCGTCGTTCATGCACATGCCGGAGGGAGACAGCATTACGGTGTTCGATGGTCACGGGGGCTGGCTTGGCGCTCCTGGACGTCCGATTCGCGAAATGCACGGGCCCGACCTCGATGGGGCCGCGATCGACGCCGACCTTCATTTCGCCACGCACGTGAAGCAGATGTTCACCGAGACCCAGGTGCGGGGGACAGAGAAAGTCGGCGACCATAATGTCTGGCTGGTCGTCGGACGTCGCGAAGGAAAGCCCCCCTTGCAGCTGTACTTTGACGCGCAGTCCGGACTGCTGCTGCGGCTCATCCGTTATGGCGAGACTGCGCTGGGACGCCTTCCGACCCAAGTCGACTACGCGGACTATAGAGACGTAAACGGCGTAAAGGTCCCATTTCGCTGGACGCTGGCTCGTCCCAGCGGACGGTTTACCATCCAAGCCAGCGAAGTGAAGCAGAATGTTCCGGTGGATGACACGAAGTTCGCCCGGCCTCCCGCGCCGCCGGAAGAGTCGAAGGCTCCGCCCAAGTGAAGTTCAAATAACTAAACCTGATAGCAACGATAAGTAGTTTCAATTTCCGGGAAGGTGCCGCGGAGGATAGAGTGAGGTTGGCGGAACTCCGTGGGAAACTGAATCTGCCTCACTGGAGCAATGGATCAGCGTGCATGGGGAAGAGGCTGACGGGATCTCTCCCAGCACGGCGAAGAGGGCTATGATTGGGGAGCATCGGCACAGGTCTCGTTGCCGGACGCTGGCGGCGGCCTGAACCGGTGCAAGTATCCACATGCTTAATAGCACTTGAGACAATGTTATGACAAAGGTTGAGGCAGTTATTCAGAACTCCAAGCTGGAAGCCGTGAAGAGCGCGCTGCAGGAGGTTGGAGTCGAAGGTATGACCGTGATTGAGGTCCGCGGTCACGGGCGGCAGAAAGGTCATACCGAGGTCTACCGCGGCCGCGAATACAGCGTGGACTTGATTCCCAAGACCAAGCTGGAGGTGGTTTTGCCCGATCCCATGGTGGAGAAGGCGGTGCAGGCCATTCTCGGCGCCGCACGCACGGGGAAAATCGGTGATGGCAAGGTCTTTCTCTCCCGCGTGGATGAGGCCATTCGCATTCGTAACGACGAGCGCGGCGAAGGAGCTTTGTGAAATAACGTGGCCCCTTGTGGATTGCAGGAGACACGAGACGCCGCTCAAAGTTTTCTGGGCGGGACGCAACGGAAAAGCATCTGAAAGGCAGTTGTAGAGCTCGCCCCGTAGCAGCACCGGGGTACTAACGTACTTTCATGACAGCGGCGTCCACCTTGATCGGCGAACTGCGAGGTTCACTCAGTCAGGAATCGGTGCGCATCCAGCGCGACTTTGAAACCTCCGGAGACGGCTGTGCCGCGGTCGCCCAACGCACGCGGCTGATCGAAGACATCCTCAAACGGCTGTGGCAGGATGTGATCTCTCCCGAGGAAAGCGGGCCGCGGAACTTTGCGCTCGTGGCTACCGGCGGATTCGGCCGAGGCTGGCTGTTCCCTCACTCCGATATCGACCTGCTGTTCCTGTTCGCCGACCGCGACGGCGAGCAGGCCCACAAGGACCCCGTCCGGCGCTTCTCCCAAGAATTGTGGGACCTTCGTCTAAGACTGAGTCCGGCCACGCGCACACTGGCCGAGTGCGACCGCTTCGATCCCAACAATACTGAGTTCACCATCTCTCTGCTCGATTGCCGATACCTGGCTGGAGATCGCGATCTGTTTACGCGTTTGCACGACAAGGTTATTCCCAAGCTGGTGATGCGCGAGTCGAAGCCGCTGATCGAGGGGCTCGCGGAAGTGACGCGCGCGCGGCATGGCAAGTTCGGCCACACCGTTTTCCACCTCGAACCCAACCTGAAGGAGACCCCCGGCGGGTTGCGCGACTACAACGTGGCCTGCTGGCTGGCGCTGATCTCGGCCATGGACAAGCTGCACGACTGGCCCGACGCCAGTTTCCTGCGCGCTCCGGTGCGCAAGCAGCTCGACGCCGCGCTCGAGTTTCTGATGGCCGCTCGCTGCTTTCTACACTTTCGCCACGGCCGCGACGATAACACCTTGAGCTGGGAAGCGCAGGACGCAGCCGCGGAGCGGAAGATCGGAGCTCCAGACTCTCCCGAACTCACGGCGGCGGACTGGATGCGCATCTATTTTCGACATGCGCGCGCCGTGCAACGCACCGCCACACAACTTCTCGAAGAAATCCCCGAGGCCTGGTCGTCCGTCTACCGCCAGTTTCAGAGCTGGCGTTCGCGGCTTTCGACTCCCGACTTCTCTGTCGTGGACGGCCTCATCTTCCTGCAGAATCCTTCGGCGCTGCAAGACCCGGAGAACCTGTTGCGGCTTTTCCACTTCATGGCCCACCACGGGTTGAAGCTGAGCACGACCACCGAGTACCGCATTGAGCAGGCCTTGCCGGCGCTGGCTGCGACTCCGCCCCGCGGCGCCGAACTCTGGCTCTATCTGCAGGAAACTCTGGTGCAGCCGCATGCCGCCGAAGCCTTGCGGGCCATGCACTCGCTTCACCTGTTAACTCTGCTTCTGCCCGAATTGAAGCCGATCGATGCCCTGGTTGTGCGCGACTTTTATCATCGCTTCACTGTCGACGAGCATTCCATCTTGGCCATCGAGAGCCTACACCGGCTTTCCCAGTCAAAATCGGAATGGGATCAACGTTACGCCGAACTGCTCAGGGAACTGGAAGATCCTCAACTGCTCTACCTGGCGCTCCTGTTGCACGATACGGGCAAAGGCGTGCCGGGCGACAACCACGTTGAGGGCAGCCTTGAGATCGCCAGCCGCTGCATGGACCGCCTCGATATGGATCCCAGCGAACGGGCGACAGTTCTGTTCCTGATTGGCAGTCACCTGGAAATGTCGGCGGCGATGCGACGCGACATTTTCAATCCGGAGACGGTTGCCGCCTTCGCGGAAAAGATAGGCACCCCCGAGCGCCTGAAGATGCTGTGCCTGCTCACCTACGCCGACATCAAGGCGGTGAATCCTGAAGCTTTGTCGCCGTGGAAGGCTGAAAACATCTTCCAGCTCTACATGTCTGCCGCGAACTATCTGAACCGCAGCGCCGACCAGCGCGTCCACGGCGATCTTCACGACGAAAAGCTGGCGCGGCTGCGATCGCTGGCTTCCGTCACCAGCAGCAAGTTCAAGGCGTTTCTCGAAGGCTTCCCGCAGCGCTATTTGCGCGTGCATTCAGCCGAGGAAGTGATGCAGCATCTGCGAATGGCTGACGAACTCGCCGGGGATCCAGTCCAGGTTGATCTCAAACGCGGCCGCCACTGGTACGAGTTGACCCTGGTTACCCGCGACCGTCCCGCGCTCTTCGCGACTTTGGCAGGAGTGCTGGCCGCCTGGGGAATGAACATCGTGAAGGCCAACGCGTTCTCGAACCAGGCGGGAGTCGTCGTCGATACGCTCTATTTCACCGACCGCTTCCGCACGCTGGAATTGAATCTGTCGGAGTGGGAGCGGTTCAAGCGCAGCGTCACCGATGTCTTGCTCGGCGAAGCCGACCTCGATCGCATGCTGCGCGACCGCCAGCGCGGGGAGAACGGCCCGGCAGCCAAGGTAAAGGTGGAAATGAAAATCGATTTCGATGACTCCTGCTCTTCCACGAGCACTCTGGTGCAGGTCATCGCCCAGGACCGTCCGCGTCTGTTACACCGGATCGCGTCGTGCTTCTCCGCTCAGAAGTGCAATATTGAAATCGCTCTGATCGACACCGAAGGCCAGATGGCCATCGACGCCTTCTACCTGACGTCGAAGGGCGCCAAGCTCACGCCGGAGCACTGCAAGCAAGTGGAAAAGGCGCTGGTGGAGGAGTTGAGCGGAGAGTGAACCGTAAAGGTTAAGTAGGGGAGACGATCATGACGCCAAGAGAGCTTCCCAGAAACCCAACTCGACCAGCCCGTCGTTCAACGCAGCGATACGTCCTAGGAACAAATTCCGTTCGTCTTCAGTTAGCGGGTTCGCATCCCTCTCGACAGGATTACGACGGCCAGCAGCCACTTGGGCAAACTCCTCCAGCGAGGTCAGGAAGACTTTCACTGAGATCGCGATGGGCACAGGCTCCCAATCGTCCTCACCATGGATTGCAGTGAAGACGGGGAGAGCTGAGTTGTTGGTTTCGATGAATAACGGGTCGCCGCAAGCGGTCTCGCAGCCAATCACAATCCAACTTGGTCGCCACTGCCCCTCACCCGTGCCGCACAACGATGTCCCGTCAGGCGCCACTGAATAGCCGACTTGTTTACGTTCGATTTCCGACGCCTCGAACAAACGAAGCCCACCACACCCGAAGCTAACCTCGCTACGGTTAAGCGAAGCACGCATGGCAATGTAGTGAGCTGGCGCAAGCACGGTCTTTTACTTCGCCGAAAACTTGAACACCGTCTTCGACCGGAACGTCTCCCCCGGCTTCAAGATGGTCGACGGGAAGTCCGGATGATTCGGCGAGTCCGGGAAGTGCTGCGTTTCAAGGCAGAATCCGTAGCGCCGCTTGTAGACGTGCCCTTGCTTGCCGGTGACGGTGCCATCCAGAAAATTGCCGCTGTAGAACTGCACTCCCGGCTGGTCCGTCGAAACTTCCAAAACCCGCCCGCTGCCAGGCTCGTAAACGCGCGCGGCCAACTCCATCCCGCCGCCCTTGCGGCTGATCACAAAGTTGTGGTCGTACCCGTGGCCCAACGTCAACTGCTCGTAGTTGTCGTCGATGCGCGCGCCAATCTTCGTGGGCGTCGTAAAATCCATCGGCGTTCCCTTGACCGGACGAAGTTCGCCCGTCGGAATCAGGTTCTTATCCACGGGAGTGAAGCGGTCCGCGTTCAGCATGACCTCGTGACCAAGAATGTCGCTTGTGCCCTCTCCGGCAAGATTGAAGTAACTGTGCTGGCTTACATTGAGCGGCGTGGCCTTGTCAGTCGTGGCTTCGTAGTCAATGACAAGTTCATTTGAGTCCGTAAGCGTGTACGTCACTTTGACCTTCAGATTCCCCGGGAAGCCTTCCTCGCCATCCTTGCTGAGATAGGTGAATGCCACACCGTTCTTGCCCTTGAGAGCTTCGTCTTCCCAGGTCACCTTGTCGAAGGTGCGCTTCACGCCGCCATGCAAAGTATTGGGTCCATCGTTCTTCGGCAACGTGTACGTCTTCCCATCGAAAGTGAAAGTGCCGTTGGCAATGCGGTTGGCATACCGTCCAACCACCGCCCCGATGAACGGCGGATTGGGAATGTACCCCTCAAGCGTTTCGTGTCCCAGAACGATGTCAGCCAGCACGCCTTTGCGATCGGGGACGCGGAGCGACGTGATGATCCCGCCGTAGTTCATGGCCCGGATTTCGACACCGTGAGCATTCGTTAAGGTGTACAAGTTGACGGGCCTCCCCTCCCGCGTGCCAAAGGATTGCTTGATGACTTGAGGTTTGTGTTTTGAAGAAGTTTCCTGTGCCGCAGAAAGTCCGCAAAGACCGAGCCACAGAAACAGAACGGTAACGTACACGGTCGCGAGGCGTCTTGGCATCATGCCGAGCAGTTTACTACGAGAACGGGTCGCGTGGTTTCACTTGGCCGGAGCGGCACGAAAGTCTCCCGCCTGGACACTCCGCGCCACAAGCTCAGCCCCAGGATCGACCACCCGTTGCATCAACGCCGCGGCAATCGCCATGGAGAAGCCTCCCGCAACGACCGCGGCCATGCGGTTGTTGTGCAGGAGGTGCCCCATGATCCAGCCGAAAAATAGCGATGCCAGAATCTCGGGGATCACGATGAAGAAGTTGAAAATCCCCATGTAGACGCCGGTCTTCTCCGCAGGCAGAGAGCCCGCCAGCACCGCGTACGGCATGGACAGCGTGCTGGCCCAGGCCATTCCGACTCCCACCATGGTCAACAGCAGGAGCCACTGATTGTGAATCACGGCCACTGAGATCAGTCCCAGAGCCCCGGACAGCAAGCAAAGGCTGTGAGTATTCTTGCGGCCCAGCGTGTGGGCGATCGCGGGAAGCACGAACGAAAACGCAAAACAGACGGCGGAGTACACGCCAAAACAAACTCCGGCCCATTCCACTCCGGCGGTGTAGACGGGCGAGTTCTGGTCCGCCGCCCCGAAAACGTTGTGCGCGACGGCCACCGGAAAGTAAAGCCACATACAGAACAGGCCAAGCCAGGTGAAAAGCTGCACCGGGGCCAGTTGCCGCATGGTTCGCGGCATCCCGCCAATGGAATGGAATATCTCACGCGCATTGGCCAGGAGTCCTGCCTTCTCCGACTTCGCGCGGCGAAACGCCTCCATGTCCTCCGGTGGATATTCTTTTGTCGTCAGAATCGTCCACAGCACGGCGCCGAAGAATGCCGCCGCCCCTATGTAGAAAGAAAGTCGCACCGTGACCGGAATCGCTCCTTTGCCGCCCGCCGTTCGCGTCACATGGAACAGGTTCCCCAGAATCCACGGCAACACCGAGGCGACCACTGCCCCCAATCCAATGAAAAGGCTCTGCATGGCGAAGCCACGAGTGCGCTGGCTCTCCGGCAGCAGATCCGCCACGAACGCACGAAAGGGCTCCATGCTGATGTTGATGGACGCGTCCAGCACCCACAGCAACCCCGCGGCCATCCACAGGGCGGAGCTCTTCGGCATGACAATCAACGCCAGCGAGCTGAGAATCGCTCCCGTCAGAAAGTAGGGACGACGCCGTCCCAGCCATCCCCA
Organism: Terriglobia bacterium; assembly: GCA_020073465.1. Classification (GTDB taxonomy): domain Bacteria; phylum Acidobacteriota; class Terriglobia; order Terriglobales; family Acidobacteriaceae; genus Sulfotelmatobacter. The sequence goes on from JAIQFC010000017.1 coordinate 36,504, forward strand.
GGTGCGATCGCTGGCGTGGCCGATAATCGGCTGCACAATGAGGCCCGTTAAAGGCGCGGCCAGCCACAGGATGGGAATCTGGTCGGCGCGAGCCCCCAGGTACTCGTAGATGGCGCTCATGTTGGCCATCTGCAGCCCCCAGCCAAACTGGATGCCAAGAAACCCGAAACTCATGTTCCAGATTTGCCAAAAACTGCGTTGCGGTTTGTCCATAACTCTCTTTCCGCCGCCTGCCGCCATTCGTAGGAGGCTCATCCGAAGCTGGCCCGTGAACGCCTTCGCATTCGTGAACGCTTCGTATCAGGGCACGCCTTTCAGGCGTGCCGAAAAGATCGCCGAAATCAAGCGCCTTTAGGCGCTGCTGTCGCAATGTCCCGAACTTCTACCGATCGTACATCCGATTCAACTCCAGCAGCCGTCCCGCCAGTTCCTCCGTCAGCGCGTCCGGCGGACATCGCCAGCGCCAGTTTCCACTCGGTGTCCCCGGCAGGTTCATCCGGGCCTGGCTGCCGAGTCCAAGAACATCTTGCATAGGAATCATCGCCGTGTTCGCCACCGAAGCCAGAATCGCTCGGATCATCACCCAATGAATCGGTTCGTCCCTGAAGCCGAGATACGCCCGCGTGAAAGCGTGTTCCTTGACCACGTCTTCCGGCGTACGAGTACTGTCAGCCCCTCCTTTGCTGCTCCACCAGCCAACCACGGTGTCGTTATCGTGCGTCCCGGTGTATACCACCAGATCCCGCCCGTAGTTGTGCGGACGGAAGCTCGGACCTTGTGGATCGTTTCCGAAGGCGAATTGCAGGATCGCCATCCCCGGAAACTCAAACTGGTGGCGGATCGCCTCCACCTCCGGCGTGATGACGCCCAGATTCTCCGCGATGATGGGAAGGTCGCCGAGTTCTGACTTCAGCGCCCCGAACAGGTCCGCGCCCGGACCCTTGACCCACTGCCCGTGGATCGCGGTGGTTTCGTGCGCGGGAATTTCCCAGTACGCCTCGAATCCGCGAAAGTGGTCGATCCTCACGATGTCGTACAAACGCAGTGCCGCCCGAAAGCGCTCCACCCACCACCGGTAACCGGTCTCCTTCATCAGCGCCCAGTTGTAGATCGGATTCCCCCAGAGCTGTCCCGTAGCGCTGAAGTAATCAGGCGGCACCCCCGACATCCTCGCGGGATTTCCCCGCGCATCCAGCAGGAAGAATTCGCGATGGGCCCACACATCTGCGCTGTCGTGCGCGACATAGATCGGAACATCGCCGATGATCTGGATGCCGCGCCCATGCGCGTAGTCCCGAAGCTTCTGCCATTGCCGCGAGAACTCATACTGCCAGTACTTGTGGACGTCAATCTCGGTGGCGAGCCGGACACTCCACTGCCGGAGCGCATCAGGGGTTCGACTGGCAATATCAGCTGGCCACCGCGTCCAGGCGACGAGTTCATGCGCGTCTTTGCACGCCATGAACAGGGCAAAGTCATCGAGCCAGTCAGCATTGGCCTGGCAGAATTCCTCGAACTGTCGGCGCTCTGTGGTCCCGGCTGACTCCAGGAAGCGCTCCGCTGCGCGTTGCAGCAGCGGGAACTTCGACACAATCACCCGGCCGTAGTCCACGTTCTCGGCGGGGACAGTTGGGGCAACCTTCAAATCGGTCTTGTTGAGGATTCCGCGTTCGACGAGTGCATCCAGATTGATCAGCAACGGATTGCCGGCACTCGCCGAAAAACACTGGAACGGTGAATCTCCGTATCCCGTTGGGTTCAAAGGCAGGACTTGCCAGAGCTTATGGCCGGCCGCATGGAGGAAGTCGACAAAGCGGTGAGCCTCGCGACCCAGGTCTCCAATCCCGTGTGGACCGGGCAGCGACGTCGGGTGAAGCAGGATTCCGCTGGCCCGCGGGAATTTCATGACGCCCAAGATAGAACTTCAACCCTGGAACAGCAAGCTTTGCCCTGACTTCCGCGGCGTCTAGCGCAACAAACTTGGCAGTGGAGCAACTCGGATTCCGGCGAAATTGACCATGACGGGCGTCGTCCTGAGCGAAGCCGTTTTTCAGGCGGAGCGAAGGATCTCGCGCGCATCGCCACGGTGGCCTCGAAGCCCACTGCCGCCCTGTTTCCCCTCAGGATCACAACCATGCGTGAGTTCGATCACAGTCTCCGCTGAAGACTGATGATATTTAACGCCAATCCTTTTGCTCGAAGAAGGCTGCGCCTCATCTTTCGGCGCGACCGTCCAACTCCCGGGAGGATGACTCTATGTTTCCGTCAAACGAGTCGTTCGTTGGGGCCCTGCAAAAAAAAGGTGTAAACCGCCGCCGCTTCATCAAGTTCTGTGCCGCCATGACTGCGACCTTGGCCCTCCCCCCGCGTTATGTGGCCCAAGTGGCGTCGGCCCTGGAAAAGGCCAAGAAGCCCGTGCTGGTCTGGCTGCAGTTCCAGGACTGCGCCGGTAATTCCGAGTCGATCCTGCGCTCCAGCCACCCCTCGGTGCTGGAAGTCGTGCTTGATCTCCTCTCCTGGGAGTACCACGAAATCATCATGGCGGGAGCCGGCCACCAGGCCGAAGCTGCGCTCGAACGCGTGGTCAAGGAAGAGAAGGGCAAATACCTGGCAGTGGTGGAAGGCGCCATCCCCTTGGCCGATGACGGAGTGTATTGCACCGTCTCCGGCAAGACCGCACTCGACATCGCCCGGCGAGTTTGCAGCAACGCCGCAGCCACCATCGCTGCTGGCGCCTGCGCCTGGGATGGAGGCTTGGTCGCGGCGGCTCCGAATCCCACCGGAGCCGTAGGCATCTCCGAAGCCGTACCCGAAGCCAAAGTGATCAACCTCGGCGGCTGCCCCCAGAATCCTGCCAACACCGCTGCCGTGCTGGTCCACTACTTGACTTTCGGCGAATTGCCGGCTGTCGACCAGTACAACCGCCCGCTCTTTGCCTACGGGCGCATCATCCACGACCAGTGCGAGCGCCGCGCTCATTACGATGCCGGCCGCTACGTGCAGGAGTGGGGCGACGAAGGTCACCGCCGTGGATACTGCCTCTACAAGATGGGCTGCAAAGGGCCGCAGGCGACCTACAACTGCCCCTCGGTGCGCTGGAACGACGGCACCAGTTGGCCGGTCAAGTCCGGCCACGGCTGCATCGCCTGTGCCTCCCACCGTTTCTGGGACACCCGTTCACCTTTCTACGACCGCTTGCCTTCGGTTCCCGGATTCGGCGCCGATGTTACAGCCGGCCAGATAGGAATGGGCGTGACCGCCGCGGTCGCGGGCGCCACCATCGTGCATGGAATCGCCAGCGCCGTTCGTGACCGGATGCGAACGCCTCCCGGCGCTTCCACGCCACCGGCAACACGTGGGCCCGCAGAGAAAAATTAGCCCAGGAGGCGCGTATGGCACGCATCGTAGTCGATCCCGTAACCCGCATCGAAGGCCACCTCCGCATCGAAGCCGAAGTCAACGGCGGAGCAGTCACCGACGCTTGGAGTTCCGGAACCATGTTCCGCGGAATCGAACTGATTCTCCGCGGCCGCGATCCCCGCGAGGCCTGGATCTGGACCCAGCGCATCTGCGGCGTCTGCACCACCGTTCACGCGCTGACCTCGGTGCGCGCCGTCGAAGACGCGCTTGGCATCGAGGTCCCGGCCAACGCGAACCTCATCCGCAACATCATCGCCGCCAGCCAGTACGTGCAGGATCACGTGATCCACTTCTACCATCTGCACGCCCTGGATTGGGTCGACGTTACGCTCGCGCTCAAGGCCGATCCTGCGAAGACCTCGCAACTTGCGGAGTCGATCTCCCCCTGGCCGAAATCCAGCCGTGCCTACTTCAAAGGCATTCAGGATCGCGTCAAAGCGCTGGTCGAAAGCAAGCAGTTGAGCCTGTTCAGCAGCGGCTATTGGGGACATCCTGCTTACCATTTGCCGCCGGAGGCCAACCTGATGGCCGTGGCGCACTACATCGAAGCGCTCGAGTTCCAGAAAGACTACATCCGTATCCACGCCGTGCTCGGAGGCAAGAACCCTCACTTGCAGACCTACCTCGTCGGCGGAATGGCCGCCTCCATGGACCCGAACGAGCCCGGTGCAACCATCAACGACGAGCGAATCACGTTCCTCGCCGAACTGGCCAGCAAGGCGCAGGCTTTCGTCGACCAGGTTTATGTCCCCGATGTGCTCGCGGTCGCGAGCTTCTATCGTGACTGGTTCGGGCGCGGTGAAGGTCTCGGCAACTTCCTGTCGTATGGCGACTATCCGCTGGGAGGCGTCAAGGATTCCACGCGTTTCTACCTGCAGCGTGGCGCGATCTTCAACCACGATCTCTCGAAGGTCCATCCCGTCGATCCCGCCAACGTCACGGAATACGTGACCCACTCCTGGTATCAGTACGCCGACGGAGATCAGAACGCGAAGCATCCCTACCAGGGCGAGACCAGCCCGAAGTACACCGGGCCCAAGCCCCCCTTCGAGCATCTGGAGGTCGACCAGAAATATTCCTGGCTCAAGGCCCCGCGCTACCAGGATCACCCGATGGAGGTCGGTCCACTGTCGCGCATGCTGGTCGCCTATGCCTCCGGCCATTCGGAAGTGAAGGCTGCCGTCGACGGTGTTCTGGCCAAGCTCAACGCGCCCGCAACAGCTCTGTTCTCAACCCTGGGACGCATTGCCGCTCGCGCCATCGAAGCCCACGTGATGGCTGGACAAGTCAGCAAGTGGGTGGCGGAACTCGGCGAGAAGCTGGGCCACGGAGACCTGCGCATTCACAACGGCGACAAATGGGATCCCGACACCTGGCCCAAGGAAGCCCAAGGCTTCGGCTTCCACGAAGCGCCTCGCGGCTCTCTCGGCCACTGGGTCCACATCGAAGACAAGAAGATCAAGAACTATCAATGTGTGGTACCCACGACCTGGAACGCCGGACCGCGCGACGCCAAGGGACAACGCGGCGCCTATGAAGCATCGCTGCTCAAGACTCCGATCGCCGATCCCGAACGTCCGGTGGAGATCCTGCGCACCGTGCATTCGTTCGATCCCTGCCTGGCCTGTGCGGTGCACGTCGTCGACGCTCAAGGACGCCGTTACGCGCAACTCAAAGCAAGTTGAGTTTCGGCATCGGTGAGCCGTTCGGAACAGCTGGAAAGGAGGCCCACAATGAGTGACCTCAGAGCATACGCGTGGAGCGAGGCGCACAAGCCTGATCCCGCTTCGGCTCCGGTGCGCGTCTACGTCTGGGAGCTGCCCGTGCGTGTCTCCCATTGGTTCATTTTTCTGCCCATTGTCGTCCTCTCCTTCACTGGCTACTACATGCACAACCCCTTCATCGTAGCCAGGAGCAGCACCCAGTTTCTGATGGCGACGATGCGCTTCATTCACCTGGTCTCCGGTTCCGTCTTTATCGCTGCGTTCATCCTGCGCATGTACTGGTTCTTCGTTGGAAATCACTGGTCGAGCTGGCGCTCATTCTGGCCCATCCGGCGCCGGCAGTGGCGAGGCATGGGCAACATGGTCGCGTACTACAGTTTTCTGAAGAAGGACTTGGTGCACCACGTCGGCCACAACGCCCTGGCCGCCGTGACCTACCTTCTCATGTTTACGCTGATGCTGATCGAGATCATCACCGGCCTGACGCTCTACACGCACGTCCGCGGACCATGGCTGCTGGCGCCGCTCTTCAGCTGGATCCCGCGGGTCATCGACATTCAAAACCTGCGGCTCATCCATTTCTGCATCATGTTCTCCTTCTTCGCCTTCGTCATTCATCACGTCTACAGCGCGGTGCTGGTTTCCTGGGAAGAGCGCAACGGCCTGATCGAAAGCATCTTCACGGGATACAAATTCGTCCCCCGCGACGAACTCGAAGAAGAATCGTCTTGGCAGGGCAAGTGATGCAGACTGTGTCATCCATGAGTGAGCCAGCCAAAGTCGTCGTGCTCGGCTTGGGCAACATCCTGCACTCCGATGACGGAGTGGGCCCTCAGGCGATCGACAAATTGCGTCAGGACCCCAGAGTCCCCAAGGATGTGAGTTTGATCGAGGGCGGCACGTTAGGACTGGAATTGCTGTCCTACATCTGGGACTGCACCCACCTGCTCGTGCTCGACGCGGTGGATGTGGGAAAGCCTCCCGGGACCCTGGTCCGATTGTCGGGTGAAGAGTTGAACGGACTGCCCGGCAACAGCAGCGTTCATCAGCTGGGGGTCTCCGACTTGCTGGTTGCCTTGAGAGTTCTGGCCAAACAGCCGCCCCAGGTAGCACTGCTGGGGGTGCAGCCGGCAAGCACAGATTGGGGAACCGATCTGTCGCCAGACGTTTCGGCCGCTATGAATTCGCTCCTCGATTTTGCAGTCGAGGAATTGCGATGCCAACTCAACAGTGACGCGGGAGCAGCTGCCTGACCGGCGAAGAACGCGCTCTCGAGTCTGCCCCTGAGGGCCTGCGACTTCTGCGCTGACACCCACGACTCTAGTTTTGAAAGGCCGCGGCTTCAAGCCGCGCCGTAAGTGTCACGAAATCGACCGCGGCTTTAGCCGCTGAGAAGTCGCTTCAGATGCTATCGCCGATCCATGCTTGGCCTCGCCCCCCTCAACAGGCTTTTCAAGCCGTTATTGCCGGTCGTGAAGCCTGGTAAAGCTGCCAGGCAAAAGCTCCCAAACCTAGGCAAACCATACCCAGGCGGACCAGCCCGCCAAGATACGGGATGAACCCAACGATGGTGAGGATCAACAGGCCCACCAGGAGTCCCAGCAACCAATCGCCCTTCGTGGCTCCGGCTGGCTTCAGAAGTATCCGCCCCAGGAACGCTCCGACCCAAATCTTCGCCAGGTAGATCGCAGCGAGATACGCCGCGAACAACATTAGCGAAAGCGGGATGCCAACCAGCGTGACGGCTGCCACGATTATGGCCAATGGCACGCCCGCCAGAACGCCAACCCCCAGCCCGAGGCTGCGCCAGCCTGAGCCCACCGCCTGAGTGCAGCTCTGGAAGAAGCCGGGAAACAGAACCAGGCCCAGCCATCCCACCAGCATGGCCGCGGCGAACCAGACAGCTTGGTGGAAGTAGAATCTGGGGCGCGTGAACTGGCTCTTCCTCACCTGCATCTGGATGTCACGTTTGCCCGCAATGGTCGCGCCGTCGGCGATGTGCACGTCTTTCAGCTGGCGCACGCGAGCGCTCAGGTTGCCGCCCACCCGGGCCGTGTTCGTCAGCGTAAGGCTACCTCCGGCCATGGTCAGTTCGCGGCCGATGCTGCCGCTCACATCGGCATTGCTAGCGAAGATGGTCGCGCTACGTTTCACCTCGCCCTCCAGGCTGACGTCGCCGGCGCCAACCACGATGCCGTCACCCACGTGACCCCGGTTACCCACATGAAAGGACTGCGCCCAACCGTAGATGCTGTGGCCCAATTGTCCGTCCAGGTCGAGCGACTGCGAAAGGTTGTAGATGTGGCCTTCCACGCTTCCGCTCACCACCGTTCTCTTGGCAAAACTCATCAGGTCGCCCTTGACGGTGCCACGCACTTCCAGCGTCTGGCAAAAAACCAGCAGGTCCCCATTGACCACGCCTTCCACGCGCACAGTGTTGCCGGAGGCCAAAAGGGTGTCGTCCACAGTCTCACTCGCCGGTACGGTGACGAACTCCCCGTGACGCCGCTCCAGGGCAAAGCTGGGCAAAGACAACGTAAGCAACACGATCAGCAGGCGCAGGCCAGGCTGGCGTAGCCGCCCTCGGCGTCCCAGCAGCAGTGCGCCGCTGCCCAACAGCAATAGCAGAAAGAAACCCCCAACGACAGCAGCATAGTCAGTCAGCATGGCAGTACCCCCGTGTGCAAAGTAGTCGGAAAGGTTGAACATCAGGTTCGTGAGGCCGCTTGGGCTGAAAGGATTGAACCATTCCAGCGCTTCCGGAATTTTCAGCTCATCGATCCAAACGGAAACGATCGAACCTAGCGCCAGCACGGCGGCCATCACCGCCAGGTCACCCCACACCCGGGACAAGCGTAAACGGGAGAAGGCCTTGGGGCTGGCCGCTTCTTCTGGAAGCTCGCGCAGGCTTTCGCTCAGAACGCGGTTCTCCGCGCGCAATGCGTCCACCAGATCCCGGCAGCGCCGGCACGTGGCTAGGTGGTCTCGCAACTGCCGCGCTTCGTCCACCGCTAGTTCGCCGTCCACGAAGATGGCGCAGGTCTGTTCCGAATAACATTCCATGATCACTTGCTCCTGTGGGCCAGTTTCCGGCGCAATTCCTGCTTGGCACGAAATATCAGCGTAGCCACATTGTTCCTCTGCAGGCCCAACTGCTGCCCGATTTCGTCATAACTCAGCTCGCTGTAGTAGCGCAGCACCAGCGGCACACGATGGTTCTCCGGCAGGCGTGCGATCGCAGCCTGCAGCTGCGCCTTCTCCTCCATCCTGATGACCGTACCCAGCGGCGACCGCTCCGGGCTGGTTGCCTCAATGACCGTTGCTCCGTCTTCCACTTCCACAATCACCTGCTGTCCACGCCGGCGGCGCCGCAAAACGTCAATGCACTGGTTGCCAGCCACCCGCAGCAGCCATCTGGGGAACGGAATCGATCCGTCGTAGCTCCCGATGGAGCGCTGAAGCTTGAGGAAGACTTCGCTGGTGGCATCCTCTGCGCTCTCCCGCGAGTCCAGCATGTAACGGCACAACCCGAATACGCGCTGGACATAGCGGCGATGGATTTCCCCCAGGGCCTCGGCATCGTGGCCCTGTGCGCGCTCGATTACGCTCTCCAGATCCTGCCCCTCCATCGGCTCGGTTTTTACCTCGCGGGGCTCGGGCCCTTTCGCTTTGTTCCTCTTGATGTCCATAAAGCAGTACGCTGCAGATCGAACAAAATTACACAGAATTTGGGGACGAAGGGACCCCAAGACTAGAGGCCTAGCCGGAGCTCGTGCAGGGCTCGAGTTGCTGAGTCCTAGTGATGCGACATCAACGGCATGGGAATCGTTCAGGAGTGGATAGTTGACATTAACAGGCCACTTTACTCAGTGAGGATTGACCAACCCGGGGTGTTCGACCTTGAATCCAGCCGGATCGCTGTGTGTAGCGTCAGTTCTTAACGGGTTTAGCCGCTGAGGTGGCCTCCGTCCTGCGAATAAAATTCTCCGCAGACTACTAGAGACACCCATCCGGAACGCTCTCCTGCTCCGCCACCATCTGCTCCGGATGCGAGCGCAGAATCCAAGCTCCGATCAATGCCGCGTACGTCAGCAGGAACACGCGTAGATACTGCGCCTCTGGCAACCCGGCATCTCCAAACCAGGTGCGAAGCAGTCCAAAGCTCGCGCTGCCGGCGCACAGCGCGAAGTACACGCGTTCTTTCGTGCAGCCAGCCACACAGGCCAGGCGAAGCAGCACCAACGCCACCGTCGCACAGATAAGAACGCTCGTAAGCCCGGCCGCGGCGCCGGGTCCGTGCAGCGAAAGCGCGGGCTTGGGTGCGGCAAATCCGTGCATTGCGATGCCCAGAAACACCACCGAGTGCACCAGCGCGATCAGCACCCGCTTGCGATTAGTCAGTACGGAAAACGCGTTCACGCCCTCATCCTGCCCGATTCTGCTGGCCGGGAGTGTGATCTCTTTCCGCATTTGGTGTGATTCAAATCACAGCACCCCGCAGTAACCCCGGCGTCATCCTGAACGCAGCCGTTTTTCAGGCGGAGCGAAGAGCCTGCCCTAAGCGCGGCCGAAGGGATCTGGCGAGTACGGCCACCGCACTCCGCGAGCGAATCCATCCCCATCCAGCGAGTCGCCGCTGGCCTCCATTCCCACCAAACTGCTACCATCGCATCCCATCATGACCACTTTGCGGACGCTCTCCTCCCTGCTGCTGATCCTCCTGCCGTGGGCCTCAACGCTCCCACTGACAGCCCAGTCCCAGCCCGCGCATCCCATCGTGCTCCACGCCGCCCGCCTGCTCGACATCAAGAGCGGCCACATCGTGAAGCCCGGCGAGGTCCTGGTCCAGGGTGACCGCATCGTTGAGGCTGGCAGTTCCGTCAAGCATCCCGCAGGCGCAGAAATCATCGATCTGGGGGACCGCACCTTGCTCCCCGGCCTGATCGATTCCCACATCCATCTTTTCCTGCATCCCGGCGCCGAGGATCTGCAGACCGTTCAGGAATCCGTGCCCGAGCGCACGATCATCGCTACTCTGGCCGCCCGCGACGACCTCATGGCTGGATTCACCGCCGAACGCGATATGGGTAGCGAAGGCGCCGGCTCGGCCGATAGCGCCGTCCGCAACGCGATTGATCAAGGACTTATCCCCGGCCCGCGCCTGCGCGTCAGCGGCAACGCCATCAACATTCTCGGCGGTCACGAGGACGCTCTCGGCTACAACCCCGAGCAGCACGTTCTACCCAACGCCACGTACGCCAACAGCGCAGACGAACTGGTCACTGTCATCCGCCAGCAGTTCAAGGAAGGCGCGGACTTCATCAAGATCTACGAAACTGGCGCCGACGCCGTGCAAGACGGCAAACTCCACACCGTGTACCAGTACACCGAGCTCGAGCTCGCTGCCGCCGTAAAGGAAGCTGCGCGTCTGGGAAAACCCGTCGCGGTCCACGCCACCGGAGAGCCCGGCACTCTCTACGCCGCCCAGGCCGGAGTCGTTTCCATCGATCACGCCGACCAGCTTGGCGATGAAACCATGCGCCTGATGCGCGAAAAGCAGATCTTCGCCGTCCCCACCTTCACCATCTTCGAGTACTTCGCCGATCACGCTTCCACGCCCGAGCAGGCAGCCCGCGAGCGTCAGATGACTGCCCTGCACGTCCAGGAATTCAAGAAGCAGATTGCCGCCGGCGTCCCCATGGCGCTAGGCTCCGACGTCGGCCCCTTCCCCCACGGCACCCAAGCCCGCGAATTTGTCCTGATGGTGAAGTTCGGCATGACCCCGCTCGCCGTGCTGCAGGCTGATCTGCTGAACGGCGCAAAGTTGCTGGGTTGGGACGGACAGATCGGCTCCCTCGAGCCTGGCTACTTCGCCGACATCGTCGCCGTCCCCGGCGACCCGCTACAGGACGTCAGCGTGCTCGGCAATGTCGCGTTCGTGATGAAGGGCGGCGTGATCTACAAGAAGTGACGCGCTGGTGGGCACAGTCCAGCCCCGAAGGGGCGGCATTCATTAGCCCAAGGCGTAAGCCCTGGGTTAGGCAGGAGATTTGCGCGAGTCCCGTAGGGACGACACAGCTTCTCACGATCTCATTCAGCGCTGCGTGAAGCGCCTCGTTCGTCTGCCTGGAATCGGTGTCGCCAGACCCTGTCGGTTAGGTGGATCAATGAGTGCAACGGCGATTTTGCAACAGTTATCGTTCAAGCACGAGCGTTTCAGCTACGAAATCGAGTGAGACTGTGAAATTCCGCAAGAAATCGGCCCCCAAAACTCCACGGCATTCGATGATTGCTTCGATGGCTGATGCTGGGTGATTGCCCAACGGATAGAGCTTATCCTCGCCTAGGTTCGCCAGAATGTCGGGCGGGATGGCCGGGCTGCCCCAGACCACAACTTCAAAATTGCTCAGAACGGCGCTGCCGACAGCGATCGATTCCAAACGTAGCAACGGATATGCCAGCCTTTCGGAAATAGTCAATGTAGATGACGAATCATCCACCGCGAGGCCCATGGCTTCGATTGTTCTAGCCGAGACGAGTGTTCTGGAACGCGACGGCTCTACACAGAACGGGAACGATGACCGACCGTTTATCGAAACTGGAACAAGCAAGTGTGACTGGAGTGTGTTCTGCTGTTCTCGGCGCGTGAAGTGAATCCGATGCTCCATTTCTATCTTCCCCCAGTGCCCGACTCCAGCATTCTAGGCGATGACGGACGTAAACAGGCGTTAGCACTCAGAACCCCCCTGTAAATGTGCGCCCGCTCCCGCGATACTCGTCGAGGTCCTATGATTTTCGCGCAATCAATGCATCGAGCGCAGGGATTGAGACTGAAGCGGTCAACGAATGTTCTGGCGGTTGGATTCCCCTCTGCATCGCCGCCACCAGAATCTCCATTGCCTTTCCCGTCAGCGGTGAGATGTAGATTGTGGCCGTCAGCAGCTTTTCTCTCACCCAGACTTGGCCCGTCGCTGGCTGGCCATCACATCCGGTAAAGGGCAGGCTTAGCCAGCGCGCTCGCTCCTTGTCACTGGCAAGTCCCTGAAATGCTTTACGTGCACCCATGGCCATGGCGTCATCTTGCGCCCCTACCAGGTCAATCGGTGCGCTTTGTGAGGTGGCCAGACTCAGCCAGGACAACACTGCTCGTGTGGCGCCGTCTTCTGTCCAGTTTGCTTTCAGCATCGAAACGCGAATGTTCGACGGTTTCGTCTCCAGCATCCCCGCTGTGCGCTTTCCAGCAGAGGAGCTACGCGAAGGGCCCTCGATATACAGGACCGAACCGCCTCTTGGCAGCAATGCGGCGAACTGTCTGCCCTGTATGCGGCCAATCTCATCGTGATCGGCACTGACAGCAAAGATGGGTGCGGTTGCCTGCGCGCGAAGTGCTGCCAGGTACTCCGGTCGCCGGTTCAGGATCGCCCAACCGATCCCAGCAGCGCTGGCAGCCCGAGCCACCTGCGGTAGGGCCGTGCCCCCAACCGGTTCCAACACAATCGCATCCGGCCGCGATTCCTTCTGGCTTTGGATCGCCTTCAGCAGCTGCGTGCTTTGGTTTACGGCATCATCCTCCGCAAAAACGATCTCCACATCAATCCCCAACTTGCTCGCAGTGTCCTCTGCGCATTGGGCTTGTGCCACTTGGAAATCGTTCTCGCAGCTGTGGAGGGAAACCAGAAATCGGAGCTTCTTCATCGCGTCGCGACCAGTCCTGTCTTTCTAGCAACGATACGCCTTATCCATGCCGAATTTCCCCATTTTGGTTTCTGCTGGGACCCTGTCTCGTCTCCCCCAAAAAAGTGCGGCCCGCCCAGGTTCGAGCGGACCGCACAAGGAGGAGGTCTTAACTCGACGTATCTACGAGAGGAAAAACTCCTTCGTGAGCGAAGCCCACTCTGCATCCGGCATGTGGGCCGTCAGATCGTCCACCGCCACGCCGCCGTCCTGCGCTAGCGCTCCCATCGCCAGCGGCATCCTCTTCTGCAGCCGGAGTGCCGACTCCTCCGTCCACCACCGCGCCAGTGCGCCGCCCAGCAGATTGCGGAAGTTCGTCTTCGCGTCGGGAGCCTGCACCGCCAGCAGCCAGCCTTCTCCGTAAGGATCTTTCCGCGCCAACTCCGGATCGTTGAGCACCGCTTCGTTGATGTCGCTCACCGTGCCCTCGATCGGCGAAATCATATCTACCGACTTGCCGTCGCGGAGGATTGTCCAGATCTTCTGTCCCTGGCGAATCCATCTCCCGCGCTGCGGCAGCGCGATGCGCTCAATCTTGCCCACCAGCTTGGAAGCGAAGTCGTCGATCCCTACCCGCACCCGGTCTGGACTCTCGCTCAGAGCCCAGGTGTGTCCCGGGTGGTAGCGCAGATTCTCCGGCACCTGGAACCCGGCCACCAGGGCGGGAACCGAGCGTGCCACCATACCCTTCGCCGTTTGCACTGCCGGTTTAAGGACCTGCTTGCGGTTATGCGCGTAATCGATAAGAAGAAGAATCGCGAAAGTTAGGAGAACCATGATGACTGTCATAACCCACCTCGCTCCTTGCTTTTCAGCACTTTCATAAAAGGCAATCGCAAGACCAAAGCCCGACCTCGCTCCCAAGAACTTCGCCACAGCTCTCTATGTCCCACACTCTGAAGGAGATGCCGCTACTGCCCATGCCCGGCTCGACTCAATCTGCGCGAAAGGGACCGCGTGTTCGACGATGAGAACGGCAACACACGAATTGAGGAATTCAGCAGTGAGTTGCTCCGATATAGGCGAGTCGCTGGACTCTCAACGACTTACAGCGAGCTGGCCGCTGTTGCGTTCCACATCGCCTGCTGATGCAGAAGACAACATGCAACGGGCCATAGCCCTTCGTGGCAGAGGTATTGACCAGCATCACGACTTGAAGTGACTGCACGCACTGTCGGACTTCTGCTCATCATTGAGACTTTAAGGTGTCTGAAGCTGCTGAATTTCGCGACAACCTCCGAAAAGGAGGTATGCAGCTTGTGTCTCGGTGTGCAGATGCGCTTGGCTACACCAGTAACCGCCAGCCCCTTACCTGTTCAGTCGACCCTCAGCCGACAGGATTCTTGCCAGGCCCTTTCTTCGAGTCATCCGGCCCGGCCGGAAGGAATACTTCATGAGCAAAGCACTCTTATACGATTCGACGATCTGCATTGGCTGTAAACAGTGCGAGCAAGCCTGCGCCGACCAGAACAAGCTGCCTTACAACGACACGATCGCCGCTGAGGTCCAGCAGTCAGAGCACAAGCTCACTGTCGTGCTCACACGCGGCGACAAGTTCATGCGGCGTCTGTGCATGAATTGCGAGTCCCCCTCCTGTGCTTCGGTTTGTCCTGTGGGCGCTTTGCAGAAGACCGCGCTTGGACCGGTCACCTACGACGTCTCGAAATGCATGGGATGTCGCTACTGCATGGTGGCCTGTCCCTTCAGCGTCCCGAAGTATGAGTGGGCCAAACTGGTGCCCAAGGTGCAGAAGTGCACGATGTGCTCGGATCGTGTGGCCCAGGGCAAACCCACCGCTTGCGCGGAAATCTGTCCCACGGGCGCCACCAAGTTCGGCGAGCGCAATGACCTGATTGCCGAAGCCCGGCAGCGCATTCGCGACAATCCCGGCCAGTATGTCGACCATGTGTATGGCCTGAGTGAAGTCGGCGGGACGTCGGTCCTGTTGCTGTCGAGCGTGCCTTTCACGGATTTCGGCTACGGCACGCCGGACTTCGCCCTGCCCATGCTCACTTCTCGGGTCCTCGAGCGCATTCCCGACTTTGTGCCCCTGGGGGGAATTCTGCTCGGTGGTTTGTGGTGGATCACACACCGCCGCCAGGAAGTTGCCCTCGCCGAAGGGCGTCTCCCCGCGGCTGCGAATGAGAAGAAGAACGGGAGGAAGCCATGAAGTTCAAGCTCACTTTCTGGAAGCTCGTTTTTTTCTTCTTGATGGCGGCCGGCCTGTATGCCACGTTCCTGCGCTTTACCAGGGGGCTGGGCGCGTCCACGAACCTCACCGATCAATTTCCCTGGGGCATCTGGATCAGTTTCGACGTGCTCTGCGGAGTGATGCTGGCCGCCGGCGGCTTTACCCTGACCGCCACCGTGCACATCCTCAACGTCAAGCGCATGCACTCCATCATCCGTCCCACCATCCTCACCGCTTTCCTGGGATATGTCCTGGTTTGTGTGGCGCTGATGTACGACCTGGGCAAGCCTTACAACATCTGGCATCCCCTCATCATGCGCAATCCCCGCTCGGTAATGTTCGAGGTTGCCTACTGCGTGATGCTTTACACCACCGTGCTCGCGCTCGAGTTTTCACCCATCGTGCTCGAACGGTTCAACCTGCAAAAGCCGCTCAAAGTGGTCCGTGCGATCCTCATCCCGCTGGTGATTTGCGGAGTGATTCTTTCCACTCTGCATCAGTCATCCCTGGGGACCCTCTACCTGATCGTTCCGGAGAAGTTGCATCCTTTCTGGTACAGCCCATTGCTGCCGGTCTTCTTCTTCATTTCCGCCATCGCGGTGGGCCTGGCTATGACGATTTTCGAATCCTCCATGAGTGCCCGGCACTTTGGCCTCCACCTTGAGTTGCCGGTTCTGCAGGAACTTGGACGCGTCCTTGTGGTCGTGCTCTCGGTGTATGCCGTCCTCCGCTTTGAGGACCTGCTGCATCGTGGCGCGCTCAAGTTGGCTCTGAAACCCGGGTACGAGATGTACCTCTTCTGGCTGGAGATCGCGCTGTCTGTACTGTTGCCTCTGGCCCTGCTGCTGCAGAAAAGGATTCGCAACAACCCGCATGGACTGTACTGGGCCGCCGTCCTGGTCGTGCTCGGCTTCATCACCAACCGCATGAACGTCAGCATTACTGGCTTCGAAGGATCCACGGGTGTTCGCTACTTTCCCAAATGGAGTGAACTGGCCGTCACTGGAATGATCATCGGCGCCGGTTTCGTACTGTTCGGCCTGGCCGTGAAGTACTTGCCTATATTTCCCAGGGAAGAATCCTTGGCGGAGCAGGAGGCCAACGCTGCAGTTGTACCCGCAGCCGTAGCCCCCGTCCTTGAGCATGCCGGAGACTGAACCAACTCGTGGCCGCTGGTTGCACCTGACGCACAGCCTGAGCGCGAAGGTGAACACGCTCCTGCTGAGCGCCATGGTGGTGATCTTCGCCCTGCTGGGCTATCTCAACATCCGCCTGCATCGCCAGCATCTGGAGCAAGCGACGCTGTTGAGCGCCGAACGCGTCAGCGACGTCATCAAGCGCAGCACCACGGACTACATGCTGCGCAACGACCGCGAGGGTCTCCACCACGCCATCCAGACGATGGCCGCCGAGCCCGGCATGGTGAAGATCCGCATCTTTGATCAGGAAGGACGCATCACCTACACCACCGACGCCGCGGAAGCCAATCATGTCGTCGACAAAAAAGCCGAGGCCTGCTACGGCTGCCACGCGCAATCTCAGCCCCTGGCCCGCCTGAATCGGCCCGACCGCTTCCGCATTTACCGCAACGGCGGGGGGCACCGCGTTCTGGGAATCATCACCCCCATCGAGAACCAGCCCTCTTGTTCCAACGCCGAGTGCCACGCTCACCCCGCGCAGCAACAGATCCTGGGCGTCCTTGATACCGACCTGTCTCTTTCCCAGGCCGACGTCCAGCTCGCAGAGAGCAGCCGCAGCATGCTTCTCTACACCGCCTGCGCCTTGTTGCTGATTGTGCTCCTCAGCGGGTTCTTCGTCTGGCGCCTGATCGGAAAGCCGGTGCGCGCACTCAAGCGCGGGACGGAGAGTCTCGCCAAAGGTGACCTCGGCTACCAGATCGATGTGCAATCGCAGGACGAAATCGGTGAACTAGCCCGCTCCTTTAACAGCATGAGCGTGCAATTGCAGGCCGAGCACCAGGAGAACCTCGCCTGGACACGTACCCTCGAAGACCGGGTCGAGCAAAAGACCCGCGAGCTCAAACGCGCCCACGAGCATGCCCTGCACACCGAAAAGATGGCATCCATCGGCAAGATGGCCGCCGTGCTCGCGCACGAGATCAACAATCCCCTCTCCGGCATTCTCACCTACGCCAAGCTGCTGCGGAAGTGGATTGACCGCGACAATGCCAGCCGTCCGCACCATGAAGAAATCTGCAGCTCTCTTGATCTGATTGCCGCCGAGAGCCGCCGTTGCGGCGACCTGGTGAAGAACCTTCTCACTTTTTCCCGCGCGACCCCCATGAACCTGCAGGCCTCCGACCTTAATGAAGTCGTGGACCGCAGCGTGCGCCTGGTGCAGCACCAGCTCGACCTTGCCGGAATCCAGCTACAGCTGCGCCTCGACCCCGCACTGCCCAAGGTTGATTGCGATCCTTCCCAGATCGAGCAAGTTTTGCTCGCCCTGATCATGAATTCAAAAGACGCCATGCCGCAGGGCGGCAATCTCTGGCTTACGACCAGCTTCAGCCGCGAAGAAAGCCGGGTTCGCATCGTGCTGCGCGACGACGGCATGGGAATCGCTCCCGAAATCCTAGCTCATCTTTTCGAGCCTTTCGTCACCACCAAAGAGAGCGGACACGGCGTCGGCCTCGGTCTGGCCATCAGCCGCAGCATCCTGGAGCGCCACAGCGGAAGCATTGAAGCGCAATCCGAGCCCGGCCGTGGCACGACGTTTACCGTCACGCTGCCCTGGGATCCGGACAAGGATCCGGGGAAAGAAATTCCTGACCTGGCCGGAATTGCCGGCCGCACCAATGTGAGGTGATCCGTGGATACCACACCGAAATTATTGATTGTCGACGATGAACTCACTGTCCGCGATTCTCTCGGAAAGTGGTTCCGCGAGGAAGGCTACGAAATCGGCACCGCGGAGAGCGCCAGCGAGGCCCTGACCCGCATGGCCGAGAAGCGCTGGGACGTCGCCCTGCTCGACATCAAGATGCGCGGCACCGATGGCATCGAACTCCAGCGCCGCCTGCATGAGATGGATCCCAGCCTCATGGTCATCATGATGACCGGGTATGCCTCGGTCGAAACCGCCGTGACCGCCCTCAAGAACGGAGCCTACGACTACGTCAGCAAGCCGCTCGACCCCGATGAGATCGCCCATCTGGTGAAGAAGGCCCTGGCCCACCGCCGCACTGAAGAAGAGAACGTTCGCCTCCGCGAAACCGTGGTCGAAGCAACGCGTCCCAACGAACTGGTTGGCCAAAGCGCTGCCATGCGCAAAGTGTTTGAAGCTATTGAGACGGTTGCGCCCACCGACGCGAACGTTCTGATCACCGGCGAGAGCGGAACCGGCAAGGAACTCGTCGTGCGTGCCCTTCACTCCGCCAGCATGCGCCGCTTTCATCCCCTGGTCGTCATTCATTGTGGAGCTCTCACGGAGACGTTGCTCGAAAGCGAACTCTTTGGCCACGAAAAAGGAGCCTTTACCGGCGCGCAATACCGCAAGAAGGGGAAGTTTGAAATTGCCGAGGGCGGCACCGTGTTCCTCGACGAGATCGGAGACATCAGCCTCAAGACCCAGACCGACCTGCTGCGCGTCCTGCAGGAACGCGAGATCACCCGCGTCGGCGGCAACCAGACCATCAAGGTCGACTTTCGTCTGGTCGCCGCCACCAACAAGAACCTGGAACGCATGATTGAGGAAGGCACGTTCCGCCCCGACCTCTTCTATCGCCTCAACGTCTTCCGCATCGAGCTGCCTCCTCTGCGCGATCGCAGAGAAGATATTCCTCCGCTGGTGGAGCATTTCGTGCGCAAGTTCTCCCTCGCCATGAACAAGCGCATGACCCGCGTCTCGCCCGTCGCCATGACTCAACTGCAGCAGCAACCGTGGCTGGGCAATGTCCGCGAGCTGGAGAACGCGGTAGAGCGTGCGATGGTTGTCGCCCAGGAGCCTGAACTGCGCGAGCAGGATTTCCTCTTCAAGCCCCAGTCCGCCGCCACTCCCGCCGACCGGACTCTCGACGAAATGGAGCGCGCCCACATCCTTCGGGTCTTGGAGGAATGCGGCGGAAATCAGAGCCGCGCCGCCGATGTGCTTGATATCGACCGCGTCACGCTCCACCACAAGCTCAAGAAGTACGGCTGGACCCGCACTCCGGTTGAGACGCGATGAAGCTGGTGCAACTGCTGCCGGTTGGAGACATGGATGGCACGTTGCTGCGGTATCTGAACGACGCCATCCCGCGCTCCCTCCACGTTTCCTGCGAGATTCTGCCGGCAGTTCTCGATCCGCAACCCAGTTACCATCCGGAACGCCAGCAGTATCACTCTTCCGAGATTCTGCAGCGCATGCAGAGTTTTCTCCATCCACAAACTTGGCGTCTGCTGGGTGTCACCAGCGTCGACCTCTACATTCCAATCCTGAAGTATGTTTTCGGCGAAGCCCAGATGGGCGGCCCCTGTGCCGTCGTTTCCTTCCACCGCCTGCGCCAGGAATTCTATGGTCTTGATCGCGACGCCACCCTTCTTGGCCAGCGCTTGCTGAAGGAAGCCATCCACGAACTGGGCCACACTCTCGATCTCCGGCACTGCCATGATCACCAGTGCGCCATGGCATCCGCCCACGCCGTGGAGTGGATCGACCTTCGCGAGAGTACCCTCTGCGAAAGCTGCAATGCTCGCGTTACCTCCAACGCCGCAGTCCGCGCCTGAACTCAAAGGGATGTGCTTGTGTGGGGATAGCCGCCCTCGGCTATCCGGCCGGGCGGAGCCGGGCGCTCGAGTGGCTACAGTAACATCGAATCCGTCGCTGCCTGCAACCGCATCGTCCTTTAAGCTTTCATGAGGCGTCATCCTGAGCGCAGCCGTTCTTCAGGCTGAGCGAAGGATCTCGCGTGCGCATCCACGCCCCTCGGCGAGTGCGCAACTCTTCTCACCGATGCGCGAGAGATGATAGATTCTCAGAACATTTCCTTGCATCAACGGGCACGGGAGTAGGAATGACAATCGCCGCCGTCGACATCGGGGGAACAAAAATCGCCGTCGGCATGGTCGACGAGAACGGCCGCGTCTTGCACAAGACAACGTCCCCCACCAATACCGACGACTACGCCGGCGGCCTGAAGACGGTCGCGGCCATGCTGCGCCAGACGGCCCAAGACGCCGCCGTCGAAATCTCCGGCATCGGAATCGGATCCACCGGCCCCGTCAATCCCTTCACCGGCGAGTTCGGCGACGTCGACTTCCTCCCCGGATGGCGCCACAAGAATCCCGTCGAGGACCTGAACCGCCTGTTCAGGGTCAAAGTTGCCCTCGAAAACGACGGCGATGCCGCGGCCCTGGCCGAAGCCGCCTGGGGCATAGGCCAGAACAAGAGCCGGCTGATCTACGTCACCGTAGGCACCGGCATCGGGGGCGGAGTCGTCCTCGATGGAAAACTCTACCGCGGAGTGGATGGCGCGCATCCTGAGGTAGGCCACCACGTTGTGGACGCTTCGGGTCCTCCGTGCACCTGCGGTTTCCACGGCTGCTGGGAGTCGCTGGCCGCCGGTCCTGCCATGGTCGCCTGGTTCGCAGGCAAAGTGCCCGCGGACTATCCCGATCGTGACCGTCTCAGCGGCAAACACATCTGCGAGCTTGCAGTGCAGGGAGACAAACTAGCCCGCCAGGCCGTCGACCGTGAGGCCCGTTACCTTGGCCTCGGTCTAGCCAACCTGATCAATCTCTTCACCCCCGACGCAATCGTGCTCAGCGGCAGCGTGATGAAGAGCGCCGACCTTCTCCTCCCCGGCATCCGCAAGACAATCTCCGAGGGATGCCGCTTCGTCCCAGCCGAAAAAACCGAACTGATGCTCGCGTCGTTAGGCGAAGACACGAACCTCATCGGCGCCGCAAGAGTGTGGTACTACCGCTTCGCCTGAGAAGATTCAGCCGCGAAGCGGCGAAAGAATGCAGCCCACGGCGCAAGCCGTGGGTAGGGAAGAAACGAGAGCTAGCCCCAGCGGGCGAAAGAATAGATCCACGACTCCTCTACTAAGCGCCGACTGATTTACGGAAGGGACGCTACTGTTCCAAATACGGCAAAACCCCCCGCGCCTTCATCCGCAGCCGATATACCGACTTCGTCGCCGTGATGTACAGCGTCCGGTAATCCTTATCTCCCCACGTAAGATTTGCCGGCTGCTCCGGCAGAGCAATCGTTCCCAGATGGTGACCACTCGAGTCCCACACCCAGATCCCCTTCGGCCCGGTCACATACAAATTTCCATTCGTGTCGACCTTGATTCCATCCGGCACGCCGTCGTCCTTGCCGCCCGGCTCTTCTCCGAAGATGCGCCCATTCACCAGCGACCCATCGCCCGCAACGTCGTACGCCCGGATGTTCCGCTGCTCGCTGTCATCCACGTAGAAGTGTTCACCGTCCGGCGAAAATGCCAGCCCGTTCGGCTGGCTCAAATCCTTAGTGAGCAGCCGCACCGACCCTTTGCCGTCCAGCCGGTAAACTCCCTGAAAAGGAATCTCCTGTTTTTCCCCCGCGACCAGGTCAAGCGTCGGATCGGTAAAGTACAACGCGCCATCCGGCCCCACGATCACGTCGTTCGGACTGTTGAACTTCTTCCCTTCATAGTGGTCGGCGAGAATCTTGTACTTTCCCTCTGGCGTGACTTCGATAATCGCCCGCAGCACGCTTGCGCAATCAATCAACCGGTGTTGCCGGTCAAACGTATTCCCATCCGGATCGCCCAGCGCAATGACCTCTTCTTTTCGCCCATCCGGAAAGACTTTGAAGATCTTGTTGATCTCCTCATCGCTCACATACAAGAATCCCGCCGCATCCCACATGGGACCTTCCGTGAACCCGAATCCGCTCGCGACCGTCTCCAGCTTCGCGTTGTGATCCACGAACTCCCAGAACTGCGGAGAGATTCCTTCCAGCTCGAACCTGCGCGCTTTCTGCTGAGCGGTGGAAGAGCCAACCATGCAAAGCACAGTAACGACGCAGACGAAGAGCCTAAGAGTAATTTTCATCGAGCCTAGTTCCGTTCCTGCAGCGCCGGCATCTTGCCGGCTGTCGCGAGGGCCTCCCCTGAGCTTGTCGAAGGGGCATCCTGCCCTCGCAAAGTGAGGCGAGACAGCCGCAGCTAGCTATCGAAAATCTTCCTCCCGGTCCTCGTCTTCGGACGTCGAATCCGGCTGTGCTCTCCGCCCAACGCTGACGATGTAGCTCACCAGATCGTCCAGTTCCTTCCCATCCAGTTTCTCCCCGTAGTTGGTAGGCATCGCCGGCTCACGCTGGTAGCTGAAGCTCTTCAGATCTGCCCTCGACAGAAAATGGAAAGCCCCATCCGCCGTTTGCAGCTGCACCGAAAAATTGTCCTCGTTGCGAACCACGCCGCGAAGCCGCTGACCGTCCCGCGTGGTGGCGACAGCAATCCTGTAAGCAGGATCAGGAATTCTTCCGGGATTGCTGATCACGCTGGAAATATCCTTCGCCGAACGCGTGGTGCCATAAGTCGTGAGATCCGGTCCCAGAAATCCGCCCTCTCCCCGCATCATGTGGCACGAGGAACACTCGCCCTTGCCGAAGAAGATCGTCTTGCCGCGCGCCGGATCTCCAGACAGCGGTTCCGCCTTTTCCTGTCCTTGCAGCACCCGGAGGTAGCCCACAATCGTGCGCACTCGTTCCGGACTCAGAGCGTGAAAGGCCGGCATCCCCGTATCCGGGATTCCGTTGGAAATGATCTCCGAAATCGCAGCATCTGACATGCGCTGCACCCGCGGATTCCCCACAATTCCCGGGGCCCGCTCACCTCCCCGCCCATCCAGCCCGTGGCAGCTCCCACACGAGGAAGCGAAGATTCCCTGAGCCGGCGCTGCAGACGGCGGGTTTGCCCCACTGCGGGAGGGAGTCTGCGACTGCCGCGCCGTCAGGCTGCCTGCGCCCAGCACCGCCGCCAGGAGCACCACGAATGGAGCTCGGCGTTTTGTCTCACCCGCCAACCGCTTCATCCTCGCAAGCTCCAGATGTATTCTTATCAGATGAAAATGTAAAAGCAGGCGTGAGAACTTTCCCATGAATGGAACGAGGGTTTATCTCAAGCCCGCCACCACTGTCAATGATTTTCTTGCCCCCCACCGTGCGCTGGCGCTTTCGTTCTGCGCGGCGACTGAACATCGCAATGGAATTGTTACTTGCCGGAGCGACCACCGTAAAAGCCCGACTCGCAAGAGCAATGACGGAAGTACTCATTCTCGTCCGCGATGCTTTGTTCCGCTTCCCCCTATTCGAAAACAATGTTAGAGTCCCGCCTACAGTTTTGCTGCAAGGAGGATGAAATGGACAGATCTCGGCTCTCTGTCACGCTGCCAGGCACGAGACTCAGCATTGTGCTTTTTCTCTCAGCACTCTGCACGATCGCCGGCACGCGCTGGCTCCTCTGGGCGCAGTCGCCGGCGGCTACGGACAAGCCTGCAACCGACCATTCCCTCATCGAGGAATTCCGCCATGTGGAAGTAGCCTCAGTCTCCGATGCCCTCGAGCAGCTAACCGGCAAGCGCATGTACATGAGCCATCGCATGCAGCCCATCTTCACCACGAAATTCGCGGGTTTTGCCCGCACCGTGCAGTTAAAGAAAGACGAAGGCAACACGGATCCGAACGCCCTCAGTGGAATGCTGGCCGCCATCGATCAGGGCTCGCCCGACTCCGTCTACGTCATGGCAGTCGAGGACGGAGCCGACATCGCCGGCATGGGCGGACTCATGGGCACGGCCATGGCTGCGCGCGGATACACCGGTGCCGTCATCGATGGCGGCGTTCGCGATGTGGCCTACCTGCGCAAGATTGGATTTCCCGTGTTCGCCACCGGAATCGTCCCCTCCACTTCAGTCCATCACTACCGCTTTGCGGGCGCGCAGATTCCGCTGCTGTGTGACGGAGTCCCGGTGAATTTCGGCGACATCGTCGTCGCCGACAGCGATGGCGTGGCTGTAGTCCCCAGAGCGAAAGCACAGGAGGTCTTGACCCTCGCCCAGCAGATGGATTTCAAAGAGCACTCCATGTATCCCGTGATCGAGAAACTGAAATCCATCGTGGAAGCCGTCAAACAGTTCGGCCGCCTGTGATTCCACAATGTTGTTGCCAAACCCAGGTTTTCATCACATAATTCTCACTTTCATTTTTCAATGAGGGCGTGTCCCTCTCTGAGTTGTCCTATGACGGTTCTCGGAAAGCGCAGCTATAACATCACCGCCCTGCAGCGCGGGCTTCGCCTTCTACAGCTTTTCTCGCAGTCGGAGCGCGGACTCACAGCCAAGCAAGTTACCAAGCTCTCCGGCTTGCCTTTCAGTACGGTGCACCGGTTCCTGGTGAACCTCGAGAGCGCCGGCTACCTGAACTGCAGCGGCGAGGGCGTGTACTACCTGGGCGTGGCCTGCTTTGAGATCGGCCAGGCCGCGCTCGGCCAGCTCGACATCCGCCGCCTCAGCCTGCCCTACCTCCAGGAGCTGAACCAGCAGACGCGCGAGACCATTCACCTGACCGTCCGCCACGGCCTCTTTGCCGTGTACGTCGAGAAGCTCGACTCTCCCGAGCAACTCCGCATTCACTCCCGCATCGGCGCCTCCGTCCCGTTGTATTGCACTGCTGTCGGCAAAGTGATGCTCGCCTTCACGCCCCAGGAGGAACGCGAGAAGTTGATCCGCCAGCTGGAGTTGAAGCGCCTGACGCCCAACACCGTGGGCAGCCTGCAGGAATTGCGCACCGAACTCTACCGTGTGGCAAAAAACGGCTACGCCTGCGATCTCGAGGAGCACGAATTACACATTCGCTGCATCGCCGCTCCCATCTGGGATCACACCGGCGGCATCCACGCCAGCCTCAGCATTACTGCGCCCATGGTGCGCATGCCGGTCAGCCGCTTGCGCCAGCTGGCGCCCATGATTCAGCAAGCGGGATTACGCATCTCGCGCGAGCTGGGGTATCAAACGACGAAGTTGCCCTACGGAAGTTCGTTGTCGAGAACCTCAACCGGGGAGGCGGCAGCCCTTGCAAAACCGGCCGTCTAGGCGACACGCACGCACCCTGCTCGCGATCGCATCCGTGATCTGTGGCAGTCTGCTCGCCGCCGCGGACGGCCCGGCAGAGCGGGTGTCCACGCTGCTCGATATCCGCAGCGAAGACTTGCTCGCCAGCCCACCCGCGGCCAACTGGATTTCCTACAACGGCGACTATTCCGGACGCAGGTACAGCAAACTCTCTCAGATCAACACCGGCAATGTCAGCCGCCTGCGCGCCGAATGGGTCTTCCACGCACGCAACACCAGCCGCCTTGAAGTCACCCCCGTCGTAGTCAACGGACTGATGTTCGTCACCGCCTCCAACGACGCCTTCGCCCTCGATGCCCGCACCGGCCGCGTGGTCTGGCACCACGCCGTGCCCATCAGTGAAGGCCTGATCGACGATGCCTCCAGCCACATCAATCGCGGCGTCGCCGTCTGGCACAACCGCGTCTACATGGAGACCGACAACGCGCACCTGCTCTGCCTCGACGCGCGCTCCGGCAACCTGATCTGGGACGTTGCCTACGCCAACTGGAACAAGAACTACGGCGCCACCAGCGCTCCCCTGATCGTCAAAGACAAAGTTCTCGTGGGCACTTCCGGAGGAGACGACGGCGTCCGCGGGTTCCTCGCCGCCTTCGATGCCAACACCGGCAAACTCGCCTGGCGTTTCTGGACCATTCCCGCTCCCGGCGAATTCGGCTCTGACAGTTGGCCCGGACAGTTGTACTTGCGCGGCGGCGGCACCACCTGGATGCCCGGCACCTATGATCCGCAACTGAACCTGATTTTTTGGGGCACCAGCAACCCCGCCCCCGATTTTGAAGGTAGCGTCCGACCCGGCGACGATGTCTACACCGATTGCATGGTCGCTCTCGATCCCGACACCGGCAAACTGAAGTGGTTCTTCCAGTTCACCCCGCACGACCTTTTCGACTACGACGCAACAGAGACTCCGGTTCTGATCGACGCGGTATTCAAAGGCCAACCCCGCAAACTCCTTGTCCAGGCCAATCGCAACGGCTACGTCTATGTGCTCGATCGCACCGACGGCAAGTTTCTTTTCGCGGCGCCGTTCGTGGAAAAACTGAATTGGGCAAAGGGAATCGATGCGCAAGGCCGCCCGATTCGTACTGACGTAAAGCCAACTCCCGATGGAACCCGCATCTGCCCCGGCTACTCGGGAGCGACGAACTGGTTCTCCCCCTCGTATAACGAGTCGACTCACATGATCTACTTCGTGGCGCTGGAGGAGTGTCAAACCTACTTCTCCAAGCCTGAACCGCAAGTCTTCAAGGAAGGCGAGACATATTACTCGACCGGCGTGAAACGCATCCCCGGGGAAAACTCCGAGAAGATTCTCATCGCCTACAACCTGGACACCGGTGCGATCGCCTGGAAATATCCGCAACTCGGCCGCGGACGCTCCGCCGCCGGCACTATGACAACTGCAGGAGGAGTGGTCTTCTTTGGCGACAGCACCGAATCCTTCGAAGCCGTCGACGCGGGGACTGGAAAGCCACTCTGGCATTTCAATGTCGGACAAGGCATGACCGCCTCGCCGATGAGTTACGCCGTCGCCGGCGAACAGTACGTCGCCATCGCCGCCGGCAGCGACATTTTCAGCTTCGCGCTGCCGTGACTTCAGCCGCGAAAGCCTGCCCTGAGCGAAGTCGAAGGGCGGCGCAAGAATGCAGCCCACGGCGTAAGCCGTGGGTAAGAAGCAAAACGAGAGCAAGCCCCAGCGGGGCGAAAGAAGAGTTGCGAGGCAAACCAGCCGCGCCGTGGCGTGTGATTTTGGGTGGCGCGGCGCTTTGAACGCTTCGATCACGGGCTTTCTGTGGAACGCGGCTTCAGCCGCTGAGGTAAAGGGAGGGACCACTTATGCGACTCAACACCAACTGGAACCGCCGCAGCTTCATCGGGAGCCTGGGAGCCTTAGCCAGCGCCGTCGCCCTGCCGTTCAAAGGCGCATTCGCCGCCGCTAGCCCGCAGAAGCCCGCCCCCACCATCACCGGCTTCGGCTCAACCGGCAACCCCTATGAAGAGCTTGGAGTCCCCACCGTCATCAACGCCGAAGGCACCATGACGGTCCTCGGAGGCTCCCTCCCTCATCCCGAACTCGAAGCCGTCATGGCCAGGGCCGGACGCCACTTCGTTTCCATCGCCGACCTCGAAGTCGCCGCCGGCAACCGCATTACCCAGATGCTCAAGCTCCCCGACGGCTACACCGCGCTCGTCACCTCTGGCGCCGCCGCGGCCATGCAATCCGGCCTCGCGGGAATTCTCACCGGCGACAACGAAGCCTTCATCCGCCAGATTCCTGACCTCACCGGCATGAAGTCGGAAGTCATCATCCAAAAAACCCACCGCAACCCCTTCGACCACCAGCTGCGCACCACTGGAATCAAGCTGGTCGAGATCGAAACCCGCGAGCAGTTGCGCCGCGCCGTCAACGAGCGCACCGCTATGATGCACTTCTCGAACTTCGCCAACGCCGCCGGACAGATCAAAGTCGACGAATGGGTCAAGCTCGGCAAGCAATACAACATCCCCTGCATGAACGACGCCGCCGCCGACACGCCCCCGGTCTCGCATCTCTGGGACTACGCCAACATGGGATACGATCTCATCACCTTCAGCGGCGGCAAAGCCATTCGCGGCCCGCAATGCGCCGGCCTGCTGATCGGACGTAAAGACCTGGTAGCCTGCGCCCTGCTAAACAACAGCCCGCACGAAGACACTCTCGGCCGCAGCCAGAAAGTCGGCAAAGAAGAAATCATCGGCATGATCAAGGCCCTGGAGATGTATCTCAACGAAGATCACGACGCTCTGGAAAAAGAATGGCAGGCGCGCCTGCAGCTGGTCTCGCGCGAACTGGCTAAGATTCCCGGCGTGACCACGTCGTTCTTTACCCCTGACATCGCCAATCACGTCCCCCACATGCGAATCACCTGGGATGAGGCAAAGGTGAAGATCACTCCGCAGGAAGTTTCCAAGACGCTGCGCAGTTCGAAGCCTTCGATCGTGATCGGAAGCGGCGAAGGACATCCCGGCCTCGCCATGAACTCTTTCATGCTGCAGCCCGGCGAGCCCGAAATCATCGCCCAGCAGCTTTCCCGCATCCTGAAGGAGCACTCGGCGTAGTCGCAAAGAGAAGCCGTGACCGACATCAAGACAACCCGCGTCCGCTGGTTCCTGGTGTTCTGGCTCTTCGTCCTGAGCGCTGTGTCCTACCTCGACCGTGTCAACATTTCGGTCGCCGGCGGAGCCATTGCCGACGCTTACCATCTCAGCAACTTTCAACTGGGCAACGTATTCAGCGCATTGCTGGCCGGCTATGCCCTGTTCCAGACCGTTGGCGGACGACTGGCTGACCGCTTCGGTCCCCGCCGCGTGCTGACCGCCGGCGTTCTCTGGTGGGGAATCTTTACTGCGCTCACCGCGCTCGTCCCGGCGAACATCGCTGGTGCTCTATATCTGTTCATGGCTGTCCGCTTCCTGCTGGGAGCCGGCGAGGCCGTGATCTATCCTTCCGCCAATCAATTCGTCGCGCGTTGGATTCCCGTGCCCGAGCGCGGCACCGCCAACGGATGGATCTTCGCCGGAGTCGGCGCGGGCGCGGGACTTACGCCTCCCCTCGTCAGGTACATGATGGTGCACTACGGCTGGCGCTCGTCGTTCTGGGTGTGCGCAACGATCGGATTGGCCGCAGGAGCAGTCTGGTTTCTGGTCGCGCGCGATACGCCCGGCGCACATCCCAGAGTTTCGGCATCGGAGCTAGCGGCGATTCAGTCCGGCCTGACCTTGGGAGTCGCAACGAAGTTGCCCCGGCCGGGCAAGGCGGTCAAGACGTTAGTCCCGTGGAAGCAGGTTCTGCGCAGCAAGGAAGTCTGGGCTGTGACCGTGAGTTATTTCTGCTACGGCTACGTCGCCTGGATTTTCTTCAGCTGGTTCTTCCTCTACCTGGCGAAAGTGCGCGGACTCGATCTGAAAGCCAGTTCGTTCTATTCCATGTTGCCGCCGCTGGCGATGCTGGTGGGCTGCCTGCTGGGTGGCGCCTTGAACGACCGCCTCACCCGGCGTCTCGGGCCGCGTGTCGGGCGCTGCATCCTGGCGGCCGGTGCGATCACGGTCGCCGGAATTTTCATCGGCTTCGGTTCGCAGGTGCAAAGCGCGCGCTTGGCCAGCCTCGTGCTCGCCGGAGGTGCGGGCGCCCTGTATCTTTCTCAGAGTTCCTTCTGGTCGGTGACTGCCGATATCGCCGGCGTGTCCTCCGGCTCGGTTTCCGGATTCATGAACACCGGCAACCAGATCGGCGCATTCATTACAGCCTCCCTTACGCCGTGGATCGGAGACCGGTTCGGGTGGACCGCTTCATTTCTGGTGGGCGCCGCGCTTTGCCTGCTGGGAGCAGCCAGTTGGCTTTTGGTGGATCCTGCGCGCACACTGCAAACTGTGGAATCGGTTTCAAACCTCGAGTTTGAGAAGGCAACGCTTTGAGCGAAGACTGCGCAACTGTGGTCTTAGGTGAGCAAGGGTTTTGGGTGAGCAAGGAGTCTGGGTAAGCGGAGGTGTGGGTAAGCGCTGGGTTGGGGTGGCGCAGCGCTTCAGCGCTGCGATAAAGCCTATCTCCCAGCGGGGCTTTAGCCCCTGAGGGACTTAGACTTAGTTCTAGAACTGAAACGCACTCGTGATATATGGCCAAACTGAACATCAAACCGAAACACGGATGCGCCTGGGACCTGGTCAGTCTCGGCGAGGTCATGCTGCGCCTCGATCCCGGCGACCAGCGCATCGCGACTGCGCGCCAGTTTCGCGCGTGGGAGGGCGGCGGCGAATACAACGTCGCGCGCGGCCTGAAGCGTTGTTTCGGCCTCGACACCGCCATTGTGACTGCCCTGGCGGACAATCCTGTCGGCAGGCTCGTCGAGGATTTCATGCTGCAAGGCGGCGTCAACCAGAAATATGTACGCTGGGTTCCCTACGATGGCGTCGGCCGCACGGTCCGCAATGGATTGAACTTCACCGAACGCGGCTTTGGTGTACGCGCGGCCCTCGGCTGTTCCGATCGCGGCCACACTGCCATCTCGCAATTCAAGCCCGGTGCAATCGACTGGAACCAGATTTTTTCAAGGGACGGCGCCCGCTGGTTTCATACCGGAGGCATCTTCTGCGCGCTTTCCGAAACCACTCCGCTGGTCGCCAAAGAGGCGATGGAAGCTGCGAAGCGCGCTGGGACGATCGTCTCCTACGACCTGAATTACCGCGCTTCCCTGTGGAAGTCGATGGGCGGAAAGGCCAAAGCCCAGGAAATCAATCGAATGCTCGCTCCGCTCGTTGACGTCATGCTGGGCAACGAAGAGGATTTCACCGTAGCTCTGGGTTTTCCCGTGGCAAATGTCAACGAACATCACTCCAATCTCGAAATCGCCAGCTTCAAGGTGATGATTGAGAAGGTCGTCCACGACTTCCCCCAACTCGCGGTCGTTGCCACCACGCTCCGCCATGCGAGAACTGCAACCATCAACGATTGGGGAGCCGTATGTTACTGCGATGGCCAGTTCTACCAGGCACCCACGCGGGAGAATCTCGAAATCTACGACCGCATCGGTGGCGGCGACTCGTTTGCCTCCGGCCTGATCTATGGTTTTCTCGAAGGCAAAGCGCCGCAATGGGCCGTGGAATGTGGCGCGGCTCACGGCGCGCTCGCCATGACCACACCCGGCGACACGAGTATGGCGACCGTGCAGGAAGTGCTTCAGGCCATGAATTCACAGACGGCGCGAATCGAGCGGTGAAGCGGCAATGCGTGAAATCCCTGAGCCCCGGACCAACGAATGACCAGAGACGACGTAATCCGCAGGATCGGTGAAGTCGGAATCATCCCCGTGGTGCGCGCCGCCAGTGTCGACGACGCGATCCGCGCTGTCGACGCCATCTGTGCCGGGGGCATCTCCATCATCGAGATCACCATGACGGTGCCCAACGCCACCGACGTCATTCGCCAGGTTGCTCGCGAATACGGAGACAAGGTTGTCCTCGGCGCCGGAACCGTTACGACCCCCGAGCAAGCCAACCTTTGCCTGGCGGTGGGCGCCGCATTCCTGGTAAGTCCCGGCCTGTCTCTCTCGGTGATCTCCGTTGCCCAGGCCAGCGGCAAGCTGGCCATCCCCGGCGCGCTCACCCCGACTGAGTTGATGACGGCTCAGGACGCCGGGGCGAGCCTGATCAAGATCTTCCCCTGCGGCAATGTGGGCGGGGCGAAATATCTGAAGGCCCTCAAGGGCCCCTTCCCCAATGCGAACCTCATTCCGACCGGAGGAGTCAGCGTGGAGAATGCTGCGGAGTTCATTGCGGCGGGAGCGTTTGCACTCGGCGTGGGCGGTGAGCTCGTGAGTGCGGTGGCCCTTCGCGAGGGAAACCTGCAGAAGATCACCGAAGCCGCGCGCGAGTTGGTGCATGCAGTTCGCGTGGCGCGCCACTTGCCGGAAAAAACAATCGCTTAAGTGTGGCGCGGGCGCCCCCGCCCGCGAACCCGTCCCGAAGATACAAGCTGTAAGTTGTTGATTCCTCGTCGCGCCGTCTGCAACTCATTGATTCTTCGTTCCAAATCGCGGTGCGGGAGTACATTAGCTTAAAGATAACTAACGCACTGCAGCCATTTCTAGGGTCTTCCAGTCGCCGCATGACCTTTCCCTCGTCCCAGCCACCCAGCGGCATCCAGGCGGCTCCCCAGCGCAAGCGCGAAGCATACTACGCACGAGTCAGATCGCGATTTTCTTCTCCCGGACCGCTCGAACCAGGAATCAACAACTTAGCTAGATGTACGCGATGCAGTCGATCTCGACCAGCGAGTTCCCCGGTACGTTTCTCGGTCCCGCGGCGATCGTCGTGCGCACCGGCGGCTCACTGCCGAAGCGTCCCTGGTAGACCTCGTTCATCCCCGCGTAGTCCTTGATGTCCGCAAGATAGACGTTGACCTTCAGCACCTTGTCCATCGACGACCCGGCATTGATCAGCTCTTTCTCGATCTCGTCGAGAACGTGCTTGGTGTGAGCGGCGATGTCTCCGGGGAAGTGCGCGCCCTTGCCGGCAATGAACAGCAGGCTGCCTAACGAAACTGCGCCATTGAACAGCGGTGTCTTCTCCGGCGCCTTGCCGTCATGGTAGTAGACTTTCTTTTTTGGCTTGTCTTTGTCCTTTTCTTTGTCCTTCGCTTCCGTCTTCCCAACTCCAACCACGGTGGCAGCGGCCACCAGGGCCGCGGTGCCCTTCAAGAGTTTGCGCCGGTCCTGTTTCATGGGGATATCACCTCGCTTGGAGATAAGATTTCGTCGCCCTGCACAGCCAGCCGACAATACCGCATCGCGGCGTCCCGTCTCAATGACTTCTTCGCCGGCCCGTAGAATCAACGCCTCCGCGGGGTTTGGGCTTTCATCTGATGGAAATCTGCTCTCGACTTCGGTTCAAGCCGGCTCTGTTCGGTTAACCGCACACAGTAGTTTTCCTGTTCTGTCCGGACACCGCATGGTGTATCGTTCTGCATTCCTCCGCGAGGCGGCGGGGAGCCGTGAGGGTGCTTTGGGCTCGGGTCGCAGCAAGGTTGTTCCACTCCAAAGATTTCCGAGAATCCTGACGACGGCGGTACTCGGGATGGCCACCTCGTCCGGATGGTGCGCACCCGCTCCGCAGGCGGCGGTTGCGACCCAGGCCACCGCGTCCTCATCCGCGCAGGAGTCACAGCCTTCCTCGCAAAGTGCCAACGGACAACAGCCTGCCGCCGCCCCGCAGAACCCGCCGGCGCAACTGTCAGAGCCTCCGGTCAAGAATCCGCAGGGCCAGGCCGCGCCAAAGCCTGCTGTAGAACCGCCAACTTTAACCATTCCCCTGCTCGCGAGCGCTCCTACGTTGGAGAATTTCCTCACCATGAAGCCGCTGGGCGATGCAGCGCGGCAGATGGCGAAGGTCACAGGCTTCGTGCAGCGCAATCCCCACGATGGGGAGAGCGTCTCGGAGCCTACGGAAGCCTATCTCGGCTATGACAAGAAGAACCTGTACGTGGTCTTCGTCTGCTTCGACGATCCCGGAAAGGTGCGCGGACGCATGTCGCGGCGGGAAGACATCTTCGACGACGACCAGGTGGAGGTGATGCTCGATACCTTCCATGACCGGCGGCGGGCGTACGCCTTCCAGTCGACTCCGCTGGGCGTGCAGTGGGACGCCATCTATACCGAGGCTTCGCGCGAGGAAGTGAGCGGGAATTTCGATACGTCGTTCGACACGGTGTGGGACTCCCGAGGCAAGGAGACGAGCCAGGGTTTCGTGGTATGGATGTCGATTCCGTTCAAGAGTCTGCGTTTTCCGGCGGTCCGGCAGCAGGAGTGGGGAATCATTCTGTACCGCGGCATCATTCGCAACAACGAAGACACCTTCTGGCCCCATGTTTCCTACAAGGTGCAGGGGCGGTTGGGACAGGCCGCAACGCTCAGCGGGCTGGAGGGAATTTCTCCGGGCCGGAGTATCGAACTGATTCCCTATGGCGTGATGCGTGGATTTCGCGCGCTCGATACGCGTGATCCGAGTAATCCGTTTTTCCAGCATGCCGTGGCCCAGGGCCAGCCGGGAATGGACGCGAAGTTTGTGATTCGTGACCACTTTGTGGTGGATATGACGGCGAATCCCGACTTCAGCCAGGTTGAGTCGGAGGATCCGCAGATTACGGTGAATCAGAGATTCGCCGTCTACTTTCCCGAGAAGCGGCCGTTCTTTCTGGAGAACGAAGACTACTTCCGTACGCCGCTGAATCTTTTCTTCACCCGCAATATCGGTGATCCTTCTGCGGGAATCCGGTTGACCGGCAAGCAGGGACCGTACTCCGTCGGCCTTATGACCACCGATGACCGCAGTCCGGGCCTTCTGGTGCCGGATGCGGACCCGCGCTCGGGTACGCGGTCCTACTTCACGATCGCGCGCGCCAGCCGCGACATCTTCAAGCAGTCGAGTGTGGGCGTGATCTACACCGACTGGGAATATCCGGCTTCGAAAGAGTTCAACCGTATCGGAGGAATCGACACGCGGCTGAAATTTAACGCCAACTGGACGTTGGAAGGGCAGGCGATCGTGAGCTCCACCGATTGCCGCGGCGTGTGGATATTCTGCTCGTCCTCGGATGCCAGTCGCAATTACGAAGCGGGCCCGGCCGACAAGCTCGACCTCAAGCGCGATGGGCTGCATTTTACTTACGAAGCGATTTACGACGACATCAGCCCCGGGTTCACGACTGTGCCGGGATTTGTGAATCGCACAGATATCCGCTACGCGTGGCAGGAAGCCGACTATCGTTTTCGTCCCAAGAAGGGTTGGATCGTCGACTGGGGGCCGACGCTGATTAACCGCTACGTGTTCGATCACACCGGCTTGCGCCTAGATACGGACTACCGCCCATACTTCGCCATCCAGGGGCGCGGGCAAACCTATATCTTCCTGTTCCCTTACGAGGAGTTGCGCGAACGGCTACGGCCGAAGGACTTCTTCTTCCTCACTCAGAATCAGGACTTTCACGAGCACACCAGCGGAGCCTCGATCCAGACCGGCTACTTTCCCAAGATGACGGTGGGGGCGAGCTACTACTGGGGAGATGGAGTGAACTTCGTGCCGGCGGCTGGATCGCCCTTTAGCGGAGCGCCGTTTCTGGCGCGGTCTGACACCGGCACGGCGATGCTGACGCTGCGTCCGGTGAAGCCCTTGAAGATTGAGAATACCTACCTGTTTGAACGATTGCGCGCGACGGACAGCACGTACCTGGCCGCAGTGGCGCTGACCCCGGGCATCGGGAAAGGCATACTCAACGATCACATTGTGCGCAGCAAGTGGAACTGGCAGTTCACGCCGAAGCTCTCGTTGCGCGTGATTCTTCAGTACAACGCGCTGCTCGCCAACACGCCGGGAAACGCGGTTTATCCCTACACCTTCCTCCCGACTTCGAAGCAGTTCAACGCAGACTTCCTGATCACGTACCTGGTGCATCCGGGAACAGCGGTCTACGTGGGATACAACAGCGACGTGCAGAACCTGGACCATGGGCTGATGCCAGATCCCGCGGGCCTGGCAGGGTTGAACACGGCGAAGGGCTTTATCAACGACAGCCGGCAGTTCTTTGTGAAGGTGTCGTATCAGTTCAGGTTCTGAAGAAGTTGTCAGCCATCAGCTATCAGCTTTCAGCCAATGAAACACCTGATTCGATTGACTTTGCTGAAAGCTGACGGCTGATAGCTGACAGCTGCCCGGTTGCTGAATCCGGCGGGTATCCGGTAGAATCTAAAGACTCGATTAGGATTGGAACCCACTATGAAGGCAGCCATTCATCCCGCTTACCATGAAGTGCGCGTGCACTGCGCGTGCGGAAATGCATTTGTGACCCGGTCGACCCACAAGGGCGACATCGCGGTGGAAATCTGCTCCAATTGCCATCCCTTCTTCACCGGCAAGCAGAAGCTGATGGATACCGCTGGACGCGTGGAGCGCTTCCGCCGCAAGTACGCGAAGAAGGACGCCGCGACGCCCGCTAAGAATTAACTTCTTCGCCGCGGATTTCGCGGATTCACGCAGATAGGCCTCAAATTCAGCCCTCGCTTTGGCGGGGGCTTTGTTTTTGCGGGGGCAAGTAGAATAGGAACGTGAGGAAGGGCTGGGACAATCCGGTGGGGTCGGGGGAGCGGGCGGCATTCGCGGGCGAGGGCCCCTTCGGCTATCGCTCAGGGCAGGTCCGCGCCACACTTGCTGTGCCTGCGTCTGTCTCGATTGGCGGGATTGAGATTGCTCCCGCGACCGTGCTTGCGCCGATGGCTGGGGTGACCGACACGGTGTTCCGGAGGTTCATCCGCAATCTGGGCGGGTGCGGGCTGATCATGACGGAGTTCACGTCGGCCGACGGCGTGCTTCGGAAGAAGGATCAGAAGGCGAAGCGATATCTGCATTTCTATGAGGACGAGCATCCGATTTCGGCGCAGCTGTTTGGCAGCGATCCGCAGGTGATGGCGGAGGCGGCGCGCATGGTCGAGGGACTCGGGTTCGACCTGGTGGATTTGAACCTGGGGTGCCCGGCGAAGAAGGTGGTCAAGTGCAACGGAGGGTCGGGGCTGCTGCGCGATCTGCCGGCGATTGGAAAGATTTTCGAGGCGGTGAGGGCAGCGGTGAAGATTCCGTTCACGGTAAAATTCCGCGCTGGGTGGAATGACGAAGAGATCGTGTGCGTGGAATTGGCTCGCATGGCGGAGTCGTGCGGGCTGGCGGCGGTGGCTCTGCATGCGCGCACGCGCGAGCAGGGATATAGCGGTCAGGCGCGCTGGGACTGGATTGCGGCGGTGAAGGATGCGGTGAAAATTCCCGTGATTGGGAATGGCGACATTCGCACACCTGAGGATGCTTGTGCCATGGTCACGCAGACTGGCTGCGACGCGGTGATGATCGGTCGGACGGCGCCCTCGAATCCGTGGATCTTCCGGCAGATTCAGCAGTATTGTGCGGGGATGGATCGTGGAGGGGCGGACGCCCTCGTCCGCCCAACCAGCGCCGATGCTCTGGCCTTTGGGCCGTCCGATGGTACTCCCCCGGACGAGGGCGTCCGGGGCTCCATGGATGAGAAGCTCAGGGATCAGAAGCTTTACGACGAGCCCAGCGAGGCCGATCGCTACCAGATGATCCGCACTTACTTCCAGATGCTGATCGAAGAAGAGCTGCCGGACGCCGTCGGCAAGATGAAGCAGTTCGCGTCATGGTTCACGCACGGCGTCCCGGGCGGAGCGGGGCTGCGCAAGGCGATCTACGAGTCGAAGAGCGCGGTGGAGATTTTGGGAAGGGTGGAGGAGTTTTTCGAGGCGAGGCTGTCAGAGCAGGCACTCGCTTCGCTCGTAGAGTGAGGGCTGTGTGCGTTGTTGGTGTTCTGACCGTGCTAGGGCTTGGTGGCGAACCGCCTTCGCAACTCCGACCGGGTTAACCCAGCCTTGCCAAAGTAGGCCTCAGCAGGAGCCGCATCGGCGAAGTTGTCTAGTAATTGATCCCGCAAAATCTTGAGGAGGCTACTGCGAACAATGAAGCTGGCAGCCTCTAGTAGCACCTCAAATGTCGGAACGCGACCGTTGAACCCATGGCGGCGTGCATCAGAAAAAAAGCTATCAGGAATTCTGTCGCCATGCGCGATGAAGTTCCTGACTTTGTAGAGGTCATTTACGATTTCGCCGACGGAGATCGCAGGTTGTGGGAGCAAGGTCGATATGTCCCCAGGTGCGTAGATGGAAGTACTTGCTCCAAGGAACCACTTGATTCTTTCCCTGGCGACTAAGCTTCCCATGTGTTCTTGGTGATGCGAGGTGTAGATCGACTCGATCGCGCAGGACCACAGTATGTACCGTGCTTTTGCTTGCCAAGGTTGAAAGTGGCCCAGTTCGTGGAACTGAGCGGCCATCCGGAATTTCCAGTACGGTCCATTCATGGCTCGCAGGAACTCTGGCGCCCTTCTCTTTAATTCATCCGCATCTCGATTTCGAAGAGTAAAGTGTTTTTGTACTTCAGGAACTTCGTGAAATTCGAGCGGATGGTCAAACTTGAGGACATCGAAGGTGCCGTCATCCCGAACGGTCCCCTGCATGAGAAGCGCAGACTGACGCATCGGCCGAATCAGTCGAAGGCAGGCTGCTAGGTTATACACAAGCTGAGCAGACGTCCGGATTTGCTCTTCCTCTTGGTTCATGTAGATGCCGCTCTCGGATTGGTAACGATGCACGAGAGCGATTTGCACTTGCTGCAGGTCCCGAGCAGCATCCGACCCCATCCTCGGCTCGACGAAAGTAAACGTATCTGCCTTTAGGAAACTTGATACCTCCTCGATCCGAACACCCTGAATAATTTCGAAGGGCAAGCGCGTAGTGTCAAACTGCTCATCGTCGGCACCGCCTGCCAATTGATAGATTTCGTATAGGGTAAAGTTCTGAGTCATGGCAGGGCTGATCCTCCTAGCAGCTTAGCCGCCCTCGCCACCATCTTCCCTGAATCATCCTTTTCAACAAACGCCCAGGGCGTCTTTGGGTCGTGGGTGAAGACGGTCAGCCATTTCTCCGGGATCGACTGGGCGTAGTACTGCTTCTTGCTCTCGATGGTTTGCAGCGGGTAGAGGTCGAAGGCCATGCCCCAGGTGAGGTCGATGTGGGCGGTGGTGGGGATCAGGTCGGAGATGTAGCAGGCGGTCGTGGCCTTGCTTTCGACAGTGGTGTCTGCGGTGTAGGACACGGGTTGTGCCGGCGGAACCGAGATCCCTCGCTTTGCTCGGGATGACAAACTCTGGGAGGGGCTCGTCATGATCACGGCTTGCATGCTGGCGGTGTGGCCGGGAAAAGTTCTTACCGTGATGCCGGGGACGATTTCTTCACTGCCTTTTGACAGGGTCATCTGGCCGCTTTGGACCAGCGGGTCGTAGTTGTCGGGGATAAAGCTGATGGCGTCGCGTTCGCTGGGCTTGCGCGAGTATTGCCATTCGCCCTCGGGGGCGTAGTACTTCGCGCGCGGAAATGTGGGGACGATCTTTCCGGTTTTATCGCGTACTGTGTTCCACCCGCAGTGGTCGAAGTGGAGGTGGGTGTTGATGATGATGTCGATGTCCTCGGGAGCGATGCCGGCGGCGGCGAGATTGGTGAGCAGATGCGCAGGCTGGCCGTAGATTTTGATCATGCGGTCGGAAAGCTTGTTGCCCATGCCGGTTTCGACCAACACGGTTTGCTTGCCAGTGCGGATCAGCAGCGAGTTGAGTCCGGCGGTGACGTAGTTGCGTTCGTCGGGCTGGACCTTGCGTGACCACATGATTTTCGGGACCACGCCGAAGAAGGTTCCACCGTCGAGCGGATAGGTGCCGTCGGAGAAGATGGTGAGTTCGAAGTCGCCGAGGGTGAGGCGGTGCATGGAGTTCAGTTTGCCACAGAACTTCTTGCCACGGATTCACGCGGATGAACGCGGATCTTCTTTCCGTTCATTATTACGAATCTTGTCATTCCGAGCCGGGGTTGGCGAGGAATCTGCTGTCGCGGCTGCCGGCAGACAGCAGATTCCCTTCGACTTCCCCCTCGGCTTCGCTCGGGGCTTCGGCAAAGCAGGGCAGGCTCTCTCACACTCTCGCCGCGCTGGGCGCGCGGCTGCGAGCGCGTCGGAATGACAAGACTTTTTCTTGAGATTGGGCCTCTTCGAGACAGCGATGGGGTGTAACTCTTGGTCTCCGGTACCATCAGATCTGCATGCAACGTCCTGCGGGAGTTACGGCAGTTTCCGTTCTCTTCTTTCTGGCGGCGGGATATTTGTTCCTGCTCGCGGGGATCATGCTGGTGCGGGCAGGAGCGGTGTCGATGATATTGGGTGCGCCGCTGCTGCATGGATTGGAGTTGGCTGGGCCTTACATGTTTCTGCTGGCGGCGGCCGGCGGTGCGGGGATTGGGTGGGGGCTGTTGCGGCTGAACAATTGGGCGCGGCGGGTGGCGGTGATGGTGGCGATGCTGGGGATCGTGATGCTGATTCCGAGTGTGTCGGCGGCCGCGGCGGGGTTTGGATCGGGGCTGCTGTGGGGCGGATTGGGAATTGCCGTGCGAGCGGCGGTGGTTTGGTATTTGTGGCAGGGGTGGGTGGTAGAGAAGTTTGAGAAGCGAAGCTAGAGTGCCGGCAGCAAGTCGAGCTCTCGCTCGACCGGACAGCCGAGGCGGCTGTCCCTACGTGGTTCGTGGTGCTGCCTCAGCTTCTTGCTTTGGCTGGCGCTTTGTCTGTTCTGTGGCGGCTGACTTCGAAAGTTGCCTTGCCGGCTTTCTTGTCGGCGTCGACGATGACGTGGTCGCCGTTCAGGATTTCGCTGTCGAGAATCTTCAGGGCCAGCGGATCCTGCACCAGTTTTTGAATGGCGCGCTTCAGCGGGCGGGCTCCGAAATTGGGGTCGTAGCCTTGGGTGAAGAGCAAGTCTTTGGCGGCATCGGTTAGCTCCAGCGAGATCTTGCGGTCGGCCAGCAGGCGGCGGACGTCTTCGAGGCGCAGCTCGATGATCTTGACCAGTTGCTCTTTGCCGAGCGGGCGGAAGACGATGATGTCGTCGACGCGGTTCAGGAACTCGGGCTTGAAGTGGGCGTGCAGGGCATTCAGCACCTGCTTCGAGGCTTCTTCAAACCATGGAGCCCCGGACGCCTCCGTCCGGGGCGGGCGGACGAGGGCGTCCGCCCCTCCATTTTCGGCTTGCAGGAATTGCGAGCCGATGTTCGAAGTCATGATCAGGATGGTGTTCTTGAAATCGACGACGCGGCCTTTACCGTCGGTGAGTCGGCCGTCGTCCATCATTTGCAGCAGGACGTTGAAGACGTCAGGGTGCGCTTTTTCGATTTCGTCGAATAGCACGACGGAGTACGGGCGGCGGCGGACCTGCTCGGTGAGCTGGCCTCCTTCTTCATAGCCGACGTATCCGGGAGGCGCGCCGATTAAGCGGGCGACCGAGTGTTTCTCCTGGTACTCGGACATGTCGACGCGGATCATGGCGTGCTCGTCGTCGAAAAGAAAATCGGCGAGAGTACGGGCGACTTCAGTCTTGCCAACTCCGGTGGGCCCCAGGAAAATGAACGAGCCGATGGGGCGCTTGGGATCGCTGAGTCCGGCGCGGGAGCGGCGAATCGCGTTGGCCACGCGCTCGAGAGCTTCGTCCTGACCGACGACGCGCTGGCGCAGGCGGTCTTCCATGGTTACCAGTTTCTTGACTTCGCCTTCCAGCATTTTGGAGACGGGGATGCCGGTCCACTTGGAGACGATGCGGGCGATGTCCTCTTCGTCGACTTCTTCCTTGAGCATGCGGGACTTTCCCTGGCTCTCCATTTGCGCGGTGAGCTTGGCGAGTTCGGTGTCGGCCGAACGAATCAGGCTGTAGCGGATTTCGGCCACGCGCTGCAGGTTGCCTTTGCGCTCTTCGGCCTGCTCTTCGACCTTCAGCTTTTCGATTTGTTCTTTGAGGGCGCGCGAGCGGGCGATCAGGTCTTTCTCCTTTTTCCAGGTCGCTTTGAGCGTGTTGGATTTCTCGCGAATCTCGGCCAACTCTTTGTCGATGAGGACGAGACGCTCTTTCGAATTGGGATCGCTTTCCTTCTTCAACGCCTGTTTTTCGATTTCGAGCTGGGTGGCCTTACGTTCGAGCTGGTCGATTTCCGTGGGCAAGGAATCGATCTGGATGCGGAGCGAGGCGGCGGCTTCGTCGATCAAATCGATGGCCTTGTCGGGCAGAAAACGGTCGGAGATGTAGCGGTGCGAGAGCGTCGCGGCGGCGACGATAGCGGAGTCTTTGATGCGAACGCCGTGATGCACCTCATAGCGTTCCTTCAGGCCGCGCAGAATCGCAATCGTGTCTTCGACATTGGGCTCGCCGACGAAAACGATCTGGAAGCGGCGTTCGAGGGCAGCGTCTTTTTCGATGTACTTGCGGTACTCGTTCAATGTGGTGGCGCCGATGGCGCGGAGTTCGCCGCGAGCCAGCGCGGGCTTCAGCATGTTGGAGGCGTCGA
Organism: Terriglobia bacterium; assembly: GCA_020073465.1. Classification (GTDB taxonomy): domain Bacteria; phylum Acidobacteriota; class Terriglobia; order Terriglobales; family Acidobacteriaceae; genus Sulfotelmatobacter. The sequence goes on from JAIQFC010000017.1 coordinate 78,211, forward strand.
TGGCGCCTTCTGCGGCTCCGGCGCCGACCAGAGTGTGGAGCTCGTCGATGAAAAGAACGATCTGACCCTGCGAGTCTTCGATCTCTTTCAGGACGGCCTTGAGGCGATCTTCGAATTCGCCGCGGTACTTTGCGCCGGCGAGCATGGCTCCGAGGTCGAGCGCAACGACGCGCTTGTTCTTCAGAATCTCCGGCACGTCTCCGGTGATGATTCTTTGCGCTAGACCTTCGACGATCGCCGTTTTGCCGACGCCGGGCTCGCCGATCAGCACGGGATTATTCTTCGTGCGGCGGGAAAGAACCTGGACGACGCGGCGGATTTCTTCGTCGCGTCCGATGACGGGGTCGAGCTTGCCGCGACGGGCCTGCTCAGTCAGGTCGCGGGCGTAGCGCTCCAGGGCCTGATATTTGGCTTCGGGATTCTGGTCGGTGACTTTTTGCGAGCCGCGGACTACGGTCAGAGCTTTCAGGATTGCGTCATAGGTCGCGCCGTGGCGCGTGAGAATCTGCTGGGCGGCGTCTTTGACATGCGTGGCCGCGAGCAGGAGGTGCTCGGTGGAAACGTATTCGTCTTTGAAATTGGAAGCTTCCTTGAAGGCCTGATCGAGCAGTTTGTTGGCGGCGCTCGACAGCGTAGGCTGGGCGGCTTCGCCGGAAATCTTCGGCAGCTTTTCCAACTCTTTATAAAGATCGCTGAGCACAGCTTGAGGACCGATGCCGATCTTTTCGAGGATCGGGGGGACGATGCCTTCTTTGTCTTCAACCAGCGCAGCGAGCAGGTGGGCGGGCAGCAGCTCCGGATTGCCGTGTTCGGAAGCGAGCTGGTTGGCGCGCTGGACGGCTTCCTGGGCTTTTACGGTGAATTTGTCCCAACGGATGGGCATGGATTTCTTCCTCTGCTCTTGTCATTCTGAGCGAAGCGAAGAACCTATGCAATCGGCGGTAGTGGCAGAAGTGCATGGGTTCTTCGCCTTCGCATTGCTCAGGGTCAGGATGACAAAGCAATGTTGATGTGAAAACAATACGGGAGGCGGTCACCTCTGCCGCCTCCCGTCAAATGCTAGTCGAGCTTCGCTCGACCCGGACGGGCGAGGGCGCCCGTCCCTACACGAGCTGGGCGGACGAATGCGTCCGCCCCTACTTCCTTACGCGGCCTTGCTGGGGCCCTTGCCTTCGATGGCCTTGGCGGTGCCCACGTTGACTTTAATCTGCTTGGGCTTGGCTTCGGCCTTCTTCGGCAACGCAACCTTCAACACGCCCTTGTCGTAGTTGGCGGAAACTTTTTCCGTGTCGACGGTGTTGGGCAGGGTGAAGGTGCGGGTGAAGCTGCCGTACTGGCGCTCCACGCGACGGTAGTTCTCTTCTTTCTCTTCCTTCTCGATCTTGCGCTCGCCGTGCACGGTGAGCAGGTTGTTCTCGACGCGGACGTCGATGTCCTTCTCGTCGATTCCAGGGACTTCGATCTTCAACGTGACGTTGTGCTCGTCCTCGTAGACGTCGACGGCGGGGGCAAAGCTTGAGGCGACGAGGGATTCATCCCGGCCAGCCTCGCTGAAGGACTCGCGGAACAGGCGGTTCATGCGGTCCTGCAGGGTGGAAAACTCACGGAACGGTTCCCAACGGGTAAGTACGGTCATGGCTAATCCTCCTTCAGAGTCTGTCTGGTTCAGAACTTGGCGTAGTCCGGAAGCTTGGATGAAAGCTTCGGTCCACGTAATCAGATGTCTGATTAGCGTAAAAGAAGCATAAAAGTTGAGCACGTTATTGTCAAGTACTGCTTTAGCCTTATTGTCAGTTACTTACATGTGCTATCACGCACTTCAGATACGCGGTTTCGGGCACGTTGAGCAGGATCGGATGGTCCCGGGACTGGCCGCGGAGCTCCAGGATCCGCACTGTTTTGTGAGCGTCCAGGGCGGCGGAGGCCAGCATCTCCAGGAAGTTCAACTGGCTGACGTGGTACGAACAGGAACAGGTCATGAGGATTCCGCCCGGACGAAGCATCTTGAGCGCGCGGAGATTGAGTTCCTTGTAACCCCGCATGGCAGCGTCCAGGTCACGCTTCGACTTGGCGAAGGCTGGGGGATCCAAAACGATGGTGTCGTATTGCTGGCCGGAGGCGGCGTAGTCCTTGAGCAAGTCGAAGGCGTTGGCTTCGATCCACTCGATCTCGCGATGGTTGAGTGTGGCGTTCTGGTCGGCAACTTCGAGCGCAGGGCGGGAGCTGTCGATGGCGGTGACGTGAGAGCAGCGCGGGGCGAGGTGCAGGGCGAAGGCTCCCTGATAGCAGAAGACGTCGAGGGCCTCGCCGTGGGCATATTGCGCGGCGGCGGCGTAATTTTCGCGCTGGTCGAGGAAGGCTCCGGTCTTCTGGCCTTCGAGCGCGTCGTAGTGGAATTGGACGCCGTTCATATTGAAGATTGTGGCGGTCTTGCTGCCGTGGAGCAGTCCTGAAGCACGTGCGGGCAGATTTTCCAGTTCGCGGACGCGGGGGTCGACGCGCTCGACGATGGAATCGGGATTGAGCCGAGTGGTCAGCTCGGAGATGAGGGTTTGACGAAGCGGATCGGAATCCCATGCCTGGGTGAGGATTTGCAGCGAGAGGATATCTCGATAGCGATCGACGATGAGGCCGGGCAGGAAGTCGGCTTCGCTGAAGATGAGGCGGTAAGCGTCAGTGTCGCGGACGATGGGTTCGCGATAGGCGATGGCGTCGGCGACGCGCAGCCGTAGAAGGGCTGGGAAGTCTGGGACCGGTTCACGCGAGATCATGCGGATTGCGATTTGTGAGGAGCTTGAGTACAGGGCACTGCCCAGAGGCTTGCCGCGGTGGTCGGTGACCGTGACAACCGAGCCGGGAGGCACACCGTCGGTTGTGACGATGTCGGAGCGGTATACCCAGAAATGGCCGTTGTTCAGACGCGTGGCGCCTCGGGGGGAAACTTTCACCGTCGGAAGATTCGGAGGCGGTTGGGGCATGCAGTCATCTTAAACTTCGGCGTTCATGGATGGTGCAAGCGCTAGTCGAGTTTCGCTCGACCGGACGGGCGAATGCGCCCGTCCCTACGTGAGCAGAGCGGGGCGGCTGTTTCTACGTGAGGTTCGTCGTCGTACCTGAGTCTTAGCTAGCGGCTTGTTCGGTGGGGACGGGGGCCTCGTGCTTGGCGGTCGTACGGGCGCTCATTTCGTAGCGGGCGAGTTCGAGGTCGGCCAGCAATGCGTCGAGAACGACCATGGGGGCTTCGGTGCCCCAGGTGTCCAGCTCCTCTTCGCTCCAGTCGCCATTGAGGCGGATGGCTCCGGTGATGTCTTCGGGGAAAGCATGGCGGTAATCGCCTTCGCGGATGAGGACGTCGCCAATCATCCTGCCGGTATGGATTTCGTAGACGCGGCGACTGGCTTGTCCCGGGCTGTTGGTCAGGCAAAGATAGACTTCGCCGGCGTCGGCGTAACTTTCCCGGAAGTACCACGCCTGCGGGGCGTCGATCTTGGGATGATGGCGGCGGGGACGCTTTACATCCGACTTTTCCAACGCGACCATCTCGTTCGCCGGATTGAAATACAGAATGCGCTGGCAGGAATCGCATACCACGGTCTGCTGTCCGGTGCGCACTTCGTTGTAGGTCTGCGGACGCAACATCACCTGGCACGCCATGCACTTGTGATCGCGCACCTCGGAGATGCCGGTACCGCGGAACTTTGACACCCGCTCGTAATGCCGCAGCAGGTCTTCGTTCACACCCGCGCGCATCTGGTCACGCTTGGCACGCCATTCGGCGAGCAGCTTCTCGTCTTCGGCAGTGCGCTGGCGGGCCTGCTCTTTCTCTTTCTCGATCTCGGTGGTTTCTGCTTTCAACTCGGCTTGCGCGGCTTTGACTTCTTTATCGCGCGCGTCGGCGTTGACCATGATCTCGAGGATCTTGTCCTCGGTGGCCGCGATTTCTTTCTCCGCAAACTGGATCTCGTGCAGCAGCGCCTTGTACTGGTCGTTGGTCTTTACGTCGAGGGACTGATCGCGGTACTTGGAGATCTTGCCGCGGAAATCGGTGATGGTGGTTTCGTGCTTGCGGCGGGCGGCTTCGTCGGCTTTGATGGAGGCTTGGGCTTTTTCGAGCTGCGCCTTGGTGCCTGCCAGCTTCTGCTCGATCGCGGCGACGCGTCTGGGGAATTCAGCGATTTCGTCCTGCAGGCGGCGGATTTCCTTGTCCGCGCCTTGCAGTTTCAGCAGATTTTCGATGTCAGGAAGCATTCACGGTATGTAGTGATTCTAGCACGTGGGGAGAGCGCGACGCGGCGGTGTTTGGCTGGTTGTGAGGGGAAATTCCGGTGGCTCCGCTCGTCCGGGGGAGGAGCCACGAGGATTCCTGGCGGGACGAGACACTCACCAAGAGCGCGGTTCTGCTCGTCCGGTGTACACTCGTTCGTTCGCGCGTCAACGCGCGTTAGACGGTCACTTCTTCTTGCTGGAGCTTGCCCTGTGAAACGTTGCCATGCCCTTCCCGTCGCAGTTTCGCTCGCCCTTCTGCAAATTCTCTTAACGCCTTTTCTGGTCTTGGCCCAGTCGTCCGGGCAGCAGGCTGTAAAGCCGCTGACCATAGAGCAGATTTTCACGCCTGGGGCCATTACCGGGCGCGCGCCGGAGACGATGGAGTGGAGCCCGGATGGATCGCGGCTTTCCTACGTGCAGCGTGACGACAAGGGCGAGGAAGGCGAGCTGTGGTACGTGGACGCGGCCACCGGTGAGAAGAAAGTGCTGGTCACAGCGGCCAAGCTGGCATCGCTCGCGCCCGATTACAACAAGGTCAAGAACGAGCGGGAGAAGGAGCGCCTGACCCGCTATCACGTCGCGGCCTACATCTGGGCGCCGGACTCGAAGCACCTGATCTTCGATTCGCAGGGACAGCTCTGGCTCTACAATCTGGCCAACGGTACGGCCGTGCAGTTCACGTCGGCGCCGGATCCCAGCGGAGATCCCAAGTTTTCTCCCGATGGCAGCCGCGTGTCCTACGTCCGCAAGCACAACCTGTACGTTCGGCCAGTCGGGGAAAAGGGAAAGAACGAGAAGCAGCTGACTAAGGACACGGAAGACAACCTGTTCAACGGCGACATCGATTGGGTCTACGCCGAAGAACTGGCGGTGCGCAGCAACTACTTCTGGTCGCCCAACAGCAAAGAGATTGTGTTCCTGCACATGGACGAGACCAAGGTTCCGACCTATCCGATCACGGACTGGATACCGACGCACCCGACGGTGGATCAGGAGAAGTATCCCAAGGTGGCGGACCCGAATCCGATCGTGAAGCTGGGCGTGGCAGACGCGGACAAGGGCAAGGTGCGGTGGATTTCACTGACCAGCGACGAGGATATCCTCATTCCGCGTTTTGGCTGGGTGCGCGACGGAGTGATCTGGGCGGAAGTGATGAACCGCACTCAGGACAAGATCGACCTGTATTTCGTGGATGCGAAATCCGGCAAGTCGCGAATCGTTCTGACCGAAACCAGCCCCGAGGCGTGGATCAATGTCAACGATGACTTCCGTGTGCTGAAGTCCGGCGACCGATTCCTGTGGTCGAGCTGGCGCGATGGGCACACGCACCTGTACCTGTACAGTTTCGATAAGCAGAACCCGATGACAGCGGAGGCAAAGCTGGAGCGGCAGCTGACCTCGGGAGATTTCGAAATGCTGGGAGTGGAGGCCGTCGACGAGGCAGGGGGCATCGTCTTCTTTTCCGCCAACAAGGATGATCCGCGGCAGCGGCACATCTTCTCCGTGAAGCTCGACGGTTCCGGCATGCAGCCGCTCACCCATGAAGAAGGCACGCACGTTGCGCAATTTGCGGACGATGGCAAGCACTACATGGAGACGTCCTCGAACGTTCTGACGCCGCCGCGGCTCACGGTATGCGCGGTGAGCGGCGCCTGCAACCCGTTGTGGGAGGCGCGGAGTGTCGCGGACTACGGGCTGATCGCGCCGAAGTTTCTGGAGTTCAAGGCGGAAGATGGGACGACTCTGCACGGGCGTTTGCTGCTTCCGCCCGATGCGCCTGCGGGCGGCAAGATTCCGCTGATCGTGAATATTTATGGCGGTCCGGCGGCGCAGCTTGTGCTTAAGAGCTGGGCCGGGGGTGGCGCGCTGTTCGATCAGGTTCTGGCGCGCAAAGGGTTCGCCATCTTTGCCGTGGACAACCGCGGCACGCCGGGGCGGGATCGCAAGTTCCAGATGGCGATCCGGCAGGAGTTCGGTGCCATCGAACTCAAGGATCAGCTTACTGCGCTCGATCAGCTGCTGGCCCAGTATCCGCAATTGGACAAAGATCGAACTGCGATCTGGGGCTGGTCGAATGGCGGATCGATGACGCTCTATGCGATGACGCATTCGGACCGCTTCCGCGCCGGAGTTTGTGTGGCGCCGGTGACGAGTCAGCTCAACTACGACACGATCTATACCGAGCGCTACATGGGGCTGCCCAAGGATGATCAGAAGGGATACGACGATTCCGACGTGACCAAGTCAGCCGACAAGCTGCACGGCGCGTTGCTGCTGGTGCACGGCACGGGAGATGACAACGTCCACTTCCAGAACAGCATTCAGATGATCGACGCGCTGATCAAGGCGGGGAAGCAGTTCCGGCTGATGATCTATCCCAACAAGACCCATAGCATCGCCGGGAAAGAGGCGAGGGTGCACCTGTTCACGATGATTGAGGATCACTTCGAGCGGGAACTGAAGTAGGGTATCTCACGGCTCGTGTAGGGACGGGCGCCCTCGCCCGTCCAGGCCCGAGCAAAGCTCGGCTGGTTCTTGACACCTATTTGTGCCTGCCGAAACCTTTGCGCGGACTTTCTCTGGAAACACCTTCCTTCGACGAAGCTTCCTTGGCTGTGCTCTCCGACTTCGATTTCTCGTCCTTCTTCAAATCTTTGCTGCCGCTGTCGGACGCAGGCACGTGCGACTTCTTCGCGTAGTCGGTGACATACCAGCCGGAACCCTTGAACTGCACCGCCGGGGCCGAGATCATCTGTTCGACGGCGCCTCCGCAGTCAGGGCACTTCTTGACCATCTTGTCGGAAAACTTCTGGATCCTTTCAAAGCGGTGGCCGCACTTCTTGCACTGATATTCGTAGAGTGGCATGAGGTGTAGGACTGTGAGGAGAACTGATTCCCTTTGATTCTAGGGGGCAGGTTCGATTGCGTCAATTTTGTAAGAGACGTTCTTTCGCCCCTTCCGGGGCCCGTGTTTGTCTGCTTACTACCCACGGCTTGCGCCCCTTCGGCAGGCTCAGGGCAAGCTGTGGGCTGCATTCTGTCGCCGCTCCCGCGGCTTGCGTCCGGTGGTTGAAGGCGGTTGGAATCTTTGGGTCAGCAATTGCGTTGTTTACGACTTCCTCAACAGACGCTTGGGGGCGGTGTCGCGCCATGCGGCTTCGATGGCCTTGCGCAGGGTTTCCTTGTCGGCGGCTTTCAGCTGGACGCTGGTGGCGCCGCGACGTCCCCAGACGCCCTTTACGGGTACGAACACGTCGGGATAGTCCTTCGAGAAGTAGTGCTGCTGCTCGGGTGGGAGCTTGACCATTCCGTGGGATTTGTCGGGATATCCGAGCGTGGCAAAGATTTTTCCGCCGACGCGGAAGTCAGGATGGCTCATGTGCGCGCGTTCTTCGGTCTCGGGGAAGGACAGGGCTAGGCGGCGAAAGTCGTTGGCGGTCACGGGTGCGTTTCTCCACGGGGACGTGCGGTCGCTAGTATAACGACGGATGAGGCATCCGGTTACGGTCGCTGCGGTGACAGATTTCGCGTTATGAAGGACAGGGCAGGCACCCCGCCATCAATCTTCGGCCACCCTTGCGTCTGGTCCAACCTTGTAGCTCAGCGAAACTTCGCAGGTTTTCGAGGATGCTGTCACTTTGGCCTTGCCCTTATCGCCTTCCCCGAAGAGAACCGGCATTTCTGTCGTACCCTGGGCCGAAGCCTGCTGCGTCGCTTTCTTAGACTCGCTCTTGAATTCGCTGGTCACATCAATGGGTTCTCCTGGCTGGAAACCACTGAAACTCAGCAGAAACACGAGCCCGGTCGGACTCTCCAGACGAGCCGAGGCCGTGCACTCCCCCTTCCCGTGGGACTCCAGAGGAAAAGGCACGACCACGGCAAAGGCTTTCGTGGTTGCGTCTTCGGAAACCAGTGCCCAGCGGATCGGTTCGCCGTGCGCCATGTGGAAGAAGTTGAAGTTGCGAACCGGAACATTCTCGCCTTTGATCTTGTAACTAATCGCGCCTGCCTGATCGACACTGCTTTCCCATCGCTGATAGGTGTCATCCAGCCACTTGCTCCACAGAAGCAGCTTGTCGCCCTGCTTGAATCCCTGGGCGTGAAGTTCGTACTCCACCACTGGCCCCGTCCCCTTCATCTTCTTGCGACTTGTCTCGGTGAATTTCAGTGAAGCGCCAGAGGTGCTGGCGTCATTCCATTCAAAGTCGGGCTTAAGATGCGCCTCTTTCTCCTCGGCTGCTTCCGCAGCCAGTTCTTCCACGGACAAGGATTCCTTCCAGCCTGACACGGCTCCATAGGGCAAGGCCCCGGCACGCAGTCCCTCCGCGACCACTTTCTGCGCCTCCTCGATCAAGTCTTGATGCTCTTTGGTAAAAACAAATGCCGACTTCTCTGTGCTGAGCACAGTCTTCTTTTCTTTGTCCGAATAGAACGTGAGCTTTACCGGATACTCAGTGTCCCACTGCACGTCTCTGCCGAGGTCCCAGATCTCGAAATGGTAGTAGCCGCTCTTCTTGATGTCGAAATCCTTCACCTTCGCTTCCTGCTGGCCGGGCGTCCGCACTTCTGCTTCGACCCAGATTTGACCGGGCGATTCGTTGGTCACGCGCACGTACAGTTGCGGCTGTACCTTCCCCGGCTTGCCATTGGCGCCCATAAAAATTGCCTTCATTCCGGGACGTAACAAAATTCCTCCCAGTATCTTCAGGCTGCCCCCGGGTACTGACACGGTCTTCTGCTTGATCTTGCCCTTGGGGGCAAAGTAGACCCATTGCGGTTCAAGACCTCTCTGAGCAAAAGCCACAGCAGCGAGCAGTTGAAAAATCAGAAGGCCAAGGATGGCGCGAATGACAGTGCGGTAGCGGATATAGCGGCTCAGCATGAAAATGCCTCCTCGAGTGAGTCACCGGAAAATTGGATATGGCCGCCCGGGATCGAAACCGACAGATTGGTTAGTGCGGTCACAATGCGCCCAAGGTTGATGTTTGTCAACGGACTCGGACCGGTGGTAGCTGTGTAGTTTGATTGTCATTCCGAGCAAGAGTTCTTTGCGCAGCGAGGAATGTGGGCGAGACGCGCGAAGGGTCGCATTCTTTGCGACCCAATAATCGCGCGCTTGGCTCGCTTCCTTACTAAGCTGTACATGCACCGCTACCGTTGCCACGGTGGTAGACTCCGGCCATGAAGGACTCCGGACGCGAGCTTGTCCCCCCTGCCACTGCTTTGGAGAATTCTTCCCATTCTGCAGGTCCGGCTCTATATCTCGTCGGCACGCCGATCGGCAATCTGGAGGACATCACGCTGCGGGCGGTGCGCGTGTTGAAGGAAGTGGACGTGATCGCCTGCGAAGACACGCGGCAGACGCAGAAGCTGCTGAACCACTACGCGATTTCCACCCGCACCACCAGCTACCACGAGCACAACGAGATGACGAAGTCCGCTGAGCTGGTGAAAGAGTTGCAGGAGGGCGCGAGCGTCGCGCTGGTGACGGATGCGGGCATGCCGGGGATTTCCGATCCGGGGTATCGGCTGATCTCGCTGGCCATCCGCCATCATGTGCCGGTGGTGCCGATTCCGGGAGCGTCGGCGTTCCTGGCGGCGCTGGTGGCGAGCGGGCTGCCTACAGACTCGTTCCGGTTCAGCGGATTTCTTCCGGCAAAGCGTGGGGAGCGGCGGGCGGCGCTGGAGGCGATCCGGACTTCGCCGCGCACGCAGGTGTTCTACGAGGCTCCGCACCGGATAGTAGAGGCGCTGACAGACGTTGTCGAGGTTCTGGGAGAGGCCCGGCATGTCGTGGTCGCGCGCGAAGTGACCAAGCTGCATGAAGAGTTTCTGCGCGGGCGCGCGGGCGAGGTGCTGGAGGCGCTAAAGTCGCGGGAGTCGGTCAAGGGAGAGATCACGCTGCTGATCGGCAAGGCGGAGGAAGTAATTCATGGAGCGGCGGACGCCTCGTCCGCCCGCCTTTCCATCCGTCAGAGGGTTGAGCAGATCATGGCAGAAGAGAAGGTCGACGAGAAGGCCGCGCTGAAGAAAGTGGCGAAAGAGCGGGGGATTTCGAAGAGCGAGGCGTACCGGGAGTGGCAGAGGAGCAAGTAGCAAGGGTCGTTCGGGTATCCGCTCTAAGTACGACCTTAAGTGATGAGATCCTTCTGCCGATTTAAATGATAAGGTTTTCGTGAACTGTTCTAAGATGGACACCACAACTCCAATGAAAAAGTTAACGACGCTTGAACTCTGCGCTGGCGGGGGCGGTCAAGCCTTAGGGCTGGAGCAGGCTGGCATCGAGCATGTAGCCTTGGTTGAATTCGACCGGCACGCCTGTAACACGCTTCGGCTTAATCGGCCTAAATGGAATGTGCTTCAGGCTGATATTCGGGAGTTTGACGCTAGACCATACACCGGTGTCGACATTGTTTCGGGTGGCCTTCCTTGCCCTCCTTTTTCTGTAGCGGGCAAGCAGCTCGGCGTCAAGGACGAAAGAAATCTTTTTCCCGCAGCCATCCGGATAATCTCAGAGGCACGTCCACGTGCAGTGATGATCGAAAACGTAAGAGGGATTCTGGACGCAGTGTTTGAGGATTATCGGCGATACGTCGTAAGTCAACTGGCAAAACTGGGCTATCGCTCCGATTGGCACCTGCTAAATGCATCGGATTTTGGCGTCCCACAGCTTAGACCTCGGGTCGTTTTCGTCGCGGTGCGAAAGGGTCTTTTTGACAACTTCTCATGGCCTTCTGGGGACTTTGGCCTTCCGGCTACGGTGGGTGAGACCTTGTTCGATCTGATGGCGGCCGACGGCTGGCAGGGGGCGAAGTTCTGGCGCGAAAAGGCCAACGAGATCGCTCCGACCATAGTTGGGGGCAGCCTGAAGCACGGCGGACCCGATCTCGGACCTACCCGAGCGCGTCGGGCCTGGGCGAGCCTGGGGGTGGATGGAATTGGAATTGCCAACGAACCGCCCAACAGGAACCACAAAGGGATGCCACGTTTGACCGTCCGAATGGTGGCGCGCCTGCAAGGGTTCCCCGACGATTGGCAGTTTTCTGGAGGAAAAACCGCCGCCTACCGCCAGGTAGGCAACGCGTTTCCACCTCCAGTCGCAAGAGCGATAGCTACACAAGTTCGAGAGTGCTTGACTAGTGCGCGTCTTTTTTCCTTGGCGGTAGGCTCCTGAGCCAAACAGTCAATCTCGATCTCTCATTGACATAGAGACAAGTCATTCCTAAATTGGCTGCATGACCAATGCGGGAACGACCACACAGCCGCTGCCCGACCCAGAACTCGACGCCGTTCTAGCTGAAATCGAGAATATTCCGGATTTCCAAGGGAAGACCGCGGGCGTCATTCGAAAGGCAATCGACAATGTTCTGCAGGGGGACAGAACACGCCGCTACTCTATCAGTCAACTGACTCCGGAAGAAAAGAAGCATATCGGAACGCAAGTAGAGAGAGGCCTGAAGAGCGATTTCTTTCAGGATCGTGCGGGTAAAGTTTCAGACACCACCATTGCAGACGTGGAGGTCGACATTAAGAACACCATTGGGGACAACTGGATGATTCCGCCCGAGGCTGTGGGCCGCCTCTGCTTGTTGACACAGATTGATGAGAAGTCGGCAAAGTATTCGGTCGGACTGATTCGAGCTCGCGATGAGCTTCTCGGAAAAGAAAACCAAGACAAGAAGAAGTCCTTTTCAAAGGAAGGCAGGAAATCGATTAGCTGGATCGTAAAGGACGCGTCGTTACCGGTAAGCGCATTCTTGATTTCCCCTCCAACAATTCGTGACGGGATTTTCGAAAAAAGCAGCGGTCAAGCACGAGTTACAGAACTCTTTCGGCAAATTCAAGCTGCACCGATTCACCGTTCTGATATTGAAGCAGTCGCCGCGACCAAAGACAGACAAGTTGACGTTCGCGCGAGGGTCAGGGACGCCAAAACCAAGCTCCATCAAGAAGGCTTGTTGGTTTTGCGCGGTTGGAACCGTGTGGAAAATGATGAGGCGCGGAGGCGCGGCTACCCGATCGACCGGAAGCAATGCATCAGCATTCCGCTGCAGAACCGGCCAGACACTCCGAAATAGGTCGACATGGACACAATTTCGATCACGCGCCGAAGCGAGAACATGCGGCGAATCCGAAGCAAGGATACCAAGCCGGAGATGGCTGTCCGATCTCTGGTTCATCGCCTTGGCTATCGTTTCCGCTTGCACCGCAATGATCTGCCCGGGCGACCTGATCTGGTTTTTCCGAGCTCACGAAAACTGATATTCGTGCACGGTTGCTTCTGGCATCAACACAAGCGCTGCACCGATGGGCGCTTGCCAAAGTCGCGAAAGTCTTATTGGAAACCGAAGTTGCAGGCAAACACAGAACGCGACAAAAGGCACCGGGCGAAGCTCAGGAGCCTTGGCTGGGACGTTCTGGTAATTTGGGATTGTGAAACGGCGAATATGGCCAAGCTCGTGACGAAGCTGCGGCAATTTCTCGACAACCAATCACACTCCTAACTCCACCAGCATTGCCACTGACGGCCGCTACTTCCCCGACAACTCCCGCTTCACGATTTCGCTAACCATCTTCCCTTCCACGCGCATGCCGGCGGTGTTGAAGCGGGCCATGGCGTTCTTCATCACGGTGCCCATTTCTTTCATGGTGGGGGAACCCATTTCGGCGATCGTGGCTTTCACTCCGGCGACGATGTCGGCCTCGGCGGCGGCTTTGGGGAGGTAGGTTTCGATCAGGACGATCTCGGCGGCTTCTTTGTCGGCCATTTCCTGGCGTCCGCCCTTGGTGAACTGCTCGACGGACTCCTTGCGCTGCTTGATCAGCGTGGTCAGCACGGCCTGGGATTCTTTGTCGTCGAGCGGGGCCATCTTCTCGACCTGGCGAAGATGCAGTGCGCTCTTGACCATGCGCAGGGTGGAGAGGCGGGCTTCGTCCTTCGCCTTCATGGCGGAGACGATGTCTTTCTGGATCTGTTCGACGAGGCTCATGGGGGGATTATACGTGTGCGTGTTCGGTGTTGGGAGCGCGCGGTGCCGTCCCGACGGGACTCGGTGGTCCCCTCCGGCCTACCCAGTGCTTACGCCCTGGGCTAATGAATGCCGCCGCTCGCGGCTGGGGAGTCTAGCTGCGGGTGCGAGGTAGGTATGCCGGTTTCTTCGAAGTCTGTGTCACAGCTTTCTTTCGCCCCGCTGGGGCTTGGTCTCGTTCCACGTTCTACCCACGGCTTGCGCCGTGGGCTGCATTCTTTCGCCGCTTCGCGGCTGGGATCAAGAAGAGGCTGCTGAAGAGTATTCTCTGCGCGGAAGCCTGACCTCAAGGGATGAAGCCCTTTTCTAAAAAAAGCGAGTTATCGCAGCGCTGGAAGCGCTGCGCCACCCGAGATCAGCAAGGGTGCTGCCTGCCCAAAATCAAGCGCGAGATCGAGTATTTCCACAGCCTGCTTGTGACCCAGATCACGGCGGCGCAGGACACGACAATTTAGGGTATTGCGATCCCGGGGAGCGTGCTCTGCGAGGGCGGTTCCGGTAAACTAATAGACATTCCCTTCATAAGGACTCTCACTATGTTGCGCAAGAACCGTCTTTTTACTCCTGGGCCAACGCCGTTACTTCCGGCGGCGCAGACGGCCATGGCTTCCTTCACCGCGCATCACCGCACCGCCGACTTCCGCGCGCTGTTTCAACGCGTGCTCGTAGATATGAAGGAGTTCATCGGCACAAAGAATGACGTGCTGGTGCTGGCGTGCTCGGGGACGGGCGTGATGGAGGCGTCGGTCTCGAACCTGACCTCGCCCGGCGACAAGGTGCTGGTGCTGACGGCGGGGAAATTCGGCGAACGCTGGACGGGACTGGCCAAGGCGTTCGGATGCAACGTCGATGTGCTGAGCGCTCCCTACGGCGAGACATTTTCGCTGACCGACATTCGCGCGAGGCTCACGCCTGATGTGCGTGCAGTCTTCGTGCAGGCGACGGAGAGTTCAACCGGGGCGCGGCATGATGTCGAAGGCATCGCCAAGATCGTAGGCGCGCAGCAAGACACCTTGCTGGTGGTCGATGCCATCACCGGGCTCGGGACGACTCATCTGGATGTCGATGGCTGGGGTGTGGACGTGATCATCGGAGGGTCGCAGAAGGCGCTGATGATGCCTCCCGGGCTGGGCTATTGCGCGGTGAGCGAGCGGGCGTGGCAGCGGATGGAGAAGACATCGTCCCCGCGCTACTACTTCGATCTGCGCAAGGAGCGGAAATCGGCGGCGAAGGGCGAGACTGCGTACACGCCCGCGACCTCGCTATTTGCGGCGCTAGGAGCGGCGCTGGAGTTCATTCGCGGCATGGGCAATGGTAACCTGGCGCAGGGCCGCGAGACGCTGGTCAACAACGCGGAACTGTGCGCCGAGATGACGCGGGCGGGGGCGAAGGCTCTTGGGCTGAAACTCTACGCATCCTCACCGGCGGCGGCGCTCACCGCGATCTCATCGCCGGACGGTATTGATTCGGGAAAGATCGTCAAGGAATTCCGCGAAGCCTTCGATGCAGTGGTGGCCAACGGGCAAGGGGAGATGAAGGGAAAGCTGTTCCGCATCGCCCACATCGGCTACTACGACTACCTGGACACGATCGGCATTCTGGCGGCGCTGGAACATGTGTTGGCCAGAACCACCGCCAGAACCGCCGACTATGGTGCGGCGGTGAAGGCGGCACAGGAAGTTTATGCCCGGAGCCTGACCGAGAAACGACAACTGGTGGGAGTTTAAGGACTGCCGGTTGGGGCAGTCCTCGCCTCCTAGTTGACCGTGAAGTTCATCGGCGTCGAGGTCTCAGGCAGCGTGCCACCGCCGTAGATGCCTCCGGAAGTACCGGGATTGGTTACGGTAACAGACACTGTTCCGGAATTCATGATCGCAGCTGCGGGAATGGCGGCCTCAAGCTTGGTCGCACTCTTGGTACTGGCGTCGGGGGTGTACGTAACGCCGGCGAAACTGACGGTCGCGCCGGAGGCAAAGCTCGTGCCATCGACTTCCAGCGTGAACGCGGCGCCGCCAGAAGTTGCGCTGGCCGGATTCAGCTGAGTGATCGTGGGCTTTGTGCCCGGTGACGGTGGAGTTGTTGCCTTTTTGGAGTATCCGCAGCCCAGACCAACAGCAAGGACCATGGCAAGGATTAACATCTTAGCGATTTTCATAACTGTTCTCCCAGAGGGCGGGGGCCCGATAGAGAAGAGTGTAGAAATAGGCGGGGTCTGACGTGTCAGCACAGTGTCATTTTCATGTCAACGTCTCGTCACGCGTAATGTCTCGGAATTGTCATCACGGGTAGGAAGGATGGACTCATCAGTGAAAATCGTCGTCGCAGAAAAGATCTCGAACACAGCCGTGGAACAACTCAAGGAGCCGGGCTGGACGGTGGTTACCGCGGACCAGCTTGAGGGCAAGCTCCCCGAGCACCTTGAGTCCGCAGACGCGCTGATCGTGCGCTCGGCTGTGCAGGCGGATGCTGCCCTTCTGCAGCACGCGAAGAAGCTGCGCGTGATCGGCCGTGCAGGCGTCGGGGTGGACAATATCGATCTCGATGCGGCCACGCGCAAGGGCATCGCCGTCATGAACACTCCGGGGGCGAACGCTGTCGCCGTCGCGGAGCAGACACTCGGCATGATGCTGGCCATGGCGCGGCAGCTCTGCCGCGCGGATGCGCTCATGCACGCCGGGAAGTGGGAGAAAAAATCTCTTCAGGGGACGGAACTGCGCGGGAAGGTGCTGGGAGTTGTCGGTCTGGGACGCATTGGCATGGAAGTGGCGCGGCGGGCGCGAGCTTTTGGGATGGAACTCGTGGCGCATGACCCGTTTGTGTCGGTGGCGGTTGCGAAGGAACAGGGTATCCGCATGTCCAGCCTCGACGAACTATATGCGGCCGCGGACTACATCACGTTGCATGTGGGGCTGACCCCTCAGACCGCGGGAATGATCAATGAGGCGTCAATCGCCAGGATGAAAAAAGGCGTGCGGCTGGTGAATTGCGCGCGGGGAGAGCTGGTGAATGAAGCGGACCTGGCGCAGGCGCTGAAGCAGGGTCAGGTCGCATCCGCGGCGATCGATGTCTTTACCGAAGAGCCGCCCAGGAATTCGCCGCTGCTCGCGCTGGAGAATGTGGTGCTCACGCCGCACATTGGCGGGTCGACGCGCGAGGCCCAGGATGCGGTCGGAGTACAGATCGCGCAGCAGGTGAAGGACTATCTGAAAGATGGTGTCATCCAGAATGCAGTGAATGTTCCCTCGGTGTCGGCCGAAGAATATGCGGCGATGCAACCCTACATCGTGCTGGCCGAACGTATGGGAGCATTCCTGGCGCAGATTTCCGAGGGGACGATGGAGGAGATCTCGCTGCGTTACAGCGGCCACATTGCGGAATGGAAGACGGATCTGATCCGCAACGCGGCGGTCAAAGGTGTCCTCAACCAGGCGCTGGAGGAGAAGGCGAATCTGGTGAATGCAGCGTCTATAGCGGATGCGCGCGGGCTGCGGGTGAACGAATCGCACAAAGCCAAGGCTTCCACGGGTGGTGCGGGCAGCGTGATCTCGGTTTTGTTCAAGAGCTCACAGGAAGAGCATCTGGTGAAGGGAGCGGTGCTGCGGAAGAGCGCGCCGCGGCTGTTGCAGATCGACGGCATTGATATTGAAGCGCCGCTCGAACGCAACCTGGTCTACATGCGCAACCGCGATGTGCCCGGCGTGATTGGCAAGGTGGGCACGATTCTCGGCGATCACCACATCAACATTGCGGATTTTTCTCTTGGGCGCCGCGCGGAGAACGGAGAATCGGGCGAACCGCGCGAGGCCATTGCCGTGGTTCACGTGGACGGGCGGGTTCCGGACGCTGTGCTGAAGGAACTATGCAAGGTTCCGGCGGTGGAAGTGGCGAAGGCGGTCGAGCTGTTCTGAGATTTCCGATTGCCGATTTCCGGTTGCCGATTTCAAAACCGCAGTCTTTGTGGTAACGCTGGTGGTTCCTCAATCGGCAATCGTCAATCGTAAATGAATTGGCGCCGACAACGCGGCTCTAATCTGTCCTACGAGTCTGTGTTATCGCGGCGCAGCTTGCGGCTCTCGGCCAGCAGAGCCATGGAGTGCATCAGGTTCTGCAGCGTGACGATGCCGACCAGGCGTTCGTTTTCGACGACGGAGATCATGCCGGAATTGCGAGACGTCAGCTTGCGCCAGGCCGAGCCCAGCGACTCCTGCCGCACCGAGACCTCGAAAATCTTGTTCATGACCGCCTGCACGTAGCCGTTACCTTCCGCCCGCAGCGCTTCGAGGATGCGCTGCTTCGAGATCACTCCGACCATATCGCTGCCCCGAACGACGGGGAAATCGTCCTGGAGGGAGTGAACTGCCTTCTCCAACGCATCCTCCAACGTGTCCGCCGGGGAGAGCGTGGCGAAGTCGGTCAGCATGACTTCTTCGAGGCGCACATTGTCGAGGACGGACTGGAACACGACGGCCCTTTCCTCCAGTTGGGCGGCGGAGAAGATCACGAGGCCCACCAAAGTGAGCCAGGTGTTGCTGAACGGGCCTGCAAGCATGAACACCATGGCAATGGCATAGCTGATCGAAACCGCACGCCGGGTCGCGGCAGCGGGATCGAGGGTGCGGGAGAACAGCGCGCGCAAGATGCGTCCGCCATCGAGAGGGTAGGCAGGCAGCAGGTTAAGGCCCGCCAGATAAAGATTCGCCCATACCAGGCTGCGACGCAGGTTGCCGGATTGGAGGAAAGGCCACTCCCAGAGGCTGGTTCTAAGCGGGGTCGCGAGCACAACTCCTGCGATGAGGAGAGCCAGCGTCAGGCTGACGAGCGGACCCACCAGCGCGAGATGGATGTCGCGCTTCCGCAACTTATTTGCCGATGGTTTGTCGACGCGGGATTCCTCATACAGGGTCACGCCGCTGAGGGGCAGAAGAATCACGGCTTTCGGAGTCATGCCATAGCGTCTGGCGGCCAGCATTTGGCCGCACTCGCGCGCCCCCACACAGGCCAGCACGATTCCGGCGAGCGCGAGGTCGCGAGGTCCGTTGGCCTTTCCCTGGTGGGCGCTGTATTCCGTCCAAAAGATGAACAGGGGCAGGATGAAGAACGTGAGGTGGAGCCTCACCTCGACCCCAAATAGTCGTCCCACCTGAATCGACCAGCTTCTCATAAGCCTTCCAATGAGTTTATTTTACATGGGTGCGCAGAATGACCGTGGCACTCGAAGGTACAGAGTCATGCGGGTAATCGCGGGGAAATACCGCAGCCGTCCGCTGTACTCGCTGCGCGGGATGGACATTCGACCGACGTCGGACCGGTTGCGCGAGACGCTGTTCAACGTGCTCACCGCCGGCAATCCAGACGCGCTGGAGGGCAGCGTTTGGATTGACCTCTTCGCCGGAACCGGCGCTGTTGGCATCGAAGCTCTGAGCCGGGGCGCCAAGCAAGTCTATTTCGTGGACTCGGCCGCGCCGGCGACGGAGTTGATCCAGAAGAATCTCCAGAGCCTGGAAATAGCGAGCGGCTTCAAGGTGCTGAAGGACGACCTGCCGCGGGCGTTCTGGCGCATGGAACGGGAACACGTTGCGGCCGACGTAGTTTTTCTCGATCCCCCCTATCGCCTGACGAATGCGTATGGAGATACACTGCGAGCCCTGGCGGACTCGTCCCTGGTGTGGGCGATGTCGGTGGTGATTGCCGAGCACGAAAAGAAGTTCGATCCCGGGGAGGAGTTTGGTCCGCTGCGAAGATTTCGCAAGCTGGTGCAGGGGGACGCCGCTTTGAGCTTCTATCGCATGGGCACGGGTACAGACGTGCGGGGATGAGCCGGAGCATCACTACATGATCAGCTCGTCGGGGCGCCGGACGATGGGGTGCTGCATTTCCTGCAGTTCGTTCTTCACCATGTTCAGACCGTAGACGCAGCCTTCGAAGTTTTTCGAGAGCATGGCAAATAGCGGCGCCACCTTGGCGTATTCGAAGTGCTCGAACTTCGACACGATGTAGTAGCTTTCCTTGCCGGCTTTCATCCAGTCGACAAAGCTTTCCAGGCGCTGGTGCCGCAAACGAAAGCGGTTGATGCTCTCGGGGAACATCCCGGTAAAGAAGAGCGTGTAGTCCCCGATATGCTTGCGCACCTGGCGCTCGCGATCGAATGAGGGTGCGGGACCGTAGACCGGGTCCGACTCCAGCAGCATTTCTCCGACATCCGCCAGTGGCCGATCGGCGGCGTCGCGAATCTTGAACATCTGTTCGGCTTCACAGAATTCCGCCAGCAGGTGAGAAACGTAGGCAACAATCTGCGGATCGCGAATGCCGATTTCCTCGGCATAGTGGCGTCCCACTAAACCTTGAAACAGCTCCTGCAGCGGATGCGATTCCGGAATCATTCTGCTCGGCCCTCCGAACGCCGCGTTCCAGCACGGCGTTTCCATCGCTTGCGTGACAGATACCTCAGCTCTCTGTGGATTGCAAGTGACTTTTGTTTATCCTTGCGATCCATATTCCTGATTGTTCGATGAGGTGGCTGCGATGCGAGTTGTAGAGCCATTGTGTTGGCACTGAGGTCGGTTGGCTGCTAATCGCGGCTTCCACAGTGCGCACTTTCCGTGTCTCAGCGGTGGGCGTTTACCCATCCAGGGTCTTCTGTCTCGGGAAGTGCCTGCGCGCTTGTAAGATAGACGCACATCGAGGAGGTGGAATGGCACGGAAGAACATTTCAAGCGGCGCGCCTTGGGAGCCGATCGTCGGTTACTCTCGTGCGGTGAAGATGGGCCAGCATATTCACGTTTCGGGGACCACTGCTACCGGACCGGACGGAAAGATCGTGGGGGTGGGAGACGTGTATGCGCAGGCGGTCCAGACGTTGAAGAACATTGAGTCCGCCCTCAAGAAGGCGGGTGCCAGTATGAAAGACGTGGTGCGCACTCGCATGTATGTCACGAACATTGCGGAATGGGAAAAGATCGGGAAAGCGCACGGCGAAGTGTTTCGCGACATTCGGCCGGCGACCTCGATGGTTCAGGTCAGCGCGCTAATCTCGCCGGAAATTCTGGTGGAGATTGAGGCGGACGCGGTACTGCCGGAGCGTTGAGCTGCTGGCGATCAGGTTAACGGCTTCGACATCTTCACGAAGTGGCAGGGCAGCTTCGGGTTCAGACCGGGAGTAAATGGGGCAGTGCCGGTCTCAATGTATCCGCGGCGGCGATAGAAAGCGGGCAATTCCTTCCGCTGATTCACGATCTGCAGATCCATGACGCGGCTGCCTGCCTTGGCGCAGTAGTCCTCGGCGGCGTCCATCAGCTTCGAGCCTAGGCCGGACTTCTGGCGCTGGGGATCGACCGACAGCAGCCCTAGGTACGATCGATCTCCCCTGAGCTCGACGTAAACGCAGCCGCTCAGAACGCCGCCATCACCGGCAACCAGGAACTTCCCCTTCTGCAGCAACTCCCGCACGGTCGCGAAGTCGATACGATCGCGATCGATGAGGAAGCTCTCGGCTTGCCGAAAGGCGGCATTGATGACCGCGGTGATGGCCTCCGCATCATGGATTTCAGCGAGACGCAACTGCAAGGCTCTCCTCCCTGGAACCGGTGTGTTGCCTCTGACATTCCGAAGCAGGTTCGGGCATAAGGGTATAGAATCCTTCCCGCCAAATCATCCCCGGGATTGGCGGATGCGCGGTCTCGCTGATTTCTGGGGAGTCACTCGGAGAATCCCGTGAAGAACCTCCTTTGGGTCTTATGTCTTGTGCTAAGCACGAGTGCAGTTGCGCAGTCCGGATCATCGACACCTCAGGTTACCGTCATTCGTGCGGGCACGCTCATTGATGGCAAAGCGGGCACCCCGCGCCGCGATCAGGTGATCATCATTCGCGGCAACCGCATTGAGAGTGTGTCCGACGCCGCGAGCGCGAAGATTCCTTCCGGTGCGACGGTCATTGACCTGTCTAAGGCCACGGTGCTGCCCGGCCTGATCGACTCGCACACGCACATCTTCCTGCAGGGAGAAGATCCGGCACAGGGCGGATACGACGCCAACATCCTCAACGCACCATTGGCCTTGCGCGCGGCGCGGGCAACAGTTGCGGTGCGACGAGCCCTGGAGCAGGGCTTCACCACCCTGCGCGACGTCGAGACCGAAGGTGCAGGCTACGGCGACGTGGGCATCAAGGAAGCCATCGAGAAAGGCTACATTCCCGGCCCACGCCTGTTCATATCGACGCGAGCCATTTCCACCACGGGTGGTTACATGCTGGAAGGCTATGCTCCCGAGCTGGAGATGCCCAAGGGCGCCCAGATCGTCGATGGCCCCGTCGAGGCGCGAAAGGCGGCACGCGAGCAGCTCGACCACGGCGCCGACTGGATCAAGGTCTACATGACGCATCGTTCCTGGGTGGGTAAGAACGGCGAGCTGGTCTCGCAGCCCACGCTCACCGTTGAAGAGCTGAAGGCGATCGTCGACGAAACGCATGGCTGGGGCAAGAGAGTCGCGTGCCACGCCTACAGCGGCATTGGCCTGCACCGCGCGCTGGACGGCGGATGCGACTCCATCGAACACGGGCTCGACCTCGACGACGCGGCCATCGCCCAGATGCTGAAGCAAGGCACGTGGTACGTGCCCACCATCAGTCCCTACTACAACGACTGGGCTCCCGCCGACACCCCCGGTGGGCAGCGCGACCGTCTGCGTGCTGCGCTGCACGAGCCGTCGTTCAAAAAGGCGCTGAAGGCTGGTGTCAAGATTGTCTTCGGTACTGACATGGGCGGGATCCCCTGGACCGAGCCCATCGCACAGGAGTTCCTGCGCATGGTCGAATTCGGCATGACCCCGATGGATGCGATCCAGAGCGCCACTTCGCGCGCCGCCGTGATGCTCGACATGGAAGGGAAGATCGGTGTGGTCGCGCCGGGGGCTTTCGCGGACATCATCGCGGTGACTGGCGATCCGTTGCACGAGATCAAGGCACTCGAAAGTGTGCAGTTTGTGATGAAGGACGGGGAAATCTTTCGCGGCGACGTAAGGTGATTCCTCTATTGGGAGGCTTCGAACCGGGCTGGCTGGTCACACTCGCAATATTTTTCTGCAAATTCACTTGACATCCGCTTCGCCAGAAGCATAATGCGTAATCCGTCTCGTGTTTCTTGACGAGCACCGGTTCAGTTCGGTCTCCTCGCCGAGGGAGGTGCTTATGAGCGTTCTGGAGCTTTGTGACCGGGAGATTGCCGCGGTTCCGCTGGAAGCTACCGTGGCCGATGCCATCCACAAAATGCTGGACCACCACGTGGGTGCCGTGGCGGTGGTCGACAGCGATTACCGCGTCGCGGGCATCTTTACCGAGCGCGACGTGCTCCGCAAGATGTCGCTCACGCGCACCGACCCGCAAGCCACGCCGGTACGCGACCTCATGACTACGCCTGTGGAGATGGCCACGCGCGGCACCGGCCCGGGCGAGGCACTCACCACCATGCTGGAACGTCACTTCCGCCACCTGCCGGTCGCCGACGACAACGGCAAATTGTTGGGGATTCTTTCCATCCGCAATCTGCTCGAATGGCGTGTGGACGACCTCAGCCGTGAACTGGAGTCACTCGAACAATACGTCTCGAACGACGGGCCAGGAGGCTAGGAGGATCCTGCCCGGATCCTCATCTCCCCGACCGATGGCAACCACTCCATCCGCCTTGCCCAGGACGATTGCCGGCGTGCGCATTGCCACGTCGGTGTTCTTTCTTTTCTTCGGCGAGTACAAGCTGGCTGGGCCCGGCTTTGCTCACGGCGGCTTTCAGGGATATCTGCACGACTACATCGCGACCAGCGCAGTGAGCTTCTACCGGCCCGTCCTGAGTGGACTGATCCTGCCGCACGCCGTCTTGTTCGGATACTTCGTCGGTGTGCTTGAGATGTTTGTAGGAGTCTGCCTGCTGCTGGGACTGTGGGTTCGTCCCGCTTGTGCGGTGGGTATATTCTTCCTGCTCAATCTGACGCTGGCCGCGTGGTGGGACCCCGGCCATGGCGTGCCGATCTGGCGCTATTTCGGCGCTCGGCTCGATACTCTGCCGCTCTTGCTCCTGCTTGTCGTTTTCTACGCCGCGGATGCCGGGCAGGTCTGGGGCTTGGACAGGCGACGGCGGGGGTGATGTCTCATCCCGATTCATGATCTTCCGGAGACTAGAACCAGTTGTGCAGGGTTGGTGGTGTAATTGGCCATGTTTCGCTAACTGACATGGTAGAACTTGCTTAAGACTTAGTGGCTCGGATCAGTCTCTGTTGATAACTTCTCGGCGATGTTTTCGCGTACCACGTTGCGTTGACCCTCATCATAGCGAACGAAAATGAGCCTGATTCTGCGGTTACGGCCAAGATCGCGCAACACACAGCGTGCCGCTTCCCGGCTGTTCGCATTTTCGCAGGAGTGATATATGGGCTGAGCGAGAACCTGTTTGGCCGTGTTCTTCGCGTCCTCCGTGTTCCTCCAGTCATCGAGAAACGTGTAGTCGGAAAAGAAATAAACATACAAGTACGCGAAGTCCTTAAGGGTCACCACTGAAACATCCCCAGAGGTGACGAATCCGTCGCACGTCCCATCCGGGCAAAACTCCAGTAGTCGTCTGTTGTTCTTGAGTTCGACCGACTGAGGGAATGCCTTGTTTAGCTGCTGCGTGGGATCGGTCGCTTTGTCACCACCAGCCTGGGCCATCAGAGGTAGCGCCGCTGCCAAAATGAGGCTAATCCGAATCGCCGAATGCAGGACTTTCATGGGCAAGCATCCACACGCCTACCTGTCCAACGTACTGCGGTGAAGAGCGCCCGTCTAGTTACCGTGGAGCACGACCGGAATGGGGAAGCGCTTTCGGCGCATAGTGAACTGCCCGCTAACTGTCGAAATCAGGCCATTTCACCAGTTGAGAATTGCTGCAGAGAAAACAGGGATTAGTCCGGTTTGTTCTTCTTCACTTGTTCCGTGACCCAGTCCGTCCAGATGGAAGAATCTCCGCTGCACAGCATAGTAGCCTTGCCGAGCACAGCGTCGACAAAGTTCTCGACGATTGGGTAGTGCAGGTTGGCATGCGGCGGGAGATTCTCGCGGCCGCCGGGATAGACCAGCTCAGGCCCGTTGAGGGGAGTGAGGTCCATCTCTCCTTCCGTTCCGCGGATGCGGCACTCATCACGCTTCACTTTCGAGTGCCAGCGGACATCCACAACGCCGCGCAGCCCACTTTCATACTCGATCATGACGGTGGCATTGTCTTCCACGGCATAGCGGTGCACGACGTTGGATAGATGCCCAGTCGCGCGCACCGGCTTTCCGAAGAGATAGTTCAGCACGTCGATGCGGTGAGAGGCGATGTCGTAAAGCGGACCGCCCCCGGCCTTTGCCGGATCCACCAGCCAGCTCCGCCCGCCTTGTCCGTCGAACCAGGCATGGCAGGTCAGCTCGGCAAGAACCGGTTTGCCGATGGCGCCGGCATCCAACAGTTGCTGCGCGCGCTGCACCTTCGGATAGGCACGGCGATAGTAGGCGACGCCGAGCATCTTTCCGCTTTCTTCCGCTGCGCGCAGCATCGTGCGCGCCTCAGGCTCGCTCATCGCCATCGGCTTCTCGCACAAAACGTGCTTACCAGCTCTTAGGGATTGGATCGTCTGCGGCGCGTGCAGGAACACCGGACTGGCGACGTAGACTGCTTCTACAGCAGGGTCCGCCAGGGCCTTGTCCAGGGTAGTCCAGACTTGCGCGTCCAGACGAGCCGCCTTGACCGGGTCGCGGGTGACAACGCCATACAATCGGCTTCTGGATTCCAATTGAATCGCGGGGATGACCCGCCGGGTCGTGATATCGCCAATTCCAACTACGATCCAATGGAGCATCGTCAAAGAACCCTTGGTCTCAGAAACTGCGCGCCACAAAAATCAAAGGCCGGCGCCAATGCCGGCCTTCAAAGTCTATCGCGAATGCGGAAACTACTTCTTGGGAGCGATCGCGTCCTTGGCGGCCTTGGCCACGCGGAACTTCACCACGGTCTTGGCCTTGATCTGGATGGGCTCGCCGGTCTGCGGATTGCGGCCCACGCGGGCTTTGCGGTGCGCCTTCACTAACCGGCCCAGGCCGGGCACGACGAATACGCCATTCTTTTTTGTTTCTTTGATCGCGGTGTCAGCCAGATGCTCCAGGAACGCCGCGGCCTGCTTGTTGTTGAGTTCATTCTTCTCTGCGAGAAGACGGACGAGCTGAGTCTTGGTCAAACCTGCTGCCATATACTTCCTCCGGGAAAAACTTTGATTTAAGTCCGATGGCGGCCATCTTATACCATTGGGGCTGTGGAAAACACCATATTTTATGCGGGTTCCGGCAATATCAAGTGCAGTTTAGGGCCTTTTTATGCGGTTGTACAGAAATTCGGATTCCAAAATGGGCCATTCATGCATACCAAGCGTGGTGGCGGGAAGGGGCAATTCACCACGGAGACACGGAGACACGGAGGCACGGAGAAAGGGAACGGATGAAAGAGCACCAGGCCGGCAAGAAAATGTAGTTCTCCGTGACTCTGTGCCTCCGTGGTGAACTCTGCTGGCGAGATGCCATAATGCTTTGAGAGGAGCCCCTATTGAGTTGCGCCATCTGCGAGATTCGCAAGGAAAAACGCTTTTGTCCCGCCGTTCACGGCCGCATTTGCGCGCAGTGTTGCGGCGAGCAGCGGGAGGTGACGCTCGGCTGTCCCAGCGATTGCCCCTATCTGCAGCAGGCCCGGGAGCATGAGAAGCCGCGACCGGCGGACCAGATCGATCCTTCGGCATTATTTCTGCAGGTGGAAGTGCCGGACCGGTTCATGTATGAGCGCGAGCATCTGCTCATGGGACTCACCTATGCGCTGGCCAAGGCCGCGCGCGGGGACCGCAGCCTGCATGATCGTGATCTGGTCGGCGCTCTCTCGGCGTTGTGCACAAGCTATCAGAGGCTGGTGAGCTCCGGGCTCCACTACGAGCAGCCGCTCACCGGTTCGGCGCAGCAGCGAGTCGCGGCCGAGGTAGAAACCATGCTCAAGGAGTTCCGCGAGGCCGAGCAGAAGCACATGGGGTATTCCAGCCTGCGCGAATCGGATGTTCTGAAGGCTCTGGTATTCCTGGTGCGGCTGGCGTATGGCCGGACGTCAGGCCGGCCCAAGTCGCGCGCGTTCGTGGAGTTTCTCTTCGCGCAATTCCCGGAGAAGCAATCAACCGTAGTCACGCCGCAGGAAGCGCCTAGCCGAATAATCATGCCGTAGGAAAACTGGCCACGGATTTTCGCGGATTCTACGGGACGAGGGCTCCAGGTCCGAACGGCCCACGCACCCCCAAATCCCGATACTGCAAACTCGCCCCAGCGCCCGCCGGTCAACTCGACATGGTTTTTCGCACGGCCTGCCCGGCAGGCAGAGCATCGCGCAATTCGCGGACGGTTTTCTTGAGCACAGGATGCCGTGCCTCGGGCGCTATCTCTGCCAGCGGTTCCAGAACGAAGCGCCGTTCGTGCATGTTGGGGTGCGGGATGGTCAGCTCCGGAGAATCCATGATCGTGCTGCCAAACATAAGAATGTCGATATCGATGGTGCGCGGACCTTTTTTCTGGACGCGCCTCCGTCCCATCGTCTGCTCGAAGTTGAGTAACGCCGCCATCAGTTGCTGCGGCGTTTCTCCGGTTTCCAGTGCGATGGCGCAATTCAAGAACCACGCTTGATCCGTAAACTCCACCGGCTCGGTTTCATAGAACGAAGACACGACGGCAATGTGCCCGCACGATTCCAGGTGAGCCATGGCGCTGCGCAGGTGACCCTCACGGTCACCGACGTTCGAACCCAGCGAAAGATATGCCAGATTGCTCACTGCGCCGCGTCCAGTTCTACTCTTCACAGTCACCGAACACAATGCTCGCCCGCCAGCCAAGGAGCGCGGATCGATAAGGCAAGTCTCATCTGGCGTGCGACTTCATGTCCGTAAGGCCAAGCTTGTACCCGTTACCTTTGTTACTTTCGTGCCTCCGGCACAAGCCCCTAGAATCCCACTATGACCTTGGAGTCACTCCTCCTGAGTCGGGACACCGATTTGGTGCGTGTCCTGCGCCCCACGCTGGAAAAGCTTGCCATTGACGTGGAGATTTGCCAGGAAGCCCGGGCGGCTGCCGACATCCTCGTTTCCGAGAAATTTGACGCTGTAATCGTCGATTGCGACGACCTGAAGGGCGGTCTGGAGGTCCTGCAAGGTCTCCGCAGCACACCCAGCAACAAGAATTCTGTTACCTTCGCGGTCCTCAACGGAAAGAAAACGACCACCCAGGAAGCTTTCGGGATGGGCGCAAACTTTGTTCTGCAGAAGCCCATCAGCGTCTTGAATGCCTCCCGCTGCTTCAATGCGGCCCTGAATTTCATGGTAAAGGAACGCCGCCGCTACTTCCGCCAGCCGGTCAAGATGATCGTGCACGTGCTTCTCGGGGACAAGGAAGTGAAAGCAACCAGCACCAACATCAGCGAAGGCGGAATCGCGCTGCAGTTGCGCGAGGCTGTTCCCAAGGGAGTTGCGCCGCATCTGAAGTTCACTCTGCCCGAAACCAACATCACCTTTGAGGTCGAAGCGGAGGTTGCCTGGGCCGACATCAAGGGACGCGCCGGCCTTCGTTTTCACAACGTCCCTCAAAGTTCACAAGAAATGTTGGAGAGATGGCTCGACGAGCGCATGGAAAAAGAGTTTCCCGGAGCCAAGGAACGCATCGCCGCAGCAGAGGCTGAACCAACACAGTAAGAACCTCCTTCCTACATACAAAAACGCCGGCAAGAGGTCGTAGTGGTGCAGTTTGAGTTCCGGCAGTTTGCGTTTCCAAAGGCGTCATCCTGAGCGCAGCCGCTTTTCAGGCGGAGCGAAAGCCTGCCCTGAGCGAAGTCGAAGGGGATCTTGCGCGTACCCGGCAAAGGGTTCGGGGACCCCCACGCGAGATCCCTCAGCCGGCAGAAGAACGCCGGTTTCGGGATGACGCCTTTGGTAAGAGCTCCAAATATCCAAACTGCACCACTACCCAAGAGGTATTCAGCTTGAGACTTGTGTCCGCCAACCAGGCTGGGCACTCTGGGAGATTACGGGAGAAGTACGACCATGCTCACAGACGATTTCCGGATTTCCCGGGTACAGAAAAGCCTCCGCTGGTTTGAGGAAGACATTCCGCTGCTGGACATGCGCGTCAAGGAATTATCGGCAGAACGGCAGGAATCCGCCCGCCGGTTTGCGGCGGCCGTGATCCACCAGACTCGAGCGGAACTGGAGAAATTGCTGCAACAGCGGCAGGACCGTAGCCTGGATCCGGGTGAGCCGCCGTGTGAACCCGCCGACTAGAGCCGGGCGCAAGATCCCCTCAACGGCAACCGCGAGACTCAGAAGGAAGAGCCGGCCGCAGCTTCCGCAGTTGCTTCCCGGCGGCTCGAATTCTCGTGCTCCGATAGAGTTACCTCTTCCCACAGGGTCTTGTCGCGCAGGATGCGCGAGACCAGAGCCGTGTGCATCGCGTGTCCGGCGCGATCGGCTACGACCTTGCCCAGAATCTGTTTGCTCAACAAGGCCAGGTCGCCCACCAGGTCGAGAACTTTATGGCGCACAAATTCGTCGGGGAAGCGGAGCGGACCGTTCTCGACTCCGTCACGCGTCAACACGATGCAATTCTCTCGGGAAGCACCGCGAATCAGGCCCATGTTGCGCATGGCCCGCTCGTCTTCTCGCGAACCGAAGGTACGAGCCGCTGCGATCTGCCGCAGGTAGTTGCCGTTGGAGAGTTCCACCTGAAACCGTTCTTTCCCAATCAACGGGTGCGGGAAGTTGATGGAGTATGAAACCGAATAGGTATCTCCCGGGTAGACGGCGATGAACTTGTTGCCTTCGCGCATCTCCAACTCGCGCCGAATCTTCAAATACTTCCGCGGACGGCGCTGTTTGCGAACCCCGGCCTTCTGAATCATCTCCACGAACGGGCGCGCGCTGCCGTCCAGAATCGGCAGTTCCAGGTTGTCCAGTTCCACGATGGCATTGTCGATGCCCATGCCGATGAAGGCCGAAAGGATGTGCTCGGTGGTGGAGATCAGCACGCCTTTCTTCATCAGACTGGTGGCATAGCTGACGCGGGCCACGTTGCGGCTGACGGCCTCAACCTCGAAGCCATCAAGATCGGTCCGGCGGAACACAATGCCGGTCCCGGGTGCCGCCGGAAGCAGGCGCAGTTGCACCGGAGCGCCACTGTGCAAGCCGATGCCTGTGCATTCCACGGCCGAGCGGATTGTCTGCTCTTGGCTCAAGAACAAGTCGTGTATGTCTTGGTGAACGAGTAGATTACAGCCGTGGGCGGAAACTTGTGTGTGGCAAAAAAGCCACAGTCCGTGGCGAATCGGAAGCGGCGAACCAAGTCCGCCACCCGGGGCTTGGGGCCCTGGAACTCTTGTGCTGTCAGTAGGTTCAGCCCAGTGGGAAAGGTACTTCTAGGGGAAAGAAGCTCAGCGCTTGCCCGGCTGCCTGTTGGGGTTGTAGCCAGAGTTGGGATCGAACATCGCCGGATCGAGTCCCTGGTTATACGAGGCGGAATTCAGGAAACGCTGATTCGCCATGTCGCCATTGAAATACCGGGCAACACCGTAAGGAGTCATGATGCCCTGGACTTGCCGGTAGTTGTCGTAGATCTCTTCTTCGAGGTTGCGCTGCTTGTCGACCGGATCGCGCCAGGTGAAGCTCTTCTTGATGGGGAGATGATTGTCCACGTCGAAGCAGAGAGTAACGCCCTCGTTCTTGGAGTTGATCAGAGTCACCTGCAATGCGGAATGTTGCGCGGCGATGGCATTGCCTTCGTAAAAGAGCGCGACGGTGGGATCGTTGACCCAGGTTCGCAGCACCGTCTCCAGTGAGAACCTGCGCCGGCGGAGGTAGTCGGTGAGGTCTTTTTCTTCCATCGGATGCGGGCCCTTGTAGGTGATCTCGAATCCTTTATTACCGCTGTAAACCTGGGCGACATCGCGCTCCTTGGTGAACTCAAACCGGTCCTTGTCGGGATACTGGGTGAAGCGCCAGAACTGGATTCCGTTGCTGGTGGGCCGGCCGTGATGGAAGCTATAGGTGCGTCCCGCCTGCTGCATGTCGCGAACGTTGAGATACGCCTGCCCGCCCAGGGCCTGGATCGCCTGATCCAGCAGGGCCTTGGCTTTGCGGGCATTCTCGACATCGACGGGCAAGGCCGGACCAGGCGGTGTTGCAGAAGAGGCATTCTGAGGCGAAGCCTGAGCTGGATCCGCAGTTGACTGGGCCGCTCCGGCCTGAGCCTGGACCCAGACAGAAACCGCCAAAACCAAGATGGGGGAAAACCGTTTCATTCAGCTTGAAGGGGGTCGATGCGTGCAAACCGATTGTAGCGTCAGATGTGGAATTCCTGCTCGCAGCGGCAAAATGTCCTCAATCTCTTGGATGCAAAAAGAGGGCGCGGCGCCCGCCGTCCACGGGCGATTTCTACCGGACTTACCCCGCCAATACCGCGCCGCCATTGACGTTGAAGACCTCTCCCGTGATAAAGCTGGCGTGCTCCGTGCACAGGAACAGCACCGGAGCCGCGATTTCCTCCGGCCTGCCCACACGTCCCAAGGGGATGGTGCGGCGGATTTCCTCACCGCTCTTGGGATTCTCGAGCGCTGGGGCGCTCATGTCGGTGTCCACCCAGCCGGGAGCCACGCTGTTGACGTAAATGCCTGCCGATGCCAGCTCCGTGGAGAGCCCCTTCACCATGCTGATCAGCGCGCCCTTGGTGGCGGAGTAGTCGCAATGGAAAGCCTCGCCGCGCTGGCCGCTCGTCGAACTGATCAGCACAACGTGTCCGGCGGCTGAGCCTTTCCTCGGCTGCTGCTTCATCTGCGCGACCGCATGCTTCACCAGGCCGAACACACCATCAAGATTGATCGAGAGCGTGGAGTGCCATTGCTCGTCCGACATGCGCTCGATGGGCACGTCTTCCACGGGCCAGACGCCGTGATTCGCAATCAGAATGTCGAGCCGGCCAAAGTGTTTGACCGTCTCGGCGACCAGCGCTTTCGCCGCCTGCGGTGTATCCAGGATGCTGGCAACCGCGAAGCAGTTCTCGGCGCCGCATTCTGTGACCAGCTCCTCGGCTGCGGAGCGGGCCTTGCGATAGCTGAACACCACCTTGGCGCCGGCAGCTGTGAACATGCGAACCGTGGCTGCTCCGATGCCCCGCGAACCGCCGGTGATCAGTGCAACTTTGCCTGAGAGGGAAAGAGGGATGGACATGGGGAAGCCAGTTTCTAGTTTCCCGTTTCTGGTTTCCAGTTGCAAGTGCGGAGAGGTGCCCTCCCAGTCGCTGTTTGCAGTATCAGCCCTGCGCCGACCTATTGATAGATTATGACGACATAAGGGCGGACTTGCGCTGCCGTTGACGTCAGCAGGATCATATAAAGATAGGTGGCGTCCGCACCTCCGTTCACGTTGAAGTAGTCCGTCTTACTCTCAAAAGCAATGCCGGTCTGGGTATTGGGAGAACAACTCCCGGGCCCCTCGTTGTACGTGACATCAAAAACGTTGTTGGTGCCTTCCTGAGTGAGCGTCCCGTTGACATTGCAGGTAGAACCGGGGCCGGCGAAATCCGCTCCCGTGAAGCTTCCGTTCGATGAAAAAGTAAGCTGTAAGGTATCCACGAAGCCTGTAATCTTCCCGTTCATCGCGCCTGAAATAGCCACAACCGAGCCACTCAAAGGAGAAAAGGGAGCAGCCGAAAAGGTGCCGGAAGGGCTGCCGGTGAACGCGCCGGTGATGGAAGTGGCGGAGCTCACGTTGCCCTGCGCGGTGTCGGTCACGCTCACTGCGCCGCCGGTGAAGAAGGTGCCATTCACCGCATAAGCGGTCAGGTTTCCAGAAAAAGATTTTGCGCCAGTGATTGTGGGCAGTTGCACGATATTGCCGGAGGTGTCGAAAACCGCGCCCAGACCGGAGGAATCGATCGCCCCATATCCGACGGTTGTTGCGCCAACGTTCGCGGAGAAGGTGGCTTGCCAGTTCCCCACAACATTGTAAGGACCGGTGTTCCCGCCTCCGGAACCGTATGAACCGCCGCAGCTAATGGTCATCGCACCCAACAAGGTGAGAAAGACAAAGGAGAGTACCAAAACTGAGTTGCGCGACATCAGACGTTCTCCTTGAAGAACTGGAGACTAGAAACTAGAAACTGGAAACTCCTTCTCACATTCCCAGGCTCGACGACGAGGTGCGCTCTGACTTCATTGCGCGAAGCAGCAGCCGCACCAGCATCCCGTCAAAGCGGGTACCGCTCATGTTGGCGAGCTCATCCAGCGCCTGGTCTGGAGTTCTTGCGGCGGAAAGCGATTGCTCGGCGATCATGTTAGCGTACGCATCGGTGAGCCCGATAATGCGTGCCCACAAGGGGATCTGCTCGCCCACCAGGCCGTCGGGATAGCCCGTTCCATCAAAGCGCTGATGGTGGTGCTCGATGGCGTGGCGCATTGCCAGACTGTGGGGAATCGTTCCCACGATCTCCGCGCCCACCTGGGCGTGCGTTTTCAGCTGAAGAAACTCCTCGTCCGTGAGCGGACCCGGCTTGTTGAGAATATGGTCGGGCACGAAAATTTTTCCGACGTCGTGCACCCGGGCGGCATAGACAAGATCCTCTGTCTGGTCCGCCGGCAGATGCAGCGCACGAGCGACAATTTCGGTGTAGCGGGCGACCATGTCTCCGTGGCCGGCGCTGCGAACTTCGCGGGATTCGGCGGCGCGGCTCAAGACTTCGATCGACTCCTTCAGCAGCGGCACATTGCATTCCTGGTCGCTGGTACACAGCTTGCGCAACGTGGAAGTCAACTCCTCGAGGTGCTCGAGCCCGGCGTGTTCGCGCTGGAGGAAGCCTTCGATGTAGGCCGAAATCTGCTGCCGCTGCCGCGCAAAGTCTTCCCCTTCGACAAACTCCTCCGCGGTCGAGACCAGATTTCCGCCGGAACGCTTGGAAACGTACATGCCCGCATCGGCCACCCGAATGATGTCCTCGATCGAAAAACCGTGGGTCGGAAAGCTGGCGACGCCGAAGCTTCCCGTAATCTTGTGCTCGCTCAACATCGGGTCGCTGGCGATCCACAGCCGCAGACGCTCGGCCAGAACCGCCGCCTGGTCCGGACCCGTTTCCGGCATCAACACGATGAATTCATCGCCGCCGTAACGGGCGACTACGTTCGACTGGCGCGACTTCTGCTCCAGCAAACGTCCCACGCGCGCCAGCACCAGATCACCTTCGAAGTGGCCCATGGTGTCATTGACCTCTTTGAACTTGTCGAGGTCAATGAGCACGACCGAGAACGGGCGTCCTGAGCGCGAAGCTCGCTTCCATTCGGCTGACAGCGCCTCCCAGAAGAAGCGGCGCGTCTTGATGCCGGTCAGCCCGTCGGTAATCGACTGCTGCTGCAGCTTCTGGAAGACGAATGCGTTGTGCAGGGCCGTCGCCAGCAAGTCAGCCAGCGTGTTGAGAATCAGCACGTCCTGCGGAGAGAAGGCGTTTTCGTTGCGGCTCTCGATGTTCAGGACTCCGAGCAGCATCTCGCCATAGGTGATCGGAATGCAGAGCACCGCGCGTGACTCGGGCAGGATTCCGGGGAGTTGCCCTTGCACGGCATTCTGCACCAGCGCCCGTTCGCCGCTGCGCGCCACGCGCCCCAGTATGCCCGTGCCCAGGGGAATCCGCTTGCCCATGGCGTGGGCGGTTGCGCCAGCTTCCGCCTTGATCTCGATCTCCTTGGTCCCATAATCGAGCAGGCCGATGCCGATGTGATCGAAGCTGAAATTCTTC
This sequence comes from Terriglobia bacterium, assembly GCA_020073465.1. Lineage (GTDB taxonomy): Bacteria > Acidobacteriota > Terriglobia > Terriglobales > Acidobacteriaceae > Sulfotelmatobacter. The sequence goes on from JAIQFC010000017.1 coordinate 112,348, forward strand.
TGGATCTCTCCTGCGATCTGCGCCAGCATGTGGACCGGATCGTCGCTCGAGATCGCGGTGCGCGAGATATTGTTCAGGAACGCCAGTTGCCGGGAACGGCGCTGCTCGTCGGCAAAGAGCCGCGCGTTCTCGACTGCGACCGAGACCTGCCCCGCCGCAGTCGTCAGCACATCAAGATCGCGCTGTTCAAACACACCTTCCTTCTCTGTGCTGAGCGCTACCATGACCCCCGCCGATTTGTTGCCCAGGAAGATCGGGACCGCAATCAGGCATTTGGCTGGATCCGGGGGGATGTAGGTCACACCCAGTTGCGCCCGCGTCCTCTCAACGTCGGAGCGAATCAGCAGCGGCTGGCCGGTGCGAATTACGTACTCGGTGAAGGCGTTTTCCACCTTGCGGGATCGCTTGGGAAGGACATGCTTGTCCACCACCTCAAGTTCGAAGCGGATTTCATCGCCGTCCTGGAAGGCGATGTAGAAGTTGCTGGTATCAAAAATCTGTCCCAATTCGGCTTGAATGGTACGTAGAACTTCGTCCTGGTCCAGACGCGAACTGATGGCCTGGCCGATCTGGGTCAGCAGTTCGTATTCCTTAGTCCGGCGGTGGGCGTCATGGGTGATCACGTAGTTCTCGAGCGTGAGGCCCAGTTGCAACGCCAGGCCGACCATGAGCCTGGGGCCCGAAGACCCAAATGCTTTGCGCTCGGCATGCGGAAACAGGATCACGCCGAAATTGTGCTGCCGCGTCTGCAGGCTGACGGCCGTCAGGTGGTTGATGTCCGCTCCGGTGAGAGTGCGCTTGAATTCGGCGAAGTTCCCGATGGGCCCGACCGGCAAAGGCTCGGTCATCTCTGCCAGGTCATGAACCGTGAGGATTCCGCTTTGCCGGTAGGCCAGATACGAGATGTAGTCGCCGACCCCATCTTTCTCCAGCGCCTCCAGAAATTCAGCCGAAAAACCATGCTCCACCGAGGGCAGGAGTCCGCGCCACCGTTCTGAAATATGAATGGCCGCACGGCGCGTCGGCACTGTGCTCATGAGCCGCTCCAAAGCGGCCTGCATGCTCGGAATCAGCTCATAGGCCGACAGCAACCGCCGCGGATCGACGCCCAGCGTAGACAGAGCCAGCGTGTTTTCCTGTACTGCGTTGCGCTGGTTCTCGAACAGCACCATGACCATGGCGATGCCCAACAGCATCTGCGGCACCGGCCCGAACACATTGCCGGCGCTTCCCAATCTCTCACCCCATTGGTTGTGGAGCTGTCCGATGCCCATCAGCGCCGCCCACAGAGCCAGCGCCAATCCAAGCACCTGGAAGGCCAGCGATCCCCGCTTGTGGCCGTTGATGTAGAAAGCCGCCGACGAGTACAGAAGAATGGCCGCGAGTCCCAGTCCCAGGCGCATCGTGGGCTGCGCATCCGGCTGAAAGACGCCGGCGACCATGTGTCCGCGGAGTGAGAGCAAGGCGAGAACCACCCCGACCAGCCCGACCGCTGCCTCGTACCAGCGGAAATGGTACGGCCCACGCATCAGCCGCGTGGAGACAAAGATGCACAGGGCCATCGCGATCAGAAGGAGCGAGCTAACAAAATACGTCAGCGGCGAAGCTGCGCTGTAGAAAGACAATGCGTCCAGCGCGTAGTGCAGCGAGTAAGCCGCCCAAGCCAGCTGCCAGGCACGGAAGTAGGCCTGTCTGCTCTGTTCATGGAGGTAAGTGAAAACCAGAAAGAGCAACGCCGAGACGACGCCCGGGATGATCACTTGGCTGATGGCTACACTATTCATGTGCCCGGCGCAATCCCCGCACAGACCTGACCATTACTTTTTGGGGAGAATGACAGTTCAATGCTTTCACAGCGCGCGGGCGAACTCAACAAGATTTAAGTACACTCTCATGTAGCGTTGGCGACTTGGAAGCATGTACTTACGCCCATCTTCCGCGGCACCGAGCTTGACGATACTTTTCCACCGCCCGTAACATCCGAAAGGATTCCGAATGAGCCTATCGTCAGCCCTCGCCTCTCCGGCCAGGCCCCGCGTTCGTTTTGCCCCGTCGCCCACCGGGTTTCTCCACGTCGGCAGCGCGCGGACCTTTATTTTCAACTGGTTGTACGCTCGCCACAATGGCGGGACGATGATCCTGCGGCTCGACGATACCGACGTCGAGCGCAATACGGACGCCTCCGTCCAGTCGATTTTCGAGGGCTTGACGTGGCTGAGTCTTAGCTGGGACGAAGACTACAAGCAGTCCGATCGCGGCGCGCTTCACCGCCAGATGGCGGAGACGATCTTCCAGAAAGGGCTCGCCTACCGGGATTTCACCCCCGCACACACCGGAGACAGCGAGAAGTCTGGCGCGCAAGGCACGTGGCTGTTCAATCCGGGAATGCGTGAACTGTCGCGCGAAGAAAGTGATCGGCACGCTGCGGCCGGGGAACCGTTCGCATTGCGCTTCCGCGTACCGCGCGAGGGTGGACAGCTGGTGCGCTTCGCCGACGCCGTCTACGGCGAGCAGGTGAAGGCTGCGGTCGATATCGAAGACTTCGCGCTGCTGCGTTCCGACGGCATGCCGACCTATCACCTGGCTTCATGCGCCGACGATGCTGACTTGCGGATCAGCCACATCATTCGCGGCCAGGACCATCTCACCAACACATTCAAGCACGTGCTGATCTTCGAGGCGGCAGGTTTTGCCCCGCCGCAGTTCGCGCATCTTCCACTGCTGGTCGCGCCGGACGGTACCAAGCTCTCCAAGCGCCGTCATGGGCCCGTCGTCAGCGTGACGACCTATCGGGACGCTGGATTCCTGCCTGAGGCTTTCATCAATTTCCTCTGCCTGCTGGGCTGGTCGCCGAAGAACGACCGCGAGCAGATGAGCCGCCAGGAACTGATCGATGCGTTCTCGCTGGAAGGTATCAACCGCGCGAATGCGGTAGTGAACTTCAAGGAACCGGCCGTCACTCCCGAAGAGACGTTTGATCCGAAGGCAGTATGGCTGAATGCCGAACACATCCGCGGGCTGGCCGTCGCCGACCTGAGCGCCCGGCTGCTGCCGGTTGTTCGCGAAGCCGGATTCAACGTCACACCGGAAAAAATGCTTCGGATCACACCCCTCATCCGGGAGCGCATCAAGCTCCTGCGCGAGGTGCTCACGGCAGCCGACTTCTTTTTCGTCGACCAGCTTCCGCCTTATGACCCGGCAGAACTGATCCCGCAAAAGGGGGACGCTGCCCTGGCTTTGAAAGTCCTGCAGCGAGCGCGGGAAGTGCTGGCCAATGTTGAGTTCAAACACGACCCGCTGGACCAGACTCTCCGCGTCGCCGCCCAGGAACTGGGCATCAAGGCCGGACAGATGTTCCAGCCCATCCGCGTTGCCGTCTGCGGCCGCAAGAATGCCCCACCGCTGTTTGAGACGCTGGAGGTCTTGGGCAAGGACACTACGCTTGCTCGAATCGACCAGGCGATTCAAAGGGTGAAGTGAAGGTGAGGAGAAAACCGGGACCACACCTCGAAGATTTTGCGCAAGATCACTGCTTAGTCTCTGCCTGGTCTGGCTCAAAGCGCACAGGCAAAATAGCCGAGAGTCCCGCCAAACCAGCAACCAGGATCGCGGCTGCAATGTACGCTGTGCATAGCGCTCCCAACGTCTCCAGGCTGGAGACGAGCCGCGGCACAAAAAGCCAGGCCACGATGGTGACGGAGTAAATCCACTTTTTCGCCTCAGTTTTGCCAATGTGGAGCGGTGGTTTCGGTCCCGCCAGGACCTTCATGCCGTTCAGCGCGCTGAGTTCCAGCTCTTCAGCACGCTTTCTCAGCCAACTGCACTTCTGGATGTTACGGAGTTCCCATCGGAACAGCCCCAACGTGATCAGCGCCGCGAATAGTGCAAAGGCAGCGACCAGCTTGGGGTTGCCAGAGAGGTTCTCCTTCAGGAAGAAGGTCAGGACGGATGCGCCTGACACCAGTGGCACGATACCCATGAGCTTGAAACTAATCTCGTCCGTCGCCCGGATGTCAGAGCAGATTTCCGCATAGACTCGATCGTGGGTGAGGTCGCTCATTGGCACACTCCTCGGCGGCTCAATCGGTCAACCAGGTTCCTGCCATGGTGACCCCGGGAAGAAAATTTGGCAACTGTCCCGGAGGACGATTCTTTGACAGGAAGTACTTTGTAATATAAAGTATATTGATGATTTCACCCGACGAGCCTTTCCTCCGCCCGCTCAAGCAGCGCTGGATCCCTCGCGAGATGACCACCGCGCCGGTGCTGGACCCGAGCGAAGCCGCGGGCCCGGTCGAGCCGCGCTACGCCCTGCTGATCAACCCGTTCTATCCCAAGGATGCGAACGCCAGCTTCGGCAAACACGTGCTGACGCCGAGTCTGGCCATGACCAGCTTTGCTGCGACCACGCCTGATCATTGGCGTGTCGAGTACTTTGACGAAAACCTGCTCGACGGCCGCCCGCCATTTCGCCCCATGCCCCAAGTCGTGGGCATCACAGTGCATCTGACCTTCGCTCGGCGAGCCTACGAGCTGGCTGACTGGTATCGTGCTCGGGGGGCGAAGGTCATCTTCGGCGGGCTGCACGTTCTTTCCTGTCCCGACGAGTGCGCGCCCCATGCCGACGCCCTCGCGCTCGGCGATGGCGTGCAGCTCTGGCCGCAGATTCTCCGCGACGTGGAAGCCGGCCGCCTCCGGCCTCGCTATGCCGCGACTTACGAGAACGATTACTGTGATGATCCTTCGCCCCGGCGTTCCATTCTCCCCCGGCGCAGCTTCCTAACGACCACCAGCTTGATCGCCACCCGCGGATGCCACAACCGCTGCGGCTTCTGCTATCTCGCCACCGACGGCCTGCGGATGCCCTATCGTATGCGGCATCCCCAGCAGGTCGTTGAAGAGTTCCAAGCCGATGACCAACCGTACGCCGTCTTCATCGACAACAATCTCGGCTCACGCCGCGACTACCTGCATGCACTCTGCAACGCACTGCGGCCGCTGAACAAGATCTGGAGCGCCGCCGTCACCATCGACGTCACCGATGATCCCAGCCTGATCCGCAACATGGCCCTCGCGGGCTGTACCGGCGTCTTCATCGGATTCGAATCTCTCTCCGACGACAACCTCGTCGACTCGCACAAGAAAACGCCGAAAACTTCCGACTATGCGCGGCGGGTGCGCATGCTGCACGACTTCGGCATTCAGGTGAATGGATCGTTCGTCCTCGGCTTCGACCACGATCGCAAAGACGTGTTCGCGCGCACCGCCGAGTGGATTGAAGAGAACCGGCTGGAATGCTCCACGTTTCACATCCTCACTCCGTACCCGGCGACGCCCCTATTCCGCCAGATGGAAACAGAAGGACGAATCCTGCATCGCAATTGGACTCTCTACGATACCGGCCACGCCGTCTTCCAACCGAAACACATGATGCCGGAAGAGCTCGAGCACGGCTACGCCTGGATCTATCAACGGCTGTTCTCACACGCGTCGATCTGGCGCCGCCACCCGGCAGACTGGCAAGCCGTCCCGCCATATCTCGCCATGTCGTACCTGTACAAGCGTTCCAACCGCTTCTGGCACCTGCTGATCAGGCACGACCTGGTAAACGCGGTGTGGAAGCCGCTGGTTGAGGTCACACGCCGGAGGCATGTGCGGTACCGGCGGGAGTTGGCGGAACGAGAGACGCTTGTCGCGAGTCCAAGGCAAGTAGTGTCAGCGGGAGTCTAGACCAGACAGTCCCCGTGGAGCCCCGGACGCCCTCGTCCGGGAAGCAGCGCCACAAAACCCCGCCCGGCTCGGCACTCCCCGGGCGGACGAGGGCGTCCGCCCCTCCATGGGTCGTTCCTAATTTGGGAACTCATGCGCTTCTTGCCGCACGACTCTGCTCCCGTCTCCGATTGCCGTGGCAGAATTCTTTGGTGCAATTCTATCGTCGCAATTTGCCGCACATGCAGCGCGATTACACCCCGCACTTCATCACCTTCTGCACCAAGTTCCGCCGCATCCTGCCCGACTGGGCTCGCGATATCGTGCTGGGATGCTGCATTTACGATCACGAGAAGAGATACCGCCTTCGCGTGGCTGTGGTCATGCCCGACCACGTCCATCTGATTCTGACACCGTTGACGGACGAAATTCGGCGCACCATCATTTCACTGGTGGATATCATGAAGGCCATCAAAGGCGCATCTGCGCACAAGATCAATCGCCGTGTTGGAAACCATGGCGCAATCTGGCAGGAGGAATCGTTTGATCGCATCGTTCGTTCCTCGGAGAGTCTGGACGCGAAGATCGCATACATCTTGGAGAACCCGGTGCGGAAGGCACTAGTCCAGGATTGGCGCCAGTATCCATGGATATGGCGATCGCCGGAAGAGAATTCCTTCGCCCCGAAAGCGGGGCCTGAAAAACTGCGCTAACTGAAACCCCGGACGCCCTCGTCCGGGAAGCAGCGCCACAAAACCCCGCCCGGCTCGGCACTCCCCGGGCGGACGAGGGCGTCCGCCCCTCCATGAGAAATTTCTCTTGACATTTTATACTGTGTGATACATAGTGTGTATCGCATACTATATGGCGAACGGTACGGCCAGCTCGGAATTGTTCGAAAACCTCCGGCTGGAGCTGCGGCGGGGATGTCTGATCGTCGCCGTGCTGGCCCAACTTCGGACCGAGCAATACGGCTACACCCTGCGCAAGGCCCTCGCGGACGACGGACTGGCCATCGACGAGGGCACGCTGTACCCCCTCTTGCGGCGACTGGAAACCCAGGGTTTGCTGGTGAGCCAGTGGCGCGAAGAGGAGAAGCGCAACAAGCGTTTCTATCGCTTGTCGCCCGAGGGTGAGCAGATCCTTGGGCAGCTGCTGGACGAATGGAAAAACATCAACGCGTCGTTGGATCGGATTCTTCAAGAGGTCTAGTTATGGAATTACTTGATAGTTATTTGATCGCTATTAGGCGAAGCCTTCCCCGCAAGCAAAGGACCGACATCATCGCCGAACTGCGCGAGACCTGCTCTCACAGATGGAGGCGCGCCAGGAAGAACTCGGCCGGCCGCTCACTGACGCGGAGCAGTATGCCGTCCTCATGCAGCACGGGGACCCGATGATGGTCGCACGCCGTTACTGGCCGAGCCGCCGCAGCCTGTCTCTGGGATGGGAATTGATCGGACCGGAGTTGTTTCCGGCATACCTGTTTGTTCTGGGCCTCAATCTGGCTATCACCCTGGCGGTCATACCGCTTTCTCTTGTGATCTATCACGTACCGATCACCATGCAGCCCTTCATTCTCCCGGTTGTTGCTCAAATCGTCTGCGTGACCGCCGTGTTCATCATTCTGAATTTCGTTCGACTGAAGTTTCCGCAGCAGTGGATCTATCCTCCTGCCGAGCTGGCCTCTGTGATTCCGCAACAGCGCTGGTATTCCATTTCAGGCCTCGTCGCGTGCAGCCTGCTCACAGCATGGTGGATGGCGATTCCGTATTTTCAGTATTTGGTCTTGGGCCGAGCGGCAGGAGAGCTAAAGCTTGCTCCCGTGTGGCACCGGTACTACGTCCCGGTTCTCCTCCTGTTCCTTGCCGGTATGGGACAGAGGGCCCTGAGCGCGGTGCGTCCCGATTGGAAGTGGCTGCTGCCCACGTCACGTACCGTGATCTCTGGCGTAGGCGCAGTCGTGATGTTCTTCTTCCGAACCCATCCCCTGGTTGTGGTGGATGCTTCAGCAAAAGACCTAGCGCACGCCGAGAGATTGGCCGTGAATACAAACAACTTTCTTGGGTGGGGCCTCTTCGGACCGTGGCTGTGGATCTATCTCGGTGTGGGCGCCCTCTTCTATGCCTGGTATACCCGGCCGCATCTGCGTCGCTTCCTGCAGGATCGACACGACCGAATTCCCTCGGTACACGAGTTAAACGGGGTCTTATAGGAGCACGTCATGGAACTACTGGATCGATACTTACAAGCTGTTCGCTTCTGGCTGCCGCGAGCGCAGCAGCAGGACATCATTGCCGAATTGTCGGAGGATCTGCGCTCCCAAGTCGAGGAGAAGGAGGCCGAACTCGGCCGCCCGCTCGACGACAAGGAACTGGAAGCCATCTTCAAGCGATGCGGCAGCCCGATCCTCGTGGCTAGCCGGTACCGGCCGCAGACCCAACTGATCGGACCGGCATTGTTTCCCATTTACCAGTTTGTCCTGAAAGTGGTGTTGCTCTGGATTCTGGTGCCGGTCTTTATCGTCATCGTCGGCCCGGCGATCATCCTGCCCGCTGCGCACCGTTGGAGCGCATTGCTGCAGACGTGGTCGGCACTATGGTCTGCCCTGTTTGTCGCGGCCGGGGTCATCACCTTGGTGTTTGCTGTGCTGGAACGCACCCAGGCCAAATTTCAACTTTTCGAGAAATGGGACTTGCGTTCCCTGCCGCCTGTGCCAAAACAAGAGCAACAGCCGTCGCGGACGCAAACCGTTTTTGAGCTGGTGTTCGGGATCATCGGCCTGTTCTGGCTGCTGGCCATCCCGCACTATCCGTTCCTGATTCTTGGCCCAGCTGCTGCCTTCCTGAAGCCTGCGCCCATGTGGCATAGCTTTTACCTGCCGATGGTCTTGCTCGCCCTTGCGGGGGTGGCTCATCAGATCGTCAGCCTCCTGCGCCCGCAGTGGACCTGGTTTCCATCGTTGGCCCGCCTGATCACCACCGGCCTGACTATGATCGTCCTCTACGCCATGCTCAGCGTTGCATTTCAGGGCTCAAACGGCGGTTGGCATCCATTCGTCGTGGCGACCGCGACGCCGGACCCCGCACACTCCAACCGCCTAACGGCAATTGTGAATTTGGCGATTCTTGTATCTCTAGCATCGGCGTGGCTCGGCTTGTCAATCGCCGGGGTGATCCAAAGCTGGGAGTGTATACAGCAGGTTCGAAAACGGACTCCCCACGCTCGCGACCCAGCGCTGTTGCGCATGCTGTAGCGAAGTATCCCTCAATCAACGCAGCGGGAAACACCGCCCTGCGGCTGTTCCCGTGGAAACACTGACGCCCTGCGCCTGGTGCCGCGTCGGAAAGGAAGCGTGTGCCTTGAAAAGCTTAGGAGGAACAGAAAATGAAACCGGATTGTCTCGCTGAACTGCAGGGCGTGAGCAAACGCTTCGGCAGCGTTGTCGCGCTCGATGGAATTGATTTGCAGGTGCGCCCCGGAGAACTACTCGCGGTTCTTGGCCCGAACGGCGCCGGAAAGTCCACGGCTATTTCGCTGCTGCTGGGGCTCCAGCAACCGGACGCGGGCTCGGTACGCCTGTTCGGACAGTCTCCGCTCATGCTCGAGGCCCGCCGCAGCGTGGGCGTGATGATGCAGGAAGTGGCTCTTGCTCCGGAGCTTCGCGTTCGCGAACACATTGATCTCGTCGCCAGCTACTATCCCGAACCGCTTTCGCCGGAGGCCGCGATGGAGACAACGCACGCCACGGTGCTCGGCGGACGTCCCTACGGAAAACTCTCCAATGGGCAAAAGCGCCAGGCGCAGTTTGCCATGGCGGTTTGTGGACGCCCCAAATTGCTGTTCCTCGACGAGCCCACTGTGGGGCTCGACCTCAAGTCGCGGGAAACGATGTGGGACATGCTGCGCCAGTTAGTCCGCAACGGCGCCTCCATCGTTCTGACCACTCACTATCTCGAGGAAGCCGAGGCCCTGGCCGATCGCGTCGTGGTGCTGGCGAAGGGACGCGTCATCGCCTCCGGCACCGTTCGTGAGATGCGCGCCACCGTGGGGCACAAGCGCATTACCTGTTCCACTGTACTCCCCGCGGAACTGGTCGCTTCATGGGAAGGCGTGCAAAGCGTCAGCCACGACCGCGGACGCCTGCAGATCACGACCAGCCACGCCGACACCATCGTCAAACGACTGGTCGCCGCCGATGCCGACTTCCAGGATCTGGAAGTGCACAGCGCCGGTTTGGCCGAAGCCTTCACCGAGCTTACTCAGGAACCCACCCAGGAGGTTGCGTGATGAGTACTACATCCTTTGCTGTCGAGAACGACTTAATGCGCTGCACCACGATGTCGAGCAGCAAGCTGCGGCGCGCCTACCTCACGGAAGTGAAGTACGAGTGTCTGCGCGCGCTGCGGGCCCCGGCATTCGCGATTCCGTTCCTGCTACTCCCGATTGCTCTCTACGTGCTGTTCGGCGTGCTATTGGCCGGCAGCATGAGCAAGGGGGATCCCACCGTGGCCCGGATCATGTTCGTGAACTGGGCGGTCTTTGGCGTGATGGGGCCGGGAATGTTCGGCTTCGGAATGTTCGTCGCCACTGAGCGCGAACAAGGCCTGCTCACGCTGAAACGAGCGCTGCCCATGCCTCCCGCGGCCTATCTGCTTTCAAAGATGGTCATGGCCATGCTGTTTTCTGCCATCGTGATGGTCACGCTCGTAGTTGCGGCGGTGGTACTCGGTCATCCCGGGCTCAGCGCTGGCCAGTACATCGGAATCTCGCTGGTCGACATGTTGGGATCCCTGCCATTCTGCGCAGTGGGACTCTTCATCGGCACGCGAGCCTCGGCCAAGAGCGCGCCGGCCTTTGCCAATCTGGCGTACCTGCCGTTCATGCATCTCGGAGGATTGTTCTATCCCCTGCCCAGGTCGGTGCAGCCGCTGGAGTTCATTTCTCCGGCTTTCTACCTGGACAAGCTCGCGTTGCGCCTGGCGGGCGTGCCGAGCCTGGATCAGCTTGCAATCGGAGTGGCAGGCCCGTCGAGTCACGGCGGAGCGATCCTTCAGATCGCGGTGCTCGCCGGAGTGACGCTGCTGTTGACAGGCTTGTCGATCCGGCGGCTCAGGCGCGTGGGCTAACAACCACGTAGCGAGTCTTTACATGGAGCCCCGGACGCCCTCGTCCGGGGAGCAGCGCCGCTCCCCGGGCGGACGAGGGCGTCCGCCCCTCCATGAGCAACCACTCTTTCTTGCGATAAGATCAGAGCTATGAACACGTCCGACACGGAGACGAAACCGGGGCCCGGTGCGGCGCCCGAGTCTCGTCCCTCGAACTTCATCCGCGATATCATTCTCGACGACCTGAAGACCAACAAGTACAACGGCCGCGTGCAGACGCGTTTCCCTCCCGAGCCCAACGGCTACCTGCACATCGGACACGCCAAGGCCATCTGCCTGGACTTCGGCCTGGCCGACGAGTTTGGCGGACATACGAACCTGCGTTTTGACGACACCAATCCCGAGAAGGAAGAGACCGAGTACGTCGACTCGATCATGGAAGACGTGAAGTGGCTCGGCTTCCACTGGGACGGCCTTTTCTACGCCTCCGATTACTTCGACCAGCTCTATGAGTGGGCGCTGAAACTGATTAAAGATGGCAAGGCGTATGTCGACGATCTGTCAGCGGAGGAAATTCGCAAGCACCGTGGCACGTTGACCGAGCCCGGGGAAGACAGCCCGTATCGCAATCGCTCGGTGGAAGAGAATCTGAACCTGTTCGAGCGCATGCGTGCCGGAGAATTCCCCGATGGCTCGCGCGTTCTCCGCGCCAAGATCGACATGGCCTCGCCCAATCTGAACCTGCGCGACCCCGTGATGTACCGCATCCTGCACGCCGAACATCACCGCACCGGCAATAAGTGGTGCATCTATCCGATGTACGACTACGCCCACGGCCAGTCGGACTCGCTCGAAAAAGTCACGCACTCGATGTGTACGCTCGAGTTTGAGGATCATCGTCCGCTCTACAACTGGTTCATCCAGCAGCTGGGCATCTTCCCCTCGCAGCAGATCGAATTCGACCGCCTCAACCTCACCCACACACTGTTGAGCAAGCGCAAGCTGCTGCAGTTGGTGCGGGAAGGGCACGTGCGTGGATGGGACGATCCGCGGATGCCTACGCTTTCCGGAATCCGGCGCCGCGGCTACACGCCGGAAGCAATCCGGAATTTCTGCGCGTCCATCGGCGTGTCGAAGACCACGGGCTCGATTGAGCTGGCCATGCTCGAACATTTTGTACGCGAAGATCTGAACAAACGCGCCCCGCGCGTGATGGCCGTGCTGCGCCCGCTGAAAGTGGTGATCGACAACTATCCGGAGAATCAATCCGAAGAAGTGGACGCGGTGAACAATCCCGAAGATCCCGCCGCAGGCGTGCGCAAAGTCCCATTTTCACGCGAGCTCTACATCGAGCAGGACGACTTCCGCGAGGTGCCTCCGCCGAAGTATTTCCGCCTCTCTCCGGGACGCGAGGTGCGCTTGCGTTACGGCTACTTCATCACCTGCAAGAGCGTGGTGAAGAACGACAAGGGCGAAGTGGTCGAAGTGCACTGCACCTACGATCCCGCCACGCGCGGAGGCAACGCCCCCGACGGCCGCAAGGTGAAGTCGACCATCCACTGGGTCTCGGCCGTGCACGCCATCGACGCCGAGGTGCGCATCTACGAGAACCTGTTCAGCAAGGAAGACCCCAGCGAGGTGGAAGAGGGCAAGGATGCTCTGGACAATCTCAATCCGAACTCGCTTGAAGTGATCCCACACGCGAAGGTCGAGCCCTCGCTGGTCAACACCGCAGCCGGAACCCGCTACCAGTTCGAGCGCCTGGGATATTTCTGTGTCGATCCCGACGCGAAGCCCGACAAGCCGCTGTTCAACCGCACGGTTGCGCTGAAGGACACCTGGGCAAGGGTGGAAAAGAAGCAAGGCGGGAAGGGCTAAATCGGATGCCCCCGGTGCTTGTGTTTTACGAACAGATCCCACGTGAAATCGGGATGAGCCTTGCCCCATTCGAGAGCTCTCTCCCATGTCTCTCTGAGGCGGTTATCTTTTGACCAGTGCTCGAAGTAGGGCCTCAGCGCTGCGGTCTCTAATGCGTGTTCGAGGAATCCCTGCTCGACCGCGTCTCGGATGTCCTGTCCACTCGTCAGGAATAGATCTGTAATGGCGTGCGCAGCTCCGTCAATGACGTCGGAGCAGTCTCCCATTTCGAGCAGAGTACGCAACCAGAAATGGAACGTTGTAGCAGCTTCCCACCGAGATTGGATTCTTTCGTTGTCGGACACATCCTGTCGAATGCACTCTAGGAGGTAGCGCTGAACTGTCGAGCACTCCGCCTTTTTACCGAGCTCCGGTTCAATGAGGTAGTAACCCTCGCCAGTGATTCGGTAGAGCTGAGCGAGGGTCTCCAAATCGTCGACCGATTGGATCCACAATAGGACTTTGTCTCTGGGCAGTTTTTCCGGCGAGGAAAGTGCCGCTGCGATTTCGATCCGGTAGTCATCCATGTTTGCCGCTTCAATGAAAACACGCCGCTAAGAAAGGAAACCCTGAGTCAGGTTTATTCAGCCCGACCCGTCGAGCGACTGCCACAATTTTCGGCTGAGAGAATTTGGCAGTCAAGATTACTCAGGGGCCGTGGGCCTTCAAGCCGGGCGCGGTATTGAAGGGATTGACGTTGTATCTCGTGGTAGGAAGACGTAGCAAGCTAAGTCTCTACGAGGGCGGCTGCACTTACTTTGAAGCGGCAGGTGCTTTGGCCGCCGTTTCCACCCCTGCCAGCATCTTGTCCAAATCCGCCCGTGACAAATAGCGCCCATTGACGATCACCGCCGCAATCTTCTGTGTGTTGCGGATGTCTTCCAGAGGATTTGCATCGAGCAGAACCAGATCGGCCAGCTTTCCTTTTTCGATGGTTCCCAGCCGATCTTCCATGTCCAGAAATTTTGCCGGATTAAGTGTCGCGGTTTGCAGCGCCTCCATCGGCGTGAAGCCCGCGGCCACGAATCTCTGTAACTCCTCGTGCAGGCTGAAGCCGGGGAAAACGTAAACTCCGGGAGGCGTATCCGTTCCCGCGAGAAACGGAATCCCCGCGCGATGCATCGCGTTCACCACTTCCAGCTCTTTTTCCACGAAGCGCTTACGCGTCGCGAGATCATCCGTGTTGAATTCGTGAACAACCTGGTCGGTGAACCGCTTCCAGGTCACGTCCTTCCAGTAGGCGGGCACATACTTGGCGCGTGCATCGTGAGCGAAGTCCGCTTCGTCGATCAAATTCCCGCCACGTTCCCAAACCAGCGTGGGACACTGCCACGTCTGGTTCTTCGCCAGCAGTGCAAACAGTTTGGCCGCACGTGCAGGATCGTAAGTCGAAAGAAATTTCCCCGGCCCCTTCGGGCCTTTCAGAAACTCATCTTCCAGCGGCGAGCTGCCTTCAAAAATCCCGATCAGATGCTCAAAACTTTTCTGTCCAGCATTCGAAGCCTCCGACGCGCGCACCGCATCCGGCACATGGCCGACGAACGGGATGCCCTGCTTGCGTGCTTCCTCCGCAATGGCGAACACCGCCTCGCGCGGGATGAGAGATTGCAGTTTGATGAAGTCCGCCCCGCGCCGCTTGAGATCGTCCACCGCGCGGCGCCCATCTTCAGGTGTAGCGATCGCAATCGAACTGGGAAAGCGCGGTTGCGGCCCATCGAGCATCGGTCCGGACATCACGATGCGCGGCCCGATCAGAGTCCCAGCAGCAATCTCCTTGCGCCACTGCTGCAGCACTTCTAACTCTCCGCCCATGTCGCGCACGCCGGTCACGCCGTTAGCAATGAACAGCGGCAGCGTGACTTCTTTTCCGCGCGGGAACCATTCCCCGAACACCATGTGCACGTGCATGTCCCACAGTCCGGGGATCAGAAATTTCCCTCTGCCGTCGATGTGGAGTGCGTCCTTTGCGGCGGCTTGGCTTTCAGTCGGCAGAATCGCCTCGATGTGGCCGGCGCGCACGACCACGGTGCGATGAGGCCGCGCCGGTGCTCCGGTCGCGTCAATGACGGTGACATCCTCGATCAGCAGAGTCGTAGAAGAAGGCGTTTGTGCGCGACAGATGGCACACAGCCACGCAAAAGAGAAAACCCACGGAAGCAGTCGCTTCATAGGAAGGAAATCTTAGGTGTGCGGTTGAAGTTAGTCAAAACAGTTAGAGCCAAGCTGGTCTCAGGAATGGTCATGGTCGGGGAGTGAGAGCCAAGGCCCCTCAGGGGCTAAAGCCCGCATTCTTAGTGAACGTTAGCGGCACGGCTGGAAGCCGTGCCCTTCCCAAAACCGTTTGTGAGAGCGGTCCAGCTAGCCGCTAGGAGCTAGCAGCTGCACGCTAGTTATGCACGTGCGGGCTCTGTGCTGGATTCCTACGCGGGGTCGGTTTTTCCTTTACCACCTTCAATTCAAGGTTCACGGGCAGAGTCTTCGGCGGATAGCACGCCGCGTTGTCGCATGCCTGATAGCGCAGCACGCCATGCATCACATATTTACCCGGCACCACCGAACGCAGCGGATGGATGGTCAAGGCGATCGTGAAATCGCCGGTATACACGTTCAGCTTCTCGTCCGGAGAGAACGGGAAACTCAGATCCTTCCCCTCGGGATAACCAATCTTGCCCAGCACGATGTCAGTGGCGCTGCCCAGGTTCATCTTCAGGGCGGTGGGAATCAGAAACTCCGACTTCGGCGCGTTCGAATTGATGTGATAACCACGTGGCACGCGGAAGTTCAGGTTCACCACGGTCTGCCCGGTGCGCGGCGCCGTAACCAAAGGTACCGCCGCCATCGAAACTGACGGGGCTTTTCCGGTTTGCACCGTCGACGGTTCCGGCGCGACGGTGACCGATCCCGGCACGACGGTAAATGGCGCCTTGCCGGTTTGCCCCACAGCTGTCACTGTGAAGGCAATCATTGCCAGCAGGCAAGCGAACAGTGACTCAACTCGACGATTTCTTAGCCTGATTGTCCGGCGGTTCATGTGCTCCCGGCTCGCCAGTTCCCCGCGGTGCGAGCAGCGCAGACCCAATTCTAGGCGCATCGCGCCATAGCCTCTATTGTCACTTCTGAGGCTGAGCAGCCTGCGGCGCGGATGCCTCACTTGATTGGAATAGTAGAACGCTTAGAGTGCGACTGCTACGTTACTTCGGAACAGGCACGTTTTCGCGTGGCGCCGGCGTGGATGCCTGGCTGGCCGCCTGTTGTGTACTCAGCGCCTTCTTGATCGCGTCCTCAATCTCGCTCTTGCCCTTCAGCCCGATAATCTTGTCCACAACCTTGCCATCGCGGCCGATGAAGAAACTCTCGGGCAAAGCCGGAACGCCGCCGTAGGCATCTCCCACGGCCTCTTTGCCGATCAGGATGGGATAGTTGACCCCCATGTCCTTCGCAAACTTGGCAATATCTTCTTTGCTGGCGTCGTCCATGGCGACGCCGACGACCTGCAAGCCCTCCGAGCCGTACTGGTTCTGGAGGTCGACGAACCACGGCATTTCGATCTTGCAGGGGCCGCACCATGTCGCCCAGAAATTCAGCAGCACTGCCTTCCCGCGCAAATCAGACAGGCGCACTTTCTTGCCATCGAGCGACTCCAGCGTAAAATCGGGCGCAGCTGTTGCCAGGGTTAAGCGAGGAGCCGCGGCCACGCCGGACCGGCGGGCCATCCGGAACCCCACAAACAACATTGCCGCCACTACGATCGCGACTGCAAACAGTGCAAGTGGATTGCGTTTCATGAATCAAGACTCCATCATCAAATGCGAAATCACAAAGCAAACCGGTTCAAAAACGATAGCCAGTTCGAAATCAGAGTGAAGCGGCCCATCACCAGCAGGATTCCCAGCGCGATCAGCAGGCCGCCGCTAGCCACTTCGAGCGCGTGCATCCTGGAACGGAAGCGCGCGTAAAACTTCAGGAACCGCTCCATCAGCAGCGATGTCAGCAGAAACGGCACCGCCAGGCCCAGCGAATACACAGCCAGCAGAGCAATGCCCTTCACCAGAGTGTCCTGCTCGCTGGCGAGCGTGAGGATTGCCGTCAAAATCGGCCCCAGGCAGGGTGTCCAGCCAAAAGCGAATGCGAATCCAATGACGAACGCGCCCACCGGTGTACTGCTGCCCTTGACGCTGTGCAGGCGAGCGTCGGTATAGAGTGCTTTGATCTTGAAGATGCCGGTCAGGTGCAGTCCGAACACGATAATGACCACTCCCGCCACGATCGACAGTGTGTGCTTGTAGCGGGCCGCCAGTTGTCCGATTTCAGTCGAAATCGCTCCCAGCGTGATAAAGACCACACTGAATCCCAGGATGAACCCGATGGAATTCACCATCACGCGCCGCATCAGGTGAGCCTGCGGCGACTTCAATTCCTCCACGCCTACCCCGGAAATGAGCGAAATATATCCCGGAACGAGCGGCAGTACGCACGGCGACAGAAACGAAATCAGGCCGGCGAAGAACGCGGCAATCGGAAGTGGGAGGCTCGACATTCGCTCTTTATTGTACCTGCAGGGCTCCGGGCGCTTATGGATCAGACGTTGACCGACCCCATTTAGTTTCAGGTAAATCCACGATGGGCGCCCTCTACCGCGACTTTGGAGCCGTGGCCGAAGGCGTCTCAGCATCGGGCCGGGGCAGCTCGCTCGGTGATTCTGAAAAAACCTTGTGCAGAAATCCCGGAGGAATTGTCGCGCTCAGCACAGCCCGGTCCCCGTCCTGGTGTACTTGCAGGCTGTCAAACGCGGCCTTCACGTCCGGGTCATTCCCCTGGCTGCCCGCTTCCGCGGCGTGAAACATCGCGAGAAACACGTTAAGCTTCTCGGCGATGCTGCGAGCGTCATCGGGGCTGCCCGTCAGGGCTTCGGCGCGAAGATGAATCGACCCCGGTCGCAGCGGAAGAAGCAGAGGATTGTAACTGGCAGAGATCACGACATCTGCGGGCTTGGGAAAGATCGCACTCCATCCGCTGAATTCCGGCGCTGCAGGCTGAATGTGCGCCACAAGCCACAACGGACTGGCAAACTGCACCCGCTTGTAATAGCGCCTGAGCAGAGCGGGCCCTCCGAACGGCGACGCCAGCCGCCGCGAGCGGTCCACAATGCCGCGAATCACCGCCGGATCGTCATGGTTCGATGCCGCCACCGAGTCGACACTCAGCACGGCCACGCGGAACATCCGGTCTTCCAGCGGAATGGTGAAGATGTCCACCGAGTTGTAGTTCTCCACGGACTTGGCGATCTGCCGCAGATACTTCGTCAGCCTCTCGCCGTGAAACTTCCCCACGAAGACTTCGGAGAAGCGAGGCTCCGGCGCCGAGCCTCCGGTCCCGCCGCCGGGCCAGCTTGCCGGGTAATGGACCGAGAAGGCCGCCGCCTCCAGATCGCGTTCAAACTCAATGCCAGTCTCCTGGATGAAGCGCTCATAAGCGGGATCGTGGGAGACAGCCGGCAGAGAGCCTCCCGTAGTTATTTTCCGAGCCCAGCTGAGATTCACGTAAAGGAAGGCGTCGGCCCCGGGGAGCAGCCGGGCAGCTTCAGGCGGCGCGTGTTTGCGCAGCTGGACGGCGAGGGTCACCGCAGCGGCAACGATGACGACCACCAACACCAGGGGGAAAGTGCGCTTGATTCGCATGAAATGCGGTCAGGGGTGAAATGATAGCATCCCCCGACCGACCTGGAGGCAGTCCCGGAGGGGCGGACGCGCCCCGATTCCAACTCCCCAAGCCATTCAATACCTGACGGTTGCAGCCCTAAACTCCCTTGTGATAACTTAATTAATTGTCCCGGACATCTGGAAGGGATCAGAGGGATTAGTTTGCGCGACAGCGCGACGATCCACAGGTTCGCTGGCGTAGCTCAGTTGGTAGAGCATCTGATTTGTAATCAGAGGGTCAGGGGTTCAAATCCCTTCGCCAGCTCCAGGAAACGAATTTTCGGCAGGCGGCTGACGGTAGCGGCGCAACAGGTTTTTCCAACGCACTCCATTCGGAACTTTTCCGGCGTGTAGTGATCTTGCGCAAGTCTTTGTGCGCGATTCTTGGTTTCCCTGTTTTTTGCGAATGCTGATTTGCGGGAATCTGCTTGCGCTATCCGGATGCTCTGCCGGACGAGAAGGGGAAGGGGCGTGGGAGCGCGCCGGTCAGAACGACGTATGCCAGGGCTGCGAGCGCAGCCAGGTCAATCCCCACCCTCAGGAAATGCTGAGCACTGCGCTCCCGCGTTGAGGCGGTGTTCTTATCCAAGCCGTTGCCTCCCAATGGGCTCGTCGACTGGCTGATCGATCAGTCAGATGCC